>NZ_JBITFK010000011.1:0-274623 GCF_044455985.1 Streptomyces sp. NPDC051064
AGGGCCAGATCTTCGTGAAGGGCGAGGTCATCAAGACCGTCCCCGAGTCGAAGATCGTGGAGACCCTCATCGAGGAAGCCATGAAGATCGCGGAGGGTATGGAGGAAGCGGGGACGCCCGGCGGGGCCCCCGCCGTGACCGTGAGCCGATAGCAGGAGCAGAGAGAGGGGCCCGGGCGTGACGATGCTGGAATCCATCAAGGGGCCGCAGGATCTCAAGGCACTGAGCCGACCGGAACTCGGTGCCCTCGCCGAGGAGATCAGGGCGTTCCTCATCCGGGCGGTGGCGAGGACGGGTGGTCATCTCGGCCCCAACCTCGGCGTGGTCGAACTCACCATCGCCCTGCACCGGGTCTTCGACTCACCGGTGGACCGGGTCCTGTGGGACACCGGGCACCAGAGTTACGTGCACAAACTGCTGACCGGGCGGCAGGACTTCTCCAAACTGCGCAGCAAGGGCGGCCTCTCCGGCTACCCCTCCCGCGAGGAGTCCGAGCACGACGTCATCGAGAACTCCCACGCCTCCGCCGTGCTCGGCTGGGCCGACGGCCTCGCCAAGGCCGACGAGGTGCTGGAGCGTGGGCGTCATGTCGTGGCGGTCATCGGCGACGGGGCCCTCACCGGCGGAATGGCCTGGGAGGCGCTCAACAACATCGCCGCGGCCAGGAATCGCCCGCTGATCATCGTCGTGAACGACAACGAGCGCTCCTACGCCCCCACCATCGGCGGGCTCGCCGGCCACCTCGCCACCCTCCGCACCACCGACGGCTACGAGCGCTTCCTTTCCTGGGGCAAGGGGGTGCTGCAGCAGACGCCGGTCATCGGACAGCCGCTGTACGGGTCGCTGCACGGTGCGAAGAAGGGCTTCAAGGACACTTTCGCGCCCCAGGGCATGTTCGAGGACCTGGGCCTCAAGTACGTCGGCCCGGTCGACGGGCACGACACGGCGGCGGTCGAGTCCGCACTGCACCGGGCCAGGCGTTTCCACGGCCCGGTGCTGGTGCACTGCATCACCGAGAAGGGCCGTGGCTTCGCGCCCGCCCTGGCCGACGACGCCGACCGTTTCCACACCGTCGGCAGGATGGACCCGCTGACCTGCGAACCACTCGTCGTGCCCGCCGCGCCTTCCTGGACGTCGGTGTTCGGCGACGAGATCGCGGAGATCGGGGCCGAGCGCCCGGACGTCGTCGCGATCACCGCGGCGATGCTGCATCCGGTCGGGCTGACCCGCTTCGCGGAGGAGTTCCCGGACCGGATCTGGGACGTCGGGATCGCCGAGCAGCATGCGGCGGTCTCCGCCGCCGGGCTGGCCACCGGAGGTCTGCACCCCGTCGTGGCCGTCTACGCGACCTTCCTCAACCGGGCCTTCGACCAGCTGCTGATGGACGTCGCCCTCCACCGGTGTGGAGTGACCTTCGTGCTGGACCGGGCCGGCGTCACCGGGGTCGACGGCCCCTCGCACAACGGCATGTGGGACATGTCCGTGCTCCAGGTCGTCCCGGGGCTGCGGATCGCGGCCCCGCGCGACGCCGACCGGCTGCGCGAGGAGCTGCGCGAGGCGGTCGACGTCGACGACGCGCCGACGGTGGTCCGGTTCCCCAAGGAGTCGGTGGGGGAGCCGGTCGCGGCCGTCGGGAGGATCGGCGGGATGGACGTCCTGTACCGGGCTCCGGACCCGGACGTCCTGCTGGTGGCCGTCGGCGTACTCGCCCCGGTCTGTCTGCAGGCCGCCGACCTGCTCGCCGGATCCGGAATCCGCTGCACGGTCGTCGACCCGCGGTGGGTCAAACCGGTCGACGAGCAGCTGCCCGCGCTCGCCGCGCAGCACCGGCTGGTGGCGGTCGTCGAGGACAACAGCCGGTCGGGCGGGGTCGGCTGGGCCGTCGGACAGGCCCTGCGGGACGCCGGCGTCGACGTACCGCTGCGGACGTTCGGCATCCCCGAACAGTTCCTCGCGCACGCCGGGCGCGGTGAGGTACTGGCCGAGATCGGGCTCACTCCGGTGGAGATCGCCGGACGCATCAGCACGGCGCTCGAGCGCCGCACGGCAGTGGGAGAGCGGAACATGCCGAAGGAGAACGGGGCATGAAGGACGGACATCCGGGATTCGATCTGACGCGGCTCCTCGCGGAACGGGGGGCCGAACGCTACGAGCTCCACACCCGGCACCTCAACCACCAGCTGCCGCGGATGCTCCACACCCTCGGTTTCGACAAGGTCTACGAGCGGGCCGAGGGCGCGCACTTCTGGGACGCGGAGGGCAACGACTACCTCGACATGCTCGCCGGCTTCGGCGTGATGGGGCTGGGCAGGCACCATCCCGTCGTACGCAAGGCGCTCCACGACGTCCTGGACGCCTCGCTGGCCGACCTCACCCGCTTCGACTGCCAGCCGCTGCCCGGACTGCTGGCCGAGAAGCTGCTGGCGCACAGCCCGCACCTCGACCGGGTGTTCTTCGGCAACAGCGGTACGGAGGCGGTCGAGACCGCGCTGAAGTTCGCCCGGTACGCCACCGGCAAGCCGCGGATCCTCTACTGCGACCACGCGTTCCACGGACTGACCACCGGCTCGCTCTCCGTCAACGGTGAGAAGGGCTTCCGCGACGGGTTCGCGCCCCTGCTGCCCGACACGGCCATCGCGCTCGGCGACCTCGACGCGCTGCGGCGCGAGCTGAAGCGCGGCGACGTGGCCGGGCTGGTCGTGGAGCCGATCCAGGGCAAGGGCGTCCACGCCTCACCGCCCGGCTTCCTGCGCGAGGCACAGGAGCTGCTGCACCGGCACAAGGCCGTGCTCATCGCCGACGAGGTGCAGACCGGGCTCGGCAGGACCGGTGACTTCTACGCGTACCAGCACGAGGAGGGTGTCGAACCCGACCTGCTCTGTGTCGCCAAGGCGCTCTCCGGCGGTTATGTCCCGGTCGGGGCGACGCTCGGCAAGGACTGGATCTTCAAGCGCGTCTACTCCTCGATGGACCGGGTCCTCGTCCACTCCGCCAGCTTCGGCTCCAACGCCCAGGCCATGGCGGCCGGGCTCGCCGTCCTCGCGGTGATGGAGCAGGAGGAGACCGTCGCCAACGCCCGTCGCACCGGTGACCTGCTGCGCGAGCGGCTCGCCGCGCTGGTCGGCCGTTACGAGCTGCTGCACGAGGTGCGCGGCCGTGGCCTGATGATCGGCATCGAGTTCGGCCGGCCGTCCTCCCTCAAGCTCCGCAGCCGATGGACGATGCTGCAGGCCGCCCGCAAGGGGCTCTTCGCCCAGATGGTGGTCGTGCCGCTGCTCCAGAAGCACCGGATCCTCACCCAGGTCTCCGGTGATCACCTGGAGGTGATCAAGCTGATTCCGCCCCTGGTCATCGGGGAGCCGGAGGTCGACCGCTTCGTCACCGCCTTCACCGCGGTCATGGACGACGCACACAGTGGGGGCGGACTGATGTGGGACTTCGGCAGGACACTGGTGAAACAGGCCGTGGTCCATCGCTGATATTGCCTCTGAGGCAAATCGTTTGCCTCAGAGGAAAAATCCTGGCCCAATGGAGGCATGAATCCTCCTGACGGAGGGGTGGCCGACGAGCTCCCGGGGGTCGCGCCACGCCTACGCGACCTGCGCCGCAACCGCGGCCTCACCCTGGAGAGCGCGGCGGGACGGGCGGGGCTCTCCCCGGCCCACCTCTCCCGGCTCGAAACGGGCCGGAGGCAGCCGTCGCTGCCGATGCTGCTCGGCCTCGCCCGGGTCTACGGTACGACCGTCTCCGAGCTCCTGGGCGAGATGCCGCCCGAACGTGACGCGATCGTCCGCGGCGGCCCGCCCGCCGGCGCGCCCCGCTCCACCGAGCCGGGCGGCTGGCTCTACCGGCAGGCGGGCGGGCCGGGCCGCGCCATGCAGGCGCTGCACGTCCGTGTGCCGTACGGCGTGGAGGGAGACCTCGTGCGCGTCCACCCCGGAGAGGAGTGGCTCTACGTCCTCGACGGCAGGCTGCGGGTCGTGCTGGGCGAGACCGTGCACGACCTCGATCCGGGTGACAGCGCGCACTTCGACTCGCTCACCCCGCACCGGATCGCGGCTCTGGACCGCGGTGGGGCGCGACTGCTCTTCGTTCACACGCTGCTGCAGAGCCCGGCCGCCGAGCTGTGCCTGGGCAGCGGGATCCACCGGCTCTGATCCCGCACACCCACACCGCGCGCCCCCTTGCCACCCCGGCCCGAACGGCCGGAAGAGAGGACTGTCATGTCCGATTCGGAGTACTACGACCCGCTCACCCCGCGCAGGCCGAAGAGCGAGGACACGCAGGAACGGCGGATGCCCCGCGGCGTAGTGATCCGGCTCTTCGCCTATCTCGTGGCCGGACACGTCATCGCGGGCTTCCTGTTCCTTCTGTTCACCGTGGCGGGCAAGGGCTGACGCCCGGCGTCACGCGCCCTCGACGAGCCGCTCACGCAGTTTCGCGCGGGTCTCGTCGCTGATCTTCAGCCCTTCCAGGAGATACCGGTCCGGGCTGCCCCAGATCTCGTCGATGGTGTCGAACGCTGCGGCGAGGTATTCGGCGCGGGCGCCGAAGAGCGGATTGAGCAGTTCCATCACCTCGTCGGACATCCCTACCGGTGAGGTGTCGCTGCGGCGCACCTTGTAGCGGCGGTGCGCGTCGTTCGACTTGAGGTAGTCGGCCTCGATGGCCTCCTTCTCGACGCCGACCGCGAGCAGGGAGACCGCGATCGACAGGCCGGCCCGGTCCTTGCCCGCCGCGCAGTGCATCAGCGCAGGCACGCTGTCCTCGGCCAGCGCGTGCAGCACACGGCTGTGTTCGGCGGTGCGGTCCTTGATGATCGAGCGGTACGAGGCGATCATCCGCCCCGTCCCCTTGCCGTCGGCCAGGATCGAGCGCAGCTGCTGGATGTTCCCGTCGCGCACCAGCCGCCAGAACTCCGCGCCGTCCGCCGGGTCGGAGAGAGGAATGCTGACATTACGGACGCCGGGCAGCTCCACGTCGAGGCCGTCGAGCTTGTGGTCCGCCGCGTTGCGGAAATCGAAGATCGTGTGCAGGCCGAGCCCGGCGAGGAAGGCGGTGTCGGCCTCCGTGGCATGGGCGAGGTGACCGCTGCGGTAGAGGCGCCCGTACCGCACGGTGCCGCCGTCGACGGTCGGCAGCCCGCCGACGTCGCGGAAGTTGCGGACACCGGTCAGGTCGACGTCCGTCGGCTCGGGGCCGACCGGCGGGACCTCTGGCAGCTGCGTCACAAGGGCTCCTGGGGTGTCGGGCGTCGGCGCCGCTCGCCGACGGGGGCACGCCCGCGACGATACGACATGGCTGCATCGGACAACTGTCTCGGTCGCTGTGGCCCTGGTCTTCCTGGGCGGACAAGATCGCGCAATGTCCGTATTGGTGCATTTAGCGGAACATGCCCCGCTTGTACGGGAGATGGGGTGAGGCGGGTGAGCGGGATCATATCCGTGACGGTGTGTGGTGAAGGTGGCGGGGGTTATTCCGGGCGCTGTGCGGAAAGCCAAGATCCGTAATCCACGGAGTGTGACGGGAATTCCGCGCCGGAAATGAAGCGCGGATTCCGGTTCGGAAACCGCGGCTTGTTCGCGACGTCCCGGCTCGCTTACGGTCACGGTCAATCCGGACGGAACGCCTAATCCTGCCGCCGCCCGGAATCCGCACCGACTCACGTGTGGCAGGAGCGGGGGAACCAGGTAGGCCGCCGGCCGGAGGGATCCGGTACGGCTCGGGGTCAAGACGCGCACCGCGCGGCCGGGCATCTCCAGTCCGAACCCGACAGCTCACCTCGCAGGCGCCGGAGAGGAAATCCCCATGCCCGCAAAAGGCAAGCACCGTCGTACGAAGACCGGCCCGATAACCCGAGGCGTCCTTGCCGCGGGGACCGGCGGCGCCGTTCTCGCCCTCCCGCTGATCGGCGCCACCGGCGCCCACGCCGCCGAGCAGGCCGCGCCGGCCGCCAAGTCCGCCGCCGCGCACAGCGCCCCGGCCTCGGCGAAGAGCACTCCGAAGACCTACTCCGTGGTCTCCGGCGACTACCTGGCGAAGATCGCGGGCGAGCAGAAGGTCAAGGGCGGCTGGCAGAAGCTGTACCAGGACAACCGCGACGTCGTCGGCGAGAACCCCAGCCTGATTCTCCCGGGCATGAAGCTGACCCTCGGGGCCAAGGCCTCCGGCTCCGAGGCCGCGCCCTCCAAGTCCGCCCCGTCGGCGGCGAAGAAGGCCGCCCCGGCCGAGAAGAAGGCCGCTCCGGCCGAGGCGACGTCCGCTCCGGCCGAGGCGACGTCCGCTCCGGCGGCCAAGACCGCCGACTCCGGCGCGTCGGAGGAGAGCACCGGCTCCGGCTGGGCCGCCCCGGTCGAGAACGCCAACGTCACCACCCAGTACCGCGCCTCGGGCGCCAGCTGGTCCAGCGGCTACCACACCGGCTCCGACTTCCAGGCGGCCTCCGGCACCAGCGTCCGGTCCATCGGCCCGGGCACCGTGGTCTCCGCCGGCTGGAGCGGCTCGTACGGCAACGAGGTCGTCATCCAGCACAGCGACGGCATGTACTCCCAGTACGCCCACCTCTCCTCGCTCGAGGTCACGGCCGGCCAGACCGTCACCGGCGGCCAGCAGATCGGCCTCTCCGGCACCACCGGCAACTCCACCGGCCCGCACCTCCACTTCGAGGTCCGGACCGGCCCGAGCTACGGCTCCGACGTCGACCCGATCGCCTACCTGCGTTCGCACGGCGTCTCCATCTGAGACACGCCGCCTGAGGGTGTCATCCCAGGCTGAAGGAGAGGGGCGGTGCGCGCTTGCGCACCGCCCCTCTCCTTATTCCGGCTTTACCAAAAACTGACCGGGTGGTCTTTCTCACCATCCGTCAACCCCTTATTACGGTCGCGTAGGTCACAATCGAAGGTGCAAGATAAGCCCTTGTGGCAGACGATTCGAGAAACAAACAACGAGGCATCATCGGGTCGTACGCAGCGATTGGCGACAGCTTCACCGAGGGCGTCGGAGACCCCGGCCCCGGTGGGACACTCGTCGGCTGGGCCGACCGGCTCGCGGTGATCCTCGCGGACCAGCTCCCGGGCCCCGACGCGGCGGTCGCCCCCGCGGACGACACGCACGGCAACTTCCGGTACGCCAATCTCGCCGTACGCGGACGGCTCCTCGACCAGATAGTCGAGGAACAGGTCCCCCGCGCCAAGCAGCTGGCACCTGATCTGGTGAGCTTCTGCGCCGGCGGCAACGACATCCTCCGTCCCGGCTCCGACCCGGACGACGTGGCGGAGCGCTTCGAGCGAGCGGTCGCCGACCTGACGCAGGCGGTCGGCACGGTCATGGTCACCACCGGCTTCGACACCCGTGGCATCCCCGTGCTCAAGCACCTGCGGGGCAAGATCGCCATGTACACCGCCCATGTCCGGTCCATCGCCGACCGCTACGACTGCCCGGTACTGGACCTGTGGTCCCTGCGGTCCGTGCAGGACAGGCGGGCGTGGGACAACGACCGGCTGCACCTCTCGGCGGAGGGGCACACCCGCGTCGCACTGCGGGCCGCCCAGGTCCTCGGCCTCCAGGTGCCGGCCGACCCCGACCAGGTGTGGCCCCCGCAGGCACAGCGCGGGGCACTCGAGGTCCGGCGCGACGACATCCAATGGGCGCGCGAATACCTCGTCCCGTGGATCGGCCGCCGACTGCGCGGGGAGTCCTCCGGGGACCACGTCGAGGCCAAGCGCCCCGACCTGCTGCCGCTCTGACCCGCTCGGCCGCTGACCCGTCGTCAGGGGCCGGCCATGGGGAGCGGACGCCGGGCCGGGCCCGGCGGAACGAGCCCGTCCGATGCGGATACCCGCACCGGGCGGGCGGGTATCCGCTCCAGTACCCCGCCCGCGAAGACGTCGTACAACGGCAGTGTCTCCAGGTGCACATAGCCGATGTGGCAGTCGCAGACACCGAGCGGGCAGCCACGCGGGCGGAGCGAACTCCGATAGCTGCCGTCATAGGGATTGCCCAGCTCCGCACGGACGAAGTGACAGCGCCGCACGGTCCCGTCACCGTCCACCGAGATCACCGACTCACCGGTCCGGCAGGGCAGACCGGCCGCGTGCACCGGGACGAGACCGGATCCTCCGGCGCATCGCGACGGAGGGTGACGAGGACGTCGTCATGGTCGAAGTCGTCAACTCCACCCCCGAGCCCGACGGGACGCACCGCGTCTACCGGCTACGGGTGCCGCCCAGGACCCGGACCGCGAAGGAGGGCGTCGCCTGGACCTTCGGGATCGAGGGGGAGGCCTACGCCCCGGTGCGCCAGACCTGACCCGCCCGTCGGCGCCTCAGGCGGTCAGGACCTCGTGGTCGATGCCGAGTTCGCGGGCGAGCGCCTCCTCGGTCCACTGCAGCATGGTGGCC
The DNA here is from genome assembly GCF_044455985.1 of Streptomyces sp. NPDC051064. Lineage (NCBI taxonomy): Bacteria > Bacillati > Actinomycetota > Actinomycetes > Kitasatosporales > Streptomycetaceae > Streptomyces > Streptomyces sp. NPDC051064. The sequence continues at coordinate 8,400 of NZ_JBITFK010000011.1, forward strand.
CGGGAGAGCGGACCCGCGTACGACGTCATCTGGACGGCCAGCCCGTCCAGGAGGGCTGTCAGCCGCCAGGCCACGGACATCGGGTCCTCGCAGTGGAACTCACCCGCCGCGGCCCCCTCTTCGATCACCTCGGCCAGCTCGGCCTTCCACTGCTGGTCGAGGTCTCCGGCCACCTCGCGCAGCACCGGGTCACGGAGGGAGGAGGCCCAGCCCTCGATCCACAGGCGCCAGCCCTTGGCCTGTCCGGTCGGTGCGTACCAGCGAACGGCGGAACGGAGCCGCCGGACCGCGCTGGTGCGCCGGGTCAGCAGCTTGCGCAGATGGGCGAGATCGGCCTCCGCCGCGTATGCGAACGCGGCGGCCACCAGTTTCTCCTTGGACGAGAAGTGGTAGAGCACCAGCGCGTTGCTCACCCCGAGAACAGCGGCCACATCGGCGATCCTGACCGCGGACACGCCCCGGACCTCGATCTGCTCGACGGCAGCGCGCAGGAGCTCCTCACGTCGCTCCGCCACACTCAGCCGCACTCTCGCCACGCGGTTACCCTAACCAACGCTGCGGCGCCGGCATCCGGCCCCCGTGCCCACGGCCTACCGGTACCAGCCGAACCGCTCCGCCATCACCGGCAGACGGTCCGCGACGAGCGAGTGCGCCGCTGCCCGCGGGGTGCAGCCGTCCGCGGCCGCCCGCTCCAGGACGCGGTCCATCAGGACGCGCATCGAGCGGCGGGTGTGTCCGAACGCCTCCTCCGCATCGGGGCCGATGTCCCCGAACAGCGTCCACCACCACCACGCGTTCGTACCGGAGTTGACGACCACGTCGGGGAGAACCGTGATTCCGCGCTCGGCGAGCAGTGTCTCCGCCTCCGGGAGCACCGGCATGTTCGCCGCCTCGACCACCCAACGGGCCCTGACCGAGGCCTGGTTCGCGGAGTCCACGGCGTACGACACCGCGGCCGGAACCAGTACGTCGACGTCGGCGGCCAGCCAGGCGTCGGCCGGCAGCTCCTGGTCCCCGTCGCGCAGCGTGCGCCGGTCCAGGGCCCCGTGCGCGTCCCGGGAGGCGAGCAGTGCCTCGACGTCCAGGCCGGCGGGATTGGCGATGGTGCCCCTGATGTCCGCGACCGCGACGACGGACAGCCCGGCCCGGGAGAGGAAGCGGGCCGTCGCCCCGCCCATGGTGCCGAACCCCTGGAGGGAGACCCGGGCACCGCCGTGCGCCACACCCGCCCGGTCCAGTGCGGCGAGCGTGGATTCCGCGACCCCGCACCCGCCGACCAGCTCGTCAAGCCCGATCCCGTCGACCGTGACCGCGAAGGCGTCCGCGAGCCGTCGCCGTGCGACCGCCTCGTCGTCCAGCAGGGGATAGACCGCCTGGACCGTGGAGACGAGGCCGGCCTCAGCCGCGGCACGGTCGACGAGATCCTGGCTCAGCCCGAGATCCTCGCCGGTCGTCCAGACGTTCTCGATGTACGGACGCATCGCCCGCAGGAAGCGGACGAGCACCCCGTAGGCGGCCGGATCGCGAGGGTCGCAGTCGATGCCACCCTTGGAGCCGCCCAGCGGGATGTAGCGCGTCCGCGGGTCGCCGGCGTCGAAGTGCAGGGCCTCCTTCATGGTCATGCCCCGTGCCAGGCCGGCCACCTCCGCGAGGGTGCAGCCCTTCCTCATCCGCAGGCCTCCGCTCGACACCCCGCGCACCAACCGGTCGACGACGAGGTATCCCTCGGTGCCGGTGACATGGTCCGTCCAGGTCAGGGAGACCAGCGGGGCGTAGGAGGGGGACTGCATCGGGCGGCTCCTGGATTCACCTGTGTCGATGTACTGAACAGCGAGTCAGTATCAGAGGGCGGGACACGGCTGTCAACGCGTGCGGCACACCGGATGTGACAGCGTCGTACGCCCGATGCGGAATCCTGCGGGAGGCACGGACGTTGGAGTCGGCATGACAGAACCCTCGCGTGCGGCGCTGCTACGACTCATCGGGGAGTACGACGGCGGGGTGCTGGTCACCCTCAAGCGTGACGGCAGGCCCCAGCTGTCCAATGTGAACCACGCCTATTACCCCGAAGAGGGGGTGATCCGCGTGTCCATCACCGAGGGGCGTGCGAAGACCCGCAATCTCCGCCGGGACCCACGGGCGAGCTACCACGTGACCAGCGAGGACCGGTGGGCCTGGACCGTCGCCGATGTCACCGCCGAGCTGACCCCGCCCGCGGCCGACCCGCACGACACTGTCGTGGAGCAGCTGGTCTCCCTCTACCGGGACGTGCGGGGAGAGCACCCGGACTGGGACGACTACCGCCGGGTGATGGTCCAGGACCGCAGAGTCGTCCTGACCCTGCGGATCGAGCATGTGTACGGCCAGCCGCGCGCCTGAGGTGGGGCCCCTCGCGGCACGGTTCCGGGTGACCCCTGACCGTGCTCCGTTCACCGCCGAGCTCTCGCTCCGTCCTGATTCCAGACCATAATGACGACACCGACTCCCTCAGGAGATGTTGTGACCGGCGCAGACAACCAGCCTTCGCTCCGTACCAGACTGCGCTCGCTGCGCCCCGACGCCTTCGGCGCGGACCCGGCGGGGGTGCGGATGGACCGGATCCGCCGCTCGCCCAATTTCGCCGACGGTGTCTTCCAGAACCCGGAGGGGGCGCGGACCAGGCCCTCCGGCTCCATGCTCGAATTCGCCAAGGTGTACTTCCACAAGGAGCAACGGGCCCGCAGGTCCCCTCTCGGCACCGTGCCCGTCCATGCCACGACCTTGGCCGATCTGGCCGCGCCGCCGGCAACGGGCCTGCGGGTGACCTGGCTGGGCCACTCCAGCGTGCTCACCGAGATCGACGGCCGCAAGGTGCTGTTCGACCCGGTCTGGAGCGAGCGCTGCTCGCCGTTCGCCTTCGCCGGGCCCAAGCGGCTGCACCCCGTCCCGCTGCCGCTCGCCTCGCTCGGGCCGGTCGACGCCGTAGTGATCTCCCATGACCATTACGACCACCTCGACCTGCCCACGATCAAGGCCCTGGCAGGGATGGACACGGTCTTCGCGGTGCCGCTCGGTGTAGGCGCCCACCTGGAGCGGTGGGGCGTGCCCCTTGACCGCATCCACGAGCTCGACTGGAACGAGACCGCGGAGATCGCCGGCATCAGCCTGACCGCCACCCCCGCCCGGCATTTCTGCGGCCGTGGGCTCCGCAACCAGCAGCACACGCTCTGGGCGTCGTGGGTCGTCGCGGGTCCGGAGCACCGGGTCTACCACAGCGGGGACACCGGCTACTTCTCCGGATTCCGGGACATCGGCGCCGAGCACGGCCCCTTCGACCTGACGATGATCCAGGTCGGCGCCTATTCGGAGTACTGGCCGGACATCCATATGACACCGGCCGAGGGCCTGCGCGCACACCTGGACCTTCAGGGGGGCAGGCCGCACGGCGCGCTGATGCCCATCCACTGGGGCACCTTCAACCTCGCCCCGCATCCGTGGGCGGAGCCGGGGGAGTGGATGAAGGACGTGGCCGAGGAGGCGGGGCAGCCGGCCGCCTTCCCCCGCGCGGGTGAGCCGTTCGAACCGGCCGGGGAGCTTCCCACGGATGCTTGGTGGCGCGCGGTGTCGGAGCCCGTCGCGCACTCGTGGCGCCGTTCCGAGGTGGCGGAGGCGGCACCGGTGCACCGGGAAGAAGTCGACCTCGCGGGCGAGCGGTGACGGAAGACAGAGGTGATCTTGAGCATGTCAGTTGCTGAGTGATCTGAAGCGGTGTGGCCCCGAACGGTAGGTTCGGGGCCACACGGGTGTGTTGGGCAGCGCCGCTCTTTTACGATGCTGATCGTCCCATCGTTGCAGGTCAGGAGCACTCTTCGCGTTTCCGATCACGTACCGGACGCCCCACCACGTGAAGGCTCGAGGCTAACCGCCGGCGGTTCCGGGATGGAGCCTGCTCAGCACCCACACGATGATGAGGTCCAGGGTCATCACGATGATGGACCACACCGGGTAGTACGGGATGAACATGAACTGAGTGATCAGACTGATCCCTGCCAGCGCGATTCCGGCCCCTCGCCCCCAGCTCTTGCCGGCCAGAATTCCCACGCCGGCAATGACCAGGGCCAGTCCGATGACGAGGTGAAGCCAGCCCCAGGCGGTCAGGTCGAACCGGTAGGCGTATCGAGGTGAGGAGAACAGGGTGTCGTGTGCGATGCCGGTGACACCCAGAAGAATGCTGAGCGGGCCACTCAGCATGAGCATCGCCCCGGCGGACAGCGAAACGCCGCTGATCATGTCGCTGTTGTCAGGCTTCCGCTGCCCCTTGCCGGGCGTCGCTGCCATGGCCGTCGCCTTCCTGTCCTGCGCGGTCACCAACGCACACCGGCCATGCGAGGAATGCCACGCTCGCTTGACAGCCTGCCCTTGTTCTTTCGGGCCCGCGACTGCAATGTGTCAGCACGGACGGGCAGACTCTCGGCGCCCTGGGCCGGACCGCTGCGGCCATATGGCGGGGCGCCAGTTCCGGCACCCCGGGGCAGTCCGGGCCTGGCCAGGAGGCTTGGGCGCACGAGCAGGGCAGGTGCGTTCGGGAACCCCCGCCGCGGTCCATGGGTCAGCCCTGCGCCCTGCGTAGCCGCAGCAAGTGACGCCACTCGTGTGGGAGTTCAGCGCGCTGTCGGCCAGGCTGGAGAGGCGGCGAGGCCCGCAGCGCACACCGACTCGGTGTGGGTGGCGAAAGGCCCGGACGCCAGGGCGGCCGCCGACTGCCGCATGCGCACCGGCTTCGCTGTTGTCCGCGGGTAGTCGAACCCGCATGGCGCACATACGCGGCTGATGAAATTCGATCCCCGCTGCCTGCTGCGATGGCAGCAACGCATCGCCGGAGTGAGGATTGGAAGCCGGAGCGAGTGATGGAGGAGCGGTGGGCAATCTGATCGTCGTGGGAGTGGACGGCTCGTCCTCGAGTCTTGCCGCGGTGGAAGGGGCTTCGGCGGAGGCCCAGCGGCGCCGTGCGGAGCTGCGGGTGGTACACGCCTTCAGTTGGCCTGTCGGGCCCATGTATACGCCGCTGGACCCATCGCCGCTCAATCGCTTGGTGCACGAGGCGGCACAGCATGCCCGGAGCGTGGCACCTGAGCTGGAGGTCACCGAGGCCGTGGTGACCGGCGACGCCGTGGCGGTGCTGGAGGCTGAGTCACGAGCCGCCGGCCTGGTAGTAGTCGGCTCCCGGGGTATCGGGGGCGTCATCGGGATGCTGCTGGGATCAACGGCGGTGTCCCTGGCCGCCCACAGTCACTGTCCAGTGATGGTGGTCCGCGAGGAACCGGCTGGCGCCGGGCCGATCGTGCTGGCTGTCGACGGCTCTTCGGCCGGCGAGAAAGCGGTCGATTTCGCTTTCTCCGAGGCAGCGCTGCGCAAGGCTGAGATCAAGGCCGTGCACGCGTCGCCGCCGGACTATGCGCCGCTCGGTGCGGGCCCCGAGAGCGCGGAGCGTCTGCTGGCCCACGCACTCGCCGGCCGTACGGAGAGGTATCCGGACGTCGCGGTCAGACATGACGTGGTGGGCGGTGAAACCCGCGAGGTACTGATCGAGGCGAGCAAGACTGCGCAGCTCTTGGTTGTCGGAGCCAGGGGGCGGGGCGGTTTTGCCGGACTGCTCTTGGGTTCGGTGAGCCAGGCACTGTTGCACCACGCGCACTGCCCCGTCACCGTTGTCCGCGGCAAGGAATGACCTGACCGGCGCGGTGAGGGATCCTGTCGCATGAAGCTCTCGGCCGTCAGGCGAAGACGACGTTGGAAGCCGCCGGGACCGGCAGGGAACCTGCGCGGAGAGGGATGCCTGTGGCTGAGTCGACGTCCAGCCACGTGACGTCGCCTGAATGCTCGTTGGCCACGTACAGGTGCGTGCCCGACGGGTCCAGGACCAGATCGCGCGGCCACCGGCCCCCGCACGGCACCGACGCGATCAGGTCCGCCTGTTCGCCGACCGGGTCGAGGGACAGGACGGCGATGGTGTCGGTGCCCCGCACGGCCGCCCACAAGTGGCGGCCGTCGTGTGAGACGACCGGCGCCGATGGAGAGACGGCACCGTCGATACCGTCCGGGAACAGCGACGTCGCCCCTACCGGCTCGAGCACCCCGGTAGCAGCGTCCCAGCGGCACACGGTGATGGTGGGATCGAGTTCTCCGAGAACGTACACGTGACGTCCGGCCGGGTGGAAGGCGAGGTGACGTGGACCGGTGCCGGGCCGGAGTGCTGTCTCCCTGTGCACCGTCAGCTTGCCCGATTGTGCGTTCAAGGAGCAGATCCGCACCGAGTCGGTGCCGAGGTCGACGCTGAGCACCCAGCGTCCCGATGGATCGGGAAGCACCTGGTGCGCGTGCGGGCCCAACTGGCGGGCGCGGTCCGGTCCTCTGCCTTCGTGGCCCAGGACGTCGCTGGCGGCCCGCGGGGAACCGTCGGAGACGAGCGGCAGTACGGTGATGCTGCCGGAGTCGTAGTTGGCGGTCAGCAGGTGATCGTGAACGACTGCGAGATGCGTGGGTGCCTCCCCGTGCACGGCAACGGGTGCGCAGATCGAGCGGGGCACTGGACCGGCGATGTCCCAGGCGGCGACCGCACCCTGTGCCGTCTCGGAGACCGCGTAGAGGACCGGGCCGGCTCCGGTGAGATGGACGGCGAGATACGACGGGTCGGGTACGCCATCGACGACGCCGGTTTCGGTCAGCGCTCCGGATGCTGGATCCACGGCGGTCACTATGATTCCGCGCCCGCCCGCTGAGGTGAACGACCCGATGAAGGCCCGCCCTGTGCCCTTCTCTCCCACAGCGTCCTCCGCCCTTGCTCGCGCGAAACGCGAAGCTAGCAGAGGCGTCTCTCCCGCTGCGTCAGGCAATGCCTGCGTGCGGGTGGATTCAGCAGAACGGCCGTGGGCACCGGCTGTTCCGATCCCGGCGCGCGGGGGCGGCCGTCTTGGCGGCGGTGGAGATTCTGCTTTGCCGACGGCTGGGCTGTGAGGACGCCGTTTTTCGTCACCGACCGGAGCATCACGCGAGCTGTTTGCATCGGGCCGCGACGGCGAATCGTGTGGGCGCCGGCCGGCCCGCTTCTCCAGAGCGGCTGCCGTCGGCGCGGTCGAGTCGCGGGCAGGATCTGCCCTTGCGACAGTGAGAGAACGAGCGGCGGATCCGGCCGCCGGATGCCGGGGCCGATTCATCGGCACGCCGTTGCCACGGGGGCGGTGTGCCAGGAAGAAGGAAAGACGAGTGAAGGCGTTCGTGATGAAGGAAATCGGGCGTGTGGGTTTCCTGGAGAAGCCCATTCCGCAACCGGGGCCGGGCGATGCTGTCGTTCAGACCACCCGGGCCCTGATCTGCACGTCCGACTCCCACACCGTTCAAGGCGGCATCGGTCCTCGGGAGAACCTGACGCTGGGCCACGAAGCGGTGGGCCTTGTGCATGCTGTGGGCAGCGAGGTGAAGGACTTCCGGCCCGGCGACCGTGTGCTGGTCGGCGCCATCACCCCCGACTGGGGTGACCCGGCCTCTCAGAACGGATACCCATCACAGTCCGGAGGACCGCTCGGAGGCTTTAAGTTCGCAAACTCCAAGGACGGGGTCTTCGCCGAATATTTCCATGTGAACGAGGCCGACGCCAATCTCGCGAAAATCCCCGACGCCATCAGTGACGAAGCCGCGGTCTACTGCGCTGACATGCTGTCGACCGGCTTCATGGGCGCGGAGCACGGGAACATCCCGATGGGCGGGACTGTGGCCGTCCTCGCGCAGGGTCCTGTCGGGTTGATGGCAACAGCGGGGGCCAGACTCAGCGGCGCCGGACTCGTCATCGGGATCGAGTCGGTTCCCAGCCGGCAGGTGCTCGCGCGGACCTATGGCGCGGACGAGATCGTGGATTTCACCAAGGAGGACCCGGTCCAGCGGATCCTTGAGCTGACCAACGGCCAGGGAGTGGACACCGCCATCGAGGCGCTCGGCGCCGACGTGACGTTCCAGACCGCGGTCAAGGCGACAAAGCCCGGAGGAACGATCTCCAACATCGGCTATTTCGGCGAGGGAGAATTCGTGCGCATCCCGCGCGTCGAATGGGGCGTCGGCATGGCCGACAAAACGATCGCTACCGGTCTCTGTCCTGGAGGGAGACTGCGCATGGAGCGGCTCCTGCGGGTGCTCGAGAAAAAACGCCTCGATCCGACCCATATGACGAGCCATGAGTTCACCTTCAATGAGATGGAGCGAGCCTTCGAGGTATCCGACAAGAAACTCGAGGACGTCGTGAAGGTACTGATCACCTTCCAGACCTGAGAGCGTGAGCGTCGGATGGCAGATTTGGCGCAAGGAAGGCGATGGCACAATGTATGACCCCGATCCGCCGTTCCGGCCGGTCCGCAGGCAGGAGGGCTACCTTCCGCTCGAGGACCTCGGCCTCATCGGGGACGGCGCAACGGTGGCCCTCGTCGGCCTGGACGGCTCCATTCCGTGGATGTGCCTCCCCCGCTTTGACTCGGAACCCCTGTTCTGCGCCCTGCTTGACCATCAACACGGCGGGCATTTCACCGTGGCCCCGCAGGACCTGGTGGAAGCTCGGCAGCGCTATGAACCCGACACCGGCGTGCTCATCACCGAACTGCGCACCCCCACCGGCGTGGTGCGCGTCACCGATGCGCTGGCGCTGCGCTCCGGCGCCGACCTCACCGACGACGCACCGGTAGATCGGGCAGAACTGGTACGGTCCGCGGTCGTCCTGTCCGGCAATGTCCGTCTGAGAGCAGACCTGGAACCCCGCGGCGGCGGGCAGGCACGGACGCTGTTCAGCGGACTGGAGGTGCGACCGCACCGGCAGCCCGGCGTGCGGCTCCACCTGCGGTCCAGCCGCCCCCTGAACGGCCTTCACACCATGTACGACATGCGGCAGGGCGACCGCCTGGACCTGGTGCTGTCCTGGGGACGCATCCACCGCCACCACCGGTTCGACACCGACGCCGTGCTGAAGGGAACCGTTGACGCCTGGCACCGCTGGATGCGGCACTTCGACTACGGCGGCCCCGAGGAACCCCTGGTCAGGCGCTCCGCGCTCACCCTGAAAATGTGCGACGACTGGGCCAATGGCTCACTGGTCGCCGCCCCCACCTCTTCCTTGCCCGCCCCGATCGGCGGCATCCGCAACTGGGACTACCGCTACACCTGGATCCGTGACGCGGCATACGCCGTGTTCGCACTGCGCCGCATCGGCTTCCAGAACGAGGCCGACTCCTTCCTCGGCTGGGTCCTCGACGCCTTCGAGCAGAGCCGCAAGCCGCGCATCATGTACACCCTGCAGGGCGGGACGGTGCCGGACGAGATGGAGGACGGCGGGCTGGAGGGCTACCGGCGCTCGTCCCCGGTGCGTTGGGGTAACGGCGCGGCCGATCAGCGCCAGCACGACGTATACGGCGAAATTCTGGACTGTGCCGACCAGTGGCTGCTTTCGGGTGGTGAGGTCCAGCCCGCACTGTGGGCCACCCTGGCCGGTCTCGCGGACATGGCAGGGCAGGCGTGGCGGCAGCCGGACCAGGGGATCTGGGAGGTACGCAACGAGGGGAACGCCTTCACCTACTCGGCCGGTCTGTGCCAGGTCGCCCTGGACAGGGCGGTGCGGATCGGCGAGCGGCACGGCCTGCCCGGGCCCATCGGCCAGTGGCGGACCGAGTCCGACCAGCTTCGTCGGCTGATCCTGGAACAGTCCTGGGACGAGGATGCGCAGACTCTGAGCGTGCACCTGAACGGCGGCGGGGGCGTGGACGCGAGCCTGCTTGCGTTGCCCTTGCGCGAGGTCGTCCCCGCCAGTCACCCGCGGATGGTGGCAACTACGGCGGCCATCGCCGAGCGACTGTCGGCCGGTGACGGGCTGCTCTATCGCTACCTGCACCACGAGTCCCCCGACGGTCTGACCGGCGATGAGGGCGCCTTCGTACTGTGCAGTTTCTGGCTGGTCGACAACCTGATCGGGCAGGGGCGAAGGGAGGACGCGGCGGAGCTCTACGCCTCGCTGTGCGCGCGGGCCAGCCCGCTCGGGCTGCTACCGGAACAGATCCACCCAACCACCGGAGAGTTCATGGGCAACTTCCCTCAGGCGTTCAGCCACATCGGCATCATCGCCAGTGGTGTGAACCTCGAACGGGCGAAGGCGGAGACGCAATGAAGATCAACCGACTCGTCCTCTTCGGCGCGACGGGCGACCTCAGCGCACGATTCCTCCTGCCGGCTCTGGCCGTCCTGCAGGCGGCAGGACACCTTGGCACCGGGTTCCGGCTGACCGGCGCGAGCCGGGAGGACTGGAGCACCGAGCAGTTCCGGGAGTGGATCGCCGAACAGCTCGGCCGACACGGCGGATCCTGCTCGGCCGAGGCCCAACAGGCGGTCGCGGCCTCGGCTTGCTACCAGAGGGCCGATGTCACCGACGCCGCCGAGGTCAAAGCGGCCGTCGCCGGTGACGAACCCGTCGTTGTCTACCTCGCGCTTCCCCCATCGCTCTTTCCCCGCGTGGTCGGCGCACTGCACCAGGCGGGCCTGCCATCGGGCAGCCGGATCGTGCTGGAAAAACCATTTGGCGAAGACCTGGACAGCGCACAGGAACTGAACCGGCTGCTCACCGAGCTGGTCCCGGAGCAGGCGGTCTTCCGGGTCGACCACTTCCTGGCCATGACGACCGTCCAGAACGTGCTCGGCAGCAGGCTCGCCAACCGCGTGCTCGAACCTCTGTGGAACAGCACCCACATCGCCGAGGTGGAGATCGTCTGGGACGAGACCCTCGCACTCGAAGGCAGGGCCGGCTACTACGACCACGTGGGCGCACTGAAGGACATGGTGCAGAACCACCTGCTCCAAGTGCTCTGCCTCGTCGCCATGGAACCCCCCATCACACTGGGGGAGCGGGACCTGCGCGACCGTAAGGTCGACGTTCTACGATCCGTGCGCCCGCTGACCGACCACGACGTGGTCCACCGCACGCGCCGCGCCCGCTACTCGTCCGGCCGAAGCGGCAACCACGACCTCCCGTCCTACGCCGACGAAGAGGGCGTGGACCCGAGACGCCGCACCGAGACCTTCGCCGAGGTGGAACTGGAGTTGGACAGCTGGCGCTGGTCAGGAACGACGTTCCGGCTCCGCAGCGGCAAGGCACTCGGGTCGGACCGTAAGGAGGTCGCGGTGCGTTTCCGTTCCGTTCCCCACTTGCCCTTCGGCCACAGCGGGGAGGTCCTGCCCAACGTGCTGCGTTTCGGACTCGAACCGGAGGGCCTGACCCTGGATCTGATGGGCACAGGCTCCCAAACCGGCCACCTCACCCCACTCGAGCTCGCCGCCGGGATGGAACCGCCCGACCTGCCCGCCTACGGCAGGCTGCTGCTGGACGTCCTCAACGGAGACCCGGCCTTGTCGATCCGCGGCGACGAGGCAGAGGAAGCATGGCGCGTGCTCGAACCCGTCATCTCGGCGTGGGAGAGGAATCTCGTTCCGCTGCAGGACTACCCGGCAGGCTCGGACGGACCGCCCGCTCGGCAACCGTACGGTCCTGGCCCTGTGCGGCGGGACGACCTGCTCCGTGAGGAAACGGCCCTGCAGGGCGACGCCTGATCTGCCATGGAGAGTGAGCACCCCGATGCCAGGAGGGCCTCCCCGCCTACCGTGTGTTGTCGTGATAGGGGTGTCTGGGGTGGGCAAGACCACGGTGGCCCGGGTCCTTGCCCAGCGGCTGGACATCCCTTTCGCCGAGGCGGACAATTTTCATTCGCCTGCCAACATCGCCAAGATGTCAAGCGGCATCCCGCTCGATGATGCCGACCGCGAGTCCTGGCTGGAGTCCGTCGGCCGCTGGCTGCACGAGCGCGACGTGGCAGGCACCGGAGGCGTGGTGGCCTGCTCAGCACTGCGGCGCCGCTACCGAGACGTCTTGCGCGCAAAATGCCCGACCGCCTTCTTCGTACACCTGACGGCCGGCCATGATCTGCTGGAGAGGCGCCTGAGCAAGCGCGCTGATCATTTCATGCCAACAATGCTGCTGGATTCACAGGAGGCGACGCTGGAACCGCTGGAACCGGACGAGCGCGGAGGCTCAGTGGACACGGGGCCGGCCCCCGACGCCGTCCTCGAGATGGCCTTGGAGCTGCTGCCGGACCGATGACCCGAAACAAGGCAAGGGCTGTCCCGTAACGCTTCGGGTGCCCCGGCTGTCACTCGTGACGCGACGGGGGACATGATGACCTCGTGACGCGTAGCCCGCAGGCACCTCTGACCCGGATCCCGGGCTATGACGGCGGCCCCTTCCACCACCAACACGAACTCCTGGACGACCACTTGTTTTGGGTGGGCCACCTGCACAACTACTACTCCGAGAGCGAAGAAGCCGAGGAGCTCGTAGGCGATTCGGACGAGCAGGAGGCCGGAGCCTTGCAGTCGCGCCTGCTGGGAGGCGACACCTGGCCCGTCTTCACGGTGCCGCTCGCCGGCGGCCATCGCCTGTATGTGGTGTATCGAGCCTTCGTGGAGAACGAGGGAATCGACTACCTGCTGCACCACCCGGACTGGGATGCTGCCGAGCACCTCGCGCAAGACGAAGGGCACTTCATGGGACCCGGGCTGTCCTGGGCGGAGTTGATCGCCGCGGCGGACAATCGTCTGCCCGGCGGCAGCACCACCGATCCCCACGCCCGGCTGCTGCTCCTGCTACCTGCGTTCGGTGATGACGCCGTGCCGGACAGCGCCGTCGAGCGCCTGACCGCGGCGTTGCGCGCCTGCACTCGAGTCGAGGCGCCCGAGCGGCTCGCCGCTGCGCTCCTGGAGGATCAGGGGCCATGCGGTCCCGCGCACTGGACTACGGCCGAGGGGGGCTACCCGATCAACGACGGCGACTACTCGTTCCGCAACCCCGCCAACCGCTTCGCCTGGCCAGCGGCGCGTCTGGCCCGAGTCGCCACCGCACTAACCCCCTAACGGCGCGATCGAGGAACGAAGAGTAGGTCTGCATGTAGCGACGCCCGATCACACCAGCCACGGCCTGGAAAGATCGGGCCGTGGCTGGTGTGATTACTGCGGCGGAGCCGTCCTGGACAGCCCCGTTCAGCGGGCTGAGCCCGCAGACGTTCGACACGTTGGTGCCCAGCTGCGCCGTGAGGGCGTCGATGCCCAGGGCCGCGGCCGGCCGTGGAAGCTGTCGCTGGAGGATCGGGTGCTGCTGGTCGCGGCGTACTGGCGGACGAACCTCACGATGCGGCAACTGGCGGCGTTATTCGGGGTGCCCAAGTCGGCCGCCGACCGGGCTGATCGTGGACGGCACCCTGGTCCCCACCCGCGATCACAAGGTCGCCGCGAAGGAGCGGGGTTGCAGGGGGCGGCCATCGGCGACCGGTCCTGATCGGTATGGCCGCACTGCCGCGCCCACGTGTGCGGGCGACGAGACGACCAGCTGAACGCACCACAACGCATCCCGCAGCATCTGTGAGGAATTTCCCCGCCGCACCCCTTCTGTTAGCCAGGTCCGGCTACCTTCGCCTCGCCCGGTCCGGTAGTAGGAGAGGTACATCCATGAGCACCCCGATCCACCGCACCTCGACACGGCAGTCCGCAGTCGCCCTGACGTCGGCCCTGCATCGTCGGGCAGGGAGCCGGGCCGGGAGTACGTCCGCACGCTCGACGGAGCACGCCCTCCTCGAGATGCAGTCCCGCGCCGGCAACCGGGCCGCGACCGCGGTGGTGCAGCGCGCCCGGGACGCCGAGAGAGGAAGAGCGGCGGGGAACGGCGGCGCGTCCGCTGGAGCGAAGAAGAACTATCGCGACCGGATCGCCGGGCTTCTCGACAGGTTCAAGAAGAATCTCGAACCCATCGACACCTTCATCAAGGGCTTCCAGACCCCCACCAACGCGGCCTTCACCCAGCAGGCCGCCGCCGCGGCCAAGGAGGGCCTCAAGCACTCCGCCGCCGCCTCGGGCACCTCCGCGGCGTCGGGGAACCTTCTCACGGAGGCCGCCGGCGCCGTGGTCAGTGGCATGGACGCGTACAAGAACATCAAGGACGCCAAGAAGCACGAGACAGGGGCCGGCCACCACACGGCGAAGAAGAAGGCCAAGACCAAGGGAACCGACGCGGTCGTCGGCGCCGCCAGTTCGGGAAGCTACAGCGCCGCCATCGCCAAGGAGGTGACCAAGATCCAGAAGGCGGCGGATGCCGCGGTGGCGTCCGAGGCGAGCGGGATCGCCAGCGCTTCCATCGGTGCGATCAAGGGTGTGCGGTCCGTGTTCCGCGTCGGGGGAGCGGCCCGCAAGTACAAGCAGATCAAGGAGCTTGGGGATCCCCACCTCGTCCACACGGGGTCACTGGCCCGGCTGAACGAGTCGCGGGAGCAGGCCAACTGGGCCGCGGCGGAGGCTTACGTCGCGCTGGACGCCTACTGGAAGGACGAGGGCCAAGGACGGCTGGAGCTCGTTTCCGAGGCCGTCGACGCCGCCTGGGAGGCGATGGGTGAAGCCCGTGATGCCGCCGAGCGTCTCCAGCGTGCCGAAAAAGACGTTGAAAGGCTGAGCACGTTGCAGGGGTACGCGAAGAAGAAGCAGCTCACCAAGATAGGCAAGGAGACGGTCGGCGGCGGGTTGGGCGAGTCCACCAAGGCCGCGGCCGGTGTCGTGACGGCGGTCGCGGCGGGAACGGCCGGGCTCGCGAGCAACCCGGTCGGATGGGGCCTCGCCGGGGCCGGGGCCGGCCTCGTCCTCGGCGTCACCATGTACAAGGCGCTCCGCGCCGCCACGAAGCGCTACGAGGAGGTCCGCCACCCCGAGCGTTGGGGGCCGGAGGGCGAGACTCCGGCGGAGGCCGCGTCCCGCAAGGAGTCGCTGCAGCATGCCCTGAAGTTCTGGAAGAAGGTGTCGAAGGGCGAACGCCAGGCCATGGCGCGCGAGATCTACGCCCTGGCGGCAGGGCCCGGCATCTCAGGGAGTGGCAATACGACGGCTGAGATGCGGGAGTCCGGCAGGGCCCTGCTCATCGCACTCAAATCCGGCCCGGCCAAGCACAATCTGGAGCCGGAAGCGTGGGCTGAGTCCCTCAACGACCCCGCGAAGAGCGCCGGTTGGATCCAGGAAATAGCGGAACAACTGGCCTCGGGATGACCAAGGAGGTGCCACCGCCATGCCCGCCGCCTCGCCCTTGCGGTGCGTAGGCCACTGCTCGAACCTGCCCCGTTCGTCGAGCCGGCGGTCCACGCATGAGGGCGCCGCCGTGTGATCGCGGCACTGGTCGACTGTCCACGGGTCGGCACGGATGCTGAGCGAGCGGGTGCCGTGCGGGCCTGATGCTGCCCCCATGTGCCTCTGCAGCAGATCGCCCCCGGGGTACGGACCCGGTGGGGTACGCGATCCCGCTCCGGACGACACCCCGACCAGCCGATCCGTCGCTGGGCCGCCGCAGCGGACCACGACGCAGTCCGGCCACGCGGCCTCGGCGCGCCGGGCCGGCCCGGCGCCGACCGGCGGTCCCGGGCTCAGGGCGTGCCGGGCACCGGGCGCTCGGGACGCGGCGTTGCCGGCAAGGGCGGGGAGAGGAGGGGCTCAAGCAGCTGGGCCAGCTGCTCGCGCTGCCCCGGATCGAGCCGGCCGGTGGCCGGTGCGAGGGCGTCCCGGGCTTCCTCGTACAGGCGCTGGGTGAGGTCGCGTCCCTCATCGGTGATCAGGACCACGACGGCGCGCTTGTCCTCGGGGCTCGTACCGCGTGTCAGCAGCCCACGCCGTTCGGCGCGGGCGATGAGGCCGGACAGGGTCGACTTGTCCAGGCCCAGGAAGGCCGCAAGGTCACTCATGCGGGGGCGCCGGTCGCGCAAAATGCCGAGCACGCGCAGCTGGGTGAGGGACAGGTCGTACTCGGCGCCGACGCGGGTGAGCACGCCCATGACCTGGAAGGCGCTGCGGACCAGGCCGTCGATCAGGTCGTCCGTGGAGTCATCGGGAACCATGCGCGCCACCCTACTTGACATTATTTGCATTACCAATAACTCTGGTGGTGATTGGCAATACAAACCAACCTGGGGAGTCCTCATGCATGCTGCGGTCATCACGGCGTACGACGCGCCGCCCGTCTACGGCGAGCACCCCGACCCTGTGGCCCAGGGTGAGCACGAGATCGTCGTGGACGTCCTCGCGGCGGGCCTGCACCACCTGACCCGGGCCAAGGCGGACGGCACCCACTACTCCGCCACCCGCGTCTTCCCGCTGGTGCCCGGCGTCGACGGCGTCGTGCGCGACTCCTCGGGCCGCCTGCGTTACGCAGTCCTGGACGACACGGACCTCGGCACCTTCGCCGAGCGCGCCGTGATCGACATACGCCGAAGCGTCGTCCTGCCCGACGACGTGGATCCCGTCCGGATCGCCGCCGCGATGAACCCGGGCATGTCCTCCTGGGTCGCCCTGCGCCGCCGCATCACCTTCCGTGAGGGCCAGAGGGTTCTCATCCTCGGTGCCACCGGCAGCGCCGGACGCATGGCCATCCAGATCGCCAAGCGGTTCGGTGCCGCCCAGGTGTTCGCCGCCGGCCGCGACACCACTCGCCTCAAAGAGCTGTCCGGCCTCGGCGCAGACCGGGCGCTCACCTTCGACGAAATCGCCGCCGCATCCGACGTCGATGTCGTCCTCGACTTCGTGTGGGGCGCTCCCGCCGCCGGAGCCATGCTTCCGATGCTCACGGCCCGTGCCGATCGCTCCGCCCCGCTGACCTGGGTCCAGATCGGCTCCATGGCGGGCGAGTCCGCCGCGATTCCTTCCACGGCGCTGCGTGCGGCCCGGCTGAAGATCGTGGGCAGTGGCATCGGCTCGGTCTCTCCCCGCGACTTCATCGCCGAATTGCCCGAACTGGCGAAAGCGGTGACCGAGGGCGCCATCGACGTCCGGGCCCGCGCGGTGCCGCTGGCCCGGATCGCGGAGGCATGGTCCGAAAGGACCAGCGAGCGTCTGGTCCTTGTGCCCTGAAGCCCTCGGCCGACCTCCCACCTCACGTGTCCCGGCTGCCTGTCACCCCTCCACTCTCAGGCAACCGGACGAGACAAGGAGTGAGTCATGCAGAAACGTGCGCTGGTCGTGGGCCTCGGCATCGCGGGTATGTCCGCGGCCATAGGACTGCGCCGGGCCGGGTGGACACCGGTGATCATCGAGCGGGCGCCCGAGCGCTGCACCGGCGGCTACTTCATCAACCTGTCCCCTGAGGGCATGCAAGCGACCGAAGACCTCGGCCTGGACACCCTGCACACCCGCAACCCCGAGCACGGGACCACCTGGTCGCTGAGCCGCCGGGGCCACCGCAGGCCCGCCCTGGGCTGGCTCGACCTGCCGGGCCGCCCCACCTGTCGAGTTGAGCTGTAGCGGCCGGCGGTGCGGCGCAGGTCGAGCGCACGTCCGCACGTCATGCCTCAGTGCGGGAAACGGCGGGGTGGGCGAGTCACCATGGATTCGCGGAACTCAGCTATGCGCGAGTGGACTTGGCGCATCAGGTAAGTGTCCTCGATCCGGTCCAGGTACAGACAGCGGGCAGCCAGGCCCGGGAGGTCGAAGGCGAAGTACAGGGACATCAGCGGGTTCACGAACAACTCGCTGCCCCGGGTGCGATCAGTGAACCGGACGTCTCCGAAGGAGCCGCGCACGGCTGCCGCGATCGAACCGTTCACGATGCTCGGGTGCTGCGGGGTGTGATGCTGAGCGTGCGCCACCGCGTCAAGGTAGAGAGCGCCCTCGCGGGTGGCGCGGGGTATCGAGAACGCACCGAGGTACGCGCCGTCGCGCTCCAGCGCGGCGATATTCTCCAGTACGTGTGAGTGGTTGACGCCGTGGTAAGCGTCCACACCGAACCCGACTGACACGACGAGGCGGATCGGTACGTCGACCAGCGCGGCCAGCGCCGCCACGCTGGCCAGATCCTCCTCCGGAGTGCCGAGCCCGGCTTCGTCACCGCGCATCAGGATGTCCGTACCGCCGTCGACCAACACCACGGCATCGATCCGGTGCAGCTCGACCAGTGCCTGGTAGGCGGTGCGCAGCGGACGCACCCCGGTCTGAGGGAAGGCGTACACGGTGGACGGGTAATCGTGCTGGTGCAGCCACTGGGCGAGGGTCCGCTCGGGGAAGTAGCTCTGGTGCAGAGCGGAGTCGGGAGTGACGGCGGCCAGGTCGGGGGCAGCCCAGTCATCGGTCGGGAGACCTTCGAGTGCGCTGAAGGAGAGGTTCGCGAGATGCACCTGCTTGCCTTGATGCAGGAGGGAGAGAGCCAACGGCAGGCCGGAATAGATGTCGAAGCCGCCTCCCGCACCCGCGACGAGGATCCGTTCGGCATCTGCGAGCCGGGTGAAAAGCGGGTTCGAGTGAAGGGACGTCATGCCGGTCATTGTCCAAGGCCCGGGACCTTTGGCGCCTCTGAGTTCTCATCGCGGGGACGGAGCCACGGAGTGGCCGGACCCAAGACCACCGGCCCTTGAGTCGTCCCAAGCACCTTACGCAGACCGGAGCGCACTTTCGCGGATGTTGTCCCGGGGCGTGATCTCCTCCCCGACCGCGACGACTTCGAGCGATGAGTACGATCACATACGCGGTGTGAGTACGCGAGCGGTCGCCCGCCGCACGTGGCGCCGGAAAGGGTGAACCCATGCGCCGACTGCTGCCGCTCGTACCGTTGTTGTTGTTCACCGCCGCCTGCGGGGTGGTGCAGTCCTCCGAGGGCGAGGCCACCGATGCCGCACGGGAGGTGGCCGCGAGGGCGGGCGAGCGCCTCTACGGTCAGCGCCCGCGCACGGCGGAGGAGGTCGGACGCGCTGCCTCAGGCATCGACGGGGTGGAGGTACTGCGGGTGACGGGTACCTCGACACACGACGGGGACGGCGTCGACGTGGTCGTCCGCACGTCCGGCTCGGCGTACAGCAGCTGGTTCGACGTCGAGGAGGTCACCGTGCGGCGCTGTTTCGAAGTGCGGGTGTCGCCCACGTCGGAGTGGCGTGAGGAACCCCGCGACGTGGACTGTCCGGATGGCCGTCCGCTGAACTTCGCCCCACCGCCCGAACCGCCCCGACTGCCGTACGAGGAACTCCGCGCGAAACTTCCCCGGGTGCCGGAGGGCGGCCGCGTGGACGAGGCCGAGGTACGCCGTGGGATCGCCGCCCTGGACCTGCAACCGGCGATCCGTACCGAGGTGAAGGCCGACGGCGGCCGGGTCGGCGTTCTCCTGTCGGTGAAGGGCAACGGCTTCGACCCGCAGGACTGCCTGCTCGCCCGTGTGGGGCCCGGAGCCACCGAGGTGTGGGTGCCGTCCCGGATCCAGCGGATGCCCGGAGAGGGCGGCTGCACCATCGGCAACGCCCTGAACCCGGCACCGGCACCGCACTGAACGGGGTGCCTGGTCAGGAGCGCGAACGAACAGGGCCCTGCAGCCCTGCTTCGCGATACCCGGCCCGTCGCTCGCCACCGGGGCGACCCGGACTCCCGACGTCCGGGACCGGCTCGGCGCCTCCACCGCCGAGATGGGTCTGGTGCTCTTCCGGCGGCTTCGCCGCCACCATGGCGGCGGGCCGCTTCGCCGGCGGCCCCGTGGTGGCCCGGGTCGGCCGGCCCGCGGTGGCGCGGGCGGAGCCGCGCACGGACGAGGGCTGTGACGGCCGTGGTCCCGCGTCCTCTCCTGGCAGGCGGCAGTATGGCCGCATGACGACACGACCGATGATCACCCTCGTACGCGGGGACATCACAGAGCAGCACGCAGACGTCCTGGTCAACGCCGCCAACTCCTCGCTCCTCGGCGGTGGTGGGGTGGACGGCGCGATCCACCGGCGTGGCGGGCCCGAGATCCTCGCCGCCTGCCGTGACCTGCGGGCCTCGCACTACGGCAAGGGACTGCCGACCGGGCAGGCGGTGGCGACGACGGCCGGCCGGCTGCATGCGGAGCACGTCGTCCACACGGTCGGCCCGGTCTGGTCGAGCACTGAAGACCGTTCAGCGTTGCTGGCCTCCTGCTACCGGGAGTCCCTGCGGGTTGCGTCGGAGCTGGGAGCCCGGACGGTTGCCTTTCCGGCGATCTCGACGGGCATCTACGGCTGGCCGCTCGACGACGGGGCCCGGATCGCCGTGCGTACGGTCCGCGACGCCGCGCTCCCTCCGGTCACCGAGGTCCGGTTCGTGCTGTTCGACGAGGAGGCGTACGCCCGCTTCGACCAGGTGCTGAAGGAGTAAGGCGAACTGCGTCGGCGCGGCTTCGGCCCCGGCCTCACTGGCTATCGTGACCCCGTGGAATCTGACACCGGAACGTTCCCGCCGCACCCGATCCGGGGTGTCCGAGCCGTGTACGCGCGGCAGGCAAGCTGTCCTTCCGACTTCGCGGAGGTCACCGTGGACTTCGAGCCGTGGGAGGCGGGTGTCGTCTTCGAAGTGGCCGCTGATCTGGCTGTCGACGGAGACGACGATCCGGAGTGGGAGGCCGAGTGCCGGGCCGCTGTCGAGGCGGGTATCCGCGACGAGCTCACCCAGGGAGGGGCCGGGTTGTCCTCGGCGGCAGCGGTCGTCCTGCGGCGCATGCGCTTCCACCCGGTCGATTCCCACCCGCGGGCGTTCCTGCAGGCCGGCCGCCTTGCTGTCCGCAACGCTCTGGCAGCGGCCCACCGGCCACCGCAGGCGGCAACGGAGCGCCGGGGCTGACACCATGCGAGGTCACCGCCCGCTGCCGGCCCTAGCCGCGCTTTTGATCTCAAGCGTGTTGGCGACGCCCGTCCATCCGGCCTCCCGGACCAGGCAGGAGGCGCTCGATGTCACCAAGAGCACTGATACGCACATCGGTCCGTGAAGGCGGCCAGGACGGCCTCGGGTCAGCGCGTGGCCGTGGGCACCACCTCTCCCGAGAGGGGCAGTCCCAGCCCCGCCACGGCCCTGGAGACGAGGCGGGCCATCTCGACGGCTCCTCGCTCCTGGAAGTGGGTGTCGTCCTGGACGCCGTCGGGGAAGTTCGGGTACTGCCCGGCGTTCAGCCACAGGAAGATCCCCTTGGACGCCTCCACCCCGACCCCGTCGAGGTAGGCCCGGCTGGCCGCCGAGAGATCGACCAGTGCGGCCGCCTCCTCCTGCGCCACCGCCTTCGCGGCATCCACGTACGCGGGGAACGAGACGTTGAACTTCCCGGTGGAGGCGTTGTAGGAGCGCCGTGACACCGGAGTCACCACGACCGGCGTTGCGCCCAGGGCCCGGGTCGCGCGGATGTAGTCGTTGCGCAGGTACTCCTTGTAGTCGGCGGGCGGCGTGTAGCGCTCGGCATTGCCGACGGTCGCGTCGTTGTGCCCGAACTGCACGAAGAGGTAGTCGCCGGGTTCGATCACGTCGTGGATCGCGGCCAGCCGCCCCTGCTCGATGAACGACCGCGAACTGCGGCCGCCGATGGCACGGTTGGTGACGGTGATGTCCGAGGTGAAGTACGAGGACAGCTTCTGGCCCCACCCGGCCTGCGGGTAGTAGCCCGAGCTGTACGTCTGCGCGGTGGAGTCACTCGCGATGTACACGGTGCCGTTCGCCGCCGCGTCCCTCCCGCCGGTTGCGGACGAGGTGACGGCGGCGGCGGTACCGGAAACACCCAGCGCGCCCACGACGCCGGCACCGAGCGCGCCCGCGGCGCCGAGGAGCAAGTGTCTGCGGCTGGTGCTGCTGACCGTGGCTGTACGGCTCATCTGGCCTTCTCCGTGGGTTCGTCGAGGAATCGTCGAAGTCCAGTGGCAGCAGGCGCGGAAAAGGTTGCCGGGACCGGCTGACGGAGTCGTGAGGGGCCCTGGGGCGAGGGTCAGCCGACGGTGAGCACGATCTTGCCCTGGATATGTCCCCGGGCGGCGCGTTCGTGCGCGGCCCGGGCGTCCGCCAGCGGAAACGTGCTGTCGATCGCGACGCGGACCGTGCCCGTGTCGAGCAGGCGGCCCAGTTCGGCCAGCTGCGCGCCGTTCGAGCGGACCTGGGTGCCCGTGACCGTCACGCCGAGTTCCGCGGTCTCTTCCTCGTCGAACTCGCCGAAGAACACCGGGAACTGGGACCCGCCGCGCTTGAGCGTGCGCAGGAAGCGGCTGCTGTGAGGGCCGCCGACGGTGTCCAGGACGAGGTCGAGGTCGCGTACGAGTTCCTCGGGACGGCCCCTGGTGTAGTCGATGAACTCGTCGGCGCCGAGCTCGCTCAGGAACGATTCGTGCGCGCCCGATGCCACGGCGATGACGCGCGCGCCCTTCCACTTGGCCAGCTGCAGCGCCAAGTGCCCCACGCCGCCCGCCGCACCGTTGATCAGCACCGTCACGCCGGCGTCGAGTGGCACCGGGCGATGCCGCGCCGCCTGGAAGGGCGAGGGATGATCGTGTCCGAGCTCGATCAGGAACTGCCATGCGGTGAGCCCGGCCATCGGCGCCCCTGCGGCGTGCACATGATCGATACCGGCCGGCTTGCGGGCGAGGTCCGACGCGGGCGCGGCCACGTACTCGGCGTATGTGCTGCCGTCGAAGCTGGGGAAGCGGAGGAGGCCGAAGACCTCGTCACCGACGGAGAAGCCGTCCACATCCGCGGCGACGGCCGCGACGACGCCCGACAGGTCCGTCCCCGGGATCACGGGAAGGTCGAACTCCGGCCTCGTCTCCGGAGGCAGGTTGGACATCCCGTCGCGCAGGTACCAGTCCGGCGGATTGACGCCGACCGCGTGCACGCGGACGAGCACCTCACCCGGCCCCGGCTCGGGAATCGGCACCTCGTCGTAGCGAAGGACTTCGGGGCCGCCGTGCTCATGGAGCCGGACCGCCCTCATCGTGTGTGTCGGCATCGTCTTCTCCTGCCCGCGCTGCGGGATAGGCTTATCCAGATCGGTGATCCGAATAAACGGATCACTGGTACGAATATATGGATCACTGATCCGGATAGTCAAGGGGAACTGATGCGGGCCGACGCCAGGAAGAACCGCGACCACCTGCTCGCAGTGGCGGGCGACGCCGTCGCCGAACATGGCGTCGACGTGTCCCTGCGCGACATCGCGCGCAGGGCGGATGTCGGGCTCGCGACGCTGCTGCGTCACTTCCCGACACGGGAGGCACTGCTCGAGGCCCTGCTCCGGACGAGCTTCGACGCGCTGACGGCGCAGGCGGCCGAGCTCGAGACGTCGAGCTCGCCGCAGGGCGCTCTCGTCTCGTGGCTGCGCGACTGCGTCGCGTGGACGACCGAGTACCGGGGCGTGACCGTGCTGATGGCGGCCGCCATCGAGGACACCGAGTCCGCACTCCATGCTTCGTGCGTCACTCTGCGCGCGGCCGGCGCGCGGCTCCTCACCCGCGCCCAGGACGCTGGCGTGGCGCGGACCGACATCGACGGCGCCGACTTGTTCGCGCTGGTGGCGGCGCTCGCCTGGCTCGGCGATCAGCCCTCGCTCGCGCCGCGCGCGGACCGCCTCTTCGGGGTTGTCGCGAGCGCGATCCTCACGGGCGCGGGGTGCGGAGATGCCGAGGAGGAACGCGGGGTCCGTAGCTGACGGACCAGCGATCGGCGGCTTCCGGGCTCAGGGCTTCCGCGGAGAAGCCAGGGTGTACCGCGTCTCCTCCGGGACGTGGGTCGTGTCCCGGCGTGCCAGCAGCCAGTACAGGGCTGCCGGGACCGCCAGGCCCACGATCCAGGAGATGTCCGCGCCGCCCAGCGGGTCCGCCAGCGGCCCCGTGTAGAAGTGCGTGACGAGGAACGGGAGCTGGGCGAGGATTCCCACCGCGTAGACCGCGAGGGCGTCCCAGCGCCAGGCGCCGTAGCGGCCCTCGGGGTCGGACAGCGCCGGTATGTCGTACCGCTCCCGTGAGATCAGGTAGTAGTCGACCAGGTTGATCGCCGACCACGGCGTGAAGAACGTCAGCAGGAACAGCAGGAAGTCCTTGAAGGACGTCAGGAAGCTGTCCTTGCCCAGGAGCGCCACCACCGTCCCGGCCACCATGATCAGTGCGATGTACGCGGTCCTGCCGCGCCGCGACAGCGTCTTCCGGCCGCGGAACCCGCTGATGCTGGTCACCATCGACATGAAGCCGCCGTAGGTGTTCAGCACGTTGATGGTCAACTTGCCGAGCGCGATCACGAAGTACAGGAACGACGCGATCAGACCCGTGCCCCCCAGGCCGACCACGTATCCGACCTGGTCGGCCAGGAACGCCTCGCCGGCGCTCGCCGCCACGAGCACGCCGAACGTCATCGACCACTGCGAGCCGACGGCCGATCCCGAAAGGGTCCACCAGAACGTGGCCCGCCCCGACGTCGTACGCGGCAGATAGCGCGAGTAGTCCGCGACGTACGGCCCGAAGGCGAGCTGCCAGGATGCCGAGAGCGACACCGCGAGCAGGAACATCGGCAGGTCGAAGTGCGCGTCACCGAGCAGCGCCGACAGGTCCGCACGATCCAGGAGGCGGATGCCCAGGTAGATGAACGCGAGCGCGCAGACCACGCTGGCCACCCGCCCCAGGGCGTGGATCACCCGGTAGCCGACCGCCGCCGTCACGGCCGTGACGAGGGCGAAGACGACGATGCCGGTGGTCTCGTCCGTGTGGGTGAGCTCCGCGGTCGCCTGTCCGGCGAGGACACTGCCGCTCGCGAAGAAGCCCACGTACATGAGGATGACCAGGAGGAGGGGGACGACCGCGCCGCGCACCCCGAACTGGGCGCGGGACTGGATCATCTGGGGCAGGCCGAGCTTCGGGCCCTGCGCGGAGTGCAGGGCCATGACGGCGCCGCCCAGGAGGTTGCCGAGCAGCAGGCCGACGACCGACCACACCACGTCGCCGCCGAAGACGACGGCGAGTGCGCCCGTGACGACCGCGGTGATCTGGAGGTTGGCGCCGAGCCAGAGGGTGAACTGACTGAACGCTGTCCCGTGCCGTTCGTCGTCCGGGACGACGTCGATGGAGCGCCGCTCCACCAGGTCTTCAGCTGCCATGACTCGTGTACCTGGCCTCTCGGTGGTGTGTTCTGCCGCTCGGTCCGGCGGCGGCTACTTCTTCTTGATCCCGTGCTCTGCCGCCCAGTCGTGCGCGACGTCCTCGGGGTCCTTCTTGTCCTTGTCCACCAGGCGGTTGAGCTCGGTGAGGTCCTCGGTCGTCAGCGCGCTGCCGAGCCGGGCGAGCGCCTTGCGCACCGTCGAGTCGGCCTTGCGGTCGGCGATGAGCGGGACGACGTGCTGGCCGGGGACGAGGTTCTTCGGGTCGGTGAGGACGACCCAGTGCTCGGCGACGATGTCGGTGTCCGTGGTGAAGAGGTTCGCCACGTCGACGTCGCCCTTCCTCAGGGCGCCCTTGACCAGCGGCCCCGAGGAGTCGAGGGACTTGAACTCCTTGAACTCCACGCCGTACACGTCCTTGAGGCCTACCGCGCCCACCGTGCGCTTCTTGACCTCCGGCGCCGCGCCGATGACGAGCTTGCCGTTGTGCTCGGCGAGGTCGGCGAGGGACTTGAGGCCGTACTTCTCGGCGGTCCCCCGGGTGACGACGAAGGCGTCGGAGTCCTCCGCCATGCCGTAGGGAAGGATCTGGAGGCCGCGCGGCAGGGCCATGGCGAGGGCGTTCTGCATCTCGCCCTCCTCCGTGGCCTTCGCCTCGGCGTCGAGGTAGTGCAGCAGGGCGCCCTGGTACTCGGGCAGGAGGTCGATGTCACCGCCCTCGAGGGCGGGTATGAGGATCTCGCGGGTACCGAGGTTGGGGCGGACCGTGGTCTTCACGCCGGCCGCTTCGAGGGCCGCCGCGTAGAGATGGCCCAGGACCTGGTTCTCGGTGAAGTTGGCGGTGCCGATGGTGACGCCGCCCTCGCTGGAGCCTCCGCCTCCTCCGCCGGAGCCCTGGCCGTCGAGGGAGGTGATGCCGCCGCTGCAGGAGGCGAGCGCGGGGACGGAGGCGGCGGCGAAGAGCCCGCCGAGGAGAGTTCTGCGGTTCATCGTGCTTGCTCCTAGGCCGACTTGGCGGGGCGATTACGGAAAAGGGCGCGCTGGAGCGCGGAGAGCGTGAGATCGAGGACGACGGCGACGACCGCGACGAGCACGGCGCCCCCGAGCACCTGCACGAGGTCACGCTGGGCGAGCCCGTCGAAGACGTACCGGCCGAGCCCGCCGAAGGAGACGTACGCGGCGATGGTGGCCGTCGCGACGACCTGGATGAGCGCGAGCCGGAGCCCGGTCATGATCAGCGGGAGCGCGAGCGGCAGTTCGACCTGGAGGAGGACCTGGTGCCGGCGCATGCCCTGCCCGCGCGCCGCGTCCCGCACCTCGGGGTCGACGGCGGTCATGCCCGCGTAGGTGTTGGTGACGATGGAGGGCACGGCGAGCGCCACCAGCGCGATGTAGACGGGCCACATCGACAGGCCGCTCGCGAGGAAGACCAGCACGACGAGGCCGACGGTGGGCAGCGCCCGGCCGAAGCTGGAGAGGTTGATGGCGACGAACGCGCCGCGTCCGGTGTGACCGATGAGCAGGCCGATCGGCAGTGCGACGGCCGCGGCGACGAGCGTGGCGAGCAGCGAGTACTGGAGGTGCTCGGCGAGACGGTGGCCGATGCCGTCCGCCCCGGCCCACTGTTCGCCGCTGACGAGCCAGGCGCCGAGGTTCTTGAAGAGTTCGTACACGGGTCAGGCCCTCTGCTTCTGCCGGCGGGTCCAGGGGGTCAGGACGTACTGAAGGGCGACGAGAAGCGCGTCCGCGACGAGTGCGAGAAGCAGGGTCAGGACAACGCCGACGATCACGGGGGTGGGGAAGTTGCGCTGGAACCCGTCCGTGAAGAGCTGCCCGAGTCCGCCGTCGCCGATGTACGTGGCCACGGAGACGAGGGAGATGGCCATCACCGTCGCGATCCGCACGCCCGCCATGATCACCGGGAGGGCGAGGGGCAGTTCGACCGTGAGCAGGGTGCGCAACGGCCGGGAGCCCATGGCCTTCGCGGCTTCCTTCGTCCTGGCGGGTACGGAGTCCAGGCCCTCGACCGTGTTCCGCAGGAGCACGACGAGCGTGTAGATCGTCAGGCCGATGACGGTGGTCGTGCGGGTGAGACCGCTGACCGGCAGGAGGAGCACGAAGACGGCGATGGAGGGGATGGTGAACAGGACGTTCGACAGGCCGAGGAGGAGCCCGCGCAGTCTGCGTACCCGGTGCGCGACCACAGCCAGGGGGAGCGAGACGATCAGGCCGAGGAGTACGGCGGTGAGGGCGGCCTGGAGGTGGGAGAGGGCCAGGGTGGTGAGGTCACCGGTGTGGTCGGCTGTCCACGACCAGTCGAAGGTCATGCGGCCACCGCGCTTGCCTCGCTGTGCACACGCCCCGCGTGGTCGTGGATGTCCCCGCGGGACGTCACCCCGGTGAGGACGCCCTCCGCGTCGACCCGGGCGACCAGGCCGCTCGGCGCTGCGATCGACTCGTTGAGAGCCGAGAGGAGCGAATCCGTGTCCCGCAGGGGCCGGACCGGGGTCTCCGCATCTGTCTCGCTGTCGCGCCAGGCCAGCGGCTTCCGGGCGGGGTCGAGGGCCAGCTGCCAGCGGGAGCCGACGGGCGCGGGCCCCTGGGGCACCTGCGCCAGCGTCGACAGGGACAGCAGCTTCAGGCCTCGCTCCGCGCCCAGGAAGTCCGCGACGAACGCGTCCGCGGGCCGGGCCAGAAGCTCGGCGGGGCTCGCGCACTGGACGAGGTGGCCGCCGGTCCGGAAGACGGCTATGCGGTCGCCGAGTCGTACGGCCTCGTCGATGTCATGCGTGACGAAGACGATGGTCTTGTTCAACTCTCTCTGAAGCCGCAGAAGTTCGTCCTGGAGCTGGGTGCGGACCACGGGGTCGACGGCGCCGAACGGCTCGTCCATCAAGAGCACCGGAGGGTCCGCGGCGAGCGCCCGCGCCACGCCGACCCGCTGCTGCTGGCCGCCGGAGAGCTGGTGCGGGTAGCGCTTCCCGGTGTCGGCGGAGAGACCGACCGTCTCCAGGAGTTCCGCGGCCCGCGTTCGAGCCTTCCTGCGGCCCCAGCCGAGCAGCAGCGGCACGGTCGCGATGTTGTCCAGGACGGTGCGGTGGGGGAAGAGCCCGGACTGCTGGATGACGTAACCGATGGAACGGCGTAGTTCGGCGGCGTCCTGTTCCAGGACGTCCTTGCCGTTGACCCTGATGGTCCCGGAGGTCGGATCGACCATCCGGTTGATCATGCGGAGGGTCGTCGTCTTGCCGCAACCGGAAGATCCGACGAGGACGGTCACACCCCCTTCCGGCATCTCAAGGGTGAGGTCGTGCACAGCGGTTGTGCCGTTCGGGAAGCGCTTGTGGGCCTTGTCGAATTGGATCATGAGGAGTCCCTTGCCCGGCTGCATATCATCATGCAGAGTTCTCGGTGACTGAATAGGTTGTCAATAGCTGGTCGCCGCTCAGGCGTAAATCCCTGGTTACGAGTGGCCGTAAGGCAAGACGAGGCGCCTGATTGAGGAGGAATTACGAGTGATGTCGTCTCGTATGGTGAACACGGCGGTCGACGACAGCGGCGCGATCGTCGTCCTCGACGGCCGCGGACTGATGGTCGCAGATGTCGTACGCATGGCCGAATCCGCAGCGAAGCCCGTCCCCGCAGCAGACGGGATGAAGCGCGTCGAGGCCTCCTGGGTCGCCGCACGGGAGATCGCGTCGTGGGGTCGTGTCTACGGTCGCTCCACCGGTGTGGGGGCTAACCGGAATGAGTCCGTGCCGACGGACGCCGCAGCCGACCACGGCCTGCGGCTGCTGCGCAGCCATGCCGGGGCGATCGGTGAGGAGCTCCCGGCGCGGCAGGTCCGCGCCATGCTGGCGGTCCGCGCCAACCAACTGCTCGCGGGTGGCGCCGGCCTGCGCCCCACCGTCGTCACGGCGCTCTGCGAGGCGCTGGAGACGGGTGCCTACCCGAAGGTCAACGAATTCGGCTCGGTCGGCACAGGCGACATCGCCGCGCTCGCGCAGATGGGCCTCGCGCTGGCGGGCGAACACCCCTGGCAGGGACCGGGGACGGCCCCCGACCCGCAGCCCCTCGACAACAACGACGCCCTCGCCCTGATCAGCAGCAACGCCCTCACCCTCGGCCAGTCGGCGCTCGCGGTGCACGAGCTGCGCGGCCTGATCGCGGCCACACAGGTGGTGGCGGCGCTGTCCCTGATGGCGACCGACGGTTCGTACGAGGCGTACGCGCTGCCGGTGCACGAGGCGCGGCGGCACGCCGGTTCGTACGCCGTCGCGGAACGCATGCGACTGCTGCTCGGCGCGCCCGACCGCCCCACGCCGCCGCTCGGCCGGATCCAGGACCCGTACGGCTTCCGTTGTGTGCCGCAGATCCACGGGCCCGCGCACGACGCGGCGGACGCGCTCGAAGACGTCCTCGCGGTCGAGATCAACGCGGCGGCCGAGAATCCGCTGATCTCGGCGGACGACATGGCGGCCTACCACCACGGCGGCTTCTACCTCGCTCAACTCGCCCTGTCACTGGACCACTTCAGGCTGGCTGTGTCACAGGTGGCGCGCCTGTCGACCTCACGCCTCTCCACGCTCAACGAACCGGGATTCACCCGTCTGCGGCCGTTCCTCGCGGACGGCGAGCCGGCGTCGTCCGGCGTGATGATCCTCGAATACGCGGCCGGGGCGGCGCTCGGCGACCTGCGGGCCTTCTCCGCGCCCGCGTCGCTGGGTCACGCGGTGCTCTCGCGGGGCGTCGAGGAACAGGCCAGCTTCGCCTCGCTGGCGGCGCGCCAGACGCTGCGGGCGTGCGAGGCGTACCGGCTCGTCGTGGGCTGTGAACTCGTAGCGGCCGTACGGGCGTTGCGGCAGCGCGATATGCGGCTCGATCCCGGGCTGCCCGTCGGGCGCGCCTTCGAGCTGGCGGACTCGGTCCTCGAAGCGGAGCTGGCCGACCGGCCGCTGACGGACGATGTGACCCGCGCGGCCGGGCTGCTCGACCGGTTCACCGAACTGTGGCTGGGCCTCGGGTCCGGGGGCGGAACGGCATTCGACGGTCAGGGCGTGGTGAAGGGGACGCCCTGAGGTCCGGCTAGCCGACACGGAGCCGGCGCTCCGTACGGCGTGGTTGATGGCCTGCGACCAGGTGGAGCGCCAGATGTGCGGCATCATCGGCGACCGCCTCGGCCGTCCGGCGGACGACCTCGAGGTGCGGCTGCACGCCGCGGCCACCGCGTCGGGCGTGCGGGTGCTGGACGAGCACATCGGTGCCGCCCTCCTCCCCGGCGCCGACCTCACGGAGTTCACCGACGTGGCGGCGGTCGCCCGGCGGTATGCCCATGTGATCCGCACGGCCACCAGCGGGGTCGTCGGCGACTCCGTCGTCTGAGGACATCGGGGCCGGAGAGGCCGGGGAAGCGCGTCGACCGGAACCCCGAAAGCTCCGCGCAGGAAGCGGAGTTGCGGGCGCGCTCGCCCATCAGCCGGGTGGGTCGGATCCGCACACCTCTCATGGTGGTCCAGGGCGGCAACGACGTCCGCGTCGTCAAGTCCGAGTCCGACGAGCGCCGGCGCGCACAAGCCAGGCGTTCTAAGCGCTCGCCGCGCGGTACGACGGCGTCGTACCCGGCCTCCGCAAGGCGCTGCGCCACTCGTACCTGTCGAGCAGGGAGGTCCGAGGCGAGCCGGGGAGCGTGAGCTCGGGCCCGCGGTGCACTCCACAGCCCGCGCTGTCGACTACGGGGTCAGCACGATCCTGCCGAAGACCTCGCCCGCGTCCATCCTCCGGTGTGCCAGCACGGCTGCGTCCAGGGGGAGCGTCTCGTGCACCACTGTTTCGATCTCGCCCCGGCTCGCTGCCGCGAACTGCTCGCTCCGTACGGCTCGCCGCTCGGCTCCCGTGACCGTGGCTGCGCTGAAAGCGGCGAAGGACAACGACTTCCGGAACGCCGCCATGATCTTCGTACCGAAGTCCGCCGGAGGCTGACCTCCGACCGCTCCCACGGCCACCAGGCGGCCGTTGGGGTTGAGCCGGTCGAAGAACGACGGCATGTCCTCACCCGCCACCACGTCGATGATGACGTCGTAGCCCGAGGGGGCCTGATGTCCTCCCTCGCCGGAGCGGTCCAGCACATGGCTCGCGCCGAGGCGTCGCAGCCTCTCGCCGCGCTCGGCGGAAGAGGTGGTGACCGCCACTGCGGCCGCACCGCCGCGAGCGGCGAGTTGTACGGCCATGATTCCGATGCTGCCGGCCGCACCACGCACCAGGACCGTCTCCCCGGGAGCGAATCGGGCGTGGCGGAGCCCGAAGTGTGCCACCACGCCGGAACTCCCCAGCGTCACCGCGTCGACGGCGGAGAGTCCCACGGGCAGGGGAATGATCTCGTCGACCGGCGCGACGGCCTGTTCGACGTAGCCTCCGCCGGTTCCGGTGAACGCCCACACCCGCCGGCCGATCCACGAGGCGTCGACCCCGCCGCCGACCGCGGTCACCGTGCCCGCCACCTCGCTGCCCGGGATGAAGCCCTCCTCGAAGCCGTAGGCGGCCAGGGCACCGCTTCGGATCACGGTGTCGACCCCACCGACGCCCACCGCCTCGGTGGCGATCAGGACCTGTCCGGCGGAAGGCGTGGGGGCCGGCATGCGGACCACCGCCAGCCCTTCGGGGCCTCCGTACGTCTGGATCGTGATTGCCTTCAACGTCGTCTCCCATGCTCTCGGACCGTTCCCATGCGGTCGTGCTCGGCCGCCGCCCGTCGCCGACGGGGAGGGGCCCACGGCACGGCCGGCGCCCGGCCCAGGTGATGCGCGCCCCAGATGACCCCGGTGCGCCGCTTCGTCCCGGACGGTAGTGGACGCCCCCGTCCGTTTAGGTAAAGTGAGAGCGTGGACGACGGTTTGCCTCACACGCTGCGCTCCGATGCGCTGGACAACCGCGAGCGCATCCTCGACGCGGCCCGGGCACTGTTCTCCGCCGACGGTCTGGACGTGCCGATGCGGGAGATCGCGCGCCGCGCGGAGGTCGGACCCGCCACTCTCTACCGTCGCTTCCCCACCAAGCAGGCGCTGGTCGCCGAAGCCTTCGCGGACCAGTTGCGCGCCTGCCGCACCATCGTCGACGAGGGGTGCGCCGATCCCGATCCGTGGCGTGGCCTCTGCCTGGTGATCGAGAAGATCTGTGAGCTGCACGCCCGGGACAGGGGCTTCACCGAAGCCTTCCTGTCGACGCTCCCCGGGGCGCCGGATGTCGCGGGCCGCGAGTACACGGTGAAGGCACTCGCCGGACTGGCCCAGCGAGCCAAGGACGCGGGGCGCCTGCGGTCCGACTTCGTCCTGGACGACCTCATTCTCGTCCTCATGGCCAACAAGGGGATCCAGACCAGATCGACCGCCACCCAGGTCATGGCCTCCCGGCGCTTCGCGGCGCTGGCGATCCAGGCGTTCGAGGCCTGTCCTCGGCACGCACCGCTGCCGCCGGCGGCACGATTGGCATCCGAAGCTCCGCCCGGCGCCTGACCGTCGGCGGACGGTCCCCGCCAGGCCGTCGCGGGGGCCCGGCTCAGCTGTCCAGGGGATCCACGTACGCAGACAGCTTTGGCGGGTTCATCACCCACATGATGTGTTCGATGCCCCGCGCCGACACGTCGACGGACAGGAGCGCACCGCTTCATCGACGGCCGAGGGGCTTCCCTCAGGACGTAAGCAGCCCGTTCGAGGGGGTTCAGCTTCTCCAGGAGGAACAGAACGTCAAGGTCGAGCGAACCGTCCCACTCCAGGAGGCGAGGGCCGCGGGCGGTGACGGCGCTCGCGCGGACGTCACGAGGCGAGCGGAGTGCGCCGGAGCGGGCCCCAGCCGGAACGCGCCGTGCGGTCGACGCGACCGGCAGGACCGACGCGGCCGACGCGACCGGCAGGACCGGCCGGAGCTGATCGCGGATACGCAGGATTGGCCCATGCTCTTCGCGCCCAAGTGGCTCTCGGCACTGGGCATGTACGGCCATAGAGTCGTGCTCATGACCGAGAACAGGACCACCTTTCCCCTGGTGCTCACCCGTCACGCCGACGCCGAGACCTGCGTCGACCCGAGCAGCACGATGCGCCTGCTCGGCGAGGGCCGCCGCACGGATGGGGGCTTCACGAGCTACCGGTCCACCTTCGCCGAGGGCGCTGTGGGGGCACCGGCTCACTTCCACACCAAGGCGACGGAAATGTTCTTCGTGCTCGGCGGAGCCCTGCGCGTGCTCGTAGGCGAAGAGGTGACCGTCCTGCGGGAAGGGGACTTCCTGTCCGTACCGCCCCACACGCCGCACGCGTTCGCCGCTGCCCCGGGCTTCACCGCGGACGTCCTGTTCGTGTTCGACAGCCACATGGACCGCTTCGCGTACCTGCGTCTGCTCGGCCGGGTCATGAGGGGGGAGGCGGACCCGAAGGAGATAGCCGAGTCGGCGGAGCGCTTCGACAACCACTACGTGGAAAGTGCCGCCTGGCGCGACGCGCTCGAGGTCTCGTGAGTACGGCCGGTCCGACCGGGAAGACGGAGGTGCATGCGTGCGCTGCCGGCCATCGGGTAGTCGGCAGCGCACGGGGTAACCGAGCAAAAGAAGGAGCTGTTCCTCCATGTCCTCCTCCCTCGTGGAAACCGTCGACATCAAGGCACCGGTCAGCGTCACCTGGGCTCTGTGGAGCGATGTGACGCAGTGGCCGAAGTTCCTGAGCCACGTGCGACGGGTGGATCCGATGGACGAGCGCCGGTTCTCCTGGCAGTTGTCCCTCCCGGGCGCCGACAAGAGCTTCGTCGCGGAGCTCACCGAGGTCGTCCCGCAGGACCGGATCGCCTGGAAGACGATCGAGGGCGTGCACCACGCGGGCGTGGTCACCTTCCACCGGCTCGACGACACCTCCAGCCGGGTCGCCCTGCAGATCGAGTACGACCCCAACGGGTTCGTCGAGCACTTGGGTGCACTGACCAATCTCGACTCGGCACTGGCCAACTACGACCTGGGCGAGTTCCAGAAGCTGGCCGAGTCCACGGCCGCGGGTGACGGGCCTCGGGGGGTGTGACCACGCCCCGTACGGCCCCCGCAGACGGGAACCGCCCGTGCGCACCACGGAGGTGCGCACGGGCGGTTCCCGTCTGTCGCGGGCCCGACAGGGGGTCAGCGTCGCGACGGAGCTGAGGAATCCGGCCGACCGGCCACCACCTGTTCTCCGTCTGCGCCGGTGTCCGCGTCCGGTTCGTGCGGGGCCTCCTCCTTCGGGCTGGGCGCTGCCGCCGGCTCGCGGGCCGCGGCCGCCTGGCGTGCGGTACGCAGCGGCGACTGGGTCCACTCGGCGAACCACCAGACGCCGGCCACCACGCACGCCCACATGAGGCCGCTCAGCACGGCGCTCGGCCACGGTGCCCGCTCCGCCCAACGCTCCACGCCCGTCAGCACCGACCAGCCGATGAGCAGCACGGTCACAACTCGTACACGCCTATGTCTGAACATCTCCGCCCGGTACCCGGTCGGCGAGCGGGTACGCAGGGTGACCCCGAAAGATTCCCGCCGGTCACGCCACGGCCCTCTGTCTCTTCCCGTGGAACGGGGGTTGTCGGCAGCGACGGGAGCAGGTGGGATGATCGTATGAAGAAAGCGCTTTCACCGCTCTCCGCCGAACCCCTGGCGTCCTTCGACCACCTGGACCACCGCTACCGCGGAGAGAACCCGGTCCGCACCCTCGGCCACCTCTTCCGCCCCGACCGCGGCAAGCTGGTCCTCGCGGTCGCCATCTTCGTCGTGAAGCACAGCCCCATCTGGCTGCTGCCGCTGATCACCGCGACCGTCCTCGACGTGGTCGTCCAGCACGGTCCCGAATCAGGGATCTGGAAGTCCACCGGAGTCCTGCTGTTCATCCTCGTGATCAACTACCCGCTCCACCAGTGGTACGTGCGCCTGCTCGGAGGCAGCATCCGCCGTATGGGCACGACCCTGCGCTCGGCGCTCTGCCGCCGTATGCAGCAGCTCTCCGTCGGCTATCACGCGCGGGTCAGTTCGAGCGTCCTCCAGGCCAAGGTGGTCCGCGACGTCGAAGCCGTGGAACAGATGGTCCAGCAGAGCTCCGACATGGGCCTCGGTGCCGTCGTCACGCTGATCGGCGGACTCGTCGTCATCGGCGTACGGGTGCCCGAGTTCCTGCCCCTCTTCCTCGTCGTCGTCCCCGCGGCCGGCTTCCTCGTGATGAAACTGCGCAGCCGGCTCCGCAGCCACAACGAGTCCTTCCGCCGCGAGGTCGAACACCTCTCCTCCCGTGTCGGGGAGATGACCACCCTGATTCCCATCACCCGCGCCCACGGACTGGAGCGGACCGCGCTCGGCCGGGTCGACGGGTCGCTGCGCCAGGTGTTCGCGGCCGGGCTGCGTCTGGACATGATCAACGGCCGCTTCGGATCGCTGGCCTGGGTCATCCTCAACACGCTGGGTGTCCTGTGCCTTTCGGGCTCGGCCCTGGTCGCCTACCACGGCTGGATGCCCATCACCGCCGGCGACGTGGTGATGCTCAGCGCCTTCTTCACCGTGCTGACCGGCTCCGTGACGACCCTGCTGGGCCTGGCTCCGGTCCTCACCAAGGGCCTGGAGTCGGTGCGTTCGGCAGGTGAGGTGCTGCAGGCACCCGACCTGGAGAACAACGCCGGCAAGGCGCGGGTCGAGAGCGTCGTCGGCCGCATCGACTTCGAGGACGTCGGGTTCGCCTACGAGGACGGGGAGCCGGCGGTCGACGGGTTCACCCTCTCCGCTCGGCCGGGTGAGACCATCGCGCTCGTCGGGGCCTCGGGTGCGGGCAAGTCCACGGTGCTCAACCTGCTCATCGGGTTCATCAGGCCCACCTCGGGCCGCATCCTGCTGGACGGGACCGACATGGCCGGACTGGATCTCCGGACCTACCGGCGGTTCCTCTCGGTGGTGCCCCAGGAGTCGATCCTCTTCGAGGGCAGCATCCGCGACAACGTCACGTACGGCATGGGGGACACGGACGAGGAGATGCTGATGCGCGCCCTCCGGGACGCCAACGCGCTGGAATTCGTGAACGGTCTGCCGCGCGGCCTGGACACGGTCATCGGGGAGCGCGGCGCACAGCTGTCGGGCGGTCAGAAGCAGCGGCTCGCCATCGCCAGGGCGCTGATCCGCGACCCGAGGGTGCTGGTGCTCGACGAGGCGACTTCGGCGCTCGACAACCGCTCCGAAGCCCTCGTGCAGGAGGCGCTCGCCAGGCTCGTGGACGGCCGGACCGTCTTCGTCGTCGCCCACCGGCTCTCCACCATCCAGGGCGCCGACCGCATCGTGGCCATGGAGGGCGGCAGGATCGCCGAGGTGGGAACGCACGAGGAGCTGCTGAGCACGGACGGTGTGTACGCGGGGCTCCAGCCCGCCCGCCCGAGGTGATGTGCCACATCATGACCTGGCGGCGGGGGAAACCCGGTTTGATAGGCAAGTCGATACTTGCCTATGGTGGTGGTCATGGCGGAGGATGTCTTCAAGGCCCTGGCCGACCCCACCCGTCGGCGCATTCTCGACGAGCTGGCGGAACGCGACGGCCAGACCCTGTTCGAGATCTGCGCGCGGCTGGTGACCAAGCACGGTCTCGGGCTGTCCCGCCAGGCGGTCAGCCAGCATCTGTCCGTGCTGGAATCCGCGGGTCTGGTCCTTGTGCGCCGCCAGGGCCGCTACAAGTTCCACGACCTGGACACCGAACCCCTTGAGCACATCGTGACCCGGTGGCTCAGGCCCGACACGCCGGAGAGCACCGCATGAAGATCCATCTGTCCAGCGTCTTCGTCGATGACCAGGAAAAGGCCCTGCGCTTCTACACGGATGTGCTGGGCTTCGTGAAGAAGGCCGACGTCCCGCTCGGGGCGGACCGATGGCTGACCGTCGTCTCGCCGGAGGCCCCCGACGGGACCGAACTGCTGCTGGAGCCCGACGGTCACCCCGCGGCGAAGCCGTACAAGGACGCGCTGGTCAAGGACGGGATCCCGGCCACCTCCTTCGCCGTGGACGACGTGCGCGCGGAGTTCGACCGGCTGCGCGGGCTCGGTGTGCGCTTCACCCAGGACCCGCTGGAGATGGGCCCGGTCACCACGGCGGTTCTGGACGACACCTGCGGCAACCTGATCCAGATCGTGCACAGCGCGCAGTGACCCGGCGGCGGGCGTGGGCGGATCA
The DNA here is from genome assembly GCF_044455985.1 of Streptomyces sp. NPDC051064. Lineage (NCBI taxonomy): Bacteria > Bacillati > Actinomycetota > Actinomycetes > Kitasatosporales > Streptomycetaceae > Streptomyces > Streptomyces sp. NPDC051064. Next base: position 45,542 of record NZ_JBITFK010000011.1, read on the forward strand.
GCCGCCCCTGTCTTCCGCCGGCGCGCATCCGAAGGAGCGGTGGGCCCCGGAACGTCCGGGGCTCACCGCTCCTTCGCTTGTGCGGGGAACTCCTCGGTGCACCCGCCCCGCGTATTCGCACACATGGCCGATGCTCGGCCACCCGTGCGGAGTTGGCGGTGGACGGATTCGGTTGCCCGTGCGAGGCGTCATACCAGAGCGGGACGCCTGGCGGGCAACTTCGACAACTGCACGTCGAGCACGGGCGATTGACGACTACCGTGTGTGTCCGGTGATCAACGCTGGGCTCATATCGGTCGAGCCTGCCCCAACCGTTGACCCGGGCCTGACCGACCACCGTAGGTGTCACCACACGAATGCCGATTCCTGGTGCCCCACGTACCGAGGACGATGATGTCTCAACTTCGCGCACCCAACGCGCGACCGGAACGCCGCGAAGGTGGACGGCACGGTCGTCCGGGTGGCCGTTCGCACTCGGCCGCGAGCCGGCCGCGAGCCGCGCAGCCCGTTCCCGACAGCCGACTGCGACCGCAGCTGCTGCGCACCGCCCTCCTGCCGACCGTGGCCGCCGTGCTCAGCGGAGCGGCGGCCGTCATCTTCACCATCCGGGCCTCCGGGGTGCGCCCCTCCGGCAGCCTCCTGGCGGCGCTCGGAGGATCCGGGGCGCTCGCCGTGGCGGCCGTGACCGCGGCCTTTCTCGGTTCAGGCCGTGTCGCCACCGGCGTCCTCGACCGCGCTCTGGCACTCCGGCGCACCGGCGCCCAGCACCAGGCCGAGCTCCAGCGCGTCGTGGAACAGCTCCGCGACGGTGAACCCCTGCCCGCCCGCCGGCCGACACCGGCCGCCGCCGACGACGCGGACGCCTTCGATCTCCTCGCCCAGGAGATGGGCCGCTCGCAGGACGAGGCGGTGGCGGCCGTCGTCCAGGCCTCACAGCTGTTCCGCAGCAACGGGAACGAACAGAAGGTCGAGGTCTTCGTCAACCTCGCCCGGCGGCTGCAGTCCCTCGTGCACCGGGAGATCCAGATCCTCGACGAGCTGGAGCACGAAGTCGAGGACCCCGACCTGCTCAAGGGCCTCTTCCACGTGGACCACCTCGCCACCCGTATCCGCAGGCACGCCGAGAACCTCGCCGTGCTCGGCGGCGCGGTCTCACGGCGGCAGTGGAGCAATCCCGTGACCATGACCGAAGTGCTGCGCTCGGCTATCGCCGAGGTCGAGCAGTACCCACGGGTCAAGCTGGTCCCGCCGATCGACGGCACCCTGCGCGGACACGCGGTGGCCGACGTGATCCACCTCCTCGCCGAACTCGTCGAGAACGCAACCGTGTTCTCCGCCCCGCACACCCAGGTCCTGCTGCGAGCCCAGCGCGTCACCGCCGGGCTGGCCCTGGAGGTGGAAGACCGGGGACTCGGCATGCCCGGTCCCGAGCAGAAGCGGATGAACACCCTGCTCGCCGACCCCGACCAGGTCAACGTCGCCCATCTGCTGCAGGACGGGCGGATCGGGCTGTTCGTCGTCGCCTCCCTGGCCCGGAGGCACGGCATCGCCGTGCGGCTGCAGAGCAACATCTACGGGGGCACGCAGGCGGTGCTCGTGCTGCCCGAGATCCTCCTGGGCATCGACATCGATGCCACGTCGCCGGCCGGGGCGACGACGGCCCCGCCGTCCGGAACCCACGACTCATCGCCCGTAGCCCCACCGCAGGCGGCGGTCCAGTCCCCACTGCGGCTGGACCGGGCACAGGGGGAGGGGCCGCCGCCGTTGCCGCTGCGTGCCGAGCGGGTCGACCGCCCGAACCTGGCGGCGTCCCCGTCGGGCGTCCGGTCCTTCGAGACCGCCGAGCCCGCGCCGCCGTCCGCCGAGCCCGCACCGCCGGCGGGGCCGACTCCCGCGGTCTTGCCCGCCCCGTCGGCTGTGACTGCCCCCTCGGCCGGAGGACCCGCCCCGTCCGCCGGGTCCGTCGCATTCGTCCGGACCGCCACGGACACCGGCGCCCCAGCCGAGGCGCCCGCGGCCGCCCCGGACCGCCCCCAGCTCCCCAGGCGCAGCAACCAGGAGCATCTGGTTCCGCAGCTCAGGGAGGCCCCGGTGCCACGCGCCGAGGACGGGAAGGCCCTGCACGACCCCGGCCTGATGGCTGCCTTCCGGCGTGGGGTCGACCTCGCGGAGGGCCGGACCGCTGAGGAGCCGGAACCGCCGGACGCATACGGCGCACCGGGCGCCGAGCCCGCCGCCCCCGGCCCCGCCGTGACCGTCGGGGCACAGCGTTCCCACGGCCCGGCCCCGCTGCCGTTCCGCAGCCCCGCGACCACCGCGACAGCCGGTACCGAGCGGGCGGACACCGGACTCCGGGAACCGCAGACGCCCGAACCGGATCCACGAACCGAGAACATGTTCAAGGAGTAGATGCACCATGACGAGCAAAATGCCGTCCGGTCAGGTCTCGGACCTCGACTGGCTGTTGAGCGGCCTGGTCCAACGCGTGCCCTACACACGCAGCGCCGTCCTCCTCTCGGCGGACGGCCTGGTGAAATCCGTGCACGGCATGGACGCCGACAGCGCCGATCACATGGCCGCCCTGGCCGCCGGCCTGTACTCACTCGGCCGAAGCGCCGGTGCCAGATTCGGTGACAAAGGCGACGTGAGGCAGATCGTGGTCGAGCTCGACTCGACGCTCCTGTTCGTCTCCACCGCAGGCTCCGGCACCTGTCTCGCCGTCCTCGCCGACCGCGAAGCGGATGCCGCCGTACTGGGGTACGAGATGGCCATGCTGGTCAAGAGCGTGCGCCCCTACCTGATGACGCCGCTCCGGCAGCCGGCCGGAGCGCCGTTCACCCCGGGGCTGTGAGGATGCCGGCCCCGCAGGACGGGCCGTTGCTCGACGATGCGGCAGGCCGGCTCATCCGCCCGTACACCGTGAGCAACGGCCGGACGAGGCCGACCACCGTGCTCGACCTGCTCTCCCTGGTGATGGCCACGGGGAGCGTGCCCCAGGTCCACCTCGGCCCTGAACACACCGTGGCCCTGGAGCTCTGCTGCGGACCCACGTCCGTGGCGGAGATCGCCGCCCATCTGCGGCTGCCCGCCGTCATCACCAAGGTCCTCCTGTCCGACCTGGTCGACTGCGGAGCGGTCACCGCGCACGCCCCCGCGTTCCATGACATGCCAACCGACCGATCCCTGCTGGAGGCAGTGCTCGATGGTCTACGACGACAGCTCTGACAGCTCCGAATACTTCCCCGTGGCCCTCAAGATCCTGGTCGCGGGCGGTTTCGGCGTCGGCAAGACGACGTTCGTGGGCGCCGTCAGCGAGATCGCACCGCTGAGTACCGAGGAGCTCCTGACGCAGGTCAGCGCCGCGACCGACAGCCTCGAAGGCATTGAGTCCAAGTCGGCGACCACCGTGGCCATGGACTTCGGCCGGATCACGCTGTCCGAGCAGCACGTGCTCTACCTCTTCGGAACCCCCGGGCAGGAGCGCTTCTGGTTCATGTGGGACGAGCTGTCCAAGGGCGCCCTCGGAGCGGTCGTGCTCGCCGACACGCGTCGGCTCGCCGAATGCTTCGCGGCCGTCGACTTCTTCGAGCGGCGCGGCATCGGCTTCATCGTCGCGGTCAACGAGTTCGACGGCGCCTACCGTTACGAACCGGAGGAGGTGCGGGCGGCTCTCGACCTGGGGCCGGCGGTGCCGGTCGTCCTCTGCGACGCCAGGATCGCCAGCTCGGGCACCGGGGCGCTGGTCACGCTCGTCCAGCACCTCATCAACGCCACGGCGCCGGCGCCGCTCTCGGGTTTCGGAGTCCACCCGTGATCCCGTACGGGACGGGCCGGCCGCTGCTCACCCCCGTCGACCGGGACGGGGCGCGCAGGAGCGCACGGCTGCGGAGGCTCGGCCTGGGGGAGCGTGCCGACGCCTCGTTCGACAGCTTCGACGCCTTCGCCGACCGGGTGGCGGAGGTCACCGCGACGCCCTTCTCGATAGTCAACTTCATCGACGAGAACCGGCAGTTCTTCGCGGGGCTGCACACCCCGGCAGGCATCCGGAGCGGAGCGGACCTGGGTGCGGCTGCCGCGGCCGGAAGCGGCGGCCGGTATCTGGCCCGGGATCACGGTTACTGCCCGCATGTGCTCGTGCGGCGTAAGGCCCTGGTGCTGGAGGACGTCTGCGACTACCCGCGGTTCGCCGGCAACCCGGTGGTCGACGACATAGGCATCCGCTCCTACCTCGGCGCCCCGCTCATCGACCGTACGGGCGTCGCGCTCGGCACCGTCTGCGCCGTGGACACCGTGCCGCGTGCCTGGGGCCGGGCCGGACTCGACACCATCAAGCTGCTGGCCCGGGAGTTCGTCGTACAGATCGAGCGCCGGGAGGCCGTGAACCCCTGACCTCGGGGGCGGCGCTCAGTCCCATGCGAACGCGTCCGCGAGCAGGTGCAGTTGTGTAGCGAGCAGGGTGTCGCCGCTGTGTCCCATCCCGGTGAACTGTCCCGCCGTCTCCAGCCCCACGGAGCCGTGCAACTGCGCCCATACGAGCACGGCGCCCGCCAGCCCGTACGCCGCGCGGCGCGTGTCCGAGGCCGTGTGCGGGGCGTACCGGGCGACCCACTCGGCGACCCCCGCATCGGCCGTGAGCCAGGCCTCCATCTCGGTCACCAGCGCGGACGCGCTCGTCCCGGGTGATCCGTCCGCGAAGAGCGGCAGGAACGGGCCGAGCACCGCCCGGGCACGGTCCCGGGTGTCGTCGGGGGCGACGTAGCCCGGCACGGGGGCTCCCTGGATCAGCAGATAGCGGTGCGGCTCCGTCGCCGCCCAGGCGCGGTAGGCACCGCCCAGTGCGTGCAGCCGGGCGCGTGGGCTCAGCCCCGCCTCCTCCGCTGCGGCCGCCGCATCGGCGACCGCCGTGGCGGCGTCGTCGTAGGCGTCCCTGATCAGGGCGCTCAGCAGATCGTCACGGCCGGCGAAGTACCGGTAGAGCGCCGGGCCCGAGAGGCCCATCTCCTTGGCGATGCGGGTCAGCGCGAGGGCGCCGGCTCCCGATTCGGCCAGCTGCCGCAGCGCCGTGTCCTTGATCTCGGACCGGGTCTGCTCCCTGTACCGGGCACGGGGGCCCTCCTGGCCTCGGACCATCGCGGACTCCTCTGCTCACTCTGCTCGGCGTACGGGGCTGCTAGACGCGCTTACTTCCGTTACGGAGCCTAACAAGGCTCACGCCACCCCTCCGGGCGGGTGATGCCGTGCATCAGCAGGTCGAGCAGCCGCTCGGCCTGTGCACCCCGCGGTCTCCGCAGCGATCATCGGCCCGCGCACCGCCGGTCATCTGCGCGGCCCACTGGACGCCGCGGACGTCGTCCTGGGGCCCGCTGTGCTGGACCGCATCGACCGCGTCGTGGCTCCGGGTGCCGGCCTCAACCCGGACGACGCGGGCTAGGGCGCCGCGGTCCTGGCCGATCCGAAGCGCCGCCGCCGAGGGCCGGAGTGAGGGGGCAGGGGGCTGCGGGGCGGCATTGCTATGGCTCGTCATGCGAGTTACAGTGTCTAACAGAAGTGAGAGACAGTAACTCTCGATGAGTCGAAGGGGCACACCATGAGCACCGCACCCGCTCTCCACACCGTCCTCGGCGCCGGACCGGCCGGCACCGCCCTGGCCCGGGAGCTCGCCACCCGGGGCCACCGGGTCCGCCTCGTCGACCGGAAGGGGCAGGGGCCCGAGATCGAGGGCGTCGGCCGGTTCGCGGCCGACGTGTCCACCCCCGAAGGCGCGCGCGAGGCCGTCGAGGGGGCGGCTGTCGTGTACCACTGCGTCAACGTCGGCTATCACCTCCAGGTCGAGGTGATGCCCCGCATACAGGAGGCCGTCCTCGCGGCGGTCGAGGCGGCCGGCGCCCGTCTGGTCGTCCTCGACACGCTCTACCCGTACGGGGAGACGCACGGTGCGGTGATGACCGAGGACACTCCGTGGAACGCCACCAGCAGCAAGGGCGTGATGCGCGCCGAGCTCGACGCCCGGTACCTCGCCGCGCACGCGGAAGGGCGGGTCCGCGTCGTGCTGGGACGCTCCGCAGACTTCGTCGGGCCGGGAGTGCTCAACTCCACGCTGGGCGGCGCCGTCTTCCCCGCGGCGCTCACCGGCGGCCAGGTCCCGGCCCTCGGCGACATCGATCTGCCGCACAGCTACACGTACATCGCCGATGTCGCGGCCGGGCTCGCCACCCTCGGTGCGGACCCGGGTGGCGACGGACGGGTCTGGCACCTTCCCACGGCTCCCGCACTCACCACACGCCGGATCTTCGCGATGATCGAGGAGCGGGTCGGCCGTCCCCTGGATCTCACGGCCGTCGCCGAGCCGCGCCCGTTCGGACCCTTCGACGAGGTGTTCATGACGGCGTACGCCGAGATGTTCTACCAGCACACCGAAGGCCAGACGGTCGACTCCTCCGCCATCGAGAAGGCCTACGGGCTGTCGCCCACCCCGCTCTCCGACACGCTGGACGCCACCCTCGCCTGGTACCGGACGTTCCTCGCCTCGCACTGAGCGCCGTGGGCCGCCGTCACCGGGCTCCCGCCCTCCCGGCGCCCGGTCCGTCGAAGCGCAGCCAGTCCACGGCGAACAGGTCCGGCTGCTCGCTGTTCCACGCCGGGTCGGTGAACACCGCGTACAGCACCGCGCTGCCGCCAGGGCTCCTCAACGCGGCCGTCGGTGACACGGTCCCGCCCCGGGCCGTCCCGCTTCCCGCCACCCCGTCCTCCGCGCCGGGGACGGTCAGCGAGCCGAGCAGGGGGCCGTCAGGGGACCCGGCCCGGAATTCGACCGTTCCGCCTGTCCCGCACGGCGTCGCACCGACCGTCACGGACCGGATGTTCCGCAGGCTCACCGGATCGAAGGCGATCCAGTCCCCGTCCTCGATCTCCGTCAGCGCCCTGCCGCCCGAGGCCCCCGTACGCCTGCCGGCCACGGCTCCGTCGTGGGTGCCCCCGGTCGAAGTGTACTGCTCCGCCTCCTGGAAGGCCGTACGCAGGGTGAGTGAGGCGGAGCCTGTGAGCTCCGGGGCATTCGGTGCGCCCCTGTCCGTGTACTGCACCGTGACCAGGTGCGAGCCGGACCGGGACACCTCCCCGGTCGCCATGACCAAGGAGCCCCCGCACCGCCGTCCTCCTCCCGGGGTGCCGGCGAGGGGGTGCACCGTGCCGGGGAGGCCGGCCTGTGAGCGTACGAGGATCCGTGAGCAGTCGACCGGCCTCGTCCCGTCCTCGTCATCTTTCACGTCCACCGTGAGGGGCACGGTGTCGCCGGGGCGGTACAAGCCGCCGTCCGGCAACTGGCGGACCGTGATCCGGGGCCGGGTGTTGCCTACGGTGATCTCCTGACCGGCCATGGCCGTCGTACCTTCGGGACCGGTCACCGTGAGGCGCGCCGTGAATTGCCCTTCCGTGCGGTAGGTGTACGAGGGGTTCGCCTCCGTCGAGTCGGTGCCGCCGTCCCCGTCGAAGTCCCAGGCGTAGCTGACCGGCACCCCTTGGGGGAGCCCGGAGCCCGCGCCCGTGAAGGCCACGGTCAGCGGGGCGGGGCCGTTGTCCCGGTCGGTGGTGACGGCCGCACCGGGCAGCCGGCCCTCGCCGACGTGGTCGATCCGGTAGACCCCCGCGCCCTCGTCGCCGCCGTCGCGGCCCGCGCCGCTGCCGAGCCCCGCGTCGATGACGTACAGGGCGCCGTCCGGACCGAAGACGGCGGCCGACGGCCGGCTCCACTCCATGTCGTCGAAGACGACGTTGACGGACTGGAGTTCACCGGTCTCGACCGGTCCGAAGCGCGGGTCGGAGAACGTCTGGTTCCCGCGCTGGAACGAGTGCGTGGTGAAGCGTCGGCCGGCCGGGTCGTACGTCAGCCACTTCCCTGCGAAGTATTCGGGGAACTTGCTGTGGTGGAGACTCTCCGGGTCATAGGTGTAGACAGGGCCGCTCGACGCGCCACCGCTGCCCGGGCCGCTGTCCGGCGGTGCGCCGTTGACCCGCGGGGAGCAGCCCGCCGCTCCGCGGGCGGTGCCTCCGGAGCAGTACGGCCGGCCCACCTGCCCCGCTTCGGTGATCCGGAAGTAGCCCACCGCGCCGTCGGCGCCGGCATCGGCGGCCAGCAGATCACCGCTGACCGGGTCCACGGTGAAGCTGTAGGGGTTCCGCATGCCCGTCGCGTAGATCTCCGGGCGGGTGCCGGCCGTACCCGGCTCGAAGAGATTGTCCTGGGGCACGGTGTAGGTGCCGTCGTCCTGCGGGGTGATCCGCAGGATCGCGCCCCGCAGATCATCCGGAGCCCCCGACGCCAGAGGCGGGCTGACGTCGCCGGTCGCCACGTACAGGCGGCCTTCCCGGTCGAACCCGAGCGACCCGGATGTTGCCGGGGCCCCGCTGTCCGTGGACCGCCGGCCCGGAAGAACGAGCAGGCGCTTCTCCGAGGCGGGATCGACCGTGCCGCCGTCGGCCGTGAAACGGGAGAGGGCCAACCGCTTTCCCGTGGGTTCTGAACTCAGCAGGTAGAGCCAGTTGTTCACCGCGAAGTCCGGATCCAGGGCGAGACCGGTCAGTCCGTCCGAACGGGCAGCCGTCTCCGGGGAGTACGCCAGGTCGAGTGCGGTGGAAACCTTCATGGTCCGCTGGTCGACGACCTCGAGTTCGCCGGTGCGCTGTGCGACGAACACCCGGCGGTCGGGGGCGACCGCCACAGCGACCGGATCGGTCAGACCTCCGGTCGCGAGCGGGGTCCGCTGGAAGGAACCGGCGCCGGTCGCCGTGCAGTCGCCGGGCTTCGCGCCCGCGGCCCACTCGATGCCGCCCAGCAGATGGGCGAGAAAGGCGTCCTCCTGGAAGGCCGAGGGCGCGTGGCCGCCCGCGGTGAACCACGAACGCCCGCCGTCGTAGTTCTGACACCACGACCAGGGGTGGTCCGCGCCCTCGTCCAGGCCCGTGACGCCGTCACGCACCCTGATCTCCGCGAGGGTGTGCACCGTGCCGGCCGGATCGGCGCGCCAGTTGTGCCACTCCTCCGTACGTTCCCAGAGGTCGGGAAGAGTCACCGTCGAGGGATGCGCGTGGTCGAGGACCTCGACCCTGCCGGTCTGCACCGGCGTGCCCCGGTCGAGGGTCGCGCCGACCAGTCCTCCGTACCAGTCCCAGCCGGTGCCGGCGGCGGCGTCATGCAGGCCGACCCAGCCGCCCCCCGTCCGGATGTACTTCTGCAGGGCGGCGCGACCGCCCTCGTCGAGGTCCTTCCCCTTCCTCGACGCGGGCGCGGCGTTGTTGAAGACGACCGCGTGGAACCGGGCCAGCACGGCGTCGTCGAACACATCCGGATCGTCGGTCGCCTCGACCCCGAACCCGTGGTCCGCCCCGAGCTTCCTCACCGCGTCGACACCTGCGCGGACCGAGTCCTGGGACGCGTGCGTCCCCCCGGAGTAGACCAGTACGCGGAACGGCTCGGCCGGAGCCCTGGGGAACGAGGCGGCCGCGACCGAGCCGATGATCAGCGTCAGAAGTGCGACGAGGGCCACGAGGGCGATCGACGCCGGGGGAGAAGCGGGGGACGCGGGAGTCCTGGGTAACGGACGGCTGCTCATGAGTGCGCTCCCGGTGCGGTGGGGCCGGGCATGGGGGGGTAGAAAGCGCTTTCTGATGTGCGTGGTTCAGAGTAGGTTCACGGCCGTGCCGGGTCAATGGGCCGACGGGCTCGCCGTGAACCCCCAGGGCGCCGCGGTCAGAGGGCTACGGTCGGACCGAACGCAGCCTTCGGAACGGAGACCGTGGATGACCATCACCGACGACGGCCGCGCGATCGCGCTGTCCCTGCCCGATACGGCCGAGAAGCCCGCCTGGGGCCTACCGACCTTCCGGGTCGCCGGAAGGATCTTCCAAGCGCTGGAGGATGACGCGACCATGGGCGTCAAGTGTCCGGTCGAGGACCGTGCCGGGCTGATCGCTGCGGAACCGGCGAAGTTCTTCGTGCGTGAGGGGCACGACGACACGTACGCGTGGCTGCGGGTGCGGCTCGCCGCCCTCGACGGCGTGGCGGAGCTGAGGGCGACCCTCGCCGACTCCTGGCGGCAGGCCGCCCCGCGCGGGCTCGCCGCCGAGCACCCGGCGCTCGGCCTGGCGCCAGGCGACGGCTGAGGCGTCGTGCTCGGACCGTGACCCGCCGTGCACGTGGCGGCATCGAGCGAGGTCGAGGTCCGTTCACCGGAAACGGGTTCGTGAGCACCGGTGTAAGTGCGGTATTGTTCTCATGCGCGTTCGGCCAGGGGAAACCCCAGGTCAGCGGGTATCGGGACGTGGCGCAGCTTGGTAGCGCACTTGACTGGGGGTCAAGGGGTCGCAGGTTCAAATCCTGTCGTCCCGACTCGTGAGAGTCGTAGATCTGGGCCGGTTTCGGAGAAATCCGAAACCGGCCCTCGGTCATTCTTGGGAGCAGCCGGGGACCAGCCCCTCGGTCCACGTCGACGGGCCGGCTCGCCCCAGGAGGGGCCGTGCCCGGCGGACGGCGATGGTGGTGGGCGTAAAACGTGGCGGGACGCCGGGGTGCCGCTCGCTGGCTTATGATTCTCAGCGCTCCTGCGCGTATGCAACGAACCACGCGATGGCAAGAGCGAGCCCGAGAATTTTGATGCCGAGGATACCGGGAGTCGTCCCGATCCCCCTTCCGTCCAGCACGGCGCGCACGCCGCCGGCGAGCGCGCCGACGGACATGCCCGGACCTAGGACGAACGACCGCGAACTCCGGGGTCGCAGCAGGTCCCCGCGCTCGGGCGTCGGCGGCCGGGCTGGGCGGACCTGCGCGGCGGCGGCCGGAGGGCGGTGTGTCCGGAAGGTGCTTCCCCGGTACCTCACCTTCCCTGGTGCTGCCGCGGCATCCGCATAGGTGTCCTCCGGACCCTTCTTCGACGGGGTGTAGGCGAAGTCGACCACTGCCGCCGCAACGGCGACGGGCGCTGAGAAATTCAGCCAGGGTGTGACGCGGGTCGAGTGGGGCAGGATGGGGCACCAACAGCGCTCCTGTGCCGTTGGGTCGAGGCTTTGAACACCTCCCTCAACGGCAAGAGCTTCTCCACCGCCCGGATACCCAGAAAGAAGTTTCCTTCATCGGGGAAACCGGCGAAGCCGCAACATGCCACATCGTCGTCCGCATCTTCTTCGGGAAGATCCAGATTGTTCTGCAGCAGCCACGCCCGCAGATCCTGAGGGAGGGGGATACCCATCCGTTCCTCGGCGGCCGCAAGCATCTGTTCTGTAGCGGGCCCAGCCAGATCCGCGTGATCGGCCGGAGCGTGCTGCCGAAGTGGATTCATTGCGGAGCGCCGGCCGGAAAGCCCCGCAGAGATGGTACTCGGAGTGGACCGACTGCCTGCGCGTGACACCTTCTGGCCCGAAGTACAGCACCGGCCGCCCGGCGAGGTGACCGCCCGCCAGCTCCTCACGGACATGGCCGCTGTGCCCCGGCCGACCCTCCACAGCCGTACTGCCCGGCGTACGTCTTCCCGGCGACGGTGACCGAGGTCATCCGGGAGTAGTCCGACCACTTCTCCCCGGTCCTGGGGGAGTCCGTCCCGGTGGTCCTCCATTGCGCCGGATACATCGCCCGCGTACATCGCAGGGATGACGTTTCCCGGGGGGTCGTCCCAGAGCGGTACCGCAAAGGGTCCGGGCGGGGGACGCGTCCGGGCTGGGCCCGCACCTAGCGTTCACGCAGCCAAGTGTGCGTAGACAAGGAGCCTTTCATGGCCATGCCGGTGATCGAACTACGCGAGGTGAGCCGCCGCTACGACGACGGCCCGCCCGCCCTGAGCGGAGAACGGACAACCCGATGAACCATGCGCTCTTCCGTCGTGGCCTGACCGTTGCCACGGCACTGTTCACGCTCGCCGTCGGTGTGGGCGGGCCTCCTGCCGCTGTGGCCGACGGCTCGGGCAGTGCGCCGTATCTGCCCGAGCCGACCGGACTCCATGCGGTCGGCACCACCACCCTGCACCTCACGGACGGCTCCCGTTCCGATCCCTGGGTTCCCGAGGTGAGCGCACGCGAACTCATGGTCTCCCTGTGGTATCCGGCGGCGGCGCCGAGCGGACAGCGGGCGCAGTACATGACTCCGACGGAGTCGGAGCTGCTCCTCGAGGAAGGCGGCATCACCGGTGTGCCGTTGGACGTGTTGAGCACGACGCGGACCAACGCCTTCGCCGACGCCCGACCGGCAGGGCGCGTGCGCGGTCTGCCGCTGGTCGTGCTCTCACCGGGCTTCTCCAAGCCGCGCACCACGCTGACCAATCTCGCCGAGGAGCTCGCGAGCCACGGCTACATCGTGGCCGCGATCGACCACACCTATGAGAGTGTCGCCACCACCTTCCCGGACGGGCGGGTCGCCACCTGCGCCGCCTGCGAGGTCCCGCATGACGAAGCGTTCTGGAACCGGCTGGTCACGGGCAGGGCCGCCGACGTCTCCTTCGTACTGGACGAACTGACCGGGCCGCAGGCGAAATGGAGCGGCGCCCGGCTCATCGATCCGTCGCGGATCGCGATGGCGGGCCACTCCGTCGGCGGTGCGAGCGCCGTCACGTCCATGCTGGCCGATTCGCGGGTGCGCGTGGGAATCGACGTCGACGGCTCGACCCAAATCCCGATCCCGGAGGGCGGCCTGTCCCGGCCGTTCCTGTTCCTCGGCAGGCAGGCTCAGTACAGCCCGGGCAGCGGTGGCGGCGCGGTCGCCACCTGGGAACGCGACTGGGAACGCCTGACCGGGTGGAAGCGGTGGCTCGTGGTGGCCGGAGCCGAACACGCCTCCTTCACCGACGTCGGGCTGCTGGCGGAGCAACTGGGGATCGATATCGGTGCCGACCTGCCGGCGGCGCGTGCCTCGGAGATCGTCCGCAGGTATACCCGCGCGTTCCTGGAACTGCACCTGCGCCACCGGCCCCAGCCCCTCCTGGACAAGCCGTCCCAGCGCTACCCGCAGGTCAAGCTCTGCACCCCGGACACATCCACCTGCGTCTGACGACCCACCCGCAATCGGCAGCGGCGTCAGGACGTCCGGGATCTCCGCCCCCCGGCGTCCGCCGGGACGGGGTTCAGCCTGCGGGGCAGAACGTGTCCTTGCCGGGCATCCGGCCCTGGCCGATGCACTGGTTCACGTACGCGGTCGGCGGCGAGACCGTCGTCGACTTCCACACTCTCCAGGGAACGCCTTCGGCATCCGTCTGAGGCAACCCGATGGGGTCGACGACGAGCGTCGGAGCGGCAGGTTGTTCCCTCTGCCGGACCGAATGCCTTGAGCGGCGGCCGAAACGTACGAACGGAGGCCGTACCGGGACTCTTCGGTACGGCCTCCGTTCGTGATCAAATCACTCAGGCGGTCTCACCCGCGTCGGAGCCGGAACCAGCGCCCTCCGCTTCCTTGATGCCCTTGGTGATGTCGTCCAGCACCGAGAGCTTCGGCGCCTCGGTGCTGATGTCGAAGCCTGAGCGGACAACCACAAGCATGCCCTCGACGTTGGGGGACGGGAACGCGAGCGACTCGACGTATCCGTCGTCGCCGTTCTTCGTCACCACCTTCCAGCGCACCTGATAGCCCTTCTGCCCGGCGACCGTGACGGACTCGGACTTGAGCTCCTCGTGAGAGGTGATGCCGCCGTAGATCTTCTCGCCGTACGACTCCTCGGCGTTGGCCTTGATGTCGGCCTCCGCCGCGGCCTTCGCCGTGGTCGCCTCGACCTTCAGTGCCTGAGCCGGTGCGGAGAACACCCCGCCGCGCACGCACTTCTCGGACTCGTCGCCGGGGCAGGCGTACTCACCGGTCGTCACCCCCGCGCCGATCGGTCCGGACTGGCCGGTCCAGCCGTCCGGTACGGGGATGCTTATGCCACTGGCCGCGTCGGTTGCGTACCCCTCCTCGGTCTGCGGCATCTGCTGATCGGGGCTCTGGCCTCCGCCGTCGTCCTGGCCGCCGCTCCCGCCGCCGTCCCGCCCGCCGCCGTCCGGGGCGCCCGGCAGGCGTGGGCTCCCCGAGGGGGCGGGGCCCGTGGACACGGTGTCGGCGCGGTCGTCCGAGCTGTCGCCCAGCAGGTACGCGCCGCCACCGACGGCCGCGAGTACGACGATGCCGGCGGCTATGCCCGCGCCGATGCGTATGCGGCGGCGCCGGACCGTCGCGGGAGGTATCCGGAGCTGGTCGGTCCAGCGGCTCCCGTCCCACCAGCGTTCATGAAGGGGGCCGATTCCTGAGTGCCCGGGGTCTGGATGCCAGCCGGGCGGGGTCGTCTGGGTCACGAGAGCACCGTAGGCGCACTGGGTGAGAATCCTATGAAACGCACAGCGTGGTCGTAGTCACGCCGGAGGTCGCCGTGTCGCGCCGGGAGTGAGCCACACCTGCGTGCACCGCCAGGCCGTCTTGCTGCCGATGCCGTGGCATGAGCATCCTGGACGACTCCTCGCCGCCTCGACCAGGACCCCAACGTCCCTTCTGGGTACGGTGGTTGGCTTCATTTCTGCGACACTAAGGAGAGCAGATGGAAACCAGGAGCTGTCCCGTGCTCGACCCACCGGCGCCCATCTCCGGGTGGTAAGTGCCTTCACCTCCTACGGCTCCGACCACCGCAGGCTGCGCAACCTGATCTCCTCGGCATTCACCCCACGTCGCACCGAGGCGCTGCGCCCCCTCGTACAGGCCCTTGTCGACCGGCTCGTCGCGGAACTCGATCCGGCGGATCTCTCGTCGAGGCTGCCCCGGGTGATCTCCTGGACCTGGGTGAGCGCGACCCGGCGGCGTTCGGCACCCTTGGCCCGCTCGTCGCCCGCTCCGCCTCCAGCCGGTCGAGCATGCTGTTGAACGTCTCGATCAGGGCCGCGACCTCTCCCTCGCCGGCGACCTCGGGACGCGGCTGCGGGCTCAGCAGGTCGATGGTCGTCATCGCCCCGGTGACCCGTTGCAGCGGAGCGAGTCCCAGGCGCAGGAGAAACGCGTTCGCGCCGAGCATCAGGGCCATTCCACCGGCCAGGCTCAGGGCTTCGGTCGGCACCACAGGGGCGGAAACGGTGATCGGGCCGCGCAGCGGCAGGGCCCCGGCGGCGACCAGCACCGCGGCGTTGAGCAGGAAGACGCGCCAGAACAGGACACGCTCGGCCGGGCCTCCTTCGTACGCTCGGGGGAGCGCCTCCACTATGGCCGGTCCGCACCCGGAGCGACGCGCAGGGCCGCCGCCCGGGGCGCGTCTACATGGTGCCGCCCCCCGAAGGTGGGTGCCGGTCCTGATGGACCGGGCCGTCCTCTCGTACGACGATCGAAGTTACCAGGACGAGCAGCTCCGGGGCGGTACCAGGACGGAACCGCCCCACGACAGCCGCATCGCACCGCCCCGGCCCTCCGGCGCGGCGCGGCTTCACGCACCCGGTGCCCGGGCCCAGGACATCTCTCGCCTTTCTGGTCCGACCACATGGCGTGTGTGACATAGTCGAGTTATGCATATCGGTCGGAATGGGGAGTAGCGGATGCCTGTCGAGTGGCAGCCCGTGCGGCAGTCCCGAACCCATGAACTCGTACTGCAGAGCATCGAGGAGCAGGTCTTCGCCGGGAAACTCAGGGCCGGTGACCGGCTGCCGCCCGAGCGTGAGCTCGCCCCCGTCTTCGGAGTGAGCCGTTCCGCTCTGCGGGAGGCGCTCCGCGTGCTGGAGACAATCGGCGTGCTGGTCGCGCAGCCCGGCCGGGGCCCGGATTCGGGGGCGCGCATAGTGCGTAACCCGGACGACGCCCTCGGTCGGCTGCTGCGCCTCCATTTCGCCCTGGGCAGCTACAGCCTGCACGACGTGATGGAGGCCCGGGTCGCCCTGGAGCGTTCCAGCTTCGCCGCCGCGGCGACGCACGCCGTCGAGGTGGACCTGGACGAGGCGGGCGCGGTGGTCCACCGGATGTCACAGCCGGGCATCCTGCCGGAGGAGTTCAACGAACTCGACACCCAGTTCCACGTCAAGGTGGCCAGCAGTTCGGGCAACGCGCTCACCTCGACCCTGACCTCGGCGGTGCGGGAGTCCGTGCGGCCCCTCATCCTGCGGGCCCTCGAAGAGGTGGACGACTGGGAGGCCACCCGGACGCAACTCAACTCCCAGCACACCGAGTTGCTGAGGCTGGTCCGCACCGGCGAGGGCGAGGCGGCGGCCGACCTGGCCGAGCTCCACATCCGCGGATTCCACGGCACGCTGGTCGACGAGGACCGGGACGGTGCCGTCGACGGCGGTACCGCGTAGCGGCGGCGCCTCGGTCACGGCAGCATCCAGGAGAGCACCGACGTGGACTGGAGATAGACCAGCACACACAGGATGGCCAGCATGCCCACGCTGTACCCGGCCACCTTGCGCAGCAGGATGCGTTCCGAGCCGGGCATCCCCACCGCGGTGGCGGCGATGGTCAGGTTCTGCGGGCTCACCAGCTTGGCCACCACGCCGCCCGAGGTGTTCGCGGCGACCAGGAGCGTCGGGTCGATCCCGGCGGTCTGGCCGGCTGTCTGCTGGAGGTTGGCGAAGAGCGCGTTGGCGGAGGTGTCGGAGCCCGTCACCGCGGTGCCCAGCCAGCCGAGGGTCGGCGAGAGGAGGGCGAAGAGTCCGCCCGCTGTCGCCAGCCAGGTGCCGATGGCCACGGTCTGGCCCGACTGGTTCATCACGTAGCTCAGTGCGAGCACCGTGGCGACCGTCATGATGGCGCCCCGCATGTTCTTCAGGGTGCGGCCGCCCGCGGAGAGAGCCATGGCCCCGGTCATCGGATAGGCGTCGCGGTCCTTCGCGTACCGGTAGATCAGCGTGACCAGGATGCCCGAGACGATCAGCAGGGTGCCCGGGTTGCCCAGGACCTCCAGCTTGTAGATCGCGCTGGACGAGGGGTCGCCGCTGGAAGTGAGCAGCTCGCCGTAGAGGCCCGGCCATTCGATGGTGAGATTCAGGTGGCCGAGGAGCTCGGGCGCGTCGACCGGGCCGATGTTCAGCTTGGCGACGGCGAAGATGGCGATCACCAGGATGTACGGGAGCACGGCGTAGGTGACCCGGCGCGGCGTGAGCGCCTCTTTCTCGATCCGGGAGTGCTGGTCGTCGGGGGTGCGGGGCTTCCAGAAGCGCAGCATGAGCACGGCGGCGCCGAAGCCGGCGAGTGAGGCGACCACGTCGGTGAGCTCGTACGCGAAGTGGCTGGAGCACCAGTACTGCGCTACGGCGAAGACCGCCCCGGTGACCAGCGCGATGGGCCACAGCTGACGGATGCCACGCGTGCCGTCCACGACGAACAGCAGCAGCAGGGGCACGAAGAGCGCGAGCAGCGGGGACTGGCGGCCGATGACCGCGGCGATGTCCTCCGCCGGGATACCGGTCAGGTTGCCCGCCGTGGTGACGGGGATGGCCATGGCGCCGAACGCGACCGGCGCTGTGTTGGCGAGAAGAACCGTCACGGCGGCCTTGACCGGGGGCAGGCCGAGCGCCATCAGCATCACGGCCGTGATGGCGACGGGTGCGCCGAATCCCGCGAGCGCCTCGAGCAGGCCGCCGAAACAGAACGCGATGAGCGTCGCCTGTACGCGCAGGTCGCCCCGGCCGACGGCGCTGAACGAGCGGCGCAGATCCTCGAACCTGCCACTGACGACCGTCAGCTCGTAGAACCAGATCGCCGCGACGACGATCAGCATCACCGGGAACAGGCCGAAGAGCAGGCCCTGGGACGCCGAGAGCAGGCCGAGCTCGACCGGCATCCGGAACCCGAGCACCGCCACGAGGAGGGCCGTGAGCACCGAGCCCAGTGCGGACACCAGTGCCGAGCGCTTCGCCACCATCAGGAGCAGGAAGAACACGGCGAGGGGGATCAGGCTGACCAGGGCGGTCGCCAGGAGGCTGTCCGCAATGGCATGTACATCTGGTGTGTACGAAGCAAGCGCGGTGGCGGGCGCGGTGGCCACGGAGTTACTCCTCATCGAGTGGTACGGGGCAGAGCGAACCGGCCTGAGCCGTGCACCGCCCTGTCCTGGCCTCGTACGGATGCGGGCTCGAGGAGCGGACAGCCGGCAGGCAGCTGGTTCAGCGATCAGTAGGACACCGCATATGTCCTATGTCAATAAGGTCAGACCAATTGATTGGTAGGTCACTTCAGGAGGAAGTTCGGTGGAGGTGCGGCGGAAAGCGCTTGCTCCCGCCTTCGCGTGGTGTCCTCTGATGGGCGTGCGCACCCTTCCGGAAACGGACGGAGGGTAGTATGGTCCGACCATAACTTGCGATCGGGGAGGCCCCATGCGTATCGGACTCTTCGCCACCTGTCTGGGAGACACACTCTTCCCGGAGGCGGTGAAATCCACCGCGGTGCTGCTCGCCCGCCTGGGCCACGAGGTGGTCTTCCCGCCGGACCAGACCTGCTGCGGACAGATGCACGTCAACACCGGCTACCAGCGTGAACCCGTCCCGCTGGTGCGCAACTTCGCCGAGCAGTTCGGGGACGCCTCGATCGACGCGGTCGTCATGCCGTCCGGATCGTGTGCCGGCTCGGTGCGCCACCAGCACGAGATCGTCGCCGAGCGGTACGGCGACGCCGCGCTCCGCGCCGGGGTCGCCACGGTCAAGGCCAAGACGTACGAGCTCTCCGAGCTGCTCGTCGACGTCCTCGGAGTCACCCAGGTCGGCGCGTACTTCCCGCACCGCGTCACCTACCACCCCACCTGCCACTCCCTGCGGATGCTGCGGGTCGGTGACAAGCCGCTGCGGCTGCTGCGCGCCGTCGAGGAGATCGACCTCGTCGAGCTGCCGGAGGCGGACTCCTGCTGCGGCTTCGGCGGCACCTTCGCCGTCAAGAACGCCGAGACCTCCACCGCGATGCTCCAGGACAAGATGCGCAACATCTCCGCCACGAAGGCCGATGTCTGCTCCGCAGGGGACTCCTCCTGCCTGATGCACATCGGCGGCGGGCTCTCCCGCATCAGGTCCGGTACGCGCACGCTGCATCTCGCCCAGATCCTCGGCTCCACCCGCACCGCGCCGTACGCCCTGATGGAGGCCGCCCGATGAGCACGTTCCTCGGCATGCCCGCCGCCCCGCCCCGCTCCCCGTACGGGACAGGGAACCTCCGGGGGGAGCGTAAGTTCCCCAAGGCCGCCCACGACGAACTGCGCAACGAGCAGCTGCGCCGCAACCTCGGCCGGGCCACCCGCACGATCCGTGCCAAGCGCATCAACGTCACCGGCGAACTCCCGGACTGGGAAGAGCTGCGTGACGCCGGATCGGCCATCAAGACCGACACCATGAACCGGCTGCCCGAGCTGCTCGAGCAGCTGGAGCGGAAGGTCACCGAGCACGGCGGCACCGTCCACTGGGCGCGCGACGGCGTCGAGGCCAACGAGATCGTCACCCGGCTGATCAAGGACACCGGCAGCAGCGACGTGATCAAGGTCAAGTCGATGGCCACGCAGGAGATCGGCCTCAACGAACACCTGGAGGCCGAGGGCATCACGCCCTACGAGACCGACCTCGCAGAGCTCATCGTGCAGCTCGCGCACGACAAGCCCTCGCACATCCTGGTCCCCGCGATCCACCGCAACCGCGACGAGATCCGGGAGATTTTCCTCAAGGAGATCCCCGGTGTCGATCCCGCGCTCGACAACGTTCCCGCGCACCTGGCCGCCGCCGCCCGCGCCTATCTGCGCGAGAAGTTCATGACCACCAAGGTGGCCGTCTCCGGTGCGAACTTCGGCATCGCCGAGTCCGGAACCCTCTCCGTCGTCGAGTCCGAGGGCAACGGCCGGATGTGCCTGACCCTGCCCGACACCCTGATCACCGTGATGGGGATCGAGAAGGTCCTGCCGCGCTTCCAGGACCTGGAGGTCTTCTTCCAGCTGCTGCCGCGTTCCTCCACCGGTGAGCGGATGAACCCCTACACGTCGATGTGGACCGGGGTGACCCCCGGGGACGGCCCGCAGCAGTTCCACCTCGTCCTCCTCGACAACGGTCGCACGGCCGCGCTCGCCGACAAGGTCGGCCGCGAAGCCCTCAACTGCATCCGCTGCTCGGCCTGTCTCAATGTCTGCCCGGTGTACGAACGGGCCGGCGGGCACGCGTACGGATCGACGTACCCCGGCCCCATCGGCGCGGTCCTCACCCCGCAGCTCGCCGGGATGCACGCCGCGAAGGACGACCCCAACAGCTCACTGCCGTACGCCTCCAGCCTCTGCGGCGCCTGTTTCGACGCCTGCCCGGTCAAGATCGACATCCCCTCTCTGCTGGTCGAACTCCGCCACCAGAACACCGAACAGGCCGGCACCACGGCGGAGAAGCTGGCGATGAAGGCCGCCGCCGCCGTGATGAAGTCGCCGAAGATCTACACGGCCGCGCAGAAGGCCGCCTCCCTCAGCCGCTCCGTCGGCGTAGGCGGACGCGACCGCACCATCTCCCACCTGCCCGCACCGTTCGACGGCTGGAGCGACAGCCGCGACACCGCGGCACCGCCCAAGCAGTCCTTCCGCTCCTGGCTGGCCTCCGCCGAAGGCGCGGCCACCATGCGGGATGCCGCGGAGGAGGGCGCCGCCCGGCGCGCCGACGACCACCAGGAGGAACAGTGACGACCACCGCGCGCGACACGGTGCTCGGCCGGATCAGGGATGCCCTGGCCATCGCCCCCACCCCCGGCGTCGAGATCCCTCGCGAGTACCGCACCGGTCGCACCCTCCCGGACGACGAACGTCTGGAGCTGCTGACCGACCGGCTCGTCGACTACAAGGCGCAGGTCCACCCCTGCACCGCCGACCGCACGGCCGAGGTGATCGCCGAGATCCTGCAGGAGCGCGGCGCCCGTCGGATCGGCGTTCCGGACGGCCTGGACGAGCAGTGGCTCACCGCCTACGACGGCGAGATCCAGCGGGACTCGGCGGACATCCCGGCCCCGAGCCTCGACGCGCTGGACGGAGTGGTGACGGCCTCCGCCGTCAGCTGCGCGGAGACCGGCACGATCTTCCTCGACGGGTCGCCCGACCAGGGCCGGCGCGCCCTGTCCCTCGTCCCCGACCTCCACGTCTGCGTGGTCGACCTGTCCTCCGTCGTGGCGGGCGTCCCGGAGGCGGTGGCCCGGCTGGTGCCTCAGAGGCCGACGACACTGATCAGCGGCCCCTCGGCCACGTCCGACATCGAACTGGAGCGGGTGGAGGGCGTCCACGGCCCCCGCACCCTCGCGGTGGTGATCCGTACCGATACCTGAGGGCCCGGGGCGGGGCGGCAGACGGCAGCCGGGCGCGTCAGTAGCCTGAGCCGGTGACACCATCAGGCTTCCTTCACCGGGCCCTGCACGGTCCGGCCGATCCGCCCCTTCGCCTCCTCCCGCCCCCGGTGGCGGAGCTCCTCCGGTCCCTCGGCGCACCGCCGCGGCTCGCCGCCCATCTGCGTGCCGTCCACGACGTGGCGGCCCAGCTTGTCGACTGGACGGAGCGCCGCTACCCGGACATCGCCGTCGACCGGGCGGCCGTGCTGTTCGGCGCGGCGACCCATGACATCGGCAAGACCGTGCACGTCGCCGAACTGTCCGGACCAGGCTCCTCGCACGAGGAGGCCGGGAGGGAACTGCTGCTGGCTCATGGGTTCAGCCCTGACATGGCCCGGTTCGCAGGGACCCACGCCTCCTGGACCGCGCCCGGTGTGACGCTCGAAGACCTGCTGGTGAGCACGGCGGACAAGGTCTGGAAGAACAAGCGCGTCGCCGGACTCGAAGATCTCGTCGTCGCGCGGCTGGCGGAAGCAACCGGAAGGGAGCGCTGGGAGGAATACCTCGCACTCGACGACCTGCTGGTGCACATAGGCGACGGAGCCGAGTACCGGCTCGCGTTCCAGGCCTCCTTCCCCGTGCACCCGTAGAAGCCGCACGTCCCCGGGGCCCGCGACACACGCGGACCCCGGAGACGTGTCAGGGTGTCAGGCGCCGAGGTCGTAGAGGACGAACTCCTCCCAGGCCCCGGTGATGTCGGCCGACCGGGCGCGCAGCACGTACTGGAGCGATCCGGTGTAGCTGTTCTCCATGGTGACGAACAGCCCGTTCAGCGTGGACTGGAGCGCCCAGCGGTCCAGGACCTCGTTGTAGTACAGGACGAACCGTTCCCAGCCGCCCACGCTCGTGGAACGCGCGCGCAGCACGTTCTGTGCGCTGCCGGTGTAGTTCTTCTCGACCGCCACATAGCGGTTGTTCGCCAGGGACTTCATGGCGAACGTCGCCGAGGCGTCGTCCCACTCGAAGGCGAATCCCTCCCATGACCCGCCGACTTCCAGGGAACGGGCCCGCAGTACACCGGTGTTCGGAGCGGAGTAGTTCACCTCGGTGGCGACGAACTGCGCGTTGCGGCCCGACTGCAGGGCTACGAGTTCGGTCTCCCCGGCCGTGGCGGAGACACCCTCACCGGACGCGAACGGGGCCTGCCGGGCGTCTGTCCCCTCGGCGGTACGCGCCAGCTCGGCGCCGTCCACCGCCTCCCAACCGCTGGGCACGGCGGCCGGTCTGTCCACCGCCGGTGCGGCCCCGGCCGCCGGTACGGCCAGCGCGGAGGCCGCAACAAGGGCACTCAGGGAAAGAAAAACGGACGTGATGCGTCGCACAGGGTCTTCCTCACTTGTCGTCAAAGAATTCCGGGCCTGCGGGACAAAGGGTTCGCCATGGTTTCCGGTCGCTTTATCGGCGGATTCGTCGAATGAACGGCACGGCCCAGTCGTGCGCCGTCAGCCGTCTCCACGGCATGGCGGAGCAGCCCCCTGAATTCCCCACCCCGAAACTGCTGTCCACGCCCCTCCCTGGGCGTTTCGGCAGTCGCTCCACCATTCGGCGAAGCGGGCTCAGCGTAACTGTGCGACGTGATCTCCGGAAATGATTTCAGGGGATTCTGTGGAGTTCCGGGAACGGCCCCGTTGTATTACCGGTTCCGCAGTATTCCGTTAAGACAAGTGCAACTCTCCGTTTGCCGAGCGGCTCAGGGAACGTGGGTGACCTCCAGCGGTGCGAAGCCGATACGGGTCGTCGCACCGTCGTCGGCCCAGCGCACCGTGACCGTCTCCCCGTTCACGTCCACTCCGCTCACCGCCGCACCGAGAGGCCCGGTGTCCGCTTCCCCGGTGAGCGAGGCCAGCGCCACCAGCACCTCGGTTCCCTCCACCTCGGCACCCAGCCGGGGCAGCACGGCCCACCGCGTGAACGCCGTGCCCTGCGGAGCGCGTACGTCCTCCTGCTCCGGCCAGCCGTACAGTCCGTGCAACGCGGAACGCACCGGGCCCTGGGGGTCCGTCGCCCAGCCGGTCAGCTCGGCCCGTGTCCCGGCGGGGGCGCCCAGGACCCGGTGCACCCGCAGTTCGTACCTGCCCCGGACGACGGTGACGCTCTCCACCCGCAGCCCCGGTACCGTCGGCGGGCCCTCCGGGAAGACCGGACGGTGCCAGGACGCGGCCCAGCCCCAGCCCTCGCCATGTCCGGCGCCCAGCGGGTGGATGCGGACCCGGCTGCTGCGGGAGCCACCCACTCGCACCGACAGATGGTTGTCCGCGGTGTTCGCGGACGCCGTCGGGCCGGTGGCCGTCGAATACGCGAGGCGCGCGTAGAGCGGGTCCGAGAGGTCCGCCGTCTCGCCCTCGTGCGGCCGGACATGGTCACTGCCGTGATTGTGCAGCCGCACCACGCCGTCCGCCCGTGTCGACTGCACCAGCAGTCCCGGCGACGGGAGCGCCAGTACCCGGTCCGGACCCTCGCTCGGGGCGGGCTCCTCGTCCGCCGTCCACAGCGGATGCTCCGCCGGGGCGAGCAAAGCGACGAAGGCCTTCGACGCCCAGTACGGCGACGACGGACCGGAGTACACCTGGAGCGTCGCGTCGTGCGGCCCGTGCCAGCCCAGGCTCAGTAGACCGTCGTCCCCGGCCGACCCGCGCTCCAGGAAGTACCGCAGCGAACCGCTGATCAGCCGGCGCGAGACGCCCGGAGCCAGAGGGGTGTGCCCGGCCACGGCGCCCATCCCGACCGCCGCCCCCGCCGCGAAACGGTAGGTGAGGGAGCGCCCGAAGTGCAGCGGAGAGCCGTCAGCGCCGAACATCAGCGAGAAGCTCTCCAGATGTTCGCTCAGCCGTGCCCCGTAGTGCGCGGACAGCTCCGCGTCACCCGACAGATACGCGTCCAGCACCGGATACAGGTGCAGCGCCCAGCCGTTGTAGTGGTCGAAGGCGCGCCCGTCCCCGTCGGCGTACCAGCCCTCGCCGCGGTACCAGACCTCCAGCAGGTCGAGCGCCCGCTGCCGGCCCCGGGCCGTCTCCGCGTCGCCCCGCCCCACCGACTCCAGGAACCCGGCGACGGAGAAGGGGAAGAGATACCAGTTGTTGGGCGCGGGAGTGTGCCGCAGGGCGCCCCGCAGCCACTCCTCCGCACGGTCCTGCGTGGTGGCGTCCAGGCGGTCCCACAGCCACGGCCGGGTGAGCCGCAGCCCGATCGCCACCGAGGCCGACTCCACCATCGGCTGGCCGAAGACGGTGTGGTCCAGGATCAGCGGCCAGGACTCGGCGTCGTCGCGCCCGGCCGAACGCGTACCGGCGGTGAGCCCGTCGGCGTACCGCTCCAGCCAGTTGTGCGGATCCTTGCCCTCCGCGCCGGCGACCCGGAACGCGGCGGTGAGGAACGTACGGGCATAGCCCTCCAGGCCGTCGGACCGGACCCCCGAGCGGGAGGGGCGGCCCGGCAGGTCGAGGAGGGCCCGGCCGGGGGTGGCCCACTTCCAGGCGGCGTCCAGCAGTCCGTCCGCCACGGCTTCCCAGTGGTCCCGGGTGTAGCCGGTGTACGGGCTCCGCGCGCGGTCCTCGGAGGGGAGTTGAAAGGGAGTGGAGGTCATGCGAGAAATGCCAGCCTTTCGCGTCGTACGGGATGGGTGAAGCCGTCGCCCGCGGCCCACCGGGCGATCTCGCCGACGGCCAGATCGGCCAGCCGCCGCAGCTCGTTGCCCTGGGAACCCGCGAGATGGGGGGTGATGAGCGCGTTGTCGCAGTCCCACAGCGGATGGCCGGCCGGCAGCGGGTCGGGGTCGGTGACGTCGAGCACCGCCCGGATCCGGCCGGCACGCAGTGCGTCGGTGAGGGCGTCCTGGTCGACGACCGCGCCGCGGGACGTGTTGATCAGGACGGCGTCGGGCCGCATCGAGGCGAGCAGCCCTCGGCTGACCAGCCCTGTGGTGGCGGGCAGCAGCGGGGTGTGGACGCTGACCACGTCGCTCTCCACGAAGAGTCCGGCCAGGGAGACGGGGCGGACACCGAGCCCGGCGGCCTCCTCGTCCGTGACGTACGGGTCGTGGAGCAGCACCTCCAGGTCGTACGGCCGGAGCAGTTCGATCACCCGTCGGCCGATCAGGGAAGCGGACAGAATGCCCACCGTGCGGCGGTAGTTGCCGACACCGGGCGGCATCGCGAGCCAGTTGTCGCGAACGCGGGTGGCCCGGTACTCCCCGGCCCGCTCGATGGCCCGCTTGCCGGACAGCAGGATCATCGCGACGGTGTACTCGGCGACCGGGAGCGCGTTGGCCGCCGCGGCCGACGACACCTCGATGCCCCTGTCCCAGCAGGCGTCGGTGACATGGCCGCGCACCGAGCCCGCCGTGTGCACGACGGCCCGCAGCGCGGGAGCGGCGGCCAGGACACCCGCGTGGATCGGCGGGCAGCCCCAGCCGGTGATCAGGACCTCCGTGTCCGCGAGTACGGCCCTGGCCTCCTCGGTCGTGAAGTCGTCGATCGCGGGCAGGGGCGCGAGATCGCACACCTCGGCCAGCGCCGCCAGGGAGTCGGGGGAGAGCACCGCGGCTGCGGCTTCCGCTCCCATGGCGAGCGCGGCGCGCGGCCGGCGGGGTGCGGGGGGAGTGCTGGGCATGGTTCTCCTGTGCGGTGGTCCGGGCGGGGCGGCGCGGCTACTTGACGGCTCCCGCCGTCAGTCCGGACCGCCAGAATCGCTGGAGCAGGGCGAAGGCGAGGATCAGGGGCAGCACCGCGAGCAGCGAGCCCATGACGACGACGGGGTAGTACTCGGGTGACACGGACGCGGCGCTGTTCCAGGAGTACAGGCCGAGGCTGACCGGATACAGGTCCTGGTCGGAGAGCATCACCATGGGAAGGAAGAAGTTGTTCCAGATGGCGGTGAGCTGGAAGAGGAACACGGTGACCAGACCCGGCCCCAGCATGCGGAGCGCCACCCGGAAGTAGGCGGCCAGTTCGCCCGCGCCGTCCATCCGCGCGGCCTCGAGGACCTCGTCGGGCACGTACCCCTGGCTGAAGATCCGGCCGAGATAGACACCGAACGGATTGAACAGGACGGGGATGAACACCGCCCAGAAGGTGTTCACGAGACCGGCGCCTGAGGCCATCAGATAGAGCGGCAGGGCGAGCACGGTCTGCGGCACCATGACGGCGGCCAGCACCAGGCCGAACAGCTTCTCCTTGTGCGCGAAGCGGTACTTGTCGAAGGCGTAGCCGCAGGCGACGCTGATCAGCGCGCCCAGGGCCGCGCCGAGCACCGCGTACAGCAGGCTGTTGCCGTACCAGCGGCCGTACAGCCCGCCGTCGATGGCGAAGAGGTCCTTCATGTTCTGGACGAAGGAGAAGCCGCTCGTCGACAGGATGTCGCTGCTGAACAGGGCGTCCCTGTCCTTGGTGGAGGCGAGCACCAGCCACAGCACCGGCAGCAGGGTGTAGAGCACCGAGACGAAGACCACCAGGTTGACGACGGAGCGCCCGAGGAGCCGGGGCCGCAGGGGCGAGGCGGTGCGGGTGACGGTCGACGCACTCATCGGGAGCCCTCCTCGGCGGCGTTGGCGCGGTTGGTCCAGCGGGTGACGCCGTAGGAGAGGGCGATCGTGCACAGGAGCAGGATGACCGAGGCGGCCGCCGCGAGACCGTAGTTGTTGCGGGTGAAGGCCGCGTCGTAGATGTACATGCTGGGTGAGAAGCGGGAGTTGATCATCGGGGTCGACTGGCTGAGCAGCATCGGCTCGGTGAAGAGCTGGAGCGCGAAGATCAGCGTGAACATCGCGACCATGACGATCGATGACCGCACCAGCGGGGCCTTCACCTGGAGCGCCGTGCGGACCGGGCCCGCGCCGTCGACGACCGACGCCTCGATGACCTCGCGGGGGACCGCCTGCAGGGCGGCGTAGAACACGACCATGTTGTAGCCGAGGTTGCTCCACAGCGCGATGTTCACGATGGACGGGAGCACCATGTGCACCCCGAGGAAGTCGACCGTGATGTCGGCACTGCCGAGCAGGTCGATGACCGGACTGATGCCGGGGGTGTACAGATACAGCCAGATCAGAGCCGCGATGATGCCCGGCACGGCGTGCGGCAGGAACAGGGCGAGCTGGACGGTGCCCCGCAGGCGGACCACCCCGGAGTCCAGCAGCAGCGCCAGCACGAGGGCGCCGATCACCATCAGCGGGATGTAGACCACGCAGTACAGGGCGACGATGCCGAGACCGCTGAGAAACGTCGGGTCCGCCAGTACGGCGGCGTAGTTGCGGAGTCCGGCGAAGACGGTCCGCTCGGGGCCGAAGCCGAGCCCGGGCTGGTCGTCGCTGAAGAAGCTCAGGTAGACGGCGGTGGCGACCGGGATCAGGAAGACGGTCACCAGGAGGACGAAGAACGGCGTCATCAGGGCGCCGCAGGCGCCGAGTTCGCGACGCCGGGCGGACCTGCGGGCGGTGGGCGCCGGCGCGGCGGCGGCCGGGCTCTCCGGCGACGGCCGGGCGGGGGCGTCCGCCGGTACGGACACAGGGGTGGCGCTGG
Organism: Streptomyces sp. NPDC051064; assembly: GCF_044455985.1. Lineage (NCBI taxonomy): Bacteria > Bacillati > Actinomycetota > Actinomycetes > Kitasatosporales > Streptomycetaceae > Streptomyces > Streptomyces sp. NPDC051064. The sequence goes on from NZ_JBITFK010000011.1 coordinate 73,349, forward strand.
TCATGGTGTCACCTGCCTCTCTGCTGCTGGGAACGGGATGCGGATCGCCTGTCAGGTGGAGCGCCGGGTGGTGGAGAGACCGAGCGCCTTGAGGTCCGGCATGGTGCCCTCCTCCGCCGCACGGACCGCTCCGAGGATGGAACCCTGGCCTCCGCTCGCCCGCGCCAGTCCGTCCTTCATGAGCCTGCCGGTGGCCGTCATGCGGGGGCCCCAGATCCAGCCCGGGCGGACCTTCTGCGCCTCCTGCTCGAAGAGGGTGTAGATGTCCTGCCCGCCGTAGTAGGCCCGGTCGAAGGCCTTGCGGCCCACGTCGACCAGGCCCGGCGCGGCGGGGTACTGACTGCTCGCACCGCTGGAGAGCCGGGCCCGAAGAGCGTCCGGATGCGAGACCTGCCACTCGATGAACTCCATCGCGGCCTCCGGGTGCGCGCTGTCCTTGGTGATCGCGAAGGTCGAGCCGCCATGGGTCCCGACACCGGGGTCGGCCGGATCCCACTGGGGGATCGGCGCGAGTGCCCACTTCCCCGTCTGCTTCGGCCGGGCCTTCATCTGGGCACCGGCGTCCCACGCGCCGCTGAGCCGGCTGAGCACCAGGCCGTTGCCGATCTGGACATCGCTCTGACGGCTCTCCACCGCGTTCATGAAGACCAGGTCCTGGTCGGTCAGCCGCTGCCAGAAGGCGGACACCCGGCGGGTGGGCGCGTCGGCGAGCGAGACGTTCCAGGCGCCGCCCGCCGTGTCGAACCACTGGGCGCCCGCCTGCCACGCGAACGCGGCGAGGTGCGTGTCACCGTCCGTCGGGAAGAGCGCCATCCGACGGTCACCGCTCCTGCCGCGCACGGTCCTTGCCGCGTCCTCGAAGTCCTCCCAGGTGCGCGGGACGGTCAGCCCGTACCGCTCGAAGAGGTCCGTGCGGTAGTGCAGCACCATCGGTTCTATGTCGAGCGGGACGCTGAACACCCGCTTCTCGAAGGTGGTCAGCCCCAGGGCCTGCGGCAGCAGTTTCGCCCGCAGCCCCTCGCCGACCAGGTCCGTGATGTCGCGGCAGACCCCGTCGATGGCGAAGCCCGGGACCTGCGGGTATTCGAGGGTGGCGATGTCCGGGGCGTTGCCGGCCCGTGCGGCGCTGCTGAGTTTGGCGTAACCGCCCTGGGTCCCCGACGGGACCTGCTGGTAATCGACCTCGATGGTGTCGTGTCCGCGGTTGAACGCGTCCACGACCTCCTGACTGCCCCGCAGGGCGGACCAGAAGGTGATCCGCGTCTTCCTGCCGGTCCTGCTGCTTACGTTCCTGCCGGTACTGCTCGTACCGCCCGATCGTGTGTCTCCGCCACCACCTCCGCAGGCGCTGAGCGCGCCCGTCAGAGGCAGTGCGGCGATCGTGGCGAGCACGGATCGACGGCTCTGTCGACCAGGCATGTGCGCCTCCCGCGGCTCCTGATTCGAGACACGGGAATACTGATCGGCTGATCGGTAGCGGTCAATAGATCGATCAAAAGAAGATTGAAGTGTTCAAACGATCAGTTAGCGGTGCGGGGCAACTCCTGAGTCGATCCGCGCACTTCGAGGCGGGGGAGCAGCTCCACCCGGCGCACCGGGCCGGTGGTCCCGGCCGGGTGCGCCAGCCGGTGCAGGAGCAACTCCGCCGCCGCCCGCCCGATCTCGGCCCTCGGCGGGGCGACCGCGGTGAGTGCGGTGCTGCCCAGCGCCGCGACGACATCGTCGTACGCCACCACGGAGCAGTCCCTCGGCACCCGGATCCCGCTCTCCGCCAGTCGCTGGACCAGCATCAGGGCGTCCTCGTCGCCGTGCAGGACGGCGCCGGTCACACCGCGCTCCCTCAGCAGCGCCGTGAGATCCGGGACCGCTTCCCGTGTGCCGGGTTCCCCGGGGCCCGCGTTCGGGGAGCTGAGCACCACGGACCAGTCCTCCACCTCGGGCCGGGAGGCGGCTATGTCGGTGAACGCGGAACGTATGGAGCGCGCGGTCGGGCTGTCGTTCCTGGCGGCGAGGACGAGCCGGCGGTGGCCGAGCGAGATCAGGTGGTCCACGGCCAGGTGGATGCCGTACCAGTGGTCGGAACACACCGAGTCCAGGGCGTGCAGCCCGCTTCCGGGCCGGGGCCGCCGCTCCATCAGGACCGTCGGCACCTCCAGTTCGGCGAGCCAGCCGTAGTCCGCCTCCTCGCCCGCGGCGCTCCGCCACCGGGGGGCGATCAGCAGGCCGCGAGCCCCGCCTGCCAGCGCCCGCTCCACCTGCGGCCGTTCCGCGCCGGCCGCCTGTGGGGCGATGTGCAGGGTGATCCGGGACCCGGCCTCCTCCAGGGCGGTCCTGGCGCCGTGCAGGGTCTCGTAGAGATACGAATGCCGCTCCGGTACGACCAGGGCGATCGCGGCCCCTTCCCCGGCCGGCTCCCCGCCACGGGCCGCCGGCACGGCCGTGGCCGGGCCGGCGTCCCCCATCGGCCGGACCACCCCGTGCCCGCGCCGCAGCATCCCCGTCCTGGCCAGCTCCTCCACGTCCCGCCGCAGCGTCACCGCCGAGACGTCCAGCTCGTCGGCGAGCGAACTCACCTTGACGGCACCGCGTGCGTGCACCACCGCGAGAATGCGCTTGCGCCTCAGCTCAACCGGCTCCCGCATGCTGGCCCCCTTGCCTACCGCTGTGCGATGTTCGTTTGAACGTTTCGAGTGATCGCAGCATAGCGAGGGCCGCCACTCGAGGGCTCACAGGATGGAACGATGATCCGCCGAGAGGAAGACGTGTCTACCATCTGATCCGGAATGGACACCATCACACTGTGGCCACTGGCCGCGCTCGCGGCGGCATCCCTGCTCGTCGGCTTCTCCAAGACGGCCGTCAGCGGCGCCAACACGATCAGCCTCGCGGTCTTCGCGGCCGTACTGCCGGCCCGCGAATCGACCGGAGTTCTGCTCCCGATCCTGATCGCCGGTGACATCCTCGCTGTGCTGGTCTACCGCCGGCACGCCCACTGGCCCACACTGCTGCGGCTCTTCCCCGCCGTCGCCGCGGGCGTGGTGGCGGGCACGGTCTTCATGCTGTGGGCCGACGACGAGGCCGTGGCCCGCTCCATCGGTGCGATCCTGCTCTTCATGGCGGGCGTCACCCTCTGGCGTCGGCGCGCCCGTCCCCGGCCGCCCGCGGAGGAGGAGACGGGCGGACCCTCGCGCGGCGGGCGCCTCAAGGCCCGGACCTACGGGGTGCTGGGAGGCTTCACGACCATGGTCGCCAACGCGGGTGGCCCCGTGATGTCGCTCTATCTGCTCTCCGCGGGATTCCGGAAGCTCGGCTTCCTGGGGACGTCGGCGTGGTTCTTCCTGATCGTCAACACGTCCAAGGTGCCCTTCAGCGTGGGACTCGGCCTCATCGACGCGCAGTCGCTGATGCTGGACGCGGCCCTGGTGCTGTTCGTCGTCCCGGGTGCCTACCTCGGCCGTGCCTGCGTCGGCCGGATCAACCAGAAGCTCTTCGACCGGATCGTCATCGGAGCCACCGTCCTGGGCGGCCTCCAGCTGCTGCTGCGCTGAAGACCGCCCGGGGGGCGGATGTCAGACGATGCCCTCGGCGATCTCCGCCTGCTCACGGGCGTTCCCGTACGCGGCCGGTGTGCTGTACGAACGGCGCGCGACGAACCACCACACCGTGGCCAGGACCAGCACGGCGACCAGGGCGATCGACGCGTAGTTCATCGAGTCGATCGTCACCGGCGAGGACTGCGGCAGCAGGAAGAGCACCGTCACCACGGCGACCCACACCACGGCGATCCAGCCGATCGGCTTCGACCAGCGGCCGAGGTGCCAGGGGCCGCGCTGGAAGCGGTCCCCGGCGCGCAGCTTCAGGTAGATAGGGATGGCGTACGCGGGTGTGATCCCGATGACGTTGATCGCCGTGACCGCGCCGTACGCGGTCGCGGAGTACAGCGACGGCACCGCCAGCAGCGCCGCGACACCGACGGAGAGCCACACGGCGGGCACCGGGGTCTGCGTACGCGCGCTCACCTTGCGCCACAGCGCCGAGCCCGGCAGCGCGTTGTCCCGGCTGAAGGCGAAGACCATCCGGCTCGCGGCCGCCACCTCCGCGTTGCCGCAGAACAGCTGGGCCGCGATGACGATCAGCAGCATGGCGGTGGCGCCCGCCGTCCCCAGCGAGTCGATGAGGATCTGGGCGGGCGGGACCCCGGTGGCACTGTTCTGGGTGCCCGCGTAGTCCTGGATGGCGAAGGTCAGTCCGGCCAGCAGAACGAAACCGGCGATCCACGAGACCCAGATCGCGCGGACGATGCCCTTGGCCGCCGTCACCGAAGCGTTCGAGGTCTCCTCGGACAGGTGGGCCGAGGCGTCGTAACCGCAGAAGGTGTACTGCGCCAGGAGCAGACCGATCGCCGCCACATAGATCGGGTTCTCCCAGCCGGTGTCGTTGACGAACTCGGTGAAGACGAACGACGGCGACTGGTGGTTCGCGGGCACGATCGCCAGCACCGTCACGATCACGGCGACACCGGCCAGGTGCCACCAGACGCTGATCGAGTTGAGCACACTGACCAGGCGCACCCCGAAGAGGTTCATCACGGCGTGCAGCAGCAGGATGCAGAGGAAGATCACCATCGTGGAGCCGGGGGTGGGATCGAACCCCCACTGCAGATTGAGCAGGGCGCCCGTGAACAGCGCAGCCCCGTAGTCGATGCCGGCGATCGCGCCCAGCAGACCGAGCAGGTTCAGCCACCCGGTGTACCAGCCCCACTTACGGCCACCGAGCCGGTCGGCCATGTAGTAGAGGGCCCCGGACGTCGGGTAAGCGCTGGTGACCTCTGCCAGGGCCATGCCCACGCAGAGCACGAACAGGCCGACGCCGGCCCAGCCCCAGAGCATCACGGACGGGCCGCCGGTCGACATGCCGAAGCCGTACAGCGTCATGCAGCCGGAGAGGATCGAGATGACGGAGAAGCTGATCGCGAAGTTGCCGAAGCCGCCCATGCGACGTGCCAGCACCGGCTGATAGCCGAGCTCGCGCAGCCGCTGCTCTTCGTCCTTGTGCGGCGTGGGCTCCGTGCTCGACGGGGTCGAGGCGGATATGGACATGGAGACGACCTCCAGGGGGAAGGGGGACGGGGAAAATCGTGGGGCGGAGCGGCGGCCGGACCGGCCTCTCCACGGAGGGGCGCCGGCCGGTCAGCCGGGCGGCTCCCTCCCGGGCTCTGGCTCGGCGGCCAGACAGCGGCTACGGGCCCGGAGGAACACGTCTTCGGCACTGGCCGGATCCTGCGGTGTACGGGTGCGGTGGGCCCAGGGGACGGACGTGTAGTACGGGCCCATCGCCCGGAACACCGGGGCGGCGTCGGCGAACCGGAGCGAACCCCACAGCGCGTGCGCCAGGTGGTTGAGGTCGAGCAGGGACCGGGCGGCCGGGTCCGCCGCGGCGAACCAGATGCGCAGGGCGCGCCGGGCGTCCCGCTCGCCGTCCTCGGTGACCCAGTGCAGGTCCAGTGCCCGCTCGTTGCCGTGCTCGCGCCGGTAGCGCTCCACCCGGACATACAGCGGCAGCACATGGAGCGCGGAGCCCTCCGGGGCGGAGGAGGCCGCCCACTGGACGAAGTTGACCGCCTCGGAGAGCGTGCCGCCCGGCTGTCGCGCATAGACGAACTGCAGCATCCGGTGGTACGCCTCGCGATTGAACGGATCACGTTTGTCCGCCTCCGCCAGCAGACCCCACGGCCCCGGGAACAGCATCGGGCCCGGCGGCAGCAGACGGTGCTCCTCCAGGCGCTGTCCCTCGTCGAGCTGGGACAGGGCGAGGAGGCATACCCAGGGCACAGGATCCGCGGGCGAGGCGTGCGCGGCGGTGCGGCACCCCTCCCACGCCTCCTGCCACAGTTCCTCGGCCCTCGGGTGCCTCTCCCGGTGGGCGCGGACGGCGCGTTCCACCGTCACCCGGGCGTGCATCACCGCCGCGGCCACACTCCGAGGCTCCTCGGCCAGCCAGGCGTGCACCGTGTCGGAGCCCGCCGCCACGGCCGCGAGGACCTGGGTCCGCTGGGTCCACAGCGCCCAGTCCGGTGTGCTTTCCAGCAGATTCCGCATGGAGAGCCAACGGCCGGTACGCAGGTCCTGTAGCGCCACACGCAGCGGGTGATCGTGCCCTGCGGGGTGGTAGACCGGCCGGAAGTCACCGGCAGCCATGTGTGCGCCCCGCCCCTGAACACGCGGTGAGGGAGGGGCGGTGGGCCGGGCACAGCGGCACGGCGCAGGTTCTTCTCGTCATGAATCCTCAAGGAACGTGGGGGGTTGGGCGGTTCGGTCATGAACTGCGGGTGGTCATCGTCCGGTTGTCCACTCGGCGGTGAGTGTAGAGCGCCGCGTGCCCGCCTTCCGGCGGCTGTGCGGATCTTACTCAAGTAGCCCGCGTATACCGGACGTTGATCATCCCCGGCGGCTCCGGACGGGATGTTCTGGGAGGCTTGACGCAGGGCGTGGTCTGCACGACTGTGGGGCAGGGACCGAATGATCACGATTCCGCTCGGGTCCGGGCGGCCCGCACGGCTGGAGCGTGGATTGACAGGACCGGTGCTCGCCATCGACCAGGGGACGTCCGGGACCAAGGCGCTGGTGATCTGTCCCGAGCGCGGTGTGATCGGTTCCGGTTCCGCTCCCGTGCGCCCGCGGTACGGCGCCGGGGGCCTCGTGGAGGCCGACCCGGCTCAGCTGATCGGGTCGGTCCTCGACGCCGGCCGGCAGGCGGTCGCGGACGCCGCCGAACCCGTGGCGGCCGTCGGCCTGGCCAACCAGGGCGAGACGGTGCTGGCCTGGGACCCCGCGACCGGCCGGCCGCTCACCGACGCCGTCGTCTGGCAGGACCGTCGTGCCGAAAAGATCTGCGGCGCCCTCGCCGCACACGGGGACGAGCTCAAGCAGCTCACCGGGCTGCCGCTCGATCCGTACTTCGCCGCGCCCAAGATGGCGTGGATCCGCCGCGAACTGACCCGGGAGGGGGTCGTCACGACCAGCGACTCCTGGCTGGTCCACCAGCTCACCGGAGCCTTCGTCACCGACGCGGCCACCGCGGGACGCACCCAGCTGCTCGGCCTCCAGGACGTCGGCTGGTCGCCCGACGCCCTGAAGATCTTCGGACTGTCCGACGAGCGGCTGCCCACGGTCGTCGACTGCGCCGGGTCCGTCGGCACCACCACCGCGTTCGGTGGAGAAGTCCCCCTGACCGGCCTCATCGTCGACCAGCAGGCCGCCCTGCTGGCACAGAACGCACTCGAACCCGGCCAGGCCAAATGCACGTACGGCACCGGGGCGTTCCTCCTCGCCCAGACCGGCCCCCGGCCCAGCACCGGCTCCACCGGCCTGGTCAGCTGTGTCGCCTGGCGCCTCGGCGGCCGGACGGACTACTGCCTCGACGGACAGGTCTACACGGCGGCCTCGGCCGTGCGCTGGCTCACCGACCTCGGGGTGATCTCAGGAGCCGCGGACCTCGACCCGGTGGGCGCCTCGGTCGACGGCACCGGGGGAGTCACCTTCGTCCCCGCGCTCGCCGGCCTCGCCGCGCCCTGGTGGCGCAGTGACCTGCGCGGTTCCGTGACCGGCCTCGGCCTCGACACCACCGCGGGCCACCTGGTCCGCGCCCTCTGCGAGGGCATCGCCGCGCAGGTCGTCGCCCTGGCGGACGCCGTCGCCGCGGACCTGGGGGCCCCACTGACCGCGCTGCGGGTCGACGGCGGCCTGACCCGCTCCTCCCTGCTCATGCAGACACAGGCGGACCTGCTGCAACGGCCGGTCGAGGTGTCGGCGCTGCCCGACGTGACCGCGCTCGGCGCCGGCGTCGTGGCCAGGCTCGGGCTCGACCCGCGGCTGCCGCCGGGCAGCGCGACCCCGGAGTGGCGGCCCTCCGCCGTGTACGAACCACGGATCGGCCCCGAGGAGGCGTCGGAGCGCCTCGCCGGATTCCGTACCGCGGTGGACAGCCTGCTGGAGCGCGCGTGACCGTCACCCTCACCACCACCGGCACGCTGCCCTCGGAGCAGGACGCGGAGGACACGTACGACGTGACCGTCGTCGGCGCGGGCGTCGTGGGCACGGCCATCGCCCGCGAACTCGCCCGCTACCGCCTGCGCACCGCACTGGTCGACGCCGCCGACGACATCGGCAACGGCACGTCGAAGGCCAACACCGCGATCCTGCACACCGGTTTCGACGCCGTCCCCGGTTCGCTCGAGGCCCGCCTCGTACGCGAAGGACGGGATCTCCTCGCCGACTACGCCGCCGAGACCGGCATCCCGGTCGAGCGGGTCGGCGCCCTCCTGGTGGCCTGGGACGAGGACCAGCTCGCCGCACTGCCCCGGCTCCGGGACAAGGCCGAGCGCAACGGCTACCACGCGTCCCGCATCATCGGCGCCGACGAACTGCGTTCCGTCGAACCGCACCTGGGGCCCGGAGCGCTCGGCGCGCTCGAGATCCCCGACGAGAGCGTCATCTGCCCCTGGACCACCCCGCTCGCCTTCGCCACCCAGGCCGTGCGGGCAGGCGTCCACCTGCACCTGAACTGCCGGGTGCAGGGCATCGCGAGCGATACCGAAGGCCACACGCTCACCACCTCGCGCGGCCCGCTGCGCACCCGCCACCTGGTCAACGCCGCCGGGCTGTACGCCGACGAGATCGACCGGCTCCTCGGCCACGACGTCTTCACCGTGACCCCTCGCCGAGGCCAGCTCATCGTCTTCGACAAGCTCGCCCGCGAGCTCGTCGGCCACATCCTCCTGCCGGTTCCCGGCCCGGCGGGCAAGGGCGTCCTGGTCGCGCCGACCGTCTTCGGCAACGTCCTCCTCGGCCCCACCGCAGAGGAACTCGACGACAAGACCGCCACCGGGTCCACCGCCGACGGTCTGGGCCTCCTGCGCGAGAAGGGCCGCCGCATCGTGCCGGCCCTCCTCGACGAGGAGGTCACCGCCGTCTACGCCGGGCTGCGCGCCGCCACCGGGCAGGAGGACTACCGCATCCAGGAGTACCCCGAACTGCGCTACGTCGCCGTGGGCGGCATCCGCTCCACCGGTCTCACCGCGTCCATGGCGATCGGCCGCCACGTCATGGGCCTGCTGGCCGCCACCGGCCTGGACCTCACCGAGCCCCGCCCGCTCCCGCCCCTCACGATGCCCAACCTCGGCGAGGCGTACCCCCGCCCCTACCGCAACGCCGCCCTGATCGCTGGGGACCCGGCGTACGGCACACTCGTGTGCCACTGCGAACAGGTCACCCTCGGGGAGATCCGGGACGCGCTGTCCTCCACGGTCCCGCCGCACTCCCTGGACGGCCTGCGGCGCCGCACACGCGCCCGTGGCGGCCGGTGCCAGGGCTTCTACTGCGGCGCCGCCGTCCGCGCCCTGTTCGAGGAGGCGCGACCGTGACCGGACACGCACGCGACATCGACGTCCTGATCATCGGCGGAGGCCCCGCCGGTCTCGCGGCCGGAGCCGAACTCGCCGCGGCGGGAGCGGGCCGGGTGGAGATCCTGGAACGCGAGCAGGAGGCGGGCGGGATCCCCCGCCACTGCCACCACGGCGGATTCGGCGGGCGCCTCGAACGGGCCGCCCACGCCTGGGCGTCGGCCACCGGATCCGCGTACGCCCGAGGAGGGACGAGCGGGCCCGCCTACGCCCGGTGGAGCGTGGCCGCGGCCCTGGACGCGGGCGCCGAGCTGCGCACCGGCGTCACCGTCACCGGCTGGGCGGGCCCCCGCACCGTCGAGACCACCGGGCCCGCAGGACTCGAGCGGATCACCGCCCGGGCCGTCGTCCTCGCCACCGGCGCCCGCGAACGGCCGCGCAGCGCCCGCCTGATCCCCGGCACCCGGCCGCCCGGCGTCTACACCACCGGCGAACTCCAGCAGGCCGTCCATCTGTACGGGCAGCGGATCGGCACCAGGGCGGTCGTCGTCGGCGACGAGCCCGTCGGGCACGCGGCCGCCGCCACCCTGCGTGCCGCCGGGGTCCATGTCGTCGCCATGGTCACCGGCCGGCCGCCCCGACCGCTCCGGCTGCGGAGCGGGCACACCCCGCTGCTCACCGCCGCCACCGTCACAGGGCTCACGGGCAGGACCCGGCTCTCCGGGGTGGCCCTGCGGCACGACGACGGCCGCACCCTCACGCTGCGCTGCGACACCGTCGTCCTGACCGGCGACTTCGTACCCGACCACGAACTGGCCAGGCGTGGTGGCATCCTCCTCGACCCCGGCACCCGGGGACCGGCGTACGACGCCGCGTTCCGCACCTCGCGGCCGGGCGTCTTCGCCGCCGGGAACGTGCTGCACGCCGTCGAACGCGCGGGGTTCGCGGCCCAGGAGGGACGGGCCGTCGCTGTGCCCGTGCTGCACCGCCTGGCCGGCACCGACGAACCCGCGGGCGGCGGCCGGCCCCTGGTCGTCGACGCACCCCTGCGGTGGATCGCCCCCAACATGACGGGTCCCCACGGCGCGCGCCCGCAGGGGGACCGCTTCGTCCTGCGCACCGCGCGGCGGCTGTCCCGGCCGTTGCTCGTCGTCTCGCAGGACGGACGCGAACTCCACCGGCAGCGGCTGCTGTCGGCCGCCGTCCCGGGCAGACCGTTCCATCTGGCGGCCGACTGGACCGACCACGTCGCCCCGGACGGCCCGTCCGTACGGATCAGCGCGCTGTGACGGCGGGGCGGGACCGGCTCAGGGAATGAGCAGCCAGTCGGCGCCGACGGCCGCCACCAGGCCGACCCCCAGCAGCCAGCTGCCGAGCCGGGTGCGGCCGTTCCTGCTGAGCTCGATCACCACGCCGCAGAGGATGAGCGCGAGCCCGTAGACCCCGACGACCAGGACCGACGAACGGCTGGCGATCCGGAGAGCCAGGACGACGGCCATCGCCGCCATGCCCACCGAGGAGAGAACGATCCGCAGCCGCCGCGCCTGACGCGGAGTGAGTCTCCGCTCCTGCGCCGCGGCCCCCGGTATCGCCGCGGGGCTCTCACCCGGCTCGCGGTCCTGCGCTTGCCGGTGATCCTGTTCCTGGTCCTGGTCAGAAGTGCTCATGACGCCGGATCGTAATGGCTGCGCACCGTGATGTTCGCCGGACCGGGGGATCCCGGGGTGATCAGGCGATCGACGCGGAGACGATCGCGGACACCGCCAGGTTGCAGGCCGCCGTTACCCACACCGCAGGGTGCGGCTCCCGCTCCACCAGCGTGGCACCCAGCTTTCCGGGCGTGACCAGGTCGACGACGAGGAAGGCCACCGCCATCATGATCAGGCCGAGCAGACCGAACGCGGCCGTCGAGGCGAGCCCCTTGCCGAAGTCCTCGTACGTCGTCCAGATCGACGTGAACACGATGCCGCCGATGCCCAGCAGCGCCGAGCTGAGGAGCAGCGCCGCGTTGCGGTTGCGCTCCTCCCATATCTGGCGGCCGAGCTTGCCCGGGGTCAGGGCGTCGATCAGAAATATGCCGAGAACGAGCAGTACGACGCCGAGGGCCCCGTACGCGGTGGCACGGCCGAGGCCGTTGATGATGTCGGTCATCGGGGCGTCCGTCTCCTGAGAGAGTGGTCGAAGAATGGAACGTGAACATGACGGGTGTGATCGACACGGCGTCAAGAAGTAGCAAAACCTACCGCATTCGTGTTCTCACTCCCCGGGCCGGTCTCCCCGCCGCAACCAGGGCGCCTCCGCGGCCGCGTCCACGGCAGGAGCGCCCTCCTGACGGCCGGCGGCCCCGCCCGCGCCCCCGGACGCGGAGGGATCCACCCGGCCCGCCAGCTCCCGCGCCCAGCCGATCAGCCCGTCCACACCGATCCCGTGCGGATCCGACGCCCGGAACCCGTCGACGGCCGCGGCGCCCCGCCTCAACAGCCGCGCCCCGCCCGCCGTGTTGCCCCGAGCGGCATGGGTCAGCCCCACCGCCATCTGCGCGAGCCCCCGCCACAGCTCGCGCTCCGCGTCCGGCCCCGACTTCCAGGCGTCCTCGAACACCTCATGGGCATGGAACGGCATGCCCGCGTCCAGCAGCCGCTGGGCCTCGCCCACCGTCTCGTCGGGGGAGCGCACCACACCCTCGGGCTGCCGCTCCACCCCCGGAGCCCCGTAGGGCAGGGGGCGCCCCAGCCCGTCCCGGGGGCGCGCATTGCGCGCCCGCCCTTCCTCGTCGCGGTCCCTGCGAGATTCGTCCACCCCCCGATTGTGCCTCGCACCTGCGGAAACCGCGGGAACCCTGTCCGTCCGCACCCGCGCACGGTTAGGCTCTGTGCTCTTCGCAACCACCCTGGGAAGGGGAGGCATGAAGCCGTCCCGGCCGTTGTACGAGCGCGAACCGGAACTCGCCGCAGCCGCACAGGCGTTGGACGCCCTCTGCGGCGGACAAGCCGCCGGCGGACTGCTGGTCTTCAGCGGAGAGGCCGGCATCGGCAAGACCGCACTGCTCGGAGAGATCCAGGCCATGGCTGCCGACCGCTGCACCATCTGGTCCGCGCGCGGCGGCGAGACGGTCACCTCGGTGCCGTTCCACGTCGTACGCCAGCTGCTCCAGCCCGCGCTGGCCCGGTTCCCCGCCGACGAGACCCGCGCCCTCTTCGGCGACTGGTTCGAGATCGCGGCACCCGCACTGGGCCTGGCCGACCCCAGCGGCCCGCAGCCCGACCCGCAGGGTGTCAGGGACGGCCTCGACCACGTCGTGTCCCGGCTCGCCTCCCGCCTCAGCCACCGGCCGCTGCTCCTCATAGTGGACGACGCGCACTGGGCCGACGGCGAATCCCTCGCCTGGCTCGCAGGTTTCACCGCGCGCCTTTCCGAACTGCCGGTGCTGGTCGTCCAGGCCCACCGCCCCCAGGAGCTCGCCGACCGCGACGCCGACTGGGCCATGGCCCGCCCCCAGGAGAGCAGCGCCGCCGGCCACCCGGCGCTGACCCGGGTCGCGTTGCGGGCGCTCACCCCCGAGGCCACCGCCGATCTGGTGCGCGCCGGCCTTGGTGACCACGCTGACGACCCGTTCTGCCGCGAGGTCTGGGCCGTCACCGGAGGCAACCCGTACGAAGCGGTCGAACTCGTCGCCAAGGCGCAGGACCGCGAACTGGCACCGGTCGAGGAATCCGCCGGCCTCCTGCGCGAGCTCGGTGCCTCGGCCCGGGGCAGCGGGCTCGTCGCCCGCCTCGAGCGTCTGGGCACCAACGCCAACCGCTTCGCCTGGGCGGCGGCCGTGCTCGGCACCGAGATCTCCCAGGAGCTCGCCGCGACACTGGCGGGAATGAGCTCGGCGGAGGCCGCCGACTGCACGGCCCGGCTGCGGGACGCCCGCATCGTCAGCGGCTTCGACCCGCTGGAATTCGTCCACCCGCTCATCGCCACCGCCGTCTACCGCTCGATCCCTCCGGCGACCCGCACCGCCATGCACGGACGGGCGGCCTGGGCGATCACCCAGGCCGGGCTCGGGGCGGCTGCGGCCTCCCGCCATCTGCTCGAAGTCCACCCGGACGACGACCAGGAGCTGGTCGCGCAGCTCCGCGAGGCAGCACGGCAGCACCTCGCCGTCGGCGCCCCGGAAGCCGCCAGGCGCTGTCTCGAACGCGCCCTGGACGAGCCGCCGCGCCCCCAGGACCGAGCGGCGCTGCTGTACGAACTGGGCTGCGCCACACTGCTCTCCTCGCCTGCCACCACGGTGCAGCACCTGTGCGCCGCGCTCGACACGCCTGGGCTCGACGAGACCCTCCGGATCGACGCCACCTTCCGGCTCGCCTCCGCCCTCTCCCACAACAACCAGCTCAAGGACGCGGCGCTCTCGCTGGCGGCCGAGGCCTCGCGAACCGCTCCCGGCCCCGGTCTGATGCGTCTGCAGGCCGCGCACTTCCTGTGGGAGGGCATGCAGGCCGCCGAGGACGACGGACCCGCACGGTCGGCCCGTCTCGCCCGCAACGCGGACCACCTCAAGGGCCGCGACAACGCCGAGCGCGCCCTGCTCACCCTGCGGGCCTTCGACGCCATGCTCCGCGGCGAGAACGCCCAGCTCGTCGTCGGCTTCTGCGAGCGCGCCCTCGTCGACGGGAGGCCCGCGCGCGGGCTCGGCTGGACCGACTCCGAATGGGGCTTCGAACTCCCCACCATGGTGGGTATCACCTACGCGTTCACCGACCAGCTCGACCGGGCGGAGGCACTCTTCGGCGAGGCGGTCCGCGCCTTCGAGATCTCGGGATGGAGCGGTGCGCACCTCGCGTTCGCGCACACCCTCCTGGGCCTCGTCCACCGCAGACGCGGCCGTCTCGCCGAGGCGGAGGGCTTCCTGCGCGAGGGGCTGCGCCTGGCCGACCGGGTCGGCAGCGGACTGCCCGTCCACTGGGACGCCACCTGTCTCCTCGTCGAGACCCTGCTCGCCCGCGGCCGGACGGCCGAGGCGAGGCTGGTCGCCGACCGGTACGACTTCGGCCCGCCCTACCCCAGCGCGATGGTCCTGCCGGACGCCCCGTGCGTACGCGGACGGCTGCTGCTGGCCGAGGGGCGCACGGAGGAAGCCGTGGCCGAGCTGGAGTCGGCTGGAGCGGCACTGGAGCCACGAGGCCGCTTCAACGGCGTCTGGGCGCCCTGGGCGGGGGATCTCGCCCGGGCCCTGGCCGACACGGACCCGGCCCGGGCCGCGCAGCTGGCCACCCGGGCGCGCGTCCACGCGGAACGCTTCGGCACGGACACGGCGATCGGTGAGGCACTGCGCTGTGTGGCCCTGTTCGCACCGGAGGAGGAGGCCACCCACCTGCTGGCCGAGTCAGTACGCCGCCTGGAGGCATCCCCGTCGGCGTACGAGCACGCCGTGGCCCGCTTCGAGTACGGCACCGCGATCCGCTCCCGGCAGGAGCTCGCCCGGGCCGAGAAGCTCGCCACCGCCTGCGGCGCCGAAGGGCTGGCGACCCGCGCGCAGCAGGTAGGGGCGTCGATACGGTCCTCGGAGTGAGGTAATGTTTGTCCTGCGCGGTCACCCGGGAAGCCGGGGGAATCGCATCGGGACGTGGCGCAGCTTGGTAGCGCACTTGACTGGGGGTCAAGGGGTCGCAGGTTCAAATCCTGTCGTCCCGACTGGAGACAGTCGTAGGTCAGGGCCGGTTTCGGAGAAATCCGAAACTGGCCCTGAGCAGTTCCTGGGGACCAGTTGGGGACCAGCGCGCTTGAGCCGTGATCTTGTGTACGTCCGGGTGCAGGTAGCGCTGGGTGGTGGTCAGTGAACCGTGGCCGGTGATCCCGCGAAGGACGTTTACTTGGACCCCGGCGTCGGCGAACCAGGTCAATCCGGTGTGCCGGAGGTCATGGCGGCGCAGATGCTCGTAGCCGAGCTTGGTGACCACGTCGTCCCAGTGTGTGGCGTCGCGTAGGACGGCGGTGGAGATGCGTCCGCCTCGCGGGCCCGTGAACAGGCGGGCGTCGGGATTGGGGCCAGCGGACATGATGCGCCCCAGCCCCGGTACTCGTCGTGGGGGGCGGCCACAAGTGCGTCGGCCAGTGCGACGAGCGTCTCCCAGTCGGGCAGGGCCAGCGCGCGTGGGTCGAGGAGTTCGTCCTCTGCCTGCTTGTAAAGTTTTTGCCAGCCGGTCACCCGGGCGGGGTTCACCTTGATGATGCCGTCACGGACTGCCTGCTCCATGACGCGGACCAGGACGGCGATGGTGTTCTTCACCGTTGAGCGGCTGTGCTCGTCGGCGATCCAGTTCTGCACGGTGCGATCGACAGCGCCGTTAGTGATCATCCGGACCGCGAGAGGGCCCAGGGCGGGGACGACACGCATCCGCCAGCCTGCGAGATATGGGTCGAGTGTTTTCAACTCCAGGCCGTGCAGGGCGAGATCCATGTTCGCGTCGCCGTATTCGGCGAGCTTCATGGTGGCGAGCGACGGGGACAGTCCTGCCTCTGCGGCTTCGATGATGGACTGGAGCCACTCCTGTGCTTCGTCCTCGTCCGCCTTTCCTTCCGACAGGGACAGGCGGCGCTTCGTAGCCGGATCGAACCAGCGGACTCGCGCGCGGTAGGGGGTTGAGGCGATCCGGCCGGTACTCGATGTCGGTGGAGAGTCGGACACCGACCGGCACAATGGCTTTCTCGGCCATCAGGCTTCTCGACGCGGGACGATCCGGTGGCTGTGCAACCATTCCTCAACGTCCAGCGCGCTATACATGATGACGCGTTCTGAAACGGAGACGAACGGCGGGCCCTGCGGTGGCCGAGCGGTGCGCCAACGGCGCAGAGTCGAGGAATTTACACGCAGGCAGGCGGCGAGATCGCTCGTCGTACACCAGGCGTTGGCCAGTAGAGACGAGCGGCTGTCATCTTGGACGAAACGGGCACCGTCCTATGGAGCCGCAGCCGGCGCCCAGCGGGCGGCGGGACACTCGGACGCCGTTGGGTGCGCCGGTGAACTGGTGAAATTCGGGGCGCCGCCGCCAGTCCTACGGCCAGTCGTACGCCCGTCCGTGGTCGAAGGCTCCACTATCGAGTCACCAGAGACGAGACGGAGAACCGATGGCGCTGGACCAGCAGGAAGCCGCGCCGGCCGAGCCGGTGACCAACAAGCGCATCAGCGCCGGCGTCAGGCTCATGGGCTGGCTGACGACCACGGACCACAAAGTCATCGGCAATCTCTACATGGTGACCGCGTTCGGGTTCTTCCTCCTGGGCGGGGTGATGGCCATGGTCATGCGAGCGGAGCTGGCCCGGCCCGGCATGCAGGTCGTCAGCGCCGAACAGTACAACCAGCTGTTCACCATCCACGGAACCGTCATGATGCTGCTGTTCGCCACGCCAATGTTCGGCGGCTTCGCGAACGCCATCATGCCGCTGCAGATCGGCGCACCCGACGTTGCCTTCCCACGCCTCAACGCGCTCACCTACTGGCTCTTCCTCTTCGGCGGAATCATCGTGGTGTCCGGATTCGTCGTCCCGGGCGGCGCGGCCCACTTCGGCTGGTTCGCCTACGCCCCGCTGAACAGCGCCGTCTTCTCGCCCGGCGCCGGCGGAGACCTGTGGACCATGGGCCTGGTGCTGTCCGGGATCAGCACAACCCTGGCATCGGTCAACTTCATCACCACGATCGTCTGTCTGCGCGCCCCGGGAATGACCATGTTCCGGCTGCCGATCTTCACCTGGAATGTTCTCTTCACCTCGATCCTCGCGCTGCTCTCGTTCCCGGTGCTCGCCGCCGCGCTGCTCGCCCTCGAAGCCGACCGGAAGTTCGGGTCCCATATCTACGACTCCGCCAACGGCGGCGCGCTGCTGTGGCAGCACCTGTTCTGGTTCTTCGGCCACCCCGAGGTCTATATCGTCGCGTTGCCGTTCTTCGGAGTGGTGAGTGAGATCATTCCCGTGTTCAGCCGAAAGCCCATGTTCGGGTATTTCGGCATGGTCATGGCCACGATCACCATCACCATGCTCTCGGCGGCCGTCTGGGCCCATCACATGTTCGCGACAGGAGCCGTCCTCCTCCCGTTCTTCTCCGCCATGTCGTTCATCATCGCCGTGCCCACGGGGGTCAAGTTCTTCAACTGGATCGGCACCATGTGGCACGGCAGTATCTCCTTCGAGACACCCATGCTCTGGGCGGTGGGCTTCCTCGTCACGTTTCTCCTCGGGGGCCTCAGCGGGGTGCTGATCGCCTCGCCCCCGCTGGACTTCCACCTCACCGACTCGTACTTCATCGTCGCCCACCTCCATTACGTGCTCTTCGGCACGGTGGTCTTCGCGATGTTCGGCGGGTTCTACTTCTGGTGGCCCAAGTGGACGGGACGCATGCTCGACGAACGCCTCGGGCGCATCCACTTCTGGACCTTGTTCTCCGGCTTTCAGATCACCTTCCTGGGCCAGCACTGGCTGGGGCAGTCCGGAATACCTCGCCGTTATGCCGACTATCTGGCGGCGGACGGCTTCACCATCCTCAATACGATCTCGTCCATCGGCTCCTTTCTGCTGGGCCTGTCGACACTCCCATTCCTGTACAACGTGTGGCGCACCAGCCGATACGCACCGAAAGTCGACGTGGACGATCCCTGGGGGTTCGGCCGCTCCTTGGAATGGGCGACCTCCTGTCCACCCCCAAGGCACAATTTCCTTACTCTGCCCCGGGTGCGTTCCGACTCGCCGGCCTTCGATCTGGCCCACCCGGAGACACTGGAGAAGGAGAAACCGCGCCTCGGCCGGGGTGAGCCCCCAAAGGAGACTGGCGAATGAAGACCGAGGCCATCCTCTTCGCCGGAGTCGCGGGATTCTTTCTCGTGACCGATGTTCTCTACGCCGTGTGGTCCAAGGATCCAGCCGGTACGGCGGCGCTCACCGTCTCATTCCTCATGGCGTTGCTGGTTACGTTCTTCTTCGCCACCAACTACCGGAGGAAGGGACTGCGCCCCGAGGACCGCAGGGACGGGGACATCCATGAGCGATCCGGTCCGGTGGACTTCTTCCCTCCGCACAGCGTCTGGCCGGTGCTGACCGCCGCGGGGTTGGCCCTGGCAGCCCTCGGGGTGGTGTTCGGTCTGTGGCTCTTCCTGAACGGCCTGGGCGTGCTGCTGGCGGGGGTGTTCGGAATGGTCTTCCAGTACGCCCGTCCGCAGGACTGAGGGCGGCGTTTCAGTCCTGGCGCTCGCCGGCCTTCTCGGGCGCCGGCGCAGTCCGTTCCGTGATCAGAGACCGTTGCTCGTCCGTGGCGGGCAGCTCCACGATGTCTCCGTAGTACCAGCCGCTCAGTACGGTCCTCAGCCGTCGCCGACGCGAGATCGGGCCCTCCGCGGGGAGCTCCAGGGGCACCGGGACATCACGCATCAGCAGTCGGTAGCGGGCGGTCGGGCTCAGGTCGCGGTGGCCTTCCGAGAGCGCGCCGGACACCGATTGGGTCACCTGGCCGGTCTCCTCTCCCTCGGTCAGGCGGCGGCGGTCCCGCATCTGAAGAGCGAGGCAGAGGCGCTTGGTCACCGCGAAGGCCAGGAGCGGGGCGACGATCAGCGCGATCCTGAGGATCCAGGTCGTGGTCTCGATCGAAATCCGGAAGGCGAACGCGACGACGTCATCGCCGCCGGCGACCAGGAGAACGGCGTAGAAGACGATGGCCGCCACGCCGAGCCCCGCACGGGTCGGCCGGTTGCGTGGCCGGTCGCACAGATGGTGCTCCCTGCGATCGCCCGTCACCCACTTCTCGAAGAAGGGATAGAGGAACAGCACCGTGAAGACAACGCCGGGCAGCACGATCGCCGGAATGAACACATTCCACATGATGGTGTGGCCCGCGATATGGGTCTCCCACGGTGGCATCAGCCGGAGCGCGCCCTCCAGGAACCCGACATACCAGTCCGGCTGTGCGTTCCCGGAGACCAGGTCGGTGCGGTAGGGACCGTAGTTCCATACGGGATTGATCTGGGCGAGCGCGCCCAGAAAGGTCAGTACCCCGAACACCAAGAAGAAGAAACCGGTGGTCTTTGCGGTGAACTGAGGGAAGGCCGGCGAACCGACAGCGTTCTTGTTGGTCTTCCCTTGGGCCGCCCAGTGGGTGTGTTTGAGATAGACCACCAGGATGAGGTGAGCGGTGATCAGCGCCACCATCAGGCCGGGCACGAGCAGGACATGCACGATGTACAGACGGGGGATGACGACACTGCCCGGGAACTCTCCCCCGAAGACGAACAGTTCCAGGTACGTTCCGACGACCGGGATCGACCCCATGATGGTGGCAGCCGTCCTCAGGCCCGTACCGGACAGCAGGTCGTCAGGCAGCGAGTAGCCAGCGAATCCTTCGAGGAGCGCGAGCATGAACAGTGTGACGCCCACGATCCAATTGGCCTCCCGCGGTTTGCGGAAGGCGCCGGTGAAGAAGATCCGCAGCATATGGACGGCAATCGCGGCGAGGAACACCAGTGCCGCCCAGTGGTGGATCTGACGGATCAACAGTCCTCCGCGCACGGCGAAGCTGATGTCGAGGGTGGTGGCGTATGCCTGGGTCATCCTCTCACCCTTAAGGGGCGCATAGGAACCGGAGTAGACGCTCACCACCATGCTCGGGTCGAAGAACAGGGTGAGATACACGCCGGTGAGGAGCAGTACCACAAAGGAGTAAAGGGCGATCTCGCCAAGGAGGAAGGACCAGTGGTCGGGAAAGGCTTTGCGCAACAACTGCCTGGCCAACTCGCTGACAGGCAGCCGCCCGTCCGCCGCGCCGTATCCATTGACCGCCGCCTGCCCGGCCCGGGCCTTCAGCTGCGCCTTACTCTTCCGAAAAGGCATGCACCACTCTCCCGTCGATTCACCTTCCACCAGCCGCCCCCATATTGTGCCGGTTCGCCCTTTATGGGTCACGACTTACTCGAAGGGATTACGCAAAATCGCGGTATCTGCCCCTGATCGGCCGACTCAACCCTGGCGTGCGGGTGGGGTCAGGCCGCCGCAGGGGTGCAGTGCGTCACCACCGTGCCCCGGATCACCGGGTGAGCGGTGCAGTGCTTCCGTGACACGAACTACCTGCGGCGCTCGGCGGTCGGAGCCTCGGCTATGCGGGAACCCACCCCGGGCGTCGTCGTGATGACCGCCGGGCTGCCCAACTTGCGGCGCAACCGGCCGACGATGACGGTCACCGTGCTGGTGAACGGGTCGGCGTTCTCGTCCCACCCCTGTTCCAGGAGGTCCTCGGCGCTCAGGAAGCCTGGCGTACCGGGTCGAGTTCGCGGCAGATCCCCCCAACTGCTCATCCAACACTGCCCTCTCCAGGGACAGCTGGGCTCGCAGCCTCAGGGCTTCGCCTACTGGAAGATCGCCACGTCCGGAGCGTCAGCCACAACACCTTCGAGCTCACCGCGTCCACAGCCCGGTCCTCACGCCGCGAGACGTCTACCGGCAACGGATGCACTTTCGCCCACCGGAACAGCTTGGTGAACACGGTCGCCGCCCGCCCCCCCTCGTCCCGCTGATCCGGCGCGGGTTCTCCGGGGCCCAGCACCGCCAGTGCCGGTAGTCCGCCAGATCCTGCCTCGTCGCCTTCCGCCACGGCTGGCCGCGCGAGGACAGGAAGGTCAGCAGCGGCGGCCACCGCCGTCGCGATCAAATCAGCATGTTGATTCTCTGCGAGCCCTTAGGTGATGCCGAGTAGTGCCAGTGGTCGGGTGCTGTCGCGGGCGTGGTGGCGGTTGGCGGCGGCGATGTTGGTGACGCCGGTGCTGCGGAGTGCGCCGATGGCGGCGTTGCGTATAGGGCGGCCCCGGACGCTGCCAGGCCCGGATGACCGTCTGCTGTGCTGCGGACAGTTGGCCGCCGGGCGGCCGTCTGCGCCCGGTGGTTACCCAGGGGTCGGCGCCTTGGTAGGCGCGGTCGGCAAGGACGGGGACGTCTTGGCGTTCGCAGATCCGGTGAGTGCGGGCCGCCGTCAGGTCGTGGTGCTCACCCCTTCGGGTGAAACAGCGTCCTGGCCCTTGCCGCAGTTTCTCGTCGGTGGGCTACTTCGCGTAACGAACAGTTGCGGTGGTCGACGAGACCGGCTGAACCGAAACGCTCCGTCAGTCGACCCGATGGATTCAGGAGTCCCCTATGCCGGTCTCACCGAACCAGGGATCCACCGGCGGCGGCGACGCGGTCACCCTCACTGGCAGCCACTTCATGGGTACCAACAGCGTTCGCTATGGCTCACGCCAGGCCACCAGCTTCGTGGTGCTCAGCGACAGCACCACCGCCACCATCACGCCCTCCGGCCAAGGCCCCGCGCCCGTCTCCGTGACCACGCCCGGAAGTACCGGAGTCGTCGGGACCTTCTACTACCTGCCGCCGCCCTCCTTCCGAATCCTTCCGCCTGCCGCGGGCCCCCTGGCGGGCGGTAACACCGTGATCCTCACCGGCCTCGGCCTCTTCACCACGATTGAGGTCCGGTTCGGTTCGCAGGCAGCCTCGTTCATCGTCGACTCCGACGGCCAACTCACGGTGACGGTTCCCGCGGCGTCCTCTGCCGGCCCTGTGGCGGTCACCATACGCACCAGGGGCGGGATCGCGAGCGGAGTCACCTACACCTATCTCGGGTCGCCTTCCGTCACCGTCGTCACTCTCGACTCAGGAGTGGTGGACGGGGGCAATCTCGTCGTCATCACGGGGACCGCGTTTTCCTACACCACCGGCGTTTCCATCGGCGGAACACCCGTCGTCTCCTACCGGGTCGCCTCGGACACGGAGATCGACGCCGTGGTACCCGCCGGAGCGCTCGGCCCGGCCGATATCACGGTCACCACCCTCGGCGGCACCACCACCGCCTCGGGCGCGTACACCTATCTGGGACGCTTCGCGGTGTTGGGCGGGCAGTCTGTAACCAACACGGGCCCGTCAAGCGTCACCGGAGACTTGGGAGTGAGCCCAGGAGTATCCGTTACCGGGTTCCCGCCCGGTCAAGTGAATGGAACCATCCATATTTCGGACGCGGACGCCGTTCAGGCCCACTCCGATCTGGTCGCGACGTACGACGCCGCCGTCGGCCGGCTCCCGGACGCGAGCATCTTCGGAGACCTCGGTGGTCTGACGCTGACTCCCGGCGTCTACAGCGCGGCCTCCTCCATCGGGCTCACCGGCCTGCTCACACTGGACGCCGAGGGCGACCGCAACGCCGAGTGGATCTTCCAGATCGGAACAACCCTGACGACCGCAACCGCAAGCAGCGTGCTACTCATCAATGGTGCCACGGCCCGCAATGTCATCTGGCAGGTCGGAAGTTCAGTCACCCTAGGCACCGACACCGCCTTCGTCGGCAGGATCCTGGCCGCGACTTCAATTACGGTAAACGCCGGCGTGAGCGTCAGCGGCCAGTCCCTGGCCCGCGACGGCTCGGTAACCCTGGACACCAACACCATCACCCGCCCCTGGTGAGCAGGGAGCGCGCCGTCTCCGTGGCGGCAGTCAGCCAGCACCGTCAGCTCCACCGGCTTCGCCACCGGCGTGTCCGCATATGCAAGGGGTGTGTGCCGTGACCCGCGACGGAGCGTGTTACGGGGTACTACCAACCGAAACGACACCGACTTGTCGACGTTCTGACCAGTTCGGCGGAGGCTGCCCGCGGGGCCCAGGGCCCGGAGGTCCGTCGCCGCGCGCGGGCCCGATTCGGTGACCGCATCCGCTGCGGCACTACCACAGGTTTCGGACGCTTTCCTCCCGCGGATTCGCTGTTTGACACCGCACGCCGGTGCTGACGACCGCTGCCGACCTCCCACCGGACCCGGACCGGCGCCCCATGGCGGGACGTGCCCGAGCGGTATGGCCCGTGGGACAGGGTGTACGACCTGTTCAGGCGCTGGCAGCGAGACAGCACCTGGGCCGGGATTGTCACCCAGCTCCAAGCCGAGGCGGATGCCAACGGGCTGATCACGTGGGACGTGAACGTCGACTCCACTGTCTGCCGGGCACATCAGCACGCCGCCGGGGCGGCGAAAAGGGGGACCTGCAGAAGGAACCGCCCGGCGGGGACACCGCCTAGCCGGCTGACCATGCGCTCGGACGCTCCCGCGGCGGACTGACCACCAAGATCCACCTCGCGGTGGAACAGAGCCAGAAGCCCCTGTCGGTCGTGATCACCGCCGGACAGCGCGGTGACTCTCCGCAGTTCGAGCCTGTCCTGGAAGCCATCCGGGTGCCCCGACCGGCCCTGGGGCGGCCTCGCAAACGCCCCGAACGAGTGCGAGCCGACAAGGCATACGACTCGCGCAAGAACCGTGCTTACCTGCGCAGACACGGCATCAAGGCCACGATCCCGATCCCCGCGGATCGCGCCCGCCACCGGCAGAGCCTCGGGTCCCGAGGCGGCCGACCGTCGAAGTTCGACAAGACCGACTACCGCGGGCGCCATGCAGTCGAGTGCGGCATCAACCGACTCAAGAGACACCGGGCCGTCGCCACGAGGTACGACACTTGCCGTCCGCTACGAGGCCACCGTCCAGATCGCGGTCATCAATGAATGGCTATGACCGGAATCTCGGGGCTCAAGACTGACCTGCCTACCTGCCGTTCTTGAGGCGGCCGAATGCGAGACCGCTCAGCGGGCCGGGCGATAGAGTCCCCACATGCGTTGATCTTCCGGGCGGCGGCCAAGCGCCGCCGCAGACGGTGCGGGCGACCCCGATGAGCCGGGGCCGCCCGGCTGGCATACCCGTCACTACAACGCCGGAGATCACGCAATGACTGCTCAGGAGCCCCTCACCTACGACGCGTTTGTCGAGCTCGCCGCCGCCGATTCAGCTGTCGTCGGCCTTGTCCTCAAGGGCTCCCGGGCCCACGAGGGCATGACCACCAAGCACTCCGACCATGACCTATACGTCGTCCTGGCCGATGGCGCAAAGACGAACCTCACCCGGTTCACGGGGCACCGCACCCCAGAACTCGACCTCGTCGTCCTCTCCCTCGACGAGTTCCGCGCCGCCGGAATGCCCGGCTTCGAGCGGTACGCTCTCGCCCGCGCCCGGATCGTGCTCGACCGGCTCGACGGACTCATCGCCCAGATCCTGGCCAGCAAGGCACGACTCGCCGCCCGTGAAGCCTTCCGGGAGGCGGGTGAATGGCTCGATGCCTACGTCAACTCCCTCTACCGCTCGGTCAAGAATGTCCGTGACGGACATGCCCTCGCGGCCCGACTCGACGCCGCCGACAGCATCCGGTTCCTGCTGGAGCTGCTCTTCGCCGTAGACCGGCGCCCCCGCCCCTACAACAAGTACCTGAAATGGGAGCTTGCCCGATTCCCGCTGCCCGACTGGGACACCAGGCTGCTGCTCGACGCTGCAGACCACATCTCAGGCACGGGCGAAGTGTCCACACAGCGTCGTCTCTTCGCCCAGGTTGAGGCAGTGGCCCGGCGGGCCGGACACGGCGCGGTGCTGGACGCATGGGGTGAGGACCTGCACCTGATGCGACCCCAGTAGAAGCGCACCGCGGGCCCCTAACACCGCCACTCTTGTCGCTCGAGGCTTTCGCAACAGGCCCTGGCCCTGGCGAGCCAGCCACTTGACCTGGGGGCGGTCCTTGGACGCGGGCGTCACGGACATGCGCTGTGGGGACCAGTTGGGGACCAGGCGGTATCCGCGCACTTGTCAGGGCCGGTTTCGGAGAAATCCGAAACCGGCCCCCGGCCGTTCCTGGGGGCTTTTCGGGGGCCGGCGCCCTCGACCGAGGGCGAGCGGGCATGAAGCTTGTCCGCGAGGGCCGCTCCCCGGGGTGGGGGCGGGCGAACGCCGCGACCGGGGCCCGGAGGCTTCGGCGCGGCCTCGACGGTAGGTGACGGCCCGATCCGGGCAGTTTCAGAGGATTTCGGTCTTACCGACGTATTCAGCCAACTCCGGTGCGTCCGGCGGGAGTTCGGTGACCAGGAAGTCGATCTCCTCCAGTGCGAAACACTTGGCGACAGCATGTTTGCCGAGCTTGGTCGAGTCGACCGCGAGGACGGTCCGGCGGGCGACACCGGCCATGGCCTGCTTCACCGCGGCCTCATCGGCGGTGAACTCCGTGGACCCGAGCCTCTCGTCCATGTAGGTCGCCGATGCGAAGAAGGTGTGCAGTGTGAACTGGCGGGCTGTGAGCGCCGCAAGCGGCCCGACAAGGCTTCCGGTGTGGGCGTCGGCGGTCCCGCCCGTCGAGTAGGCCCGCACGCCCGGGGTGCGGGTCAGCTGATGGAAGGTCTCCAGTCCCGTGGTGACGGCTGTGAGGTCGCGGGGCGTGCGGTCGCCCAGGGCGAGTGCCAGCTGGTGCACCGTGGTCGAGCCGTCCATGCCGATGCCGCCCGTGGCGGGCACCATGGTCCTCAGCTTGGCCGCGATCGTCTGCTTGGCCGCCACCGTGCGGCCCATCCGGTGTTCGAAGGACCAGGCGTCGACGGGGATGGCGCCCCCGCGCACGCGTCGGATCTTGTTCTGTTCCTCCAGAGCCTGGAGATCGCGGCGGATGGTCATGGCGCTCACGCCGCAGAGGCGGGCCAGGTCGTCGATGCGCTGAACCCCGTCACGCAGGGCGGTGACGATCGAGGCGCGCCGGGCCTGACTGTCCACGTTCACATCCTCAGTCATGCGCTTTTTCTATCACAGTGCACAACATCGTCGAGCCGGGCTGTTCATCGGATGAGTAACGAAAACGCCTGAATGTCGCGGTGTCTGCCGCGCTTGTCCCTCTTTGCGCTGCTGATTGAGTCGATTCAAACCCTTGCCCTCTTGTTACATCCATGTTTAGTGTCCCATCAAGAATACATCGCGGAGGGAAGTTGTCATGGTTGCCGAACCTGTCGTGGCGTCCGGTGCGGGTCTGGAACGCATAACCCGCCGATCGACCCGGGTGGGCCTGGTCTCCGGCGGCCTGGGGGCGTACTGGCCGCAGTTCCCAGGGCTGCTGGAACAGCTCCGGAAGTCCGCCGGCTTCGTCACCCGTCGCCTGGAGTCCATGGGGTGCGAGGTCACGGACGCGGGGTTCGTCTCCGATCCGGCTGAGGCCGTCGGGGCCGCCGAGGTCCTGCGGCGCGCGGACTGCGACATCATCGTCACCTTCCTCACCACGTACCTCACGTCCTCGATGGTGCTGCCGATCGCCCAGCGGAGCGGCGCCCCGGTGCTGGTCATCGACCTACAGCCGACCGAGGCGATGGACCACGCGAAGTTCGGCACCGGTGAGTGGCTCGCCTACTGCGGCCAGTGCCCGCTGCCGGAGGTCGCCAACGTATTCCGCCGGAGCGGCATCCCGTTCCGCTCGGTCTCCGGATACCTGCGCGACGAGAACGCCTGGAGCCGCATCGGCCGCTGGATCGGCGCGGCCGGCGTGCGGGCGGCCCTGCGGCACGGCCGGCACGGGCTGATGGGGCACCTCTACCCGGGCATGCTCGACGTCTCCACGGACATGACCCTGGTCTCCGCCCAGTTGGGCGGGCACATGGAGGTGCTGGAGTTCGACGACCTGCGGGTCCGGGTTGCGGCGGTCACGGATCAGGAGGCCGCCGCGCGTGTGGCGCTGGCCCGGGAGGTCTTCACGCTGGACGATTCGGTGGACGCCGAGGACTTCGACTGGGCGGCGCGGGTCTCCGTGGGGCTCGACCGGCTGGTCGAGGACTTCGCGCTTCAGAGCCTCGCCTACTACCACCGCGGTCTGGACGGTGAGCTGCACGAGCGGCTGGGCGCCGGCATGATCCTGGGTGCCTCGCTGCTCACCGCACGCGGCCTGCCCGTGGCAGGTGAGTACGAGTTGCGTACCAGCCTGGCGATGCTCGTCGCCGACACCCTCGGCGCGGGTGGATCCTTCACCGAGCTCCAGGCCCTCAACTTCCGTGACGGAGTGGTAGAGATGGGGCACGACGGACCTGCCCATCTCGCCATCAGTTCCAAGGACCCGCTGCTGCGCGGACTCGGCGTCTACCACGGCAAGCGAGGCTGGGGCGTCAGCGTCGAGTTCGACGTCACGCATGGCCCGGTCACCACGTTCGGACTGGGGCAGGAGGCGGACGGAAGATTCGTCTTCATCGTGTCCGAGGGCGAGGTGGTCCCCGGGCCGCTGCTGGAGATCGGCAACACCACGTCCCGGGTCGACTTCGGCGTGGACCCGGGCGAGTGGACCGACGCCTGGTCCGCGTCCGGTGCGGGACACCACTGGACTCTGTGCACCGGGCACCGCGCCAAGGACCTGAAGGCCACCGCCGATCTGCTCGGCCTGCCCTTCCGCCTCGTCGACGGCACCGAAGTCCTCTGAACCGCCTCTTCTGCCGATCCGCTCCGGGGCCGGAACGTCCCGGGACCAGTGCCCCTCACCTCCCCGCAGGAGCCCCACATGCCTCTCACCGCAGTAGTCCCTCCCGCCCCACTCACCCGGGTGCCCGCCACACCCGCCCGGATCGGCCTCGTCACCGGCGGACTCGGCAACTACTGGCCGCAGTTCCCCGACCTGCTGCCCACCATCGAGAAGTCCGCGGCGGTGATAGGCGAGCGCGTCGAGGCGACAGGCGCGCACGTCGAGTACGCGGGAGTGATCTCCGATCCGGTCCAGGGCTCCGCCGCCGCCGAACGGTTGCGGAAGGCGGACTGTGACCTGATCATCGTGTTCGTCGCCACCTATATGGCCTCGGCCCAGGTCCTCCCCGTCTTCAAGTACGGCGGCGCACCGATCCTGTTGGTCAATCTGCAGCCCGGCACCTCCATGGACCATGCCACCTTCGGCACCGGCGATTGGCTCGGCTACGCCGGCTTCGCCGGGCTCCCCGAGATCGGTGTGGCCCTCGAGCGCCTGGGTATGCCCGTCCGCAGCGTCTCGGGACACCTGGCGGACGAACGCGCCTGGGCGAAGATCGACCGCTGGGTGCGCGCGGCCGGGGTGGTGCGCGCCCTCCGCGGCGCCCGGCACGGGATGATGGGGCACCTCTACCCCGGTATGTTCGATATCGCCACCAACATCACAGCCCTCACAGGGACGTTCGGCGGACATGTCGAGGTCCTGGAGTTCGACGACCTCAAGCTCCGCTACGACCGGGTCACCGACGCGGACACCGAGCGGGTGCTGGCCACCGTCGAAGAGGTGTTCACCGTGCACCCCGGCGCCGACCAGGAGAACATCCGCTTCCAGGCGCGGGTGTCGGCCGCGCTGGACCGGCTGGTGGAGGAGTACGGCCTCGACACGCTCGCGTACTTCTACTTCGGCGAGAACGACACTCTGCTCCAGCGGCTGGGTGCCGGCTTCGCCATCGGTGCCACCCTCCTCTCCTCCCGGGGCATACCGACCGTCACCGAGTACGAAGTCAGAGCGGCCGCCGCCATGTACGTACTGGACCAGTTCGGCGCCGGCGGCACCCTCACCGAGGGGCAGGCACTCAACTTCGACGACGGCGTGTGCGAAGTGGGCCACAACGACGCCGCGGACATGGCGATCACCGCCCGCAAGCCGCTGTTGCGCGGTCTGGACGTGTATCACGGGAAGTCCGGCGGCGGCGTGTCCGTCGAGGTGGACATCCGCCAGGGACCGGTCACCCAGTTCTCCATCGGGGAACTCCGGGACGGCAGCCTGCGGTTCATCGCCTCGGAGGGCTCGGTCGTCGACGGCCCCCTGCTGAGCATCGGCAACACCACCTCCCGGGTGGACTTCGGTTGCGACCCGGCCGACTGGGCGGACGCCTGGAGCCGGTCGGGCTCCACGCATCATTGGGCGATGGGCGTCGGGCACCGGGCCGCCGACATCGAGGCACTGGCCGACCTGCTGGGAGTTGAGTACCGGCTGGTGCAGCCGTGAGCGCCCGCACGGTCCGGGCGGAAGCGCCCACCGGGAGCGCCGCACCCCCGGCCGGGCACAGCCGGGGCTTCACCCTGTTGATCGCGCTGAGCGCCAGCGTCGGCGGGCTCCTCTACGGTTACGACACCGGCATCATCGGCAGCGCCCTGCTCCATCTCAAGGGCCCGATGGGCATCGCCGACGACACGTTCGTGCAGTCCGCCGTCACCGCCATCACGCTGCTCGGCGCCATCCTCGGAGCCCTCCTCACCGGGCCGGTCTCCGACCGGATGGGGCGGCGCCCCACGACGATGCTGGTCGCCGTGCTCTTCATCGTCTTCGCCGTGGGCTGCGGGGTGGCACCCGATCTGACCGTGCTGCTGGTGATGCGCTTCCTTCTCGGCCTCGCCGTCGGGGGTGCCTCTCAAATCGTCCCCGTGTACATCGCCGAGCTCGCGCCGCCGGCCGTGCGCGGCGCCCAGACCTCGCTGTTCCAGGTGATGATCTGCGTCGGCACCCTGCTCGCGTACCTCTCGGGGCATGTGCTGGGCCCGAGCCACGCGTGGCGTTGGATGCTGGCACTGGCGGCCGTGCCTGCCCTGCTGTTCCTGATCGGTATGGCTTTCCTGCCGGAGAGCCCGCGCTGGCTGCTCAGCCGAGGCCGTGAGGCACAGGCGCGCGCGGTGCTGGCCCGGGTGCGCTCGTCGGCCGACGAGGTGGACACCGAGATGGACGACATCCGAGGAACGCTCCACACCGAACAGGGTTCCTGGCGGGAGCTGTTCCAGCCCGCCGTGCGCCCCGCGGTCGTCGCCGGTGTCGGGGTGGCCCTGTTCTCCCAGATCACCGGAATCAGCGCCATCATCTACTACGCGCCGTCGCTCCTGGAACTCTCCGGCTTCGGGGAGTCTGCTTCCACTCTCGGCTCGGTCGGGGTCGGTGTCGTCCTCACGGTGTTCACCGTCCTCGGCATCTACCTGGTGGAACGCTGGGGCCGGCGCAAGCTGGTCGTCATCGGCCTCCCCGGCGCGGTCGTGGCGCTGGCCGTGATGGCGCTGATGCTTCCCTGGTCCAGCGGCTCCCCGGAGGTACTGGGTGGTGGCGGGCAGACTGTCGTGATCACCTGCCTGCTGGCGTACTTCGCCTTCAACGGCGGCAGCCTCTCCGTCGTGGCCTGGCTGTACTTCGCGGAGATCTTCCCGCTGCGGGTACGCGGCAAGGGCACCAGCCTGACCGCATTGGTCCTGTGGATCACCAACTTCCTCGTCACCCTCCTGCTGTACTTCGCCGCCGACCGGCTCGGCGTCGGGCTCGTCTTCGGAGTGCTGGCCCTGTTCAACGTCCTCGCCTGGGTCTTCGCGCTGCGGAGGATGGCGGAGACCAAGGGCCGCACCCTGGAGGAGATCGAGACCAGCCTGCTCGACGGCACGTTCGCCGCACACGGGCGTCCGGTCAGGACCCGCTGAGCCGTCCTCCCCGCCCCCAACGCACCGGCTGCCGGACGCCACCGCCTCCGGCCCGTAGAGAGACTTCGGTAGACCACCATGACTGACACTCCCACCCTCCCGGCCACGATGAAGGCCCTGGTCCTGCACAGCAAGGAGGACCTGCGCCTGGAAGAGCGGCCCGTTCCGGCGCCTGGCCCGGGCGAGATCCTGCTCGCGGTGGGATCGGTCGGAGTCTGCGGCTCCGACAAGCACTTCTTCCACGAGGGACGCGCGAGCAGCGACGTCATGACCGAACCGTTCGTGATGGGACACGAGTTCGGCGGACGCGTCGCGGCGGTGGGCCCCGGTGTCGAAACCGGCCGGATCGGCGAGCGGGTCGCCGTCGAGCCGCTGGTCCCCTGCGGCACATGCCGCAGCTGCCGTCGCGGCGAGTACAACGTCTGCCCCACCCAGCTCTTCCACGGCGTCCCGGGGGCGGAGGGTGCTCTCCAGGAGTACGTGGTCGTCCCCGCCGGCAACGCCTACCCGATCCCCGGCGAGGTCAGCGACGACGCCGCCGCCATGGTCGAGACCATCTCGGTGTCCCTCTGGGCCTCGCAACGAGGCGAAATCACCATCGGCGACCGGGTGCTCGTCACCGGCGGCGGCCCCATCGGGCTGTTCGCGCTCCAGGTGGCCGACGCACGCGGTGCCGAAAGCGTGACCGTGATCGAGCCCCAGGAATCGCGCCGCCTGGTCGCTGTACGTCTGGGCGCTGACACCTTCTCCTCCTTGGACGAACTTGCTGCCGCCGGGCACCCGGCTCTGCGGGACGGGTACGACGTCCTCATGGAGTGCACCGGCGTCCAGCAGGTGCGGCACTCCGGGTGCGGTTTCGTCCGGCCGGGCGGGAAGGCCGTCTTCGTCGGTGTCGGTGCTCAGGACGCGTCTGTCCCGATGCCCTCCGTGATCGAGCGTGAGGTCGAGATCCGGGGTGTCATGCGCTACCGGTTCACCTGGCCGACGGTGATCGCCGGGCTCGCCGCAGGCCGCTACCGGGCTGACGAACTGGTCACCCGGAGGCTTCCGTTGCACGAGGCCCACCGCGCGTGGACGGAGCCCCCGGCGGGCGCCGACGTCAAGACGATCATCCGCGTAGGATCCTCGGATACGTGAGATCCGAACAGTCGGCGGCGGGCCGGGAACACGGCCGTTATCGTGGCTGCGGTCGTGGCGTAATCAACGGAATACGTGGGACGGTGAGCGGTGACCGGTGACCGGCTCGGACATGACCCTGACCTGCGAGTCAAGGTGAGCTCGTCCGATCCGCCGCTGTGGACAGCGGACTTCCGGTTGTTCTTCACCGCCCGAACCACCTCTCTGCTGGGCGACGCGATGCTTCCCGTCGCGATCACTGCCGCCGTGATCCGGGCGGGATACGGGGCGAGCGGGGTGGGCTATGCGCTCGCCGCGCTCGTAGCCCCGTTCGCGGTACTGATCATCTTCGGCGGGGTGATGTCCGACCGCTTCGGCGCTCGGCGGCTGATGGTCGTCTCGGACACGGCCCGGCTCTGCTCCCAGGGAGTGCTCGCACTGCTGTTCCTGCTGGGTGCACCGCAGTTGTGGCAGATCCTGGTACTGCTGGCCCTGATCGGAGCAGGCAGCGCCATCTTCCAGCCCGGAGTCGCCAGCATCACCCCGCTCACCGCCCACGACGTGCAGAAGGCCAACGCGACCCTGCGTATATCGGAGTCCGTCACCCTCGTCATCGGACCGTCTCTGGCCGGCCTGCTGCTCGCGGTCTCCTCACCCGCGGCGGTGGTCGCCCTCGACGCCCTGACCTATGCGGCCAGCGGCGCCTGCCTCCTCCTGCTCCGCTCGGTCCCGATGGGCCCTGCCGCCGGGCGGAACGGTGAATCGTCGTTCAGGGCCGATCTCGTCGAGGGATGGCGGGAGTTCCGGGCCAGGACCTGGCTGTGGAGCGTCATCGTCGTCTTCATGCTCTGGCAGCTGGCCGGCGCGGGCCCCACCACCACTCTCGGCAACAGCGCGCTCGTCACCGACCACGGAGCATCGGTCTTCGGCCTGGTCATGTCGTCCCTCGGGGCGGGAAGCGTGCTGGGCGGGATCGTCGCGATCAGGCTCCGCCCGCGGTATCCCCTCCGGGCCGGCGCCCTGTCCATGATCCTTTGGGTGTTCATGCCGTTGGGGGTCGCTCTCGACCTTCCCGCCCCGCTCATCGCCGGATGCTACGGGGTGAGCGGCGTCGGCATGGCGTTCTGGATCGTCATGTTCCACACGAGCGTGCAGACGCACATCCCGCAGCATGTCCTCGGCCGGGTGCACGCGTACGACGCCGCCGGCTCGCTGGTGATGAAGCCGGTAGGGCAGGCCGCGGCCGGGCCGCTCGCCGTCGTCGCCGGGGCCGTGCCGCTGCTGTACGTGTCCGCGTCCATGGCGCTCGTCGCCTGCGCCCTGCTGCTCGCGATCCCGGCCGTGCGCGGCCTGAGGCGTGTGGAACGCTAGGGTCTTCCGTCCGGACCAGGCATCGCGAGCCCGGCATGATCCGGACGAGAGGCCCCAGCTACCCGTGTACCGGTACTGAAACGGTCTCCGTACCGTCACTGAATCTGCACAGCGAGCGGCTCGGTGCGGCCCCTGTGAAAGGGGTGACTGCCACTAGGTTTATTTGCATTCCTCATGCCCCTACTCGTCATGTGTGTGACGTGGAGACCCTGTGATACCCAGTTCTGACGCCGCGCCCGTATCCTCCACCGGAGGCCGTCACCGAAAGGCCCAGCCCGTGAACAGATCCGTCCGCCGGACGCTCGTCGCCGCGGTTCTCACCCCGGTCGCCGGCGCGGTCATGGCCGGTCAGTCGGCCTTCGCCGCCGACCAGCCGGCGGCGAGCGAAGAAAGCGTCAGCAGACTCGACTCCACCGACCAGAAGCTCGTGGACAACCTCGACGCCCGGTCCCAGGACAAGAACATCGGCAGCACCTTCAGCGGAGTGGTGCTGGACGCCGAGTCCGACGAAATGATCTGGGGTCACGACGCGAAGACGGCGCTGATGCCGGCGTCCAACACCAAGCTCGCCACCGCGACCGGCGCCCTGACCCTGCTCGGCCCCGACCACACGTTCACGACCAAGGTGGTCTACGGCGACGGCACACTCACTCTGGTCGGTGGGGGCGACCGCACTCTGACGACCGCCGATCTGACCGAGCTCGCCAAGAGCGCGGCCGCGGGTCTGAAGAACGCCGGCCTCGGCACGGTGAAGGTCCGGATCGACGACAGTCTCTTCGCGGCGCCGACACTCGCCGAGGGCTGGAACAGCAGCTACTACGACGACCAGATCGCGCCCGTGCGCTCCCTGGTGGTGGACGGGAAGCTCGTCCAGGACACCGCCATCGACGCGGGGAACGTCTTCGCGGCGCAACTCGCCGAACAGGGCATCGGCGTCACGGGGGACGTGACCCGCGGCCAGGCCGCTTCGACGGACTTCCCCGTGGCCGAGCACCGGTCCGCGGAGCTGTCCGTGATCGTCAAGCAGATGCTCAAGACCAGTGACAACGATATCGCCGAGACGCTGCTGCGGGCGACCGGCCTCGCCTCCGGCCGGGCGGCCACCTACGAGGGCGGCACTGCGGCCGTGCGTGACGTCCTCACCGGCTGGTACGGGATCTCGGTGTCCAACTTCGAGATCCACGACGGCAGCGGGCTGTCCCGCTCCAACCGCATCACGGCCCAGACCGTCGCCGAGATCCTCGATCTCACCACCGACCCCCGGCACACGAGGCTGAAGTCCGTCTCCGAAGGCCTGCCGGTCGCCGGTGAGGCGGGCAGCACGCTCGGGCCCGAGTGGGGACGGTTCGACACCGCCAACTCCGAGTGTGCCGTGGGCCAGGTCAAGGGCAAGACCGGCACCCTGACGGGGGCCACCGCTCTGAGCGGGCTCACGCAGGGGAAGGACGGCCGCTGGAAGATCTTCTCCTTCATCGAGAACAACTCCACCGCGGACGGCGCCGCCATCAAGGACTCCCTGGACGGCCTCGCCGCCACCGTGAACGGCTGCTGGGCCTGATCCCCTGACACGGTGACACACGTGGAAGTGTCCTGCGAGCTGCTGTGACGGAGGCTGCTGAAGCGTCCGGTACACGCGATCGGCAGGGCACTTCCGCCGTGTCCCCCTGGGAAAACCAGGTGGCCCCCGCGAACCACCTGAGTAGGGTGGGGCGATGCCCGAGCTGAAGCGGCTGCACGTCAGTCATGCCCCGGCGGTCCTGGCCTTCGAGTCGGCGAACCGCGCCTACTTCGCCGCAGCGGTCTCCGACCGCGGCGACGACTTCTTCGCCCGGTTCACCGAGAGGTACGGCGCCTTGCTGGCGGAGCAGGAGGCGGGAGTCTGCGCCTTCCACGTGCTTCTCGCCGAGGACGGCTCGGTGATCGGCAGGTTCAATCTGGTCGACATCGAGGACCGCACCGCGGAACTCGGCTACCGGGTCGCTCAGCACGCCACCGGCCGCGGCGTGGCGACCGCGACCGTCCGGGAAGTGTGCCGCCTCGCGGCGGCCGACCACGGGCTGCGCACCGTTCGGGCGGCCGCGACGCATCGGAACGTCGCGTCCCGGAAGGTGCTGACCGGAGCCGGCTTCGTCCCCGTCGGCCCCGCCGATCCGGCCCACATCGGCGGTGAGCCGGGCACCTGGTTCGAGCGTGACCTGATCGCTCCAGTCCCTACGCCGCGTCCCGGCCCGGTGGAAGCGTGAAGGCGTAGGCACACTGCGCGGCACATCCCCGGCAGGTGCCGACGAACCGGGAGAGGAGGTGCTCGTCGGCCTGGACAAGGATGTTGCGCCAGAAGCACCGGAACTCCCCGCATGCGCCGGAACGTTGACCGACCGCTGCGAGCGCGCCGGTGACGGCCGTGCACGAGGGCTTCGAGGTGAGGGTCTACGAGGGGAGCGGGCGAGGTCTCATGCCGTTCACCGGCTGGAGGCCGGTCGTGTACACCGAACGGCAGTTGTCCCAGCCGCCGTTCACCCTCAGCACGGCCGACCGTGTGCTGTGCGACGACTGTCACGGCTGGGGGCCGTACCGGACATGGTGTGCGCCCTCCGGAAATATCAACTCCACGCTCGACAAAGCCGGTTGACCGCTCAGGCCAGGCCGGTCAGAAGCCGTTGAAGAACCCGTACAGACGACTGATCCGGCCGCCCTCGAAGAACGCCACGTCGTATCCGGTCACCGCCGGAGCCCCACCCGTGGGACCGACCTCCCACGAGAAGTGGACGGCGTCGTGGTGGGTCAGCACCGCGCCGTGGGTGAAGAGCATCCCGCCGAAGTTCTTCTGCGAATCGCTGATGTACGTGTCGAGCGCCGCTGTGCCGTCGGCTTCCACCATCGGATCGACGTAGACGCCGTCCGGGGTGAAGACCTCGTCGAGCATGGCCCGCCGCACCCGGTCGTCCGACTCGTTCCAGACCGCGATGTACTTCTCGACCAGTTCCGTAACCGCACTGTTGTCCATGGACCACGACCCTATCGGCGGGGCTCCCGCCAGGTGGCGTTCCGGCTCAACCGGCTACCCGGGACCGGCGAACCGGGCCCTGTGGAGGTCGCGGAGCACCGCGATCTCGGCCATGTGGTGGATGAATTCGAGGTTGGCCCCCGCCAGCACGCTGACGAAGGGGTCGTCGGGATCGGAGCCGTACGGATACTGCGAGAGGCCGACCGTGTCGAGCTGCTCGTCCGTGAGGGCGGCGACACTCGCGCGCCAGCGGTCGATCAGCGCCCAGAACCTTTCGAGTGCCGGCCCGGCGGAGGGGGTGAAGTCGACCAGCAGCTGCGGCTCCTCGCGGCGTTCGCCGAAGGTCCACTCCCATTGGCCCGCCAGGCACGAGTGCAGATGGCCCAGCCGCCACGCGATGGTGGTGACCGGTGTCTCGTCGGGCTCCGGCACGCCGGTGTGCGCGAGGACCTGCTCGACCCGCTCGACGCTCACACTCCAGTCATCGGCGATCCTGGAGACGGTCATGCCGCCGGCGGCCTGCCGGGCGACCTCGGCGTACTCGTTCGCCGGGATGTCAGGGGCGCCCTTGTCGAGCACCCACTCACCCGGCCCGTACGCCCGGGGAGTCGTGGCCTCACCCCGGGGCCGGACCGACCAGCAACCGGCCACCGGCTCCCACAGGTACTCCTCGTCACCGAGCCCTGTCAGCCGCACCTGGGCCATCTCCCTGGCCTGGTCGAACTGGGTGAGCAGCAGGCCCAGCCGGTCGGTCCGTGCGCCCTCGGTCTCCACGTCCGGTCCCCTCGCCGTCATGTCCCGCAGCCCACCGGGCTCAGGCGGAAGTTATCGGCTCGTCCCGCGCGGCGCCACCGATTTCCCCGCCCGCGAAGCCGGTCGCCGCCCGCGGTCAGGGGCGCTCCGCGAGTGCCGTACGGATTTCCCCTACGAAGGGTTCCAGGTCACCCGGGTTGCGCGAGGTGATCAGCGTCCAGCCGCCGGAACCGTCCGTCACCACCGGCTCGTCCGTCCATTCGCCGCCCGCGTTGCGGATGTCGGTCCGCAACGACGCGTAGGAGGTCAGCCGCTTGCCCGTGACGACGTCCGCCTCGACCACGGCCCAGGGGCCGTGGCAGATGGCCGCGACAGGGCGGCCGGAGTCCGTGAAGGAGCGGACGATCCCGGTCGTGGCGCTCTGGAGCCGGAGCGTGTCGGCGTTCAGGGTGCCGCCCGGAATGAGCAGCAGGTCGTAGGCCGTGGGGTCGGCGTCGTCCAGCGTGAGGTCGGGACGGACACTCTTTCCCGGGTCCTTGTCACCGACCAGCGTCACGATGTCGTCCGTCGACACGGCCGCGACGTCGACCTGGACCCCCGCACCGCGGAGTCGGTCGACGGGCACCACGAGCTCGTCCTGTTCCACGCCGTAGTTGGTGACCACGGCCAGTACCTTGCGCTGCTTCTTGCCGTTGTCGGTCATCGTTTGTCACCCTTCCTGCGCGCGGTCCACCTGGTTGTGGCCCGCGATCGTGACGTTCCCCTGATCGGCCGGGGCATGTGTCCCGAGGGCCCAGGACACATGCCCCGGCCGATCAGGCTCCGTCGTCCTCCTGAATGTGGACCGCGGCCTCCTCGGCGGAGGCCGCGCCTCCGTCGATGCCGACGTCCCGGCCCAGCACCCTGTTGTTGCGCGTGGCTCCGGGTTCCTCGTCGGCGGTGGCGACGCGTCCGGCGCGCTCGGCCCCGGCGTCGTCCTCCTCCGGGCCGTTGTCCTCCGGCCCGTCGTCGGCGAGCAGCGGGTCCTCCTCGGGCACCTCCTGTGCCAGGCGCCCGTCGAGGGACTCGCCCTCCCTCTGCTCCTCGCCGGTCGTGCCGTACTTCGACACGCCCAGGGGCTTCTCCGGCGGGGAGTACCCGGTGTCCAGAGTGTCGTCGAGGTCGGGCTCGTCGATCACGTTCTCCGGGTCGAGGTCGTCCGTCGGACGGTTGTCCGCGTCCGAACCGTCCGGCTGGTAGACGTCGTCACCGCGTCCTTGTTCCGACATGGGGGCGCTCCTTCCCTCAAGGTCTGCCGTACCCGCCGCCGACCGTAGGGGGGCCGTGCGGCGTCGCCGCTCTCCTGCCCACCCGCGCGCATGTCAGTGATGTGGATTTCCGGGTGGCCGCCCGTCCTCCCGGGTGTGCGGTCCGGCTGCCGGGCGGAGTGGAACCCCTGGTCAGGGCCGTCGCGGCCGTACCCCGTCGGCCCCGGCAGCTTATGGCCGATCCCCGGCCGCTGCGACCGGGGCGGGCCGCCGACCCACGGCAAGGCGACGGGAGGCGGTGATCACGCCTGTACGGCCCCGTATGACCGACGGGAACGTTTGTTCTAATGGCCGGGTAGGCTTGACCCATGTCCGTTCATCTCCAGGGTTCGCTGTTCGACCAGGCCGACCGCCCCCGCCTGGGCCCGCTCACCGGGGTGCGCAGGACGGTCCTGGGTGACGGGGCGTGGATCGACCTGCTGCCGGGCTGGCTGAGCGGCGCCGACGAGCTCTTCGCCGAGCTCGTGGACAGAGTGCCCTGGCGGGCCGAGCGCCGGCAGATGTACGACCGCACCGTCGACGTGCCCCGGCTGCTCGCCTTCTACCGCTCCGAGGACGCACTGCCGGACCCCGTGCTGGACGAGGCCCGCGACACGCTGTCCTCCCATTACGGTGACGAGCTGGGCGAGCCCTTCACCACCGCCGGGCTCTGCTACTACCGGGACGGGCGCGACAGCGTGGCCTGGCACGGCGACCTGACCGGACGCGGCTCGCACCAGGACACGATGGTCGCGATCCTCTCCCTCGGCGCCCCGCGCGATCTGCTCCTGCGTCCCTGCCGCGGCGGCGACACCGTGCGTCGGCCGCTGGGCCACGGCGACCTCATCGTCATGGGCGGCTCCTGCCAGCGCACCTGGCAGCACGCCGTCCCCAAGACCGCGCACGCCCGAGGGCCACGGATCAGCGTCCAGTACCGCCCCCGTGGGGTGCGCTGACGCGGCAGCGCAGGGCGATGCCGGCTGTCCCCCGGAGATGGCACTGCATGTCAGCCGTGCGGCAGGGCAGGCGCCTGTGGTGTGCAGCAAGCACTTCCTACCGAAGGGACATCCACATGCCGCAGGTGCAGCACAAGAACATCTTCGTCGTCGGCCTCGACGATTCGAATCTGCCGACTCTGGAGGCTGTTCCGGACGCGGGCTCCTACCGGTTCCACCGCCTGCTGACCGTCCAGGAGCTGCAGGAGGGCGAGGTGTCCGTGCCCGCGCTGATGGACCGGGCCCGGGCTGTGCTCGACGCGCACGACGGCAGCATCGACGCGATCGTCGGATACTGGGACTTCCCGGTGAGCACTCTCGTCCCGATGCTCGGCAAGGAGTACGGCGTGCGGACGACCAGCCTCGAATCCGTCGTCAAGTGCGAGCACAAGTACTGGAGCCGGCTCGAACAGCAGAAGGTCATCGACGAGTACCCGCGCTTCGGCCGGGTGGACCTGGAAGCGGATGACCCGAAGCCCCCCGAGGGCGTGAACTTCCCCATGTGGCTCAAGCCGGCCCTCGCCTACTCCTCCGAGCTGGCGTACGGAGTCTCGGACATGGATGAGTTCCGGGCGGCCGTCGACAAGATCCGGGCGGGCATAGGCAGGGTCGGCAGGCCCTTCGACTCCGTACTCGACCTTCTGGACCTCCCCCCGGAGATGAAGGACGTAGGAGGCCAGGTCTGCCTGGCCGAGGAGGCGATGACCGGGATCCAGGTGGCCGTCGAGGGCTACGTCCACCAGGGCAAGGCGACCGTCTACGGGGTGCTGGACTCGATCAATTACCCGGCGTCCCCGTGCTTCCTGCGCCACCAGTACCCGAGCAGCCTCCCCGCCCCCGTGATCCGGAAGCTCCACGACGTCAGCGAGCGGACCATGGAGCGGATCGGCATGGACGAGGCGACCTTCAGCATCGAGTACTTCTACGACCCGAAGACTCAGGACATCAGCCTCCTGGAGATCAA
Organism: Streptomyces sp. NPDC051064; assembly: GCF_044455985.1. Classification (NCBI taxonomy): domain Bacteria; kingdom Bacillati; phylum Actinomycetota; class Actinomycetes; order Kitasatosporales; family Streptomycetaceae; genus Streptomyces; species Streptomyces sp. NPDC051064. The sequence continues at coordinate 113,513 of NZ_JBITFK010000011.1, forward strand.
CCCCCGGCACTCCCAGTCCCATGCCGAGCTCTTCGACTACGTGGACGGCGCGCCCAACCACCACCGCATGATCAGCCTCGCGCTGGGCCGCGACCCTCAACTCACCGGCGGCAAGGGCCGCTACGCCGTGGCCGCCAAGTGGTACTACCGCTGGTTCGGCGACGGGAAGGTGCACGAGGTGCCCACCCCGGAACGGATCGCCGCGATCGAACGCGAGATACCCGGAGTGCGGATCGAGGTCGTGCCCGAGGAGGGGCAGAAGCTCTCCACCGTCTCCGGGCAGGACAGCTACAGCTACGAAGTGGCACACATCTTCACCGGGGGCGACGACGAGGAGGACCTGCGCGACAAGTTCGACCGGTGCGTGGCCGCCCTCGGTCTCACCTTCGACGAGACGGAGCCGGGGAGCCGCGGCACGAAAACCCGGTGACCCGTCCGGTCCAGCACGACGAAAGGAGGTCGCACAGGCATGCGCCACGTCGACCAGTTGCCCTTCGCGATCCAGGAAGAGAAGCACGTCACGATCCCCATGGAGGACGGAGTCGAGCTCTCCGCGCGGATCTGGCGTCCCACCGCATCGGACGCGGAACCCGTGCCGGCCGTCCTGGAGTACATCCCGTACCGCAAGAACGACCTCACCTCCACACGTGACGCCATCCACCACCCGTACATCGCCGGCCACGGCTACGCGTGTGTGCGTGTCGACATCCGGGGGACGGGCGAGTCGGAGGGTGTGCTGCTGGACGAGTACCTCGAACAGGAGCAGAGCGACGCCGAGTCGGTCCTCGCGTGGATCGCCGAGCAGCCCTGGTGCGACGGGAACACCGGGATGATGGGCATCTCCTGGGGCGCCTTCGCCGCCCTCCAGACAGCCGCACGCAGGCCGCCGAGCCTGCGCGCCATCTGCATCGCGTCGTTCACCGACAACAGGTACGCGGACGACATGCACTACCTCGGCGGTGCGATGCTGTCCGACAACCTGGCCGAGGCCGGGACCATGTTCGCGTACGCCACCTGTCCGCCCGACCCGGCCGTCGTCGGTGAGCGCTGGCGGGAGATGTGGCGGGAACGGCTCGACGCCGCGCGCCCCTGGGTCCTGGAGTGGCTGCGCCACCCGGACCGGGACGACTACTGGCGCCACGCGAGCCTGAGCGAGGACTACTCGGCCCTGCGCTGCCCGGTGCTCGCCTCCAGCGGCTGGGCGGACGGCTACTCCAACGCCGTGACCCGCCTGCTGAGCCACGTCGACGTCCCGCGCAAGGGACTGATCGGCCCCTGGTCGCACAAGCTCCCGCACCTCGGCGAGCCGGGGCCTGCCATCGGCTACCTCCAGGAGGTCGTGCGCTGGTGGGACCACTGGCTCAAGGGCATCGACAACGGCGTGATGGACGGCCCCATGCTCCAGGCATGGATGCAGGAGAGCGTCCCGCCCTCGACCTCCTACGAGGAGCGCCCCGGCCGGTGGGTCGGTGAGCCGTCCTGGCCTTCGCCGAACGTCGGCGAGACCGTCCTCCCGCTGCGGGACGGCGGACTGGGGGAGCCTGATGACCAGGAAAGCGAGGAGGACCGCGTCCACACGGTGCAGTCGCCGCTGTCCGTCGGCCAGTTCGCCGGCAAGTGGGCCTCGTACAACGCCCCGCCGGACCTGCCCTACGACCAGCGCGAGGAGGACGGCGGCTCGCTCGTCTTCCAGACCGCGCCGCTCGACGAACGCGTCGAGATCCTCGGCGCCCCCGTCGTCGTGGTGGAGGTGTCGGCGGACGCCCCGGTCGCGCAGCTGAACGTCAGGTTGTCCGACGTCGCACCGGACGGACGCTCCACCCGGGTGACGTACGGCGTGCTCAACCTGACCCACCGCGACAGCGAGGAATCCTCCGAGGCCCTGGAACCGGGCAGGCGCTACCGCGTCCGCGTACCGCTCCACAGCGTCGCGCAGGCCTTCCCGCCCGGCCACCGCATCCGGCTGTCGCTGTCCACCTCGTACTGGCCGCTCGTGTGGCCGGCGCCCGGACCCGCACTGCTGAGCGTGTACGAGAAGGGCAGCACCCTCACCCTGCCGGTCCGCCCCGACGACGTACCGGAGGACAAGGCCCTGCGCCCCTTCGGGGAGCCCGAGGGCTGCGCGCCCCCCGCCGTCACCCGGCTGAGTGAGCCGGAACAGGCGTGGACCGTGACCAGGGACCTGGTGGACTACCGGTCCGTGCTCGACATCGTGAAGGACCGTGGGCTCCAGCGGTACGAGGACAACGGGATCGAGGCCGGGCTGAGGGCCTGCGAGAAGTACAGCTGGATCGGCGAGGACTTCGGGTCGGTGCGCGGCGAGTCGGCCTGGGAGATGCGCTTCCGCCGGGCCGGCTGGGACGTCCGGGTCGAGACACGCACCGTGCTGACCTCGGACGACGAGGCCTTCCACGTGGACGCCACGCTCGACGGCTACGAGGACGGGCACCGGGTCTTCTCCCGTACGTGGAACGAGCGGATCAGCAGGCAGACCGTCTGACCCACCTCCGTGCGGGCCGGCTGCCACGCCCCGAAGGACGCTGCCGAAGGAGTGACAGTGCCGTCGGTGAGCGTGGTTGGGGCCCACGCCCGCCGCGACGGTCTTGGTGACGAGTCCCTTCCCGAGGTCGATCACCGAGAGGCCGCCGCCGGTCTGGTCGGCGGTGTAGGCGGTCCTGCCGTTCTTGGACAGCGCGATCGAGATCGGACCGTCGCCGGTGGGGATGAGCCGTGGGGTGACGGACTCGGCGGTGGCCTCGATGACCTGGTCGCCATTGAGGTGGTAACGCGCACTCGGGCGTGTGGGGTGCACGACAACTTCCCTGCGAGGGGGTTGTGTTCGGAGGCGCGGTGTCCGGTGGTGCGCGGCGTGCCCGTCCGGGCGGACGCCGCCTTGGTGACCTGAGTTGTCGTTCCTCGTACTACGGAGTCCCACTCGTGATCACGTCAGTGTCGCCGCAAGACACCCCGCGCCGGCCGCCGCGGACCGCGCGCCCGGATGAGGTGCCGCGGCTCCGGGAGCCGGCGCCGGGGGAGACCGAGGATTTCTGGGCGACGGTGGGCGGCAGCGGCACGCCCCTCGTCTCTCCGGACCCGCAGGGCAGCGCCGGTCACCGGGCGGTGACGTTCCTCTGGCGCGGCACGCGGCCACGACTACCTGTGCTGGCGTACGGAGCTGGCCGACGGCCTCGTGGACCTGCTGGGCCCCGCCGCTTCCTTGGACACTGCCTGGGGCCCGCGCCGTCCCTCGTCACCCGCCGAGGGCCTCGGTCATCGAGTCGAGGTCGGCCAGGAGGGCCGTCAGGCGGCCCTCGGGAACGTTCCTGATCATGCGTTCCTCGATGGCGTAGACGGCGCCCCGTGCCGCTCGCAGGCGCCGTTCCCCGGCGGGGGTCAGATGGGTGGGCAGGGCGCGTCCGTGGTCGGTGGTGAGCGGCCGGGTGATGAGTCCGGCTTCCTTGAGGCCGCGCAGGACGACATTGGCCGACTGCCGGGTGACGAAGGTGCCACGGGCCAGGTCGGCGTTGGACAGGCCGGGCCTTTCGTCGAGGAGTTCGAGGCAGGAGTACTGCGGGACGGTGAGGTCGTGCTCACGCAGGGCCTTGTCCATGGCGTTGCGCAGGGCGGACGAGGCGCGTTTGAGGCGGTATCCGACGTGCTCGGTGACGTCGTGGGCCGGGTGGGGTGCGGGCACGGGTGCACGGTCTTCCATGTCAATATTTTGACATACCCGGGAGCCGGTACCTATGGTCAGTCATGTCAAAGTACTGACATCGAAGCGATGTACTGCCCAGGAGGAACCATGACCGCCACCGTCGAAGGCCCCGACTTCATCGCTCTGCAGGTGAAGGATGTGCCCGGCGCGGCCGCCTTCTTCGAGGAGCGACTCGGGTTGCGCCGGGCACCCTCCGCGCCGCCCCACGCGGTCGTCTTCGCGACCGAACCGATCCCGTTCGCCGTCCGTGAGCCGCTCCCGGGCGTCGACCTGGACGGCGCCGCGCGCCCCGGTCTGGGGGTGGCGCTGTGGCTGCGGACCACGGACGCCGGCATGCTGCGCGAGCAGCTCGTGGCGGCGGGCACGGAGGACGTCACCCCGTTGCAGGACAGCCCGTTCGGGCCGGTGTTCTCCTTCACCGGCCCCGAGGGCTACCGGCTCACCGTCCACGGAGGCTGACTTAGCACGCGGCGTCCCGGACCTCAGGCCCGGCCCGGCACGAGCGCGGCGGCGCACGCCGCGTGCGGTGCCGGGCCGAACCGGACGGACCATCCCGCCGGCACCTTCCGGTCCGCCTCGGCTGACCGGGCGGTGCCGGGTCAGGCTGCGAGCAGGTCCAGGAACGCGGTGAGCTTGTTCCTCGTTCGCTCGATCTGCTGCTCGACGGTCAGCGACTCCTCGAAGCGCCCGCCGGGGGCCGGCGTCTTCTTGCCGCGCACGTACAGCGAGCAGTCGAGGTCGGTGCAGAGGTAGATGCCCACCGAATTGCCGTCCCTGCCCGCCTGCCCCCGCTTGCGGGCGGTCATCAGCGAGACCCCGCTGCCCGGGTGCGTGGTCAGGCAGACCGAACACATGCTGCGGTGCAGGAAGCCGCGCTGCTGGGACGGGAAACGGAGGGTGATGCCGGTGACCTCGCCGCGCAGCTCGGTGACGATGTAGCTCCGGTCCGGAGCCGAGAGGTCGCGCCAGCCGAGGAAGTCCAGGTCGTCCCAGCGGCGCTCGTCGAGATCGCGGGGGAGCGGCAGGCGCTTCGCCTCCCCCTTGGAACAGTTGACGAACGACGCCCGGATGTCCTGCTCATTGACGGCTCTCATGGACTCGACGCTAACTCTGCCTATGAGTCCTAGGCAAATGTTTATCTGTACTAGGCCGGGTCCCGGGGCGATGAGACCCGCAGGTGATGGGCCGCCGGATGCTCGATGGCGAGATCCGGGCGCCAGACGGCCAGGATCTGCGCCGACGGGTCGAACAGGGGACCTGGCAGCTCCTCGGGGTCGGTCCACCGCCACTCGCTGACGAGATGCGGCTCGGTGACCTGCGGGACGGCCGAATCAACCCTCACCAGTGCGGCCATGCTGATCCTGTTGATGCCGCCCACCACATCGTGCACCATCGCGAAGACGGTGACAGCGTCCACGGGCACCCGCAGTCCCGTCTCCTCGCGCAGTTCGCGGGCGGCGGCCTCCGCGACCGACTCGTGGGTCGGGTCGACCTTGCCGCCGGGCAGCTCCCAGGTGCCGCCGCGGTGCCTTCCCAGCAGGATCCTGCCGGCCCCGTCCTGCACGACGACGCCCACGCCGAAGGCGGCCTGGGCGAGCGGAGTGCGGGCGTTCCGGGGCGGGACGTTCACGGAATCGGTGGTCATAGGCTGCTCTGCCCCCAGCTGGTCGGCACGGGTGACGCGGTCCCCTCATCCTCACACGGCGATCACGCCACCAGATTGAGTGTGGTGCCGGCGACACCGAGACGGACGGACTGACCCCACGTCAACTCCAGTGCGTCGGACTCCATCCCGTCGCCGAACACCACCATCCGGTCCGACTCGACGGTGAGCCTGAGGCCGTCCCCGCGCCCCAGCTCGCCCGCGGTCATCGAGGTGCCGGTGGCCGGTGAGGGCCAGGCCTCCCGCACGAACCAGACCAGTCGCGGATCGGAGGGGGCCGGCAGCCGCAGGGGGCTGCCGCGCTCGAGCCAGAGCGAGCGCAGCCAGCCGGTGGAGCCCGTGCCGGTGCCCACCAGGACGCCCGACGACGCCTGTGACTCGACGACGGACGGGGCGCCGTCGGGGCCGATGCGGTAGCGGGCGGTCTGATGGCCGGGCGGTCCGAGGTAGATCTCGTTGAGGGCGAGGAGCCGCTGGGTGTCGTCGGCGACGGCCTCGGTCATCGTGAGGGCGTCCACCCGTCCGCCGGGTGACGCGGCGGCCCGGCACAGCGCCGCCGTGTCACGGGCCCTGTGGCGCACGAGAACTCCGGGGTTGCGGCCCGGGTCGGTGTCGATGCCCACCACGGGCTGCCCGGACAGGTACTTCGCGGCGTTGGCCACCAGGCCGTCCTGCCCGACCACGACGACCACGTCCTCGGGCCCGAACAGGAAACGGTCGAGATCCGCCCGCTCCACCCGGGTCCGGCGCCACCGCAGCGGCAGGGCCGCCGCCACCTCGGTGAGTGCCCGCTCGTGGCGCCGGTGCCGCTCGGCCACCTCGTCGAGCGACCGGCCGCGTCCGGCGAGCACGAACGCGGCCTGCCCGTGCGTCCCGTGCCGGGCCAGCAGCTCCTCGTACTCCGTCGTCCGGTGCACCAGCACCGCCCGCGGGGCCAGGCTCACGCCCGCGCCCCCGGCTCCGGCCGGCCGAGCCTGGCGAGCAGACCGGTCAGGACGTCGGGGGAGAGGGTGAGGCTGTCGATGCGCGGGAGATTCTCAGCCAGCCGCGTCGCGGCCAGGGCGTGCAGCGTGCCGGGGTCGACGTCCGCATGCGCCCGCAGCCAGGCCGCCTGCGCCTCGGCGCGTGCCGCCCCGACGTCGCGGGCGGCCTCCGCCTCCGCGCGGGCCAGGCGCACGGTGCGGGCGGCCTCCGCGGCCGTACGCACCCCGTCGGCCGCCGACTTCTCCTCGGCCTCCCGGCGGGCGTTGGTGCCGCGCTGGTCGACCAGTTGCTCCTCGCGGCGCGCGAGCTCGATCTTGCTGGCGAGCTCGTTCTCGGCGATGGTGCGCTCGCGCTCGACCGCGACCGCCCGGCGCTCGTACACCGACCGGTCCGCCTCCTGCTGGATCTGCTCCCTGGCCGGGGTGCGCAGGGCGCGTTCGACCTCCGCCTCGGGGCGGATGGCGACGACGCGTACGGCGACCACGTCGATGCCGGTGGCGGGCAGCCGGGGCTCGGCGGCGAGCCCGGTGGCGACCCGTTCCCGTACGGCGGCGACCCCGTCCACGAGGGCGGTGGCGAGAGGGGTGCGGGCCAGGACGTCCAGGGTGTGCTGCTGCGCCGTCTCGGTGAGCAGGGTGGCGATCTGCTCCAGGGGTGCACCGCGCCAGATCCCGGTGTCGGGGTCCACCGAGAAGTCGAGCCGGACGGCCGCCTCGGCGGGGTCGCTGATCCGGTAGGTGACCGTGGCCTGCACGGTGACGTCCTGGAAGTCGGCCGTACGGGCGTGGAACGCCATCGCCAGCTCACGGTCGTCGACCGGGACCTCGGAGAGCGCCGCGGAGAGCGAGCGGTACCAGAAGCTCAGTCCGGGGCCGTCATGGGTGAGTCTGCCGCGCCTGTGGTGGCGGATGTGGGCGGTGGGTGCGGAGCGCAGGTGGCGCCAGCCGAAGCGCCGGGTGATGTCGGCCATCTTGACCCCCTCTTTCTCGTCATGGAGACGATAATGAATTCCGGGGGATATCGTCAAGGGGACGAGAAGGGGTGCCGGACATGAAGCGGCCGGCCGGTGGTCTCCTCGGAAACCGCCGGCCGGCCGGTTGTGCGCCGACCCCGTCCCCACGGTGCGGCGCGCGGGTGGACCGCCGTCATCCGCTCGGACGACGGTCCACGTTCATCAGGTCCCGCTTCCCTCGGGAGCGGGCGGGGAGGCGGGGAGTCCGAGTGCCGGCAGCACGGCGCACTCGATGAAGCGGGCGAGGAAGGAGGCGTCGCCCGCGTACCGCTCCTCCAGGAGTGGCCGGGCGCGCATGATGCCGAGCATCTGGGCGGCCACGTAGTCCGCCGCGGGGTTGTCGGCATCGATCTCGCCGCGTCGGACGGCGCGTTCGACCATCGCGTCGAAAGCCGCGATGGCCGGCGAGATCAGTGTGGAGCGCATCGCGCAGAGCAGGTCGGGACTCTGGAGTGCCGCATGGCTGAGCGCGTGCATCAGTGCGGTGTCCTGGCCGGACGCCGCGTCCACCACCCGTGCCACCTCGTGCAGATCGCCGCTCAGGCTGCCGGTGTCGATGTCCGAGAACAAGGTTCTGCGGGTGCCGTGCAGTGCGGCGACGACCAGCTCCGGCTTGGAGCCCCACTGGCGGTAGAGCGTGGACTTCCCGCACCGGGTGCGCGAGGCGACGCCCTCCATGGTCAGTGAGTCGTACCCGCTCTCCCGGAGCAGGTCCAGCACGGCGGTGTAGAGCTCCTGTGCGCGTTCCGGTGTGATCTTCGACCGGCGTGACGCGGGTACGGACTCCTGTGCTGAACCGGGCGACGGCATCTGCTTCCCTCTCTGCGACTCTGCGGCTGGGGACCCTCGATACGCCAGTGTACCGATACGCGTGTGTACCGATACGCCGACGTATCGGTACACTGGCGTATCGATACGGCATGGACTGGCCATGCCGACGTCGTAACAGCGCACCGTCAGCAAAGGGGCACGGGTGAAGCACACCCGCAGCGAGCCTTCGGAGCGGGAGCCGGACGCCTCAGCCCGACCGCCCCTCGTCCGCGAGCTGCTTCTGATAGCCGGACTCTTCCTCGTCTACAAACTCGGCCGTCAGGCCGCGAACGGCCATGTCGAGGAGGCCTTCCACAACGCCGGACACGTCTGGAGCTTCGAAAGGGCTCTCGGCCTTCCCGGCGAAGGAGCCGTTCAAGGCGCTCTGCTGCACAGCGACAGGCTCGTCGAGGCGGCGAACACCTACTACGCGACCGTGCACTTCCCGGCCACGGTGGCGTTCCTGGTCTGGCTGTACTGGCGCCGCCCGCGCCACTACGTCTGGTCACGCCGCATCCTGGCCGCGCTCACCGGCACCGCGCTCGCCCTGCACCTGCTCTTCCCGCTCGCCCCGCCGCGCATGCTGCACGCGGCCGGCCTCGTCGACACCGGGCAGGTCTACGGACCGACGGTGTACGGGGAGACGCCCTCGACCGACTCGATGGCCAACCAGTTCGCGGCCATGCCCTCACTGCACTTCGGCTGGGCCCTGGCGGTCGCCGTCGGACTGATCGTCGCCACACGCTCCCCGTGGAGCCTGCTGTGGCTGCTGCACCCCCTGCTCACCCTGTTCGTCGTCGTGGGCACCGCCAACCACTACTGGCTCGACGTGATCGTGGTCTCCGCCCTGCTCGCCGTCGCGTACGCCGCGCTCAGGCTGCCGCGCACACCGGTCCGTACGCACCTGCCGTGGCCAGCCGTCCCGGCCCAGAACTACGTGTCCCCCGCGTACGCACGATCCGGAGCGCGTCGATGAACGCCACACTCATAGCCGTCGCGCTCTCCCTCGTCTCCGCCGGTGCCTACGCGGCCGCCGCGGTGGCCCAGGCCCGGCTGGCCGGGCGGACCGACCCCTCCGCCGGGGCGCTGCGCCTGATGGGCCGCGGGGCCTGGTGGTCGGCGGTCGGCCTGAACGCCGGCGGGGCACTGCTGCACGTCGCCGCGCTGAAGTACGGACCGCTCACCCTGGTCCAGCCGCTCGGCGCGCTCACACTCGTCGCCGCCGTTCCGCTCGGTGCCCGTTCCGCCGGCCGCCGGGTCAGCCGTACGGAATGGCGCGGCACGCTCCTCACTCTCGTCGGCCTCGCCGCGCTGCTCCTGGCGGCGGGCGGCGCCGCGCCGCACGACACCCTGAGCCTCCCCGAGGCACTGGGCGTCGGGGCCGTCACCATGGCGCTCGTCGCCGCGCTCAGCCGCCCGGGCACCCGGCCCGGCCTCCGGCACGCCGCCGCCTCCGGCATCACCTCCGGGGTGGCCTCCGCCCTCACGCAGACCCTCACCGTGGCCGCGACCGACCACTCGGGCCCGCTGCTGAGCTGGCGGCTGGTGACCGTGGCGGTGCTCGTCTCCTTCTTCGCCCTGGGCGGCCTGATGCTGTCCCAGACCGCCTACCGGGGCGGCCTCGGCGCCCCGCTCGCCGTGGTCACCCTCGCCAATCCGGTCGCCGCCGCCGCGATCGGCCTGATCCTGCTCGGCGAGCGTATCCAGGGCGGGGCGCTCGGCCTCGTCCCCGCGCTCATCGGCGCCCTGGCAGCAGTCCGGGGCGTGATCCTGCTCAGCCGCGCACAGGCGGGGAGCACGGCCGGGAGCGTGCCCGCGCCGGCCGGGGCCGCTGCCGCGCCGGCGGTCACCGGGTCGGCCGTCACCGGGCCCCCGTCGAGGGTCGTCATCACCGGCCCGTCCCTCACCGCCCCACGTCCCACCGAGCCGTTCACACTGCACCCGGAACCGGTCGGGAGCTCGGGCGGCCCCGGCTGAGCTGTCCCGACGGCCACCGGCCGGGCAGCCCTCAGGGGCCGTCCAGCTCGTCGATCGCCCTGGTCAGCCAGCCCGTCCAGAACGTCTCCAGATCGATCCCCCCGCGCAGCACCAGACGGCGCAGCCGGTCCTCGTCCGCTGTCCGCTCCGGAGGGAAGTCCCGCTTCTCGATCTCCAGATACTCCGCCAGCCGCTCCTGGTGCAGCACCAGGTGCCTGCGCAGCTCCCCGGCCAGTCCCGGGGCACCGACCACGGCGGCCGCCCGCATCCTCAGCAGCAGGGGATCGCGTACCGGCCGCGGATCCTCGGCGAGCGACACCCAGGCCGTCAGAGCCTCGCGGCCGGCGGGCAGCACTTCGTACTCCTTCTTCTGCCCACGCGCCGGCTGCGCGGCCGGCAGGACCCGGATGTGACCGGCCTGCTCCAGCTTTCCCAGCTCGCGGTAGATCTGCTGGTGCGTGGACGGCCAGAAGTAGCCGATCGACCGGTCGAACCTGCGCGTCAGTTCGAGACCGGACGACGGCTTCTCGAGCAGGGCCGTGAGGATCGCGTGCGGGAGTGACATGCAGTGCATCCTAGGGACGGCTGGAGCGGGTGGTCACAGCTCCGCGGCGAGCTCGGTGCCCTGACGGATCGCACGTTTGGCGTCCAGTTCCGCGGCCACGTCGGCACCGCCGATCAGATGCGCCGGACGGCCCGCTGCGAGCAGCTCCTCGTACAGCTCACGCCGCGGTTCCTGACCGGCGCACAGCACCACGGTGTCGACCGGCAGCAGGTGCTGCTCGCCGTCCACGGTGAGGTGCAGGCCCTCGTCGTCGATCAGGTCGTACGACGCGCCGGCGATCATCGTGACACCGCGGTGGCGCAGCTCGGTCCGGTGGATCCAGCCGGTCGTCTTCCCGAGCCCGGCCCCGACCTTGCTCGCCTTGCGCTGGATCAGATGGACCGTGCGCGGGGACTTCGGGCGCTCCGGCGCCCGCAGCCCGCCCCGCCCCGCGTAGTCCGTGTCCACGCCCCACTGCCGGAAGAAGACCTCCGGGTCGAGGCTCGCCGCGTCGCCCCCGTCGGTCAGGAACTCGGCGACGTCGAAGCCGATCCCGCCCGCCCCGACGACCGCCACCCGGTCACCGACCTCCGCGCCGCCCTTCAGGACGTCCAGATAGCTCAGCACGCTGGGGTGCCCGACGCCGGGGATCGCGGGGGTGCGGGGCTCGACCCCGGTGGCCAGGACGACCTCGTCGAAGCCGGCGAGCGCGGCGGACGTGGCCCGGGTGCCGAGCCGGAGCTCGACTCCCTCCTCGGCGAGGCGCGTACGGAAGTAGCGCAGCGTCTCGTCGAACTCCTCCTTGCCGGGGACCCGGCGCGCGACGTTCAGCTGGCCGCCGATCTCGTCGGCCGCGTCGAACAGGGTCACCGCGTGCCCGCGCTCGGAGGCCGTGACCGCGCAGGCCAGTCCGGCCGGCCCGGCGCCGACCACCGCGACGCGCTTGCGCACCCGGGTCGGCGAGAGCACCAGTTCGGTCTCGCGGCAGGCGCGCGGATTCACCAGACAGGAGGTGATCTGCAGGCTGAAGATGTGGTCCAGACAGGCCTGGTTGCAGCCGATGCAGGTGTTGATGGCGTCGGCGCGGCCCTCGGCGGCCTTGGCGACGAATTCGGGGTCGGCGAGGAAGGGCCTCGCCATGGATACCATGTCCGCGCGGCCGGAGGCGAGGACCTCCTCGGCCAGCTCGGGGGTGTTGATGCGGTTGCTGGTCACCAGAGGCACGGAGACCGCGCCCCGCACCTTCTCCGTCACCCAGGTGAAGGCGCCGCGCGGCACGGAGGTCGCGATGGTCGGGATGCGGGCCTCGTGCCAGCCGATCCCGGTGTTGATGATGGTCGCCCCGGCCGCCTCGATCTCGCGGGCGAGACGGACGACCTCCTCCAGCGTGGAACCACCGGGAACCAGGTCCAGCATGGACAGCCGGTAGATCAGGATGAAGTCGGGGCCGACCCGCTCACGGACGCGGCGCACGATCTCGACGGGGAAGCGGATGCGGTTCTCGTACGAGCCGCCCCAGCGGTCCTCCCGGTGGTTCGTGGCCGCGACGATGAACTCGTTGATCAGATAGCCCTCCGAGCCCATGATCTCGACGCCGTCGTAGCCCGCCCGGCGCGCGAGCTCCGCCGCCCGGACGAAGTCCTCGATGGTCTCCTCGATCTCGTCGTCCTCGAGCGCGTGCGGGGTGAACCCGCTGATCGGGGCCTTGAGCGCGCTCGGCGCCACCAGGTCGGGGTGGTGGGCGTAGCGCCCGAAGTGCAGGATCTGCATCGCGATGCGCCCGCCCGCCGCGTGCACGGCCGCCGTGACCTCGGAGTGCTGCTCCGCCTCGGCCTCGGTGGTCATCTTGGCGCCGCCGGGGAAGGAGCACGCTCGCTCGCTGGGCGCGATCCCCCCGGTCACCATGAGACCCACCCCGCCGCGTGCGCGCGCCGCGTAGAACGCGGCCATCCGCTCGAAGCCGCGCTCGACCTCCTCGAGACCGATGTGCATCGACCCCATCAGCACCCGGTTCGGGAGCGTGGTGAAGCCGAGGTCGAGCGGGCTCAGCAGAGTGGGGTACGGGCTCATCCGGGTCTCCTCGCAGGTGTCGTCGAGCCAGTTCTAGACCACGCGAGCGTCATTGTGCAACTAGTTGCATAATGACGTACGTCGCAGTTGCCGCAAGGCCCGGTCCACGGATGGCGTAACACCATCCGACCCCGCGGCCCGCCCCGGACAAGAGTGGAGCCGTACGGCTCACCGCCGCTGCCCCTCCATGTCGACAGGAGACACCTCCATGGCCTGTATCAACCGACGCGACGTCGGCCTCCTCGTACTCAGGGTCGGCACGGGAGCCGTCCTGGCGGCCCACGGGAGCCAGAAGCTGGGCGGGTGGTTCGGCGGCGGGGGCATCGAGGGGACCACCGCGGCGATGGAGGCCATGGGCTTCCACCCGCCGAAGCACAGCGCCCTGGCGGCCGGCCTCGGTGAGGCCGGAGGCGGGATCCTGCTGGCGCTCGGCCTCGCGACCCCCGCGGCGGGTGCCGCCGCGGCAGGCACGATGGCGGGCGCCGTCGCCGTGCACGCACCCGCGGGCTTCTTCGCGATGGGCGGCGGCTACGAGTACCCGGCGTTCCTCGGCTTCGTCGCCGCCGCGATCGGGGTGACGGGGGCCGGCCGCTACTCCCTGGACCATGCCACCGGGCACGTCCTCGACCGCCCGTGGGTCATGGCTCTCGCGTTCGCGGGCAGCGCCCTGGGGGCGGCCGCCGTGGTCGGCCGCCGCGCCAAGGGGCAGGCAGCTCAGGACGAGTCGGCGGACGAGGGCGCGTAGCTCTCCCGCATTGATCGTCGATTCAGGGGCATCCGGCAGTGCATGAATGCGAACGCGCTGTCGATGAACGCACGCGGCAAGGCGAGAAGAGCCTCGCGCAGCCGGGCCATGGATGTGGGTGCCCGCGCCGGCTTCGTGGCGCGCGGGGTGATCTACCTCCTGGTGGGAGTCCTGGCCCTGCGCATCGCCTTCTCCGACGGAGGCGGAAAGCAGGCCGACCGCGGCGGCGCCATCGCGGAGATAGCCGAGAAGCCCTTCGGGAGCATCCTGCTCCTGGTGCTCGGTGTGGCCCTGGCGGGGATGGCGCTGTGGAGGCTGTCCGAGGCGGCCTTCGGCCAGGCGGGCCCTGACGGCGGCAAGGCCAACAAGCGCGCCATGGCAGCCGCGCGCTTCGTCTTCTACGCCTTCGTGTCGTACTCCGTGCTCTCCTACGCGCTCGGCGACAAGGGCAGCGGCAGCGGATCGAGCGACCGTCAGACCGACGACGTCACGGCGCGGGCCCTCGAATGGACCGGCGGTCAGTGGATCGTGGGGATCACGGGCGCCGTGGTGGTCGGCGCGGGGCTGTGGATGGCCTACCGCGCCCTCGCACGCAAGTACCACAAGCACCTGAAGAGGGGCGAGATGACCAAGAAGACGCGTCAGGCCGTCGACGTCGTGGGCGTCCTGGGCGGCACTGTCCGGGGCGCGGTCTTCGTCACAGCGGGCGGGTTCGCCGTGGCCGCCGCCGTCCAGCACGAACCGGGCCGCGCCAAGGGTATGGACGACACACTGCGTTCCTTCACCGAGACGCCCGCCGGGCCCTGGCTGCTCGTCCTCATCGCCGTCGGCCTGGCCGCCTTCGGCCTCTTCTCCTGGGCCAACGCCCGCTGGCGCAAGATCTGAACCGGACGCCGCCCGGGCTCAGTCCAGCCCTCGCGCCTCCTTGAACCTGGCCAGTCCCTCCGGGAGCGTGACGACCCGCCTCGGTGGCGACTTAGCCGACCTCGTCGGCCACGTCCCCCTCGCGGACGATCAGGCGCTCGCCGCGTTCGAGGAGCACGGCGTCCAGGTCCCTGAGGCAGTCGGCCAGGAACGCGCGCCGGTTCGGTGCGCCGAACCCGGCGGCCTCCACGCCCTCGTCGAGAACGAAGAGGGGCACCACCTCGTCGGCCGAAGCGAGCGCCGAGTGCAGCGGCGGATGGCCGTGCAGCCGCAGGTCGGAAGTGAACAGGACGATCGCCACGGTCATGCCGGGCCAGCCGTTCCCCGGCCCGCCGCCAGCGCGATGTTGCGAGCCATCCCGCCGAAGACCACGGCGTGGAAAGGCGACACGCTCCACCAGTAGGCGTGGCCGAGCAGTCCGGAGGGGTGGAAGACCGCCCGTTGCCGGTAGTGCGACCGGCCGTCCTCGCCCTTCTCCACGTACATATCGAGCCAGGCCAGACCCGGCAGCCGCATCTCCGCGCGCAGCCGGAGCAGCCGGCCGGGCTCGATCTCCTCGACCCGCCAGAAGTCCAGCGAGTCCCCGACCCTCAGCCGTTGGGCGTCCCGCCTTCCCCGGCGCAGGCCCACTCCGCCCACCAGCCGGTCCAGCCAGCCCCTGACCGCCCAGGCCGGCGGGAACGAGTACCAGCCGTTCTCACCGCCGATCCCCTCGACGACCCGCCACAGGGCCTCGGGGGAGGCGTCCACATCGCGCTCGCGCACATCGGTGTAGAGGCTCCCGCCCGCCCAGTCCGGGTCTGTGGGGAGCGGATCGCTGGGAATGCCCGGGGTGGAGGCGGAGGACCACCGCGTCGTCACCCTCGCCTCGCGCACCCTCTGCAACGCGAGCGAGAGGGCGGTGGCGAAGGAGAAGGGCTGCCCGGGGCCGTCCGGGACGTGATCGGCGATGTCGTGCTCCTGGCACACGACTTCGTGGCGCAAGGACTCCGCGAGCGGGCGGGCGATCGACGCGGGCACGGGGGTGACCAGCCCGACCCAGTGGCTGGACAGGCCCGGTGAGAGCATCGGCACCGGCAGGATCAGCCGGTGGGGGAGCCCGGCGACCTGGGCGTACTTCTGCATCATGTCGCGGTACGTCATGACGTCGGGTCCGCCGATGTCGAAGGTGCGGTTCACGTCGGCGGGCATGTGCGCACTGCCCACGAGGTAGCGCAGCACGTCCCGCACGGCGATGGGCTGGATCCGTGTCGACACCCAGCTGGGGGTGACCATGACCGGCAGCCGCTCGGTGAGATAGCGCAGCATCTCGAAGGACGCCGAACCGGAACCGATGATGACCGCTGCGCGCAGCACGGTCGTCCGTACCCCCGAATCGAGCAGGATGCGCCCGACCTCGGCGCGCGAGCGCAGATGCGGGGACAGCTCCCGTACGGGGACGCCCGGGGGCGTGAGCCCGCCCAGATAGACGATGCGCCGGACGCCGGCCGCTCTCGCCTGCTCGCCGAAGTTCCGTGCCGCGTCGCGGTCGGTCCTCTCGAAGCCCGGCCCGGTGGCCAGCGCGTGGACCAGGTAGTACGCGACGTCGATGTCGCGCATCGCCGCGCCCAGGGACTCCGCGTCGGTCACGTCCCCCTTGACCACCTCGGCCTCGCCCGCCCACGGGTGGTCCCGCAGCTTCTCCGGGGTCCGCGCCAGGCAGCGCACCCGGTGGCCGGTCTCCAGGAGTGCGGGTACGAGGCGGCCCCCGATGTAGCCCGTCGCGCCCGTCACCAGGCACCGCAGCCCGCCGCTGTCGTCCTTGCTCTCCATGACGCCTCGCTCCGGATCGGGTCCCCTCCGTCCACGGTCTCCCCGCGGGAGCGATTCCGCTTGCGGACACGCCGAGGCCCACCCTGCGGGTGGCGGAGCGGCAGGGATCAGTGAGGCCCGGGCTTCTCGGTGGCCGTCCCCCTGATGACGCGCGGGTCGTTCGCCCCGTCGGCGGGCGGGTCCGCCGGGACCGTTGGGGAGATGCCGTCGGCCTTCAGCGCCCGGGCCTCGCTCTTGAGGATCCGCGCCGACTTGCCCAGGGAACGGGCGAGTTCGGGGAGTTTCCTGGCACCGAATATCAGGACCGCGATGATGAGGAAGATCGCGATCTCGCTGATTCCGAACATGACGGCTGTCTTCTCCCTGTGGGTGTGAGGAGCTCTCCCCGGCGGCCGGGACTCCCCGGTCCGCGGCAGCGTGCCAAATCTACAGCACTGTAGAAGTCCACGGCAGGGCGTCTTCCGGACCGGGCGCTCTCTCCTGTCCGGCGGTCGCGGTGCCGTCGTGCGCGCCTAGTATGGGGCGGTGGACAGTGCAGACAACCCTCGCGACGGATCGGGCGCGGATATGGCGGGGGTGTCGGATCTCCAGGCTCTCGCCGCGCAGTTGCGCCGGATGAACAGTGAGATCAACCGGCTGGTCCACGCCTTCGCCCACGCGCAGGGCCTGCATGCCACGGACGTACAGGCACTCGGCGCGATCCTCGACGCGGATGCGCCGCTGACTCCGGGACGACTGCGCGAGCACCTCGGTCTGACGTCCGGCGCGGTCACCGCGTGTCTGGACCGGCTGGAGCGGTCGGGCCACATCAGGCGTGCACGCGAGAGCTCCGACCGCCGAGTCGTGCATCTCCACTACGAGCCCGGGGCCAAGGCGGCCGCGCGCTCGTTCTTCATGCCCCTCGCGGAGGCGGCGGCCGGCGCGCGTTCCACGTCCGCGCCCCAGGAGTTGGAGGCCACGCTCCGCTTCCTCGGCCGGATGAACGGTGAACTCGCCCGTATGCAGGTTCCTCGGCGCTGAACCGCCATGCCGGTGGGAGGCTGGACCGTGCGGCATGTAATCTCGATGATTGAGATACATCATGATTGAGAGATCGCGGGCCGACCCAGGAGTGTCATGTCCACCGCACCGAAGCCGGTCCGCCGGCTGTTTCTTGTCCCTGTGTTCCTCGTCCTCGCCTGGCTCGTCGTCGGCGGTGCCTTCGGCTCGTACGCCGGGAAGCTCGGGGAGGTGGCCACGAACGACCAGGCCGCGTTCCTGCCGCAGAGCGCGGAGTCCACCCGGGTCGTCGAAGCCCAGAAGGCGTTCAGCAAGCAGGAGACCGTGCCCGCCGTCGTGGTCTGGACGTCGGCCGAGCAGGGTGAGGAGCTCGGCCCCGAGCAGCGGAAGGCGGCCACGGCCGCTCTCGCCTCGGCGAAGGGCGGCCCCGGAGTCGCCGGGGAGGTGAGCCCGGCGCTGCTGTCCGAGGACGGCAAAGCACTGGAGGGCGTGGTCCAGCTGAGGCCGGACCTGGGGGACGAACTCCCGGACGCCCTCGCACATGTCCGGACACTCATGGAGGAGGTGCCGGGAACGGTGGTCGGGCTCGCGGGCCCCGCGGCCTCCCAGGCCGATCTGTCCGACGCGTTCGCCGGGATCGACGGACTGCTGGTGGGCGTCGCCCTGGTGACCGTGCTCGTCATCCTGCTCCTGGTCTACCGGGGTGTCCTGCTCCCTCTGATCATCATCATCGGCGCGGTCTTCGCGCTCGGCGTGGCCTGCGCGATCGTGTACGTACTGGCTGACCACGACATCGTCCGGGTCGACGGGCAGGTCCAGGGCATCCTGTCGATCCTGGTCATCGGAGCCGCCACCGACTACGCGCTGCTGCTCACCGCGCGGTTCCGTGAGGAGCTCGGGCGGAAGCCCGACAAGTGGACCGCGATGCGCGCGGCACTCCGTGAATCGGCGGGGCCGATCACGGCCAGCGCCGCCACCGTGGCGCTGGGACTCCTCGCTCTCCTGCTCAGCGACCTGACCAACAACCGCGCCCTCGGCCCCGTGGGTGCCATCGGCATCGTGTGCTCCGTCCTGAGTGCTCTGACCTTCCTGCCCGCCGTCCTGGTCCTGCTGGGCCGGGCCGCGTACTGGCCGTCGGGCCCGGACGAGGGCGGGGCCGAGGCCGATTCCGGTTCGAAGGGGATCTGGTCGAGGATCGCGGGGCTGGTCGACCGCTCCCCGCGCAAGGTGTGGGCCGTCACGCTGGCCGGCCTCCTCGCCTGCGCGGCCTTCATGCCCACACTGAACTCCAAGGGAGTCCCCCTCGAAGAGATCTTTGTCAACGACGCGCCGTCCGTCGCCGCGCAGGAGACCCTGAGCCGCCACTTCCCCGGCGGATCGGGCAACCCCGCCGTCGTGATCGCCGCCGCGGACCGGTCGAACCAGGTTGTCGCGGCTGCCGAGGAGGTTCCCGGAGTCGCGGGCGTCTCCGTCATGACCGCTTCGGGGCGTCCGGGCGGCGGGGAACCGCTCGTCGTGGACGGACGGGTCCGCATCGACGCGACCCTCGCGGACGCGGCGGACAGCGACGCCGCGAAGGAGACGGTCACGCGGCTGCGCGACTCGGTACACGCCGTGCCCGGCTCCGAGGCGTTGGTCGGTGGCTACACCGCACAGCAGTACGACACCCAGAGGACGGCCGAGCACGACCGCAACATCATCGTGCCCGTGGTGCTGGTCATTATCCTCGTCATCCTGATCGGCCTGCTCCGCTCGCTGCTCATGCCGCTGCTCCTCGTGGCCACGGTTGCGCTCAACTTCCTGGCCACGCTGGGCATCTCGTCGCTCGTCTTCCGGCATGTCTTCGGCTTCGGCGGCACCGACTCCTCCGTGCCGTTGTACGGATTCGTCTTCCTGGTCGCCCTCGGCGTGGACTACAACATCTTCCTGATGTCCCGCGTCCGCGAGGAGTCCCTGATCCATGGCACCCGGCAGGGTGTGCTGCGCGGGCTGACCACCACGGGCGGGGTCATCACCTCCGCAGGTGTCGTCCTGGCGGCCACCTTCGCGGCCCTGGGAGTCATCCCCCTGGCCTTCCTCGTCCAGATCGCGTTCATCGTCGCGTTCGGTGTCCTGCTGGACACCCTCGTCGTGCGCTCGCTCCTGGTCCCCGCGCTGGTGAGGGACATAGGGCCTGTCGCCTGGTGGCCGGGCGCGCTGAGCCGGAGCCGCGAGGAGGTGCCGGAGGGGGAGACGAAAACCCTGGCGTGACGGGAGGCGGGCCGTCGGCCGGCACGCACATCCAGGGGCCGAAGATGTCCCGATGGGACAGAAGTCCCAGCGGGACATTTTAAGGTGTACGATGCATCTATGAATGCGACAGGGAACGTCCCGGAACGGCGCAGCCGCAAGGCGCGCAAAACCCGGGACGCGCTGGCGCGGAGCGCGTTCGATCTCGTACTCGAACGCGGTCTGCGGAGCGTGACGGTCGAGGAGATCGCGCAGGCGGCCGACGTCGACCGGCGCACCTTCAGCCGGTACTTCCCGAGCAAGGAGGCCGCCGTCCTCGACACAGTGCGGGGCGACGGCGACAGGATCAACCGAGCGCTCCGCGAGCGCCCCCTGGCCGAGCCACCGCTCACCGCCTACCGCCGGGCCGTCCTCGACTGGCTCGACGACCCGGAGGCTGAGCCCTGGCATCTGCGGCCACGCATCTTCGACCTGCTGCGCATGGCCGAGGAGGAACCCACTCTGTACGCGGCGTACCACCACATCCGTGTGGACGCCCAGGAGGAGTCGGTGGCGATTCTCGCGGAACGCCTCGGTGCCGACCCACGGCAGGACCTCCGTCCCGCCGTGGCCGTCGCCGCGGGAGCCGGAGCGCTCCTCGCGGCCCAGGCGGCATGGGTACGGGGTGGCCGGCCGGCCGCCCTGCCCGAGTTCGTCGTACACGCCTTCGACGCCCTCTCCGCGAACCTGCTGGAACCCCGGCAGGACGGGCCGGCGCCCCACAGCACCACGCAAGGAAGCACACCATGAGCACCCCCCTTCCCACCGCCTACGAGGCGGAGTTCGCCGGCAAGGTCGCCCTCGTCACCGGCGGCGCGTCCGGCATCGGCCTCGCCCTCTCCCGGAGGCTCGCCGCGAGCGGCGCGGCCGTCGTCGTCGCCGACTACAACGAGGAGAGCGCCCGCAAGGCCGCCGACGAGCTGAAGGCCACCGGCGCCCGCGCCGCCGCGGTTGCCCTCGACGTGACCGACCCCGCCTCCGTCGAGGCCGGCGTGCGGTTCGCCGTCGACACCTTCGGAGCCCTGCACCTCGCGGTGAACAACGCCGGCATCGGCGGCCCCTCGCAGCCCACCGGGGAGTACGGGATCGAGGACTGGAACAGGGTCGTCGCCACCAACCTCAGCGGCGTCTTCTACTCGCTGCGCCACGAGCTCCCGGCCATCCTGGCCGCGGGCGGCGGCGCCGTCGTCAACGTCTCGTCGATCCTCGGCACCAACGGCTTCGCGAACTCTCCGGCGTACGTCGCCGCCAAGCACGGCGTCGTCGGCCTCACCAAGACCGCGGCACTCGAATACGCGGCACAGAACGTCCGCATCAACGCGGTCGGCCCGGGCTTCATCGACACCCCGCTGCTCCGCGACACCGACGGGCCTGCCCGCGACCACCTGATCTCCCTGCACCCGGCGGGCCGTCTCGGCACGTCGGAGGAGGTCGCCGAACTCATCGCCTTCCTGCTCTCCGACCGCGCCTCCTTCATCCACGGCAGCTACCACCTGGTGGACGGCGGCTACTCCGCCCCCTGATCCCCGAGTGGCGCACCGCCACCACGAGGGTCACAAAGGAAGTACGGAACGAAGGAGAGACATGAAAGCCGTCCAGTACCGCACCGTCGGCGCCGCCCCCGAGGTCGTCGAGATACCCGAGCCCGTGGCGGGGCCCGGTCAGATCCTGCTGAAGGTCAGCGCCGCGGGTGTCTGCCACTCGGACATCGCCGTGATGAGCTGGCCCGCCGAGGGGTTCCCCTACGAGCTGCCGCTCACGCTCGGTCATGAGGGGGTCGGTACGGTCGCGGCGCTCGGCGAGGGCGCCGAGGGCGTCTCGGTGGGAGACGCGGTCGCCGTCTACGGTCCGTGGGGCTGCGGCACCTGCGTGAACTGCGCGGAAGGCCGGGAGAACTACTGTCTGCGCGCCGCCGACCTGGGCATCAACCCGCCCGGCCTGGGGAACCCGGGCGCCATGGCCGAGTACATGATCGTCGACGACGCCCGGCACCTGACGCCCATCGGCGACCTGGACCCGGTCAAGACCGTCTCGCTGACCGACGCGGGCCTCACCCCGTACCACGCGATCAAGCGCTCGCTGCCGAAGCTGTCGCCCGGCGCCACCGCCGTGGTCATCGGTACCGGCGGCCTCGGTCACGTCGCCATCCAACTGCTGCGTGCCATGACCGCCGTACGGGTCATCGCACTGGACGTCACCGAGGAGAAGCTGGCACTCGCCCGGACCGTGGGCGCCCACGAGGCGGTGCTGTCCGACGAGAACGCGGCCGCCAAGGTCCGCGAACTCACCGGTGGCATCGGTGCCCAGGTCGTCCTCGACTTCGTCGGCGCCGAGCCGACCGTGAAGACGGCCGGCGCGGTCGCCTCCATCGACAGCGACGTCACCATCGTCGGGATCGGCGGCGGCCTGCTGCCCGTCGGCTTCGGCGTCCTGCCGTTCTCCACGTCGGTCTCCGCGCCGTACTGGGGCTCGCGCAGGGAGCTCGCCGAAGTCATCGAGCTCGCCCACGCCGGGGCCGTCGAGGTCCACGTCGAGACGTACTCCATCGACGAGGCCCCGCTCGCCTACGAGCGGCTGCACGCGGGCAAGATCAACGGCCGCGCGGTCATCCTGCCCAACGGCTGACCGCAGGGGACGACTCGCCGGGACGCCCGAGGAGGGCGCCCGGCGAGTCGTCCGCGCTCTCAGGGAGCAGCCGTCACCACGTCGGACCGGGTCAGCTGCACAGGTTCGGTGCCGGACGAGCTGTGCCGCTCGGCCCAGTTCTCCAGAGCCGTACGGCAGGCATGGTCCAGATGGTGCAGGCCGGAGAGGTCCAGGGAGATGGGCCGGTCCTTGGGAAGGGCCTCCAGGCTGTCGAGTATCTTCGGCAGCCGCAGGAAGGTCGCGTTGCCCGACAGGCGGGCCCGGACTCCGTCGGGATTGCTGTCGACGACCTCCAGCTTGATGTGCGAGGCGTCCCAGGCCGCCTTGGCCACCGACAGGGCCAGACCGGTCAGAACTCCTTCGAACATGTTCACCGTCACGATCGCCACCGCCGTGACGACCAGGATCATCGCCTCACCACGGTGCTCCCGCCACAGAGTCACGAGCGCGCGCCGCGGGATCAGCTTCCATCCGGCGTGGATGAGGATGCCGGCGAGCGCGGGGAGGGGGATGAGGCCCAGCGCGGACGGAAGGAGCGCCGCGAACAGGAGCAGCCACACACCGTGCAGCACCCGGGAGGCCCGCGTACGCGCACCCGCCTGCACGTTGGCCGAGCTGCGCACGATGACCGCGGTCATCGGCAGTGCGCCCAGGAGTCCGCACACGGTGTTGCCCGTGCCCTGGGCCATCAGCTCCTTGTCGTACTCGGTACGCGGTCCGTCGTGCAGCCGGTCCACCGCGGCCGCGCTGAACAGGCTCTCCGCGGAGGCGATCAAGGTGAACGCCGCCACGGTCCCGAGCAGGCTCAGGCTCGCGAGCCCGCCGAACTCCGACAGCGAGGGGGCCTGGACGGCGTCCACGAGCCCCTGGACCTGAACGGTCTCGACCGGCAGCCCGAACGCCAGCGAGGCGAGGGTGGCCAGCGCGACCGCGGCGAGTGCGCCCGGGACGGCCCGCACCCGCTTCGGCATCCTGTTCCATCCCACCATCAGGGCGATCGTCCCGGCGCCCACCGCGAGTGAGGCGAGAGCCGCGGGACTGGACACGCTGTCGGCCAGCAGCCCGGGAATGCCGGCCATCTTGCCCGTACCGGAGAGCGGTGCCTCGACACCGGCCGCCGCGTAGAGCTGACCCGCGATCAGGACGAGGCCGATGCCCGCGAGCATGCCCTCGACCACCGAGACCGAGATCGCCCGGAACCAGCGGCCCAGCCGCAGCGCGCCCATGGCCAGCTGGAGCAGACCCGCCGTCAGCACGATGACTCCGAGCGCGGGCAGCCCGAAGGTCTGGACGGCCTCGAAGACGAGCACGGTGAGACCGGCGGCCGGCCCCGACACCTGGAGACTGCTGCCGCGCATGAGGCCGGTGACGAGCCCGCCCACGATGCCGGTGATCAGTCCCAGTTCCGCCGGGACCCCCGACGCGACGGCGACGCCCACGCACAGCGGCAGGGCGACGAGGAAGACAACGAGTGACGCGGCGAAATCCTGCCGCAGGTGAGGGAACTTGGAGACCCTGTCCATGGCGGCCCTCATCCCGTGCGGAAGGGGGCCGAGCGCACGTCGCCGGGCGGCGGTGCCCAGATGACGCTGTCGCTGATGCGTAGCGCATCTGTCCGGGAGTGATCGACGAGAGATTGCATACCAGTGTTCCTCCTGGCGCGCCTGAGGGCGGCGCGTCGGCATACGTGTGAGAACGGGAGCCTGGACGGCAGGCGACATGACCCCGTGTCGATGAGCCCGCAGCAGCGGGTCGAGAGGGGGGCAGGCCACCGGGCGCCTCGGGTCAGCTCAGCAGCGGAACACCTGGAGCACGGTGGAGGAGTGCGCGGTCGAGGATCTGGAGGTGTGGTGCGCGTTGCCCATCGCGGCGACGGCCGCCGGAGCGAGCAGGCCGCCTGCGTCGACCGTCACGACGGAACGCGAAGGAGTCTCCGGGGCGGGGACGCTCGCGGAGCGATGCCGGTCCCGGTGGCGCAGAAGGCCGTTCGACTCGTCCCCGCGTTCGGAGGTGCCGCATGTGCCGTACTCGCCGTGCGCCTCGCCCGTGGTCGCTTCCGGGAGAGCTGCTGCCTCGAACCCTGGGGCGGAGGCGTGCGCGTCCCCCGACGGGGTGCCGGAGTACGGGGCCAACAGGAAGCCCATCAGGATCGCGAGTACGAACCGGACCGCCGCTGCTCGCACGCTTCACCTCCTCCTGGACTTCACCCGTTCCTGGGGACGCTAACAGGCCAGGGGGATTATGGAGTTAACCCTTTGTGAAGAGTCCGAAAGTAGATGCCTGACGAGCCGAATCATGTGGCGGAGCGCTGTGGGCATGCAGGGCGCGCCAGCCGATCCGTTCTCACTATTTGAGATCATCCGCGCTTCCGGGGGCGGTGCATATGCAGGGCGATCGGCATCCGTCATATTCGCACAGTGGTTCGGCCAGCGGGTTTTGTTAACCCGCTGGAAACACGGCTGCGGTTGACTGGATCGTTTGTGGACCCGGCGTGGTGGCTGCCCGGAGCGAGCAGCTCCGGGGTTCTGGTCTGGGCACTCCCCGAGGGGCCGAGAACATCGACAGCGTGTGGAAGGCCGGGTTCGACGTAAGCCGTCGGCTGCGTGCGGGAAATCAATTCGCGCTTCCGGACCGTCGGCAGGAAAGCCCGGCCCGTTCGGCCCGGACCTCAAGGATCTCAATTCCTGCTCGTTGTCGCGTTCGCCGAAAGTATTTCTTCGTGCCTCGTCGCCGTGGCTACGGCCTTGGCGCCGGCATCGAGGCGGCGACGCGGACTGGTCCCCGCTCGGAGTCTCTTCCCACGGCGGGGGCGAGAACCGGCTTACGGAACTCGCCCTCGCGTTTTGTTCATTCCCCTTGTCGAGGACGTGCGAAATGGCGCCTGCCCCGGTCGGCATGATGATGGCCGCGGACCGGCGGGCCCGTAACCCTCCGGCCCCGGGCAGGGTTCTCGATCAGGGAGATGGCGATGGGCGCACAGGACACGGCGGAGCGACTGCGAGCCGCAGCATCGAGGACCTCACCGATGTGGATGCCGCCGGCGACCTCTTCCGCGTGATCTGACCCCTCACCGGCGGGCGGTGACCTGCCCCCTCCCGTCGGCGGGTGAGGCGTAGCCCGCGAGTTCCTCGGGGGTGCGGGGACCGGGCGTCGACGTGTCCAGCAGGCCGTGCGTGCGCAGCAGTCGGGCGGTCGCGATGCCCCACGGCAGCCGCAGCCCGGCCTCCTCCAGGAGATCCGTACGGGCGAGCATTGCCGGCGCCGGCCCGGCGCGGACACCCGAGGGGGTGAGGAGCGCGGCGTCGTCGGCCCAGCGCAGGGCCAGGTCGACGTCGTGCGTGGCCATCATGACGGTGGTGCCGCTCTCCCGGAGGGTGCCCAGCGTGGAGAGCAGCCGCTCCTGACCGTCCGGGTCGAGTCCGGCGGTCGGCTCGTCGAGGATCAGCACCCGGGGCCTCATCGCGACCGCGCCCGCGATGGCGGTCCGTTTGCGCTGCCCGTACGAGAGCAGGTGGGTGGGCCGGTCCGCCAGCGCCGTGATGTCGAGGGCGCCCAGCGCCTCGTCCACCCGGGCCCGCACCTCGCTGTCGGGCAGCCCGAGGTTCAGCGGTCCGAAGGACACGTCCTGGGAGACGGACGCGGCGAACAACTGGTCGTCCGGGTCCTGCACCACCAGTTGGACCGTCGTGCGCAGCCGGGTCAGGCCCTTCCGGTCGTACGTGACCGGGCGGCCCTCCACCGTCAACTGCCCCTCACGGGGGCGCAACCCGCCGCTGAGCAGACGCATCAGCGTGGTCTTCCCACTGCCGTTCCGGCCGAGCAGGGCGAGCGCACGCCCCGCCCGCGCCTCGAAGTCGAGGCCGCTGAGCACGGCAGGGCCGTCCTCGTACGCGAAGGACGCGCCCCGCAGGGCGAGCAGTACGGATTCGCTCATGAGAGGGGCCTTTCCAGGACGAGCGTCAGCACGATGAGGGTCGCGAGCAGGGTGACGCTCACGGCCACGAACCGGCCGGAGACACGAGCGTCGGGGACCAGGACGCGCAGGGTCCCGTCGTAACCACGCCCGGCGAGCCCGGTCTGGAGCCGTGCCGCGCGGTCGAAGGCCCTGATGAACGCGGTGGCCCCCAGCCCCGCCAGCGACCGCCAGGCGGCGGCCCGAGTGGTGTGCCCGAGCCGGGCCGCCTGGGCCTCCCTGACCCGGCGCACCGAGTCGAGGAGCAGGAAGCTCATGCGGTACGTCACCAGGGCGACGTCCACCACCGGCGCCGGCACCCCCGCCCTGACCAGGCGCGGCAGCAGGTCGGACATCGGGGTGGTGAAGGCGAACAGCAGCACTCCGAGCGACGCCGCCGAGGTGCGCAGCAGCAGTTCCCCGGCACGGACCGGCCCCCCGTCGGCCGGTGTCACGAGTCCCTCCGGCCCGCCGACCTGTACGAGCAGTGTGGCCGCCCCGGTCACGCAGAAACCCAGGGGAACCCGGTAGGCCCGCCAGAGTTGGCGGGCGGGTACACCGGCCGGCCCCAGCAGCACGGTGACGGCGGTGAGGAGGATCAGTGCGGCTCCCGGCCAGGGCGGCAGCGAGATCGCCAGAATGGTGAGTCCCAGACCGAGTACGGCTTTGTCCACGGGATGGCGGCGGCGCCAGCGACTGCTGTGCGCCGCCGCGTCGATCGGCAGCACGAGTCTCAGTCCCCCCGGGCCGCGGGTTCCCCGGCGCCGGAGCCGTCCTGCTGCACGCTCGCGCGCAGCTCGCCCTGGCGGCGCCCGCGTCGCAGACCGAAGTAGTAGGCGAGGACGCCCGCGCCCAACGCGGCCTGGAGGGCGAACAGCGCCGACTCGATCTCGCCGGACGGTGGTTCGTACAGCGGGGAGAACCAGGGTTCGTATGCGGGATCGATCTCGGTGATCGCCGTCTCGGCCTGGGCGTCGGAGCCTGTGAACGGCTCCTTCTCGTCGTCGCCGAGGCCGAGGGCCAGCGGCAGGACGGCCAGCGCGGCCACGACGAGCAGCAGAAGGGTGTTGATCTTCGTGTTCCTGTTCATCGGGCCACCGCCTCGGTCTCGGCCGTCCTGGTCCGGTCCCGCCTGCCGGCGAGGAACACACCGAGCCGGGTCAGATCTCCCTTGCTGGACTGCACGAGGAGCCGCATGACCAGAACGGTCAGGAGCCCCTCGCTCACCGCCAGTGGGATCTGGGTGACCGCGAAGATGGAGCCGAACTTGCCGAGCGCGCCCAGGAAGCCGGTGCTCGGGTCCGGGAAGGCGAGCGCCAGCTGCACGCTCGTGACGCAGTACGTCGACAGGTCGGCGACGAACGCGCCGAAGAACACCCCCACCATCAGCGGCACGTCGTACCGGCGCAGCAGCCTGTAGACCGCGTACCCCGCCCAGGGCCCCACGATCGCCATCGAGAAGACGTTGGCACCCAGCGTGGTCAGCCCGCCGTGGGCGAGCAGGAGCGCTTGGAACAGCAGGATGATGGTGCCCAGGACCGCCATGATCGGCGGACGGAACAGGATGGCCCCCAGCCCCGTGCCCGTGGGATGCGAGCAGCTCCCGGTCACGGAGGGGATCTTCAATGCGGAAAGAACGAACGTGAAGGCCCCGGAAGCCCCCAGAAGCAGCGTGCTCTCGGGGTTCTCCCGGACTTCACGCGTGAGTGACCGGACTCCGTGGACGACGAACGGCGCGGACGCGACACCCCAGGCGATCGCGTGCGCCGGAGGCAGAAAACCCTCGGCAATGTGCATGACTCAGCAGACCCTCTCCAGCACCTCGTGGATGGTTGAAGTGCCTTGGCCGGTCTCCTGGCTTACGGGTACCACCGCCCGAACTCCGCCTTCCCGGGTCACAAGGACCCAGTGGCTGCCCGCGAGGGCCGGAGCCGGACTTCCCGATCACAGTGGCGAGGGCCGCACCGGCATCACACCGATTTCCCGTTCACCAAGGCGTGGCGACAGTAGTGCCAGGTGGGGGACGATGACAAGCGGGCCTGAGGTCACCGAGGGCCGCCACCGGCCCTGCCGGGCGGGGCCCGGTGGTCTCCCGCGCCGACGGCCGCGACGGACGGCGCGGGGGATCGCGGCGGCAACCGTCACGGTCCTCCGGCCTCGCGTCGCTCGTGCGTGGGGGCCAGGCACTCCCGCACGACGGTGACGCCGTCCGGCTCCTGGCCGTCCGGGTGGTCGACCGTCAGCGTGTCGTACATGCGGATGAGGCGGGGCTGCGCAGCCTGCCCAGGAGTCCGGCCTGCTCGGCGGGTCGGCGTACACCGCGGACGACAGCCCGCGCCGGCGCGCGCCTTCTACGGGCGGCGCCCCCAGGCGGAGACCAAGGGGGCCGTCGCCAGGTCGAGTCGTCCGGTGGCGACGTTGGACAGGTGGCGGTCGATGTCCTCGTCGGTCGCGATCCCCGCCGCCACGAGCCGGCCACGGATCTGCCGGACCGTCGCTGCCTCGAGAACGGTGCAGGCCGGCGAGGTGATCGGGAAGTAGGCATCCGCCTGTACGTCGTCGAGGCCGCCTTCGCGCAGCAGCCGGGGCAGTGTCCGGCCGTACGTGAGATCGGCACCGCGTGCGGCCATGAGCTCACGGAACCCGGAGCGCAGACGGTTGGCGAGCCGCTGCTCGGGGCCCGACTCGTCCGGGCACAGCAGAGGCTGCAGCCCCGGATCGGCATCCTCCAGGAGCAGCACACCACCCGGTCGCAGCGCCTGGATCATGCGGCGCAGCGCCTCCGCGCGGTCGACGACGTGCACCAGGACCAGCCGGGCGTGCACGAGGTCGAAGCCACCCGGCGGCGGAGGGTCGGCGGCGACGTCATGGCGCATGACCTCGACGACTTCGGAGGCGGCTTCGCGTGCCCAGGACACGTCGATGTCGGTGCAGACCACCTGCCCCGTTGCTCCGACCCGCTCGGCAAGACCCGCGGGCACGGAGGGGCCGCCCGCCCCGACCTCCCAGCACCGCATGCCCCGGGTGATGCCGATCCGGTCGACGTGCCGGAACGTCACCGGATCGAACAGCTCGGACAGCGCACCGAATCGGATGCCTGCCTCCGACTGCTGGTTGTCCAGCAGATACCCGTGGTCCGTGCTGTGATCGGCCATGCCCTGCGCCACCGTCTCTCTCCGTCCGTACACGAAGTCCACCACGCGGCGCCCGCTCCCCGCCAACCGGTCCGGGCGTCCTCCGGACCGCGCGGTGAGCCCCCGGCCCCGGGGGCCACGGGTCACAGGAGCCGCTTGCGCCCCCAGAGGATGACGAAGGTGGCGACGGCGGCGGCGACGGCGAGCATGATGCCGGCTCCGAGCCACTGCATCGTCTGCATCTGGGAGACGGGGAGGTAGTCCATGGACCAGCCGATGACGTGCTTGGACTCCAGGCAGGCGGTGTGCGCCCGGTCGTTCTCCACCTGGTCGAGGCAGGTGGTCCAGTCCAGGCGGTCTCCGGAGCCGGTGAGGAAGTAGGTGCCCTGTCCCTGCTGCTCCGCCTGGACAGGCAGCTCCGGCCGTACCGCACCGGGCCCGACGCCCTTGTCGGTGCTGACCGACATGATGTGTCCCAGGCTCCGCCAGAGTTCGTCCCAGACGAACCCGATCGCCACGACGATGCCGAGCGTGACCACCATCGACACCAGCGTGCGGCGCAGGAGCAGGCCGACCGCCACGCCCACGGTGAACGTGAGCAGGGCGTAGGCCACCGGTACGACCCCCGTGACACTGAAGAAGGAGGTCCAGATGAGGGCGTCGGAAAGCCCCTTGAGCGGGTTCCACCACCAGGTGAGGACGGCGGTGAGCACGCCGGTCGACAGAGCGAGCATCGCGGCGGGAACGGCGAGTTTCGTGATGAGCCACCGCAGTCGGCTGACGGACTGCGAGGTCACCAGCTTGGCGGTTCCTGTCTCCAGGTCGCCCGCGATGAGCGGAGCCCCGAGCAGGACACCGGCCAGAACGGGGATGTAGCTGAGGTAGCTCCCGATGCTGTGCAGACGGTTGACGTACGTCTCGAACTCGGGTGGCAGGCCCCCCGACTTCCGCGAGGTCGGGTCCTGGGCGGCCAGGAAGTCCATCGTCTGCCCGCGCAGATAGACCATGACGAGCACGCCGAGGAGCATGGCGGCGATGAGCGTCCAGAACGCGGCGCGGTGCTGGCGCCAGACGAGCCAGACCGGACCGCCGAGCCGGGGGATCCAGTGGTTGCGTGCCGGGCCGGTGGGCGCTGTACGGGCCGGGTCGTGAGTGAGCGTGGTCATGCGGTCACAGCCTTCGTCCGGTCGTGGGTGATGATGTCGTGGATGTCGCCGACGCGGGCGCCGGGGGCGATCAGCGCAGGCGCGTCGGGTGACCGCAGGTAGGCGAGCAGGAGCTCCTCCAGGGTGGGAGGCTCGGCCTGTCCGCCGTATTCGACCGGTCCGCTGAGACGGGCCAGGACGCCCGGCCTGCCCTCGTCGTGCGATCCGATGACGCTGTGCGGCGCGAGGGCGGGGGACGAGCCGTCCCCGGAGACGGCGAACAGCGCGTGTGCTGCGAGCAGTTCCTCCACCTCGCCCGCGAGGCGCAGACCGCCGTTCGCGATGACGAGCAGGTAGTCGCAGATGTGCTCCAGCTCGGCGAGCATGTGCGAGGAGACCAGCACCGTGGTGCCGTGCTGGGCGGCCTCCGCGGTCAGGGTGGCCATGAGCTCGCGGCGGACCAGCGGGTCCAGATCGGCCATCGGCTCGTCGAGGATGAGCAGGTCAGGGCGCTTCCCGAAAGCCAGGGCGAAGGCGACGCGGGTGCGCTGCCCCCCGGACAGTGTGCCGACCTTCGCCTTCAGCGGCACCTGGCCCGCGCGGACGATGCCCTCGGCGACCTCTTGGTCCCAGCAGGGGTTGAACTCGCGGCCCAGCCGCAGGGTCTCCGCGACGGTGAAGCGCCGGAACAGCGGCTTCTCCTGGGTCAGGAACGCGGTCCGCAGGACGGCATCCGTCGACCCCGGCGCCGCGCCGAACACCCGCAGGGCGCCGGTGGTCGGCCGGATCATGTTGGTGGCCAGGCCCATCAGGGTGCTCTTGCCGGCGCCGTTCGGGCCGACCAGGCCGCACACCCGTCCGGCAGGCAGCCGGAAGGAGACGTCCCGCAGCGCCCAGCCGCGCCGGTACTGCTTGCCGAGCCCATGGGCCTCGATCGCAGCCGCGCCGACGGGGCGCCCGAACCCCGGCCCGCTTCCTTGGTGCACCTCTGCGTGGTTCATGTGACTCCTGTGCGTGTGGGAGGGTCGGCTATGACACGCCGCCCGGGTGGACACCACTCTTCTCCGCCGTGGCCTGCGGCGGATCGGGCAAAAGACAGATCATGCGCGGCCGACTCCGACTTTCGGCCGGTCGGCGGGAGGACGGTGAGAGAGATGCCGGCGAGGTTGGCCGCACCCACAGCCACACGGGGGAAGGACCATCCGCAGCTGCTTGTCACGGTCCGGCTGGTTCTGGTCGTGGCCCTGGCCGGCCTCGTCGTGCTGGACTGGGTGGGCGGCGATTTCTACCGGATCGGGGACCCCGACGACTCCGCGCTGGGCACCGCCAAGCTGGCTGGCGCCCTGCTGGCCATCGCTCTGGTCGTCGCTTCGCCCCGGCTCGGCAGCCGGGCGCTGCCGGCGGCCGGCTGCACACTGGCGGTCATTTCGCTGTGTCTCTCGGTGTTGCTGCACATGGAGATGACGATCGGGGCGCAGGCGCTGGGATACGCCGAACCGGCGGCTCTGGTGTGGATCCTGCTGGTCGTCGCCCGACGCGGGGCGCCGTCGTGGACGGCCGTGGCCGTCCCCGTGCTGTTCATGGCCATCGTGCTGCGGCCGGTGTCGGTCTCGGTGCGGCAGTCCACCACCATCTTCGCGCTGCTCTTCGCCCTGGCAGCGGTCACGGCGCTGGGCATCGGCCTCGGGATGCGCCTGCTCCTGGCGGACCGGCGACGGCAGGCCGCGGCGCTCAGACTGGAGCAGCGGACGGAGTTCGCCAGGGACCTGCACGATTTCGTCGCCCACCACGTGACCGGCATCGTCGTCCAGGCGCAGGGAGCCCACGCGATCGCGGACCGGCGGCCCGAACTGGTGCCGCCGGCGCTGCAGAGGATCGAGCAGGCGGGCTCGGAGGCGCTGACATCCATGCGGCACATGGTGGGGATGCTCCGCGGCGCCGATGGGGAAGTGGCCCTGACGCCGCTGGCGGGCATCGGCGAAGTGCGTTCCCTCGTAGAGGAGTTCTCGGCCGTCGGAGGCGCCCGGGCCCGGCTCGATCTGGAAGGGACCTTCGACGACCTGCCGGTGGAGGTGACCACCACCGCACACCGGGTGGTGATGGAGGCCCTCACCAACGTACGCAAGCACGCCCATGGCTGCACCGAGGTGCGGGTGCGTGTGGCCCGTTCGGGAGACCGGCTCACCGTACGGGTCAGCGACGACGGGCGGCCGCGCCATGTCTCCCAGAGCGGCTTCGGGCTGAAGGGCCTGGCGGAGCGGGTGGGCCTGATCGGGGGAACTGTCCAGGCGGGCCCGGTGACGGCGGGCGGCTGGGGCGTCGAGGCGACGCTTCCCGTGTCCACGGCAGGGGTGGCGGTCCGATGACGATCCGTGTGCTGATCGCCGACGACCAGGCGATGGTCCGAGCCGGGTTCGCGATGATCCTCGCCGCGGAGGACGACATCGACGTCGTGGCGGAGGCCTCGGACGGGGTGTTCGCGGTGGAGCTTGCCGAGCGCCACCGGCCCGATGTGGTGCTGATGGACATCCGTATGCCCCGCATGGACGGTTTGGAGGCGCTGCGCAGGCTGACTCGCCCCGGCACCGTGGATCCGCCGAAGGTCGTCGTGGTCACGACGTTCGACGACGACGAGTACGTCCAGCGTGCCCTGGGTGAAGGGGCCTCCGGATTCCTGATCAAGGACTCGGGCCCTGCCCTGCTGGTCGAGGCCATCAGGGCGGCCGCCTCGGGCGAGGCGCTGGTGAGCCCGGCCATCACCGTACGGCTGCTGCGGCGCCTCAACAGCGCGGCGCCCGCGCCCCGGGAGCCGCACACCGCGCTTTCCGCGCGGGAGAAGGATCTGGTGCGTCTGGTCGCCAGAGGACTGACCAACGCCGAGATCGCCGTCGAACTGTCCATCTCGGTGGGCACGGTGAAGACGCACCTCGCCAACGTCCAGATCAAGCTGTCAGCCCGCAACCGTGTGGAGATCGCCGCCTGGGCCTGGGAGTCCGGCCTGGTCGACGGGCGACGGTAGGTCCGACCGCGTGGCGCCGGACCCTCTCCACCTCGGCGCGGACCCGCGTGTCGCGCCGCCGTGAGCGGGGCATGCCAAGGTGGTAGCTCCTGGCGGACCGTGTTGGCCAGAGTAAAGGGGAGCGTCGAAGAGGTCTAGACCCCATACGTCTTACTCCTCGGCTCCTGACGCCGCACCATCCATGAGAGCAAGGGCATTTGATGGTCTAGACCATGCTTGGAGAGCTCATGGGAAGAAACCTGAAGGCCACCACGGTGCTCGGTGTGTGCTTCGCACTCGCAAGCGCCATGGCGCTCGACGCGTTCCCCGCCGTCGCCACCGATGCCGCTCCGCGTGCGACCGCGGCGGTGCCGTCGGTCTCGCCGGCCCCGCAGTCCCTCGCCCGAGCGGGCGGGGACGCCGTCGTGACGTGCAGGGTGCTCGTGGTGGCGGACAAGGACACGGATGCCGCTGCCCGTGACCGCCTCGTCCGCGAGCTGAAGGCGCACGGCGCCCACCGGGTGGACATCGTCGCTCCCGGAAAGGTTCCCGAGGCCGCCGCCGGACTGCTCACCGTGCGGCTGGGTCCGGCCACGCGTTCCGACATCGCGGCGGGACTCGGCGACACGGCGGTACCGGACCACCCGGAGGGCTACGCCCTGCGCGTCTCGCGGACCGGACCGGGCTCCCGGATCACCCTCGGCGGCAAGGACGACGCCGGCCAGTTCTACGCCGTCCAGACCCTGCGCCAGTTGTTCGTCCGCTCCGGACACCACGGCTGGAAGGTGTCCGGTGTACGGGTCAGCGACTTCCCGTCGATGCCGCTGCGGGGCACCATCGAGGGCTTCTACGGCCAGCCCTGGACGCCCGCCGAACGCCTCGACCAGATGGACTTCTACGGGGACGTCAAGGCGAACACGTACGTCTACGCGCCCAAGGACGACCCCTACCACCGGGGTGAGTGGCGCGAGCCCTATCCCGCCGACAAGCTGGCGGAGCTGGGCGAGCTGGTGCGGCGGGCCACGGCGAACCATGTGCGCTTCACCTTCGCCGTCTCCCCCGGGGAGTCGATCTGCTACTCCGACCCCGCCGACCGCAAGGCGCTCAAGGCCAAGCTCCAGGCCCTGTACGACCTCGGGACCCGCGCCTTCTCCCTCCCGCTCGACGACATCGACTACGCCAGCTGGAATTGCGAGGGCGACCGGGAGGCGTACGGCGAGCCGGGCAGAGGAGCGGCCGGAAAGGCCCAGGTCGACCTGCTCAACGACGTACAGCGCACCTTCATCGCGACCCACGAGGGCACGTGGCCCTTGCAGATGGTGCCCACCGAGTACTCGGACCTCTCCGAAACGCCCTACAAGCAGGCCTTACGGGACACACTGGACCCCGCGGTCGAGGTGATGTGGACCGGCGTGGGCGTCGTTCCCGCACAGATCACCGACGAGGAGGCGGAGCAGGCGGCGAAGGCGTTCGGCCGCAAGGTCTTCGTCTGGGACAACTATCCGGTCAACGACTTCGGCAACACCAGCGGACGGCTGCTGCTCGCACCGTACGACAAGCGCGAGGCGGGCCTGTCCGAGCACATCTCCGGGATCGTGGCGAACCCCATGAACCAGCCGTACGCGAGCAAGGTCGCCGTCTTCGGGACCGCCGACTTCACCTGGAACGACCGGGCGTACGACGCGGAGAGGAACTGGCGTAACGCCATGTCCTACCTCGCGGGCGGCGACCGCGAGGCCACCGACGCCCTGCTCGTTCTCGGCGACCTCGAACACATGGCCCCGACCTTCGACACCACTCCCTGGCAGCCCCAGGCACCCGAACTCGCGCGGCGCACAGCGGAGTTCTGGAAGGCATGGGACGAGGGGAACCGCACCGGCGCCGTCAAGGCCCTGCGCACCTACGCGACCGCCGTCGAGCGGTCCCCGGCCACGATCCGCGGCGGATCCGTGGAAGAGGGCTTCACCGTCGACGCGGCGCCCTGGCTGGATGCGACCGAGCTGTGGGGCAAGGCGGTGGTGACGATGCTCGACGCGCTCCAGGCGCGGCAGTCAGGGGACGAGGAGACCTCCGGCCGGCTGCTCGCCGAGTCCGACGAGCTCCAGCAGCGGGCCCGCGCCGTGCGGGTCGATCCGCCGCGCAATTCCTGGGGGAAGGCCCAGCCCAAGGTCGGTGACGGAGTGCTCGACGCCTTCCTCGTCCAGGCCGGTGTCCGGCTGCAGCTCTGGGACTCCGCGGGTGGCGGGGAGAACCTGGCCCTGAAAGGAACGGCATCCGCGTCCAGCGTGGAGCAGGACCTCGACCGCCTGGCACCCGGCCATGTCAACGACGGCCTGATGGGCACCCGTTGGGCATCCGGTTACTCGGACGACGAGTGGGTGCAGATCGAGCTCGCCGCCCCGGCGCGAGTCGCCGCGGTGACCCTCGCCTGGGAGGGCGCCTGTGCGGCGGAGTACGCCGTCCAGACCTCCCAGGACGGGAAGGAGTGGAAGACCGTGTCCACGCAGCGCCCGGACGACTGCGGCAACGACGTCGTGCGGCTCACCGCCGACGAGGCCGTGCGATACGTCCGCGTGCAGGGGGTCGAGCGGAAGACGACCTGGGGCTACTCGATCCACGAGATGGGCGTCTACGGAGCCACCGCCTCCTGACGGCGGATGACACCGGAGGACGGGCGCTGCGCGGCAGCCGCCCGACCTCACCCGCCGCGGCACCCCGCGAAGAGCTCTCGGCCTGGGGCCGTCCGGACCGTGCGGCGGGCCGGGAAACCGGTGGAGGAGCGAACCCTCCCCGTGCTTGCATGACCGTCATGGTGTCCACCGACCGCTTGCTCGCCTTCGCGGCCATGTCGTTCCTGCTGATCATCGTCCCCGGCCCCAGCGTGCTGTTCGTGATCGGGCGGGCGCTGGCCCAGGGACGCCGCGCCGCGCTGACCACGGTCGTGGGGAACACGCTGGGCGCCTACGTGCTCATCGTGGCCGTGGCGTCGGGGATCGGGGCCGTCGTCGAGCGCTCCGCCCTCGTCTTCACGGTGCTCAAGCTGGCAGGCGCCGCCTACCTGGTGTATCTCGGCGTCAAGGCCTGGCGGGAGCGCGGTTCGCTGCGGGCCGCGTTCGCCGGCGGCGCGGCGGCTCAGGGTGGCTCGCGCACGTTCTGGGAGGGGTTCGCCGTCGGTGTGTCGAACCCCAAGACCATCGTGTTCTTCGCGGCCGTCCTCCCGCAGTTCGTCGACCGTGACCAGGGGCACGTCGCGGCTCAGATGCTCGTGCTCGGCCTGGTCTTCAATGTCATCGCCGTGGTCTCGGACTGCGCGTGGGGGCTGGTCGCGGCCACTGCGCGGGACTGGTTCGCCCGCTCGCCTCAGCGGCTCTCCCTGGTCGGCGGCGTCGGCGGGCTCGCGATGATCGGCCTCGGCGTCACCGTGGCCACCACCGGGCGCAAGGACTGACTCCCGCTGCGATGACATCGCTCGCGGGAGGCGGTCCGAATCGCAGGCCGGTTACTTCGCGTCGCGGTCGAACCGTGCCTTGGACCAGCGGTAGCCGAGGACCGTGAGCGCCAGGCACCATCCGACCGCGAGCCATCCGTTGTGGCCGATCTCGGTCCCGAGGAGGAGGCCTCGCAGGGTCTCGATGGCGGGGGTGAAGGGCTGGTACTCGGCGATCGGCTGGAACCAGCCCGGCATGGCGTCGACCGGTACGAAGGTGCTGGAGATGAGCGGCAGGAAGATGAGCGGCATGGCGTTGTTGCCGGCCGCCTCGGCGTTCGGGCTGACCAGCCCCATGCCGACCGCGATCCAGGTGAGCGCCAGCGCGAACAGCGCGAGCAGCCCGAACGCCGCCAGCCACTCCATGGCCGTGGCATCCGTGGAGCGGAATCCGATGGCCACTCCGACGGCCCCGACGAGGACCACGCTCATCACACACTGCAGCACGCTGCCGGCGACGTGCCCGATGAGCACCGACTGCCGGTGGATGGCCATGGTGCGGAAGCGGGCGATGATGCCCTCGGTCATGTCCGTGGAGACGGACACGGCGGTGCCGATCGTGGTGGAGCCGATGGTCATCAAGAGGATGCCGGGGACGATGTAGGCGATGTAGTCGGAGCGGTCTCCGCCGCTGATGCCCGCGCTCATGGCGTCTCCGAAGATGTAGACGAAGAGCAGCAGGAGCATGACCGGGGTGAGCAGCAGGTTCAGGGTGAGCGACGGGTAGCGCCGGGCGTGCAGCAGGTTGCGGCGCAGCATGGTGGACGAGTCGCGCACGGTGAGGGAGAGGGAGCTCATCGGACGTTCTCCTTGGGCTGGCTGGGGACGTTGGACGGGCCGGTCAGGGGGCCGGTCAGCGCGAAGAAGACGTCGTCGAGGTCGGGGGTGTGCACGGTCAGTTCGTCCGCCTCGATGCCGGCCGAGTCCAGCCAGTCGAGGATGGAGCGCAGCTCGCGCTGGCTGCCGTCACTCGGGATCCGCAGGGACAGCGCGTCGTCGTCCCTGGTGACCTCGCCCAGGCTGGAGGCGGCGGAGCGGTATGCGGCCGGGTCGGTGAAGCGGAGCCGGATGTGTCCGCCGGGGATCATCCGCTTGAGTTCGTCGGCGGTGCCCTCGGCGGCGAGTTTGCCGTCGTGGAGTACGGCGATGCGGTCGGCGAGTTCGTCCGCCTCCTCCAGGTACTGGGTGGTGAGGAAGACGGTGACGCCGTCGGCGACGAGTTCGCGGATGATGCCCCACATGGTGTGGCGGCTGCGGGGGTCGAGGCCGGTGGTCGGCTCGTCGAGGAAGATGATCCTCGGGCCGCCGACCAGGGTCATGGCGATGTCCAAGCGCCTTTTCATGCCGCCCGAGTAGCTCTGGGCGGGCTTCTTCGCGGCATCGACCAGGTCGAAGCGCTCCAGCAGTTCGGCGGTGGTGCGCCGCCCCTCGCTGCGGGAGAGGTGGTGCAGGTCGGCCATGAGGAGCATGTTCTCCTCGCCGGTGATCAGGCCGTCGACTGCGGAGAACTGACCCGTGACGCCGATCGCGGCCCGCACCGCCTGCGGGTCCGCAGTGAGGTCGTGACCCGCGACCTGCGCCTGCCCGCCGTCTGCCGTGATGAGCGTGGAGAGGATCTTCACGGCGGTGGTCTTGCCGGCGCCGTTCGGGCCGAGCAGGGCGAAGACGGACCCCGCCGGGATGTGCAGATCGATGCCGTCGAGGACGGTCTTGTCCCCGTAGGACTTGCGCAGACCGACGGCGGAGATGGCGGCG
Source organism: Streptomyces sp. NPDC051064 (assembly GCF_044455985.1). NCBI lineage: Bacteria > Bacillati > Actinomycetota > Actinomycetes > Kitasatosporales > Streptomycetaceae > Streptomyces > Streptomyces sp. NPDC051064. The sequence continues at coordinate 152,153 of NZ_JBITFK010000011.1, forward strand.
GGTGACTGCGCGCCGGGCTCTCGATTGGACGTGGGCATGACAGGTGAAGGCATGGAGCCCTCCCGTTCGAAGGGTGAAGTGGCTGGGGCGTGGTGGGCGAGCCGGCGGGGCCGGTGTTCAGGCCGTTCCGGCCTTGGCGCGGCGGATGTCGATGTTTCCGTGCCGGGTGCGGGCGCGGATCTTGACGGTGTCCTCGGTCTCCTCCGGGGCGTCGGACGCGGTGAGCGCGTTACGAACCTGGCCCGAGCCCGAGTTGACGTCGAGCCAGGCGGCCGTGCCCGCGCGGACGCCGATGTCGATGGCGCCGTAGTTCGTCTCCAGCTGGGCTGTGCCGCGCGCCACTTCGCCCACGCGGAGGGTGCCGTGGGCGGTGGTGGCGGTCACCGAGTCCTCGGCGCGCCGGATCTCGATGTCGCCGTTGGCGCCACTCACCCGGACTTCGCCGGTCACGGCGTCGACGGTCGTGGTGCCGTGCGAGTTCTTCAGGACGGCGGGGCCGTCGACGATGCCGACGCGCAGGCTGCCCGAGCTGGTGGTGATCTCGGCCAGGCCCTCGACCCGGTCCACGCTGATCGAGCCGTGGGAGGCCTTGAGCCACAGTGGGCCGGTCGTGTCGAGGCGGACGTCCCCGGACGAGGTCTTCACCCGGACCTCGCCGAGCCGGCCCTCACCGAGCACCTGGGCCCAGGCGCCGGTCATGTCGATGCGTGAGCCCGTGGGCAGTTCGACGGTCACGTCCACGGTGCCGGTGCGGCCGAGCAGGTTGGTCTTGGGCGTCCTGACCGTCAGTGTGCCGCCGGCGTACGTGATCTCGGTCTGGTCCGCCGTCCGCACGTCCACGTCCTTCTTCGGGTCACGGGGCAGGATCGCGACCACCGTGTCGAGGCGGTCGCCCGCGGTGAACTGGATGGAACCGGCCTCCACGTGTGCGGTGACCGAGATCGGTTCGGGAGTGTCGAAAGAAGGCATGGCTGTCCCGTCCTCTTGGGTCTTCAAGGCGTCCCCGATGGTGGGACGTGGTGTGGGTGAAGCGGTGCGGCCAGGGTGCGCTCAGCGCACCCAGCCCGTGAAGCTCTGTCCGACGGTCCGGGTCTTCTCCGTCGTGCGCGGCTGGGCGCCGCCGTCGGCCGCGGCCGACACGGCGCGGACCACCCACGCGTTGACCGACAGGCCCTCGCGGGCCGCTGCCTCCTCTGCGCGGGTCTTGAGGTGGGCCGGCAGGCGCAGGTTGACGCGGGCGGTGCCGCCCTCGTCGCTGTCGGCCGGGGTTCCGGCGGATTCGAAAGGTGCTGCCGGCTCCGTGGAAGCGCCGCTGTCGCCGGGCGGCGGTGTCACCACGAAGTCGGGGTCGAGCCCGCGCAGCCGTACGTCGACCGAGCCGGGGGCGAGTTCCCGGGTGATCTCGTCCATCGCGGCGGAGAGCACATTGAGCATGGTCAGCCGGATCGCCGACTCCAGGGGAGCGGTGAGCCTCTCTGCCAGCTCACGGGCTTCGTCGCCGCCGGCTTCGGCGGCCACCGCCAGGTCGCGGCGGATGGTGTCGACGTACGGGGTGAGGTCCATGACGCCATCATGGCACCATCATGGCGCCAAGCGCAAGGGTGAGGAGGTGTCGCGGGACCGCCGCGACGCTGAATCCGTGCTGACCTGCGAAAATGCTGTGGTGCCTGTGGGGGTTAATGTGGCGCCATACGTGTGCATGCCTGATGGATGGCGCAGAGTGGCACCAGATGGCGCCGAGTGGCGCCAGGTGGTGCCGGAGGGTGTCAGGCCGAGCCGGGCACACACGACGCGATGGACGGGACCGGAAGGCTTCGCCAATGACGCGTCAAGGGCCGGGCGTGGGGAGTCAAGGGTCCGCCAACGGACACCTCCGACCCGCTGGGGGCGGGCATGGCGTCATCGGTGTGCTCCGGCCGCCGGCGGTCCGGGGACGTGCCCGTCTCCATGAGGAGTGCCATGAACGACAGCCGAGGCGTCGAGGACCCCGACCCCCCTTCAGCCGTCCCGGACCGGGGCGTTGTTCGTCCCGGTCCGGCAGGGGCCCGCGGGCTGCTGCGCCCGCCTCTTCCGTACGCCCCTCGGTGCCCGTACCGCAGTCGCGTTCAAGGAAGGCCGTGCGGACCCCTCAGCCGAGGGGCTCGAAGGGACCCGGGGGTTCGCCCGTCCAGCGGTGCAGGCGGATCTCGCCCTCCTGCCCGACGACGCCGTCCTTCTCCACGGCCCGGCCCTCCGCGACGTAATAGCGGCCATCGCCCAGCGCGTCGAACCCGTAGCTGCCGTGGAACTCCCAGCCGCGGATGCCGGTCGCCTCGTCGCGCAGGCCGGCCTCGCGGAGGGTGAGGAGCTTGCCGGTCTCCGGCGCGGGCTGGCCCTCGATCTCTCCGCGTACCGGCGCGGCGGAGCCGTCGACCGTGAAGAACGAGTAGTTCGGGAAGCCCTCCTTCCTGCCCTTGTAGACCGCCATGATCCAGTTCCTGGTGTACGGGTCGTACTGGAGGTTCTGCACGCCGTAGGTGGTGTTGCCGGTGCGGACGAAGAACTTGCCGTCATGGTGCCGGGGGCCGCTGTGGTGCGGGGCGGCCTGGGAGAGCGGTCGTGCGTACCTGCCCCAGGCGCTGATGTCGTACTGCAGGATCACCTGGTGGTCGTTGTCGGTCCGGCCGGTGTGGGAGTAGACGCCGTACGCGACCTTCAGCGTCTGCCGTCCGCCCCGCTTGCCGAACTCGGGGCCGAACGACACTCCGTCGATGCCGCTGCACCCGTAGCGGTGGTCGGGGGTGTCGGCGGTGTCGCCGTCGAAGACGCCGTTGCCGTCCATGTCGGCGGTGAAGTCCTCGGCCACCTCGTCGAGATGGACCGCGGTCATGACGCCGTCCCGCTCCGCGTTCATCCCGACCCGGTCGATCTTCTGAGCGTCGAACACGGCGATGTAGAACGATTCCGCCGCCTTGTACTCGAGCGATCCGTAGACCCTGCCGTCCCGGTCGCCGACGTCGATGTCACCGAGGTGGCCGGTGAGGCCCTCCACGGTCCCGAGGACCGTGCCGGCGAGGTCGGTCTTGACCAGCTGCTGGGTGAACGACCAGTAGACGAAGCCGCGCCCGCGGTCCACGGTCACACCCTGCAGATGGCTGGTCGGCCACGCGCCCCCGTAGACGTAGGACGGCAGCTCGGCCGGCCGGCCGCCGCGGTCGCTCCCGGCGGCGACGCCGGGGGAGGGGGCGGCGAGGAGGAGGGCCGGGACACTGATCCCGGCGACGAGTACGGTTCGGAACATCCGGAGCTTGCGGCGCACGCGGTTTCCTTTCCACGGGAACGTGAGACTTGCTCCAACTCCCTTCGTACGTCCGTCATGACCAGGTCCGCAGCACCTCCGGGTTCGCGCAGTGGGCCGGGGCGCGGCCGGCCAGGAAGCGGGCGACCTCACCGGCCACGAGGGCGGACGCGTTGTGGGCGGTCTGCTTGCTTGCGCCCGCCAGATGCGGGGTCATGACGACGTTGGGGGTGCGCCGGAGCCGGGAGCCGGGCGGCAGCGGCTCCTCCGGGTAGACGTCGAAGGCCGCGCCGAAGAGGCGGCCCTCGTCCAGGGCGTCGCAGACGGCGTCGTAGTCGAGCAGGGAGCCACGGGCGCAGTTCACGAGTACGCCGCCGGGCGGCATGAGCCCGATCAGCTCACGGGAGAGCAGCCCCTCGGTCTTCGGGGTGGCCCGGGCGTGCACGGTGACGAAGGACGAGCGGCGCATCAGCTCGGGGAGGTCCACCCGCTCCGCCGGCCCCAGGACGGCGTCGTCGGCGTACGGATCGGCGACCAGGACACGCGCGCCGAAACCCTGGACGATCCGGGCCACCCGGGAGCCGATGGCGCCGTATCCCACGATGCCGACCGTGCTGCCCTCCAGCTCGGGGCCGACCCTGTCGTAGCGGTAGTAGTCGCCCCGCCAGATGCCCGCCGTGAGGTCCTGATGAGTGGCGGGTACGCGGCGGGTGGCAGCCAGCATCAGGGCGACCGTGTGCTCGGCGGTGGCGGTGGCGTTGCGGCCGGGGGCGAAGGTGACCGCGACACCGTGCCGGGTGGCCGCCGCGAGATTGGCGTTGACCGGGCCGCCCCGGCCGACGCAGAAGAGACGGAGCCCGGGGCTCGCATCGAGGACCCGCTCCGTCAGCGGTGCCATCTGGGTGACGCAGATGTCCACCCCGCCCAGGGCCTCGATGAGCTGGTCCTCCGTGCCGGAGGCCTCGTGGACCTCGGCCACCGCTCCGAAGGGCTCGACGGGCCAGGGCAGGGTGAGTTCACGGAAGGTGGCCGCGGGTGCGACCGGCCGGAGGTGGTCGGTGAAGAGGGAGTTACGGACGAAGTGGTCGCCGGCCGCGAGGATCGTGGTCACTCGGGTACTCCTGGGGTCACGTGCTGGTTCAGCGCCAGCAGCGAGGGTGTGCCGTCTCGGAGGATCAGTTCGTTCAACGCGCAGTTGGCCAGGTAGGGGAAGACACGGCGGTAGTCACGGAGCGGAATGCCGAGCAGTCGGCAGAGGGCGAGCCGGATGGCGGTCGAGTGGGCCACGACGAGGACACGCCCCTCCTGATGACCGGCCCGCAGACCGGCGAGGAAGCCGGCATAGCGCTCGCTGACGGCGGCGGGATCCTCGCCCTCCGGGAAGTGGCTCCCGACCGGGTCGGCCTCGAAGGCCTTCAACGCGCCGGGCAGGCGCTCGCGCATCTCGGCGCGGGTCATCCCCTCGGCGATGCCGAAATCGAGTTCGCGCAGCCGTGGTTCGAGATTCAGCGGCAGACCGGCGCGGGCCGCGCTCCCCTCCGCGGTCTGCCGGCAGCGTCGCATCGGTGAGGACCACACCGCCGTGAGATCCGCCCGGCCTGCCCAGGAAGCGAGCCCCGCGGCCTGGGCGCGGCCGTGCTCCGAGAGATCGATGTCGGTGACCCCGGCGTAGCGGTTCTCGGCGTGCCAGACGCTCTCCCCGTGCCGCACGAGGAAGACATGGAGACTCATGATGCGGTCCCTTCTTGTGCGTGGGCCGCGACGGTCGCGGGCAGCCAGCCACGCTGGACCAGCAGATCGAGCAGCCGGGCGTAGCCCTCGTCGTGCGCGGATCGGTCCGAGGCCCGTGGCTCCAGCACCCGGTCGGGCCGCACCATCGCGGCGGCGGCACGGTCCAGACCGCCCGGGTCACCGCAGACGGAGGCGGCGAGAACAGCCATGCCGAGGGCGGGCTGGGCATGGCGGGGCAGGGACACGGGCCGGCGCAGCACATCGGCGCGGAGCTGGTTCCACACGGGGTTACGGGTCGCGCCCCCGGTGAGGACGACGGCCCCGTCGGTGGGTGCACCGAGCAGGTCCACGTAGTCGAAGCAGAGGCGTTCGAGGTACGCGACGCCCTGCATCAGCGCGGCGAAGTCCTCGGCGCGGCCCGCCGGTTCCCGGCTGCGGAACGCCACGGCCTCCGGGGCGACGAAGGGGAATCGCTCACCCGGCGAGACCAGCGGGTAGCGCAGCAGCCCGGTGGGCAGCAGAGGCGCCGCCTCGTCGGTCAGCAGGTCCAGCCCGACGCCGGGGAACTCCCGGGCGACCAGGCCCGCACCGGTGCTGGAAGCCCCGCCGGGCAGCCAGTGGCCGGAGGGCGAACGGTGGGAGTAGACGACACCGTTCGGGTCGTGCAGCAGTTCCTCGGTGACACCCTTGAGCACGAGCGTGGTGCCCAGGACCGAGTTCCAGCTCCCCACCGCGGTCGCCCCGGAGCCCAGTTGGGCCGCACAGCCGTCCGTCATCCCGGCGACCACGGGAATTCCCGGGACGAGCCCGCACTCCGCCGCGGCACCGGCGCAGACCTCGCCGATCAAGGTGCCGGGCAGCACCAGCCCGGGCAGGACGCCGGTGGGGATCGCCAGCGCGGCGAAGACCTTCTCCGGCCATGACACCGTCGCGGCGTCGGCCCCGGACTTGAGGGCGTTGCTGGTGTCGGTGGGCACCTCGTGCCCGACGAGCCTGCGGTTGATGACGTCGTTCTGGTGCGCGAGGCGCCAGCCGTCCGCCACCGCGTGCGGATACCGGTCGAGCAGCCAGCGGAGCTTGGGAAGCCCCCAGGAACGCTGCATCCGACGGTAGCCGGCCTTGGCCCACTGCTCTTCGCCGAGTGCGTTGACCTGCTCCGCCTCCACGGTCGCGCGGCCGTCGTCGTACATGAGGCCGGGGGCGACGCACCTGCCGTGCCGGTCGGTCAGCGTGACTGTTCCGGAGGTCGCGTCGACGGCCAGGGCGCGGATGCGGCGCGGGTCGGTGCCCGCGGCGCAGGTCTGCCCCACGGCCGAGCAGACCGCACGCCACCACTGTTCCGGGTCCTGTTCATGGCGTTCGCCCCGCCGGTTACTGGTCAGCGGCGACGACCCCGACCCGAGCAGCCGGCCGTCCGAGGCCACGGCGACCGCGCGGACCCCCTGGGTGCCCAGATCGATGCCCAGCCAGACGTCCTGGTCGGCGCCGCTCACGCGCCCGCTCCGCCGACGAGACCCGCGCCGTCGCGCCCGAGCGCCCAGATCGGCCGGTGCAGCTCCCGCAGCCGGACGAACTCCTCGTAACGGGCACCCACGGCCAAGCCCTTGCCCGGGTCCGGCTCGCAGGTCGCGGAGATCCGTACGTGCCGTGCCGCCGCGGTCGTGAAGTCGGGCTCGCGGCCGGTCGCGACCATGCCGGTCAGCCAGGCGCCCCGGGCCCCGGTCTCCGCGTCGGCGGGGATCGCCACCGGGAGGCCGACGACATCCGCGATCAGCCGCGTCCAGTACGCGCTCCGTGCGCCGCCCCCACTGAGGGTCAACAGCTCCGGGGTGGCCACGGAAGCGGCCAGACAGTCGCGGATGGCCATGGTGGCGCCCTCCACCACCGCGCGGGCCACGTCCTCCCGGCCGCTGTCCAGGGACAGGCCGGACAGGGAACCGCGCGCTCCCGGGTCGAAGAACGGGGCGCGTTCCCCGGCCGAGGAGACGTAGGGCAGGAACCGCACTCCGGCCGTGTCCTCGGCGCCGCGCTCGGCCAGGGCCATCAGGTCCGCGACCGAATCGAGCCCGAGGAGCCGTGCGCCCCAGTGCAGCATGTCGCCGCCGCTCATGGTGGGGAAGGCGCGCAGGTAGTGCCCGGGGACGCCCAGGGTGACGGTGATGCCCACCGGCTCGTCGGTGAGCGCACAGCCGGCCGAGTCGGTGACGATCTCGGTGGACAGCGTGGTGCCGAGCACGGTGCAGGCGCGGCCGGTGCTGACGGCGCCGGAGCCGATGGCGGTGGCGCAGATGTCGTAGGGGGCGAGCACCACCGGGATGCCCTCGGGCAGTCCCGTCGCGGCGGTGGCGGCGGTGCTGAGCGCGGTCACACGGTGGTCGTCGTCGCGCAGTTCGGGCAGCAGGTCACGGGCCCACTCCACGCCGTACAGCTCGAACAGCCGATCGGACCACGTACGTCGCCCGATGTCCAGGAAGGGCGCCGACGCCTCGGACTCGTCCACGGCCGCTTCCCCGGTGAGCTTCAGGAAGAGCCAGCCGCCGCAGGTCAGCAGGTGGCGGGAGCGGCGCGTCCGGTCCGGGTCGTGCTCCCGCATCCAGGCCATCACGGCGTTGGGCATGCCGGTGGACAGCCTGGAGCCGCAGATCCTGAAGGCCTGCTCCAGGGTGCCGTCGCGCTCCCACCCGGTGACCAGGTCGGCGGCCCGGCCGTCGTTCCACAGCACGGCGGGCCCGGTGGGCCGGCCCCGGCCGTCGACGAGCCATGCTCCGTCGCCCTGCCCGGTGACGGCGACCAGATCAGGCGCTTCGGGCAGCGCGGCCACGACCTCGCGGACGGCGGAGACGACCGCCTCCCAGACCTGGCCCATGTCCTGCTCCGCCAGACCCGGCCGGGGCCGCAGCACCCGCGTCGGCCGGTGGCTGACCGTCAGTTCTGTTCCGTCCGAGCCGTATCCGACCACCTTGACCGTGGTGGTGCCCGCGTCGATGGCCAGCGACGTCATGCCCTCAGCCCCTTCCGTGTGCCTGCCGCGAGCGGCGGGCGGCGGAGTCCAGGGCGACGGCGACCAGCAGCACGCAGCCCGTGATGATGAAGCGGTACGAGGAATCGAGATTGAGCAGGGTGAGCCCGCTGGAGATCGACTGGATGACGAGCACGCCGAGGAGCGCGGCGAAGGCGGAACCACGGCCGCCGAAGAGGCTGGTCCCGCCGATCACCGCCGCGGCGATGGCGTTCAGGTTCACGTCCGCGGTGCCGGTGCTCTGGTTGGCCGCCGCGAGACGGGCGGCGGCCAGGACCCCGCCGGTCGCGGCGAGGGTGGAACACATGACGAACGCCGCGGTGTACACGCCGCGTACGTCGATACCCGCCCTGCGGGCGGCCTCCGCGTTGCCGCCCACCGCGTACAGGGACCGGCCGAACCCGGTCCGGGTGAGGACGTAGTGCAGGATCAGGACCAGGGCGACGAAGAGCACGAACATCCACGGGACACCACGGGTGCGGTTCAGGTAGTACGCCGCGAACAGCAGCGCCGCCGCCAGGGCCAGGGACTGCACCGCCAGCCACCGCGGAGATACGGACGACAGCCCGGCACGGCGGCGGCTGCGGGAGCGGGCCAGGCCGACGGCGAGGAAACCGCCGGCGGTCAGGAGCATGAGCACGTAGGCCAGCGCGTCGGGGACGAACCACACCTGGGCGAACTTCACCAGGGCGGAGTCGTACGGCAGATTGATGGCGTTCTGGCCGCGCAGGAGCCAGAGCTGGGTGCCGAGGAAGGCGAGCAGGCCGCCGAGGGTGACGACGAAGCTGGGCACTCCGAAGCGGTTGAGCACCTGCCCGTAGACCCAGCCGATCAGCGCGCCGACGCCGGCCGCGATGAGGACCGCCAGCCACACCGACTGTTCGTGACGGACCATCACCACGCCCGTGACGGCTGCGGCGACCCCGCTCACCGAGCCGACCGACAGGTCGATCTGGCCGACCAGCAGGACGCACACGATTCCGAGCGCGATCACACCCAGGGACACCATGTCGAAGGACAGGTTCACCAGGTTGGTGCTGGACAGGAAGGTCTGGTTGAGCGACTGGAAGATCGTCCAGATCACCACGACACCGGCGACGACCGGCAGCATGCCCAGGTCGCCGGCGCGTGCCTGGCGGACCGTGCCCCGGACGCTGTCCCGGAAACCGTGCCGCGCCGCCGGAGGCTCGTCCTGCAGGCCGGTGGCCGCCGCCACCGGAGAGCCGAGAGAGGTCACGACTGTCCCTCCTCTTCCCGAGAAGTGACCGCGCGGCGCGCGGCACGCTGCGAAACGGCATTGTCGGAGGCGCCGGTGATCGCGGCGACGACCTCCTCGGAGGTCACCTCGCGGGCGTCGAACACACCGTTGTTGCGCCCGAGCCGGAGCACGGCCACCCGGTCGGCGACCGCCCGGACGTCCTCCATGTTGTGGCTGATCATGACGACGCCGAGCCCCTTGCCCCTCAGCCGCTCGATGAGGTTGAGCACCTCCGCGGTCTGCGCCACACCGAGGGCGGCCGTCGGTTCGTCCAGCAGGACGACCTCCGGCCGGCCGAGCAGGGCCCGGGCGATCGCCACCGTCTGCCTCTGACCGCCGGAGAGAGCGGCCACCGGGACGTCGAGCGTGGGGATCCTGGCCCTCAGCTCACGCAGCAGTTCCCAGGACCGCTTCTCCATGGCGACGTCGTCCAGCATCCAGGGCCGCAGCTCCTGGCCCAGGAAGAGGTTCGCCTTGACGTCGAGGTTCTCGCACAGCGCCAGGTCCTGGTAGACCGTCGCGATGCCCAACGCGTGCGCGGCGCCCGGGGAGTCGAACGAGACCTCCCTTCCGTGGAAGGAGACCGCCCCCGCGTCGGGCGCGTACACACCCGAGAGGATCTTCACGAGCGTGGACTTGCCGGCGCCGTTGTCCCCGACCACGGCGACCACCTCACCGGCCTCGACGTCGAGATCGATGCCGCTGAGCGCGGCGACCGCGCCGAACTGCTTGCTCACACCCCGCAGCGACAGCACGACCGTCCCGTCGGTTCCCGGGCCCGTCCCAGGCGAACCGGAGGTCGCCGGGATCGCGGAGCTCGTCATGTGTCCCCTCTCTCGCTCCGGCACAGGACGCCGCTACTCGATGCCCAGACGCCGGCAGTCGTCGGCGTACACGCGGGTGCAGACATCCGCGGGCTCGAGCACCCCGCCGGGACCGAAGATGACCTCCTTGACGTTCTCCCGCGTCACCACCGTCGGTTCGAAAAGCTGCGAAGGCGTGTCGAAGAGCGTCGAGTCCCCCTTGGGCGTCTCACCCTCCATCAGCTGATGGGCGGCCTCCGCCGCCGCCTCCGCGACCGTCTTGATGGGCTTGGAGATGGTGTTGTACTGGTCGCCCGATACGACGCGCTGGACCGCCGCCAGCTCGGCGTCGTTGCCGGTGACCGGAGGGACCTTCACCTCGGCGCCCTTGAAGGCCGCGATCACTCCGCCCCCGGTGCCGTCGTTGGCGGCCACCACGCCGGCGATCCGGCCGGGGTACTGGGCGATCTGCCCGCTCGCCCACTGCTGCGCCTTCTCCGGTGACCAGTCCGGCGTGTCGTACTCGGCGAGCAGTTCGAACCCGCTGTCGTCGATCGCCTTGTGGATGCCCTTCTTGATCAGCCCGGCGGCGGCGTCGGTCGGAGAACCGTTGACCTGGAGCAGTCCGCCCTTCGCTCCCGTCTTCTCGAGGCGGCCGACCAGCGACCGGCCGATGGATTCACCGATCGCCTCGTTGTCGAACGAGACATAGAAATCCGCGGCCTTCCTGGTCACCGGGCGGTCGTAGGCGATCACCTTGACGCCCTGGGAATGCGCCATCTGCACGATGGTGGACGCGGAATCGGAGTCGACCGGGTCCAGCACGATGACCTTGGCGCCCTGCGCCATCGCCGAGTTGGCCTGCTGCTGCTGCAACGACGCGTCACTGTCGGCGTTCTGGTAGATGACCTTGCATTCCTGGCAGAGCGCCCCCATGCGCTTCTTGAAAAGGGGGGCGTCGTACTGCTCGTACCTGGTGGAGGCGAGGTCGGGCATCAGGAACGCCACCTTGCCCGTGCCACTGCTGCCACCGGAGCCGGCCGTGCCGCCGGGCTCCTCCGCGCACGATACGAGCGCGCCCATGGCGAGGATGCCGGTGAGAGCGAGACGTGCCGGTCTTCTCATGTTCCACTCCCTGCTCATCGACACTGAAGGCAACGCTCAGGAAACTCAGATGTTTCATTTGTGTCAACGGACCGCAGTAATTGAACAATTGCTGTGCTGTTTCCCCGGCATTCGATGTTCGCTCGGCGTTCGGGATCAAGGCATGCGGGATGCGGACTCCGGCCGACGGCCCTCGTTCCGCAACGGGGGGCCGTCGGCGGCAGGGGATGTGCACTTCACAGAAAACGAACAGGAGCGCCTGTGGGAGCAGAGGACCGGCAACCGGCCGACATGAGCGGCAGGAAACCCCGCGAGCGGAGGGAGCGGATCAAAGTCCGCGTCGTGGACAGGGGCTTCGTCCGGATCGAGCAGCTGGCGGACGAGCTGGGCGTGACCGCCATGACCATCCGCCGGGACCTCGACTACCTTCAGGACCGGGGCTGGCTGAGAAAGGTCCGCGGGGGTGCGACGGCGCAGCCCTCGACCGCCTTCCACGGCGACGTGCGCCACCGTGCCCGCGCCATGACGGGGGCCAAGGAGGCCATCGCCCGCGCCGCCCTGCCTCTGGTCAAGCCCGGGCAGGCGGTCGTCATCGACGACAGTACGACGGCTCTGGCACTCACCCGTCTCCTGGGCCGGCACGCCCCGTTGACCGTCATCACCAACTTCGGTCCCGTCACCCAGACGCTGGCCGGCAGCCCGGGCATCGAGCTCATCTCCCTGGGCGGCACCTACTACCCTGCCTACGACGCCTTCCTCGGCCTGCGCACGGTGGACGCCGTGAACAGTCTCAGCGCCGACACGCTCTTCGCCTCCACGACCGCCATCACCCGTGGCCACTGCTACCACCAGTCGCAGGAGACGGTGGCGGTGAAGCGAGCCCTGATGGATGCGTGCGCCCGCAAGGTCCTTCTGGTCGACCACACGAAGTTCCGCCGGCGCGGGCTCTACCAACTGGCCCCCGTGACCGCCTTCGACCTCGTCATCGTCGACTCGGGCATCCCGGCCTTCGACCTCGACGCCCTCCAGGCGGACGGCGTCGAGGTACTCGTGGCCCGCCCGGAACAACCGCGGGCGCAGGCGACGCCCGGCACGGGACCGAGGCGGTAGCGGCGGGTGTGAGCGGCCGAACGCCAGAACTCCTCATATGAGCCGCTCAGTCGACCCATCGGACAAAATAGGGTGACGTATTCGCGGAAAGCGCCGATCTCGCCGGAGGTGGTTCATGGCGGAGTCGAGGTCGTGGTGGGATATTCGATGCCTATGCCCGTTCCGCGCATGCCCCGATCGCACGCGGTGATCAAGTGGACGGGCGAACGGTCGCCGGTTTCACATTCGACCCCGTGCTTCGAGCCACCGAACTCCTGCTGCGGCCGGCCGAGCCGATACGGGGAGGTGGACCTGGAACACGCCCAGCTCGGCGTCATCGGCGACGATCCGGAGCGCTGGCCCGCACAGCTCGGCCTGGACGGCCTCAGGTACGAGGCTCCTAAGCCGGAGCTCCCCGCCGCGGCACGGCTCCGCCGGCTGGCGCGGGACCCGTCCGGATACCGGCCCCAACCGTACGAACAGCTCGCCGAGTTATACCTCCGAGCGGGCGACCAGGCCGAAGCACGCCGAGTGCTGTACGCGAGGAGCGCTTGGCAGCGCCGGGGCCGGCCCCCGGCTCCACCGCACCTGCCGCGTACTCGGTCTCACCCCCGTCCCCACTGAAGCCGGCCGAGCCCCCACACTTCAACCCGGTGGCCTGTACGACCGACCTGCTGCTGCCGCTGGTCGACCTCGGGCAGGAGCGCGACTTCAACCCGGAGGGAGGCGCCCAGCGGTTGTCGTACCTGCTGGTCGCGGCGGGCTGGGTACTTGCCACTACTGTCGCCGCAGGAATCGCCCGTGCGCTGTCCCGCCCCTGACACCGGAGTGCTCTCCGGTCTGCGGGCGCCCCGCCCATCAGAGGGCTGAAGTATAGGTACTGCCTATACGGGGGATCGGTTTTTGGTCGTGGACCCCGTGGCCCGTTACCGGCTTCACTGTGGCCCGTAGGTGGTGCGACGGCGGGTGGGACCCGGGGTCGTACGGGTCGTCGGAGCCGGCACCGCGCGCACAGCATCTTCCCAAGGATGAGTGCTCGCCTTGTGCGAGAGCGCCGCCGACCCATGCCCGTGCCTGGATGGAGGTTGCAATGACGCATGCCCCGAACGAAGCCGCAGGCGGCGCAGTGATGAAGAGCAGGCCGTGGTACCGGTTGCTGTATGTACAGGTGTTGGTGGCCATAGTGGTCGGGATCCTGCTCGGCTGGCGCCGGCCGGATCTGGCCACCTCGATGGAGCCGATCGGCACCACCTTCATCACGGCGATGAAGATGCTGATCGGGCCCATCGTCTTCCTGACCATCATCGGTGGCATCGCGGGTGTCGCCGATCTCAGGAAGGTCGGCCGGACCGGCATCAAGGCCCTCACCTACTTCCAGGTGGGCACCATCGTCGCTCTGGTCACCGGGTTGGTGGCGATCAATGTCTTCCGGCTGGGCGACGGAGTGCACGCGGACCCTTCCGAACTGGATGTCTCCGGTGACGCCGGCCAGTACATCGAGGCGGGGGAGCACCAGCACTGGTGGGAGTTCCTCACCGGGCTGGTCCCGAACAGCTTCTTCGGTGCGTTCGTCGAGGGAGACATCCTGCAGGTGATCTTCCTCGCGGTGATCTTCGGCATCGCGCTGAAGTCTGTCGGCAAGGCAGGTGAGCCGCTCATAGCGGGAGTCAACCGGCTGACCGAAGTGGTGTTCAAGGTGCTCTCGTTCGTGATGAAGGCGGCCCCTCTGGGCGCCTTCGGCGCGATGGCCTACGCCATCGGGAAGTTCGGGCTCTCGACGCTGACCAGTCTCGGCTCGCTGATCCTGCTTTTCTACGTCACTTCCATCCTCTTCGTCGTGGTCGTGCTGGGCGGGGTGCTGGCCGCATATGTGCGGCTGAACATCTTCCAGCTGTTCCGGTACTTCAAGGAGGAGTTCTTCCTCGTCCTGGGCACCTCCACCGCCGAGCCCGCACTCCCCGGGCTGATGCGGAAGCTGAACTTCATGGGTGCCGAGAAGTCGACGGTCGGCCTGGTGGTGCCCACCGGCTACAGCTTCAATCTCGACGGGGCCGCGATCTATCTGTCCCTGGCCACGCTGTACATCGCGCAGGCCACCGACACCACGTTGTCCATCGGCCAGCAGCTCGGTCTGCTCGCGGTGATGCTGTTGACGTCCAAGGGGGCGGCCGGAGTCGCCGGCGGCGGCTTCATCGCGCTCACCGCGACCCTCTCCACCGTCGGGCATGTGCCTGCGGCCGGCATCATGCTCATCTTCGGCATCGACAAGTTCATGTCCGAATGCCGGGCCCTGGTCAACTTCTACGGAAACGCAGTAGCCACCCTGGTCGTCGCCCGCTGGGAGAACGGCCTCGACCTGACCCGGGCCCGCAAGGTGCTGTCAGGCGAGATCCGAGAGGACGCCTACGTGCCGGACGGCGAGGCGGAGAGTCCTGCGACGGACCTGGCAGTGCGGGACGGGCGAGCCGCACAGGCACGCGACGGAGCGGCCGCGGTGCCGACGGCGCGGGAGAACAGCCTGGACACCGAGGGCGAGAGCGTGGCCTCCACCAGGAGTTAAGGTCCCTCTGGTACCCGCAGACCGCGGGCTTGGAGGCATGGTGGACGCTCGGCAACTCGAATACTTCCTCGCCATCGTGGAGCACGGCGGCTTCAGCAAGGCGGCCGTCGCGCTCCACGTGGCCCAGCCCTCCCTGTCCCAGGCGATGGCGAACCTGGAAGCGGATCTGGGCGTCCCGCTGTTCCACCGCATGGGCCGCGGGGTGACGCTCAGTGAGGCCGGTGCGGAACTCCTCGAACCCAGCCGCCGCGTGCTGCGTGACATGGCCGCCGTACGGGACAGGGCCGCGGCGCTGTCGGGGTTGCACGGCGGGACCGTCGACGTGGCGGCCATGCCCTCGCCCGGAATCGAGCCGCTGACGACCCTGATCCACCGCTTCGCAGCCTCGCATCCGTCCGTCACCGTCAGCAGCCACGCGGCCTTCACACCCGAGGAAGTCGTCGATCTCGTGCGTAGCGGCGCCTGCGAACTGGGGCTCCTCGGTGCCGCCAAGTCCGTGGCCGTGTCAGGACTCGACATACTGCCGGTCGAGGAGCAGCCGTTCGTCGTGGTGGCCGGCCCGGAAGCGGCGGTGAGGGACGGCGCGACCCTGCGCCCCGAAGAACTCGGCGGGCACAAACTCATCGCTTCACGGAGCGGCAGCCTGATGCGCGCGATCGTGGACGACATCACCGCGCACACCACCGGCACCGAGATCGTCGCGGTCGTAGACCACCGCGCCTCCATCCTTCCCCTCGTCCTCACGGGGGTCGGCATAGCCGTCCTGCCCGCGTCCTGGACCCGCCTCGCCCGCCGATGCGGTGCCGCCGTGGCGTCGATCGAGCCCACGGCGCATCTTCACGTCGCCATGCTCAGCTTGCCCGCTCATCTGACCCCCGGCGCCCGGGCTTTCCTCGAACTCACCCGAACCTATGCCCGTCAGAAGGCCCTTCGGACGCCGTAGCGCCGCAGGGCTGTCGCCTCACCGATCGGCTGAGCCTATCGGTCGTATCGGAAGCTCGTCTTGGACGTCCCCGGCCGCACTGGGTTGACTCGAACACGACGAACCACCACCGGCTCCTGGCTCCGTACGAGCGGGATCCCATCACCGGAGGCCCTTGTGACCGCAACCCGCACCTTCCGAATCGCCGCCATCCCCGCCGACGGTGTCGGCGCCGAAGTCGTCTCCGCGGGCCGCACCGTGCTGGACGCCCTGGCCGCCGACTCCGAGGGGGCCTTCGCCTTCGACTGGCAGGAGTTCCCCTGGGGCTGCGACTACTACGCACGGACCGGGAAGATGATCGACGACGACGGCCTCGACCGCCTCAAGGACTTCGACGCCATTTACTTCGGTGCCGTCGGCTGGCCCACCGTCCCCGACCACATCAGTCTCTGGGGACTGCGGCTGAAGATCTGCCAGAGCTTCGACCAGTGGGCCAACATCCGGCCCGTCCACTTCCTGCCCGGAGTCACCAGCCCGCTGCGCAAGGCCGACGACACCGAGCTCGACTGGGTCGTCGTCCGTGAGAACAGCGAAGGCGAATACGCCGGTCTGGGCGGTCGCAACCTCGCCGGCCGTGGCCCGGGCGGTGAAGTGGCCGTCCAGTCGGCCCTGTTCACCGAAGTCGGATGCGAGCGCATCATGCGCTTCGCCTTCGACCTCGCCCGCACCCGCGACCGGCGCAAGGTCTCCTCCGTCACCAAGAGCAATGCTCAGCAGTACGGCATGGTTCTGTGGGACGACGTGTTCAAGCGCGTCGCCGCCGACTACCCGGACGTGGAAACGGAGAGCGTCCTGGTCGACGCGATGTCGGCGAAGTTCGTGCTGCAGCCGGAGGACCTCTCCGTCGTCGTCGCCTCCAACCTCAACGCCGACATCCTCTCCGACCTCGGCAGCGCGCTGGCAGGCAGCCTCGGCCTGGCCGCCAGCGCCAACCTCAACCCCGAGCGCCGCTTTCCCAGCATGTTCGAGCCGGTGCACGGGTCGGCGCCCGACATCGCCGGTCAGGGCCTGGCCAACCCGATCGGGGCCGTCGGCAGCGCCGCCCTGATGCTGGAGCACTTCGGCCTTCCCGACCAGGCGGCCCGCCTCAACAAGGCCATCGAGGCGACCACCGGGGCGGGCATCCTCACACGCGACATCGGCGGCACCGCCTCCACCGAGGACGTGACCAAGGCCCTCATCGACGCGCTGGACGTCTGAGGCCCCCTGGGCCGGACGTCGGTATGTCGGCCCGGTGACCCACTGAACCCCCGGTCTGCCTCACGTCGCGCCGGCAGACCGGGTCCGGCCTCGGATCAATCGGTGGGCCGGTGCGCCGGGTTCGCTTCGCGGAGAGCCGCCCAGGCGTCCGCCACAGGACCGACGTGCCCGAGCTTGTCGGGGTTGTTCACCGTGTGGATGGTCCGGATCTGCCCGTCGAGCACGTCGAGTGTCCAGGCGCTGAGTACCTGGCCGTCCCGGTTGCGGAAGATCGCGCCCGTACCGTGGGGTGGGTGATGTCGAGGAAGTGTGTGCGGCGGATGGTATGTGACCTTCTTATATGAAGTGGGTGTTAGCCTGCCTGCGGTCATGATCGAATGCATACGGGGGAGGCGCGGTGGGCTTCGACGGCTACCAGGCCAAGGCAGGTATGACCGGCCAGGCCCTGCAACTCGACGACGCCGGTACGGATATGGACGGCGTCAGCTCGGCCGTCAGGACCCGCACCAGTTACTCGTACGACGATGCCGGCGGCGATGACGCCGCGTCTGCGCTCAACGCGTTCGTCAAGGCATGGGAGGCGGAGGCCAAGACACTGGCATCGGCGTTGCACGAGCTCGGTGGCAAGGTGCAGTTGGCCAAGAAGGCCTACGGCGGTACCGACGGTCTGGTGAGAACAAGCGTGTCCGGTGTCTCCGTCGATGACGCGAGCAGCCCCACCGTCGCACCGACGCAGGGCGGGCGCAGCTCGGCCCTGTCGAGCTACTGAGGAGTGCGCCGGTGTCGTTCTTCCCCTCTCCCTTCGACTCCCCTTCCATCCGCCTCGCGTGGCTCGCCGGGCTGTCCAAGAAACTGCTCGGTGCCGGGAGCAAGAACGAGGTTCTCGACCTGATAGACGACGCCCTCTCGGTGCCCGCACCGGGCGGGGACCAAGGCGTCCTCGAGAGCCTGGCAACCCTCTACCGAGGCCAGGTCGGCAACGTCGGCACCGTCTTCGACCAGGTCGACCGGGTGGGCCGCAAAGGCCTTCCGGAGGTATGGGTCGGCGACACGAGCGTCCTCGCCTCCGACGCGGTGAAAGCCGCCGGGCGGGCCGTGACCCAGATGAGCGAGGCGTTCCATGAAGGCGCCTCGGTGCTGCTGACGCTGGCCGACGCGATCGGCGCCGCGCAGCGCCAGGACGAGCGGGGCCGTGGACAGCTGTTGGAGCAGAAGAACACGCTCGGCGGCAGGGACGGCTTCTTCGACGGCATGCACGAGAACGACGAAGAGGAGTGGGACCGTAAGAACGCCGCCCACTTCAGCTCCTACGCGGTCGATCTGATGCACACCGCCGTCTCCGACGCGCAGGAGGCCACCCGCGTCGCGGCCAGGGACCTGAACAAGCTGGCCGCAGAGGCGCGGGCCGGGAAGATGGACACCAGCGAACTGACTGCCGTCGACAAGCTGATGCTCGCCGACACCGGCGTCGCGGGCGCCGACGCCGAGCTGAACGAGATCCTCACCGCCGGGGAGCTGGAGCGCACGTCGGCGCGTATGGACCTGCTGAGCCTTGACGACGAGATGGCCATGGAGCGGATGCTCGCGAAGTCGCAGACCCCACAGGAGCGGGCCTACCTGATGAAGGCCCTGGCGGCCGGCCACAGCGTCGCCGAGATCGGCACCTTCCAGGACAAGATCCATGGCAAGGACCCCGACTGGATGCGCCGGCACCTCACTCCGGTGGTCACCGCCGCGGACAGCATGAACGACGAGGGGCTGGCGGCGAACGGTTCGAACAACAATACGGACTACGTCACATTCGACGGACAGCGGTGGATCCAGGGCGGCGACGGCTCCGAGGGCACCTGCGTAGCCTCGTCCACCGTCACGTCCCGCGCGATGGTCGACCCCCTGTACGCGCTCGAACTCACCGGTGGTCCCGACGGGCAGGAGGACGACCCCGACGCCTTCAAGCAGCGACTGGTGGCCGAACAGCACCGGCTGCACACCGAAGGCGAAGGCGGCGAGAAATGGACCGGCATGGGGCCCGAGGGGCAGGAGCGGATCAATGACTCCGCCGTCGGCGGTGCCACCGGCAGCGACTACGAGCGCCAGGATCTCGACAGCGCCGCCGACCGCAGGGCGGTCCTCACCGAAGTCGAGAAGTCGGTGGCGCAGGGGCATCCGGTGCCGGTCGACGTCTCGGGCAAGGACGGCGCACACGCGATGACCATCATCGCCCAGGAGGGTGACATGCTCCAGGTGTACAACCCCTGGGGCTCGACCACCTGGGTCAGCGAGGACGACTTCATCAACGGCCACATGAGCAAGGCTTCCGACAGTGATCTCCCTCATGCGTACAGCGTCTATCTTCCGCGGTAGCAGGGGCGGTGCCGCGATCGCGGCGGTCGCGCTCCTCGCTCTCGCCACGGGCTGCGGCTCGGGCACCGACGAACCGGCCGGCGGCTCCACGAGCGCCTCGAACCGCCCCACGAGCTACACGGTGAAGGACACCGACATCACAGCCGAGCCGGGCGAGCGCTTCACGCTCACCGTCGACCAGAACGCCTCCACCCGCGAGTACTGGTACCTGGTCGACCCCGAGCCCGACAGCTCGGTGCTCGTCAGCCATGGCCGGGACCACGCGTCGGACTCCGGCGGCGAGCCGGTGGCCGGTGCCGGCAGCAGGCTCGCCTTCACCTTCGAGGCCAAGGGCAAGGGGACCACCCACTTCACACTGCTGCACTGCACCTTCACCACGTGCCAGGGCAACACCTCCGAGCTGCCCCCCGAGACGACCGGGCCCTCCGCCACCCCGACCACGGGGGCGACCTCCCCCTCCCAGGCTCCCGAGCGCATCACCTACACCGTCACCGTCGACTGAACCGCAGCGGATCAGTCAGCGAAGACGAGATACCCGAGGCCCCGCCATGAACGACGCCCCGCACCCGCCGGACCGCACGGACGACGAGCTGGCCCGGCTCGACATCACCGTCCTGCTGCGTTACGGCCTCACCGCCGATCCCGGCCCCCGGCGCACCGCTCTGTTCGGCGACGGCGCCGCGGCCGCGGCCGTCGTCCTCGACCGCCTCGGCACCGAGCCGCGCTCGGTCGCCTTCCTCGCCGACACCGTGCGCGCCGGCGGACTCGCCCGCGCCGCGGAGCTGCCCGAGCCCCTGCCCGGCCGGGACGCGGCCGTTCTCGTACGGGAATGGCTGCTGGCCGGCACCGAACTCGTGGGCGGGATCGCGGCCGACGACACCGCGGCAACGTGGCTGCGCGCTGTCGCGACCATCGTCGAACTGAAGCAGCTGACCCGGGCGCGGGGCCGAAGTACGTGATCTGAGCGGTTGATCCGACGGCGTGAACCTTCTCCTTGAACGTCCCGATCAGGGAAAGTCCCTGGACCTGGGGCCTGGACGTCGAGTCAGGCTTCGCGTCGAGCGAAGCCACGCCGACCGTGAGGCCGTCAGCGTGGCTTCGGTGGTCCCTGCGTGACGCCGGAGTCTCACGCCTTGGGGATTGCCGCTCACGAAGGCCGCCAGCGGCGGACGGAGTCGGGCGTCGTCGGACCACTGCTCCTCGGCACACGGCTGGCAGGACGCGGTCCGTGTCGAGGAATGCCGGGCGGTGGCTGGCCCACGAAGCGCGTTCCTTCTGGGAGGACGTCGCCCGCGTCGACGCTGACCCCGGAGCGGCCGGCTTGGTAGATGCCCAGCCATTCACCGCCCACGTCGAGCTTGAGGGCGGTGGTGCCAAGGTTCAGGCCGGCGAAGAGTTCGTCTTCCAGCCCGACTCCCACGCGGGCAGAGACGCCCAGCTCGTTGCCGGCACCTGCTGGAGTGGCCGGAGGCCCCGTCCTTGGAGGTCATGGTTCGTGAACGGAGTCCCCAGCCACCTTCTCCGGTTCCCCCGAATAACACAGCCGATGGCCAGTCCTCCCGCAGAGTCTCTCGCGGAGATGGCCGGGAAGTGCGGGTGCAACGGCGTCGGGCTAGAAGTAGTGCTTACGCCCGCCGACCTTGCGCCCGCTTGCACCAAGGAGCCACAGGATGGCGCCCACCACGACGAGCACACCTCCGATGGTCGTCAGCAAAGAAATGCCGACCAGTAGGCCGATTATGAGCAGAATTGCACCGAGCAGAATCATGGCAGTTCCCATCCTCGAGTTTTGCGGGCGTGTACGAAAATCCGCTTCGCAGCGGTCTCGTCGCGCCCGACCGGTACGAACTGGCTGACTTCGAATCGACAGCGGTTAGGTCTCTGCTGCGCTCATCCTGGTGCCCCGCGACATCACGTTCATGCACACATCACGGTCACAACGAGATCCGTGAGCTTCACGATTGCCCTTTGGCGAGCAGCGGCGACGGCGTGGGCATCGAGCCCCGGCGGCCTCGCGGCGCGCACGAGCTGGGCCGACCGCAGCGGCGGGCCCGGCCTGAGATGCTCGGGACCCGCCGCGCGACGAGGTCTAGACGTACGGGATCTTCACGACCGCCGCGTCCGTGCCGGTCTGCACCTGGGACGTGCCGTTGCCCAGCGCGTTCCAGATCTCCAGGCGGACCGTTCCGCCCCTGAGGTTGGCCAGGCTTCCGGTCACCGCGGTGGTGCCCACGGCCTGGGTGTACTCCTCCCACCCCGTGACCGGGTCGGTCGCGAAGTAGCGGAAGGTCTCGGTCCGGTCGAACGTGCCGTCACCGGTGAGGTCGTAACTGATCCTGACCTGCGGGGCGAGCCCGACCTTCGTACCCCCGTCGACCCGGAGGCGGAACGCAGTGGACGCACCCGCCGCGAGTGTCCCGTCGACCTTCTTGATCTCGTAGACCGTCGGCTTGTACGGCGTACCGTCCCGGTTGACGCCGTCCGCCGAGGCCAGCGTGTCGGCTCCCGCCGCGCCGTCCGTGGCGGTGGTGAGGGTTCCGCCGGACTTCAGCCGGAAGGTGTTGCCGGTGGACGGGCCCGGCTCCTCGGGATCCGGGTCGGGGTCCCCGCCGCCGGTGCCCGTGCCGGTGGCCGTGGAACGGGCCGGAACCGCGAGGGTCGCGCCGTCGGAGAAGGTGACTGTGCGGGCGGTGGGACCGTGGTTGTGGGCGCTGTACGTACGGACGCCGTTCTTGGCGAAGACCGCCGACGTCGGGATGTCCCCGCTGACGGTCGGATCGGGCGCGCCCAGGCTGTCGAGCGTGGTGATCCAGTGGTATGTGTGGGCCTTGGACTCACCCTGCTCCGGGGTGTAACCCGCGTTCCCCGCGTCCCACTTGGCCTTGGCCGCCGCCGGATCGGCCAGCGACTCGAACTCCCACAGGAGGTCCCGCCACTCGACGGCGGGACCGCTGTTCTCCCGCTCCATCTCGGCGATGTTCCGCTTGATGGCTGCCTTCTCGCGGGCCAGGTGCAGTGAACCACCGGTGACGGGTAGGACGTTGATGCCGTGGATCTCCTCCGGGTTCGCGGTCCACCAGGTGGAGTACGCGCCGCCGCTGCCCCAGACCATGCCGACCGTGTCGTGCCCGAAGGAGCCCGGGAAAACCTGCTGGTCGGCGTCGAACCAGTACTGCGTGATCGCTTCCGACTCGGTGGTCAGCAGGTAGCTGCCGAGGTCGCGCAGCCCGGTGTCACCCGTCGCCGCGCCCCACAGGACCAGCCCCGCGCTGAGGTTGACGGACTCCGAGGAGGACTCCTGGTTGTTGCCCGCCGCGAAGCCCTGGTGGCCGGAGGCCCAGCTGTGGCCCGCGTACACGTCGAAGCCGCGCAGGAACGGGTACGCGGCATCCGTCCGGCTGGGGTTGGCAGCGTCCCGCACCAGGGTCTTGACCATGGTGCCCCAGGCGGAGTCGGCGGCCCACGCCTGGTCGTACTGGGCGACGATCGCCGCCGCGTACACGTAGTAGCTGTAGTGGAAGTGGTGGTCGTTCAGCTCGGTGTCACTGCCGTACGAGGCCGGGTAGCCGGTGAGGGTCTTCCAGCTCTTGTCGTAGCTGAACTCAGCCGCGCCGCCTGCCGTGAACCACTCCTGGAGGCGGCCCTTCATCAGGCCGAGCAGCTTGTCCCGGATGCCGGTCTGGCCGACCTGGTCCGCGACGGGCACCAACTGGGCGAGTCGGCCGAGCGCCTTGCCGGTCCAGTACGTGTCACTCGCGCCGGAGAACGGGTCCGAGGCGTTCGCCACCTCGTTGAGGTAGCCGGTCAGCCGCGCCTTGTCGACTCCGCCGGACGCGGGCAGGGCGGGCAGCACGCCCTGGTTCTTCTGGCTGGTGGTGAAGGACGCCGACTCCCGCACCTTCATGGTGCCGCGCGGGGAGACGTACGCGTACGGCGTGAGGGCGTCCGTGGTGTGCAGCCACTGGTGGCGGTACAGCGCCTGGAGCGTGCCGCGTTCGGTGCCCTCCTCGGCCTCCGTGGTCAGGCTGTAGATCGCCCTGACCGTGCCTCCGGTGGATTCCCAGGCCACCTTGGAGCCGGTGACGAAGCTGAAGGCGTACTTCCGGTAGGTCGCGAGCGCGTCCGTGGACGGCAGTACCGCGAGCGAGAAGTAGTCCTTGCCGCCGAGGCCCGCGGTGATCGTGGAACCGGAGACGGCCCAGTCGCTGCCGGTCGGGGCGAACAGGGCGTAGTGATGGCCGGCGACCGTGACGCCGAGGACGTTGCCGTTGTCCGCGAAGACCGTGGGGGTGCCGGCCGTGGTGATGCGGGCGTCACCGCCGGAGCCCTTGGCGTACATCTCGATAGGCGGTGGGCTTATCGAAGTGCCCTGCCGATTGGGGTGCAAGGTGCGGGTGCGACGATGCGGGCATGCGTGAGTTGAGTCAGCTGATCGACGTTGAGGAACCGGCCTGGCCGGAACTCAGGCAGGCACTCGGTGCCGGGCCCGTGGCCGTCGAAGTGCTTCCTGCCGACAGCGACCTGGGTAGAGCGTCACTTCTCCAGTTGCAGGTCACGGCCAGGTCGTACCTGGGCGCGGTGGTACTGCACTGCGGCGGTCTGCTCGTGGACGGCGGATGGTTGCGGGTCTTTGGCAGCCCCGTGGAAGGGGCGGCGCATGGGGTGCCGGGCCTGGCTCGGGTCAATCAGTTCCCGGGAGCGTTCGACTCCGATTGGCGAGCGGATACGGGCCTGGTGGTGGGCCAGGACGTGCTGGGCGGGGTCTTCGCTGTCAACGGCGGAGCTCCCGCCAGCGCTGGCCGCCCCGGAGCTCCGGGAGAGATGGTCTACTTCGCTGCGGATTCGCTTCGCTGGGAGGCTCTGGGCGTCGGCCACTCGGCGTGGATGGCCTGGCTGGTGTCCGGGGCGCTTGATGAGTTCTACGCGGATCTTCGCTGGCCCGGCTGGCAGGAAGAGGTCCGCCCATTGAACAGCGATCAGGGCTTGTCGCTGTTTCCGCCGTTGTGGTCTGCCGAGGCGCGCCAAGATCTCTCCGCGACCAGTCGTCGCGCCGTGCCCATGACGGAGCTGCTCAGCGTCGCCCGGGACTCATGCCGACAGTTCGATGGGGTTGATCCGGGCTTTCTCGGCGCCGTGTGAACCGGTCAGCCGGTCCAGCCGGCGGTAGCAGATCAAGGCGGCGGCGATCCCTGCGAAGGCCAGGAAGTGTTCCGCCTTGCATTCGTAGCGACGATGCAGGCGGCGGCAGCCGGCCAGCCATGCCACCGTTCGCTCGACGGTCCACCGATGGCGACCCAGCCGCTGGGAGGACTCGATACCCCTGCGGGCGATGCGCGGGGTGATGTTCCGGGCGCGGAGCCACCTGCGGAGGTGGTCGTAGTCGTAGCCCTTGTCGCCGTGGAGCTTGGCGGGCCGCCGCCGACGGTGCCCGCGCCGGGATCGGATCGGCGGGATGCCCCGCACCAGAGGCTCCAGGCCCTGACTGTCGTGGGTGTTAGCGGCGGAGGTGCCGATAGACAGGGGCAGACCGGTCCGCTCGGTGAGCAAATGGATTTTTGATCCCTTCTTACCGCGATCTACGGGATTCGGACCCGTCAGGTCCCCCCTTTGGCTGCCCGCATGTTTACCGAGTCGATCGCGCACCGCGACCAGTCCAGGGAGCCGCGGGCGCCGAGCTCGTCCAGGACCAGGCGGTGGAGCTTGCCCCCATACCCTGGCTCGGCTCCACTCGGTGAACCGCCGGTGCGCAGTCGGCCCAGACGGTCCGAAGCCCGGCGGCAGTTGCCGCCACGTGCAGCCCGTCGTGGCCACGAACACGATGGCCGCCAGCACCTGCCGGCCCCATACCTACGCCGGCCGCCACCCTGGGGCCGTACCGGAGGAGCCGGGACCACCCGCTGAAACAACTCCCACAGCCCGTCCGGCACCAGCCGTTCCACCATCGTCATCACGACCGCCAGCCTAGTAAGCGAGCCTGTTGAGACGATCTCTTAAGAAGGCACACGGCCGGGCTTCTGACTCAGCGGCGCGAGGTGTTCGATCTCCCCCGGCCTATCACGCCGTGATAAGCCGCCAGAGTCCAAAGGGACCTATCACGGCGTCATAACTCGGAACCCCATGCCCGTCGATCGAGTTTGATGCCCTCTTCATGAGCCCCGATGACACCCTCCCGGACCCAGCCTTGGCCGTCGTGCCAGAGACTGCCTCTCCGCACCGGACATGCACCTTTACGATCTCGACTGGCAGACGAAGTCCCCTGGTGGGCTACCCCTGAGGCTGGCAACTCTCCCTCTAGGGCACGAGCACCTTGATCTGATGATCAGGGCTGCGACCGAGCGGGCTGAGTGGTTCGGCGTCAAGGCTGCAGGCCCGAGCCATGCAGGGAGACAGTTCGAGCATGCCCGCAGTGCAATAGAGCCTTTTGTTACCGCAGGAAGGCAGCCCATCGTCTGGGCAAGGCTGAGATCCTGCTCGACTGGGGGAGTACCAAGCAATACCGAGACGGCGCGCCCGAGCGAGCACGACGGGGAATCGGCGCTTGTCAGCCGAAGGATCGCCGGCCTCCTGGCGAAGGCCGGACATGGACGAGGCGATCGACGTCCTTGCCCACCTTGGCGGCTGGTAGCTGACCTCACGTCTTGTTGAGATCACCGAAGGGCAAGACCGTGACGAGCAGGTGCTGGAGCTGCTCCGTCCGCTGGCTGAGAGTGCCCGGCGGCCAACGCTGCTGGCTAGTGGGAACACCCCTGTCACATTGCGCAGGTACTGCAGACCCAAGTCCTCGAACGAGCGGGTCGTTTATATGAGGCAACCGCGGACCTAACGACGTTGTGCGCGCTTGAGGTCGGGGCGTGTTGGCCTGGCGGGTTGTCTGGTGGGTGCGATCAGCGCGCCGAGTCGACGGCGCTGAAGTTCGGTGAAAACGGGATGGGGCAAGACCGTGCGGCCAAGGTATTGCGTCCCATGAACACCCAACCCGCACGGCCCCCTTAACGTCACGGCGCACCCGCTGCGACTGCCGCGCAACATGATGTCGATCTGCTCTCCATCGCTTGGGGTTGCGGCAATGCGGGCGGCTCAGAATGTGTCGAGCGTGCCCACGGCCGCACGGATGTGAGCCGGCCCGAGACGCGGCCGCTCTCCGGCGCACCACCAGGAGAGCTGCCCCTCCACCTCGCACGCATGCATGCCCAGGTTGTGTTCGATGCACAGGGGCCACGCCTGCCACAGACGCTCAGCGACGGTATCCTGCGCGGCGTCGGCGACGATCGCCAAGGCATGAGCAAGGTCTTCCGCCACCTTTGGGTACAGGTGACCGCCGTGCCACTCGCCATTGGCCAGCGCAACGTAGACATACTCCGGCTCGCCCGCCTCGTAGGAAGGCTGGGCCACCAGTTGCAGGGGCCCTTGCTCAGGAAGAGTCACTGCCAAGTCCCGGTTGAGGAGCGCAAGAGCCTCGTCCCACAAGGGGTACTCGCCCAGCGAGACGCGACGGAGCCCGGGATTATCGAAGAGAGCATGCATTGGGCCATCCTCCGCTACGGACGGCCGACCCCAATCGCGCACCAGGTCGTAAACGCGCGGACATAGCTGCACGCCGCTTCCTGACTTAGAACACCCTGAGCGCGTACGCCGGACTCTTCACGCGCCATGGGCGCATCGCAGCCCTGCGCGAGCTGGGCACCGGACCGCAGGCAGGCGCGATACTCGCGCACCCCACGCATGCCTCGAAGCCGACGGCAGCGCCAAACAGGACGATGGTTCTCCGACGCGGCCAGCCTGTTGTAGGCGAGCGCCACTTCAAACGGCCAGCCTCGCCCAGCAGCCCTAGGTGTATTGACCCGCAGGGTCGTTGACGCGGCTGATCGGGGCTGGCCGCCGAGTGCGGTGTGGCAGCGGTGGTGGTTGTAGGTGTGGAGGAAGTCCGCCAGGGGTGCTGTCCGCTCGTCGTTGGAGGTGCAGGGCCGGAGGTAGGCCCATTCGTCAGCGAGGGTGCGGT
Organism: Streptomyces sp. NPDC051064; assembly: GCF_044455985.1. NCBI lineage: Bacteria > Bacillati > Actinomycetota > Actinomycetes > Kitasatosporales > Streptomycetaceae > Streptomyces > Streptomyces sp. NPDC051064. Next base: position 179,539 of record NZ_JBITFK010000011.1, read on the forward strand.
TGAAGCGTTCGACCTTGCCGTTGGTCTGGGGTCGGTGACGACCACGGCTACTCTCTCGGGCCTCCCTTCTGCACATCTCACTAGGCAGTCTGAACCGAGGCCCAGACTGGCCCAGGAGAGGGCAGGTCTTCCTCGCCACTTCGTACCTGGTGTCGACGACCAGCGCCGGCTGCGAGATGTCATTTCCGGGTTCAAAGCTCCCGCCTATCACGGCGTGATAAGTACCGTGCCTGGACGGCCTTCACGGGGTGGCAGTTCGCCCAGGCCCCTCCGCCTATCACGCCGTGATAACCCGCACCGCAGGCCTGTCGATGCGCGGCGAAAGGTGGCGGCGGGTGCCTCCATCCCGACGGTGCCTCACCCAATGACTGGCAGTCGCAAGGATCTCCACCTATCACGCCGTGATAGGTCCCGTGGCCATTGCACGTCGCTGCGCCTGAGCAACTGACTCTGGCTAACGCCCACGGCCCCGGGCTGCGGCCCGGCGTACCGCGTCCTCGGCCAGAGGCGATCCCTGGCACTTCTCGCCCCTGCCGGGGGTGTGCGCAGCTTGTGCAGGACCATCCCGAGGAAGGCATGCGCATGCACGGCAAGGAGGGGCCCCAGCGCCACCCCAGCACGTAAGTCGACGAGTGCCTGATCGAGAAGGGTCCAGCCGGATAAGTACCTTGCCTCGGAGTGGGCGGGCCTCGGATTCGTTGCTGTGCCGTTCATGGGCGGCGGGTGTCGATGACACCGTCCAGGCCCCGTAGGGCGGCTCGCACGTTCTCCGCACGGAATCTGCCGCACCAGAGCGGAGCCTGGCGTCCGCTGCACGCATCGGGACGCCGGCTGAGGCCGCAGCTTCAGCACCCCGCTTGGCCAGGGCGGCGGCCTTGGTCGGTTCGCCGCGTCGAAGCCACACGATGCTCAATGCTGCAAGAGGCGGTCGGCGTTGCAGAGTGATCTCCTCGGGCACGTGACCAGCGAGACGCCTACGAACAAGCGTGGGTGTCAGCTCGAAGGATTCGCCATCGAGGGTGAACTGCATGGAACGGAGGTTAGCCTCAATCGCTCATGAGTTCTCATCAGTTCGCTGACGGGGACGCTGTGCGTGTGGGGCCTCTATGTCCTAGCCCGAGACCGCCGCGCTCTGGACCTGCTCGCGCCAGGCCCGCCGCCACCGCTCCGCCGACCGCACGCTCACCGCGGCGCGGCAGCGATCTCGCCGTTCTTCTGCTCGCCCTCAAGTCGCTCGAGCACCGCGCCCACAAGAGCCTCAACAACCGCGCCGAGAACTCCCACCAGCCCACAAGGCAACGCGAACGAGCCATGAAGGGCTTCCGGACCGTCGGCGGCGCACAGAGATTCCTGGCCGCCTTCAGCGGCATCTCATCCCACTTCCGACCCCGACGCCACCTCATGACCGCCACCGCGCACCGCATCGAGATGACCATCCGCTTCGTAATCTGGGACCAGATCACCGGCACCGCCCTGCTCACAGCAGCCTGACCCAGCGCCGACAACCCACCCCGGCACGCCCTGACACACCGTTGGACACCGACGCCCTCAACAACGTGACAGTGCCCTTCTGTGCCCATGACAGCCTCGGCGCCGTCCGGCCGCGCCCTCGGCTCAGGGCAGGCGGGGCAGCATGTCCCAGGCCGAGTGACTCAAGATCCGCAGACTCGGCGAACCGCTCGCGGTCCACGGCAGGCAGCGGCTCCAGGAAGTAGCGGAGGATGTTCTCCACATGTACGCGGGAGACGGCCACCGCCTTCTCCGCGCCCTCGGCGATCAGGCGTACCAGTCGTCCGAGCCGGTCCTCGCGATCCTCCACGCGCCGGACCAGTCCGGCCTCCTCCATCCGGTCCACCAACCGGGTCACGCCTCCGGTGGTCAGTACCTGCTCCTGGGCGATCGTGGGCATCGACAGGCCCGGATCGCCGACCCGCCCCAGAATGAGCAGCGCCTCATACGCCACATGACTGATGCCGTACCCCCGCTCCAGGGCACGCCCCAGGATGTACTCCAGCCGGTTCGCCGCCCCCTGCAGTCGCCCGAAGGCCAGCACCAGCTGATGGTCGGCGGCGTCCTTCGCCGTCGCGATCTCCATCCGCTCATCCACGGTTCCGCCGTTCCTTTCGCCCGGTCACGGTCGGGATGATCAGGTCGGGCTGGATCTGCACGACCGACTCGCCGTGCGCCAGGCTTCGCCGCCGAGCAGATCAAGTACGCGACTGCCTTCCTTCAATGGCTCGGCGAGCGGAACACCGCCCTTGCCTCCTGCGGCAGATCGACGTTGACGCCTGGTGGCCGAAAACAGCGAGCACGGCCACAACTGTTCGAAGTCCTTCCTCAACTGGGCTATGCAGAGCCGCCATTGCCGACGCTCACTCTCCATACCCGCGATGAAGGCCACCCGACGAGCCGCGCTGAGCGAAGTCGAACGCCTGGATGTCCTCGGCCGCCTGCTGACTGAGGATTTTCAAGCTGGGCCCCGGACGGGTGACGGCGGGCCGTAGGCAACGGACAGGGCTCCCGTGCCGTTGAGAGAGGTGTCTAGGTCTCAACTCTCCAGCTCAGAAGCCCTGTTGGCCCCGTACCCCGCCGTACTCGACCTGCCGCACGCACTCGTGGAGTGGGTGACGATGCTGATCGTCACCCGTGAGGGTGGCCGACGCTGCAAACTCCGGCCGTCCGAGCGTGCCGTGATCGCTCTGGCATACCTGCGCCGGCACGACCCCCTGGCCCAACTCGCCGCGGGTTTCCGTATATCCGTCGGCACCGCCCATGCCTACGTCACCACCGTCGTCGACCACCTGGCCGACAAGGCGCCGGGCTTGCTGAAGGTACTGTGCGAGACAGACCCCGACTACGTTCTCGTGGACGGCACGCTCGCCGAGTGCGACCGGGGCGAGCGGTGGCCTGACTCGTGCAAAGACTGGCTTTGGTGCCTTTCTATTGATCTGTCGGTCACCGCAGAAAGCACTCCTTTCGGACCTCGCTGTCGGCCGTGCGGCCTCGGGCGCGCAGACGGAAACCCCCCTTGCCCAGCGGGCAAGGGGGAGTTTCGGTGGGCTTGATCCGGATACCGGTGTCAGCAGGAGCGCGAGCCCACGAAGCCGACGCGGACGAGCTTCCACTGCTGGTTCGCGCCACCCCAGTCCGAGTACTGGACGATGCCGGTCCCGTCTGTGGAGGAGAAGCCCGGTACCTCGACGGCCTTCCCGCTGTTGCGGTTGATCAACCGGACGTATCCGTCCGGTGAGTCCGCCAACCGGAACTGCTGGTTCGCGCCATCGTGGTCGCTCCACTGGTTGATGGCGGCGTTGTCGGCCGTCGACCAGCCGGAGACGTCCAGCAGCTTGCCCGAGTGCCTCGCCTTCAACCGGTAGTAGCCGTCACCGGAGTCCACGAACTGGAACTGCTGGTTGGTCCCGTCATACCGGCCCCACTGCGTGATCGCGGCGCCGTCCGCGGAGCTCGCGCCCGCCACGTCCAGTGCCTTGCCGCTGTTGCGGTTGACCACGACGTACCAGGCGTTCGTGTCCACAGTGCCCGCTTGCACCGTCGGCGCGCACGCGCGCAAGTCGAAGCGTTCCACCCGCACTTTGCCGCCGAGGGTCTTGGTGGCGTGGTTGAAGACGGCGAAGCGGTAGCCCATAAAGAAGTTAGGTTTCTCGTTCATGGTGAAGGCCGGGCCGAGCGGGGTGAAGGTGGTGCCGTCGGTGCTGCAGGAGAACGTCGCCTGGCGGCCCGGCCCCGGGCTGATGTCGGCGGTGGCGCGCAGCCAGACGCGGTTGCCGGAGGCGGGGAGGTCGGCGCGGGCCTGCTCGGTGCCGGTGCTGCTGGTGTTCCAGTTGGTGTCCATGGTCAGGCCGTCGAACATCACCAGCCTGCTGATGCCGTTCTGCCGTGTGACGCCGATCCAGGCGGAGGAGTCGCGCAGCATCGCCAGCCCGGCCCGGTCGCCGTCCGCCATCCCGGAGTAGTCGAGTACCACGGTCGCGGTGGAGGCGGGGCCCTGGATGCGGCGGGTGAGGGTATTCCGGGCGGTGTAGAGGTCGTCGGTGACGGTGGCGGTCCTGAGGGTGAGACCGTTGTTGACGGTGAACGCGGCGGTGTCGGGATTGTGGTTCCACTCCCAGTACGGCGCCAGCGCGGTTCCCTCGAAGGTGTCGGCGCCTGTCATCGGTGGGAGCGGGTGCGGGGTGACCGGGTAGGGGTATGTCTCGCCCCACGTGCCGTCGACGGTCTGGAGCTCGGGCCAGCCCTCGGCGTTCCAGGTGACCGGGGCCAGGGCGGGGACGCGGCCGCCGGGATAGGCATCGATGAAGCCCATGTAGTACCAGTCGCCGTTCGGGGTGTCGACCAGTGAGCCCTGGTGCGGTATGCCGCCGCCGGGGATCGGGCCGGGCAGGTTCAACAGCACCTCCCGCATTTCGTACGGGCCGAAGGGGCCTGAGGTGGACTTCCAGATGTACTGGCCGTTGGGCGGGAGGGTGGAGAAGATGTAGTAGTTCCCGTTGATCTTGTAGAAGCGGGAGCCCTCCATCAGGTGCATGTCGTCGGGCTTGGTGAGCACGTGTTCGGACCTGACCTCGGTGCGCATGTCCGGGGAGAGCTGCGCGACGCGGATCTCGTTGGCGCCGTACGCCACGTACGGGGTGCCGTCGTCGTCGAAGAGCAGCCCCGCGTCGTAGTAGATGCTGCCGATCTCGGCGTGCCGGGTCCAGGGGCCCGCCGCGTCGGTGGCCCTGTATACGTACGACCGCTGCCAGCCGATCTGGCCCACCCAGTAAAAGGTCTTGTCGCTGGGGCGGTAGCGCATCGAGGACGCGTAGATGCCCGCGACGTACGCCCGTCCGCCCTTGAGGTCGTACGCGTCGCCGAAGTCGAGGACCGGCACCGAGTGGCCGATGAACTCCCAGTTGACCAGGTCGTAGGAGCGCAGGACGGGCGCGCCCGGCGAGAAGTGCATGGTCGAGCCGGTGTAGTAGTACGTGTCGCCGACGCGGATGACCTCGAGGTCGGCGAAGTCCTGCCAGATCACCGGGTTGGTGAACCGCTCCTGCTGGGCCGTCGTGGCCGCCGCCGCGCGCATCGCGCCCATTGCCGGCAGCGTGGCGCCCGCGACCAGGCCGGCGGTGGCCGCCATGACTCTCCGGCGGCTGTGGGGGTGTTGGAGCCAGGACATGCGAGATCAGCTTCCTCACGGGTAAGGGGACCGAGAGCCGAAGTTCGAAATGTCGGACATGATTCTGAGTGTCGAACGGGAATATAGGAGGGGGCAGGAGGGAGTGTCAACGCCGGGCGATCAACGGGTGGTTACCGGCTCGCCCACAGCAGTCGTCGTTCGGTGATCGTGCGCGCTTCGGGGCTCTCGCAGTCGTCCGGGCCAACTCCTCGTGGTCATGCCGGGAGGCTGTCCCCGTCGGAGCCCGGCCAAGTCCCGACCCCACTCGTTGGAGGGGCGGTTGCGCAAGTCCACCCCTGACACACCATCAGCCAACTGCACTCCGCACGACGTCCGTGACCAGGCCAGATAGCGAAACGCTGCTGGAGTACTAGGAGGACTCCGTTAGGTCGCTCTGGCTCTGGGGTTCTGGTTGGTGGCGGATGTTCTGGGCAGGGGGCGATGGCAGTGGTGCAGGTGCCGGTCCAGCAGTTCAGCACGTCTTGGATGGTGTCGAGGATCTGGTAGAGGGTGAGCCCGCTGTATCGGCCTTTGGGGCCAAGCGCTGCTCGGTCAGGAACGCGTGGGCGGCGGTGACCAGGGTGACGACAGCCGGTCCAGGAGCGGCCCTCGAATCCCGGGACCGGGGCGGGGAGGGGCCCAGGTCCCGGGTGCGGGGGTCATCCGGCGGCCAGAGTGGTCCACTTCTGGTTGGAGCCGCCGTGGCAGTCCCACAGTTGGAGCTGCGTGCCGTCGGCCGTGGAGAAGCCCGGAACGTCGAGGCAGCGGCCGGAGGCGGGGTTGCGGTAGCCGCCGTTGTAGGGCTGCCAGACCTGGTTGGAGCCGCCGTGGCAAGCCCAGAGCTGCACCTTGGTGCCGTTGGCCGTGCCGAAGCCGGCGGCGTCGAGGCACTTACCCATGGAGCGCAGGGTGCCGTCGGTGTAGGCGGACCAGAACTGGTTGATGCTGTCGCCGCAGCTCCAGATCTGGACGGCGGTCCCGTCGGCGGTGCCGAAGCCGCTGACATCCATGCACTTGCCGCCCAGGTCTGACTGCACCCGTGCGGGGGCCGGGGCGGGGTTCCTCAGCCACCCGGCGCTGTCCGCGGACTGGATGCCGCGGTGGAAGGCGTCGGCCATCTTCTGGTAGCCCACGTCGTTGGGGTGCAGGGCGTCGGCCAGGTCGGCCGTGGTCAGGCTGCTCATGTCCACGTATGCGACGCGCTTGCCCGCGGACTGTGCCTCGCTCACGATCTGGGGGATGGCCTGGTTGTACGCGGCACGGTACTGCTCCTCCGAGCCGCTGGTGGACACCACCAGGGAGGCCACGAGGACGGTCGCGTCAGGGACGTCGGCGGTGATCTGGTTGACCAGCGACTTCAGCCGGTCGGCGGCGGTGGAGACCTGATAGCTCCCGGCCAGGTCGTTGGTGCCGATCATCAGCGTCACGACGTTGGGCCGGTAGCGGGTCAGCGAGACGTCGGCGAGTTCGGCGATCTGGTGGATCCTGTATCCCTGGTAACCTTCATTGTCGGGGTCGGACATCGAACCGCCCCGCAACGTGCCGACGAAGTCCAGCGGATGGCCGTCCGTCGCGAGCTTGTCCCACAACGGAGCCCGGTAGCCGTTGCCCGTGCTGCTTCCCACACCCCAGGTTATCGAGTCGCCCAACGGCATGACCCGCAAAGGCGTGGTCGAGGCGGCGGAGGCAGGTGCCACACCTGCTGCCATCACCCCGAGCGCGGCAGTGACCAGCGTGATGAGGGGCAGGATCCAAGGCTTTCTCATACAGTCGTCCTCTTCTGCGAGTGAGTACTGAATCTGGCGCGGGCTGCTCGCCGTTCGTGTCGGCAACTCGGCTGCTGTGTCGTCCCGTTGGCATCGGCGGGCACATGTACTGGCGGAACGGCGTGGTGGGGAACCGCTTGCGAGGTGAGTGAGGAAGGGACTCCCGTGCCGAAGGGCCGCAGCCCTTGATCGCTCCGGTGAGCATGGAGGTCGTCCTTCAGACGCTCGTAGGGCTGGTACTCGTGGTAATAGGCGGCGCCGAACAGGACGCGCGGAGGCAGAGCGGTCATCGGTATCTCCTGTGGGACACGGAAGAGCCTCGGCTGCCGAGGTCGGGACGTGACCCGGGCAGCCGGGACGTATCTGGGATCGGTCAGACGGTCGAACCGGTGACCTTCGAACCGTCCCTCGTCACCTGGTACTTCACGGTGGCACCGCTGTAGAAGTGGAAGGTCAGATTGACCTTCTCGCCGTCCCGCAGGGCCTTCAGGTAGTCGGGCATCAGCGTGATCTTACTGTTGGCGTAGTCCGGCCGGAACGCCTTGTTGAACTCCTGGTACGGGTTCCAGTCGATCAGTCCGGCATTGCCGCCGCTCGCGTACGTGGACTCCATCGCCGCGATCTCGTCACCCCGGAAGTGGGTGGTGACGTAGAACTCGTCGGTGGTGCCCTTGGACTCCGCCTCCGGCGTCGGACGGTCGACCGTCACCACGTCTGGCGTCGTCGAGCGAGGTGATCGTCCGGTGGAGGTCGTCCATCAGCTCCTGGGACGGGGTGCCGACCTGGCTGGTCAGGACGAGCAGCCGGTCGTCGTTGTTGCCGCCCGCGTCGCGGACGATTCGGTGGAAGGAGACCTGGAGTTCGTCCAGGAGCTTCGCCTTCTGCTCGGCGGTGGCGCCTTCGAAAGTGGGCTCGTTGATGGCCTCGAACAGCAGGGTGCGCGGGGCGTCCTTGAACCGCTCGGCGATCTGCGTCCAGGTGGCGTCGAAGCGGGCACGCACGGTGTCGTGCTCGGTGGCGATCTTGCTGACCCACTGCGAGGAGTCGTGGTGCACGTTGAGGACCACGTACGGGCCCTCGTCCAGGGCATACTGGACGACCTGTTCGACACGGTCCAGGTAGGTGGCGTCGATGGTGTAGGGGGCGGTGGCGGCCTGGTGGTCGGACCAGGTCACCGGGATACGGACGCTGCGATAGCCCTCCGCGCGGACCTTGTCGAGCAGCTCGCGGGGTGGCCTTCGGGTTGCCCCAGGAGGTCTCCTCGGGGATCGCGTCCAGGGTGTTGCCCAGGTTCCAGCTGGGCTGCATCGCGGCGACGGCGGCCTTCGCGGAGGCCGGCACCTTGAGAGCCGCCGGGGTTGCCGGGTCAGGGGCGGCGTGTGCGGAGACGGTGGTGAGGCCGAGCATCACGGCCAGCGCCAGGAGCAGGGTGGCCAGGCGGCCCGGCGCTCTTCGGCGGCGTATGTCCTGCATGGTCGGTTCCTTTGGGTGTGGTGATACGGCGACGAGGTGCCGGCGCCGGGTCAGGGGGTGAGCGGCTCGTAGGTGAACCGGTCGAAGTGGACGGTTCCGGCGGCTGCGTACAGGCCGATGACGCGCCCGGTGAAGCCGCCGGCGACCTCGGTGGAGAGGTAGCGGCCGTCCAGGGTGGCGAGGGCGGTGAAGGTGCCGTCGGGTTCCTCGGTGCCGAGGGCGATCACGTCGGGGCCGGTGCGGGCGTCGTGCGGTGCGGGCGGCGGGGTGACCTGTACGCCGAGGACGAGGGGGTTTGCGGGGCCGGGGCGGGTGGCGACGACGGCGCGCACCGTTCCGACGCGGGAGATCACGCGGACCTCGTTCCCGTCCGACTCGATGTCGTAGTGGTGCTGTTCGTCGAGCCGGACCGCGAGACCCCCGCAGCCCTGTGACACGTCGACGGACGTACGGGCCCGGCAGTTGAGATGGAGCTGGCGGCGGCCGGTGAAGACCGCGTCCGGTGCGTCCAGGGAGGTGCCGCGGGCGTGCAGGGTCAGTGAGCCGGGGCGTTCGGTGGTGGTGCAGTGGGCGGGGGCGCGGTCGCGGAGGGAGATCCAGGAGGGATGGAGTGCGGAGGCGTCGAAGTCGTCGTGGAACGGTTCGCCGGCAGGGGACTTCTCCGGGGCGGTGATCTCTCCGACGACCGGCCAGCCGTTCTCCCAGGTGACCGGGGCGAGGAAGGTCTCGCGGCCGAGGACGTGCCAGCCGGGGGTGCCGCCGCCGGGACGGACCGCGAGGAAGACCATCCACCAGGTGCCGTCGGCGGCCTGGACGAGATCGGCGTGGCCGGTGTTCTGGACGGGGTGGTGGGTGGAGCGGTGGGTGAGGACCGGGTTCGCCAGGCACGGCTCGAAGGGGCCAGCGGGGGAGGGGCCGCGGGCGATGGAGACGGAGTGTCCGCGCTCGGTGCCGCCCTCGGCGATCAGGAGATACCAGTGGTCGCCGATCCGGTAGAGGTGCGGTGCCTCGGGTGCCTGGGCGCCGGGCGCGCCGGACCACATGCGGTGCGGGGTGCCGAAGGTCTCCCCGGTGGCCGGGTCGATCCGGACCTGGGAGACCCCTGCCACGGTGCACCAGCAGGTGCCGTCCTCGTCCCAGACCAGGTCGGGGTCGATGCCGGGGACGCCGGGCGCCGGGATCGGGTCCGACCAGGGGCCGGCCGGATCGGTCGCGGTGAAGATCATGTTGCCGGCGCCCTCGGCGCAGTTGGTGACGATCAGCCAGAAGCGGCCGTTGCGGTGGCGAAGGGTCGGTGCGTAGATGCCGGCCGAGGACGGCATGTCGAAGGGCAGCCGCAACTGCTCAGGCCGGGTCAGGGCGTTGCCGATCTGGGTCCAGTGCAGCAGGTCGCGGCTGTGGAAGACCGGGATGCCCGGGAAGTACTCGAAGCTGGAGCAGACGACGTAGTAGTCCTCGCCGACCCGGCAGATGCTGGGGTCGGGGTGGAAACCGGGGATCACCGGACTCTGGTCGGACACCGTGCGGCCTTTCACAGAAGGGCGGGGTGGGGAGCGGCCCCGCACGCAAGCGGGACGGAATACGGGGGGCGCCCCCGGTCGAGGGGAAGGCATTGACCACATCTGTCGAAGCGCTTCACCTCGGGTGGGAAGTTAACCTTATGTTTTGCGCGAAACAAGTAGTTGAGCAAGGGGAAACTTTCTTCCTCCCTGGGTGTTGACGCCCTCGTGCGGGGAGTGAAACTGTCGATGCGCTTCGACAACTGGCGTTACCGCCAGGTCAGTTCAACGCACAGCGACGTCCACCTGTGTTGGTGGGCGTCACTCGTGCCCCCCAACTTCAACGTCGGGCAACAGTGGGGGCGCCGGAAGCGCTGCGGCCAGCCAGCTGGCCGATGGCGACGGCCGATGATTTTCGTGAACCGGAAATCGTGACGACGATAGAAGTCGTTCGGTTCGTTTTTCGCCTCTCAGGGGCGACGCGGTTCAGGAACGACCAGCCCGCTCGGTCCGTTCACGTACCGGGGTGCCGCGCTCGACTGAGGTGATCCCGGCGGTGTGGACACTCTGACAATGGATCTTGCAGATCCGAGGAAGGGTGTCCTGGTGGGACGGAAGTCTCCGTATCCGGCGGAGTTCAGGAATGATGCCGTCGCGTTGTACCGCGCGGCGGGTGGGAAGCGCGCGTATGCGGTGGCGGCGGATGTCGGGGTGACCGGCGAGACGCTGCGCAGTTGGGTGCCCCAGGCCGATGAGCAGGTGGGCCGCGGCAATTGCGACGAGCCGGTCGCCGAGGGCAGGGATGAGGAACTGGCCCGGCTACGGGCGGAGAACGGCCGGCTGCGCAGGGCGGAGAAGGAATGGGAACTCGAGCGGGAGATCCTGCGCCGGGCGGCCCAGTATTTCGCGAAGGAGATGAGGGCATGACCCTCCGCTGGGACTTCATCTCCGACAACCGGGCCGACTTCGGCGTGCAGCGGATATGCCGGGTGCTTCAGGTCTCGCGCTCGGGCTTCTACCGGTGGATCGCCGGCGCGAAGGCCCGCGAGGTGCGCCAAGCCGCCGACGACGCCCTGGCCGCGGAAATCCGCGAGATCCACACAAGCACGGCCTGGAGGGCCTCCATCTGCGGCGCCGTAAAACGCACCACGGTCCCGGACCGCCTCGCACCGCCTACCGCGGACCTCGTCCAACGTGACTTCTCCGCCGGGCAGCTGGACGAGAAGTGGTGCGGTGACGTCACATATGTGCAGGTCGGCGGGTCGTGGCTGTATCTCGCCTGCGTCCTGGACATCTGCTCACGCCGGGTGCTCGGCTACTCGATGGCCACCCATATGCGGGCCGAGCTGGTCATCGACGCCCTCAAGATGGCGGTGGCGGCCCGCGGTGGCCACGTGGACGGCGTGATCTTTCATGCGGACAGGGGCTCGCAGTACACCGCTGCCGCGTTCGCGCAGGTCTGCGACGGTTTCGGGATCCACAGGAGCATGGGCCGGGTCGGCTCGAGTTACGACAACGCCCTCGCCGAGTCGTTCTGGCAGGGCCTCAAGAGGGAGGCGATGCACCAGAGGCTGTTCTCGACGATGCGTCAGGCGAGGCTGGAGATCTTCCAGTGGCTGACCTACTACAACGCCCGCAGACGTCACAGTGCCCTCAAATACCTCTCACCGGTGGAGTTCGAACAGCAGCATCTGCGAGCAGCTAAACTCTCAATCGCGGCATGAGCCCCTGTGTCCACACTCCGGGGGACGCCTCACCTGCGTCACGCCACCGACTAGCGCTGCAGTGTCAGCACGCCCGGCCGGTACGGCAGGAGACCGTAGTCCCCGCCGTCGGTGCTGGGGTCGCGCCCCTGGTAGAGGAACTGCAGATTGCAAGGGTCAATGGTCTTGGTCTGGTCGGGGTTGGTGCGAACCAGATCGCCGTGGCTGATGTCCCTTGTCCAGGCCGTCGCGCCGCTGTTGGCACTGCCGGCGAAGGGGTTGGTCACGGTGTCGGCCCCGGCCTGCGGTGTCCACGTGCCGCCCAGGCTGGTGGCCGTGAACGAGCGGAAGTAGCGACCATGCCCTGTGTAATTCTGGGCCTCGACGATCATGAGGTACTGGTTCTGACCCTGAACCTTGTAGACCTCGACCGCCTCGAACAGGTTTTGCGGCGTGTCGCTCATGATCTTCGAGAACGAACCGAAGGTGCCCGGGAAGTTGCCGATGGGCATGCTGGCGCGGTAGATGCCGCCCTCATCGTCGGCGAAGAACATGTACATGTTCGTGTCGTCGCCGATGAGGGTTACATCGAGGGGGCCCCCCTTCGGGAGGGTGCCCGTGAACAGCTCCTGCTGCGGGCTCCAGCCGTTGGGGTTGGTGGGGTCGCTCGAGGTGCGGTATCCGAAGCTGTATGGCCAAGCCCCGTTATAGGCGAGCACCCAGAGGTTCTTCGGGGCGAAGTAGAACAGCGTCGGCGCGATGCCGTCGAAGGGGATCGTGTTCTGGGTGGCGGTGGCCATGTCGGACCAGTTCGTGAAGGGGCTGAAGGCCGTCAATCCCCAGCGCCCATCGTCACCGGCGAGGGTGTTGTGCGTCGTGGCATAGACGATGTGCTTGCCGTTGTGCTTCACGGTGGTGAAGTCCTTGAGCGAGGCCCACCCCGCCTTCGGCTGCGCCAGCGGGCCGGTCGATGTCCACCGGTACGTCGACGGAAGAGCACACGCGTTGCTCCCCCCGGACAGGCCGGTCCACTTCTGGTTGTCGCCACCGGTGCACGACCAGATCTGCGCTCCCGTGCCGTTGGCCTTGCCCCAGCCCGAGACCTCCAGGCACAGCCCGGACCGCACGCCGACGATCGTGCCGTCGGGGTTCACCCGCCACTGCTGGTTGTCACTGCCGTTGCACGTCCAGATCTGCACCGGGGTCCCGGACGTGGTGGCGCCGCCCCGGACATCCAGGCACTTGTTGCCGTACACGGTCAGCTGGTTGCTGTCCGTCAGCGTCCACTGCTGATTGGTTCCACCGTGGCAGTCCCAGATGTGCACGTTGGCGCCGTCGGTCTGGCTGAAGCCCGACACATCGAGACACCGGCCGGAATCAACACCGCGCATGTCGCTGGTGGTGGCCGCCTGAGCCGGGCCGGCGACGAGCAGCGCCGCCAGCGCGGCCAGGGCCGCGACCGCAGCGGCGAGCACCGCGGACGGGCGTCTGAGGCTGAAACTACGTCTGTGCATAAGGACCTCGTCATCCTTGAGCAAGCGGCTCCGGTCTTCCCCGTCAGAGGCTGTCCGGATGCCGGTGTGGTGCGGCCCTGGCTGTCCGATATATCGAACAAGGGTCGAAGTGTCGAGCAATTGGATGGTAAAGACCTGGTGATCAGCGTCAATACTTCTCACACAATCCGCGGGCAGAAACGTTCGCAGGCTGAAACCAGGCGGCTTCAAGTCCCGTTGTTGTACGGGCCTTTGGCTGAGGGTCAGGTAGCGGTGCGGGCGCGGGCTTGGACAGGCACCGTTGCCGTACTGGTTGCCGCCGCTCCCGAAAAGGTTGCCGCCCGCCCAAGTTTTTTCGGACTCGCTGCCGGCCGTGCGACCTCGGGCGCGCGCCCACCGAAACGCCCCCTGCCGTGCCCAGCGGGCAGGGGGCGTTTCGGTGGGCGTCGACCCCCGGCCGCCATCGGCCCGCACCGTCACGCGCTGGATCCTCACGCACCCCGACGCTCTACCCGAAGGCGATCGGCTCCACCTCAAAGCCGCCTTGGCCAACTGCCCCGAACTGACAGGACTCGCCGAGCGACGTCCGCTCCTTCGCCCACATGCTCACCCACCTGCAAGGCGACTGAGGTTCCCCCTGTCGGCCGGACAGCTTGATACTGGGCCGGATGGTCCCGGAGGAAGCAGTCACAGGTAGTGAGTAACATGAACAAGCGGTACACGGCCGAGTTCAAGCGGGATGCGGTCGCCTTGGCGTTGTCCTCGGAGAAGACGGTCACCGAGGTCGCGCAGGATCTGGGCGTGGGTCCGGAAGGGGTGCGCGGGTGGGTGAAGCAGGCGAAGGTCGACCGCGGTGAGGGGCCCGCCGGGGCTTTGACCACTGCGGAGCGTGAGGAGTTGGTCCGGCTGCGGCGGAAAGTTCGCGAGCAGGAGGCCACGATCGAGGTTCTGGGAAAAGCGACCGCCTTCTTCGCTCGGGACAAGATGAGGTAGACACTGCGGCACGGTGTCGTTTCATCGATGCGGAGAAGGCATCGGAGGGTAATCCTGCAGGTCAAAGCGTTGTGTTTCTGTGCCGTGTGCTGGGGGTGCCCCGTTCCACCTACCCGCAACCGGCTCCGTCGGCACCCCGCCTACGGGTACGTCACCCCGCTCGAAACGAGATCCTTGCTCAGGCAGAACCTCGTCTCGGCCGCGTAAACACCCGCAGTCCAGTTCGCGGGGGGAACTTCAGACGGTGGCCTCGCTGCCCCCTTTGGACTCGGGATCGAACGGGATGCAGGTATGCACTTGCAGGCCGTAGTGGCGTCCTGCCACGACTTGAGGATGACGGACCGCGATCCCGGCGACCCGGTCGATGGTCATCGTCTTCTCGTTGTCGGTGAGTAGACAGGTCGGTGCCCCGCCGATCGCCCGCAAAGTGGAGTCGATGCACGAGATCACCGTGGGCAGGGTCCGGTCCCAGACCGGGATCACCACCCGGAAGCGGGACCACGCCAGCCACGCGCAGAACAACAGCGTCTCGCGCTCGCTTCCACCGCCCGGACCAGGTACTTTCGGGCCCCATCCCCAGTCGAACTGCAACCAGAGACCGGGCTCGGCGATCCACGTCCGGAAGTACGACGGTGGCCGGCCCGCCACTGTTCCCTTCGCCCGCGCGACCGCCCGCCGCGTCGTCCGCTCGTCCCCGGTGAACCCCAGTAGCTGGAGGCGTTCGTGGAGCTTGTCGGCTCGCACCGTGCGCTGCGACCGGTCGACCCACTCCTCAATCTTCGGCATGAATGGGTCGATCAAGGATCTTGTGCTGTCCGCTCTCAACTCCTAGGATCCATGCCGTCCGAAGGATCGGTTCACGTTCGCAGTATCGAACACGGCCCCGGCCGAAGCGGCTTGCGCATGGCGCACATGCCGGGCATGACAGCACTCGCATCATCCGTACCAGTAAGGCTCTCCCCCACACGTCAAGTGCCGGACTTGGAAGGGTGCACCTGGCATTCGTGCGGCGAGCCCCGATCGCCTCCTGGAGCATCGTGTGACGTCACCCGCACCACGCCCGCGCCTGTGCCGCGCGGCCGTGGTCCTCCTATTAGACCTGGCGCGGTCGGCCGGTGGTCCAACTCGTAGGCCGTGCCTGGGGCACGTCGTATCCCAGCCCCGCCCTGCCGCCCCCCACCCCGCCAGGTCACCCCACTGACTGGAAGGGAACCACAATCCGGACCACGACAAGTGGTCCGCCAACAACGGCCTGACCCTGCGCACCGCGACGGCCCACCAACCACCT
Organism: Streptomyces sp. NPDC051064; assembly: GCF_044455985.1. NCBI lineage: Bacteria > Bacillati > Actinomycetota > Actinomycetes > Kitasatosporales > Streptomycetaceae > Streptomyces > Streptomyces sp. NPDC051064. The sequence continues at coordinate 194,933 of NZ_JBITFK010000011.1, forward strand.
GTACTGGGCCCACAATCCCCTCACCCACCGGGTTCAGGGACCCGCCTCCACCGCGACCATCCAGCTGGACTACGCGACGATCCGCGACGGACAGCAACTGGAGCACCACCGGCGCCGAAGTCGCGAGCGCCAACGTCACGGCGGTCGCATCCGGCTGCGCGCGGCCGCCGACATCCGCCCCGGCGCCTCCCGTCCGGGAACCTTCTCCCACAGCACCGATGGCACCAGCTTCACCCGCATGGGGCCCGCGTTCACCATGGGCCACACCTGGCAGTTCTTCACGGGCTACCGCTTCGCCCTTTCCAACCACGCCGCGCAGACGCTCGGCATCTCCGTCCGCATCGCACGGTTCGCGCTGACCACACCCCGAGCGCAGCAACGTTCCTCCCTCGCATCTGACCAGCTGCTCAGTCCCCGACCCGCAGCACCAGGAAGGACCACACCATGGCCAGTACCGCCGTCCACGGGCCAACGGCTCACCCGACCGCAGTGAGATCACCCGCCACCGGTACGAGACTCACCCGGGCAGCCGCCTGGGTGGTGGGCCTCCTGCTGGTGTTCGCCGTCGTTCCCGCCGCTGTGCAGCCCACGGCGGCCAGGGCCGACAACCCGATCGTGCAGCACGTCTACACCGCTGACCCGGCCCCGCTGGTGTACAACGGACGGGTCTACCTCTACACCGGGCACGATGAGGACGGCTCCAACTCCTCCTTCGTGATGAAGGACTGGCGGGTGTGGTCCTCCGCCGACATGGTCAACTGGACCGACCACGGCTCACCACTCAGCCTGGCCACCTTCAGCTGGGCGTCCTCCGACGCGTGGGCGGGCCAGGCCGTCGAACGAGACGGCAAGTTCTACTGGTACGTGCCGGTGACGGCCCGGGCGACCGGCCGGATGGCCATCGGCGTGGCGGTGTCGGACAGCCCCACCGGCCCGTTCCGGGACGCCCTCGGCCACCCCCTGGTGGAGAACAGTGAGATCGACCCGACCGTCTTCATCGACGACGACGGCCAGGCCTACCTGTACTGGGGCAATCCGAACCTGTGGTATATCAAGCTGAACGCGGACATGACGTCCTACGCAGGCAGCCCCGTCCAAATTCCGCTCACCACCGCGGGCTTCGGTACCCGCACCGACAACCCGGACCGTCCCACGCTGTACGAAGAAGCACCCTGGGTCTACAAGCGGAACGGCCTGTACTACATGGTGTACGCGGCCAGGTGCTGCTCGGAGTTCATCGCCTACTCCACGGCACCCAGCCCGACCGGGCCGTGGACCTACCGTGGAACAGTCATGCCCGCCCAGGGCAACGCCTTCACCAACCACGCGGGCATCGTGGACTTTCAGGGCAACTCGTATTTCTTCTACCACAACGGCGCCCTGCCGGGCGGCGGCGGTTTCACCCGCTCGGTCGCAGTGGAGAAGTTCTCCTACAACGCTGACGGAACGATCCCGACGATCAACATGACGAACACCGGTGCACCCCAGCTCGGTGCGCTTGACCCGTACGTACGCCAGGAGGCCGAGACGATCACCTGGGGTTCCGGGATCGAGACCGAATGGACCAGTGACGGCGGAATGGACGTCGGCTGGATCGAAAACGGCGACTCCATCAAGGTCAAGGGCGTGGCCTTCGGGGCCGGCGCCTCCTCCTACACTGCGCGCGTGGCCTCCGCCGCCGGCGGCGGCACCGTCGAGCTGCGCCTGGGCAGTCCGAGCGGGACGGTCGTGGGCCGGTGCAGTGTGCCGAACACCGGCGGCTGGCAGGCCTGGACCACGGTGACCTGCCCGGTGAGCGGCGTGACGGGAACCCAGGACCTCTACCTGCGGTTCACCGGCGGCAGCGGCTACCTGTTCAACATGAACTGGTGGCAGTTCACCCGCGCCGCGTAACCGCACCGCGTCGACTTGCTCCTCGGGCTGAAGCCCGAGGGTTCCGGCCTTCCCGTCCGAAGACCGTGCCGCGTAGCGGCACGGTCTTCGGACGGGAATCCGTGGCTTCCTGCTTCGTCGCGCTGTGCCGGGACGAGTCCTGGTCTGACCTGCGCTCCACAGGCTGTAACCGCCAGTCCGGCGGCCGTCTTCACGTCCCCCCGCCGACGTCCCCCGCCTGACATCACCGCCGCCCTGACGGCGGCGCGGCGCGGAGGCCCCGCCGACGCGCAACACCAGTGAGCGCGCCCCGAGCCCCGGCTGCGTCCGCGCCGCCCATCCCGCCCTCCCACATCCTCAACTCCAGCCAGGGCATAGTCGAAGGGGTCGCAACGGGGATGTCAGCAGCCCGACCACGCCATACGCCGGTGGCGACCTGGGCGGATTTCGGTGAGTGCTGTCACGTTGTTGGGTGTGTGAGTGCCTGACAGCGTGCTGGATGTGGCCTGCCCGGGTGTCGGCCTGGGTCAGGCTGTTGCGGGCAGGCCGGCGAAGCCGGTGATGTGGTCCCAGATGGCGAAGCGGATGATCATCTCGGCTCGGTAGTGGGTAGCGGACAGGCTGTGGCGGTGGGGTCGGAAGTGGGGTGCGATCCCGCTGAACGCGGCGAGGGATCTCTGCGCTCCGCCGGTGCTGCGGAAGCCTTTCATGGCATGTTCGCGCTGCCGGGTCGGTTGGTGGGAGTTCTCGGCCCGGTTGTTCAGGCCTTTGTGGGAGCGGTGCTCGACGGAGGGCATGACCTCGCGGTGGGCGGCTCCGTAGGAGCGGAGCTTGTCGGTGACGACTACCCGGGGCACCGTACCCGTCTTTGTGAGAAGGCCACGGAAGAATCGCCTGGCCGCGGCCTTGCCACGTCGGTTCTGCACGAGGATGTCCAGCGCGTTGCCGTCCTGGTCGACGGCCCGCCTCAGGTATTTCTGCTCGCCGTTGATCTTGATGAAGACCTCGTCGAGGTGCCACTTGTCGCCGGGGCGAGGGCGCCGGCGGCGCAGGGAGTTGGCGTAGGGCTGCCCGAACTTCAAGCACCAGCGGCGGATGGTCTCGTTGGACACGACGACGCCGCGCTCCAGCATGAGCTCCTCGACCTCGCGGAAGCTGGGCGGGAACCGGAAGTACAGCCACACGCAGTGCGAGATGATCTCGACCGGGCACCGGTGCCCCTTGTACGACGGCGACGCGGACGACACGGGCGATCCCATCCAGACGCGATCAACCACGAGATCATCCCACCCCGCTCAGTCAACGTGGCAATGCCCTACCAGCGCGAGAAGATGGCCATCGCGCCCCTTCGACGCGGGCTGCCGCTGGATAAGCCCCGCGAGCGGCCGCCGTCCCCACGCGAGACCCCCGCTGGATCGCCACCCACCCGGACCGCGGCGGCCTACACGTCGCCCACCGCCTGCACCGGCTCCTCGATCACTGTCCGGAACTCAAGCACGCCCACGACCTGGTCCGCCGGTTCGCCGCCATGCTCGACAACCGTGAGACCGCACCCCTGCCGTCCTGGCTCGACGAACTCTCCCGCAGCGAACTGCCACCACTTGCCGGCATCGCCGCAGCCCTGCGCGAAGACCAGCACGCCGTCGCCCAGGGGATCTCCACCACCCACAACTCCGGCGTCAACGAAGGCCGCATCACCGACGTCAAACTCCAAAAACGCCTGATGGCAGGACGCGCCGGCGTTCCGCTCCTGCGCCACCGCGTCTTCCTGATCGCCCACCTCCGCCGCCGTTACGCGGACCGGCGCGCAGCGGCGGCCAGATGATCTCCGCCTACGAAAATCTTGCCAGAACCGCGTTCACACGTACGGCGACAGTTGCACTCCCTTTCTCTGCGCCCTGGCTCTCAGGACGCTCACTCACCACGTCTGGCACCGGCTCGCCCCCATGGCTCTCGAGGTTCAGCCGGCGGAGCGGCCGCCGTCGATGACCCAGATCTGACCGGTGACATGGCCGGCCTCGGCGTCGTCGAGGAGAAAGGCGGCAACGTTGGCGATCTCCTGCGGGGTTCCGAGCCGGCCCTGGGGGACCTTGCCGGCGAGCATCTCGCGCTGGTCGGCTGGGGCGTTGTCCAGGATGGGCGTGTGGGTCACGCCCGGGGCGACGGCGTTGACGCGGATGTCCTGGGTCGCGTACTCGAGGGCGGCGACGCGGGTCATCATCACCGACGCGCCCTTGGAGACGATGTAGGCGGAATTCGGCGGTGTGGCGCGGAAGCCGCCGATGGAGGCGGTGTTGACCACGGCGCCGCCTCCACCTTCCAGCATGAGCCGCACTCCGGCCTGGAGGACCAGGTAGGCGCCACGGACGTTGATGGCCAGGACCCTGTCGAAGGTCTGGACGGGGTACTCGTGCAGCGGCTGCGTCGCGCCGCCGATCCCCGCATTGTTGGCCAGGAGGTCCAAGCCGCCGAACTCGGTGCGGATCCAGTCCTCGGTGGCACGCACATCGGCCTCGTCGGCGACGTCGAGGTGCCGGGCCGTGGCCCGGTCGCCGAGTTCGGTGGCCAGCTCGTCCTGCCGGCCGCTCACGTCGGTGACGATGACGCGCGCGCCGTCGGCGACCAGGCGTGTGGCGATCGCCCGCCAGATGCCCGAGCCGGCTCCGGTGACCAGCGCGATCTTGTTCTCGAATCGTTCCATGAACTCTCATGACACCTGAGGCCAGCCCGGACGTTTGCGCTTGGCGCGCACTCGGGCGAACGCAGCGAAGGTCACTGCCCTTCGCTGGACTGACGACTATCGTGCAGGCCGCGCTTGTCCACGCACGTGAGTAGGTCGGGTGCGCCAGCGGTGCTCGGCCTACTTCAGGAAGTCTGGCGCCTTGCCGGGTTTGGGACGAGGCGTGTCGCGAGGCCCCGGCGGCTGCGAAATCGCGGCCGTATGTCCACCAGAGGGAACTCAGGGCCTGCTACGCCAGGACAGGCAGCGATGCGAGCCCGCGAACGAGGCGGGTACGCCGCCACTCCAGCTGATCAGGAGATGCGGCGAGCCGGGCTCCTGGAAAACGAACCAGCACAGCTCGCAGGGCGATCTCCGCCTCGGCCCTGGCGAGGGGCGCGCCGACGCAGCGGTGGATGCCGTGGCCGAAGCTGAGATGAGCGGCTGCGTCTCGATCCAGGTCGAGCACGTCCGGCGACGGGAATCGTTCCGGGTCTCGGTTGGCTGCTCCGAGACTGACCAGCACTGGAATATCGGCCGGGATGTCTGTGCCGCCGAGCGTGATCTCTTCCGTGGTGAATCGGAAGGTGCCTGTACTGACAGGGGAATCGAACCGAAGCAGCTCGTCCAGCACGGCAGGGACGCCGTCCGGATTCTCCCGAAGGCGATCCAGCTGCGCCGGGTGCTGAAGTAGCGCCAGTACGGCGTTGCCGAGGAAGTTGGTGGTGGTCTCGTGCCCGGCTACGAGCAGCAGCACCGCAAGAGAGACCAGTTCTTCCTCGCTCAGGCGCTCATCTCCATCACGAGCCGAGATGAGCCGGTCAAGTAGAGAGCTACCGGGGGACAGGCGTTTGGCGGCGATAAGGCTGGTCATGTAGTCGGCCATCGAATGCGAGGCCGCGTCGACGGCCTCAGGCCTTCCCGCCGCGAACAACTCTGCGGACCAACGTTGGACATCGGGCCGGTCCCCCTCCGGAACTCCGAGTAGCTCGCAGATCACCAGGACCGGTAGGGGCACCGCGAGGCCGGCCACGAAGTCGAACTGCTCGCCGGCAGGCCACTGATCCAGCAGCTCTTCGGTGACCTGGGCAATGAAGGGACGGAGCTCCGTTACGGCTCCGGTCGTGAACGCCTTGGTCACCAGCTTGCGCAGCCGGGTGTGCTGCGGTGGGTCGCTGGCCAGCATGGTGTGAGCTACCGCAGGGTGCAGGCGACGCTGTGACTCCTTGCCGGCGAAGAAGACGGACGTGTCCTTCGAGAGCCGAGAGTCGCCTAGGGCCTCCCGGGCCTTCGCGTAACCGGTTACCAGGTAACTGATGCGTCCACCGGAGCCGGCAGGCACGGGCTGCACCGGACACTTGGAGCGCATGGCCGCGTAGGTGGGATAGGGGTCCTGGAGGAAGCGAGGATCCTGAGTCGGGTCGGTCATGCGCTCAGCCTCCAACCAGTTCCGGCCGGCCATCGTCTCTGACACGCCCGACACGGTTGGCGTAAGCGTCAGTTACTAGAAGAAGCCACTCCGTGGCAGCCCGCAGGTCCTTCCGGGAGGCAACTCCCGCAGGCGGCGGAGCGATATCGTCGGCGACCCGGCCCGTCCTCAAGCCGGCCAGGGCTGCCTTCAAGACGGCCGCCTCGACTGCTGCGGCACGTTCCTCCGTCCCAGTGCCGAAGGCGTCCTGAGCCGCCTCTTGTACCGCGCGGGGTCGATACGCCCGAAGGGCGAGGCTGCCGTCGCTGATCTCGATGACCCGCCGCTGAAGCAAGAAGTCCGAGTCGTTCGAAGAGTCCTGGGCGTCGTCAGTGGTGGTCAGGACGATCTGCGGCATCGCCGCTGAAAGGTCCTGCCAGAGGGAACCGAGAGCCTCGCCAGGACCGGCAACCTGGTGACGGCCCACCGGCACGGGGTCCGTTCGGCGATTTCGTCCACGATGACCTGCGCGGCGATGTCGTCCAGTGAGTCCGGCTGTTCGAGGCGTTCCCGCGCCAGAGATGCGGCGGCCGCCCCACGCGAGGTCGTCGCGGGTCATGGCGGTGCAGCGTGCCAGCGTCCACAGGTCGGCGGGCCCCAGGTCGTCGACCGTGTGCTGGATGCAACGGGCGACCGCGTCCGACAGGGGCGGGACGTGGGCATTCAGAAGGCCGGCGCGCACCTCGGTGGCCGCGCTCACGTCGCCCGGTTGCAGCGCGCCCAGCGGCAGCGAGGTCGCTGCGTGAAGTACGCGCCCGTAGACGCGCCGTGCCGGATGAGGACCGGAGGGCGGTGCAGGGCGCCCCGACAGGGAGCACAAGGCGTCCAGCAGGTTCACCGGTGCAACCCTCAGGTTGACGCCCGCTCTCGAGAGGCGATCATCCATCGTGTCCCCTCCTTATTCAGGGATGGAGGCCGGTCAGGCGCGGTCCCGGGGGCCGCGCCAGACCGGCCTTGCCCTGTAGCCGAGTCAGTCGTCCAGGACTGCCAGGGCGTCGATCTCCACGAGCAGCCCCGGAGGGAGCTGCATGTAGACGGTGGTGCGGGCGGGGAAGGGCTCGCCGACGGCCGCCGCGTATGCCTCGTTCAGCTCGGGCAGGTGGGCGGGGTCGGCGAGGTAGGCGCGGAGCATCACGACGTCTTTCAGTCCGGCGCCGGCCGCCTTGAGTACGGCGGTGACGTTGCGCAGGGTCTGCGTGGTCTGCTCGGCGACCGTGGTGCCGACGACCGCGCCGGTGGCCGGGTCGAACGGGAGTTGCCCGGAGACCTGAAGGATCGGGCCCTTGCGGATGCCCTGGGACAGTGGGGCTGCCGGAGTGGGTGCGTTCTCGGTGGTGATAACGGTTTTCATGGTGTGTCCTTGACGGAAGGGCGCACAGAGCGATCTGTGCGAGGGGGTCAGGCCCAGGCCTGTCGTTCCTGGCTGCGGGGGTCGTCGACCTGGGTCCACTCGGCGTCGATGTGCATCGTGGTCCGGTGTGTGGTGGCGTACTGGTCCCAGCCGGGGTTGCCGGTCCTGGCGAAGCGGATCCAGGCCTCGTGTGTGCGGGTGGCGAGGTCCGCGGGGGGCTTGTCGGGGCCGAGCAGGACGCCCTCACCCGCCAGCTGCGGGAGTCCGGCGATGTCGAAGACGAAGGGGAGTTCCATCGTGTGGGTGGCGCCGAGGTCTCCGCCCAGGGCCTGGGAGCGCCAGGCGAACTCGTAGCTGAACGTGGCGGACTGGGGGTGGGCGGCATGTGCGCCGACCAGGGCCCAGCTGCCCGCGCCGAACAGCGCGTCGCCCATGATGGCCGACCGCAGCTCACCGAAGGACGCCTCGGGGCGGGTGTTGCGGTACGTCTCCACGAGCTGCGCGGGCTTCGGGTGCGAGCGCGCCGCCGTATCGTCGACATCGTCGGCGGTCGAGGTTGCGTACTTGTCTACCGGGACCAGGTAGAGGTTTCCCTCCTCGGTGTTGGTCCCGATGAGCAGGTCGACACCGGCGCTCAGACCGGCGCCGACGGATACGGCGGGCTGTGTGTCGAGCACGAGGCTGAAGGGGCTGAGGCCGATCAGCGGATCGTGGTGCGTCTCGGTCCGCAGGTCGATGCCCGTGAGCCGGGAGGCGGCCTCCACCAGGCGCTCGTCGGAGATGTCCGCGAAGGCGTCGGTGTGCGGCTCGATGCCCAGTTCCTCGGCCGCGGTTTTGGTGACACGGGCGGCCTGCTCGGGGGTAAACGCCCCCAGACCGCTGCCGCTCTGCACGATCGCCCGGCGGAACAGGCCCGCGACCTCAGGGGTGGCGAGGATGCCGCCGACGACGGTCGCCCCGGCCGACTGGCCGAAGAGGGTGACGTTGTCCGGGTCACCGCCGAAGGCGGCGATGTTCTCCCGCACCCAGCGCAGCGCCGCGACGACATCGAGCAGGCCGCGGTTAGCGGGCGCCCCGGGGATGTCGAGGAACCCGGCGATGCCCAGCCGGTAGTTGAGTGTGACCAGGACGACGCCGTCGCGGGCGAAGGCGGAACCGTCGTACAGCGCGGACCGCGTCGATCCGGCGACGAACCCGCCGCCGTGGACGAACACCATCACGGGCAGAGCGCTGTCTGCGGTGGTGGGCTGGAAGATGTTGACGGTGAGGTAGTCCTCGCCACGGCTCCAGCCGGCGCCGAAGTAGGGGGCCATGTCGATGCTGCCGAGCGTCCGCTCGGACTGCGGGGCGTTGGGGCCGGGCACGGTGGCGTCCCGTACGCCGTCCCAGGGCTCGTGCGGCTGCGGCGGGGCGAACCGGCCGGCGCCCATCGGAGGAGCGGCGTAGGGGATGTTCAGGAAGGTGGCGGTGCCGTCGTCCTGACGGAGACCGCGGACGGCTCCCTGTGCGGTGGTGACGACGGGCTCGGGTTCGTGGCTCACAGCTATGCCTTTCCGGGGGCGTCAGCCCTGCTCGGGGTACGGGGCGAAGGGCGCCCAGCCCTTGATGTCGAACGTGTTGCCGTTACGCGCGATTTCGGCGGCACCGTGACCGCCCAGGTGCGCGGGGATCAGGAGCGCGTTGTTGTCGGCCGCCCAGCCCAGCACCTTGCGGCGGGTGGCGCGGGCGCCCACGGGGTCCTCGCAGAAGCAGCTGTTGGCGTCCGGCTCGACGATCTGCACCGGGTTGTGCAGCAGGTCACCGACGAACACCGCGCGGTCCGTCCCGGAGCTGAGGGTCAGCACGGACGAGCCGGGGGTGTGTCCGGGAGCCGCGTCCAGGCGCAGGTCGGCGTCGATTTGGTGGCTGTTCTCCCACAGCAGCGTCTGGCCGGCCTGGTGCACCGGGGCCACGCTGTCCTCGAAGACGTTCTGGTTGCCGCGCCCGGGCAGCGGCTGGTGGCCGTTTGCCGGGTTCCAGAAGTCGAAGTCGTCCTTCGGCATCAGATAGGTGGCGTTGGGAAAGGTGGGGACCCAACTCCGCCCGTCCAGGTACGTGTTCCAGCCGACGTGATCGATGTGCAGATGCGTGTTGATCACGATGTCCACGTCCTCGGGCTGGACACCTGCCCGGGCGAGGTTGGCCAGGAAGTCCGTCTCCAGGTGGCTCCAGACCGGCGCGTACGGGCGCTCCTTGTGGTTGCCCACACCGGTGTCGACGAGGATGGTCTTGCCTCCGCTGCGCAACAGCCAGGTCTGGATCGCGGAATTCACGGTGTTGGTCTCGGAGTCCAGGAAATGCGGGGCCAGCCAGTGGACGCCGTCCTTCCAGACTTCCTGCGAGCTTTCCGGGAAGAAGGCGTGGGGCTCCATTTCGACGGACCCGTAATATTCCCAAACGCGGATGATGGAGACGTTGCCGAGCGTAATCTGTGCCATGTGATTTCCTTGGAGTCCGTAGGGTTTAACCAACCGTACGAGCGGCTTCAGCGGGCGCGGTATCCGTCACGTGACTGCACCGGTGCGTACGGCTCTGAACAGGGGCTTTTCCTCTTTTAGGCCAGGTCAAAGGCGAAGCGGCTCCCCGTTTCGAGTTCCGTTCCCGGATGCCTTGTGGATGAGCGCGTGGCTACCTCGCCGCGTTCACGAGACGACAGCCGGATCCGTATGCCCGCTTGTCGGCCGTGTCGTGTGCGATGGCTGTCCCTGCCCTTCACGCCGAAGGCTTTGATGCCTGCGAATCAGCGAAATGCAAGGGTGTGCGGTCACCCCGTGATGCGTTCTGGCGGGTGTCAGACGGCTTGGGCGTTGCATTGGTCCTCGAGATCGACGCAGCGCACCGCTATAGCCGGGGCCGGTTCACCGGGAACCCGAGGTGGCGACCGCGATGTGTCTCTTGCGGCCGTTGATGCCCTTTCCGGCGTCGAAGCCGCAGGTAGCTCTGGAGTCGCAGGGGCATCGCCGTGGCCGGTACGGACCCGTCGGCGGAGCTGGTCGGCCGACAGGTATCTGCGCCGGCGTATTCGATTCCCGGGAGTCGGGCTGAATGTCCGAGTCCCGAGTGACGAGCTGTGCGGCACCGCGATTCATGTTCCCGCCGCCGCGTCTGCAGGATGGGACCATGATTGAGATCCGCACACCCCGTCCTCTGCTGCGCCGATGGCTGGACGACGACGCTGTCCACCTGTCCGAGATCCATGCCGGTCCTGCGGTGATGCATGGCATCGGCGACGGCAGGCCACGCTCCCCCGGGGCAGACTGCCGGGGACATCGAGGCGTGGGAGGAGGCGTGGGACGAGGAAGGCTTCGCTGATCGGCCGTGAGTTCACGGCCGCCGCCCCGGGGCGGAATCTGGTCGGTGTCATCACCGACACCCCCACCGACGCGAGGGCTGGCTGTATCTGGCGACGTGGCTGGACCTAACGACCGGCGAGATCGTCGGCTACTTGATGGCCGGCCACCACCGTGCATCCCCCGTGGTCGACGCACTGACGATGGCACCGGCCGCAGCGGCCTCCAGCCCGGCTGCATTGTGCACTCGGACAGTGAAAATGTGAAGTACCGGATATTCCGAGCCTCTTGACCCGCACAGCGATGGACGCGCCAGGATGCGGGTGCTGGGATGCTCTCGCGGCCTCCTGACCCGTACTCCGATCGACCGTTGCTGTCCTTCCTCGGACTTGTCGGTGGCCCGCGGGCATCCCGGCGAGGCGCTCGCCTCGCCGAGGGGAGCTTCTTCGCGCCGCTGAAAGCCGAGATCGGCACCCGCCGCCGGCCCGACCGGACCACGGCCCGCGCTCAGATTCTCACCTTCATCGAGACCTTCTACCACCGCAAGCGGCTGCGGCGGCATCCAGTCTGGGCTACCTCACCCCGCTGGAGACCCGGCAGCGCCACGAGCAAGAACACGCCCTCGCAGCGTAAGCATCGAGTGTCCACTATTACGGGGAAACTGCACTCAGCCCTGGACGCCGGTACCCGACAGGATGCCCTCGACCACGTCGCGGAGCTGTGAGCGGGCGGTGATGCCAAGCTTGGGGAACACCCGGTAGAGGTGAGAACCGACCGTGCGCGGTGAGAGGAACAGCTTTTCCCCGATCTCACGATTCGTCAGGCCACGGGCCGCCAGCTGGACGATCTGCTGCTGCTGGGGGCTGAGTTCGGCGAAGGCAGTGGGTATGACGTCGCCGGCCTCGATGCCGGCAATGCCGGCGGCGCGAAGTTCTGCCTGTGCCCGCTCGCCCCACGGCCGCGCGCCCAGCCGCTGGAAGGTTTCCAGGGCGGCGCTCAGCAGCGGACGGGCCTCGGCGATACGGCGCTGCCGCCGAAGCCATTCCCCGTAGTCGAGCTGTGTCTGCGCCCGTTCGAACGGCCACTGCTCACCTGCGGGTTCCTTGAGCGCTGCGCGGAAAAACGGCTCCGCGTGCTCGGGTTCCGCCAGCAGGGCGCGGCCCCGGTCGATCAGTGTCCTCACCCGTGCCGACATGCCTGTACCGAGGCGACGCGCCGACCGTTCCAGTAGCTCTGCGGCGTGCTCCTGTCGTCCTCGGCGGACGGCCGCCGCCACCAGTTCGGCCAGGAGGGTGTAGGAGACGTGGTAGTGGACCGGATCGCCGTCATCGGTGAACGCGGAGCGGAACTGCGTGTACGCGGTGCCGTAGTCGCCCTCGGCCACGGCCGCCATCCCCAGGGCCCGACGCGCGAAGACCGCGACGGAGCGGCTCTCCAGTGGATCGACGAGAGCCAGAGCTCGTTCGACGAGCCGGCGTGCGGTGGCCGGGTCGCCCAGCAGAGCGACCACCGTGGCATCGAGTGCATGAGCACACGCCTCGGCATGGTCGAGTCCGGCCGACGATGCCATGGCCGCGATGTCAGTCGCCACCGAGCGGGCCTCGGCCCATCGGCCCTGCTCCAGGCGGGTCCAGCCGGCCGCGCATCCCAGTCCGTCCGGGAGCCATCCACAAGCCTGCCACTGGTCGAACGCCTCGTCGAAGGTCCTGGCGGCGAGGGTGGTCTGGTCGAGCAGCCAAGCGACGATGGCCAGAGCGGTCAGGCGACTGGCGTCGCCCTTGGCCTTGGCGATGAGCCCGGGCAGGACCGGTGTGAGGACGGCTCCTGCGCCGCTGGGGTCGGAGACGACCAGGACCCAGGCGCGCAGCGCCGCTCCGGCGGCATCGTCGGGCATACGGGAGAGCAGGCTCTGGATCTGTCGCTGCTGGGACTCCTCGCCCGAGTAGTAACGGACCACCGCCGCCGCAGCCAGCGCGTCGAGAACGAGGGGCGACCGGGCGACCGTCACCTCGTCGGCAACACGCATGAGCAGGGCGAAGGCTGCTGTGTGATGGGAGCCCAGGGACATGAGCTGTCCGGTGGCCAGCGCGGCTTTGCCCAGCAGTGCCTGGTCGTCGGTGCACTCGCGGACTGCGGCCTCCAGTTGTTCCACCCAGCCGAGTTGACCGGTGAAGACGGCGGTGGCGGCGGCTTCGGTCAGAAGACGCGCCCGGTCCTCGCGGCGCGGGCTGAGTTCCGCGGCGCGCTCCTGGGCCGCGGCCGCGGCCGCGAAGCCACCCCGGCGCCGGGCCCGGTCGGCCGTCTGCTGCAGTGCGGCCGACACGTCCTGGTCGGGGCGTACGGTCGCGGCGGCGAGGTGCCAGGCGCGGCGGTCGGGCTCCTCGCGCAGCAGCTCCGCGAGAGCGAGGTGGGCCCGGCGGCGTTCCTCGAACGACGCGGCATGGTAGACGGCGGAGCGGACGAGCGGGTGACGGAAGGAGATCCGGGATCCGTCCTGGCGCACGAGACCGGCCCGGTCCGCGGGCACCCATGCCTCGTCGTCCGCCTCGGGAAGGCCCACGGCCGCCGCCGGAGCGTCCGCCGCGTCGGCGGCCGCGAGCAGCAGCAGGATGCGGCGGGTCGGTTCCGGAAGATCCGCCGCGTGCCCCGCGAAGATCCGCTCCAGTCGGTCGGTGACCGGCAGCGGGCCCTGCACGCCACTACCCCCGGGGTGCCGGATCGCGGTGGCGTGGGCCAGTTCCACCAGAGCCAGCGGGTTGCCGGCCGCCTCCTGAAGGATCCGCACCCGAGCTCGGCCGGTGGGCGGTGTGGGTTGCCGGTCCAACAGTAGGTTAGCCGCCTCAGCGTCCAGCGGGCCGAGTTCGAGGCGCTCGTATCCCTTGTCGAATCCAGGCAGGGCGGCCGCGGTGCGGACTCCGACCAGCAGCGTGACAGGCTCGCTGTCCATGCGTCGCGCCACAAACGAGAGAACGTCCAGTGATCCGCGGTCGATCCACTGGGCATCGTCAACCACTACCACCAGCGGCGCGGTTTCCGCCAGGTCCGACAACAAGGTCAGGACCGCCAGACCGACGAGCATTGCGTCGGGAGTCTGCGCACACTCTTCGAGCCCCAGAACGGCTCGGAGCGCGGCGCGCTGCCGCGACGGCAGTCCCTGCGCTTCAGCGAGTACCGGGCGCAACAACTGATGAAGACCAGCGAACCCGAGGTGCGCCTCGGATCCGCTCCCCACCGCCCGCAGCACTCGGCCACCCGCGCCCCGTGCGTGATCGGCCGCGAGGTCGAGCAGCATGCTTTTTCCGGCACCCGGGTCACCCGTGACGATCAAAACGTCGCTGCGGGACCGGTCAGTGCCCACACGCCGGATGATCTCTGCGGTCTCGGCTTCTCGGCTCACCACCGCCGGACCGGAATTCCGCGTCGAGCGCTGGTCCCCACGAGCCCTTCCATCGTTTTGCACGGATGCTCCAAGGAATCGAAATACCCCAGACACTAGCGTGGAGCTACGGCGACAGCGCCGACAGCGGCATCGAACCCGCTCACAGCACTCAGAGCGCAGTCGTCGTCCGGGGCACCGATGCAGTCACATGACTGCATACCCCGACTGTTCGTCGAGCCGCAGAATCGTCAAGCGGGCACTGCCACGTCTTTCCAGGGCGGCGGGCAGGAACGGCCGTGCGTCGCCGGTGGTGTCGTGTGGGTTCCGTACGGCATGCGGTCGCTTGTCCGCCACTGCTACGCAGTCGACTTGATTGGGGAAGTGCATGAGAAGACCCGGGTGGCTGACCGCGCTCGTCTTAGCGGTAACGCTGGTGGCGGTGGGAACGGCGGAACCGGCCGAGGCGGCGGGGGAGGCATGTGCCACCGCTGGATCGAACTTCGCCAGCCAGTCGATCGCGGAGAGCACGGCGGCGTTGCGGATGGGGTGCGCCCGCGACGCGGGATCGCTGCGGTCGCTGGCGGGCAGTGACGCAGACATGGTGGCCGCCATCGCCTTCAACACCGCGCAGCGGCCGGGCGAGTGGCAACGGCAGATAGGGCAGATGGTCGACACGGTGCGTGCCGAGAAGGACAAGGGGCTCACGCTCAGCGAGTCGTTCGACCTGCACGCGCAAAAGAGCAACGTGGACTTCTACGATCGGCAAATCGACGTTCGGTTCGACGGCAGCATCCGGGTCGTCGGCGACAGCCTCTTCACCGTCGCCTCCCCAGGGAGGACGGCTTTGGCGATGGCGGTCATCCAGTGGGACCGACGCGGCCGGTTTTTTGTCTCACGACCAGACGAGTCGCCCTTCGGCGACCTCGCAGACCGGATAGTTTCCATCGGCGATCTTCGTCAGCATCTCCGCCACGGAGTCGAAATAGTGAGCCAGTGATTCGTACTCGCCCGTGGTCGTGATATCACCCACGAACCAACTGCCGATCCGCCCGTCCCGCGCGTCGATGAACTTTCCCATCCAGCCGTCCTGGTCCGACAGGAACGGGATCCACTCATTACGCCAGAACGGATTGTCCGGCTGGTCCGGAGGGTCGAATCCACCGGACATGAAGCGGTTCGCGTAGAGCTTCTCCATCGCCCGGATGCCCAGAAAGAAGCTTCCCTCGTCCGGGAACCCGGCGAAGCCGCAACATGCCACCTCGTCGTCCACATCTTCCTCAGGAAGATCCAGATTGTTCTGCAACAGCCACGCCCGCAGATCCTGAGGAAGGGAGATACCCATCCGTTCCTCGGCGCCCGCGAGCATCTGCTCCGTAGCGGGCCCAGGCAGATCCGCGTGATCGGCCGGGGCATGCTGCCGAAGAAGATTCATCACGCGGGACCAGCTCTCCGCCACGCTCATTACCCTCTGTGCCCTCTCTACATGGATGCCCCATACGACTGCGCCACTGCAGGGGTTGCGGAGCGCCGACCTGAGGGACCTCGCAGGGATGGTACTCCGGGCAGGCTTCCTGCCCCTCCCCTACGACCACCTTTCGCCCCGAAGTGCAGGACCGGCCGCTCAGCGAGGTGACAAGCCGCCAACTCCTCACAAACTAAGCCGCCGTGCCCGGCGGGCCCAGCCGAGGTCGCCATCCAAGCGACCTCTCCGATGCCCGATGGGAGCTGGTCGAGCCGGTCCTCACCGCGTGGCAGGCAGAGCGTCGAGGCCGCGGACTGGACATCGGCAGGCCACCGAATCACGACCTGCGAAGCCTTCTGGACGCGATCCTCTACGTGAACCGGACCGGGATCCCGTGGCGCTACCTGCCGCACTACTACCCCCACTGGAACACCGTCTACGCCTACTTCGCCCGCTGGCAGGAAGAAGGGGTCTCGACCAGCTCAACAACCTCCTTCGCCGGCAAGTCCGCAGGCAAGAGAGGAACCGCAGTGAGCAGCGGGTACAGCCCCACGGGGTACCGGCCGGAGCCGACCACAGCTCCAACGACCCACCCCCCGCCGCACAGGGCGGGCCGGACGCCTTCACCGAACTCGTTGCACAGCTGGAGGCCCGGGCAATCGGCGGAGGTGCACGGCGGTGGGCAGGCGGTGCGCAGGCCGGCCGCCGCCGCCATCTCCCGGACCCCGGTGGTGCGCGGGTGGCGGGCCGTGAACGTCGCGGACGGCGACAGTCTGTGGGAACGGGAGGTCGCGCTCCTCCGCCCTCACGCACTGCCGCCCCCGCGAGGACGGCCACTGACGGCACGCACGAGGCCGGCCCCCACGCGAACCAGCGGGGGCCGGCTCCCGCGCCCGGGTGAATTCGGCCGGCCGACCAATCGGTTCTCTGACTGTTGCCTGAGCTGCCCCCTCGCCCTGCGCCGCCGGAGGCCGGCCCCCGGCGGCGCAGGCGGCGTCAGGCGGACAGGCCGGGTAGTTGGTGTAGCCGGTGGCGTCGCCGCCGTAAAAGGTGTTCCAGTCGCTGGCGTTGAAGGGGCTTCCGGCCTCAAGGCGGCGAGGCAGGTCGGGGTTGGCGAGGAAGAGCTGTCCGAAGGCGATCAGGTCCGCGGTGCCGTCCTCGACCAACGCGAGTTCCTCGGGGCCGGTGGGGCGTCCCTCGGTGTACGGGTTGAGGATGAAGGCGCCGGGGAACAGGCCGCGCAGGGAGCGCGTCAGGTCACGGTCGCCGACCTCCAGCACATGCAGATACGCCAGACCCAGTCCGGAGATCTGCTGCACGAGCGCCTCGTAAGCGGGGCGCGGGTCGGGCTCGTCGATGCCGTTCAGCTTCACCCCGGGCGAGAGGCGCAGGCGCCGGCGCGGGTCAGCCCAGAGCGGCAAGGAACAGAGATCATGATGCCGGTCATCTGGACGAGTCCACTCCGTACCTGAAGCAGCTCCAAGGGGAGGAAGGGCCCATCGTCCTGATCAACACGTTCATAGCCCCGGACGGGAAAGTCGACGAGGTGCTGGAAGCGTGGAAGCGGGACGCCGCGTACTTCCAGAAGCAGCCCGGTTACATCTCAGCCCAGCTGCACCGCGGCACCGGTGGAAGCCGGATGCTGGTGAACGTCGCTGTCTGGGAGTCGGTCGCGCTGCTCCGGGCCGCCTTCTCTGCGGAGGAGTTCCAGAAGGCTCGTTCCAACTACCCCGACGGATCGGTGTCCTACCCGCACGTCCTCCAGAAGGTCGCGGTGGAAGGCATCTGCGTCGAGTGATTTCGACGCCAGCGAAGTGACGTCCGTCGGACTCACACGGCGCAGAGCTCAACGGCGATTCTGCGACTCTGGGGTTGAACAGGCGTTGCTCGGCGGATCGAAGTGGTGAGGGCAGGAGCTCACCACTTCGATCCGCCTTGGCGGTGTGGTCGGAGCCATCGGCTTCGTCTGGCGGGGCCGCACCGCCACGATCTCGGACACAGACATCAGTAGCTTCTTGAATACCGTGACCAGGCCGTTGCTCGCCTCGGGCGCCGGTATCGGCAGACGGTTTGGAACTTCCTGACCATCTGCCCGCCGACGAGTACCGAGACAACTGTCACCCGGCACAGGTCGCCGGTCAGAACATCACTGCGTCGGCCTTGCGGTTTGCGCCCGATGACTATGCCCTGCCAGGTCTTTGAGCCTGGATTACTGGGCCGACTCCGCAGCGGTCACTGAGTTGGCGGTGGTGGGCGTCGAGACAGGGCTGTAATAGACGGAGCGTCCTTGCTTGGAGCGCTCCAGCAGTCCATGTGCGACGCCTTGCTCGAGGGTGGTGCGTACCACCGTGACCTGGGTCTTGCGCTGGGGGTTCGACTCGGTCAGGGCCGCGGCTACCTCAGCTGCGGACTTCGGTTCCCTCTGATCGGCGAGGTATCCGGAGACCAACTCACGCCACGTCGGCTCGCCCGATCCCTTGCCTGCTGTGGTCCCGCTTGCGGGAGTCTCCGCGGCGGCCTGCGCCTGAGGCTTGGGCGCGCGGCCCCGCTTCTGCGATGCCGTCTTGCCCGGGGGGCGGCGGGCAGTGGGAACGGATGCCGCCTTGCGGCCCTTGCCCGCAGCCGGTTTACCGCTCCCGCCCAGGACATCCTGCATCTTGACCAGAACCTGCTCACCCTCCTCCAGCAGAACGAGCTCGCCCTGCAGCCGGGTCAGCTCAGCACGTACCCGCTCCTGCTCGCTCCGGTTCGCCGAAAGATCATCTGTGATCCTCTGTGCGTAGTCTGCGCCGATGGTGGGCGTAACAGTGGTTTTGGACATGCAGTCCTGGCCTCTCGCGGTGGCTCATACGTATGGCCGCTGATGGTACCGATACCAACAGAGGCAACGCCCCAATAGACACCACCTCACCCCAGCGGAGACCTTCCACGCGAACCGGAGAACCCGGTGCTTGCTGAAGGAAGGAGGGTGCCGCGGAGTCATACAGCCGCCGCGCGAGGGCACTATTCAGAGGGCTTTTCATATGGGGGAGTTCGCTGAGGCAGACGAGTGCGTGTCCTGTTTACTGACGGCACTGACCCACCTGGCTGGGGGTGTCGTTGGCGGCGCGTGTTCGGTCAGTCACTCTCCTGGTAGTTCATGAACCAGTGGGTGTCGAAATAGCGGGCCATCGTGAACGGGTGGTGCGGGTCGATGAGGATGCGACAGACGAATTGCGCCGCCTGACTGTCGAAGGGGACGTCCTCGCCGTCGAACGACCGGACAACGACGGGCCAGCGGTCGGGGTCGTCGTCGTCGGCTCTCCAGCAGTACAGGTCCTCGTGCTCCGTGCCCGCCCAGATGAGTAGCCCGTCCTCCCTGAGATCCGTCCACGGCTCCTGGTTCAGGCTCAGATACGCGTCGAAGGCGCCTTCGCCGAACGTTTCGACCATGCGCTTGTAGTCGTTCGGGAGCGCGGTGCCCAGGCGCGACTCCACCTCCGCCCAGTGCACGTCCGCCCGCTGGGCGGGCTGTGTCCAGCCGGTGATCCGTATGAGCCGTTCCATCCAGTCGACGTCCTCGTCCTCGTCTGGAGCGGCCGACACAAGTTCTGGTAGGTGCCTCTGAGCGACCACCAGCACCGGCCGCTCAACTCCTTCGGCATCTCGCGCCGTACCTGTACCGACCCACTGATCCCCGTACGCCCACGCCCGCATCTTCACGGCCCGGTCCTCGAAGGGGACGAGGAGAGCCGCACCCAAGGAATCGTCGACCGTCGGATCGGTGAAACCGTCGAGGACGAGGGTGCGTGGGGCTCCGTACCTGTCGGCGAGCAGGCCGGTCAGAGCTTGCGGGTCCAGGTCGCTGGGCAGGTACATGTAGCCGTCTGCTGGGCCTAGCTGGGCCAGCAGATCGTTGACGGTCGTCTGTGTGAGCTTCATGGCGGACAGTGAAGCGCACCGCACCGACAATGGGCGTGCTCGGACGGATCCGACGTCAATTGGAGCGTTGGTGGACCTGAGTTCATTCAGCGAGCCTGCGATGGCATATGAGCGTCGCTGCGATGGCTGTGAAGGCGAGAAAGTGCTCGGGCTTGCGCTCGTAGCGGCGTTGGAGGCGTCGGCAGCCGGATAGCCAGGAGACGGTTCGTTCGGCGACCCAGCGGTGGCCGGCCGAGCCGCTGCGAGGACTCGACGCCTCTCCGGGCAATGTGGTGGCGTATGCCGCGTCCACAGAGCCATCGCCGCAGGTGGTCGTAGTCGTAGCCCTTGTCCGCGTGCAGCTTTGCAGGCCTCCTGCGGCGCGGCCCACGGCGGGAGCGAATGGGCGCGATCTCACGGATAAGCGGTTCCAGTCCCTGGCTGTCGTGCTTGTTGGCGTGCGGTCCGTTACTTCAACCGGACCGGATCTCATGGCTCTACATTCCGCGCGAACACTGTCTGCGGCTACTTCGCCCGATGGCAGGAAGAGGGTGTCTTCGACAAGCTCAACAGCCTCCTGCGCCGCCAAGTCCGCAGGCAGGAAGGCCGAGACGACGAACTAGCCGCGTGCGTCATCGACTCCCAGAGCATCAAGACCTCCACCAACGTGCGGGCCGCCGGCCAGGGCATTGGCGCAGGCAAGAAGATCGTGGGCTGAAAGCGGAGCATCGTCATCGACACCGTCGGGCTCCTCCTAGTACTCCAGCTGTAGATCGTGATCTTCATGTCTGAGCTGCGGTTTGTCGTTGGTAGTGGCCGGATTGGGCTCGAGCTTGGTGGCGGCGTCGCCAGTCGGACCAACCAAGCCGGTGGGCCGTGTTGTGGACGGGCTGGACGACGAGAGTGATGAGCAGTCGCTGGATTTCATTGCAGGTCAGCGGGATCAGGTCGGTGGGGCTGGGGTTGCGGGCGTGTTCGTCGGCCCGGACGACGGCGAGGAAGGCATGGGCGAGCATCGCCAGGGTGACCCATCGGGTCCAAGACACGAACCGTCGGACCTGGTGCTCATCGAGTCCTGCCAGGCCCTTGGCGGACTGGAAGGTCTCCTCCACCCGACGAGGGTGGTCAGCGGCACGGTCTGGGGCGAATAGCAGCGGTAGTAGGCGAGTTCGCCGGTGGAGCGGTTGCGGCGGATCAGCAGTTGACGGTGCCCAGGGCCGGGGTCGGCAATGTCGATGACGGCCCGGTCGTAGAGGCGGTGGCCCTTCGCGCCTGCCCCAGCGGACAACTTCTGCCAGGCCCGCTTCGGCAACTTGCCGACCAGGGCATCGACTCGGAACTTGCCTGCTCGGGTGGTGATTTCGGTGGTGCAGGCGACGGCAAGAACATAGCCCAGACCGCGCTTTTCCAGTGCGGCCCGCAGTTTCGGGTTGCCGCCATAGACCTCGTCCCCGGCCGCCCAGGAGGCGTGATGCCCGGTGTCCAGGAACCGTTCGATCATCACGGTGGCCAGCTCCGGCTTGGTCGCGAAGTCCCGCTCGGCAGGGATGCCCGCGGCCCGGCAGCGGTCGGGATCGGTGGTCCACGACCTTGGAACGTACAGCTCCCGGTCCACCGCGGCGTGCCCGCGACTGCCGGCGTAGACGAGGTAGACGGCGACCTGGGAATTTTCGATCCGGCCTGCGGTACCGGTGTACTGCCGCTGCACGCCGACCGTGTGCGTGCCCTTCTTCACGTCGCCGGTCTCGTCGACGACGAGCACCGCCACATCGTCGTGGAGGTGCTCGACCACGTAGTCGCGGACATCGTCACGGACCGCGTCCGCGTCCCAGGAAGCCCGGCACAACATGTGCTGCATTCCGTGCGGAGTGGCCTCCCCTGCCCACTCGGCGATCGTCCAGCAGTTCTTACGCGGCAGGTCCGCCAAGAGGCCGAGCACCAACCGGCCTGCCCGGCGCCGGGGTTCGACCCGCATAAACCGGCCCGCCACCCGCCCCATCAGCCTCTCGAACGCATCCCTCCAACGGCCGAGATCTATGCTGTGACCTGCGGCCACCGTCTCTTCGTTAGTCCACACAACTCACGATGATCAACGGTGGCCGCACCCATGTCTGCACCGGCTCTCATGAGCCGAAGCACGGAAGCACCTTGAGACTGGGTGAGCTGGCCTTTCGGGCCCGCACGCACGTTGGGTATCACCAGTGAGGCACCGTACTTGTCATCACTGGCCATTTCGATGAGAGAACACCATGATTTCGGAGTACCAGCAGCGACTGCGCGAACAGTTCCTCTCCGTCCCCGAGGCTCCGCCGCCAGCCCCTTGGCGGCCAGTCCTGGACCGGCGAACCCCCATAGGCGGCCTGCTCGGCATCGGCTTCGCCGTCGCTCCCGACACCGGTCGCGACCTCGTCATGGTGGTCTCCGCTGACGGGCACGGCCTCTTCGACACCGAGACCGGGGAGAAGATCGCCCGCGACCGCGACCCTGATTCCGACGACAGCACCCCCGACGCCGTGCCCGATCTCACCTGCCCCGGACTCGGACCCGTCACCGGGACCCGAGTGCGCATCGCCGGACTCTTCGGCGGCGGCCTGCACACCACCACTCTCGACGGCTGGAGCCTGGAAGTCGTCAGCCCCGAGTGGCCCCACCACCGTGTCCTGCTCTCCACAGACGGAGGAATGCCCCACAGCGGACCGCACGGTGAACACTGGTGGCACATCTTCGACTCCAACTACTCCGAATTGCGGGTCGCCGGCTTTTCACCGTCCGGACGCACCCTCGCCGTCGCCACCAGCAGCGACCTCACACTCTGGACCCGCCAGGCTCCCGAAGTAGGCCCCACGGGCGATGTCAGGGCATGACGCGCTACGACCTCGCCGCGACGCTCAGTGAGCAGACGCCGGCCTGCGGACCTGCACGCGACGCCTTGCTCAGCGGGGGCGCCTTCGTCGTCCGGGACGGCTTGGTCCCCGCTAACCCGATCGTGCGCACCTCCCGGACCTGACTTCGGCTCACCTCACCAGCAAGATCACGATCTACAGATGGAGTACTAGGGGTGCTGGTCACCGCGACCAGCGTGCAGGACTCGATCGACGGCCGGAACCGCAACCAACGGATCGCTGTCGAGCATCCCACCGTCCGCAAGACGTGAAGCGACGGCGGCTACCAGCACCTCGTTGAGTACGCCGCCTCCCTAGGCATCGACATGCACATCGTCCGCCCCGATCCCACCACCAGCGGATTTACCATTCTGCCCCGCCGCTGGACCGTCCAGCGGTCTTTGGGGTGGCTCATGCACCACCGACGCCTGGCCCGCGACTACGAAGTGGGCCGCCCCGCGTCCGCCCGGCACCCCGGTCCCCGGGGCGTGGGGGAGTCGGGGGCCGCGGCTCGCGCGGCACCGACTCTCGATTGCGGGCCTTGCCGACCGCCGTCTCATAGTGCGGTCACCGGCCCGGGGGAACGGTGACCATCAGCCCTGTCCCGGTCCGCTCCATGAGGAATTCATGACCCCGCCCTCGGCGGCGGGCACGGAACCCCGTGGGTCGGGCACTCGGCTCCACCGTCCGGATTCCGGACTTGGCCGAAACTTTCCATGAGGGCCGCTGCGATTCTCGCACCCGTCGATTCCGTTGACTGCAGGGCCGATAGCACCTAAAACCGAAGGAATGAAGTCGCTGAGCAACGAATTCCGAAGATGTATAGCTCTTGACCTGTGCAAGACATAGGGATTGCATGGCGCCGCCGGGGGCGATGGAACTACGCACTACCCGCTCGTCTGGAGGCGATACCGCTCCCGCGCTCAGACTCCGCACCTGTTGATCGGAACCCGCAGAATGACCGACACGCTCAGCGCCCCCCAGGCGCTCGCGCCCGCGACCGGACCCACGCCGCAGAAGCTCAGGCGTTCCATCGGCGTCGCGGGCGGTACACTGCTCACGCTCTCCTGCGTCACGCCCGCCTCGACCCTCTTCGTGGTCGTACCGGATCTGTTTTCCACCCTCGGCACCTTCACCGCCCTCACCATCGCCATCGGCTCCCTCCTCTGCATCGGAGTCGCCTTCTGTTACTCGGAGTTGGGTACCCTCATTCCGAGCGCGGGCGGTGAGTACGCCATGGTGTCGACGATGGCCGGACGGCTGGCCGGGTGGCTCGTCTTCGTCCTGTCGTTGCTCGTCGTCATGATCGTGCCTCCGGTCATCGCCATGGGAACCGCGGACTATCTCGCCCCCCTCGTTGACGTGCCTGCCCCTCTCGCGGGCGCCGGAGTCATGCTGCTCGCGACCCTCGCGGGCCTCCTCGATCTGCGCGCCAACGCGTGGATCACCGGCATCTTCCTCGTGCTCGAAGTGATCGCGGCCGGCGTGGTCGCCGTCCTCGGGTTCGCCCATGCGGAGCGCGGCCCCTCCGCGCTCGTACACGGCTCGGTCGCCCCGGAATCCGGGACGACCTCCACGGTCACCGCCATGATGGTGATCTCCGGGCTCGCGATCGCGCTCTTCATCACCCAGGGCTTCTCGACGGCGGTCTATCTCTCCGAGGAGCTGGAGAACCCTCGCCGCAATGTGGCCCGCACCGTGCTCGCCACGCTCGCCATCTCGACGGCCGTCATCCTCGTCCCGGTCATCGCCATCACGATGGGCGCCCCCGACCTCGCCGCCCTGACATCGGGCGACCTGAACAGCATGGTCGCCGCGTGGTCCAATTCGGCCGTCGGCACCTTCGTGAGCCTCTGCGTCGCCCTCGCGATCGTCAACGCGGGCATCGTCATGGTCATCCAGAACTCACGGGTCCTGTTCGCGTCGGCCCGGGACAAGGCGTGGCCGGAGCCGGTCAACAGGGCCCTGTCCCGCCTCGGCGGCTACGGCTCGCCCTGGGTAGCGACACTGGTCGTCGGCGTACCCGGCGCGGCACTCTGCTTCGTCAACCTCGACACTCTGTAC
Source organism: Streptomyces sp. NPDC051064 (assembly GCF_044455985.1). NCBI lineage: Bacteria > Bacillati > Actinomycetota > Actinomycetes > Kitasatosporales > Streptomycetaceae > Streptomyces > Streptomyces sp. NPDC051064. The sequence continues at coordinate 219,359 of NZ_JBITFK010000011.1, forward strand.
GGCGTCACCGGTGTCTCGGTCACCGGGATGTACCTGCTCGTCGCCGTCGCCGCGCTCCTCTGCCGACGCGGCTCGCACAAGGGGACGCCGGCCTGGCGGATGCCGCTGTGGCCCGCGATCCCCGTGCTGCTCATCGCGGTGCTCGCTTACATCCTCGTCCAGCAGGAGACCGATTACCTGCTGTGGACCGGCGGGATCACGGCGGTCGCCACACTCTACTGGGCCCTGTACCTGCGGCCCCGCAGGGAGACCCGCTGGCTGGTCAGCATTCCTGAAGACGCTCAGCTCTGAGCGACACGTTCCGGAGCGGCCGCACCGACGCCCCGGGCGGGGTGCGGCCGCGCCCCGCCCGGGGCGTCGGTGCGGCTCCCGCGGACGACCGCCCATCGGCCAGCGGCACACGCGCATGGCCGTCACTCGTTCCTCGGCGAGATCCAGCGCATGGCGCACCGCGCCCAACGCGACGGCCCGCTGGCCGAGCATCGAGGCGCTCACTGCGACCGGCACCAGGGCGTGCGCCCGCAGGTGCTTCCGTACGGGTTCGAGCAGCGTGTCCCCGGCTCGAGAGACCCCACCGCCGATGACGACCCGGCCCGGATCGAGCACGAGCAGAAGGGCCGCCAGCCCCCGGGCGAACCGGGCTGCCACCCGGTCGGCCACCTCGACGGCGGCTCGGTCGCCGGCTTCGGCCGCCGCGAAGAGCGGGGCGATGTCGTGGTCGGCGCGCCGACCGGTGCGCCTGCCTCGACGGCCAGCCGATAATGGCCTCGGCCCCCACGAACTGCTCGAATGGTCCCCTGCCGGCGGCGGCGCGGGGGCCGGGCGCGGCGTCCGGGTCGCGTAAGAGGTCGATGAACCCCAGCTCCCCTGCGGCGGCCGAACTCCCCTGGTAAAGCCTGCCGTTGATGACGATGCCAGTGCCGATCCGCGTACCCCACTGGACGAAGACCAGGCAGTCGTTGTCGGTGTCCGCACCGCCTGCGGAGTCATGGCCGGTGCTGGCCGCCGCGCCGCTACAGCGCGCGGCGAGCGCCGCGAGATTGACGTCGTTATCGATGGACACCGGGCAGTGCAGTCACGCGCGCAGCATCGACACCGCGGGGAGACCCGCCCAGTCGGGGATGCTTGGGGCGAGCAGGACCTCGCCTCGCTCCCGGTCCACGATGCCGGGCGTATCGGTACTGACGGCCCACAGGCCGGACAGCGGCACCCCGGCCTCGGCCGCCGCGGCCGTCAGCGCGGTCCCTACGGTGGCGAAGAGTTGGGGGCCGGCCGAGCCTTCGTGGACGGCGCGCGGTGACAGGCCAGTACGGTCCCTGCCAGGTCCGCGATCACCACCAGGACCTTGTGCGGTCCTATGTCGACGCCGGCCACATGTCCCGCCTCCGCACGGAATCTCGCGTACTGCGCGGGCCGGCCGAGCTGCGGGCTTCCTGCGGACGCGGTGAACTCGACCAGCCCGCAGTCCCTCACTTCCGTCAGCGCCCTGGTGACCGCGGGCCGTGACAGACGACGTGACGCTGCGCTTCGTCGTAGACGAGCTCGGCTGGCAGACACTGGAGTCGATCCCCCAGGGACAGGCACTGGTCCGTGAAGCACTCCAGGGTCGGGTCCAGTGGTTGAGCACCCGGACGGCACGTGTGTAGAAGCTCGCAAGCCCAGTGGCGTGCTGTTGTTGGACAGACCCCGGAGCAGCGTCACTGGGTCGGGATCGGCTGGGTGAGGTTCACCGGGTTGCCGTCGGGGTCCTGGATGTGGGCGACGCGCTGTCCCCACGGCATGTTCCTGGGGCCGCTGCGGACCGAGCCGCCCAGCGCTGTCACCCGGCCGAGGGTCTCGTCGACGTCGTCGACACTGATGCTGAGCAGGATTCGTGGTGCCGCCCCGGTCCCCGGGTTCGTCTTGGCCACCAGCCCGAGGTCGGTGTCGCCGATGCGCAAGCCGAGGCCCCCTACGCCCCGCCCGGCGACGGCGCCCACTTCGTCGACCTGGTCTACCGGGCCCTCGCGGCGAACCCGGACGTCTTCGACTCCACCGCGCTGTTCCTCAACTACGACGAGAATGACGGCGTCGACCACGTGCCGCCCCCCTCGCCGCCGGCCGGTACCGCCGGTGAGTTCCTGAACGGCGTGCCGTACGGATTCGGCTTCCGTGTCCCGATGACCGTCGTCTCGCCCTGGACGCGGCGGTGGCTGGGTCTCTTCGGAGGTCTTCGAGCACACGTCGGTCGTGCGTTTCCTGGAGACCTGGACGTCCGCTCTCGGCAAGCCGGCGGCCTGTCCCAACATCAGCGCCTGGCGGCGCAAGGTGAGCGGGGACCTGACCGGCGTCTTCGACTTCTCCCGCCCGGTCTACGGCGCGGTCTCCCTGCCCGCGACGAGCGTCATCGGATCCTCGACGTGCGGTCCGCTGCCCAACCCCGTGCCGACGACCAACGCACTGCCCACGCAGGAGCCCGGCACCCGACCGGCCAGGGCCCTGCCCTACCAGCCCAACGGATATCTGGACCGGCTGGAGTTCGGGACGTCCGGGAAGATCCTGGCCTGGTTCACGATGGCCAACCAGGGGGCCCCGCGACGCGAGCGGCCCATCTGTCCATCCACCCCAACGCCTACCGCGACACCGCGCCGTGGCAGTACACGGTGGACGCCGGCTCCACCGCCGCCGAATTCTTCAACATCGGCCCGGGATCCGGTGACGGCAAGTACGACTTCACCATGACCGGACCCAACCGTTTCCTGCGTCGTTTCCGGGGTGACGGTACCAAGGCCGGCAAATCGGTCGAGGTGAGCAGCCGGTACGCCACGGAACCCGGCACCGGCAAGCTCGCCCTATACCTCAAGCTGGGCAACTCCGGCTCGGTCCCGGTGAAGTTCACCATCGCCTCCCAGCAGTACCGCGCCGACGGCCCGTGGAGCTACACCGTCGCGGCCGGCTCGTCGACGGAGGACTTCTTCAACGCGGTTGCCCTCCAGAACGGATGGTACGACTTCACCGTCACAGTGGACTCCGACGCCACCTGGTCACGCCGGTTCACCGGACATCTGGAGACCGGCGCGGCCAGCGTCAGTGGCTGACGCCCGGGGGCACATTGCGCACCTCGTCTTGGCGGGGAACACCGGCGACACCGGCGCGCCGTGTTCCCCGCGCCCCGCAACGCCCGTACGGCGGACCACGTCACCGGGCGCTTCTGGCTGAGCGGGCGCTTCGGCTGAGCGGGTGGGGAGGCGGCGCGGACGCATAGGACGAGCGGGGCGTCAGCGGGAGGAGCGGACCGGGCGGGGGAGGGGCGGAGCCGACGGGAGGGGGTACGGCGTCAGTTGTGCGGGGAGCGGGCCGCGCGGGCTTCGCCGCGGATCTGTTCGCCGGACGCCGGCTTCACGCCCGCCACCACGTCCGCGTACTCCTCTATCGCCCGAGCCCCCGCCAGGTAGTCGCCCCTGCGCACCAGCACCCGGGCCCGCTCGAACCGCAGCCGGGCCGGGTCAGCTCCAGAAGGATGTCCATCAGAGCCGCCTACGACTTCGACAAGTACCGCCGCCTGCTGCGCAAGCGCGGCATCACACCCATGATCGCCCGACGCGGCGTCGCTCACGGCTCCGGACTGGGCAAGGTGCGCTGGGGGTGGTCGAGGGCGCCTTCGCCTGGCTGCACCAGTTCAAACGGCTCCGTACCCGCTACGAACGACGCGCCGCATCGAGGTCGCTGGCTGCCCCGTTCTGGGGCTGGGACAGCGGCAACCATTCGATGAGACATCACGGCGAACGCCGCTTCGGACAGGTCTATCCCGTGACTCTTCAGTCTGGCCCCACAGGCCAGACAACGATGCGCTGGACGATCCCGCCCTACGCGCCCGGTCACGACGGCGCACAGTGATCAGCAGGCACCACGACCACTTAGGGTGACCATGCTGGACACCTCCGGAGGATACGCGACACCTCAACAGGCGGGCCTACCAGTCGCTGTTCCGCGCTACCCCAAGGCCGTAGTCGGTGGGAGTCAGAGGCTTTCCGGGAGGGCTTGGCCGTGCTCCTGAGGGCCTTGCTGATGGCTACCGACTGGCCGTCTGGGAGAACTTTCTGTGAAGGCCCGAGGCCACAGCCTCGGCTGTCCGCGACCCGGCGCAACGAGGGGTCAATACGCTGTCTGGCGGCCCTTCCGGGCATAGGGTGAGCGCCCCCTTAGTCCAGCTGTGGAGGTCTGTACCCGGTGCCTGGATCCTTCGTTCACCTGCACAATCACACCGAGTACTCGATGCTGGACGGGGCTCAGCGGCTGAAGCCCATGTTCGCTGAGGTGGACCGTCAGGGCATGCCGGCCATCGCGATGTCCGACCACGGGAACATGTTCGGGGCATATGAGTTCCAGCAGGTGGCCAAGGGCTTCGAGGGTGTGAAGCCGATCATCGGGATCGAGGCGTACGTAGCCCCGTCCAGTCGGCGGAATCGGAAGCAGGAGTTCTGGGGCCCCGGCGGTGTCCGGGCGATGTCGGATGACGGCGAGGGGTCCAAGGACGTCTCGGGCGGTGGCCGTTTCACCCACATGACGATGTGGGCGCAGAACGTGCAGGGCCTGCGGAACCTGTTCTACCTTTCGACGGAGGCCAGCTACACGGGTCAGTTCCCGGCCGGCAAGCCGCGCATGGACATAGAGCTGATCTCTGAGCACTCCGAGGGGATCATCGGTACGACCGGGTGCCCCTCGGGTGCCATCCAGACCCGGCTGAGGCTGAACCAGTACGACGAAGCTCGTGAGGTAGCGGCCGCTTACCAGGACATCCTGGGCAAGGAGAACTACTTCCTCGAACTGATGGATCACGGCCTGGACCTGGAGCGCAATGTCCGCGGGGACCTGCTGCGGCTGGCGAAGGACCTGAGCATTCCGCTGCTCGCCACGAACGATGCGCACTACGTCCTCGAGGAGCACGCGGACGCGCACGACAACCTGCTGTGCATCGGCGTCGGCAAAGACAAGGCCGATCCTGGGCGCTTCCGGTTCAACGGCACCGGCTACTACCTCAAGACGGCCGCCGAGATGCGGGAGCTGTTCTCGGAGCTCCCCGAGGCGTGTGACAACACCCTGCTGATCGCCGAGCGCATCGAGTCCTACGAGCAGGTGTTCGCTCCTGAGGACGAGATGCCCCAGTACCCGGATGTTCCGGAGGGGGAGACGCAGGAGTCGTGGCTGCGCCGGGAGTGCCTCAAGGGCCTGGCGATGCGCTACGGCTCGCCGATCCCGGACCCGGTCATGGAGCGGTTCGAGACCGAGATGAAGGTCATCGGTCCGATGGGCTTCTCCTCGTACTTCCTCGTGGTCGCCGACATCTGCCAGTACGCCCGGGACCAAAAGATTCCCGTCGGACCGGGCCGTGGCTCGGCGACCGGGTCGATCGTGGCGTACGCGACCCGCATCACTGAGCTGTGCCCGCTGGAGCACGGGTTGCTCTTCGAGCGGTTCCTCAACCCTGAGCGCATCAACCCGCCGGACGTCGACCTCGATTTCGACGACCGCCACCGTGACCGCATGGTGCGCTACGTCGTGGAGAAGTACGGCGACGAGTTCACCGCCATGGTGAACACGTTCGGAAAGCTCAAGGCCAAGAACGCGATCAAGGACACCTCCCGTCTCCTGGGGTATCCGTTCTCCCACGGCGAGCGGATCACCAAGGCCCTGCCGGCCGACGTAATGGGCAAGTCGATCCCCCTGCCGGGGATCTTCGACAAGGACCACCCCCGCTATGGAGAAGCCGGCGAGATCCGGGCTCTGTACGAGAACGAGCTGGATGTCCGCAAGGTCATCGACGGTGCGATGGGCGTCGAGGGCCTGATCCGTAACACCGGTGTCCACGCAGCCGCGGTGATCCTGTCCAAAACCAGGCTGACCGACCGCATCCCGCTGCACATGCGGGCCAAGGACGGCGTCAAGATCACCGGCTTCGACTACCCGTCCTGCGAGGACATGGGCCTGGTCAAGATGGACTTCCTGGGGCTGAGGAACCTCGGGGTCATCGATCACGCCATCCAGAACATTCGCGAGAACCGCGGCGTCCGCATCACCACCGACACCGTCCCGCAGAACGGCGACCAGGCAATCCCCCTGGACGACGCCACCACCTTCCAGCTCCTGGCCCGCGGTGACACCTTCGGCGTGTTCCAGCTCGACGGCGGCGGCATGCGCACCCTCCTCAAAGCCATGGAGCCCTCCCGGTTCGAAGACATCGCCGCAGCACTCGCCCTTTACCGGCCCGGGCCCATGGCAGCCAACGCGCACATGAACTACGCGCACCGCAAAACCGGGCGCCAGGAGATCGCCCCGATCCACCCCGAGCTGGAAGGCGCCCTGGAACCCATCCTCGGCAACACCTTCCACCTCCTGGTCTACCAGGAGCAGATCATGGCGATCGCCCGGCAACTCGCCGGGTACACCCTGGGAGGCGCCGACCTGCTGCGCCGCGCCATGGGCAAGAAGAAGCCCGAGGTCCTGGCCGCCGAGTGGGAGAAGTTCCACGGCGGGATGAAGGACAACGACTACTCCGAAGAAGCCATCAAGGCCCTGTGGGACGTCATGCTCCCCTTCTCCGGATACGCGTTCAACAAGTCCCACACCGCCGGCTACGGCCTCGTCTCCTACTGGACGGCCTACCTCAAAGCCAACTTCCCGGCCGAGTACATGGCCGCCCTCCTCACCTCCGTGGGTGACGACAAGGACAAGGCCGGCATCTACCTGGCCGATGCCCGCAAGCTCGGCGTGCAGGTCCTCCAACCGGACATCAACGAGTCCGTAGCGAATTTCACCGCCATCGGCGACGACGTCCGCTTCGGCCTGCGCTCCATCCGCAACGTCGGCGACAACGTCATCGAATCACTCGTCAGCACCCGCAAGGCGAAGGGCAAATACGCCTCCTTCTCCGACTTCCTCGACAAAGCCGAAATCGGCGCGCTCAACAAGAGAGCCGTCGAATCACTGATCAAGGCCGGTGCCTTCGACTCCCTCAAGCACTCCCGCAAAGGCCTGTCAGCGGTCCACGAAGACGCCATCGACTCCGTCATCCCGGTGAAGAAGCAGGCCGCCATCGGGCAGGACGACCTGTTCGGCGACCTCGGAGCCGAAGACCCGGACACGGCCGCATTCGGCCTGGACTTCCCCATCGACGACTCCGAGTGGCCCCGCAAGCAGCTGCTCGCCACCGAGCGGGAGATGCTCGGCATGTACGTCTCCGCGCACCCCCTGGACGGCACCGAGCACATTCTCACCCGCAACCGGGACACAACGATCAGCGAGCTTCTCGCCTCCGGCCGCAGCGAAGGGACGGTGCAGCTCGCCGGGCTGATCACGGGCGTCACGCTGAAGGTGACCAAGCAAGGAAACGCCTGGGCCATCATCAACCTCGCCGACCGCGACGGTGAGATGGAAGTACTGTTCTTCCCCGCCGCCTACGCTCTGGTCCAGGCCGCGCTCATCCCCGACAGCATCGTGTCCGTGACGGGCCGGCTGAACGACCGGGACGGCACGATCAGCATCTTCGGCCAGGAGCTCCAGGTGCTGGACGTATCGTCCGCAGAGGCAGGCGGCCGCCCGCCGGTACAGCTCCAGCTGCGTTCCCACCAGGTCAATGAGCGCAACGTGAAAGAGCTGAAGCGGATCCTCGGGGCACACCGGGGCGCCAGCCCAGTACGTCTCCAGGTACGCGGCCTGGAGAAGACCACGGTGTACGCGCTCGGATACGAAGTCGACCCGACATCCGTTGCCTCGGACGTGAAGGGCACCCTGGGCCCCGACGTCTGGGTCGGCGTCGTATGACCGAGGACACGGCGGCACCTGTCGTTCAGATCGACAACGTGCCGCTGTGCCCACGCTGCGAGGCACCAGGGCTCATGCTGGCCCGATTCCCGAGCTCGTGGAAGAACCAGCAGGGCACGGACGTCGACGGATTCAAGCAAGCCTTACTGTGCGCCAGCTGCGACGCCACGGACCCAGCCGCAGCCGACCTCCTTGCCCTGTTCGCCGTCGACGGCTGGCTCAGCCCGGAGAACCTCGCTCTGTTCACGGAGCTGGCTGCAGCCTGGATAGCCGTAGCCGCTCTCCGCAAGGTCCACCAGAGAAATCTGACGGACGAAGAGGAGCGCTTCAGGCGCGGCGAGCTGTAGCGCTCCGCAGATAGCAGCCGCTCCGGTGCTCATCGCCTGCTAAAGGTTGTTGCAGAACGCCTGGGATAGGGCATTCCTCTTGTACGGGTGGGGTGTTGCGGGCTGAGTCGTTGTGGGTGGAGACGTTCACCGGCTTGCGGATGGGCCGGTTCGAGAAGTTGGTGAAGGCAGCTCGGGAGCGGGGCGGGAACGGTCCCGGTGGAGGGCGCCCGTGGTGCCTGCCGCTGGCGGACCGGGTCCTTCTGGTGGCCGTCTACTACCGCACCAACCTCACGATGCGGCAGCTTGCCCCGCTGTTCGGAATTTCCCCGGCCACCGTCTGCAGGGTCATCCATCGCCTGCGGCCGCTTCTCGCGCCGGAGCCGGCGCCGCGGCCGGTCGCGGACGTCGAACGGTTGTGGATCGTGGACGGAACCCTCGTCCCGGTTCGCGACCGCAGGGTCGCTGCGTCCTCCCGTAACTATCGGTTCTCGGCGAACGTGCAGGTCATCATCGATGCGGACAGCCGCCTGGTGATCGCCTCAGCCCGCCCCGTCCCCGGGAACAAGGCCGATGCCCACGCCTGGCGAGAATCAGACCTGCCCGCTATGGCGGCCGGGACCACGGTCATCGCAGACGGCGCCTACCTGGGCACCGGGTTGATCGTCCCCCGCCGCAGAAGAGCCGGACGCCCACTTCTGCGCGGCCAGGAGGAGGACAACGCCGAACACCGACGCGTCCGCGCCCGCGTCGAGCACACCTTCGCCCGCATGAGTACTGCAACCGCATCTGGAGAATGTGGCCTCGTCGTTTGTAGTGGGAGCGGCGGGCTCGGGCCTGGCTGCGTCGTCGGAAGCGTGACCAGTGCAGATGGTGCTCGTTGCTGTGACAGTGGCGCGTGACGACGACGTGGCCCATCAACCGGCGAATCTCCGGGACGCTAGGGATATGAGGTCCTGCTCGTCGTCGAGAGTGCCCCTTTTGCGGCTTCTGTGGCGCGGACGGCGGAAAGGTAGGCGAGGGCGGCCATGGCCAGGGTGATGTGGCGGTACCAGGCCCGGTAGAGCCGCACCTGGTAGTGGTCCAGACCGCACTCTCCCTTCGCGGTCTGGAAGCACTCCTCCACCGCCCACCTCGCGGCAGCCACTTTGACCAGGTCTTTCAGTCGGGAGGCGACCGGGCCGTAGCAGACGTAGTAGGCGATCTCGCTCGGGTCGCTGATGCTGCGTCGGGCCAGCACCCAGTGCCCGAAGCCGTTCTCCCAGTACGGGCGGATCGCGACACGCGCCCAGTCGTAGATCCGCTCACCGTGCGCGCCGGCCCCGCCGGAGATCCGTTTCCACCGCTGGCGGGGCAGCGCGGCGACCAGCTGGTCCACCCGCGCGTCCGCCCCGCGCGCGGTGATCACGGTGTCGTTGACCTTCGTGGCCAGCACGTGCGCGACCCGACGTTTCTCCAGCCACACTCGCAGGTGCTTGACCTGCCCGTATGCCTCGTCAGCGGTGACCCACGCGAACGGGACACCCGCGTCGATGGCCCGTTGCAGCATCCACTTGAAGTGCTCGTTCTTGGTCGCGAAGGGGACCTCGTCGTCGATCCCGGCCGCGCGGCAGCGGTCACGGTCATCCGTCCAGGAGACGGGGATGTAGAGCTCGCGGTCGATCAACGCCCGCCCCCTGGAGGAGGCATAGGCCAGGAATGTTCCGATCCGACTGTTCTCCGTGCGGCCAGCTGTGCCGGTGTACTGACGCCGGACGCCGGCGGACTTGGTGCCCTTCTTCAGGAAGCCGGTGTCGTCGCCGATCAGCACCGCGTCCTTGGTGCCGATAGTCTCCACGACGAAGTCCCTCACATCGTCGCGGACCGCGTTCTCGTCCCAGTCGGAGTGGTTGAGCAGGCGCTGGACGCCGTCGGGGCGCAACTGCCCGACCTGCTCCGACAGCGTCCACCCGTTCTTCTTCTCAAGCGGCGCGAGCAACCCGTTCAGATAGTCCGACGCCCGCTCGCGGGGCTCCGACCTGCCGAAACGGTGGGCGAATCGGGCATGGAACCCGCCTATCCCCTCGGACCACGACTCGACCTGCTCAACCGTCAACGATTCATCGCACAGTCGGAACAACGAGCCAAACCAGCACCTGTCACGGCAGATGCGGTTGCAGTACTAACCCGTCATGGGTGTGGGCGGCCGGCGGTGCCGTCTCGACCGTGGGCGATCTGTCGGTGTACGTCGAGGCGCTAGCACGCGGCACACTCCTGGAGGCGCGGACACAGCAGCAGCGGACGGACATGGAGCCGGTCGCGGACGGCATCCGCTACGGACTCGGGATCGCCGCCTTCTCCGGTATGTGGGGCCACAACGGCGTGCTCATTGAGCCGGTCCGCGCAATCCGCCCCTTATCAGGGAGGCGAAGGTCTCCGCAGCCTCCGCTTCGCTGCAGCCGGCGCGGACCATCAGGCCCGAGAGGGCCTCACCCGCGCCGATCAAGCCCGCACAGCGTCGTTGGAGCTCTGTCGAGGACAAGGTGCTGTGCGGCTCCAGAACTGTTGCGAACAACTGGACGGAGTCGTCGAGGAGTTCCTGGTACACGGCGTCCTTCTCCGTACTGCCCCCCAGCGCAGCGCCGACGGCGTGCCATTCACCGCTCGTGTCAGCAGAACAGCGGACGTAGGCAGCCGCCAGGATCTCGGCGGTTTCATCGAGGCCCCGTTCGCCGGGGGGCAACGCGTTCCGCAGCGTGTTCTTCTGTTCTATGTCGATCGACCTGTAGAGCTCGATCAACAGCTCCGACCGCGTACCGAAATGATCGTAGGCGACTGGTTTGGAGACACCGGCGCGCGTAGCCAGATGCCCCAGGGTCAGTCGATCCGCACCCTCCTCGCGGACAATCAGAAGCGCCATTTTGAGCAGTTGGCGCCGCCGTTCCTCGTTGGAGAGTCGGCGCGGAGTTGCCCTTCTGGTCTCATCTCGCATGTCGCACATCGCCTCGCTCTCGCTTGCTAACCTACTAAAGGTAGGTTAGCGTAAGTCTTGCTGCTCGGGACTGCCTGGAGGCGAGGAGGTTTGGCTATGAGACAGACTCGTCGGCGGTTCCGGCATCGTCGATCGTCGCCGAGCGGCGCGTTTTCCGCGCCACGCGGCACAGTATCTGCAGCGTGGCGTCGAGACTGGCGTCGGGTCAGCGCCGCCGCCATTCTCTTGACGGACGAAAGGATTGCGGGGTGATATTACACCCCGGTCGCGCTAGTTACCGCGCGTCAGTATTTCCCCAGGCCCCGTGGAGATCGGCCACGAGGCAGCGGCACCAAGTATGACCCGGATGCTGTCCGTCCGGCGGTGGTCCTCGACCTGAAACACCAGATGAAGACCATGGCCGCTGCGCTCGCTCGCCGCAACGATGCCTACGTCTGACTTCTCGACGGTGGTACCAGGGCCACGTTCGGCGCCGTCGGCGGCACCAGAGGAGGCCGCTGACTCCTCCGCATGCCGAGGTCGGCCTCGCGATCCCGACCACGCGCCGAACGTTCAGCTCAGTCCCGCGTTCGGGTCGGGCTATGCCCGGCCGCCACTGAGGCGAGCCGATGTCCATCGAGATCGTCATCGAACGGTCCGCATCTCGCCCAGCTCAAGCATGCCAACGCAAGATCCTGAATTGGAGTAAGTGTGATGCACGACAATCTCGTCTCCGCCACCTCGGCGCCGAGCGACCCACTCCCGCTGCGCCGCGCACAGGTGGAGGCGAACGGAGCCTCGTTCCACGTGATCGAGCAGGGGGAGGGGCCTGCTGTCCTGTTCGTCCACGGCTTTCCCGACACCGCCGAAACCTGGCGCAGCCAGATGCGCGCCGTCGCGGAAGCAGGTTATCGGGCGGTCGCGTTCGATATGCGCGGCTTCGGGGCGAGCTACGCCCCATCCGGTGTAGGACTCTACAGCGCCCTCCACATTGTGGGCGATCTGGTGGGGGTGCTCGATGCCCTCGACATCAGTTCCGCCGTTCTCGTCGGACATGACTGGGGCGCGGACCATGCTCAGCGTGCGATGGTGATGCGGCCGGACCGCTTCCGCGCGGTTGTCAGCCTGAGCATACCTTTCCTGCCCCGCGGTGAGCTCAGCACTTGGGACGGGCTTCGCCAGCAAGGTCTGGGAGAGCGATACTACGCATTCGGCATGATGGAGCCCGGCGGCGACGCAGATTTCGAGCCCGCTGAGAAGACCATCCCCAGCATCCTGTACTGGCTTTCCGGTAGTCCGTCGCCGGAGACGGGGTGGGACCCTATTGATCCTGCACGGCACATGCTCCGGCCTGCTCCGGTGTCGGTTCCAGAATGGGCTGACCCGGGCTACGTCCACCACACCATCCGCTCGTTCGAAAAGACAGGATTTGACGGCGGGCTCAATCACTACCGTGGCGCGCAGGTGACGTTCGATCTCATGTCGGCTTTCAAGGGCGCGGTGATCCAGCAGCCGTCACTCTACATCTGGGGCGCCGCTGATGGCCTGTGCCAGTTGTTCCATCCCACATCCCCTACGCGTGAGGAGCTACTGCCCCTCGCCCCCGGCCTGGTCGATGTGATCCGGCTGGAGAACGTAGGCCACTGGCCTCAGCACGAGGCGGCCAGCCGCGTCAACACCGAGCTGATCAAGTTCCTCGGCGGGCTCGAGTTGCCGGAAGGGCCTGGCTCCGACGGGCGCAACGGATGATGTCCGGCCGTACCGCGCCCACTCCATCGAGAAAGAGAACCGACATGAACCTTGAAGCCGCGATCCGGGCCGCCGACCTCCCGGCCGCCATCGACCTCCTCCGCTCGGGCGCGGACGTGAACCGCGCCGGGCCCGAAGGTCTCCCGCCGCTGATGATCGCTTCCGGTCTCGGTCAACTACAGATGGTGGAATGTCTGCTGACGGCCGGAGCGCCGGTGCACGCGATCGAGCCGCGGATGGGAGCGACGGCGCTCCACAAGGCGGTGCAATCGGGCAACACCGACGTTGTTGGGCTGCTCCTCGACCACGGATCCTTCATTGATCAGCAGTCACCCGTTCTCGGGAACACGCCGCTCATGGATGCGGTGCTAAACAAGCACGAAGGGGTGGTGCAACTCCTCCTGGAACGCGGAGCCAGGACGCCGATCACGAACCACTGGCAGCAAACGGCCCTCGACCTCGCGCACGATGACCATCTCGATGCGATCGCGCGCCTGATCGAGAGGCGGAACGAGACCGATGCCGAGCAGATCCGCGCTCTGCCCCTGGTAGCCGCAGTCAAGGTCGGCGACATCAGCGAAGTCGAACGGCTGATCGCTGCTGGAGCTCGGGTCAACGAGCGGACGCCGATCGTGGGTAGCTTCGACGACGACTACACTCCGCTTGGTATGGCCAGCCGCGAGAAGCACACCAAGATTGTGCGCGTGCTGCTCGACGCGGGTGCGGATCCTCGCCGGGTGATCGGGCTGATGAGGGGCACACCAGTGCACGACGCCAGCTACTTCGGGCATGCCGACATCATACGGGCCCTGACGGAGAAGCCCGGGCGTGCTGGCGCGCCGGCAGCTGAGATCGATGCGCAGGGCCCCTACAACGGCCTGACCGCGCTACACGACGCGGTCTGGCACGGGCATGTGGACGCGGCGCGAGCACTGATCGACGCTGGAGCCCGCCTGGACCTGAAGACGCATGCGGGCCTCACGCCCCGAGGCCTGGCCCTTCTCTACGGTTACGATGACCTCGCCGAGCTCCTCGCCGAAGCCGAGCGGGAGTGATCCACCCCTCGATCACCTCACAGATGTAGCCTCATCCCTTCCTCGCAGCCCAGGAAGCACCGGCTCCATCGACTCGGCCACCCGCCGGTGGAAGCAGGGCCGAAGCAGAGAGTGGCCTTCGCCTTCCCGGAGGAAGGCAGGGTGGTTCCCGCACCTGCGGGGACGCGTGCGCAACCGGGTCGTTGGCGTGGGGCTCGTGAGTGTACGGGTCACTTTGGGGCTCCTGAGGGTGGCCGGGGGCGGGGAGGTTTCCGCCCCCGGCGTTGGGCGGATGAGAGGTTGGGCTGATCCAGTCCAGCAGCCGGTCGAGGACCACCTGCTGGCCCGGGGTGTCGGTGGCGACCTCGGCGGCGAGGTGGTCGAGTACGGCGTCGGTCCAGCCGGATACGACGTGCAGCACGACGGGCAGCCCGTCCAGCAGCCTGCGGCTGATCTCGCCGCGTACCGGGTAGGCGCCGACGATCAGCGTCGTCGCGCCGTCGCCGGCGTCGCCGTCGCAGTCGTTCCAGCCGAGCCGGTGCCGGGTCCCGCCCTGCTCGGGCGTCGCGCAGTGCTCGCCGCACGCGATCGGTTCGGCCCTGTGCCGACCTCGTCGACGAAGGTGAACCGTGCGGGGCCCCGCACGATGACCGTCTCGCCGGCGCGGAGCTGTTCGGGCGGGCGGTGTTCGCCGCAGACCTGATCGGCCGGGACTTCACCGCACCCCGCCCCGGGATCGACATGACCGAACTCATCACGCTGGAGGGGAAGCTGTATCTGGCGACCTGTATCGATCTCGCGACGCGGGAGGTGGTCGGCTGGGCGATGGCCGACCATCACCGTGCCGCACTGCCGGTCGCCGCGCTGCGGATGGCGGCCGGACGCGGCGGCCTGGAGCACGGCTGTGTCATGCACACCGACCGCGGCAGCGAATATACGAGCGAGGAATTCCGCACCGAGATAGGCAAGTTGCGCATGAGACAGTCGATGGGACGTGTCGGCTCTTGTTACGATAACGCTGCTGCGGAAAGCTGGTTCGCCGTTCTCAAAGCGGAGATCGGAACCACCGCCTGGGCGACCCGCGAAGCCGCCCGCGCCGACGTCTTCCGCTACATCGAGGTCGAGTACAACCGCAACCGACTCCGCAGGCATCCCGAGTACGGGTACGTCACCCCGCTCGAAACGAGAACCTTGCTCAGGCACGACCTCACCCCCGCAGCGTGAACACCCGCTGTCCAGCACTCGGGGGGAACTTCACTGCAGGGCATCACCTCCGCCAACGTGGTACCCAACAAAGCGAAACCTCCATCCACCGTCACGCCAGCATCTTCTGAAAGGACCGCAATGAGCACCGCCACCAGCCGGCTGACCGCCGAGGACCTCGAGTTCCTCGGACGCCCCCTGCACGGGTTCCTGTCCGTGGCCGGGGGAACGCAGCCGCCACAGCCCCGGCCAGTGTGGTTCGAGGCCACCGCAGAGGGGACGATCCAGTTCTTCACGGAGCCGGGCTCGCTGAAGGTGCGGCGCCTGCACCGCGACCCCCGCGCCTCGATCGTTGTCGCAGCCCCGGTAGGTGAGCGTGAGCGCTGGGTGTCCGTCGTCGGCCGCACCACGATGGCGGCCGACGGAGCGCACGACCTGTGTTCCCGCCTCGCCGCTCGCTACTGGGACCTCGACGACCAGGCCCGGGCCCACGACCTCGCCATGATGCTGGCCGCTGACCCACTCCGCGTCGTCATCCACCCGGAGACCGTGCACCGCTACGGGCACTGACCTCCAGCCTCAGCTCGCGCCACCGGTACGTCGGACTGCGCAGCGATAGTTGCCAGCGTGCCCAGCGTGCCCAGCGTGCCCCGGTTTCCGCGTACTCTCCGGTGCGCGGCCGGGCCGGTACGCCTGAACGTGGCCAGTCGTCAGGCCACGTTGGTGTCCCGGCCGGTGGCCCTGAGGCAGTTCTTCAGACGGTAGGCCGAGGCAGTCGGTCACGATGTGCCGCTTCCGCCCGTTGATCTGCTTGCCTCCGTCGTAGCCGCGTGAGCCGGCGGGTACCGTCGCGGCGGCCTTCACCGACTGCGCGTCGATGATCCCGGCCGTCGGTTCCGCCTCGCGGCCCTCGCGGACCCGGACCCGGTCACGAAGCCGGTCGTGGAACTCGGTGATCAGTCCGTGCTGCCGCCAACGGCGGAAGAAGGCGTAGACGCGGTCCCAGCCGGGGAAGTCCACGGGCATTGACCGCCAGGAGATCCCGCCCGCCACGAGATAGCGGATCGCATCCAACATCTGCCGGTGGCAGTACCCTTCGGGCTGCCCGCCCGGCCCTCCAGCCAGGCCGGCGTGGCAACAGCGGCCGTACCACCGTCCACTCCTCGTCGCTCATGCCCGAGGGATACCGGCGCACCCGGTCCGGATGATCTGCCTCGTTGCCGTACACGTGCGCGAGGCAATCGCACGACACGACGGACGAGTTGAAGTCTGCGGGCGCGAGCGCGTACAACAACGACAACGGGGCCTCCTTTGATGGGGCTCCTTGAAAATCCCCAGCCCCTGCTCGGGGCGCCATCAGACCTGCTCGACGGATCTCCCCACCCATTGCGGGCCTGTCCTGGGACGGTCCACCAATGGCGAGGGAGCGCCCGATAGCCCGTCAGGGCCCGGGTGGTGGGAAGTTGCACATGCCGTAGCGGCATGTGGTGTCGTCGAGGGCACCACAGCACGAAAGGCCCTGTCTGGGATGTACCCCTCCGCCACACCTCCCCGCGAGGTCAAGATCGGCGATGCCGCCGCCTTCGCCGGAACCACCCCGCGCGCCATTCGTCACTACCACCAGATCGGTCTGCTGCCGGAGCCCGAGCGAGGCGGAGACGGACGCCGCCGCTACGGCTACGACGACATGATCCGCCTGCTGTGGATCCGCAAGATGTCCGAGGCCGGCATCAGCCTGGACGACATGCGGGCCGCCTTCAACGAAGCCCGGGACATCGAGGACGTCCTGGGCCGGCTGGAGGAAACCCTGGCCGCCCAGGAGGCCGACATCAAGCGTCAGCGCGCGGCAGTCCAGCGCCTGCGGGTCGTGGGCAGCCCCCTGGGCTTGCTCTCCCCGTTGGTCACGGACCGGCTCAGCCACCTGCCTTCTGGCTCACTATGCCCCTCCGACCTGGACGCCCTGCTGGTCACGGAACGGATCTTCGGGCCGCTGGGAGCCGCAATTCAGGCCAGCGTGTTCATCATCCTGGCGACCCATCCCGGCCTACGAGCCGAGGCAGACCGCCTCGACGCGGCCGACGCCGCCCTCGATGACACCGTCGACCCCCACGACCCTCAGGTCGAGGAACTCGCCGCGCAGCACTGCGCCCACCACAAGGCCCTGCACCGGGCCATTGAAGCGGCCGGACTGGACGTGGCCGAGGAGAAGCTCTTCGATATCTACGACGCCGAGGCGAGCGGCGAGGAGGAGGTCCAGATGAGCGCCTTCGAAGCGATAACCAAGATGCCCTACGGCTTCTCCGCGGCCCGGACACGGTGCGTGGAACTCACAGGACGGCTCCTTGCCGGGCTCCTCTCCACAGACAGCTGATCGCTGGTGTGGCCGTCGGTGAGGATCCCGGATCGGCCACCGACACGAAGCCAGCCTCTCGACGTCTCGACACGGCCCGCACACTCCACGAGCGGGAAACTCAAGCCGACGACCCGCGCCACGCTCCTTGAAGCTCCCCACTTCATTGAACACCAGAGCGAGTGATGTGAGGAGCATCCCTGGCCGTTTTCACGAATCCCCATCACCTTGGACCGCTCGGTCAGGTTCGCACCACCGAGCTACCAAGAGGCCCCGCCTTCATGTCCGCACCGCCGCAAGATCACCGACCAGGAACCTTGTTCGACCTGCACGTTCCATGATCGGTACGACAACGGCCTCTGAGAGCTCACAGGCAGGCGGATGACTCTCCGTCATCGACGGTTGACAACCAACCTGCATCACTCTTGCCAACTACAAGGCGTCACGGGCCTCTGACCAGCTCCAGCCAACGGCGGATCTTGCCAACCAGGCTGCGTCGTCACACTGGGCTACCGGCCCAGCGCCAGCGCCCGCGCCCTGGCCAACGGGCGGACCAGCACACTCGGTCTGGTCTTCCGCCGGCCGGGAACCACTACACGGGCATGCAACTGGACTGCCTCTTCCGGGCTGGGTGAGGAAGCCTTGGCGGGTGAGACGTCCAAGACGAGGGCGCGTGACGTTGACCGATGCCTCGTCGGTGGGCATGCCGAGGAGTTTGTGTAGCTCACGGGCTCGGAACTCCTGGTCGGGGTGGTGGTTGAAGGCATTCACGATGGCCTGGTAGGCGGTGTTGGTCTCGGGTGGATCGGGTTCGCCTCCAGCCGTCGTGAGTTCGGCGATGACCTTGCGGGTGGTGGCCAACTCTGCGAGTCGCGCTTCGGTCTCGGCCAGGGTTGCGGTCAAGTGCTCGATCTGGCCGCGTAGTTCACCGGCCTGGGCCGTGGTCTCGTCGTGCTGGGTCTGGAGGTCTGCCAGAAGTTCGATGATGTTCATGCGGCCAGCTGGAGTGTGTCGCGCCAGGTGGGGGCGGGTGTGGTGAGGCGGCGGGTCATGTTCGCGATGGAGGCCCAGTACACGCGCGAGGTGGAAGTGTCGGGCCGGTGGTTCGTACTCGCGGGCCAGCCGGCGGTGCAGCATCAACGTGCCGTTGACCTGCTCCACAATCCACCGCTACGGCTGCGGAACGAAGCCCTTGCCCTGGTCTTCGGGGTTGCGGCGGACGACCTCGACGTCGATGTCCAGCAGGGCCCCGTGGATGATGACCTGGTCTTTGAAGCCTTGGTCCACCAGGGCCCTCTCCAGGTGGTTGCCGCACCGCTCGGCGGCCTGGTCGAGCAGGGCGGTGCCGGCGGCGCTGTCGTGGGCGGATGCGGCCGGCACGACGACACCGATGATCAGCCCGAGAACGTCAACTGCCAGTCCCCGCTTGCGGCCCGACACCTTCTTGTTGGCGTCCAGTCCCGTCGTGGTCTTCGGGACACCGGCAGCCGCGCGGACGGACTGGGTGTCGAGGATCACGAGGGAGTTCAGGATTCGGGGTCAAGGCCCATCGTCTGGGCCGACCGGGCCTATGCGGGCAAGCTCGTGACCTGGGCAAAAAGGCACCTGAATTTCACGATCAAGACCGTCAGCCGCCCCAAGGACACCTCCGGCTTCATCGTGCTGCCCCGGCGCTGGGTCGTTGAACGAAGCCTGGCTTGGATGATGAACGCCCGCCGGCATCCCCGGGACTACGAACGGCTCGTCCAGCACTCGGAGACGCTGATCACTTGGGCCGCGATCACGCTCATGACCAGGCGTCTCGCCCGAACCGTCCGGACGAAGTAGCAGGGGTGCGGACTAGCCGATCCGTCAGCCCATCTGCCGACGAGGGAAGAAGCGGCGCCGCAGACGGTCACCGACTTCGCCTACGACAATCAGCAGCACAGCACTCGCCGCACAGCCCGCGAGACTCGTCGGCTGGTCAAGCAGCAACCCCAAGCCCAAAAAGGCAGCGGTAATAGCCACCCACCACACAACCCACAAGCCGAGCACAGACCACCAGCGCCGTCTCTTCACGCGATCAAGATACGTCCCTCACGCACTGATCCAAGCGGCCCGGCGTCATAAACAGGTGCTCGCCTTCAACGGCAGCATCATCGAGATTCGATCTTCGGCCTCTCAAGAGCCGTCCCAGATCCCCAGACGCTTGAGCCGACGCTGCCGGAGCCGCTCTCCAGCCGCTGTCAGAGCGAAGAGGAGCCCCATAACCAGCCCGCCCGGCGCTGCTAGCACGGGCCCGTCAGGTTCGTCCTCAGACGACACCATCAGGAAGAAGAGCGCGAAGGCACGGCCAGGCAAAGGCCGGTGCCGACCGGGTGCCGGGCCACCCATTTTTGGCTCCGGGTTGGGCGCCTCTGTCCACCAAGAGCCCGATCCAGGGCCCAGAACGTATTACCCAGAGACCGCCACCAGCTCGTCACGGCTGAAGGATACGGCAGCCAGTCGGACCTGACAGCAGCAGACCCCGGGCCGAGCAGGTTGAGAAACAACTACTCACCTTGTTCTTTATCTTCCGTCCGCGCCCTACGGCGCGGACGGAAGATAAAGAACAAGGTTAGGCGATACTCCTCCGGTGCCCGCCCCTTGGGGATATGTTCCTAACCGGTCCTGCGGGAACGACGCCTCCCGATTGACCTTCGTGCTGGCCTGACCTGACTGCCGGCCGAACACCGACCACGAGGGGAATCATCATGACATTCAAGAGAATTCTGCTCCGGCTCGCAGGATCCGTCGCGGCCGTGGCACTGTTACTCACCGCAGCGCCGGCAGTCGCCACTGCGGCGCCGCAGGCCGAGAATCTGTACTGGATCAGGTTCGCGGCGGGGGTCCAACGCTGCCTGGACGCCAACCTCGCAGGCAGCGTGTATACCCACGTCTGCCAAGACGGGAACACCTACCAGCAGTGGGACAACTACACTCCCGGAAAGTTCAGGCACAAGAGGACCGGTCAGTGCCTGGCCGCCGGGTCGTCGTCGGTGTTCCTCACGTCCTGCTCGGTCAATGCCAGCGACTGGACGACGTCGTCCACGACGAACAAGTACATCATGAACAAGTCGACGGGTCTCTGCCTGGACAACGACGGCGGCCAAGCGGAGGCTGTCGGACTGCGGGTCTGCCGGGCGGGAACCGCATTGTGGACCATGACGAGGCTGACGGCCTGACCGGGCGGTGGGCCGTTCGGGAGGACGGCCCACCTAGCAGGTCCAGATCAACCGTCCCGTGCACGCGGGGCACTCGGTGTTCGAGCAGTCGACCCATCCTCGGTGCGGCAACGCCACTCCCGGGCACGCCTGGCCGCGCGTGCAGGACATAGACCCGTCCCGATGATCCACCTGCCGCCCCGTGCATCCTTTGCTTCTCGTCTGCTCCGCGCTGCCGCATCCCGGCGCGCGCGCCCGGGCCTGGCGTGGGGCCGCGCCGCCGGGTTCTGTGGGCCCGTCCGCTCGTTAACGGCACCCCAGCCTGCTCGTCGCCTGGCTCGTTGGCGTTCACACCTGATTTCTACCCGACGTCACCGCGCTCTCGAAGCCGGCTCACCGACACCCAGGGATCGGAAACAGGGTTCGGGGGACGTGGGGGCGGCCTTCGTCTGAGCATGTGCTCCGACCAAGGTGCACGTGACCACGACGAAGGCCGTGAGGGTGAGTCTGCTGCCTGATGCTGTCCGGAGGGAAGCGTCACGCTTCCGGGGCGAGTTCTATGAGTGTCTGACTGCCCGGCGGGATAAGTTGTTCGAGCTGACGGACGCGCTGCTGTGTGTCGACGGGCCGGTCACCTCGCCGGTGGAGTTGACGCTGGTGCCCGAGCACCGGCGTGGTCATGGCGCTTTGTACGGAGCCCTCAACCACGGTGGGATCGACGTCGACAGGTTGCGGGCCCTGCTGGCCGATATGCCCCTGCCGCGTTTCTTTTCGACGGCGGGCGCCTGGTGCTCGCGGTCGATGTGTCACCGTGGCTGCGCTCGGACGCGCCGTGCTCCGCGGACCGGCTGTTCTGCCATGTCTACGGACGGGCGAAGTCCGCCTACCAGTTCATCCCGGGCTGGCCGTACTCCTTCGTCGCAGTCCTGGAGCCCGGCGCCACCTCGTGGACCGGAATTTTGGACGTGGTCCGGCTCGGACCCGAGGACGATGCGACCGCGGTCACCGCCACCCAGCTCCGCGCCGTGGTGGAGCGGCTCATCGCGGCCGGCCAGTGGACACCTGGGGACCCGGACATCACGATCGTCATGGACGCCGGCTACGACGTCACCCGCCTGGCCTGGGTACTGCGCGATCTCCCCATCGAGCTGGTCGGCCGGATCCGCGGCGACCGGGTGATGAGGCTGCCGAAGCCGCCCCACGTCTACAACCCAAAAGGCGGCCACCCGCCCAAGCACGGGCCGGAGTTCCACTTCGCCAAGCCCGAGACCTGGCCCGAACCGGCGATCACCACGGCCACCGACACCAGCAACTACGGCAAGGCCGAGACCCAGGCGTGGGACCGGGTCCACCCCCGGCTCACGCACCGCTCAGCCTGGCTGGAGCATGACGGTGAACTTCCCATCGTCGAGGGCACCTTGGTCCGTCTCGAGGTCGAGCACCTCTCGAAAGACCGGGAGGCACCGGCGGTATGGCTGTGGTCCTCGAAGACCGGAGCCGCCCCGGCGGATGTGGACCGCTGGTGGCAAGGGTTTCTGAGGCGATTCGACCTGGAGCACACGTTCCGTTTCGCGAAACAGACGCTCGGCTGGACCACCCCGAAGGTGCGTACTCCCGAGGCGGCGGACCGCTGGACCTGGCTCCTGGTCGTCGCGCACACTCAGCTCAGGCTCGCCCGGCCGTTGGCCGCCGACCTCCGCCGACCCTGGGAGAAGCCGGCCAAGCCCGAACGCCTCACCCCGGCCCGGGTCCGCCGAGGGTTCAGGAACATCCGAGCCCACCTGCTCTGCCCCGCCCGTGTTCCCCAACCTCGTGGCGCCGGTCCCGGACGACCGCCCAGAAGCAAGAACCGCCGTCCCGCACCCCGCTACGACGTCGGCAAGACCGTCAAACGCCCCGAGACCCTCAAGGCCATCGGCAGACCCGGCAGATCCTGGTAGATAAAGAACAAGCTCACAGGATGTCGCACGAGGCGCTTGAGTCTCCAGCCGCCGGAGGGTTCAGGATCTTGTTCATGGACGACGAACGCCCCGACGTGCTCACCATTGGCCGGCTCGCGCATTGCACCGGACTTCCGGTGCGTACCCTGCGCTTCTGGTCGGACGAGGGGGCGGTGCCGCCTGTGGCCCGCTCTGCGGGCGGCTACCGGTTGTACGACGCCGAGTCCGTGGCCCGCGTCGAGCTGGTCCGCACCTTGCGGGAGCTGGGCCTCGGGCTCGACGACGTGTGCCGCGTCCTGAGCGGTCGCACCACGGTCGCCGAGGTCGCCGACGCGCATGTGGCCGCGCTCGACGCGCAGATCCGTTCACTCAAGGTGAGCCGGGCCGTCCTGTCCACCGTGGCGAAACGGGGTTCGACCGTTGAGGAGACAGCACTGATGAACCGGTTGGCGCGGCTTTCCGCCGCCGAGCGCAAGCAGATCATCGACGAGTTCAAGGAGGAGGTGTTCGGCGGTCTCGACGACCCGCGCCTGCGCGACCGCATACGCACCTTCAGCATCGAATTGCCCGACGATCCCACACCTGAGCAGGTCGACGCCTGGATCGAACTGGCCGAGTTGGTGCGGGACCCCGGGTTCCGCGCCCGGTTGCGCACATGGATGGAGCTCAACACGCCCGTACCGGGGCAGGGCCGTCCCCCCGGGGCGTCCATCTGGTGGGCCAGGCAGATCGTGCAGACCGTCGCGGAGGTCAGAAAAGGCGGGGTCGCTCCCGAGGGGCCAGCAGCGGCCGAGGTGCTGTCCGAACTGTTCGGCGACGCCGATCGGGCAGCCGTGCTGCGCAGCCTGGAGGCCGGGATCGAGGCAGGAGCAGAGCACTACCGCAGGCTCGTTGCCCGTGTGCGCGGGCAGGATTCGTCGCCCGACGCGACCGAGGAGCTGGAATGGCTGGCGCGGGCCCTGCGGGCCGCGGCTCAGACCTGACCTGGTGCTCGGCCTCGGCACGGGGCCGGCCGCCGACCTCGCGGTGCCGCTGGACCGGGACGAGCTGATCGCCTACGGGCCGCGGTTGTCCGAGAACGGTGCCACCAGGGACGTCGGCGTTGATCCGGAGGATGAACCCGGACACGGCACGCGCCATCCCGACCTCGGACCGGCACGCCTGCCTTGGGTGCGCAACTGGCAGTTCGGTAGGCGGTTGTGATGACCGAGGACATTTAGGCGGACGTCACCGCCGAGACCCTTCGGATCGCTCAGCATCCTCGTATTTCACCCGAACCCACGGATGCATCGGCCTGACGCACCCTGGTGGACCCGTGGGTTCGCGCTGAAGGACCTCCGGTTTCCCTGAACAGATTAGGATCGGCGGCCTCGGGACTGGTAGGCCCGCATGTTGAGGTGTCGCGTACTCGCGGCTGAGGCCCACGGACCATGACGCTGGGTGAGAAGTCGGGCCGGCTGATTGGGTCTGGCATGATCGCGCGGTGAGTGATGCGAGGCTGCCGGCCGTGGAGGCCGTTGAGTCACATGTCCGGGCGGTCTTCGAGGGGCATTCCGCGGCCGCACCAGGTCCAGCCGGCTCCCGCCGCACAGATCCCGCGCAGGGCTGCCCAACGGTTCCGGCGGTCTCGCCCCGATCGCAGCGGCGGAATTCCGGTGACTCCTGGCAGCCGGCCGCCCCACGCTGACGTACGTACCACGCACTGAACTGGTCTCGCCGGTGCCGCCGTCACCAGCCCACCGTAAGCCGCTGTCACTACCGATGCCGCACCCGAAGCGAACCGTCCGACACCTGACGGCACATCAGTCGTGTTCACCCACGAGCACGCCATGGCCAGCAGGAATAGCGAACCGCAAGGGACCGTAAAACGGACGGCTCTGTTCCGTAGTCGCTTTTGGCCTGGTCGAGGCTGGTCATGCGTGACGGGCAGGGGGCGGAAAACCGCCGCCGCTCGGCCTGGCGCGATGAACCGCGATGAACAGGGACCGGGCGGCGGCGGAGTCAGGGGGAGGAGGCAGCGGGTCGTGACCGTTCGGTCACACGCCGTCCAGCCGCCACTGCTGGTTCGTTCCGGTGCCGATCGGCCACTGGATGACATGGCCGCCGTCATCACCCGATCCGTGCTCCACGTCGGCGCACAAGCCGTTGCGCACGTTGACGAGACGATAGTGGCCACCGCCTGCGTCGACGAGCTTCCACCACTGGTTGTCGCCCTTGGAATCCTGCCACTGGATGAGCTGTTCACCCTGGGCGGAGCCGTTGGGGCCGTCGAGGTGGCCACCGCTGTGGCGGGCGGAGAGACGGAAGGAGCCGTCGGCGTGGGGCAGGAAACGCCACTGCTGGTCGGTGCCTCCGGTGGAGGCCCATTGGATGATCTTGGCGCCGTCGGCGGTGCTCGCACCCGCGACGCCGAGCACCTTGCCGCTGCGCCGGTTGACCAGCCGGAAGTAGCCGCTCAGGAGGGAGACGGTGATGTCCGTACGCCGGCCCGCGACGAGCGAGACCTTCCGCGCGTGCAGGCCGAGGGGCGACGAGGTCGAAGTGGCCGTGGTGGTCATCGACGTCATACCGCGGCGGCTGATGAGCGTGACGGTCTGGTCGACGTCGGAGGTGACGGAAAGCTTGGCCGTGCGGGCGTCCAGGTCCCAGCTCAGGCTGTGCACACGGATCCGGCCCCGGGCTCGTACGCCGGTGATCGTTCCCTTCGCCAGCTGGTCAGGGAGTGCCGGGAGGATTTCCAGGACGCCGGGGCGGGAGTAGACGAGCGCCTCGCCCAGGATGGCAGGGATGGCGTTGGCGGCATCGCAGTTGTAGATGTCCAGGCGCGGATTGTGCGCCGTCATCAGGGACCGCCACACCATGTTCCTGCCGTAGATCTTCAGCAGGTTGCTGTAGACGCCGGGTCCGTCCTTGAGCCGGGCGCGGGCAAGGGCCCGGTGCAGGCTTCCGTGGGCGGAGTAGTTCGCGTCGCCGCGCCGGTCCAGGGCTCTGGCGGCGGAGCGGACGAGGGCGGGCTCGTCCTCGGGGTTGATCTCGTGCAGCGGCCACGCTCCGTACAGGTGCTGGACGTGGCGGTGGTCGTAGCGGTCGGACAGGCCGGGCCAGGACCACTCGGCCAGGGCTCCGTCGCCGTTGACGGTGTATTCGGGCAGCTTGGCCAGCAGGGCCTTCCAGCGTGCGACGCCCTGTCCGACGCCCTGTTCCTGGCCGAGGGTGTTCGCGGCCTCGATGGCGGCCTGCAGGGCGTGCCGGCCGGCCATGATGTCGCCGGTCGCGTTGATCGACAGACACTGGCCGGTGCTGGCGGGGGAGTTCTCCATCGAGAAGGAGGGCACGAAGACGGCCTTGCCCTTCGCGTCGGTGCGGGTGAGGAAGTCCTCGTAGAAGAGGGCGAGTTCCATCAGGGCCGGACCGAGCTTGTTCTTCAGGAAGTCGTGGTCCGCGGTGACCTCGTAGTACTCGAGGAGTGGGTAGAGCAGCCAGTCGGCGCCGCCGGTCCAGCACTGGCCGGGGAAGCTGTCGTCGTTGAAGTGGAGCATGTGGCCGTACTCGCCGTCGGTACGGGAGGGGGCGAGGAATCCGTGGGCGCCGTAGAGGTTCTTGGCGTTGGTGCGCCAGTCGGCCAACTGGCCGAGGATCAGGTCGAAGTAGCCCTGCATGGCCTCGGTGAGGTCGAGGATGTTGCCGCCCGCGACCTGGAGGTTGACGTTGGCGTCCGTCGTCATGTCGTCGGCCCAGGACACGTTCCAGCTGCCGGCCCAGATGCCGGTCAGGCGTGGCGGGAGGACGCCACTGGAGCTGACGAAGAGGTAGCGACCGGAGTCGTACATGCGCTCCAGGAGGGCGACGTCGATCGCGGAGGTGTTGCCGTTCTGGCGGGATATCAGTTCGGCGGTGGACAGCTTCCGGTCGGCAGCGGAGACATCGAGGTCGAGGGTGGAGCGGTCGTACATGGCCTGGTGCTCGGGGGAGTGCCGGCCGAGCAGGGTGGCGTAGTCGGCGCTGAGACCGGCCAGCGTGGCGTGCAGGGGTTGGAGTTCCAGTCGGTGGAGGTCTCGTAGCGGCCCAGTTCGGTCAGCAGCAGTTCCTTGGACGCCTTCGCCACGACCAGGGTGGATCCGCAGGCGCGCGCCGAGGAGCCGCTGCCGGTGACGACCACCCGGGTGACACCTTCGTAGCCGTATGCGCCCTTGCCGGAGGGGTAGGTGCCCCGCAGGTTCAGATAGCCGTCGCCCTTGCTGACGGTGGCCGTGGTCGCGAAGGAGACGTCGGAGGGAACGCCGTCCAGCGTGGCGACGACGCTCAGGGTGGTGTCGACGGTCCGGCCGGTGGCGGGCAGGAGTTCGTGGACGATGACCTGGTCGGCGCGGGAGGTGAAGACGCGGCGCTTCCAGGTGCCGTACTGGTCGGTCCAGGTGTGGGTGACCTCGCCGGTCCGTAAGTCGGTGATCCGGGCGTAGTCGTTGACGGTGGTCATGCCCGGAGTGCTCAGCCGCAGTTCGTAGCCGGGGTGGTATGTCTGCGTCCACTTCAGGTCCCAGCCCGCGGCGAAGGTCGACGCGGCTTCGGCGTAGTCGCCGGCCAATGCCCTGTCCTGGGTTTCGGAGAGCCGGCCGGCGGTCAGCGGCGGCTGTGTGTCGCGGGTGCCGTTGGGCAGCACGAACCGGTGATGGTTGAAGACGATCTTCTCCAGCGTCGGTGCACCGTAGTAGACGGCACCGCACTCGCCGTTTCCGGTGAGGAAGCCGTCCGTCCAGGCCGACGCGGCCGACGTGTCGTAGATGCCGCGCTCCGGCAGGGTGACCTGCGGTGGTACCGCGGCCGCGGCCCGGCCCGGGAACAGAGCGCTGGGCACCATAGCGGCCGAGGCGGTGAGGGCGGCGGCGGAGAGGAATCGTCTGCGGTCCAGGGGAATGTTCATCACGCAAACTCCGATGTCTGGTGAGACGTGCAGGGGGAGCCCCGCCGCCCGGCCGGCGCGGATCGAGAACCGGGCGGCGGAGGGAGCTGTGCTGCGGCTGGCGGCCGCACGTCAGTCCTGGACCTTGCCTCCGGTGATACGTGAGAGCGCCAGGGCGATCAGGATGATTCCTCCGTTGAGCGCGCCGATCCACTGGGCGGGGACGCCGCCCAGGGTGAGCACGTTCTGGATCAGGAAGAGCAGCAGGATGCCTGTGAAGGCGCCGAACATGGAGCCCTTGCCGCCGTTGAGGCTGATCCCGCCGATGACGGCCGCGGCGAACACCGTGAAGATGTAGCCGTTGCCCTGGGCTGAGGCCACCGACGCCAGGCGCCCGGAGAGCAGCAGGCCGCTGAGCGCGGCGAGCAGGCTCGCACTGACGATCACGGTCCACAGCACGCGGTCGGTACGGATACCGGCCGCTTTCGCCGCATCGACGTTGCCGCCGATCGCGTACAGGGAGCGGCCGAAGCTGGTGTAGCCGAGGACCACGATCCCGATGGCGAAGAGGATCAGGCACACCCACACCGAGGCGGGCATGCCCAGCCATTGGGTGGTGCCCAGGTACAGCATCGAGGGCGGCAGCTGGAAGAAGGTCTGGCCGCCGGAGATGCCGGTCAGGATGCCGCGGAGCACGATCAGCATGCCGAGGGTGACGATGAAGCCGTTGAGCCCGAACCGGATGATGAACAGGGCGTTCACCACACCGATCAGCAGACCGACGCCAAGGGCGACCGGTACGGACCAGCCTCCCGGCAGCAGCCCGAGTCCGTGGGCGGCGCTCGGGACCGTGAGCCAGGCGGCGACGCCGGGGGCGATGCCGACGGTGGACTCCAGCGAGAGGTCCATCTTCTTGACGATCAGCACCAGCGTCTGCGCGAGGACCAGGAGCGCGATCTCGGACATGGTCTGCAGCACGTTGATGAGGTTGTCGGCCTGCAGGAACACCGGATTGATGAGCTGGCCGACGATCCCGATCACGATGATCGCCGGTATCAGGGCCAGGTCGCGCAGCCGGGCGAAGGCGAAGCGGCGCCCACCTGCCTTCTCCGTGGTCGGCTGCTCACCGGCGGGGTCCGGCAGGCCGGCCTGCGGGCTCCTCGCGGTGGCCGCGGTCGAGCTTTCAGACATGGAGGTCCACTCCTTCCATTGCGGCCACGAGCTCGTGGTCGTGCCAGCCGCGGGCCTTCTCGGCCACTACACGGCCCTGGAACATCACCAGGACCCGGTCGCACATGCGCAGGTCGTCGAGTTCGTCGGAGGCGATGAGCACCCCGGTACCGGACTCGGCGATCTCCTCGACCTTGCCGAGGAGGAACTCCTTGGACCGCACGTCGACGCCGGCGGTCGGGTTGATCAGTACGAGCAGCTTCGGGTCGTTGGCCAGGGCGCGAGCCATGACGACCTTCTGCTGGTTGCCCCCGGATAGCCCGGAGACGGACAGTTCGGGGCCGGGCGTCTTGATCGCCAGATTCCCGATCATGGAACGGGCGAGGGAGTCACGGCGACGGCCGTCGATGAGCCCCGGGGGCCCCAGCCGTTCGGGGATGGTCAGGGTCGCGTTGTCGGCGATCGACATCCCGGGGACCAGCCCCTGGTGATGGCGGTCCTCGGGGACGAAGCCGGCCCCCGCCTTCAATGCCGCCGGTACACTGCCCGGCTTCGGCCGCATCCCCGCGATCTCGACGGTTCCGGAGGTCGCCGCCAGCAGCCCGACGACGGTTTCCGCGACCTCGATGCGGCCGCTGCTCGCCGCGCCCGCAAGGCCGACGATCTCCCCGCGGCGGACTCGGAAGGACACGTCCTCGTAGGCGTCCGTGAGCGCGGTGCCCTGCACTGTGAGCACCTCGGGTGTGTCCGTGGGTATCGGACGGCGCTGCGCGGCGGTGGTCTCCGCCGCTGCCTCTCCGGTCATCGCGGCGACCAGAGCACTGCGGGGCGTCTCGGCGACCGGCGCGGTGAGGATGTGCTGGGCGTCGCGGAACACCGTCACGGTGTCGCAGATCTCGTAGATCTCCTGGAGGTGGTGGCTGATGAAGAGGAAGGTGACGCCCTGCTCCTGCAGGTCCTGGATGCGCGCGAAGAGCCGGTTGATCGCGGCTCCGTCGAGCTGTGCGGTCGGTTCGTCGAGAATGATGAACCGGGCGCCGAACGACAGTGCCCTGGCGATTTCCACGAACTGGCGCTGTTCGACGTCGAGTTCACCTGCGGGTGTGCGTCCGTCCACCTCCACCGACCAGGCATCGAGGAGGTCACGGGCTCTGCTGCGGAGGGTCCGCCAGTTGATGAGTCCGCCGGGGCCGCGGTCGTGCCGGTTCAGGAAGAGGTTCTCGGCGACCGTCAGCTCGGGGATGATGGTGGATTTCTGGTACACGCAGGCCACCCGCTGCCGCCAGGCATCCCGGTCGGCGAGCAGGGGGGCCGGCTCCCCGTCGAAGGTCACCGTGCCCTCGTCAGGAGCCTGCAGTCCGGTCAGGATCGACACCAGGGTGGACTTCCCCGCCCCGTTCCGTCCGACCAGGGCGTGGGTCTGGCCCTGTGTAATGGTGATCCGCGCATCGCGCAGGGCCACAGTGGAGCCGAACCGCTTCGTTATCCCCGCCGCCTCGGCGACCGGGGGAGCCGTAACCATCTCTGTGTCCCGCCCTTTCCGTCAGCCGAGGTTGTTGCCCCAGAGGGACGGGTCGTCGCTCTTGAGGCTCTTGACTTCGCCGTAGGTGCCGCCGTCGGCGGTGACCAGGGGAGCGGACAGCTGGTCCTCGAGGAGTCCCTCGCGGACCTGGATGATCTCGCTGTCGTGGTCGGTCTTGCCCGGCTTGAACGTCTTGCCGTCGATCGCGGCCTTGAGGTAGTGGAGGGCGTACTTGGCGTACAGGTCGGCCGGCTGGGAGACGGTCGCGTCGATCTTCCCCGCGGCGATGCTCTTGAGCTCCTCGGGGATACCGTCGTTGGAGACCACGAAGACGTGCTTCTTGTCCTCCGGGCCGACCAGCAGGCCCTTCTGCTTCAGTACCTGCAGGGTGCCGGAGAGCGCGAAGCTGGACTGCATGTAGATGCCCTTGATGTCCGGGTGGGCGATCAGGTCCGTCTGGAGCTTCTGAGCCGCGACCGCACCGTCCCAGTTGGTCGCCTCACCGAAGACCTTGATCTTGGGGTAGTGCTTCTTCATGCACGCGTTGAAGGCCTCGGTACGGTCTCGGCCGTTGATCGAGGAGAGGTCGCCCTGGAGCATGACGACCTTGCCCTTGCCGTCGAGCTTGGTGCCCAGGAAATGGCAGGACTGCTCGCCGTAGGCACGGTTGTCGGCGCGCACCACCATGAAGACCTTGCCGCTGTCGGGGCGGGTGTCGACGGTGACCACCGGAATCTTCTTGGCCTCCATCTGCGCGAGGGTGGGCGCGATGGCGGCGGTGTCCTGGGGGGCCATCGCGACGCCCTTGACGCCCTGACTGATGAACGTCTGCGCGTTGGAGGTCAGCTTGGCGACGTCGTTCTGCGAGTTGGTGGTCTTCAGGTCCAGGCCGAGCTGTTTCGCGGATTTCGGCGTGTACTTGATGTACGAGTTCCAGAAGTCGGTGTCGGAGCGGGGGTAGTCGACACCAACCACCGGCTTGCCGCCGTCCGCGCCCCCTCCGGAGGCGGGACCGCCGCAGGCGGTGAGCGCGGGAACGGTCAGGGCGGCGAGGGCGCCGAATAGGGCGAACCTGGTGAGACGGAGCTTCATTGCTCATTTCTCCTTGGTGGGCTGGAGTACTGAGGGAGGGCCGGGGTGGGGTCGCGTGCCGGAGACGGAGACGGAGACGGAGACGGAGAGGGCGGGGTCAGGTGCGGGGGCGAAGCCGCAGGCCGTGCATGCCGCCGTCGACGGCGAGGTCGGTGCCGGTGGTGGAGCCGGAGAGCGGGCTCGCGAGGTAGGCGATGGACAAGGCCACCTCCTGGGCGGAGACGAGTCGGCCCATCGGCTGGCGGGCGTTGAGCGCGGCGCGTTCGGCGTCCGGGTCGTCGGCGCGGTCCAGGAGACGGCCGACCCACGGCGTATCGGCGGTGCCCGGGTTGACGCAGTTGACCCGGATGCCGGCGGGCACGAGGTCGGCGGCGGCCGCCCGGGTCAAGGAGAGCACGGCGCCCTTCGTCGCCGAGTACAGCGCCCGGTCGGGCAGCCCGGCGGTGGCCGCGATGGAGCAGGTGTTGACGATCGCGGCGGCCCCCGAACGGCGCAGATGCGGCAAGGCGGCCCGGGTCACTCGGACCATTCCGAGGACGTTGACGTCGAAGACGCGCCGCCATTCGTCGTCGGTGTTGTCCTCAATGCTCCCCTGGGCGCCGATGCCGGCGTTGTTGACCAGGATGTCGATGCCGCCGAGCAGCCGGGCAGCCTCCTCCACGGCCGTGCGCACACTCGCGTCGTCCGCGACGTCCCCATGGATTCCGAGGAGCGGCGCGGGTACGTCGTCCGGCTTCAGGTCGAGGCAGGCGACGCGGGCGCCACGGTCCGCGAGCAGCCGCGCGGTGGCCAGACCGATACCGGAGGCCCCACCAGTGACGACGGCCCCCAGGCCGGCGAACTCGGGAGTGCTCATGAGCCGGCCTCCTCGGACCACACGGGGCCCTCGGGGTACCGGTGAGCTGCCACGGATTCTGGGTGCATCTCGGCACTGATGCCGGGAGCGGTGGGTGCGAGGTAGTGGCCGTCCCGGATCCGTACGGGATCGGTGAAGTGCTCGTGCAGGTGGTCGACGTACTCGATCACACGGTTCTCGGTGGTGCCGCTGACGGCCACATAGTCGAACATGGCCATGTGCTGGACCATTTCGCAGAGGCCGACCCCGCCGGCATGAGGGCAGACCGGGACACCGAACTTCGCGGCAAGCAGCAGGATGGCTATGTTCTCGGTGACTCCGGCGGTGCGGCTGGCATCCAGCTGCAGGACGTCGATCGCGCCCGCCTGGAGAAGCTGCTTGAACATCACCTGGTTGTGCGCGTGTTCGCCGGTGGCCACCTTGACCGGCGTCACCGCCTTGCGGATGGCAGCGTGCCCGAGGATGTCGTCGGGTGAGGTGGGTTCCTCGATCCAGTACGGGTCGTAGGGTGCGAGCGACGCCATCCAGTCGATGGCCTGGTGCACGCCCCAGGCCTGATTGGCGTCGACGGCGATCCGGATGTCGGGCCCCACCGCTTCACGGGCGAGCCGCATGCGACGTTCGTCGGTCTCCAGGTCGGCGCCGACCTTGAGTTTGATCTGGCCGAAGCCCTCGGAGACGGCCTCCTTGGAGAGCCGCACCAGTTTCTCGTCGTCGTAGCCGAGCCACCCGGGGGTGGTGGTGTACGCCGGGTAGCCGTGCTGCGCCAGGTGCGCCGCCCGCTCTGCGCGGCCGGGCTCCGCCCGACGCAGGATGTCCAGCGCTTCCTCGCGGGTCAGGGCGTCCTGGAGGTAGCGGAAGTCGACCATGTCGACCAGCTGGTCGGGGGAGAGTTGGGAGAGCAGCTGCCACACCGGTTTTCCGGTGCGGCGCCCGTAGAGGTCCCATACCGCGTTGACGATCGCGGCGGCGGCCATGTGGATGGCGCCCTTCTCCGGTCCGAGCCATCGCAGTTGGCTGTCCCCGGTGAGTCGTTTGGAGAAGGCGCCGAGGTCGGCCAGGACCTCCTCCACCGGCAGGCCCACGACCAGCGGCGCCAGGGCCCGCACGGCGGCTACCTCGACGTCGTTGCCGCGTCCTACGGTGAAGGCGAGTCCGTAGCCGTTGTCCTCACCGCTCGTGCGGATCGTCACATAGGTGGCCGAGTAGTCGGGTTCGGGGTTCATGGCGTCGGAGCCGTCCAGGTCCCGCGACGTGGGGAACCGGACGTCAAAGGCCTCGACCGCGGAGATCAGCTCAGTCATCGCAGCCGGCACCTTCGGCTCGGACAGCGGGGTGTCGTCTCGAAGTCATGGCGCAACCACCCATCGTTATATGTCAAGGAGATGTCCTCTCTGCGACGGCAGCGATAGGACATGGGATGGATATATAGAGTCTCGGGGGAGCTGATGTCCATACCCTTGCGTCGATTTGCTGCCATCAATTGCAGTTGAGCTGCGGGCATGTCGGGATGCTGGTCCTGTTGCGTCGAAGAGGATTCATCCCACCTCTTCCTTGGTGATGGGATGTATTGCTACGATGCCGCCGCCGATGCGACAAGCAGGGAGATTTCGTTCATGTCACTGACCGACAAGGCCATCGACCGCATCAGGGACCTCATCCAGACCGGGGCGCTCCGGCCGGGTGACAAGCTCCCCCCCGAGCAGCAACTCGCCGTTGACCTGGGGCTCTCCCGCAATCTGATGCGGGAGGCGGTGAAGGCGCTTGTCGTTGCGCGTGTTCTGGAGATCCGAAGGGGCGACGGTACCTATGTGACCAGCCTCGAACCGGAGGTGCTGTTGGGCGGTGTCGGCTCCGCGGTGGAACTGCTGCGCGGGGACACCATGCTGGAACTCACCGAGGTGCGCCGGCTGTTCGAGCCGGTAGCCACGGGGCTCGCCGCGTCCCGTATCACGGCCTCGGAGCTCGGAGAGGTCGAGCGGCAGCTGGACGCGATGCGGGCGGCCCGCGACGACGTGGAGCGGCTCCTCGAGCACGATGCCGCGTTCCACCGGGCAGTCGTCTCAGCCACCGGTAATTCCACCCTCGCCGCCCTGCTGGACGGGATCTCCAGCCGGACGCTGCGTGCCCGGGTGTGGCGCGGCATGGTGGACGACAACGCCGCCGACCCCACAGTCGCCGAACACGAGGCGATCTACCACGCACTGGCCGCGGGCGACGCGACCCTCGCGCAGGCCGCCGCCCTCCTGCATGTCAGCACCACCGAACAGTGGCTGCGCGAGCACATGGACCCGGCCCATGACGCACCGCCGTACATCCCGCGCGCCTAATCGATCCGCATTCACGCACACGCCTACGGGCCGACATCGCCTGTCCGCCACGCGCCCGTCAACTCGTCAGTAAGGAACATCCATGAGATTCCTGCGTACCGGCCCCGTGGGCCTTGAGCGTCCCGTCGTCCTCGACTCCGACGGCACCGCATACGACCTGACCTCGCTCACCGCCGACATCGATGGAGCGTTCCTCGCGGACGGCGGCGTGGAGCGTGCCCGCACGGCCCTGGCCGAGGGCCTGCTGCCACGCACCGACGTCGCCGACCGGCGGATCGGCGCCCCCGTCGTCCGGCCGGGCAAGGTCGTGTGCGTCGGCCTCAACTACGTGGACCACGCCGAGGAGACGGGCGCCGAGCCGCCTCCCGAACCCGTCCTCTTCATGAAGGCCGCCAACACCGTGATCGGCCCCGACGACACCGTGCTTGTGCCGCGCACCAGCGAGAAGACGGACTACGAGGTCGAACTCGCCGTCGTCATCGGGCGCACCGCACGCTATCTGCACTCTCCCGAGGACGCCGACGCGGTGATCGCGGGCTACGCGATATCCGACGACGTCAGCGAGCGGGCCTTCCAGACCGAACGCGGCGGGCAGTGGACCAAGGGCAAGTCCTGCGAGACGTTCAACCCGCTGGGTCCGTGGCTCGTCACCGCCGACGAGGTCGGTGACCCGCAGGAACTGGGACTGCGTCTCTGGGTCAACGGTGAGCAGCGCCAGAACGGCCACACCAAGAACATGATCTTCGGCGTGCGGCACATCGTCTGGTACCTGAGCCAGTTCATGGTCCTGGAGCCCGGCGACGTGATCAACACCGGTACGCCGGCCGGCGTCGCCATGGGCGCGGACCACATCCCCTTCCTCAAGGCCGGCGACGTGGTGGAGGTCGAGATCGACCACCTCGGCCGTCAGCGCCACGTGCTCGGGGCGGCCTGATGACCGGCGCTCCGCAGCCCTGGTTCGCCGAACGGGTGCCGCTCGGCCGCTCGCAGGCGCGGGTGAGCCGGCTTGGTCTTGGAACCGCGCCACTGGCCGGACTGTACGCGCCGGTCGACGACGCCCAGGCCGCTGAGGCCCTGGCGACCGCCTGGGAGGCCGGGATCAGCTACTTCGACACCGCGCCCCACTACGGAGCAGGACTCGCGGAGCGCCGACTCGGGTCCTTCCTCGGCCAACAGTCCGCATCTGGTGACGAGTTCAGTATTTCCACGAAGGTCGGCCGCCTGCTCGTCCCCGGCCGCTGCGAGGACGGGACGGACGGCTTCTACGGAGCCCCGCCGGACGTCGTCCGTGTACACGACTACACCCCCGAAGGCGTCTACCGCTCCCTCGCGGAGAGCCTGGAGCGGTCCGGTCTCGACTCCTTCGGGATCCTCCTCATCCACGACCCCGACGACCACTGGGAGGAGTCGGTCAAGGGCGCCTACCCCGCCCTGGCCCGGCTGCGCGACGAGGGCGCGGTGCAGGCCATCGGCGCCGGCATGAACCAGACGAGGATGCTGACGAGGTTCGTCACCGAGACCGACATCGACTGCGTGCTCGTCGCCGGCCGCTACTCGCTCCTCGAACGGGGCGCCGAGGACGATCTGCTGCCCGCCTGCGTGGAGCGGCAGGTCGGAGTCATCGCCGGAGGCGTCTTCAACAGCGGGATACTCGCCGCCCCCGCGGCGGGGGCGAACTACAACTACGGCCCCGCCCCGGAGGGGGTCCTGCACCGGGTGCGGGCCCTCGACGCCCGTTGCTCCGCTTACGGGGTGCCTCTGGCGGCGGCGGCTCTCCAGTTCCCCTTGCGGCATCCGGGGGTGACCAGTGTCGTCGTCGGAGCTCGGGACGCGAACCAGGTGACGCAGAACGCGGCGCATGCGGCGACCGTGATCCCCGAAGGACTGTGGGACGAACTCGACGCGGCCCTGGAGGGGGAGTGGTGACGAGAATCGATGCCCACCACCACCTCTGGCGCGTCCGGCCCGGGACACCGGGGTCGCCTGTGGCCCGGAACCACGACTGGCTGGACACCCTGGCAACGCACTCCCTCCAACGTGATTTCACGCTCGATGATCTCCTCCCGCATCTGAAGGAAGCGGGAATCGACCGCACGATCCTCGTCCAGGTCCTCCCCGACCCGGACGAGACGCTCGACTTCCTCGACCTGGCGGCGGACTCCGCCACGGTCGCGGGGGTGGTCGGCTGGGCCGACCTCGTCTCACCCGGCCTGCCCGACACCCTCGCTGCGATGCGTTCCCGTCCGGGCGGCCCTCGCCTCGTCTCCCTACGGCACCTGGTGCAGTCCGAACCGGACCCGAACTGGCTCTGCCGCCGCGAGGTCAGGCGCGGTCTGCGGACGATCGCCGATGCCGGGCTCGCCTACGACCTGCTCACCCTGCCGCACCAGCTTCCCGCGGCCATCGACACCGTCCGGGCCCTGCCCGACCTGACGTTCGTACTCGACCATCTCTCAAAACCACCGATCGCGTCCGGACACACTGAGCCCTGGTCGGTGCACCTGCGCGAACTGGCCGCCGAACCGAACGTCCACTGCAAGCTGTCCGGCATGGTCAGCGAGGCCGACGCGGACACCTGGACAGTGGAAGGCCTGCGGCCGTACGCCGAGGCCGTACTCGACGCCTTTGGGCCGACGCGACTGATGTTCGGCTCCGACTGGCCGGTCTGCCTGACCCACGCGACATACGAGCAAGTCGTCTCGGCAGCCGACGAGTTGACGGCATCGCTGACCGCAGCCGAGCGAACCGACGTCTTCGGTGGAACCGCCGTACGCGCCTACAAGCTGGAAGCCCATCACATGAACGAGGAGCAGGCATGAAAGTCCGACTCGCCTACGGGCAGTCCGGACTCGATCTGGACATCGACCCCCGCCGCACCATCGTGGTGGAGCCCGTGCACCACCCGGCGGCGGCCGACGCGCAGGGCACGCTGCGCACGGCGCTCCGCGACCCCGTCGCCGGCCCGCCCCTGCGCGAGCGCGTACGGCCCGGCCAGACCGTGGCCATCTCCGCCTGCGACGGCACCCGTCCCCAGCCGCGGCATCTGATGATCCCGGCCGTCCTCGACGAACTCGACGGAATCGTCCGCACGGAGGACGTGGTGATCCTGGTCGCCACGGGAACCCACCGCGGCAACAGCGAGGCGGAGCTGCGCGGGATGTTCGGCGAGGAAGTGGTGGACACCGTACGGATCGTCAACCACGATGCCCGCGATCGCAACCAGCTGGTATGGATGGGCACGTACGGCAAGGACGTGCCGGTGTGGCTGAACCGCGCGTGGGTCGAGGCGGACGTCCGCATCACGACGGGGTTCGTCGAGCCGCACTTCTTCGCCGGGTTCTCCGGTGGGCCGAAGCTGGTCGCGCCCGGACTCGCCGCACTGGAGACGGTGCTCGTCCTGCACGACGCGACACGCATCGGCGACCCCCGCGCCACCTGGGGCATCGTCCACGGCAATCCCGTGCACGACGACGTCCGGGCCATCGCCGAGGCCACCGGCGTCGACTTCTCCCTCGACGTGGTGCTCAACCGGGACAAGGACATCGTGGCGGCCTTCGGCGGCGATCTACCGGCCATGCATGCCGCCGCGACGGCCGCCGCCAGGAAGATGGCCATGCGCCCGGTGCCTGCCCCTTTCGACGTGGTCGTCACCACCAACTCCGGCTTTCCCCTCGACCAGAATCTCTACCAGGCCGTCAAGGGGATGTCCGCCGCACACCAGGTGGTCCGTTCAGGCGGGACCATCGTCTGCGCGGCCGAGTGCAAGGACGGCTTCCCGGACCACGGTTCGTACCGCGAGGTCCTCTCGTCGGCCTCCTCGCCGAGGGCGCTCCTGGAGCGCATCGCCGCACGTCCGCCGACCGAACCCGACCAGTGGCAGGTGCAGATCCAGGCCCGGATCCAGAGCGACTGCCGGGTCGTCATGCACACCTCCTACCTCAGCGACAGCGACCTGGCCGCCGCCCACCTGGAGCAGACCCGGGACATCGAAGCCACGGTCGCCGAGGCCCTGGAGAAGGCCGGGCCGGGGGCTCGCCTGTGTGTCCTGCCGGAGGGGCCGATGACCATCCCGTACCTGGAAGGACGCGCATGAACGTCTCTGCCCGTCAGTGGACCGAGGGACAGCCCCGCGGCATCCTCGATCTGGGCTTTGCCCGGGTGGACCTCGCCCGGGAGGAGCGGCAGGGCCTGCCCGAGGTCGTGTACGGGCCGGGCAAGACCGCTGCGCAGATCGCCGCCGTCGTGGGCGGTCTGCTCACACACAATGTGGGGCCGGTCCTTGCGACCCGCATCGCCCCGGACACCGCTGACGAGGTTCTCGACGGTGTCGACGGGGGCACGTACGACGCCGAGGCCCGACTGCTCGTGTGGCGGCCGGCGCCGGCAGGGACATTCCGCGTCCTGGTCGTCGCGGCCGGCACGGCCGACCGGCCCGTTGCCGTCGAGGCCGCCGCAGTCTGTGCGGCCATCGGCCTGGACACGGCCGCCATCCACGACGTCGGAGTCGCTGGGCTCGACCGGATCATCGCCGAACGCCCCCGGCTGCGTACGGCCGACACGGTCATCGTCGTGGCCGGCATGGAAGGGGCTCTGGCCAGCGTGGTCGGCGGCATCGTGAGTGCGCCGGTCGTCGCAGTCCCCGTCGCCACCGGCTACGGCGCCGCCCTCGACGGAGTCACCGCCCTCCTCGCCATGCTCACCTCCTGCGCCGCCGGACTCACCGTGGTCAACATCGACTCCGGATTCGCCGCCGCGATGGCGGCGCACCGGATCGCCAGGAGCGCGGACCGCGTTCGAGGAGCGGACGCATGATCTGCTGGATCAATCCGTTCACCGGGCTGGCCGGCGACATGCTGCTTGCCGCGCTCATCGACGCCGGCGCCCCGCTGGACCAGGTGCGGGCCACCGTCGCCTCGACCGGACTGACCGGGTGGGAACTCACCGCCGGACGCGTCACCGACCACGGCCTCGCCGCCCTCCACGTGGACGTGCGCGTCACGGACACCGCACACGAACGACGTGGCGCGGAGGTACTGGAACTCGTCTCCCGCGCCACACCGCCGCCGGTCGCGGCCCTCGCGGTGGCGGCGGTCACCGCCATGACCGAGGCCGAGGGACGACTGCACCGGGCGAGCCCGGCCGAGGTGCATCTCCACGAACTGGGCGGACACGACACGGTCGTCGACATCGTCGGGACGGCCGCCGCGCTGCACGTGCTCGGAGTCACCGAAGTCGTCTGCGCGCCAGTGCCCCTCGGTCACGGCCGAGTCCGCGCGGCACACGGCATACTGCCCTGTCCCGCCCCGGCGACGCTGGCACTTCTCGCTGGCGCGATCGTGACCGGCACCGACATACCGGGGGAGACGGTGACGCCGACGGCGGCCGCGCTCCTGAAGGCGATGGGCACTCGCTACGGTCCACCGCCGCTCATGACGCTGGGCCCCACCGGCTACGGGGCGGGCACCCGGTGCCTGCAGGACCGGGCCAACGTCGCTTCCGTGACGCTGGGCAAGCCTGTCCTCCCGGGCGGCGTGAGCGAGGAGCCCGTGATCGTCCTGGAGACCAATCTGGACGACGTCACCGGCGAACTCCTCGGGCACACGATCGACCAGGCCCTGTCCGCCGGAGCCCTGGACGCCTGGGTCACGCCCGCCGTGATGAAGAAGGGGCGCCCCGCCCACGTCCTGCACGTACTCGCCACGCACGACACGGAACGTGATCTGCGGGAGCTCGTCCTCGCCGAGACCGGAACCCTCGGAGTCCGCCGCACCGGCGCCACCCGCACCGCGGTACCGCGCCACTTCGAGACCGTGGACATCGACGGGCACCCCGTGCGGATCAAACACGGCCCGCACGGTGCCAAACCCGAGTACGAGGACGTGGCCGCTGCGGCGCGCCTGCTCGGCGTGCCGCTGAAGGCGGTCGCCGCCAGAGCCCTGCACCTGACGGCGACCGCGCCGGCCCACCGATGTCCCTTCGCGGAGGACCACCACCATGACCACTGACGTCGAATCCCTCGCCGCGGGCCTGCTGGAGCAGATGCGAGACATCGGCCCCGTGGCCGTCGCGTACTCGGGCGGTGCCGACTCGGCACTGGTCCTCGCCGCCGCGGTCCGTGCACACGGCCCGGATCGCGTCCTTGCCGTCACCGCGGTTTCGGAGAGCCTCGCGAGCGGTGAACTCGAATTGGCCCGTCAGCACGCCGGGCGACTCGGGGCCACACACCACACCGTGCGAACCCAGGAGACGTCACAACCTGGCTATCGAGCCAATGGCCCCGACCGCTGCTACTTCTGCAAGTCCGAAGTCCTGGACACCATCGTGCGGTTCGCCCGGACCAACGGTTTCACCGAAGTGGCCACGGGCACCAACGCGGACGATGTCAAGGACCCCAACCGGCCCGGCATCCGAGCCGGCACGGAACGCGGAATCCGTACCCCGCTGCGCGACAGCGGCCTGTCCAAGGCGGACGTGCGTCGCCTGAGCCGGCGCTGGCAGCTGCCCACCTGGGAGAAGCCCGCGACCCCCTGCCTCGCCAGCCGGGTCCGCTACGGCCTGGAAGTCACCCCGCACCGCCTGGCCCGGATCGACCGCGCCGAACAGGCACTGCGCGCCGCGCTGGACTCGGCGGGGCTGAGTGCGACGGACCTCCGAGTACGTGACCTCGGCGACGCCGTACGCATCGAGGTCGACACGCCACTCGTCGCCCGGGTACGGGGAAGGGCAGACCTTGCCGGCCTTCTGGCCCGTGCGGGGTTCACGGGATCGACCGTAGAGGTCGGACCGTTCAAGTCGGGAAGGCTAAACGGGGAGTCAACATATGGGAGTTGAGTGCGTGCTTGGAAGTCACGAGGGTGCCACTGCGGCGACGGGCTCGAAGTCCCGGTCCCGGTAGCGGAGGGCAGTCCCCGCAGCTTGGCCTGCTGTCGTGGGACTGCCCTCAATCGATCGGGCGTCTCCCTGCGCGGTGGCAGGGGTGGCGGGTTACGGGAGTGTGGTCCACTTCTGGTTGTTCTGGCCGTTGCAGGTCCACAGGATGGCCGGGGTCCCGTTGGCGGTGGCGGCCCCGTTGACGTCGAGGCACAGTCCGGCGTGGACGTTGCGGATCGAACCGTCGGAGCCGACGGCCCACTTCTGGTTGTTCTGGCCGTTGCAGGGCCAGATGATGACCGGCGTGCCGTTGGTGGTGCCCTGGCTGGAAGCGTCCAGGCACTTGTCGCCGTAGACGCGGATCTCGCCGCCGGCCCAGGTGGTCCAGAGCTGGTTGGCGGCGGTGTGGCAGTCCCAGATCAGCGTCTTGATCCCGGCCGCGGTGGAGGCGCTGTCAACGTCGAGGCAGCGGCCGGATCCGTTGCCGCGCAGGCGGGCGGTGGCGGCGGCCAGGGGGCTGCCGCCGGTGATCTTGAAGACGGCGACACCGTGCGCGGGGACGCTCGCGGAGATCTGGCCGGAGGTGCTGGACGTGCCGCCGGTCCACAGGTCGGTGAGGGTGAACGGTCCGCCGGTGAGGCCGACTTGTGCGGCCGCCGCGGTGATGGTCGTGGTGCTGCCTCCGCGGTTGAACAGGCCCACGGCAACCGAGCCGTCGGACAGGGGCTTGGCGAACACCTCGGTGTCGCCGTCGTCGCGCACCCTGCGTCCGCCCGCGCCCCGCGGGTCCTGGTCGACCGCCACCAGACGCGGGTTGCGCAGGATAGCGCTCACGTCGGCTGACATGGTGCGGATGTCGTTGCCGGCCATGAGCGGGGCG
This sequence comes from Streptomyces sp. NPDC051064, assembly GCF_044455985.1. NCBI lineage: Bacteria > Bacillati > Actinomycetota > Actinomycetes > Kitasatosporales > Streptomycetaceae > Streptomyces > Streptomyces sp. NPDC051064. The sequence goes on from NZ_JBITFK010000011.1 coordinate 261,513, forward strand.
CCCATGAGGGCCCACAGAGCGAAGTGGGAGCGGGACTCGGTCAGTGACAGGCCAGGGCGGCCGACGACGAGCATGTCGGGGTCGTTCCAGTGTCCCGGGCCCGACTGAGCGGCCAGCGGTGCGGTGACGTCCAGGACGTTGCCGACGCCCATCGGGTAGCTGTTGGTGTTGTTGTTCTGCCAGACGTCGAGCAGGTCCTCGGTCGTCCGCCACAGGTCGGCGACCTGGCCCCAATTGTAGGTGTCGCCGGTGGGGGTGTGGAAGCTGTTGGGGTTGATGCTGTAGACGATCGGCCGGCCGGTGGCGCGCAGGGCGTCGCGCATGATGGTGAACTGTGCGATCTGCTCGTTAAGGGTGCCGGTGGAGGAGCACCAGTCGTACTTGAGGTAGTCGACGCCCCATGAGGCGAACATGGCGGCGTCCTGGGCCTCGTGGCCCTTGCTGCCGGTGGAGCCGGGGTAGGTGCCCACGCCCTGCGCGCACGTGCGCTCGCCCGGCGCCTGGTATATGCCGAACTTCAGGCCCTTGCTGTGGATGTAGTCGCCGAGCGCCTTCATGCCGCTGGGGAACTTGGTCGGGTTGGCCCGCAGGTTGCCCGACGGGTCGCGCTGCGGGTCGAACCAGCAGTCGTCGACGACGACGTACTGGTAGCCCGCGTCCTTCATGCCCGAGGACGTCATCGCGTCGGCGGCCTCGCGGACCTGAGCCTCGGTGATCCCGCAGCCGAAGCTGTTCCAGCTGTTCCAGCCCATCGGCGGGGTGAGCGCCGGGCTGCCCGGCGCAGCCTCGGCGGTCGTGCCGCCTGAGGCGGTGACGCAGGCGGTGAGCGTCAGTGCGGTGGCCGCAAGGAGACGCAGCAGTCGTCTGTGTAGAGGAACCATGGAGGGGGTCCTTCCCGGCCCGCAAAGCGCAAGCTGCTTTGCGGGCCTGCTCGGCGGGGTCATGAGCTTGTGATCATGTGCGCGCGGGTCAGCGCTGCAGGGTGAGCACGCCCGGCCGGTACGGCAGTTTCAGGTAGTCCATGCCGTCCGAGCTGGGGTCCCTGCCCTGGTAGAGGAACTGCAGGTTGCAGGGGTCGACGGTCATGGTCTGGTCGGGGTTGTTGCGGACCAGGTCACCGTGGCTGATGTCCCTGGTCCAAGTGGCGCCGCTGTTGGCCTTGCCCGCGAAGGGGCTGCTCTCGCTGCCGGCCTGCGGGGTCCACGAACCGTTCAGGCTGGAGGCCGTGAACGAGCGGAAGTAGCGGCCGTTCGCGCCCATCGCCTCAACGATCATGAGGTACTGGTTCTGACCCTGGACCTTGTAGACCTCCGGCGCCTCGAACAGTCTCTCCTTCGTGTCGCTCATGATCTTGGTGTACGACGAGCCGAAGCTGCCCGGGAAGTTCCCGAGCGCCATGGTCGACCTGTAGATGCCGCCGTTGTCATCGGCGAAGAACAGGTACATGTTGTGGTCGTCGGCGATCATGGTCGGGTCGATCGGGCCGCCTGGGGAAACGCTGCCGGTGAACAGCTCCTGCGGCGCGGACCAGCCGTTGGGGTTGGTCGGGTCGCTGGATGTGCGGTAGGTGAAGGTCCAGGCGGTACCCCACCCGTTCGAGACCAGTACCCAGATGTTCTTGGGCGCGAAGTAGAACAGTTTGGGCGCCACCGCGGACCCGCTGATCGCGGTCTGGCCGGCCGACGCCATGTCCGACCAGTTCGTGAAGGGACGGAACGTCATGGCACCCCACGACGATCCGTTCGAGGTGGTCGCGTAGACGAGGTGCTTGCCGTTGTACGTCACGGTGGTGAAGTCCTTCAGCGAGGTCCACCCGTTCGCCGGCTGCGCCAGCGGACCGGTCGAGGACCACCGGTACGTCGACGGAAGAGCACACGTGCCGCCCTGCGGCGGCGTCCCGGTCAGACCGGTCCACTTCTGGTTGCTGCCGCCGTTGCAATTCCACAGCTGCACCGCCGTGCTGTTGGCTGTGGCGCCGCCGCTGACGTCCAGGCACAGCCCGGACTCCACGGCGACGACCGTGCCGTCGGCGTTCAGCCGCCACTGCTGGTTCGTACCGCCGTTACAGGACCAGATCACCGGCCGGGTACCGGCCGTGGTGGCGTGGCCCGGAACATCGAGGCACTTGTTGCCGTACACGGTCAGCTGGTTGTTGTCCGTCAGCGTCCACTGCTGGTTGGTCCCGTCCGTGCAGTCCCAGATCTGCAGGTTCGTGCCGTCGGTCTGGCTGGCGCCGGGCACATCGAGACACCGGCCGGAACCAACGCCGCGCAATTCGCCGCTGGTGGCCGCCTGAGCCGGGTTGGCGACGAGCGTCGCCGCCGAAGCGACCAGGGCCGCGAGCACCACGGTCAGATGCCTGAGGCTGAAACTACGTTTCTTCATGGGGTCTCGTTTCTTGAGTGAGCATTTCCGGTTGGCTCCGTCAGGGGCTGTCAGGACTGTTATGCGCTCTGACCCCGCCCCGCGTTCGTGATATCGAACGAGGGTCGAAGTGTCGGACGAGCGGAAGGGCGGAGAGCAACCACGATCCGCTTCCGGAGCGGATCTCAGTTCCTCACGATGCGCCACCGGTTGTCGGCGGTGCCGTCGTCCGGGTCCTGGACCGCGAACGCTCCGACAGCGGTGGAGTTGTTCGCGATGGCGAGCAACTTGCCGCTGTTCTCGTTGCGGATCTTGTAGGTCCCGTCTCCCTGGTCGAGCAGCGTCCATCGGTGGTCGGCGGTCCCGCTGTCCGACCACTGCAGAACGGTCGCGTCGTCTGCCGTGGACATGTTCATGACGCCGAGCACCTTGCCGCTGTGGGCGTTGCGGAAGCGGACCGCGGTTCCGTCGGTGATCATGTACCAGTCGTGGTCGGCGGTGCCGTTGTCCGACCACTGCAGAGCGCGGCCACCGTCGGCCGTGGACATGTTCTGGATGCCCAGCAGGAGACCGCTGCCCACGTTGACGAGACGGACGCTGCCGGTGGTGCTCCAGTAGACGGTGTAGTTGTGGCCGTGGGCGTCGTGGAACGGGCCCAGGTTGACGGTGGAGCCGTTGGCGGTGGCGGTGAAGGCGAGCGAACTGCTGCTGGTCCGTGTGATCGATGACGTGTTCAGCGACGGGAGGGAGCTGAGCGAGGAGTTGCCGTAGTTGCCGGACAGGACCACCGGGCCGTAGGTGATCGCGGCGACGTTCGCGTTGTCGTTGGCCGCTCGCATGACGGCCCGCATCGGCAGGCGGACGGTGACCGTGTCGCCGGAGGCCCACGAGCGGCTCAGGGTGGCGTAGCTGCCGGGCGTGGTGGCGATGTTCTGCGCGACGCCGTTGACGCTGATGGTGGCCCCGGTGGTCCAGCCCGGGATGCGGACGCGCATCGCCCAGGTTCCGCTGACGCTGCCGGTGACCTGCAGGGTGGTGGTGTCGCTGACAGGGTATGACGTGGTCTGGGTGATGGTGATTCCGCGCTCCGACCAGTTGAGCACCGAGGGCACGAACAGGTTCACGATCAGCGTGTTGTCACTGCGGAAGTAGACGGAGTCCATCAGCCTGGTGTGCATCTCCAGGCCCGTGCCCTGGCAGCACCAGAAGGTGCCGTAGTCGGTGCTCCAGGTGCCGCCGCCCCATGCCGGGCCGACACCGCGTCGGCTGCCCGGGTTGAGCGGGGTGAAGTAGGTGACGTGGCCGTGGTCGTCGGCCGGGTTCTGCTGGCCGATCATGTGGTTCAGCCATGCCCGCTCGTAGTAGTCGAACAGCGCGACCCGGCTCGGGTACAGTGCGAACAACTCCCGGGTGAGAGTGAGCATGTTGAAGGTGTTGCAGCTTTCGCACGTGTCCTGCTTCAGGTAGTCGGCGATGGCGTTCGGGGCGCGGAAATGTTCCGCCTGGCTGTTGCCGCCGATGGCATAGGTGTGCGAGGTGACGCAGAAGTTCCAGGCGTTGGTGGCGATGTCCCGGTAGCGGGTGGTGCCGGTGGCCTTGAACTCCCGGGCGGCTCCGATCCACTTGGGCACCTGGGTGTTGGCGTGCAGTCCGCCCAGCTGGTCCTGGCCGGACGCCAGGGGGTCGAACACCGCGGCGTGGTCGAACCGCCGGGCGACGGTGAGCCACCGCGCGTCGCCTGTCTGCTGGTAGAGATCGGTCAGCACGGTGTTCATGCCGCCGAACTCGGTCTGCAGCATGGCCTGCATCTGCTGGCTGCTCAGCCGGCCGGTGCGCCAGTCGACCCATCCCGCCAGGGCGAGCAGCACGTCCCGCGCTTGCGTGCTGCCGATGTGCCGCCATACGTCCAGCAGGCCGACGAGGGTCTTGTGGATGGTGTAGTACGGCACGTTTCCGTTGCTCAGGGTCCGCTGCTCGAGAGCGGTGAAGTCGGACTCGGGGTAACCGGAGAGGTACCCGGCGCTGAAACCGGCGGCGCTGTTGTTGGCCTGGCACTTGGCCAGCTCCGCAACCATGTAGGTGGCCTTGTCCCGGCAGACGGTGTCCCCGGTCACGGCGTACAGCTGCGCCCATGCCGTGAGGAAGTGCCCTTGCACGTGGGTGCGGAAGGGGAACGACGGCGCGTCCCATCCGCCGGTGGCAGCCGCGCCGTTGGTGGACAGCCGGTGGGTGGCGCGGAAGTTGTACAGCAGCCGTTCGACATCGACGAACCGCAGGTAGTTCCGCGTACGGTTCTGGTTGTCCAGCCACCGGCTCGCGGTGAGCCGGACCTGGTCGAGTGCGAAGGGGCGCGCGGAAACCCCGATGTCGGCCCTTGCGGGAGGGACGGCCGCACGGGCGGGAGATGCGGCGACGAAGGATCCGGTGGCAGAGGCCGCTGCGGTGGCCCCGGCTACTTGCAGGAGGCGCCGTCTGCTGACGGAGGAGGCCATCTTGCACCTTTCGGTGAGGAGGGAGCGGTAGCTTGGTCGTTGGCGCGTCGGCTCACATGTCCGGGGGGGCGGGTGCAGCACCTCCGGGACTTGTCTGCTGCCGATGTGGCGCCATATGTCCAGCAGGGCGACGGCAGCGCAGCAAACGCGTTGGTGGCGGCCACAGTCCTGGCCTCCACGTCGGCGAGAAGTGATGCGCGCATGAGACACATGCGGCACTGTGGCCCGTCCTGTTCGATCGTCGGAACTCCGCCCGGAACCGGCGACTGTGGGCCGAGCGGCAGCCCGGCCGGGCAAGGAGGCCTGGAGTCCACCGGGGGCTCGGTCCCATCGGCCCTCTCCACTGATACATGGGATGGATTAACGGCTATGAACGTTGCCTCTGTCTAGTCTTGCGACACGAAATACTTGGCTACCTCCGAATGCGGGTCCGGCTGGTGCCCTGCCGCCGGTCAGAACATTGGATGTACCAAGAAGGAGTGTGAGGAGTGCGAGAGCCCAGCCGCCGGGTGCGACCGCGCCCAGCGCGCCTGGAGAGTTGCGGTGGCATGAAGTTCCTCGTCTCCGAGGCCGTCGGACGCAGCTGTAGTAGCCCGTTCGGGGCGACAGAAGGCCGGGCTGCCGTGGGTGGGTTCCGTGACGGCACGGCAGGGGGTTGGGTCGGCCAGGTCAGGCCCAGGACTGACCACCGTGAAGGAGCCGTCGGCGCGGAACGTCGAGGCGGACGGAGCCGGATGTGCTGCCGGGGCGGGCGCAGTAGGTGGCGTCCTGATTGAAGACGGCGGTGCCGTTGCTGCTGTCGAAGCGGGGCGCATCCGCCGACCGCGACCCGCCTTCTCAGGTTCTGCGGACCACTGCTGCCGGACGTATTGACGCTTCCCACTTCCCCCACTTAACGTCTGACCGACCTTACGAACATCGTTCGATTTATCGAACAACTCGCTTCGGCGGACGGGGAGTCGGCCACGGAAGGCTCCCCCCGGCCGAGGAACAGGAGCCGTACGAGGACAGGAGGTGCAACGCGGCGCAGGCGCCGAAGGAACCGCAGACCGTTTCGCCGGACCGCGCCCACGCGCGCTCGAACCGAAACCGCCCGGCCGGCCCCGCGCCTGCGACCGCCCCACTCGGATACACCGGGACCTCACCTCACGAGCCGTCACCACAACGCACCGGCACCGCGTGCCCAGGCCCGCCGTCACCCACGTCGAAGCGCACCGCGCACGGCAGACAGGCCGTCACCCGGATTCAGCCAGCCCCCTGCCTCGTCGCGCGGCAGCCGGTCCCGTCCAGCCAACATCGAGACCGAGCTTCCCCCGCCACCCCGATGTGCCCTCCCCCTTGGGTGGCTCCAGCAGAACGACAGGAGATGTAGATGTCCGCGCTTCGCGCCCGGCTCTCGGCGATACTGCTCGCCGCCTGCATGCTCTTCACATCCCAAGCTTGATCACACCGGACCGGGCGGCCGCCGCCGACCCGGGCTACCTGATGACACACTTCATCGGGGAAGGCTCGAACAACCAGCAGATCTACTTCTCGTACAGCAAGGACGGCCTGAACTGGACCGAGCTCAACGGCGGCGGAACAGCCCTCCGCTCCACGGTCGGTACGAAGGGGGTGCGCGACCCCGCACTCGTGAGATCTCCCGACGGCAGCAAGTACTGGATCATCGCCACCGACCTGTGCATCAGCTGCGGGCAGAACTGGGAGGCCGCCGTGAACAACGGCAGCCGCAACCTGGTGGTGTGGGAGTCGACGGACCTGATCAACTGGTCGCAGCCGTGGCTGCTCAACGTCGCCGGCGCGGTCCCCGACGGGCGTAACGCCTGGGCACCGGAAGCGATCTGGAACCCCGAGACCAACGACTACGTCCTGTACTGGGCGACGAACAAGCCCGTCCACGGCGTGAAGAAGCACCGCATCCACTACGCCCACACCAGCGACTTCCGCTCCATCACCACCCCGCAGACCTACATCGAGCGCCCCGGCATGCAGGAAATCATCGACACCCAGATCGTCGAGATGCCGACCGGCGTCGGCAGCCACCGCTACGTGCGGGCCTCCGGTGACGGCCAGATCACCCTCGAGGGCAGCAACTCGATCCTCGGCACCTGGACGAACCTTGGCAACCTCTCCGGCATCGGCCTCACCGGCTCCCAGGTCGAGGGCCCGATGTGGATGAAGTTCCGCGACCGCAACGAGTGGGCGCTCTACCTCGACCAGTACGCCTCAGGACGCGGATACATGCCGGTCACGACGACCAACCTCTCAGCCTCCGGCACCTACCAGGTCCCGGCGCCGGGCAGCTACAGCATGGGCGCCACCAAGAAGCGCCACGGCTCGATCCTGAACCTGACGGCCGCCGAGGAGTCCCGCGTCCTCGCCCGCTGGAGCGACATCCCGGCCAAGCGGCTCCAGTCGTACAACTTCCAGGACCGTTACGTGCGGCACGCCACCTTCGACGTGCGCATCGACCAGAACATCACAGGCGACGACGCCCAGTTCCGGCTGCGGCCCGGGCTGGCGGGCTCGGGCACCGTCTCTTTCGAGTCCGTGAACTACCGCGGGTACTTCCTGCGGCACACCGGATACGACTTCCAGCTGGTCCGCAACGACGGGACCGCCCAGTTCGCCGCGGACGCCACCTTCCGCAAGGTCGCCGGGCTCGCCGACGCCACATGGTCCTCCTTCCAGGCCTACAACCACCCCGACCGCTACATCCGCCACTACGCCTACCAGCTCCGCCTCGACCCCATCACCACCGCGGCAGAACGCGGTGACGCCACCTTCCGCGTCACGAACTGACCTGACGCCGACAAGGACGTGCCGCACCGGCTCCGGCCAGGCGGGCTGCGCTCGCGCACCGCCCTGGCCTTGTCCAGGGCGTACCGGTCCGACGGGCCGGCACCGATGCGCAGCACGGCGGGGCCGCCGGCCCCCGCCGCGTCGGTGCCGCCCGTCTTGCAGCGTGAGCATGCTCGCCGAACACATTCGCCACGGCGTTATGGGCCGGGTGCCGGCACCTTGGCCGAGACCTCGCCCGCCCTGCAACAGCCATGTCTTCTTCAGGGGATGTGAACCCATGCACAACGTGAACCTCAGCGCCGCCGGAGATTCCGTCAGGGCGCTCTGGCCGCCGTGGCCGCCGCCGTCTCACTTCTGGTGGGCGTCGTCGGCCCGGCGGCCTCCGCCGAGGCGGCGGAGATCACCGACGGCCTGGCTCTCTGGTACAAACTCGACGCCACCTCGGGCAACGGCAGGAACGGAACCGTGAACGGCACCGCGGGCTGGTCGGGTTCCGGTGAAGGGCTCACGTTCAGCGGGTCCGGCACCTACATCAAGGTGCCGGACAACATCATGAGCGGCATGAACTCGATCACCGTCTCGATGGACGTGCAGATCGACGCCGCCCAGGCCACGCCCTACTTCCTCTACGGCTTCGGCAACACCAGCAACGACGCCGGCAACGGGTACCTCTTCACCACCGGCAACTCGTTCCGGACCTCCATCACCTCCGGGAGCCCGTCCACCGAGCAGAACACCGCCGCTTCGGGCGCACTGCAGCGCTCGGTCTGGAAGCACGTCACCTACACCCAGACGGGCAACACGGGCGTCCTCTACCAGGACGGGGTGGAGGTGGCCCGCAACACGTCGGTCACCATCACCCCCGGTTCCATCGGGTCCGGCACCACCACGGCCAACTACATCGGCAAGTCGGTCTTCACCAGTGACAAGCTCTTCAAGGGCAAGATGCGCGACTTCCGGGTCTACAACCGCGCGCTGGCGCCCGGCGAGGTCCTCGAACTCAGTGGGAACACCGCGGGCATCGCGGCGGCCGCCCACCCCTCGCTGAAGACCGACGCCCTCATCGACGACGCCAAAAGCAAGATCACGCTACCGGTGAACGAGGGCACGGATGTCACCGCGCTCGCCCCGCAGTTCACCCTCGCCCGGGGCGCGTCCATCAGCCCGGCCTCCGGCACCCCACGCGACTTCACCGACCCCGTGACGTACGACGTGACCGGCTCCGACGGGACGAAGCGCACCTGGACGGTCGAGGCGTTGGTCATGAGGAGCCCGGTCCTGCCGGGGCTCACCGCCGACCCGAACATCGTCCGCTTCGGCGACACGTACTACATCTACCCGACCACCGACGGCTTCGCAGACTGGAGCGGTACTCAGTTCAAGGCGTACTCCTCCAAGGACCTGGTCCACTGGAGGGACCACGGCGTCATCCTCGACCTCGGCCCTGACGTCAGCTGGACCAACAGCCGGGCCTGGGCCCCGACGATGACCGCGAAGAACGGCAAGTACTACTTCTACTACTCCGCCGACACGAACATCGGCGTCGCGGTCTCCGACTCGCCCACCGGCCCGTTCACGGACCCCCTGGGCAAGCCGCTGATCGCCCGCGGAGCCCACCCCGGCCAGATGATCGACCCGGCGGTCTTCACCGACGACAACGGCCAGTCGTACCTGTACTGGGGCAACGGCCGGGCGTACGTGGTCCCGCTGAACGACGACATGGTCTCCTTCGACGCCTCGAAGGTCACCGACATCACCCCGAGCGGCTACCGCGAGGGCACCTTCGTCATCAAGCGCAAGGGCACCTATTACCTCATGTGGTCGGAGAACGACACACGGGACGAGAACTACCGCGTCGCCTACGCCACCGGCCCTTCCCCCACCGGTCCCTGGACCAAACGAGGCGTGATCCTGGAGAAGGACCTCTCGCTCGGCATCAAGGGCCCCGGCCACCACTCCGTGATCCAGGTGCCCGGCACCGACGACTGGTACATCGCCTACCACCGTTTCGCCGTCCCCGGCGGTGACGGCACCCACCGCGAAACCACCATCGACACGATGGAGTTCGACGCCGGCGGCCTGATCAAAAAGGTCGTCCCCACCCTGACCAGCATCGACCCGGTCACAGGCGGCACCACCCTGCCGACGGACACCACCCGCTCGCTCCGGTCCGTCAACTTCCCCGGCCGCTACGCAGTCGTACGGCCGGACAGCCGCGGCTACATCGACCCGGTGACGTCCTCCAGCACCACGGCGGTCAAGCAGAGCGCCACCTTCACCATCGTCCCCGGCCTGGCCGACTCCGACTGCTACTCGTTCCGTGACGCGTCCGGCCGCTACCTGCGCCACCTGGACTACCGGGTCCGCTTCGACGCGAGCAACGGCACGACGATCTTCAACAAGGACGCCACCTACTGCGCCCGGCAGGGTTCTGTCGCCGGCTCGGTCAGCCTGGAATCGTACAACTACCCCGGCCGCTACCTCCGTCACTACGACTACGAACTGCGCATCGACCTCCATCAGGACGACGCCACCTTCCGCGCCGACAGTTCCTTCACTGCGGTCAACCCCTTGGCCTGATCGATTCCCTCGCTCACCCGGTGGCCCGCACAGCGAAGCCCCGCGGGCCACCGGCCTGCCCGAGGGCATGTCAGTCGACTCACCCAACTGATGCCAGACATCCCATTAAAAGCCGGGCCGTAAGCCCTGCAGCGGGGTAACTCCCAGGGCTGTATGGGTGCGCTGTTTCTTGGCAGTGAGGGGATGTAAAGGCAGTCCCCTTGCCATTCCCGGCGCGAGCGATCCGCACCGGACTACCCGCAACCACCCGGAAGGCCGCATGAAACTCCTCCAACGAACCGGGATTCGAGCCGCCGGTACGGCCGCCGCAGTCCTCGCCGTCATGGGCTCGGTCACTGCGACGCCCGCATCCGCCGCCGCGCCGGGGAGCTGGACCTCGGTCCAGCCCGGTGTTGGACAGACCGGCTGTGACGGCGTGCGCGCCGCCGTGGCGCTGGACGCGAACGGCGCCCTCTCGCTCGGCGCGACCTGGGACTGCCGCCATGCCCTGATACCCGCTCCGATCGGGCTGGTGACCAGCCAGGCAGACTTCACCACCGGACTGGAGTTCGTCAGCCGCACAGATGCGCCCGTCTCGTACACCTACGAGGTCGAAGCGGGGAAGTCCCGCGTCCGGACCCGGACGGCGACCGAGACGAGACTGGTGTTCGCGAAGGGCTCATCGCGGCTGACCGTGCACGTCCGCACGTCCGCGGATGGCATGGCGCTGCGCTACGAATTGCCGTCGGGTGCGACGGTGCTGCGCGAGGCGACGTCGTTCGAGCTGCCGGCCGACACCCAGCTGTCCCGGCAGGAGTTCAGTGCCGATCACGAAAAGGGTTACGCGACCTCCGAGGTCGCCGACGTCGCGACGGGCTCCTACGACATGGGCGTGTTCGCCCAGCAGACCAACGGCGCGCGGGTGCTGCTCGCCGAGTCCGGTGTGGACGGCGGCTACTCGGGTGCCCGGTTCACCCACGTCCAGGGCACCGGCCGGTTCAATGTCGCGCTGGCCGACGCGCAGATCGTGCGATCCGGCGCGTTCGCCACGGCGTGGCGCACCGCCGCCATCGGCAGCACGGCGACGGTCGTGGAGTCCACCCTGGTCGACGACGTCGCGCCCGCGTCGAAGATGTCCGACACCTCGTGGATCAAACCGGGTGTCGCCGCGTGGCCGTGGCTTGACGGCATGACCGAAACCCAGGGCGACCTGACCAAGCTCAAGAAGTGGGCCGACTACGCCTCCTCGCAGGGCTGGCCCTATCTCCTGGTGGACGACGGGTGGAAGGCCAACCAGGCGATCATTCCCGAACTCGTGGCCTACGCCCGGGACCGAGGCGTGCGGATCATGCTCTGGTACCACTGGCAGGATCTGGACACCGCCGCCGAGCGGGAGGCCGAGTTCACCAAGATCACCCGGTGGGGTGTCGTCGGCGTCAAGATGGACTTCATGGGTTCCGATACCCAGGCCCGTCAGCAGTGGTACGACGCGACCCTGGCCGACACCGCCCGCTACAGGCTGATGGTCGATCTGCACGGCTCGCGCCTGCCCGTCGGTGTCCACCGCACCTGGCCGCACGTGCTGACCAGCGAGGCCGTCCGGGGCGAGGAATACCCGGGTGGCCGGAACATCGGGCACGTGGCCGCGCTCCCGTTCACGCGCGGTCTACTCGGCCCGGCCGACTACTCGCCGATGAGCTTCCAGCAGGGCAACCCGAACAGCGACGCCGCCGAACTCGCCCTCGGCGTACTCCTGGACAGCGGCATAATGCTGCCCGGCAGCCGCATCTCGGACTATGAGGCCCGTCCCGAGGCACAGCGGTGGCTGCGGATGCTGCCGACCGTGTGGGACGAGACGAAGTACGTCTCGGGCGACCCGCTCACCGGAGGGGTCATCGCGCGCCGCAGCGGCGACCGGTGGTTCGTCGGCGCGCTCAGGCGCGGCGAGGCCACCACCATCAGCTACCCGACCACGTTCCTCGACTCCGGCACCTGGCACGCGGAGATCACCACCGACGGCCCCGACGGCCTGACCCGCACCAGCAAGGTCATCCGGGCCGGCGACACACTGAGCGTCCCGGCGGTCGCCCACGGCGGCCATGCGGTCAAGCTGACCAGAGTCGCGGCCATCCCGACCGGGAACCGCACGGTGACCATCACCGGCAGCAGCCACGTACTCGACGTGAAGAGAGGAAGCCTCGCGAACGACGCCGCGATCATCCGCTGGCCCGGCACCGGCGGCGCCAACCAGCGCTTCGCTTTCGTGCCCCTGGACGACGGATACACGCGGATCGTCAACCAGGCCAGTGGCAGGGACGTCGTCATCCGGTACGCGTCCCGCGACGCGGGCGCGAAGGCCATCCAGTACACCTACGAAGCCAACGCGAACACCAACGACGAATGGCTGGCGGAAGACGCGGGCAACGGCCGTGTCCGGCTCCTCAACCAGCACAGCGGTCTCTACCTCACCGCGGGCAACGCCCAGAGCGACCAGTTGGAGCAACGCCCATTCGACGGCGCCGACCACCAGATGTTCACCGTCTCCTCGCCGCTGAACAAGCCAGCCATTCAGTAGTGCAGCACTGGCGAACAACCCTGCGCCGGGGCCGTGGTCGAGGACCACGGCCCCGGGGACGGCGATGGCCGTGACGGCTGCGGTGACATGCCGTTTGCCCGAGGTCCTCGGGCAGCCCGGGCGCCACGACCGCCTACCGCGCGCCGCTTGCGGGCCGGCGCGCGGCAGGCGGCCGAGTCCTTGGACGCGTGTGGTGGTGCGGCGCCGTCAGCTCCGTGCGGCGGTGCCGAACAGCCCCGGCGAGAGTCGGGGGGGGGGGGGGGGGGGGGAAGCTAAATACAGGGGGGTCTTCTGGAGTGAGCACCCCTCAGCGGGTCTA
>NZ_JBITFK010000011.1:274633-301081 GCF_044455985.1 Streptomyces sp. NPDC051064
GGCACGTTCCTGCCTGCTGGGAGAAGGCGTGTGACGAGCGGGACGGGTGGCATGCCGACGAGGACTGCGGCCGGACCTCGGGGCGGTCGGCAGGCACCGCCGGCGCACGAGGGTGACCGGACCTCCGTCAGGACCGCGCCGGTCGCCGGGTCGCGGTGCACAGGGAATTACCAGCCCCGGTCGGCGTCCCCCGCCTCGAGCCGGCCCCCGGCCCGCTCATTCCGGGGTGGTCGACAGCTCACGGCCACCTAGGGCCTGTTCTGAATTGAGGTCACGGGAGGGCTGGAAGGCTGCGTAACCAGAGGATGGACCCGCGCAGGTGGAGTCCTGCGGCATAGCTCTCGGGTGTCTTGTCGTAGCGGGTGGCCAGCCCTGAGGCGGCCTTCGAGACGCACGCCGTGTCGCCGGTGCACACGGAGGTCACCAAACGCCTCCGCGAACTCCGCGTCGCGGGGATGGAGGCGTACCGGCTCGGCCTGGTCGCCGGGAAGGGGCTCCCCTCGGCGCCTTGGGACAACGCGCGTCTTGACGGTCAGGCGCCGCTGGCCCCGTTTCCGCCGAGGCTGATCATGGCGCGGTACAGCTGCTCCTCGGTGAGCGGCGGCGCCGGCAGCGGGTGGGCGCGGTCGGTTCGGAAGCCGTCGAGCAGAAGGTAAAGGTGGCGGCGCCAGGCGTCCGGGGCGATGGCGTGGGTGGCCTCGGTGACGCGGCTGTGCGACCAGATGACGAAGGCAAGGTCCTCGGGGGTGAGGTCGGGACGCAGGCTGCCCTGCTCCTGCGCACGCTCGACGATGTGTACACCGAGTTCGCGGATGCGGGTCTGGGCGCCCGCCAGGCAGGCGCTCTCCGGCAACCGTATGGAGGCCAGGTCGTTGAACCCCCGGTCCTGTGACTGGAGTTCGCACATGGTCTCCAGGAAGTGGCACAGCCCCGCCCAGGCGTCATCCATGGTGACGGCCTTCTCGGCGGCCTCCCGCCAGACGGCCAGCTTCTCGGCGAAGGTTGCCTGCACCAGGTCCAGCCGGGTGGGGAAGTGCCGGTACAGCGTGCCGATGGCCACCCCGGCCCGCTTGGCCACCTGCTCCAGGGGTGCCTCCAAGCCCTGCTCGGCGAAGCAGGAGCGGGCCGCGGTGAGCAGGGCCTCGCGATTGCGCTGCGCGTCGCGCCGCAGGGGGCGGACAGGGGCCGGGTTCCCGGCGGAGGCGGACGGAGGGTCGATGGCCATGTCCCTCAGCCTACCAACCGGAGGGGTGCCTCATATTCGCTGCTACGATCCAAGAACATGAGGCTCCCCTCGACTTTCAGTCCTGACCGCTGTCGGGGCGGGAGGTGCGCCTCATCCATTCAGGCCGTCCGACCACAGGAGCATCACCCATGCCCGTCATCGCCGTCATCGGGGCAGGCCCCGGTCTGGGCCTGTCCATCGCCCGCCGCTTCGGAAGGGAGGGTTTCCAGGTCGCCCTGGTCTCCCGGACCCAGGACAAGCTCGACGCGCTCGCCGCGCGGCTCGCCGAGGAGGGCATCGAGGCCGCAGGCTTCGCCGCGGACGTGACGCGTCCCGACTCGCTGCAGTCGGCGCTCGCCGCGGTCGCCGACCGGTTCGGGGCCGTCGACGTACTGGAGTACTCGCCCGCCGACCCCACTTTCGCCGGCGCCGCCGCTGTCGACGCCACGGCGCAGGACCTCCACAAGCAGCTCGACTACTACCTGTACGGAGCGGTTGCCGCGGTCCGTCAGGTGCTGCCCGCCATGCTCGAACGCGGCAGTGGCACGCTGCTGTTCTCCACGGGCGCCTCCTCGGTCCGGCCGATCGGCGGCGCGTTCGGCAGCGTCGGCGTCGCGGCGGCGGCCCTGCGCAACTACGCCATGGCCCTGGGCGTCGACCTCGCCGAGCACGGGGTGCACGCCGCGCACGTGGCGATCGGGGTGTTCATCGGCAGCGGTCCCGGCACCGAGCCCGAGACCATCGCCGAGCACTACTGGGACGCGTACACCAAGCGCGACCAGGCCGAGATCGTCCACACCGTCCCCGGCGGCATCTGGTGAGCACCTCCGGCACGCCCGCGGCGAACGCGACCAGGCCACCCTTGGTTAAGTTCTTCCGAGCCGCCAACAAGGTCGTACGGCCGCTGCTCGCCTCCCGCTTCCACAAGCCGCTGAGCGGGCGCCTGATGCTGCTCACGTACAAGGGGCACAGGACGGGTCGCGAATTCACGGTCCCCATCGGCTACTTCGACTGGGATCCCGGCACGGTGCTCGCCATGTCCTCCCAGCTCGGCTGGATCCCCAGCATGCGCGAAGGGTCCGCTGTCCGGCTGCGCATCCGGGGCCAGGACCACGGCGCCGTCCCGACGGTCGTCGAGGACCCTGAGGAAGTCGCCGCCCTGCTGGGTGAGTTCGGCCGGCGCAAAGGGCCCAAGGCCGCCAAGGGGCTGATGCTCGGCCTCCCAGGCGGCCGGCAGCCCACCGGCGGCGAGCTACGCACGGCCGCCGCGAAAACCCGCTTGGTCTGCTTCCGGATGGAGCCCGAGTGGCCGGGCCGGTAGCACTCGACCGGCTGATGCGGTCGACGGAGACCCTTCTCGCCCGCAAGCACTCCCACCATGAGCGCCAGGAGCGGATCATCACCGAGGCCCTGGCCGAACGCTGGCCGGACCCTGAACGGCAGCAGGCACTCCGGCTGGTCGCCATGGCCGGAGTCGGCACACTGCCCCTGGCCATCGAGATCTGGAGCAGCCTGGAACGCCGTGGGCCGCTGGCCGACCATCTGGACGAGGCTTTCGCGGCAGTGCGATCCGAGTTGATCCGGTGACTCGCCGGCTGCGCCGGACCCGCGGCTCGCACTCCGGCTAGGGCCAAGCTCTGAGTTGAGGTCACGGGAGGGCTGGAAGGCTGCGTAACCAGAGGATGGACCCGCGCAGGTGGAGTCCTGCGGCGTAGCTCTCGGGTGTCTTGTCATAGCGGGTGGCCAGCCCCCGCCATTCCTTGAACTTGTTGATGGCGCGCTCGACTGTGTTGCGATCTTTGTACAGTGTGGCGTCATGGCTGACGGGGCGGCCGCCGGAGCGTCCCTTCTTCTTGCGGTTGGCGGCCTGGTCGGTCTTTTCCGGGATCACCGCCTTGATGTTGCGTCTGCGCAGGTGGGCGCGGTTGGCACGGGAGGAGTACGCCTTGTCGCCGGCCGCTGCGTCCGGCCGGGTCCTGGGGCGGCCGAGGGGACCGCGCACCTTGATCTTCTTGAGGACCGGGATGAAGCGCGGGCTGTCCGCGGCCTGCCCGGGGGTGAGGATGATGGACAGCGGGCGGCAGCGCCGCTCGACGGCGAGGTGGACCTTGCTGGTGAGCCCGCCCCGGGAGCGGCCCAGTTCGGCGGCCCGTAGTCGGGCCCTGCGGCGTCGGTGCACGGCGCGGCGCTGTTCCCGCTCGGGATCCTCCCTGTTCGCGGACCCCTCGCCTACGGGGTCGTTTTGCCCCTTTGCTGCAGCCCCTTTTCTTCCGCCGCGGCCTTCTCCAAGTCCTCAAGGAGCTCCGGGGCGACGACCATGCCCGCCGCGTGGTGATGCGCGCGGGCAACGGTCGACTCCACGCTGACCAGGCTGAGATCGACGTCGTCGCGGGCCGCCGCCTCGGCGATCATCGCTTCCATGAGGGTCTGGAAGACTTCGTCACGTGCCCACGTCCGGAACCGGTCATAGATCGTCGACCAGGAGCCGTAGCTCTCCGGCACATCCCGCCAGGGGCTGCCGGTACGGAACCGCCACATCACCGCGTTGAAGTAGCTGCGCAGGTCAGGAATCGGTCCGAACGCCCCCAGCGGCAGGTGCGGCTCGATCAACTCCCACTCGGCATCGGTCAGGTCACCACGAGTCACGCGACCGGTCTACCGCAGCCAGCACCCTCCTGAAGCGGGAATGACCGATCCCGTGATCTCAACTCAGAACAGGCCCTAATCGGGCCCGCGGCGGATGGTCGGCGGCGGTGAACACCGCCATGATCGGGAACGAACCACTCCGTCGATCAGCGCGCCACAGGGCATACGCGTACTGGAGGCCGGGTTCGGCTGTTGTCAGCCGAACTGCTCAACCGCGCTGTGCAGCGGCGTCGGTCACCAGCTGCCACATCTCATAGTTCCCGCATTCTGCCGTGATCCCAGCCGTCGCCTGAGCCGCGGCGAAGAAGTCGTCGGCCAGCGGCGAGGTGCGCGACGCTGCCATCGCGACGAACACCTGGTCGGGCGCCAGGTCCAGGACGGGCACGTACCTGATGTCCGGCCGTGAGTAGAACACGGTCTCCGAGCGCCCCACGAACGAGATGCCACGGCCGGCCGCGACGTGCTCGAGCTTCTCCTCCACCCCGCGCACCCGGAGCCCGGAGTCGGGGTGCGGACGCCTGGTGGGCTGCGTGCTCGGGTCGGCATGCCAGATCAGCGGCTCACCGGCCAGGTCCGCCTCGGTGACCTCCTCCTTGCCGGCCAGCCGGTGGCCCGCGGGCAGCGCCACCATGAGCGGCTCGGTGTAGAGCGGCATCAGGCGCAGGCCGGTCTCGTCGATGGGCAGCCGCACATAGCCGATGTCGACGCGGCCGTCAAGCAGCATAGGGACCTGGTCGTCCCATTCCATGCGCTGCACGTCCACGACCACGTCCGGATGGCGGCCACCGAACTCTCGCGCCGCGGGGATGACCGGGATCCCAGCCCGAAAACCGACCACCAGCCGCTGGCCGCCACGGGCAGCCGCGGTCACCCGGCGCCTGACTGCTTGCGCGGAGGCGAGCAACGGGCCGGCGTCGTCCAGGAGTTGTCGGCCCGCGTCCGTCAGCGTGACGCCGTGGCTGTCTCTGGTGAACAGGGGGGCGCCGAGGTCCTGTTCCAGCGCGCGGATCTGCCGACTGAGCGCCGGCTGCGCGATGTGCAGGTCCTCGGCGGCGCGGCCGAAGTGCAGTCTGTCGGCGACGGCGACGAAGTAGCGCAACTTGCGGAGATCCAGATCCATGGGGCCCCTCCCGGTCCGGCAATGCCTTGAGGTTATCACCACGGTCGAAACGGGTCTTGGACACCCGCTCAGGCCGATGGCATCGTTCATGGGGCCGAGAGAATTCGGTACAAGAATTCGGGATCGGTAATTGCTACTCATCAATTCAATGGAGTGATCGTGGGAAAGCTCGATGGCAAGGTAGCAGTAATTACCGGCGGATCCACCGGATTGGCACTGGCCGGGGCCAAGCTTTTCGTCGAGGAAGGAGCGCATGTCTTCATCCAGGCCCGGCGGCAGGAAGCAC
The DNA here is from genome assembly GCF_044455985.1 of Streptomyces sp. NPDC051064. Taxonomy (NCBI): domain Bacteria; kingdom Bacillati; phylum Actinomycetota; class Actinomycetes; order Kitasatosporales; family Streptomycetaceae; genus Streptomyces; species Streptomyces sp. NPDC051064. Next base: position 279,911 of record NZ_JBITFK010000011.1, read on the forward strand.
TGGACGAGGCCGTCGAACTGATCGGGCGCAACGTCACCGCCGTCCAGGGTGACGCGTCCGACCTGGACGACCTGGACCGCTTGTACGACACCGTCAAGCGGGAGAAGGGCTCGATCGATGTGCTGTGGGCCAGTGCCGGGATGGGCGAGCCCGCCATGCTCGGCGAGATCACCGAGGAACAGTTCCACCGCTCCTTCTCGCTCAACGCCCGCGGCACCCTGTTCACCGTGCAGAAGGCACTACCACTGCTCAACGACCACGGGTCGATCTTGATGACCGGATCCAACGCCTCCCTCGGCGCCTTCCCCGGCTGGAGCCTCTACGCGGGAAGCAAGGCGGTCCAGCAGGCCTTTGCCCGTGTCTGGCTCAACGAGCTCCGCGACCGCAAGATCCGGGTGAACGTCCTGACCCCGGGCCAGGTCGGCACGGCCAAGCAGGAAGAGCTGTTCGACGAGGCGACCAGGACTGCCTTCGAGTCCCTGATCCCCCGCGGAAAGATGGGCCGCCCCGAGGAGATCGCCACGATCGCCCTGTTCCTGGCCTCCGACGACTCCAGCTACGTCAATGGTCTGGAGCTGGTCGCCGACGGCGGCACCACCGCTATCTGAACCACGCACGAACGAGATCGGAGCACGCACGAACGCGACAGAGCGGCGCCTCGAGAACAGGCGCCCCCGAGAACAGGAAGAGAGCACAGCTCATGAGCAGCATCACCTTCATCGGTGCGGGGAACATGGCCCGCACGATCGGCGCGCTCGCGGTAGCGGGCGGCAACACCGTCGAGATCATGGCACGCGATCAGTCCAAGGCCGAGGGCCTGGCCAAGACTCTGGGCGGCGGCACGACGGCGGGTGAGTGGGGCGCCGTCCCGGCCGGGGACATCGTCATCACGGCCATGTTGTACGACGGGGTCGTTCCGACCGTCGCCCAGTACGGGGACGCCCTCGCGGGCAAGACCATCGTCGATATCAGCAACCCCTTCAACACCACGGGCGATGGCCTGGCCCACAGCGAGGAGACCTCGATCGCGCAGGAAGTCGCCAAGGTGGCCCCGGCCGACGCCCACGTGTTCAAGGCCTTCAACACCATCTTCCGTGGCGTTCTGGAGAACGGCCGGCCCGACGTCTTCTTCGCCGGTGACGACCCGCAGGCCAAGGCGGACGTCGCGGCATTCATCGAGAGCCTCGGACTGCGCCCGCTGGACGTCGGCGGCCTGAAGATGGCGCACTGGCTCGAAGGAGCGGGCGTGCTCACGGTAGGCCGGTAGGCCTCGCCGGCAACGGAATCGGCCACGGGAACTTCGCCCTGGGCGTCAACGAGTTTACGGGCTGACCCTCCGGGGCTGACCAAACAGTCGGCAAATAGGGCGCCGTGCGCTCCGGCTAATTGACGGAACCACCGACTCGTCGATGCCAGATGTCAGATGCCAGATGTCAATAGTGGCGAAAGAGTTCGCCCGAGGAGGCGCAACGCAATGCAGCTCGGTTTCGTGATTCCCCTTGTCGGGCCCGCGGTCAGCGACGCCCCCGCCCTGAGCGCTTTCGTCCGCGGACTCGAGGACCTCGGCTACGACACCCTGTGGGTCGGCGATCGCCTGGTCACGCCGGTTGATCTGGGCAACGGCTATCTGGACCGGGGGCCACAGATGGCCCGCTCCTTCGATCCGATGCTGCTGTTGACCGTCGCTGCGGCGGCGACCGACCGGGTACGCCTGAACACCAGCACGCTCAGCACGTTCTACTACGAGCCGCCGCACCTGGCCCGGCAGTTGACCACGCTCGACGTGCTCAGCGGCGGCCGCCTCGGCGTTGGTGTGGGGGTGGGGTGGATGAAGCAGGAGTACGACGTCGCCCGCAGCGCGGACTGGAGCCGGCGCGGCAAGATACTCGATGACATGCTGGCATTCCTGCGGGCGTGGTGGACTACCAGTCCCGTGTCCTGGGACAGCGAGTTCTTCACGATGCCACCGGTCCACGCCGACCTCCGTCCGGTCCAGGCGGGCGGGCCGCCCATCTGGATCGGTGGTGCCAGTGAGGCCGCGATGCGCCGGGTCGGCCGCAGCGGGGTCGGCTGGCTCGGGGTCGAAGGGCCGGCGCCCGCCGCGTCGGTCAGTAGTCAGGACGAGGGCGCAGGCCGCCTGTGGTCGATCGCGCGTCGAGCGGCGGAGGAGGCCGGCCGCGATCCCGACGCGCTCAAGACGGCCATGCGGATCAACCTCGAGCCGGGCACGTCCGTCGACTCGGTCGCGGACCAACTGAAGCGGTACGCCGAATCCGGTGTCGATGAGGCGTACTTCGATGCCTTCACGATGTTCGCCGGCCTTGACCAGCTGCTCGACTTCGCCGGCCAGGTGATCGAGCGTACCGGCCGGCTGTGACCACCGAAGAAACGACCACCGAAGAAACGACCACCGAAGCAACGACGGGCGGGCAAGCCGTTCGATTCGGACCAGAGGAAGAGAGTCTCACCATGAGCAGCATCAGCTTCATCGGTCTGGGGGGCATGACCCACGCCATCGCCTCACGTGCGGTAGCGGGCGGTAACTCCGTCGAGCTGATCGGCCGCGACGCCGCCAAGGCCAAGGGCCTGGCCGCCGAGCTCGGCGCCGGGGCCACGGTGGGGACCTTCGGGGCCGTCCCTGTGGGCGACATCGTTGTCCTCGCCGTGCCCTACACCAGCGCCGTGCCGGTCGTCGCCCAGTACGGGGATGCCTTGGCCGGCAAGGTCATCATCGACATCTCCAACACGTTCGACGCCGACGCCACCGGAGTGGTCACTCCCGAGGGCACGTCCGGTGCGCAGGAGATCGCCAAGGCGGCCCCGGCGAGCGCGCACGTCGTGAAGGCGTTCAACGCAGTGTTCGGCCATGTCCTGGTCCAGGAGCGTCCGTTGGACGTGCTCTTCGCCGGAGATGACGCACGGGCCAAGGCCGACGTGTCGGCGTTCATCGCGAGCCTCGGACTGCGTCCCCTCGACGTCGGCGGCCTGGAGATGGCCCGTTGGCTGGAAGGGATCGGGCCGCTGCTGATGGGCCTGGCCCGGAACGGCGCGGGGACCTTCGACGTCGCCCTCGGCGTCGACCTCCGCGGCTGAGCACACCCGCACCACCACCCCGCACCACCACTTCGCGCACCACATCACTGACAAGGAGCAGTACCTTGCGTGTCTTCGTCACTGGCGGGACCGGCCATTCCGGTTCGTACATCATCCCCGAACTCATCGCCGCAGGACACGAGGTCACCGGCCTCGTCCGGTCGGACACGGCCGCCGCGGCACTGTCCGCGCTCGGCGCGAAGATACGCCGCGGCGACCTCCAGGACCTCGACGGGCTCAAGGAAGCGGCCGCGGACTCCGACGGCGTCATCCACGTCGCGCACCGGCAGGACCTGCTTCCGTCCGGCGGGATGGCCGCCGTGGCCGCCGCGGAGCTCCCGGTCATGCTCGCGTACGGCGAGGCCCTCGCGGGGACCGGTAAGCCGCTGGTCGCGGCGGGGAGCATCGGCTCGCCCGGGACCGGGACGTACCTGGGCCGGCCGGGTACCGAGGAAGACCCGGCCCTGCTCGTCGGCGACGAGCACAAGGGCACCCTGCGGGCCCGTAATGTCGTGGAGTCCGCCGTCATCGGACTCGCCGAGCAGAAGGTACGGTCCTCGGTCGTGCGGATCGCCAACATCATGCACAGCACGACCGATCGTGGCTTTCTTCCCATGCTGATCGCGCTCGCGAAGGAGAAGGGCTTCGCCGGCTACCCCGGAGACGGCGCGAACCGGTGGAACGCCGTGCACGCCCGCGATGCCGCCTCCCTGTTCCGTCTGGCGCTGGAGAAGGGCCCGGCCGGCAGCTACTGGCACGCGGTCGAGGACGGGGGCATCCCGTTCCGCGAGATCGCCGAGGCCATCGGCAGCCGCCTGGGCCTGCCCGCCGTGAGCGTTCCCCTGGACGAGCTGATCCTGCCGGCACACTTCGGGTTCCTTACGAACGTCGTCACGCAGAGCTACCCGACGTCCAACCTCATCACCCGCCGGACCCTCGGCTGGGAGTCGGCTCAGCCCCGCCTCCTCGCCGATCTGGACAACGGCCACTACTTCCCCGCCGGCTGACAGCAGGGGGCCCGGGTCGCGACGAGTCCGGCGCATGGCAAGAACGAGGCTCTTACGACGAGGCTCGTACAAGGACAAGGCTCTTCCGGAAGGACGCCGAGAACATGACGACTGTGGGATTCATCGGAAGCGGATCCATCGGCAGCACCATCGCGCGGCTTGCCGTCGAGGCCGGACATCAGGTCGTGCTCAGCAACTCGCGCGGTCCCAGGACGCTCGCGGACACGGTCGCGAGACTGGGTCCGGGGGCCTCCGCGGCGACGAGCGAGGAAGCCGCGGCGGCCGGTGACATCGTCGTGGTCACGGTGCCGGTCACCGCCTTCCCCGACCTTCCCGCCGCACCACTGGTGGGAAAGACGGTCATCGACACGTGCAACTACGGCCCCGAGCGTGACGGGCACATCCCCGAGCTCGACAGTGGGTCGCTCACCTCGAGCGAACTGCTGCTGCGCTACGTCCCGGACGCCGGACTCGTGAAGGCGTTCAACACCATCTACTTCAAGCACCTGCTTTCACTCGCCCGCCCGGCGGGGGCGGCCGACCGGTCATACCTGCCGATCGCCGCGGACTCGGCGCCGGCGAAGGCGGCGGTCACCGACTTCATCGACTCCATCGGGTACGGCGTGGTGGACGCGGGACCGCTGGCCGACAGCTGGCGGCAGGCGACGGGCACACCGGTGTGGGGCAGCCCTTATGGGCCGTACTCGAACGAGAAGGGCCGGCCCGCCGGCGACGACGTCATCCGCGCGGCACTGGCCACCGCCACGCGGTGACCGCAGGTCTGCGCGGGTCGGCGACGGCGTCGACCAGGTCCAGGCGCTGTCGCACGACCAGCACGTGAGCACGACCAGGAGAGGCACATGACCGACCACCCGCCGCTGATCGCTGTGACCGATGCGGAACTCGAAGACCTGCGCGCGCGGCTGCGCGCCACCCAGTGGCCCACCCGGTGGCCCGTCGATGGCTGGGAAGCGGGCGCCGACACCACTGAGGTGCGCCGCCTGGCCGAGTACTGGGCCACAGGCTATGACTGGCGCACCCACGAGGCGCGGATCAACGCCCTGCCGCACCACACGGCCGTCATCGGCGGCACGCCCGTCCATTACCTCCGGTTCGACGGCGAGCGACCGGGCGCCCTGCCGATCGTGCTGACCCACGGCTGGCCCAGCACCTTCCTGGAGCTCACCGACCTCGCCCGGCGTCTCGCGGAGCCGTCGAAGCACGGCGGCGACGCGTCCGACGCGTTCACGGTCGTCGTCCCCTCGCTGCCCGGCTACGCGTTCTCGCCGCAACGCCCGGACCTCCCGCCGACGCTCCAGACCCACCAGATCTGGCACCGGCTCATGCGGGACGAGCTCGGCTTCGACCGGTACGCCGCCCACGGCGGGGACCTGGGCGCGGGGATCACCTCGCGTCTGGGTGAGGCCTACCCGGAGTCGCTGGCCGGCATCCACCTGCTCGCCGTCGCCGCGCCCCAGGAGTACGACGCCGCCGGCCTCACCCTGGACGAACAGGCCTACCTCGACCAGGTCGCCAACTGGAGCGCGGAGGAGGGCGGTTACCAGCATCAGCAGAACACCCGGCCGCTCACCCTGGCCCACGCGCTGTCCGACTCTCCGACCGGCCTGTTGGCCTGGATCGTGGAGAAGTACCGCGCCTGGAGCGACTCGGGCGGCGACCTGTCGTCCCGGTTCACCGACGACTTCGTCCTCACCCAGGCGTCCTTGTACTGGTTCACCGGCACGATCTCGACGTCGTTCCGGCCCTACTACGAGTACGCCCACGGCCTGACCCGGCGCGTCGAGAAGGTCGAAGTACCCACCGCCGTCGCCGTCTTCCCCGCCGACCTCACCCGGCCCCCGCGCTCCTGGGCCGAACGCACCTACAACATCACCCGGTACACGCCGATGCCGCGCGGCGGACACTTCGCCGCCCACGAAGAGCCCGGACTGCTCGCCGACGACATCACCGAGTTCTTCCGCCAACTGCGCTGAGACCGACCCGGCAGCAGTCCAGGAGCGGGCCGGCCACCCCTCAGGTCACCAGAGCGCTGCGGTAGGCGTGGACCACCGCCTAGCGCTGCGGTAGGCGTGGACCACCGCCTGCACAAGGTCCCGCAGGCCGAGCTTGGTCAGGATGCGCGACACGTACGTCTTGACGGTCTCCGGGCTGATCACCAGCGTTGCGGCGATCTCACCGTTCGACAGGCCGTTGGCGATCAGGCGCAGCACCTCGAGCTCGCGCGGCGTCAGCCCGGTGTCGGCAGCCGCGCTCTCGGCGGGGCGGATCCGCGCCGCGTACCGGCCGACGAGCCGCCGGGTCACCTCGGGCGCCAGCAGCGCCTCCCCGGTCGCGACCGTGCGGATGCCGTTCAGGAGCTGCGCCGCCGGGGCGTCCTTGAGCAGGAACCCGCTGGCCCCCGCGTGCAGCGCCTCGTAGACGTACTCGTCGAGGTTGAACGTCGTCACCACGAGCACCTTGACGGGGCGCGCCACCCCGGCGCCGGCGAGCAGGCGAGTCGCCTCGATGCCGTCGAGCACCGGCATCCGGACGTCCATCACCACGATGTCCGGGTTCAGTGGCCCAGCGAGGTCGACGGCGGCCCGCCCGTCCTCGCACTCGCCGACCACCTCGAGGTCGGGCTGGGCGTCGGTGATCGTCGCGAACCCGGTGCGGATCAGCGCCTGGTCGTCGCAGATCAGGACCCGGATCGGCGCACTCATGACCGGCTCCCGGTGGGGATGCGCGCCAGGACGACGAATCCGCCGCCGGCCCCGCGGTCCGCGGCGAACTCGCCACCCAGGGCGTCCACCCGTTCCCGCAGTCCGATGAGCCCCCGACCGCTCCCGCCGGGCGAGCGCGGGCGGGCGACGGCGCGGGCCTGCTCAGGTCCGGTCCCGGCAGTGCTGATCTCCACGGTGATCTCCCGCTCGTCGTAGCGCACGCCGACCGCCGTCGGGCTGCCGTGTGCGTGCTTGAGGGCGTTCGTCAGGGCCTCCTGCACCACCGGGTGGGCGACCAGCTCGGCGCTCCCGGCGGATTCCGACGGCGTGCCCTCCTCGGTGAGCTCTATCGGCTGCCCGGCCTGACGGGTCTGCTCGACGAGCGTGTGCAGGTCCCGGAGGAACGGTGCCCGGGCCGCGCCGTCGTGGTCCGGGTCGAGCAGGTCCAGGAGGTTCCGGGGGTCGCCGATCGCCCGCCGGCCCGTGTCGGTGACCGCATTCAGCGTCTCGTCGAGACGATCGGGGAGCCTGTCAGGTACCGGGCAGCCTCCGTCTCCACGACCATCGCCGTCACATGGTGCGTCACGACGTCGTGCAGCTCGCGGGCGATCCGCGTGCGTTCCGTGGAGCGGGTCTCCTCGGCGACTTCGTGAGAAGCCGTGGCGGGAGCGCCGCAGGCCACCCCGAACGCTATGGATCCGCCCACCTGAAGTCGTCACCGCACGGTGGACACTCGCAGGTGGCTCGCACGGGGGGACAGGCCGGGACCCTCTTTAGTCGCGCGTGCCCCGACGTGACAAGAAAATCGAACATACGCTCTAATGCAGGGATGGATGTCCCCACCTTCCCCGCCGACCTGGTCCAGGCTCAGCGTGACCTCAACGCCACGTACGACGCCCTCGCAGCGCCCCGCCAGCGCGGCAACACCGCCTTGCGCCGCCGCATGCTTCTCCTGTCCGCCCGCATCTGGTGGCATCCCTTTTGGGACACCCGACCGCCGGGCAGGCTGGCGGACCGGACCGAGCTGCGCTGTCAGGACCGCGGCGACTGTCGCGCAGCGAGGGCGGCGTGAGCGCCGACGCTCCGACCGATCGGCAGGTCCAGATTCTGCGGGTGATCAGGAACTGGATCGCGGCTCACGGTGAAGGGCCGACCAGGGCGTCCACGACTACGAGCTGCCCGCGACGAGGGCAAGCGCGGCGACCCGAGAAGGCTGGCCTTCGCGCGCCGCCACGGTTTCGACATCGAACACCCCGTGCAGTGGGAAGTCGAAGCGTTCGAGCCGGACGAACTCCGCCTGGTCCTCGCCGCCGTCGACCCGTACATCGACCGCGGCGTCTTCGCGGATCAGATCGCCCGCGAGGAACAGCAGCGCCGCGCGTTGTCCGATTTCCTCGACGGATGGGGCACGGCCAGCGGGGGACATTGGCCTGAGCCCTCAGTACGTCTCGAAGTCGGGCTCCCAGTCAGGGTCGGGTTCTTCTTCGTCGTTGAGTACCTGGGCCTTGATTCCAGCGAGATCGAGTTCCTCCCTCGTGAGTGTGAGCCCGCACAGGCGGCAGCCGAAGTGCCGGGGCAGGAACCAGATGTCCCCGTAGTCCCCTGACTTGTCCCGGCCGCTGGCGAAGCCGGCGTGACCGCAAGCGGGGCATTCTGCGGGCACGGCCAGCGGCCACGGAGCGGCAGTCGGCAGAGCGGACAGACTGCTGACGAGTTCGGTGATCTCCTCTTCGGACAGGCGCCGGGTGGTCTTGGCGAACTGCTCATGGGCCTGCCGGAGTTTCGCCTGGTACCGGAGCTCCATCTCGCTGGTGGCCTGAGCCACCAGCGCGGTGCAGGCTTCGAGGTGCGTGCCCCAGAAGCCGGCGGGCTCGGTCGACAGGGGCTTCAGTAGCGCGTTGATGTGTTCGATACCGGCGGCTAGGAGTTCGCGGCACTCGGTCACAGGCTGGCCCCACCCCATGTGGGTGATGCCGTTGCGGGACTCCCGCAGTTCCTTGAGCTTGGCGGGCGCCTTGTGCTCGGGTCCGAGGAGCTGGGCTGCCCTGAGGATGGCTCCCTCGCCGCCGATGGTCTTCAGCCCGGCGCGGCCCTTCTTCGTCTTGTCTTCGTTCCCGCTCAGGACCAGGAGGTCGTCCACGCTCGGCTGCTTCTCCGACGCGAGAAGCACGGGAGCGATGGACGCCAGATACGCCTTGGACGCGTGCTCCACCGCGACCGCCATGTGATGCACGGCGAAGTCCTGGTCGATGGGCTCCTCCAGGTACGCGTCAACAGCCGTGCGCGCCCACTTTCGGGCCGATATCAGCAGGTGCTCGTGGATTGATTCGTGTGACATGCGCATCATTCTTTGGGACGAACAACTCCCCGAACGCCAGGGCGGGATCCATCGCCTCTACGACTTGCTCCCAACGGTCCTGCGAGTGCGGCGCGCAGCGCAGGAACGCCGTCCGCAAGGCGGTGATGTTGTTCTCCGACCACAAGGCAGGCTCCAGCGTCCTCGGTACCGCGGCCAGGTGCAGCTCGCCAGGAGAATGCCGGCCACGCGGCAGCTTCCGCAGCGACTGCAGCCGGGGCGGTTCCGGCTGATTGGGCGCCACGTCCGTGTCGGTGATCAAGGCAACCCGCCGGCCCAGACAGATGCCGTCAACGGGTGCCAGCAGCACCCGCAGATAGACCTCGAACCCTACTCCGTCCACGATTACCCGGGTGGTGCCGAAGAACCGTTCCACCGCCTCGAACGCCTCCCGCTTTGCCGGTGCATCGGCGTTCTCGTCTGCGGCTAGGACCCGCTCGGCCAGAGCCGGCAGCAGCAGAAGCTCGGAAATACCTTCCACGAGGATCGCCCGTGAGGCGAACAGCAGGGCACTCTTGGTGGCATCGAGGTAGCGGTCCAGGTGCCGCACCCGGTCCGGGCTCAACTGCAGCCGGGGAATGGGGAAAGGCCGTGCCTGCCAGCCGTCCGACAACTCACCCGGGCAGCGCGCCATGACCACCAGGTCCCGAACGCTCGCCGCGGCCGACAGGATGGGGGAGTGGGTGGTGACCACCACTTGCAGATGCCCGGCCGGCTCAGCCGGATCCCCCGATGGCTGCCGGCGCGAGGCGCGCGCCCGCCGCTGCAGGTAACGCAGCAGCAGGGTCTGCAGCTGTGGATGCAGGTGCGCCTCGGGCTCCTCGACCAGCAGCACGGTCAGATCCGCCTCCGCCGCCGCGTCCAGCTCGGCTATCACCGTGGCGATGAACAGGGTGTTGGCGTAACCCAGCCCCGAGGCCGACAACGGAAACGGCTCGGCGGAGGCATCACCCAGCAGCATGCGCAGCGACCGAGCGATCGACGCGAATGTCGGTTCGGCCAGGGTCAGTTCACTCGCCTGGGGATGCGCACCGACCGTCAGGTCTCGCAGCGGCTCGTTGATCTCCTCGCTGACCTTGACCACGTCCGGGTCCGCAGCCACCTTCTTGAGCTCGGTGCCGATCCGCTCCACGAAGGTATCGACCTGCTCGTCATCGCCCAACAGCCCGCGAAGGATCATCCGCACCCGATCTCCGCCCGCCGAGGCGAGCTCCCGCTCGGCATCGCGCAGCGCTGGAAGATAGACATGCCGCACACCGCCCCGCGCCGGAGGGCCCCCGTGACCGGAAGGCCCGCGCCCTGCGCCCAGACGGTGCTTCCACGCCGCCCGCCCGTTTGTGGCGGCGTCCAGCACACCTGCCACCGGGCGGTACGGCTGTCAGGAGCTCCCTGGGGCAGCAGCGCCTCCAGATACGCGCCGCTTTCCTGCGGGCCGATGCCGGCCACGTCCAGCTGCAGGCTGGGGCCGCCCTGCGCGGTCGCGGTGGTGAGGACATCGGACTCCTCGAAATACCGTACGCGCCGCCCGTCCAGGGGGTCCGTGAGCAGCCGGAGCGCATCGATCACGGACGACTTGCCCGCGTTGTTCTCCCCGACCAACACCGTCACTTCCGGCCTCAGCGGAATCTGTACCTGCTCGCACGACCGGAACCGCTCCACCAGCACCTCGGCCACGTACACCGCTCGCCCCCGCCCCTGACCTGTCACCTAGAGCAACAGTGATCAGGCGATCGTAGGCGCTGTATGACGTGGTCTGTCCGCTGTTTCAGCAGTTCTTGTGAACGGTGGTAGTGATTAAGAGGCGGGCCCTGATGCGGTGGCCGGGTAGACGGGTGTCGGTCACGCCCCCTGCATGCCGAGTTTCCGTAGTGCGGCCTGCTGCTCCTGGGTGAGCTTGTTGCGCCTCGATTTGGTGTTGGAGATCCATACGCCCAGCTTCACGATCACCGGCTCTGTCTCGCAATCGACCACGATCTCCTCAGCGTGGCTGCGCGGTACAGGCCGGTGGGCGCCTTCCCTTTCCACCCACTGCGCGAGGGCCGCGAGTCCCCGCTGGAACGCCTGCTGCGCCTTGCTCGGGCCCTTCGCCGCACGGGTGGCCGCCGGGGCGGGAGACGGTGCCTCTGCGGGCTGTACCCCGAGCTTGGACAGCCGTTCCTGCTGCTCGCTCGACAGCTGCGCCCAGGTGCTCGCGCGGTGGCAAATAGGCCTCCGGTTGCCCGCCCCGGCCCCGCAGCCAGCCCGGCACCGGCAGCAGTGGCCGGACCACCGCCCACTCGGCGTCCGACATGTCGGGTGGGATACCGACGCTCGCGCGCCCCGTGGTCTCTGGCGTTCCCGAACCTGTGAGCCAGACAGTCACACGCGAGAGTGGCCGAAGTCGACCCCACTCCCGCGTAGCCGTAGAAATGCGACAACAGGGCCTCCTGGACCGCACGTTGACTTCGACACCCTTCGAGCTACCAAGAGGCCCTGCTCTCATGCACGGCAGCCGCCGCAGTCACCCGATCGACTGACTTCTCGACGAGATCGGGACGACGGCAGTCGCGTCGCTTCTCGTGATCGCTGGGACGGACAAATTCGCACTGCCCTCCGGGTAGACGGTCGGCTTGGTGACGCCCCGAGGCCGCCTCGCGGGTTCGAGCCCGGTGTCGCGACTGACGAACCTGGCGAAGAATCGTGTCCTACCGGCTCGAGGCGCGGCCAACCGCCCCCGCTACGTCCTACTTCTCCTCCGGCTCCCAGGCGCGGAGCAGGTCGAGCAGCCCTGCGTCTCCGTCAACGTGCAAGGAGTCGGCCTGGATCCGGTCGTACAGGTAGAGGACCAGCTCACTGGCCGTGCCGTGGACGGAGGCGCCGGCTGCGTCCGAGTCCTCGCCGGTCGCGGCGGTGGGCGCGGGGATGCGGGTGGTGCGTGCGCCGTCGCCGTCGACGGTGAGGCGCCAGGAGCGGCCCTCGGCGGCGTGGAAGTCGAAGGCCGTGGGCTTGTGCGGCCAGGCACTCGGCGTTGCGCAAACGGTGAACAGGAACTCCTCCACACCGTCGAGTGCCAGCTCGACCGGCAGCGGCTGCGGGGCGCCCCCGGCGAGCTGGGCGTCGTAGGTGTGCACCGCGGTCTCCTGGACCCGGTGCCGGGCGGTGCCGCCGGCGGTCTGCGGTGACTGCGACGCGGGCCACCACGTCCAGCAACCGCTCTCCGGTCCCGCCGCGCGCAGGGCGCCCAGCAGAAGCTGCGTCGACGCGTCCAGCCAGGCCAGCAGGGCCTCACGCTCCTGCGGCACTTCCAGTGCGGCGCGCGCGGCGACGGCCTCGGCCGGGGGTGCGTCGGCGGGCCCCGCGCCGACGATGGCGGCCCAGAAGCGGTCTCCCCCGCCCAGGTGCTTCACCAGATCGAACAGCGTCCACCCAGGGCAGGTCGGCACCTGTGCGTCGAGACCGGGCGCGGCGGCGACCACGGCGCGGAAGGCGGTCGACCGTTCATCGATCAGTCGCAACAGGTCGGGGAACTCAAGATTCTCTTCCACGCCGGATGTCTATCACCGTGCTCCGGTGATCGGACAGCGATTTTCACAGTCGCCGCCGGTTGGCCATTGCGGACGTCCTCGCCTCCCACCGCTCGGGTGACAAGCTGCGCACTGCTGCGAGGACATGGCGATCAGCCAGGTCCTTCGCCACCAGGACCTGGCCACGACCGCGCTCTACGCGAAGGTCGACTTCACCGCGCTCCGCGCGGTCGCCCGGCCCTGGCCCGGAACGGAGGCGGCATGACCGAACTGCGGCATGCCCTGGACGACTACCTGCGGCTGCGCCGGTCGCTCGGGCACAAGATGGCCGAAGCGGCCTGGCTGCTGCCGGACTTCGTCGCCTTCCTCGGGCCACGGTGCCCGGCCCGCGTACCCCGCAGGACGAGGCAGCCCCAGCCCCGGCGTGATTCCCGGGCTCCGGGCCGGTCCTACCTCGTGAGGGGTTCCACCCTGAGGAGGGCTGCGGTTTTGGTGTAGACGGTCCGGGCGAGAGCGTCGTTCAGGGCCAGGCGCGAAGGGGTGTCCGGCTGGGACTCGCTGAAGAATCCGCCGCTGGGGCGCGGTGCGGGCGAGGCGCTGGCGAGCCAGACTGGGGTCTGCACACCTTCGTCCGGGGTGATGGCGAACGGACGGAACAGCGGTGCGGTCAGCCGCATCAGACCGCCGGCGTTGCTGTTCATCCCGGTGCCCTTGACCATGCCGGGATTGGCGTTGTAAAGGCTCATGCCGTCAGGCAGGCGGTGTGCGAGTTCTCGCGCAGCCAGGAGACTGACGAGTTTGCTCGTCGCATAGACGTTGATCTGGTTGTAGAAGCGCTTGCTCCACGATGTTCCCGCGACATCCGGATCGGTGGCATCGAGCTTGCCGCGCTTTTCCACGAACGAGGACATGTTGATGATCCGCGCTTCGGGCGTGAGCACTCCTTCGGCCAGGAGGGCGTGGGTGAGTAGGAACGGGGCGTGGTGATTGAGCGCGTAGGTGCGTTCCGCGCCGTCCGGCGTCTGCTCGTATCGGGGAAAAGCCGCTCCTGCGTTGTTGATGAGGACGTCCACCGGGTGTCTGTCGGCGGCCAGTTTCGCTGCCAGTGCCTGTACCTGCGACCACTGTTCCAGGTCAGCGGTGTACGTCCTCGGCGGTGCCGCGTCACTGCCCGCAGGGGCCAGGCCGCGCAGGCTGTCGGCGGCGGCCCGGGTGCGCGTCTCGTCCCGGCCGATGAGGACGACGCTCTGGCCGGCCTTGATCAGGTGGCGTGCCGTCACCAGGCCGAGGCCCGAGGCTCCGCCCGTGATGACCGTGGTCCCGCTGCTCATTGCTGCTCCTTTTTCACGGTGTCCTTGACGCTGGCGGCCTCACCTGTCGGGCGGGGGCCGTCGATCACTTCGCGGAGAAGCGTGTGCAGGCGCAGCCTGCTCTCGTGGTCGAGGCGGGCGAAGGGGGAGTGCTCGGTGGTGTGCTGGATGACGCGATCGCGCAGCGCGCATCCCTCGGGGGTGAGCTGGATGACTTTCGCGCGGCGGTCGGTGGGGTGGGGCACGCGGCGGACCAGGCCGCGCTTCTCCAGCCGGTCAATCATCGACGTGGCGGTTGAGGCGTCGCACTGCAAGAGGTCGGCCAGACGGCGCGCGGTCATCTCCCGCCCACGACTCAGCCTCCACAGTGCATCGGTCTGAGTGTCAGTCAGCCCCGCTTCCCGGGCCAGCTCCTTGAGCTCGGTATGCACCTGCGTGCGGATTGCGAACAGGTAGTCGTGAAGCTCTTCGGTCAGCTGCCGAACATCCATGACCACACAGTACATGGATAATCCAATCATTGGAAAATCCATGTACTGCGTGGAGCCCTCCAGCGTGGCGGACCGGCCCACCCGTGACATCCCCCGGGACAAGATCCTCTCGGAGAAGATCAGCACCCGGGTGCGGGTCCGCCCTCAGTTTGAGGCAGCCCTCGCCGCCGCCCGGGAGATCAAGGCCCACGCACCGCACTGTCGGGTGATCTTTACGGTGTACGAGATGAAGCGTCTCGGGCGGGACGCCGCAGAGCTGACAGCCCTGGCCGACCACCTCACCGCCCACGGCCTGGTACTGGAGATGCTCGCCGGGCCTCTGCAGGGGATGTACGACCCCAGCGGTCCCGGACGCCTCCTGTTCGGGTTCTTCGCCGCGATGGCCGAGACCGAGCGAGAGAGCATCCGCAAGGCCACTCTCGAAGGACTCGGCACTGCGGCCCGCAAGGGCAACCACGGCGGCCGGCCCTCGGTCATCACCGACGACATGCTGCACACCGTGCTCCGCCGCCGCGTGAACGGCGAGACCGTCGAGGACATCCAGCCCGACCTGCTCATCCCCACCGGCCGCCGCAAGGGACAGAGCCCCAGCCTCTCCAGCATCTACCGGGCGCTCGCCGAGCATGAGAAGGCCCGGTGCAGGAACTGGCCGAGCCCATCCATCTGCCGTCGCTGCGGCTTCGCGAGCGGCAAGGACAGCTCTTGAAGGATCGCGGTTCGGGTCAACGGCTCTGGCGACCGGACAAGCGGCCGGGAGAGCAAGTCTACGCCCGGCACGCCGTGCTCGACCTCATTCCACGCCGCCTGGTACAGACGGAAAGCTCTGTCCTCCACTAGAACATCTGAGAGCCTGTTTCTGATCGCCCGGTTCTGAGTAGCCTTGGGCTCTACGCTGGCGTGGTGTCCAAGGGCACCGGGCGGGCCGGGGAGAGGAACTGTCGGGCGTGTGGCGAACGGCTGAGGCCGGGGGCCCGGCCTGACGCCTTGTTCTGTTCCTCAGCGTGTCGTGCCAGGCAGTGGCGTACGGACCGGCAGTTGCGCAAGCGCCTGGTGGCCGTGCAGAGCGGGGTCGGTGAGGCCGAGTGTCCCGAGTGCGGGGCCCGGTGGGTGGCCGGCATCGACCGGAGGTCGACGGCTCTGTTCTGCTCGGGCCGGTGCAAGGTGAGGGCCTGGCGGCGCCGGAAGGAAGCGTTCGGCGAACGGTCACAGTGACCGCATCGCGAACGCAGCCTGAGCCCAACTTCGGTCATCAACCGGTCATTTGCGGTCGTTCATTGTGATCAGCACTTTTATGGTCTGACTCTCGGAGTTGAGCGGGTCGTGTTCACGTCACGGACGTCAGCTCCGTGCCCTGGCCCGCATGGATGGTGAGAACGCCATGCCCGAGGAGATCGACAACGTCGGAAATGTAAGCCAGTCCCGCTACGAGCAGATCGTGGTCGAGCTGCGGCAAGTCGTCGAACAGCAGACCCAGGGCCAGTTCACGATCGGTGATCGAGCTCTGGAGATCGAGCCGGTCAGGCCCCGCGGCGGCATCGCGGATGCGGAATGGACGGTGAGGGAGTCCATGATCCGCCTGGCCGAGGACATCGGCTTGACGTTCAACACGGTGAAGAACTCCAGGTGGATCGCGTCGCGCTGGCCGAAGGAGCGTCGACAGCGGCTGTCTCGTTCACAGTTCACCGCATTCTGGGGCAGATCGAGAACGAGGAAGAGCGGTTCTCCGCGATCAAGAACCCGCCGGCAGGCAAGACGCGGTGGTCGCCGGACGAGGCCAAGCGGCGGGTGGGCTGGACGGTCGACAACCCGGAGACACCGCAGGAGAAGATCACCGCGATCCACCATCTGGCCCGCGACGAGGAGGTCGCCGCGTCGGTGACCACCGAATTCGGCCTTGGAGTCCTAGCTCAGACACCAGCCGCAAAGTAGGTCGCGGGTAGAGCCAGACGATCCCCGTTTCCCCGTCCTGGGCGTCGTCGTTGGTCTTGATCGAGTGATCGAGGCCAAAGGGGCGGGCATGCGGCAAGAGTGGTCGCCAGAGGAGCTGTTGGCGAACTGGACGCTGGTAGACGGCGAGTGGGACCTGGTGGCGAACAAGAGCGGGACGACCCGGCTCGGCTTCAGCCTCTTGCTGAAGTTCTTCGAGCTGGAAGGCCGCTTCCCCGATGTGCTGGAAGAGGTCCCGCCGACCGCGGTGGACTAGGTCGCCGATCTGGTGAAGGTCCCGGCCACTGACTTCACGAAGTACACGCTGGTCGGCCGGACCGCCGAGTACCACCGCAAGCAGATCCGCGAGGCCCTGGGATTCCGGCCGTCGACGGTCGCGGACGAGAAGGCGCTGGCCGAGTGGCTGGCCGTGGAGGTCTGCCCGGTCGAGCTGGTGGAGGACCGGCAGCGCGAGGCTCTGCTGGTCGAGTGCCGGGCCCGGAAGATCGAGCCGCCGGGCCGCACCCGGGTCGAGAAGGTCCTCGTCGCCGCGCGCGGCAAGTGGGAGAAGACGTTCTGCGCCCGCACGATCGGCCGCCTCGGTGAGGCCGGCACGGCCCGGCTGCTGTCCTTGGTGGCTGAGGACAACGAGGCGGGTACCGCGCTGCTGGCCGCGCTCAAGCGCGACCCGGGGGCAGTCGGCCTGGACTCCCTGCTGACGGAGATCACCAAGCTCAACGACGTGCGCAAGCTCGGGCTTCCCGACGGGCTGTTCACGGACTGCTCGGAGAAGGTGGTGGCCGCCTGGCGGGCACGGGCGATCAAGATGTACCCCTCGGACTTCCGTGACACAGCGGAGGACGTACGGATCACCCTGCTCGCGGCGCTGTGCTCGTCTCGTCAGGCGGAGATCACCGACGCTCTGGTCGAGCTGCTGGTCGCCCTGGTCCACAAGATCAACGCACGGGCCGAGCGGCGGGTGGAGAAGCAGCTCACCGCCGAGTTGAAGAAGGTCCGCGGCAAGGAGGGCATCCTCTTCAAGCTGGCGACGGCGGCCGTCGACAAGCCTGACGAGGTCGTACGCCGGGCCCTGTTCCCGGTGGTCGGGGAGAAGACGCTGCGCGAGCTGGTGGCCGAGGCGAAGGCGAATGAAAAGGTCTTCAAGGCCAAGGTCCGCACCACGCTCCGCTCCTCGTACAGCTCGTACTACCGGCAGATGTTGCCGCCGCTGCTGAACACTCTGGGCTTCAAGTGCAACAACACCGCGTACCGGCCGGTGATGGACGCGATGAAGCTGCTGAAGAAGTACGCCGACGTCGACGGCAAGACCCGCTTCTACGACGCCGGCGACGACGTGCCGATGGACGGCGTGGTGCGCAAGGACTGGCGCGAGGCGGTCGTCGACGACAAGGGCAAGGTCGAGCGCATCCCCTACGAGCTGTGCGTCCTGGTCGCGCTGCGGGACGCGGTCCGCCGCCGGGAGATCTACGTCGAGGGCGCCGCGCGCTGGCGAAACCCGGAGGACGACCTGCCCGGCGACTTCGAGGCGACCCGCGCCGTGCACTACGCAGCGATCCGCCAGCCGCTGAACCCGCGGGTGTTCATCGCGGACCTGAAGAAACGCATGACCGTGGGCCTGGACCAGCTGTCCGGCGCGCTCGCGGACGGCAGCGCGGGCGGGGTGAAGGTCACCACCCGCAAGGGCGAGCCGTGGATCACCGTGCCGAAGCTGGAGCCGCTGGCCGAGCCCACTGGCCTGGCGGCCCTCAAGGAGGAGGTCGCGCGCCGCTGGGGCGTCCTCGACCTCCTGGACGTGCTGAAGAACGCCGACTTCCTCACCGGCTTCACCGACCAGTTCTCCTCGGTCGCCGCGTACGAACGCATCGAGCGTGACGTCCTCCAGCGCCGCCTCCTGCTGGCCCTCTTCGCACTCGGTACCAACATGGGCATCCGGGCGATCGTGGCGACCGGCGAGCACGGTGAGAGCGAGGCAGCGCTGCGGCACGTGCGGCGGCACTTCATCACCGTCGACAACCTGCGGGCCGCCGTCACCAGACTGGTGAACGCCACCTTCGCCGCCCGCGACACCGCATGGTGGGGCCGCGGCACCGCGTGCGCGTCGGACTCGAAGAAGTTCGGGTCCTGGTCCTCGAACTTCATGACCGAGTACCACGCCCGCTACGGCGGCAACGGCGTGATGATCTACTGGCACGTCGAGCGGAAGAACGTCTGTATCTACTCCCAGCTCAAGTCCTGTTCGTCGTCCGAGGTCGCGGCGATGATCGAGGGCCTGCTGCGGCACTGCACGGACGCCGAGATCGAGTCGAACTACGTCGACACCCACGGCGCGAGCGTGGTCGGGTTTGCCTTCACCGAACTGCTCAACTTCCGTCTGCTGCCGAGGCTGAAGAACATCGGCAGCATCCGCCTGTACCGCCCGGACGACACCCCGCCCGGCTGGCCAGCGCTCGGTGCTTCGCTGACGCGGCCGATCCTCTGGGAGCTGATCGAGCAGCAGTACGACCAGATGGTGAAGTACGCGACCGCGCTCCGGCTCGGCACCGCTGAGGCGGAACAGGTGCTGCGGCGCTTCACCCGGGGTGGCCCCAAGCACCCCACCTACCAGGCTCTCGAAGAACTCGGCCGGGCCGTGCGTACGGTCTTCGCTTGCGACTATCTCGCCAGCCCCGGCCTGCGCCGCGAGATCCATGGTGGGCTCCAGGTCGTGGAGAACTGGAACAGCGCGAACACCGTGCTCCACTACGGCAAGGACGGCGCCCTGACCGGCCCGGACAAGGAGCACGCCGAGACGTCGATGCTCGCCCTGCACCTGCTCCAGTCCGCGCTCGTGCACGTCAACACCCTGCTGGTGCAGCAGGTCCTGGCCGAACCGGCGTGGGCGAAGAAGCTGACCGACGAGGACCGGCGCGGCCTGACCGCGCTGTTCTGGTCCAACGTCAACCCGTACGGCACCTTCCGCCTTGACATGGACAAGCGCCTCGACCTGGCGTCAGCCGCCGCAGCTGTGCCCCGCCCCCGCACAGCGGCGGATACGGCCCATCGGTCGGCTGCGCAGACGCGATAGCGGAAAACAGTCCGCCGGCGGTCCCTGTCGTGGAGTGTGCTGGAGTCGGCGGCTACGGTTAGGGCGCCTGACTACGCCCGCTGCGCGACTCGGGCACCTCCCGGTTACATCATCCGGTGGAAGTGCCGACGACCAGGGCCTGCGGGCCGTGGTCGCCAGATATGTGCTGTCTGATGCGTCGCTAGATTGCGGTGAAACCGCCGTCAGCGGCGACCACGGCTCCCGTGACGAAACTGGAGCGGGGCGAGACGAGGAAGCACAGGACCTCGGCGATCTCCTCGGGCTGCGCCACACGTCCCAGGGGCTGCGCGGCGGCGAAGGACGCCAGGTAGGCGCGGCTGTCGGGGCGGATCGTGTCGAGGAAGTCCGTCTCGATGACGCCCGCGGCCACGAGGTTGGCGCGGATGCCCAGCGGGCCGCCCTCGACGGCGAGCACCTTGGTCAGTTGGGCCAGAGCGCCCTTCGACGCACTGTAGGCGACGCCTTCGGGCAGGGCGACGGTGGAGGCGTACGAGCCGGTGCTGACGATGGCGCCGCCGCCGCGGTTCTTCATGGCCCGGAACGCCTCGCGGGTGCAGAAGAAGGCGCCGCGGGCGTTGACCGCCATCACGGTGTCCCAGTCCTCGGCCGTGGTTTCGGTGACGGGTTTGTTCTGGGTGCGCCCGGCATTGTTCACGAGGATGTCCAGTCCGCCGAAGGCGTCCAGGGCCGTTGCCACCGCGCGGTGGGCGGTCTCCTCCTGGGTGATGTCACCGTTTGTCGCGACGACGCCGGGAAACTCTTCCGCCAGGTTCGTGACGTCGGGGCGGAGGTCGAGGGCGACGACCCGGGCGCCGCGGGCGTGGAGGAGCGCCACGGTCTCCCGGCCCACCCCTCGCGCGGCTCCAGTGACGAGGGCGGTCTTCCCAGCGAACTCGGTGGATTCGGATGTTGCGGCGGATGCGGTTGCAGGTGTCATGGTGCGGTCCCTGGAGAAGGTGAGTGTGAGTGCAGGCGCCGGTGCAGGGCGTCTGAAGTGCTGTGCAGTGGTGCGGTGCGCGGACCGGGTGGGCCGCGCCGTTGACGGATTCACGGCAGGCCGTCGTGGACGTCGTACGGCTGGGTTTGTTCAGTGCGCGGTGAGCCCGCCGTCGACCACCAGCTCCGAGCCGGTGACGAACGAGGAGTCGTCGCAGGCCAGGAAGAGGATCGCGGGTGCGATCTCGTCGGCGCGGCCGGCTCGGCGCATGGGGGTGCGTTGGATGTCCGGCTGCTGGTCGCCCTGGTCGTCCAGGAGTTCCTGGATCATCGGCGTGGCGATCACCCCGGGGTGCACCGAGTTGATCCGTACTCCCTGCCGGGCGTACTCGACCGCGGCGGTCTTGCTCAACAGGCGCACGGCCCCCTTGGACGCCTGGTAGGCCGCAGCCGCACCGCTTCCTACCAGGCCGAGTACCGACGACGTATTGATCACCGACGCGTTGCCGCTCGCACGCAGGAGCGGCATCGCCGCCTTCATGCCGAGCCATGTGCCTTTCTGGTTCACGTCGATGACGCGGTCCCAAGCCTCTTCCCGCGTGTCCTCGATACCTGGCCAGTCCACGATGCCGGCGAGGTTCACGAGCACGTCCAGCGTTCCGAACCGGTCGCGTACGACGGTGATCACTTCGTCCCAGTCCCGCGCGCAGGAGACATCGA
>NZ_JBITFK010000012.1:0-217099 GCF_044455985.1 Streptomyces sp. NPDC051064
GTGTGTCGTGTGTCGCGGGGGCGCCCGGCAGTGGAGGGGGCGCCCGTAGCTCCGCCGACGCCAGCGTGGTTATCGGCGGACGCCGCGGGGGGGGGGGGGGGGGGGGGGCCCCGCCGGCCCCCCCCCCACCCGCGTCTTTGCTGCGTTCACCGAATTCACGGGGTGTGGACCGGAAAAGTGCGGGCAGCCGAAATAGTGAGCGGCACTCGTCCTCATCACGATGGGGTTCGCCGTACCGAATGAAACCGTCGAGGAAGGAGCCGTAAATGAGCGACAACCTGTGGGGCTATCAGCCCACGAGCGGTCATACCGCGGGCGCCGACCTGACCGGATTCTCGGTCGAGGCGACGGACGGAAGCATCGGCAAGGTCGACAAGCACTCCGACGAGGTGGGCTCGGCCTACCTGGTCGTCGACACCGGGGTCTGGATCTTCGGCAGGACCGTCCTGCTTCCGGCGGGCACGGTCAAGGGGATCGACACGGAGCACAAGACGGTATTCGTCGATCTGACCAAGGACCAGATAAAGGACTCCCCGGTGTTCGACAAGCACAACCATGCGGACGACCCGGGCTACCACGCCCAGGTCGGCGGCTACTACGACAGCTACCGCATCATGTGAACCAGACGCACCATGCACAGAGGCCGGGTCGGCTCCTCATACGGAGCCGGCCCCGCTGTTGTTCAGCCCGGGAAGTCCGCCGTGAGCAGGGTGACGCCGAAGGGCTCGGGCAGCGGGAGCGGCTTCCCGAAGGGGACGGCGTCGGAACGCTTGTACGTTCCGTCCTCGTTCGGCTCGGTGAACAGCGTGGCCATCGCCCCCCGCGTGTCGAACCGGTCGATCAGCAGGTACATCGGGACCCCTGCCCGCGCATACGCGCGGTACTTCTTCGTCCTGTCCTCCCGGGCGTTCCCCTTGGACGTGATCTCGACGATCAGCAGCGCCTCAGCCGCGTCCATCGGGACGTTGGACTCCGGGTCAGCGGCTGCAATCAGCCCGGTCGGCATCACGACGATGTCCGGGACGTACAACGCATCCAGAAGGGCGACATGCCCACCAAGCCTCTGGTAGATCCCCAGTTCCTCGGGGAGGTTCGCGTAGAGCGTGCGCTGCACCGTCGCGGCGATACCGCTGTGGTGCGCATGCGGCGGCGGTGCCAGGACGATCCGTCCTTCGACGATCTCCGCGCGCCACCCCTCGGGCACGTCCAGGTCTTGCCATGTCCGCAGCAGGTACTCCCACGGGGGGCCCTCGTACCCTTGATCGCTTTCGGCCATTGCACGTTCCTTCTCCGCGGCTTGGGTCGCGGCGCAGATCGACGTTCCTGAGAACCGGACCGCCGTTCGCCCGCATCTCATTGTGCAGACGCTGGCCACCGAGCAGCGCACATACGGACGGCGAAAGGCGGAAGGCATGACGGCGGCTCCCACCCCAGGCGGGCAACTGCGGGCAGAGGAGGACGGGCACGGGCCACGGCATGGCATCGTCCGCACAGCCTTCGGCGTCCTGCGCCGCGACGGCCGCCCGCTGGTCGCTGTGACGGCGCGCGTGACCGGGCTGGCCGCGCTGGGGGGCCTGGCGGTGACGGCCGTGGCGTTCCTCGTCATGTGGCCCACGTTCACCGAGATACGCCTGGCCTCGATCAGGGCCCACCTCGACGAGGACTCCTACGCCCCCGACGGCAGCCGGGTGAACGACATGTGGCTCACCCTCCTGGCCTCCCTGCCGTTCCTGATACTCCTGCTGCACGTCGGGTGCGCCGCCATCCAGACCGCGGCGGCCCGTGCGGCCGCCGGGGGACGCGGCCGCTTCCGCGCGGTCCTGGGCGTGTACGTGCTGCGCGGGGTGTTCGTGTGGGCTCCGGTGGTGCTCGGGATCCTGGTGGAGGAGTACTTCACCACCACCACGTTCAGGGAGTACACCGTGCTCGTCCCGAAGTGGGAGTACCCCAACCTGTTCGAGGTGCTGCGCTACGGTCCGCCCCTGCTGGGCATGGCGATCGCGCTGGTGCTCCGGCTCGGCTGGACCCTGGCCCCGGCCACCGCCGCGACGGAAGGCCTCGGGCCCCGGGCCGCGATGCGCCGCTCCTGGTCGCTCGTGTGGGGCCGGGCCTCCGCCTGGTTCCGGACCGTGGCCTTCGCGCTTCCCCTGGGCGGGCTCACCGTCGGCATGTACGTCCTGCTCCACCTCGCCGCACGGCCTCTGCGCTCCGGCACGGTCCACGTCTTCCTGGAGTGGGGCCCGGACAACACCTACGCCGCGTACGTCGTCGGGCTCCTCGTCCCGATCGCCGTCGCGCTGCTGCTCACCGGCGCCCTGGCCCTTCCGTCCTCCGCCACGCTTTTCGCGGTACTCCAGCAGCGGCTCGTCCAGGCCCGGGAGCGGCGGGCGGCGGCCCGGACGTAACGCTCCGGGGCGGCCTCACGGCAGCCGCCCCTCCCGGTTGATCTCCCGAACCCGGGCCCGGAGCACGAGCCCCGGCGGGGCGGGCCGGACGGCGTCCGGCGGGCAGTCCCACTCCGCGCCGCCGCCCGGGGGGCGCAGTTGTACGTACGGTCCGACGCGGCCCATCACCCGGCCCACCCGGCCGTCCCGGCCGTCCACCACGAACGTCCCGGGCTCCGGGGTACACGGCTCCAGTCCTTCAACTGTCATGAGCCGCCGCCGCTTCCAACTGCACGCTCAGCCGCATGGCCGTCTCCAGCGAGCACCGGCCGAGGTCGACGAGCGGGGCCGGCTCGTCCCTCGCACACGAGGCCGGGTCGATCCGCAGCGAGGGCAGCTTCACACCGACCCCCGCGAGGCCGGCCCGCAGCCGCGCCACCGCGTCCTCGGCAGCCTGCACTCTGCCCGCTGCTTCTTTGCGCCGTTCCGTAGCCGTCATCATGATCTTCCCCATTTCCACACTGAGTAGTGGCTATGCGTACACAGCGTGTCCAATCCGTCGCTACCGTGGAAGAGGCGCAGTTCCAACACCCCCAGATGTGTCACAGGGAGTCGCCTTGCCCGGACCCAAGAAGCTCGACCCCTCGTCCTCACCCCGCGCGCTCCTCGGCGCCGAACTCCGCCACCGCAGGGAGGCGGCGGGCCTTTCGCAGGACGACCTGGGGGCGCCGCTGTTCGTCAGCGGCTCCTTCATCGGCCAACTGGAGGCCGGCACGCGGCGCATGCAGGTGGACCAGGCCCAGAAGCTGGACGAGGTGCTGGGCGCGGGCGGGTTCTTCGTACGGAACTGCGCGGCCCTGAGGAAGTCCAAGTACCCGGACCACTTCGCGGAGGCGGCGGAGGCGGAAGCAGTTGCGGAGACCATTAAGGAGTACTCGCCGCTTCTCATCCCTGGGCTCCTACAGGCTGAGCCGTATGCGCGGGCCGTGTTCCGCGCGGGGAGGCCCACCACGCCGGAAGAGTCGATCGACGAGCTTGTCGCGGCCAGGATCGAGCGCGCCGGACTTCTGAGCCATCCAACAACCCCCACGGTGTGGATGGTTCTGGACGAGGCGGTGCTCCGACGAAGGGTAGGCGGCCCCGCCGTCATGGCAGAGGCACTTCGCCACCTGATGAAGCTCATCCAACAACGACGAGTCATCATCCAGGTCTTGCCCTACAGCGCTGGTGGGCACGCAGCCATGGGCGGGCCTCTCAAGCTCATGGCATTCCCTGACGCACCGTCCCTCGCCTACCTGGACGGCCTGGGTTCAGGGCAGCTACTTGACGATCCGGCATCAGTGCGGTCGTACGAACTGACCTACGATTTGCTGGTGGCCAGCGCATTGTCACCTGATGCGTCCCTGGCCTTGATCAAGTCGGTGGCGGAGGATTACGCCCATGAAGATCAGCAGTTCTGACTACGACCTCTCCACAGCAACCTGGCACAAGTCCTCGTACAGCGATGCCAGCGGCGGCAACTGTCTCGAAGTCGCCACCTGGCGCAAGTCCACGTACAGCGACGGCAGCGGTGGCAACTGCCTGGAGGTTGCCGACGGTCTCCCCCACGTCGTCCCCGTCCGGGACTCCAAGGTCACCGACGGCCCGGCACTCGTGTTCCGGGCCGCCGCATGGTCCGCCTTCGTAGCCGATCTGAAGCGCGGATAACCACCTCCGGCCTCCCCGGCGGGCGCGCTCCGCCGGGGAAGCCGGCAAGGCCGGTCCGGTAAGGGGATCAGCTCGCGTAGAACGGCGTGAGCTCGTACGTGTTGGGCTCGGAGCCCACCATGCAGGCGAAGTCCACGACCGTGCCGTTGTTCTTGAGCGCCTGGCCCCAGTTCATGCAGTCCTGGAAACTGCCGGTTCCCTTGATGTCCGGTCCCTGCACCGACGCCTGGGCCGCGCCGGCGGTGATACCGGTGAGGGCCAGGACGCTCGCACCGACAACTGCGGCCTTGATGAGGGTCTTGCGCATTGTTCGCTCTCTTTCGCCTGAGGGCACGCGCGCCGAAGGGCGCACGGCCGCTGGTGGGGACGGACGCGGGGACACCACGCGTTTCCGTCCTACCGCTCCGGCCCGCGTCGATACGGGGCCGGACGGGCGACGCAGCTGATACGTCTCGCACTCCGGCACGGTCGAGGTTTCCGACCGGGCGGAGCACTGGTACGCGCCGGGGATTCCCCGGGCATGTGTCATCTGATCACACATGCAACGGCTGCCACAGAGATCAACTAGTCCTGTTACAGGCCCCGGACGAAGCCCTGAAGAGGCCATTACGCCGACGCTGGAACGACTTTCGTCGTACGCCGTCGCGACCAATGGCTACAGCGGTGCCGGGCCCGGGGTCTCTACCGTGGGCGCGTGACTCGTGTTGATTCCATGCCCCCCGCAAACCCCTCCCCCCTTGCATCGGCGGTGAGGACGCGGCTGGCGTCCTGGTCGGCCGGGCCGGGGCGGGCCCTCCTCGCGCCCGGGATGTGGCCTGCCCAGCGCATCGTGGGGGAGATCTTCCTGAGCCTGGCGCTCGCGCTGCTGGGGGTGGGCGCCGGGCTGCTGGACGACGAGAGCACGGTGCAGGCCCTCGTGGTCGGGGTGCTGGCCGGGCTGTTGTCGCTCCTGCGCCGAGGGCTGCCCGCAGCAGTGCTGCTGGCTGCCGCGGCCGGTTCCGCGCCGTTCTTCGGTTTCGCGCCCCTGCTCCTCGTCGTCGCCTGGTCGGCCGGGCGGCGGATCGACGGCCTCGGCAGGGCTTGTGTCTTCTTCGCTCTTGCGTACGGTCTCTGCCTCGGCCTGACCGCCGCATGGGAGTCGCACGCGTCGTGGCCGCTGCTGGCCGTCGCCGGGATGTTCATCCTGGTCGCGATGATCGTCCCGGGACTCGCGGGACGCTACTGGTCGCAGCGCAGGACGCTGACCGACACCCTCCACGAGTACAACGCCCAACTCCTCCGTGAGCGGGCGATGATCGCCGGGCAGGCCAGGATGCTGGAGCGTCAGCGGATCGCGCAGGACATGCATGACAGCCTCGGCCACCAGCTCGCCCTGATCGCGGTGCACACCGGCGCGCTGGAGGTGGACCGCGAGCTGACCGGACAGCAGCGCGAGGCCGTCGGGGTGCTGCGTGAGGCGTCGGTGGCCGCGATGCACGAACTGCGTGACGTGGTGGGCGTGCTGAGGGACGGCGTGGACGCTGCCCCAGCCGGAGAAGGCCCCCGAGGCGAGGACCCCGGGGCGCCGTCACGTGGTGTGGGGGGCATCGACGGGCTGGCCGAGACGTCCCGGAGGGCGGGCGCGGCCGTGGAGATCCGGCGCTCGGGCGAGGCGCGCCCGCTCGCGACGACCGCCGACCACGCGGCCTACCGCGTGGTCCAGGAGGGGCTGACCAACGCCCATAAGCACGCTCCGGGTGCGTCGATCACCATCGGCCTGCGGTACGAGCCGGACTCGCTGGTCGTGGAGGTCGCCAACGGCCCGGTGGCGGGACCGGTGCGCGGCGGTGTCGCGAGCGGGGGTCAGGGGCTGACCGGTCTCGAGGAGAGGGCCCGGCTCGTCGGCGGCATGGTGCACGCGGGTCCCACGACCGGCGGCGGGTTCCGGCTGGCCGGCGTGCTGCCGTACACGTCACCCGGTGACGCGAGGAAGACGTTCGTCGCTCCTCCGGACGACTTTCGGGCGCAGAACCCGGCGGGCCCTCCGGGTGAGAGTGATCCGGTCATCGACTGGAACGGTCTCCCGAAGGAGTTGGCCAAGGCAGTGAACAGGACCAAGAGGGGCAACGGAATAGCCATCGGGTGCGGAGTGGCGGCCCTGGTCGCCGTCGTGCTCGTGATCGCGGTGGTCGTGGCGGGAGTCCTCCTCGTACGGGAGGCGGACAAGGCGATGATCGAGCCCGAGCAGTACGACGCCGTGACGGTCGGTCAGTCGGAGCGGTCCGTACGCGACGGACTGCCGAGCGGGGAATCGTTCATGAACACCGGTCCGGGCGACGGCGCACCGCCGGAGCCGGACGGCGCGACGTGCCTCACCCTGCTCTCCACGGAGATCGGGTCCGGCCTGGACGCGGACCCGGTCTTCCGGTTCTGCTTCAAGGACGGCAAGCTGATCGAGAAGAAGTCCTTCGAGGCGGGCTGAGGGAGCACGGGCCCCCGGCGGGCCGGGTGATCGGGAATGATGGCCCGATGCCCGCAGAGTTGACCGATCAGAACCGCTCAGGAGAGTCGTGATCAGGGTTCTTGTGGCGGATGACGAGCCGCTGATCCGGGCGGGCATCCGGATGATCCTCTCCTCGGCCGACGACATCGATGTCGTCGCCGAGGCGGCGGACGGCCGTGAGGCGGTCGAACTCGCCCGGTCCCAGCGGGTGGACGTCGCACTGCTGGACATCCAGATGCCGGTGATGGACGGGCTGACGGCCCTGACCGAGCTGCGCCGGGCGGTCCCCCAGGTGAGGGTGCTGATCCTGACGACGTTCGGCGAGCGGCAGAACGTGCTGCGTGCCCTGACCGGGGGGAGCGCGGGCTTTCTTCTGAAGGACTCGGCGCCCGCGGAGCTCATGCGGGCGGTGCGGGCGGCGGCGGCCGGGGAGGCGTATCTGTCGCCCGGCGCCACCCGGCATGTCGTGGACTCGCTTGCTTCCGGAGGCACCACACAGCGTGCGGAGGACGCCCGTCGCAGGCTGGAGAAGCTGACCGGCCGCGAACGTGACGTCCTGGCCCTGCTCGGCGAGGGCCTCTCCAACGCGGACGCGGGTCAGCGGATCCATATGAGCGAGGCGACGGTGAAGGCGTATGTGAGCCGCATCCTCGCCAAGCTGGAGTGCGAGAACAGGGTGCAGGCCGCGCTGCTGGCGCGGGACGCCGGCCTCGGTGTGTGAGTGCGGGGCGCGTCTCAGACCACCTGGATCACATGCTTCCCCCGTACGCCGCCGGCCTCCAGGGCCTGGTGGGCTGCGGCGATTCCGGAGAGCGGGTGGACGGTGTCCACGACCGGGCGGATGGCGCCGCTCTCCACGTACCGGGTGAGTTCGGCGAGCAGGTCGTGGGTCGGGTTGCCGCTGAAGAAGCGGACACGCCCCCGGCCGTGGGCCGTCGAGGCCAGCATGTAGCCCAGGCTCGCGGCGATGTGGTCGATGTCGAAGGAGATGGAGACCATGCGGCCCCCGGGTGCCAGCTGCCTCCGGAAGGAGCGGAGTTCGGTGCCGACGGTATCCATGATGACGTCGAACCGGCCCAGGCCGGACGGTCCGGTGGTCGCGTAGCTGTGGGCCTCGTCCGCGCCCAGCTCCCGGACGAGGTCGAGGTTCTTCGTGCCCGCGAGGCCCGTGACGTGGGCGCCGAGAGCCTTGCCGAGCTGGACGGCGATGCTGCCGACTCCCCCGGCGGCGCCCCGCACGAGCAGGCGCTCGCCTGCCTTCAGCCTTGCCTTGGTCCGGAGGGCGGTGATGGCTGTCGTGCCGACGGGAAGGGAGGCGGCCTCGACGAGGCCGAGGTTCTCGGGGGCGTACGCGAGGTTCCGGGGGCGTACGGCGACGTATTCGGCCGCGCTGCCGAAGGTGCGGGGCAGGACGCCCCACACCCGGGCGCCGGGGCGCAGGCCGGTGACGGCCGGGTCCACCTCGGCGACCTCGCCGGCGAAGTCGATCCCCGTGCGCTTCGGGAAGGTGCGGCCGGTCACCAGGCGCACGCGTCCGGCCCGTCCGTAGAGCTCACCACCGTTGACGCTCGCCGCGTGGACGCGGACCAGCACCTCGCCCCGCTGTAGTGCCGGTACCGGGACCTTGCCGACGTAGAGCACGTCGGGAGGGCCATAGCTGTCGTAGAGCGCCGCGCGCATGTCGTTCATGTCCTCCAGGCTATGCGCGTAAGTGGATGGCCCCCTCCACTTGGCCTAAAGTGAGAAACATGCCTGATCAGACCTCTCACAAACCGGTCCGTGAAGGCCTGCGCGCCGATGCCCGGGAGAACCGGGAGCGGATCCTCCGGGCGGCGCGCGAGGCCTTCGCCGCGCAGGGCATCGACGTCCCCGTGGCGGCGGTCGCCCGGCGGGCGGGGGTCGGGGTCGCCACGCTGTACCGGCGGTTCCCCACCCGCGACGCGCTCGTGACGGAGGCGTTCGCGGAGGAGCTCACCCACTGTGTGTCCGTGCTCGACGAAGGGCTGGCGGACCCGGACCCCTGGCGCGGGTTCTGCACGGTGATCGAGCAGGTCTGTCTGATGCAGGCGGTGGACCGGGGGTTCACGCAGGCGTTCCTCGCAGAGTTCCCCGGCCAGGCGGACTTCGCGCTCGAACGCACCCGCGCCGAGGAACGTCTGGCCCTGCTGGTCCGACGGGCCAAGGACGCGGGCGGGCTGCGCCAGGACTTCGACCCGAGCGACATCACCCTGCTGCTGCTCGCCAACTGCGGGGTCGCGGTCGGCTCGGGCGAGGAGGCGGCCGCAGCGTCCCGGCGTCTGGCCGCCTATCTGCTCCAGGCATTCCGGGCCGACCGGGCGACACCCCTGCCGCCGCCGGCGTCCCTGGGACTGGGCGACATCCCGAACTCGCCACGCGCCGGCCGGTAGTGGGCCGGGCGTCGTCTCAGCCGTTCCGGTGGTAGCGGCAGTCCGGGTCGTCACATGCGGTGGGGACCTCCCACCGGGTGTCGATCCGGTGCAGCAGCCCCCGCTCCGGCGGCCGTGCGGGCAGGGAGCAGATGACGTCGGTCGGCGTGTACACCGGCCGGGCGTCCTCCTCGATGTGTTCGGGGTCGGTGAAGTAGAACGCGTCCCGGCGGTCCCACGGCGGCGTGATGCGGGGCTTCGGCAGACCGCTGCCGCCGGGGGTGAGGCGCCACCCGGTGCCGAAGGCCCGGTTGTGGACCTCGCCGAGATACCAGGCGGCCACCGTGATCTCCGCCTCGCCGGCCTTCTCGCGCGCCCGGTCGGGGCTCGCGTACGCGGCGCGGACCATCGCCTCCAGCCGGGCCAGGGAATCGACGGTGAAGTCCCACGGCCCCCACTCCTCCCGGTGCCGCTTCCACGTCTCGAACGCCTGCTTCTGGGCGTCCAGCCATGCCGTCAGGGCCAGGTTGTGGGCGGCCTCCTCCTCGGCCTGCTTCTCCTCGCGCAGGTAGGCGGCGTGCTCCTCGTCATCCATGTCGCGGGGGTCTGTCCATTCCATGGGGCGCGAGCCTAGTCCCTCACCGTGCGACCGCCGCGCGGCCGTGTGTGCGGGGTGTGACGATCCGGTGGAACAGCGGAGTTGACGGTCACGGCACGCCAAATACTGCGTGCGGAGGGCTAGTTGAGTCCCTAGTGTGAGCGGTCGCTCGGGCGGCACCGATCGACCACGGGGGCCCGTGGTGCCGCGCGGAGCACTGTGCTGATCTGGGCCCCCTGGGGGTTTCGCGTGACACAAGCGATCCGTTCCCGCCGGCGAAGCTGGTGGGCGAGAACTGCGATAGCCGCGGCCTGTGCCGGGGCCTTGACCTTGACCGGTCTCCCGTCGCTCACGGCGGCGGAGGCGGCACCGAAGGGCCTCAAGCCCGGCAAGCGCTGCGACGAGATGTTCAGCGATCTCTACGACTTCGCCGACGTCGTGGAGGGCTCCATGCCCGACGACGGCTTCGAGCGCAACAAGTCCGACTGGGACGAGTTCGACTATGTCAACGGGCAGAAGCAGTGGGACGGGCTGAAGGAACCCACCCAGGCCGAGCTGGACGGCATCAGCGACGACCCCGACGACTACAAGAAGGGCGACAAGCGCCGCGTCTGGGCCTACTGGAAGCGGGCCAAGGAGACCAGCCGGTGGAAGGGCGCGTCCTTCACCGACTACCGGGACGACTTCTACATCCCCCAGGGCGGTCACGACCCGCGCGGCCGCGCCTACATGGCCAAGCTCGTCCACGACCGCGGACTCGTCGGACCGGACTGGATCTGCGAGAAGGAGATCGAGGTCTACGACCCCGACACCAAGAAGACCTACGTGCGGCGCCTGGACGCGTACAACACGCGCACCCAGGAGGTCGTCGAGGGCAAGTCGAACAACAAGCCCGACCGCACGCAGCGCCCCAAAGACATCGCCCTGCTCAAGGACCCCGCCCACAAGGGCAAGAGCCTGACCTACGCCTACGGTCAGGAGCCGAAGGGCGGCGCCAAGAACCATGACGAGGCGATGCGGAAGATCGCCCCGGACCGGGTGAAGAAGGTCTACTACCGGTCCGACGCCGTCGAGAACGCGCCCAAGGGGACCCAGAACGCGCCCACCCGCCGCGTCGACCCGTACATGAACGCCAAGCCCGGCACCTCCACCGGCTCGCGTGGCGGCGGCAACGACCTCATCAACAAGTCCGCCCCCACTCCCGAGGACATGAAGAAGCGGCTGGAGCGGATCGGGAAGATCCCCAGCATGGACCGTGGCATGAAGGGCCCGGGCGGCGTCGACTTCACCACGATGGACCTCCAGTACGTCGGAAAGCCCGTCAAGGGCCAGGGTCTGGACTACTCGTTCGCGGCGAACGAAGCCCCCGAAGGCCAGGAGATGGGCTGGGGCGGCAAGACCCGCGCCCAGTTGATCTCCGATTCGTTCTTCACCTGGCTGGCCCTCACACCGGACAAGTTCTGGGTCAATCTGAACCCGGACCAGCCCGGCAAGGTCATGGACACCAAGTTCGGCAAGACCGACGCCGGCCGTGTCCTGCTGGAGGCCGACCTGGAGATGAAGCACGACTTCGCCGAAGCCGTGAACCCCGACAAGCACGCCGGGGCCAAGCGGTACTGGGACACCGCACCGCGCCGTGACGGCATCCCGTGCTTCCCCGGCGTGCGCATGTGGATCAGCCCCGAGACGGCGAAGGTCCGCCAGCAGGACGGCGGCATCTACATCCTGGACGCGCCCCTGAAGGTGGACGTCCAGTGGCTCGACGTCGACTACACGGTGCCCGGCAGCACCGAGTGCAAGGACCTGTCCGACGCCGAGAAGACGGCCATCGAGCGGAGCATCAGCACCAACGTCATGCCCGTCGTCGAGGAGCGCATCAACAAGGACACGGACTACGCCGACCTGCGCGCCGTCTACACCGCCCGCGTCGCCGCCGAGTACATCCGGCAGCAGGACGCCCAGCAGCCCACCGACTACCGCACGATCATCAACAGTGACGACGCCTCCGCATGGCCGCTGCGCGCACCGAACCAGGAGTGGACCCGCGAGGGCGTCTGGGACCGGTACATGAAGAGCATCCGCGACGGTGTGGAGTGGTTCGAGCTCCGTTACGGCGGCAAGGTCTACAACCAGGGCGTCGGCGGCGTCGACTTCTCCAAGCAGCCGAAGCGGAACGTCTCCCAGGTCGAGTTCCGCCTCGAACACCCGTACCGGCCCCGCCAGACCAAGACGTCGGTCAAGACCGTCACCAACGACACCCGCACCGATGACCTGCTCCTTCTCGGCGGCAACAGTGCGGGACGCAACGACGAGGGCGACACCGCGCCCACCCCGACGCCGACCCCGACGGGCACCGGCAAGCCGACCGACCCCCCGTCGTCACCGGCCCCCGACCCCACCACCCCCGGCCCCGGTGACACCGGCAAGCCGACACCGCCGGCCGACGGGCCGGACCCGGGCGGCGACCTCGCCGGCACCGGTTCCGACACCCCCGTCGGCCTCATCGCAGGCGTCGCCGCCGCTCTCGCGGTCGCGGGTGGCGCCCTGATGTGGTGGATGCGCCGCCGTAAGGCTGCCCAGGAGTAGCCGACGGCACAGCGAGACGACCGGAAGGGCCCCACCCGAGGCTGGGTGAGGCCCTTCACGTCATGTATGACGCAGGTCACCTTCATGTCGCGTCACAGGCGGGCCCCCAACTTCCGTCCCCAGGTCATCAGCAAACGGCGGAAGAAGGCGGAAGCGATGAACGCACAGAACGAGACGGACCGGCCGGCCCCCCACCACGTCCTGATCCTGGGCGCCGGGTACGCGGGTATGGCAGCGGCCATCCAGCTGTCGGCCCGGGTCGAGCGGCAGAAGGACGTACGCGTCACCCTGGTGAACGCGCAGGACCACTTCACCGAGCGGCTGCGGCTGCACATGACCGCGACCGGGCAGCAGGTCGGGGAACTGAGCATCCCGGAGCTGCTCGACGGCACGGGCGCGCAGTTCGTACGCGGCTGGGTCACGGCGGTGGACGCGGACGCGAGGACCGTACGGATCGACGACGACCGGGTCCTGCACTACGACACGCTCGTGTACGGGCTGGGCAGCGTGGCCGACACCACGGCGGTGCCGGGCGTCGAGGAGTACGCGTACACCCTGAACAGTGCGCAGGACGCCGAGGCGGTGGCCCACCGGCTGGCGCGGCTCGACAGCGGCACGGTGGTCGTCGGCGGCAGCGGGCTGACGGGCGTCGAGTCGGCCGCGGAGATCGCCGAGCAGCACCCCGGGCTGGACGTCGTGCTGCTGGGCCGCGACGGACCCGGTGCGCTCATGAACCCGAAGGCCGGGGCGTACGTGCGGTCCGCGCTGGACCGCCTGACCGTCCAGGTGCGCAGCGGGGCCGAGGTGGTGAAGGTGCTGCCGGACTCGGTCGAACTGGCGGGCGGGGAGAGCATCCCGGCCGACCTCGTCCTGTGGACCAGCGGCACGCGGGTGTCACCGCTGGCCGCCGCCGCCGGTCTGGAGGTCGACGAGCGCGGCCGTATCGTC
Source organism: Streptomyces sp. NPDC051064 (assembly GCF_044455985.1). NCBI lineage: Bacteria > Bacillati > Actinomycetota > Actinomycetes > Kitasatosporales > Streptomycetaceae > Streptomyces > Streptomyces sp. NPDC051064. Next base: position 13,093 of record NZ_JBITFK010000012.1, read on the forward strand.
ACGGACACCACCCTGCGGTCCACGTCCCACCCGGACGTGTACGCCGTGGGCGACGCGGCCGCCGTCCGCCAGGGGTACGGCGTCATGCACGGCACCTGCCAGAGCGGGATGCCGACCGGCGTGCACGCCGCGGTGTCGGTCATCCGCGCCCTGCGGGGAAAGCGGCCCAAGCCCTTCCGCTTCGGCTACTACCACACACCGGTGAGTCTCGGCCGGCACGACGCCGTGGTGCAGTTCACCCGGCCCGACGACAGCCCTCGGAGGATGTACCTGACAGGCCGTTCGGCCGCCAGGTATAAGGAGACCGTGACCGCATCCCCCTGGGCGACCTACCTCCGTATGAAGAAGATGCCCGCGTCGGGCGCGTTCTGGCCCCGGGGCGGCCGCTTCACCCGGATCCGGGGCGCCAAGTGACCCGGACGGCTCCCGGCCCCGGCCAGGAGGCCTTCGACCGGTACCGCGGCCTGCTGTTCTCGGTGGCCTACCGCATCCTCGGCACCGCGGCCGACGCCGAGGACACGGTGCAGGACGCCTGGATCAAGTGGTCGGCCGCCGACCGCTCCCAGGTGGCCGATCCCAAGGCCTACCTGGCGCGGATCGTGTCGAACCTGGCGATGGACCGGCTGCGCTCCACCCGGCACAAGCGCGAGGTCTATGTCGGCCCGTGGCTCCCGGAGCCCATCCTGACCAGCGCGGACACCGCCGACACCGTCATGGACGCCGAGTCGGTGTCGATGGCGATGCTGGTGGTGCTGGAGACGCTGAGCCCACTGGAGCGTGCGGTGTTCGTGCTGAAGGAGGTCTTCGACTTCAGCCATGCCGAGATCGCGGAGGCGGTGGAGCGGTCCGAGGCCTCGGTGCGGCAGGCCGCGCACCGCGCCCGCGAACACGTCCGGGCCCGGCGCCCGCGCTTCACGGCGGACCGGTCGCAGCAGCGCGACGCGACGGAACGATTCTTCACCGCCGCGACGGGCGGGGACATGAACTCCCTGATGGAGCTGCTGTCCCCGGACGTCACCCTGTGGACGGACGGCGGCGGCAAGGTCCGCCAGGCCCTGCGCCCGGTCGTGGGCGCGTCCACGGTGGCCGCCTGGTTCGCAGCCATCGGAACCGTCACCTACCAGGGCGTCGAGCCCGCCGACATGAAGGCCGAACTCGTCGAGATCAACGGCGGTCCGGGCCTGGTCTTCAGCGGGGCGGGCCGCGTGATCGCCACGGTCACCTTCGACTTCGACGAGGCCGGGCGCATCTCGACCATCCACAACGTCGCCAACCCCGACAAGCTGCGTGCCGTGAGCACGGGTTCGCCGCATCCCCTCCGGACGCGGTGAGCCGGGCCCGAAGCTCAAGCCCTGGACTCCGAGCGCTCTTTACGAGGAATGGGTGGGCGGGACTTTTCCCACCCACCCACCCTCCCCGCCTGCGAAGTTGACCGGATGTGACCGACTTGCCACGGACCGTCGCCACGCTCTAGCGTGCCGAACACCAGACGACCCCCGTCGGTGCGCCAACACCTGACAGGGGTCTGACCACCCGATCGTGAAAGGTCGATCTGATGGCTGTCGACCAGCTTAGTGCTGCCCCCCGCACCCCGTACGTGACCCCGCACCCGATGGCGAACCCCGGCTACGGCAAGCGTTCCGCCCCGGACCAGCGCCCGCGCGACGAGCGCGACTTCTCGCATCTGGCGCCCCGTGAGGCCGCCGTCGCCGCCTACGTCGACCGGCTGCCGGACGGCGCCGACATCTCCGTGAAGACGCTGGCCAAGGTGCTCCCGTACGGGCAGTGCGCCCTGCGGACCGCACTCAACAGGCTCCAGGCGGCCGGGCATCTGCGCCGGGGCCGGGAGTGCCTCGCCACCGACGAGGTCATGCTCTGGGTGACCCGGACGTTCTTCTCCCGGACCGCGCGCGACGACGACTGGTGGGCGGCGTTCATCCGGGGCGACGTACCGCAGGAGAGGCAACAGCCCACCCGCACACGGGCGTTCGTCCTGCTGGCCGCCCTGGGGCGTACGGCTCCCGCGCTGAGCCTGTCGGCGGCGGAGTGCACGAGCCTGGAGCCGCAGGTCGGCGAGTGGTTCGAGCGGGGTGCCACGGAGGCGGAGCTGCTGCACGCCCTGACCGACGGGCTTCCCGTGCCGGTCCATCACGCGGCCTCGCTGCTCCGCAGGCGGCTCACCGACAAGCTGCCCCCGCACCGGCCGGCGCCGGAGCGGCGGACCGCGCTGCTCACCCTGGAATGCGGCGAGTGCCGCGCGCCGGGCAGCCCCGAAGCGCTGGCGGGCGGACTCTGCGCGCCGTGCCGGGGCGAGGCGGCATACGTGCCCGCGGGTCCTCCCGGCGCCGTGTCCACCGGCGGGGTGCAGGAGCGGATGGCCTCGGTGCGGGCGGGTCTCGTCCCCCGCTCGGACAGGACGTCCTGGGCGCGCGGCCGTCGCTGAACGCGAGACCGCTCAGGCCTCCTCGCCGCGCGTCCCCAGCGCGCCCGTGAGCTCGGACCTGCGCCGTATCCGCAGCTTGCGGTAGGCGTGGGTGAGGTGGGTCTCCACCGTGCGCCGGGCCAGGTGCAGCAGCCCGGCGATCTCCGCGTTGGTGCGTCCGCCCGCCGCCAGTTCGGCGACGCGCCGTTCACTCGCCGTCAGGGCGGCGGACCCGGTGCGGGACGAGGAGTGATGGCGGGCACCTCCCTCGCGCAGCGCGCGGGCGGCCAGGGCGTGGAGCCGTACCGCACCCTTGCGTTCCGCCCGTTCCGCGGCCTCGCGCAGGCTCTCGCGGGCATGGGAGCGCTCCCCCGCGCCCATGAGCTGGCGGCCCTGCGCGAGCAGCGCCGGGATCAGTTCCATGTCGATGTCGGCCGGTGCGCTCCGTAAGATCCCTACCGCTTCCCCGGCCAGTTCCAGGCCGCGCCGTCCACCGGTCACGGTGCCCAGCACGCGCAGGGCGCGGCCGACCGTGCGCGGGGTGTTCCACACCTCGGCCAGCCGCAGCTCCTCCTCCGCCAGCTCCACGGCCTCCCCCGCCCTTCCCGACCCCGGGCCGCACTCGGCGACCGCGGTCCGCCACGGCGTGACGACCGGGCTGACCACCTCGCGCGCCAGCTGGCGCCTGCCGCACTCCAGCCAGTCGTGGAGCGCTCCCGCCGAATCGCCCACGGCGGCCCGGAGCACGCCCCTGGCGTACAGGAAACGGTTCAGCTCCCAGGAGTCCGGCGCCCGGCGCAGGTCGAATCCCGCGGCGAGCCGCTGTGCCTCATCGGTGCGGTCGGCGTGCACGAGCGCCATCAGCACGTGGGCGTCGATGTTGCCCGGCCCCGCGTCGGCCGGTGTCCGGCGCGGGTCCGCGGCGGCGGCGAGCAGCGCGGCCTGGTCGCCCCGGGCGGCGGCGATGTCGGCCCGGGTGTTGACCAGGGCGCGGTGCATCGGGTGCAGCAGGGAGCAGCTCTGCAGGGCCAGGCCGCGCTCCACGAGCCTTTCCGCCTCGTCGAGTTCGTCCGCCCACTGGGCGACGGCCGCGGCCGTGCCCAGCAGGAACGGCTCCCCGGACGGGTCGGCGGGCTGGGCCAGCAGGGCGTGCACCTGTTTCATCGCGTCCCGTGCCGAGACCAGCCCGGCCGTCGCCGCGTACCGCACGAGCAGGGCCTGTCCTGCGGTGCCGACCAGCTCCGGGGAGCGCGCGGCCGTCTCGCCCAGCCATCCGTACGCCTCCTGCCGCTGGACCTGGTCCTGGTCGGACAGGATCGCCGTGGCGGTCTGCACGGTACGGGCCAGCCCGGGGTGCCCTGCCAGTCCGGCCTCGGTCCGGCGCAGCATTCCCATCGCCGTACGGACCTCGCCCTGGCCGGCGAGCGCGGTGCCGAGGGCGATCGCCGTGTGCACCCGGTCGCGGGGCTCGCCCTCCAGATGCAGGGCCTCCGCCAGCCGCGAGATCGCGGCCCCGGCGTCCGCCGAGAGGTATTCCAGGGAGCCCAGTTCGGTCAGCAGGCGCTGTCTGCGGGCGTCGGACAGCGGTTCGTCGAGCGCCCGGCGGAGATAGCCGACGGCGTCATCGGCCCGCATGGCGTCGACGGCCACCGTCACCGCGTCCCGCAGGACGCGTAACGCCCACGGCTTGCCGACGACGGGGGCGCGGAGCAGATGCCGGGCGACCGCCTCCACCCGTCCGCCCCGGGACAGCAGCGCTTTCGCGGCCGCCCGGTGCACCTCCTGCCGCTGCGGTGTCGGCCAGCCGGTGAGCACGGCGTCCCGCAGCAGCGGATGGGCGTAGCGGGGCTGCCCGTCGGGGCCGAGGCGCAGCAGTCCGAGCCGGGTCATCGCGGTGAGCCAGCCGGCGACCCGGGCGGGATCGGCCCCGGTCGCCTCGGCGAGCAGGGCGGGCGGATCGTCGGCGGGGTCCGGCGTCCCCACCTCCTCCAGCGCGGCGAGGGCGCGGGCCACCTCGGCGGTCGCCGTCCCCGCGCTGTCCAGCCACCAGGCGACGGCCGCCGGATACGCCCCCGGGTACAGGGCGGCGCAGGAGTCCGGCAGCGGGAGCGGCGGGGTGCCGCGCAGATCGTCCAGCAGGGCGAGCAGCAGCAGCGGATGGCCCGCCGAGGCCCGTACGCACTCCGCCGTCCACTCCGGGTCCGCCCCGGGGAGGAGGGCTTCGAGCATCTCCGCCGACGCCTCGTCGGTGAGCGGGGCGAGGGTGTGCGTGCGGACGAAGGAGGCGGAGAGCGCGTGGGTGAGACCGGCGGGCTGGGGGTCGATGTCGTACTGGCTGCGCTCGGTCGCCACCATCAGGACCGGCATCCGGTCCAGGACGCCGGCGGCCTCGGCGAGCCAGCGGCGCGAGGAACGGTCGGCCAGATGGACGTCGTCCACGGCCAGCAGCAAGGGGGACTGTGCCGCCAGGGAGCGCAGCAGCTCCCACAACCGGGCGGCTCTGCGGTGGTAGTCGGAGGACGGCATGCCCGCGTACTCCGGAACGTGGCCGAGAAGACGCCCCACGGTCGAGAGGGGCATGCCGTCGCCCTCAGGGGAACAGCGCACACGCAGCACGCACAGGCCGCGCTCCGCGGCGTGTGCGGCGGCGGCCTCCAGCACGGCGGTGCGGCCGGTGCCGGTCGCACCGCGCAGCAGGACGAGGCCGCCCACGCCGCGGAGGGCGCGCTCGGTCCCGGCCGCCAACAGTGTGTGTGCGTCGTCGCGTTCGCGCAGCGCATTGATCATCCAGGCCTCCTGAGAAGATGGTGCGCGCCGTCGCACTGTGAGAGTGACCGGCGCGAGCCCGGGTGGCGTGATATGACCCACAGGGCAGATTTTCTGCCCTCTTCTCTGCCCCTGGTGTGTCGAGGCTCACGGCCTTGATGTGCATCGCCCCGGCAGGGCCACCACGCCGCGTACGCACCCCCGTTGACCTGCGATGACGCGGATTCCCGGCGGGAGGTACGGGTGACCGCCGCGCTTCTCTCGTGGTCCGCGTCGTGGTGGTCCACGATTGCCCGTTCCGCGGTATTCGCAGAAGTGTGGCTCAGGTCCTTCCGCCGACGGCGCTCACGCCCGCCGGATCCGTGAACAGAGGAAAACGGTTGCTCAGCTCACCCCGGACCACCTCGGACACCGCCCTGGGAAGCCGGGTGCCCGTGTCCGTGACCGCCCCCGACCCGATCAGCCGCGAAGGTGCCGTCAGCCAGCTGCGCCGGCACCCGGAGGTCGAACTGCGCGAGGAGTCCCGCCCCGGCACGGTGGCCCTGCTGATCGAGGACGCCCTCGACGAGACGGCCCTCACCCGGCTGCGCCGCGTCGTGCGCAGCGAAGGTGCGCGTGCCGTGCTCGTCGTGGACACGATCCGCGAGAACGAACTGCTGGACGTCATCGAGTGCGGCGTCGGGGCCATCGTGTGGCGGCGCGAGGCCACCGCCCACCGGCTCGTGCAGGCGGTGCTGACCGCCGCCCGCGGCGAGGGCGACCTGCCCGCGGACCTGCTCGGCCGGCTCATCAACCAGGTGGGGACCCTGCACCGGGGCGGCCCCGGACGGCAGGGCAGTCCGTCCCTGGGCCTGACCCCCCGCGAGGTGGATGTCCTGCGGCTCGTCGCCGAGGGTCTCGACACCGGTGAGATCGCCGGAAAGTTGTCCTATTCCGAACGCACCGTCAAGAACGTGATGCACGGGCTCACGACCCGTCTCCATCTGCGTAACCGCGCACACGCCGTCGCCCATGCCCTCCGGGAGGGCTACATCTGACCGTTGGGGCAATCCCGGGCGGGCCGCCGGGCAGGACCGCTGTCCGTCGGCCGTCCCCGGCGTGCCTGGGGCCCCGGCGGGACACAGGGCACGATCGGTGGCATACGGCACCGAGCGGCGCCGGACGTACGGCAGGCACCACGGCAGGGCAGGAGCGGCAAGAGTGATCCACGAGGTGGACGAGGTCCTCAAACGCCTGCTCAGCGGCGGCGCGTTGGCGGGTTCCGGCATCGAGGTGTCCTTCGAGGCGCCCACCCGTGACTGGGCGGCCCGGCGCAATGCCCCCGTGGTCAACACCTACTTGTACGACATCCGGGAGGACGTGACCCGGCGGCAGCGCGGCCACACGTCGGTGCGCGACGAACGGAACATCGTGGTGCGCCGCAGCCAGCCGCCGCGCTGGTTCCGGCTGTCCTACCTGGTGACGGCGTGGACGAAGACCCCGCAGGACGAACACCGGCTGCTGTCCGCCGTGCTGGCGACGCTGCTGCCCCGGGAGCTGCTGTCCCCCGAGGAACTCCCCGGCTCGCTGGGGCGGCTCGGCCTGACGATTCCGCTGACGGTGGCCGGCCTCCAGGCCGAGTCGCGCTCCTTCGCCGAGATCTGGTCCGCGCTGGGCGGTGAGCTCAAGCCCTCCCTGGACCTGGTGGTCACCGCGCCCTTCCCGGCCTTCCCCGAATACGACGCCGGGCCCCCGGTCACCGAGGGCGCGACGATCCGCGTACGCGACCTGGAGGGCGACGCCTCCCGGCCCCCGGGGCGCTCCCACCGGCCCCATCAGGTGGCGGCGGCCCGCGCCGCCCATGAGGAGGCGGCGGCCCGCCGCGCGGAGAAGCGATGAACGCCCCGCACCCGCCCGCCGAGGCGCTGCACGGCGAGATCCCGGACATCCGGCCCCGCGACCCCTCCCACCCGCTGCTCGCCCGGCTGGCCGGACTCCGGCAGGCGGTGACCACGCTGGTCGGGCAGCGCTCCGCCACCGACCCGACGGCGGGTGACCCGCTGCGCGGCCTGTACCTCTCCGACGAGGCCGTGCTCCACCTGCTGAACACCTGGCCGGCCACGGACCCGGACGGCTCCCTCCCGCCGGAGACGCGGGCCGGACTGCCGGACGACGCCGACGACCGGCTGGCCCGGACGGCCGCCCGGCTGCGGCTGACCGACTGGGACGCGGCCGTCCTGCTCATCGCGCTCGCCCCGGACCTCGACCGCACCTTCGAGCCGCTCTACGGCTACCTCAACGACGACGTGAGCCGCCGCCGCGCCACGGTGGGCCTCGCCCTCGAACTGTGCGGGCTGCCCGGCCACCTGCCGGACGGCCGCGCGCGCTTCCATCCGACGGCGCCGCTGCTCGCCCTCGGGCTGCTGGAGGTCGACGAACCCGAACGCCCCTTCCTCTCCCGCTCGTTGCGCGTGCCGGACCGGGTGGCCGCACACCTGCTGGGTGACGACACCCCGGACGCCGCGCTGCTCGGCCGGCTCCAGCCCATGCCGGACCCGTTGGCCGCCGCCGAGCAGGACGAGGCCTTCGGCCGGCAGCTGGCCGCCCGGCTGCACGACGCTCCGCTCGCCGTCTACCTGCGGGAACACCGGGAGGGTGACGGCCTGGCCGCCCTCGCGTCCGCCCTGCGCGCGGCGGGCGTCGACGCGCTGCGCTACTCGGGCCACTCCGGCCCCCCTGACCCTTCCGGCCCCGCCGACCCCTCGGGGGCCGCCGGTGTCGCGCCCGGCGGGGCCCTCGTCGGCACCTCCGCCGGCACCGACGACGGCGTGCACGCGCTGCTGCGCGAAGCGCGCCTCAGCGGCCGGGCGATCGTGGTGTCCGGCCTGCCCGGCCGGCCGGCCCCGCTGGTCGAAGCGCTGACCCGGGCCACGGACGTGACCGTGCTGCTGGCCGACCCACGTCCGTACGACCCGCACTGGTCCCCGAACGACCCGCTCGTGCTGGAGGCGCCCCGGCGCCCGGCCGGCGGCGCCGCCGTCTGGCAGGCCGCTCTGGGCCCCGACGCCGGCCATCTCGACCTGACCGCCACCGTGGCGCCGTACCACCTCGGCGGCGAGCGCATCGGGCGTGCGGCCCGTGCCGCCCTGGCCCTGGCCGCCTTCGACGGGACACCGCTCACCGCCGGCCACATCCGGCTCGCCGCGCGGCAGCAGTCGGCGTCGGGCCTCGAACAGCACGCCCGCCGGATCCGGCCCGCCGTGGGCTGGGGGGACCTCGTCCTCCCGGACGAACCTCTCACGCAGCTGCGCGAACTCGCCCTGCGCGCCCGCCACCGCGACCGGGTCCTCGGCGACTGGAGGCTCAGCGCGGGCGGTGGGCGCGGCCGTGGTGTCGTCGGCATGTTCGCGGGCGAGTCCGGCACCGGGAAGACGCTGGCGGCGGAGGTGGTCTCGGCCGACCTGGGCCTCGACCTCTACGTGGTCCAGCTGTCCTCGATCGTGGACAAGTACATCGGCGAGACCGAGAAGAACCTCGAACGGATCTTCACCGAGGCCGACAGCACGGACGCCGTGCTCCTCTTCGACGAGGCCGACGCCGTCTTCGGGAAGCGCTCGGAGGTCAAGGACTCCCACGACCGGTACGCCAACATGGAGAGCTCCTACCTCCTGCAGCGGCTGGAGTCCTTCGACGGCATCGCCCTGCTCACCACCAACCTGCGGTCCAACATCGACGAGGCGTTCACCCGGCGTCTGGACCTGGTGGTCGACTTCCCGTTCCCCGACGCCGGCCAGCGGCTGGCGCTGTGGCATCACGGCCTGGCGCACGTCCCGTCGGCCGAGGACATCGACGCCGCGCCCCTGGCCCGGGACTTCGAGCTGGCCGGCGGGTCGATCCGCAGCGCGGTGGTCACCGCCGCCTACCTCGCCGCCGGGCGGGACGAGCCGGTCGGGGCGGGCGACCTGCTGGAGGGCGCCCGACGCGAGTACCGCAAGGCGGGACGGCTGGTGCCGGGCGAGGCGAACTGGTGAGTCCGCCCCGGCCGGCCGGGGCCGTCCGCGTCACACGGTGAACTTGACGGCTTCGAGCTGGAGCTTCAGCTTCATGTCGCTTCCGCCGTAGACCCGGTCCGCGGGCCCGGTGCAGAAGCGGCCTCCCCACCCCTGGCCCCCGACGCCGGTGGTCCGGCAGACGGTGCCTTCGAGGACCCCGATGGTGAACCCCTGCATCGTCCTTACTCCGGGCCGGGCTCACAATCCCGGCACCGCACCAGGCGTCACCGCCAGGGCCGCACTACGCGTCGTCCCACTCGGAACCCGAGGAGTCCGGGTCGTGTCCCACGGTCCTGTCCGTCATCGTCCCGTTGAGCACCGAGTCCTCCAGTTCCACACCGATCTCAGCGGCCCGCGCCTCCACCTGCGCCACCACATCGGGGTATGCCTTCATCCACTCCGGCATCCGCCAGCCGGGGAAGTACTGGGCGTGGGTGCCGGAGGCCTGGACCTCGTAACCGTTGGGCCGGCCGATGTGATCGTTGACGGCCTCGAAGGCCCACTGGCAGCTGGCGCACGCCTTCTTGACACCGCCCATCATGACCTTCTCGATGTCCCCCGAGGTGTTCGGGTTCGCCACCCAGTCGGCGACATGCCGGCCCAGCACGGTCATCTCACCGTGCTGTGAACTCTTGTCGGACTCCGTGCCCCCGACGGCGAACCACTGGATGGACCTGCGCAAGGCGTCGTTGACAGCGAGCAGCCCGGGAGCGTTGCCGTGCCCCTCGGCGTAGTCACCCGCCGTCAGGGCCTTGAGCTTCGTCCGGTCCCTCTTCTTGGCGTGCTGCATCTCGGGGTCCCCGTCCACGTACTTCCGCAGCTCCGCCTCGACCACCTTCTTGTCGTTGTCGGTGACCCGCCTGTCGCCGGTGTTCCCCGCGATGGCCAGGGCCTGCCCGCCGGGGAGGAGCGACACCGCCAGGTGGGGAGTGATCTTGCCCTTGCCTCGCTGGGGTTGGCCATGCTTGTTCGTGTAGTCGCTGTTCGTCTTGGTGACGGTCTCCAGGGCGATCCGGGACAGCCGGTCCAGCATGCGCAGGGTCACGTCCCGGTCCTCCGGAGGGGTCGGCTTCGTCTGCCGGTACGCGCCCCCGGTGCCTTCCCCGGTCTCGGAAGCAACCCGCTGGACCTCGGGTGTGTCCGCTCCGGCGGACTCCACGGCACGCTGCACCGGCGCGGACGAGCCCGGCAGGGAGAGGTCGGGCGCGGCGCCCTGGGCCATCTTCCGGCCGTTGGCGGCGGACTGCTTCTCGAAGGGGTCGTCCTGGTGCGAGACCTTGGCCCCCGCACCGTTGTCCGTCCCCGCCACCGGACCCATCGTCTGCTGACGGACGTGGTCCAGCTCGTGGAAGATCGTCTCGTCGTCCAGGTGCGGCTTCTGGCTGACGATGTCCGAACCCGTGGTGTAGGCCACGGCGTTGAACTCCATCGCCGAACGCTGCGCGACCGGCCCGGTGTGCAGCCGGACGTGGTCGAAGCTCATCCCGTACGCCTGCTGGGCCTTGTCGAGGATGCGGGGCTCCGGCCGGCTGCCCGGCGAGGAGATCGCCTCCTGCACCGAGACCCTCCGCTGGACGGCCGGCTGTTCTCCGGACGGCGCCGCCTCACCGTGGCCGCACCCGGGCCCGTGCGCGTGCCGCTCCTCCTCGATGGCGCGCGACACGGCCGCGTTCCCCGCCATGCGCTGGAGGGCCAGCAACCGGCCGGCCTGCGTGCTCGGCGCACCGGCGCGGCGAGGTCTGCTCCGGTCCCCGGGCTGCGGGGCCGGTGTTTCGTGTGCGCGCACGACGCTCCCTTCGGAACCGGACAGCTGACCACCCAGCTCTACCCGCCCGCCCCGGCCCCCGGCAGGGCCGCGAGGGCAGCCTTGCGGGCAACGTCGTCACGCACAGGCGGACGCATCGCACAGAAGTGCCCTTGTGGGCAAGAGAGGTGCCCCCGACCGGGCCCCGCAGGACGTTTCGGGAGACGCGCTTCGCGCGTGAAGGTGAAAGCCGGTCCTGTCTCGTACCCCGAGGAGAGCAGAGCATGCCGTCCTACCTGTCGCCCGGCGTATACGTCGAGGAGGTGGCCAGCGGCTCGCGCCCGATCGAGGGTGTGGGCACTTCGGTTGCGGCCTTTGTCGGCCTCGCGTCGACCGGGCCCCTGAACGAACCCACCCTGGTGACCAACTGGACGCAGTACGTCGCGGCGTTCGGTGACTTCACCGACGGGTACTACCTGGCGCACTCCGTCTACGGCTTCTTCAACAACGGCGGCAGCGCCGCCTACGTCGTACGGGTCGGCGGTTCGGCGGAGGGCGCGTCCGACGCCGCCCCCGCCGCCGTGACCGGCTCCAGGACCCCGGCCGCGCTGCCGACGGGTGAGCCGCAGCAGCTCGGCACCTTCACGGTGACGGCGCTCGCGCCCGGGCAGAGCGGCTCGCTGACCGTCGAGGTCGCCGACCCCGAGGGCGAGGGGCCGGCCGAGCGCTTCAAGCTGGTCGTCAAGGACGGCGAGAAGACCGCCGAGACCTTCGACGTGACCGCCAAGAAGAGCGGCCGCAACTACGTCGTCACGCAGGTCAAGGAGCGCTCCAAGCTCATCACCGTGCAGGAGGCCGCGCCCGCCGCGCAGCTCGCACGGCCCGAGAACCAGACCGTGGCGCTCGCGGCCCCGGCCGCCGCCGCCCCGGCCGTCCCCGCGGCGGACACCTCCGCCCACCCCGGGCCCGCCCAGTACCTCGGTGACTCCGCGGACCGCACCGGCTTCGGCGGTCTGGAAGCCGTGGACGAGATCTCCATGGTCGCCGTCCCCGACCTGATGTCCGCCTACCAGCGCGGAGCGATCGACCTGGAGGCCGTCAAGGCGGTCCAGCTCGGTCTGATCGCGCACTGCGAGCTGATGGGCGACCGCGTCGCGGTCATCGACCCGCCGCCGAGCCTGAACGCCCGCGAGATCAGGGTCTGGCGCCAGGAGACCGCCGGCTACGACTCCAAGTTCGCGGCCCTGTACTACCCCTGGATCAAGGTCTTCGACCCGGCGTCCGGCCAGTCGCGACTGGTCCCGCCGAGCGGTCACGTCTCCGGCATCTGGGCCCGCAACGACTTCGAGCGCGGCGTGCACAAGGCGCCCGCCAACGAGGTCGTACGCGGCGCGGTCGACCTGGAGATCCAGATCACCCGCGGTGAGCAGGACCTGCTCAACCCCATCGGCGTCAACTGCATCCGCGCCTTCCCCGGCCGCGGTGTCCGCGTCTGGGGCGCCCGCACCATGTCCTCGGACCCGGCCTGGCGCTACCTGAACGTGCGCCGGTACTTCAACTACCTGGAGGAGTCGATCCTGATCGGCACCCAGTGGGTGGTGTTCGAGCCGAACGACACGAACCTGTGGGCCCGCATCCGGCGCAACGTATCGGCGTTCCTCGTCAACGAGTGGCGCAGCGGCGCCCTCTTCGGCTCGCGTCCCGAGGAGGCCTTCTACGTCAAGTGCGACGAGGAGACCAACCCCCCGGAGTCGGTCGACGTCGGTCGCGTGATCTGCGAGATCGGCATCTCCCCGGTCAAGCCCGCCGAGTTCGTGATCTTCCGGCTGGCCCAGTTCTCCAGCGGCAACGGCGAGCTGGAGGAGTAGGCCGCCGGCCCGCACCCCCAGCCCTCGTACGCGATCGACAAGAACTCCGGTAGGACGGGAAAAAGATGAGCATCGGTCCGGGTGACGCGTTCACCTCACATAACTTCGGCCTCCAGATCGACGGCGTGATGGTCGAGTACCTCGCGGAGGTCAACGGCCTCACCATCGAGCAGGACGTCATCAAGCACCTTTCCAACTCCGCGCAGGGCAAGCCCGAGGTCAGCCTCATGCCAGGCACGCAGAAGGACGGGCAGTGCACGGTGGTCCGGGGTATGACCCCGTCGGCGTCGTTCACGACGTGGATCAACGACTCGATCGCCGGTCAGATGTCCACGGCCCGCAAGAACGCCTCCATCATCGTGATGGATTATCAGAACAACCCGACGAAGCGCTACAACATGCGCAACGCCTGGTGCAGCAAGATCGACGCCAGCGCCCTGAAGGCCGGTGAGGCCTCGGCGCTGACGGAGACCGTGACCATCGTCTTCGAAGAACTGGTCATCGAGTAATGCGGCGTACTACGGCCAGGGCCGGCGCGGGCCCGATCGCGGACGTACCGGCGCCCGAGGCCGTGGCGGGGCCGGAGCAGACGCCTGCTCCGGCCCCGGCCCCCGCCCCCGCTCCCGTGCCGCAGCGGCTGCAGACGGAGTTCCCCTTCGAGCTGCCGCGCGGTTACGTCGACGAGGCGGGCACCGTGCACAAGGACGGCGTGATGCGCCTGTCCACGGCCCGGGACGAGCTGATCCCCCTGCGGGACGTCCGGGTCCAGGAGAACCCCGCGTATCTGTCGGTGGTGCTGCTCGGCCGGGTCATCACCCGGCTCGGCACACTGTCGATGGTGCACGACGGGACGGTGGAGAACATGTTCGCCTCCGACCTCGCGTTCCTCCAGGACTTCTACCGGCAGATCAACGCCGAGGGCCACACCCGGGCGGCGGTGGAGTGCCCGCACTGTTCCGAGCCCTTCGAGGTGGAACTCGGCGGGAGCCGCCTGGGGGAATCGTGACGTACGCGACCGACCGGCTGCATGAGGAGATCGCGTACGTCGCCTATCACTTCCACTGGAGCCTCGAGGCGATCCTGGACCTGGAACACCACGACCGCCGGCTGTACGCGGACCAGATCGCGTCCTTCGTGACGCGCGCCGGGGCGGAGGGCTGAGACGTGGGGTTCCTGGACCGGATGCGGGGCCGTGAGGCCCGCGCAGACGCACAACACACCGCACCCGCCGGGGCCGGGCCTGCCGAACCCACCGGACCCGCCGGGCCTGCCGACCCGGCCGGGTCCGGCCAGGGGGCCGACCCGGGCCCGGCGTCCGGCTCCGCCTCCGGGTCGGTGCCGACGGCCGTCGCGTCCTGGTCCGGCCTGCCGCCGATCCAGCGGGCGATGGGCGCCGGGCGGTCGGTGGTCGCGGACGCCGGGTTCGGCGGGCGGCTGCCGACGTGGCAGAACCCTTCGTTCACCGGGACGCCGTCGCTCGGCGTCATGAACACGGCGCCGGACAGCCTCCTCTCGGGCGCGCTGACCCGCTCGGCCCACCCGGTGGCGGGGCTCGAAGGGCGCTCGGGCGCACTGCCGCTGGCGACAGGCGCGGCAGAGCCGGTGGTGCAGCGTGCCCCGGCGGTGCCGCTACGGGCGCTGCCTTCGGCACGGCCGGCACAGTCGGCCCGGTCGACACCTGCGTCGGGGCCGGCCTCGGCGTCGGCGCCTGCACCGGCGCCCGCCTCACAGAGGCCCGGGGGTCCTGCGCGCGCGGGCGGGCGTTCTGCGGCTGCGCGGCCTGCTGCTCCGCCGGCCTCCTCGGCACCCGCGTCGGCGGCTGCCGTTCCGGCCGTGCAGACGCGGCCCCTGGGCAGTCCTTCCGCGTCAACTCCCGCTTCCCTGCCGGTGTCTCCGGCGGCGGCGCCTCCCGCTGTCAGTGACCGGAGCGCGGCTGTCGGCGCACCGACCGCAGCCGGGAGCACGGCCCGTGCGGACGCGGCCCCCGCGCCGGGCCGGCGTGCAGCCGCTGCCGAGACATCGGCGCCTTCCGGGGCGTCCCCCGCACCCGTACGGGCGGTCCGGAGCCCGGGGCCCAGGACCGCCCCCGCGCCGGCGCCCGGTGTCCGCGTGGCGCCGGTACCGCCCGCCCCGTCGCGGGCTCGGCCCCTGACCAAGGCACCCGCCGTGCAGCGGCGGGTCCTGCCGGCCACACGGCGAGAGCCCTCCGCCCCGGGGGGCACGCAGAGTGCGCCCGGAGCGGCGACCGCAACTGAAGGTGACCGAGGGGGAGTCGGCGCGACCGGTTCCCCCCGCGCCACGCCCTCGCCCGCGCCTTCGCCCGCGCCCTCGCCCGCGCCTTCTCCTGCGCCCGCGCCGCAGAGCACCGCCGGGCGTACGCCGACCGATGGCGCCCCCTTGCAGCGCGCGGTGGCCCCGCGCGACACCGCACCGGGCCGCCCCGGCGACGGCGTGACCACGGGGACGCGCGGTGCCGAAACGCCCCGCGCCGCCTCGTCCGGTGCGGGATCGTCGGGCGACGGCTCACGCGGGGCCGGTGCGTCCGGTGCTAGTGCGTCCGGTGCTAGTGCGTCCGGTGCCGGTTCGTCCGGTGGAGCAGAGGCGGGCGCTCCCAGGACGGAAGGCGCACGCAGCGCTTCCGGCACGGGGCCCGGCGGGCCCGCCCCGGCATCTGCCCCGGTCCAGCGGGCCGTGGCCGAGGGCGCGGCACCCCGTGGCCCCCGCGACAGGGCAGCCTCCCCACCCGTACGGCCCGCCGGTCCCGGCGGAACGGCACCGGCCGAGCAGAGCGCCCCGCGCGGCCTCGGCCGCCCGACGAACGCGCCTCGGCCTCCGTCCGCGCAGGCGCCCCCGAACGCGCCTCGCGATCCGGCTGCCCCGGGTGCCCCCATAGCCTCCGCCGGTCCGCGCGACGCGAAGGCCGCTGTGCAGCGGCGCACCGCCGATGCCGGCAGCCCCGGCACACCGCCGTACACCGGCGACCGCGCCCGCCCGGCGGCCCCTGCCGCACCTGCCGGGTCGAGCGGTCCGGCTGCCCCCGCCCCGCGCGGCGGCACCGCACGCGCGGACGGGCAGCCCCCGGTGCGGAGCGCCGAGCCGAGGCCCTCCGCCACCGGCTCGGACACGCCTGCCGCCCGGCCGTCCGCGACAGCGGGCTCCGGCAACGGCGGAGCCGGGCGCACCACTTCTCCGGCTTCGGGCTCACCGGCCCCGGTCCAGCGCGCGACATCGGACACCCGTAACCCGGCCGCCGGTGCCGCCCCCGCCGGCCCTTCGCCCTCCCCGGCGCCCGTCCGGGGCGCGGCATCGGACACCCGTGGCCCGGCGTCCCCCACGCCGCCCACGGCCACCGCCCCCGCCGCCCTCCCGGTCTCGGCCCTCCCGCGCACCACACCGCCGGGCACGGGCGGCAACCGGCCGACCGGCCCGCGCGGCAGCACACCGAAGCCGGCCCGCCCGGGTCTCGGCGCCCCGATGTCGTCCGCACCGGTGTCCGCGCCTCCCATGGCCCCCGCACCCGCCTCACAGCCACACGTGCGGACGGCCCCGCAATCGCCGCCCCCCGCACACGATCCGCCGCCCGCCGCGCCGTCCCCGGCCGCACCGCACCGCGCGCCCGCGGCAGCGCCCCCCGTGCAGCAGGTCCGACGCGCGGTGGCTCCCGCTCCCGTCGGGCAGCAGGTCCAGCGCACCACGGCCGCGCCCCCCGCCGCCGCGACCCGGCGTCGTACCCCGCTCGGCGCCCCGATGTCCTCGGCGCCCACGGACGCGGCCCCGCTCATCCCCCCTCCCATCCCGCGGGCCGTCGGCCCCCGAGCCACCGCACCGGCGTCACCTGCCGGCCCGCCGACCACCACCACGGCCCCCGCCGTCCCCGCACAGAGCACCCGGGCCCCGCTGCCCCCGCTGCCCCCGCTGCCGGCACCTCCTCAGGCCCCCCGGCCTCCGGCCGCCGTCCTGCCCTCGTCGCCCACCCGCGTCCAGCGCCGTGCCATGCCCCTCACCGCCGTACCGCTGCGCGGCCTCACACCGCCCGGGACCGCCGCCGCGTCCCCGCTCCCCGTCGCGCCCCTCACCCCGCCGTCGGCGACACCGCCGGCGCCCTCCCGCCCCGTACAGTCCAACGGCGGCAGTGCCTCGGACCCCACCGTCCAGCGCCTCGGCGGCGGTTCGTCCATCGGCGCACTCGCCTCCGCGGCCGCCGGCACGGTGGCCACCACCCTGAGCCGTATCCGGCCGCACCGGAGCGGGCGCACCACCCCGCCCCCGGCCTACGAACGGCCCTCCGGCAGCCCGCCCGCGGCTTCGCCGCCCCCGTACTCCCCGCCCGCCGGCGGCTCCACCCCGCCGCCGGGCTCCACGACCTCGCAGCAGGAGCCGCCGCCCGAGTACACGGCCGTCCCGGCCGGCGGATTCGACCCCCGCGAGCTCACCGACTTCCAGCTCGACGAGCTCGTGCACCGGATCATCGGCCGCATCACCCGCCTCATCCGTACCGAGTTGCGGATGGACCGCGAACGGATCGGCAGGCTCCGCGACCCCCGTCACTGACCGGGCGCCCCCGCCGTCCGACCACCACCTCCGACGTAGACGTATCCGACGAAAGGCCCACCCGCGATGCCCCGCCAGGACCCGGGCTCAACCATCTGGTTCACCCTCACCATCGACGGCGAGAGCCTCGGTTACTTCAACGGGTGCGAAGGCCTGTCGTCCCAGGTGGAGATCGAGCAGCGCCAGGAGGGCGGCAACAACGGGTTCGTGTGGCAACTGCCCACCCGCGTCTCCTTCTCCAACATCCGGCTGACCCGTCCCCTCACCCCGGACACGGCCAAGGTCGCCAAGTGGATCTCCTCCGTCCAGACGGGGATCAAGCGGCCGACCGCCCAGATCTCCGCCCTGCGCGCGGACGGGTCGCTGGTCGCCCGCTGGGGGCTGATCGACGTACTGCCCGTCAGCTGGCAGGGCCCCAGCCTCGACCCCGGCAACCCGGCCGTGGCCAACGAGGTCCTGGAGATCGCCCACCACGGCTTCACGGACTGACGGCGCCGAAGAGCAGAGAGGAAGACCATGGCCCAGAGCAGCAAGGGCGCCGGCAAGAGCCTCGTACGAGCCGGCCTCGCCATCCACGAGCCACCGGTGGGCACGAGCACCACACCCGGCGCGCTCATGAGGACGTTCAGCTTCGAGTTCAACCCGGCGCAGCTGTCCCTCAGCCAGCGCGCCCAGTGGAAGGCGACCCCGACCGCGGCCGTACGGGACGGCTCGAAGCCGGAGTTCATGGGAGCCGAGCCCCGGGAGATGACCCTGGAGATCTTCCTGGACTCCTCCACCAAGCCGACCGGCAACACCGTGCTGAAGAAGGTGGAGTCGCTGCTGGGCTGCTGCGAGGTGACCGCCAACAGCATCGCCGCCAACCAGCCGTCACCGCCCTGGGTGGTCTTCCAGTGGGGGTCGTTCTCCACGGCCCGCTTCACGGCGTACGTCAGCTCCATCGAGGCGTCGTACACCCTCTTCGGGACGACCGGCATCCCCATCCGCGCCACCTGCCAGGTGCAGCTGCACGAGATCCCCGGCAAGACCAAGGGCCAGAACCCGACCTCCGGCGCACTCACCGCCCAGCGCGTGCACCAGGTCGTCGCGGGCGACTCCCTCCAGTCGCTGGCATGGCGCGAGTACGGCAACGCCACCGCGTGGCGTGCGATCGCCGAGGCCAACGGCATCGACGACCCGTCCCGTCTGCCCTCCGGCACGCAACTCCTGCTGCCCGCCGCCGAGGAGGTGCCTCACTGATGGTGCAGACCGCGTTTTCCACCATCATGCAGGTCACCATCGGCGGTGCGAAGCTGCCCGCCGCCATCGCCCCGATGCTCGTCGAGGGCTGGGTCGACCAGGGTGCCGGTGTCCCCGCCGCCTTCCGGCTCACCTTCCGCGACCCGTACCACCTGGTGCTCGGCGAGCTGAGCGTGAAGTTCGGCACCCGGGTGGTCCTCACCCCGGTGGCGGACGGCCAGGGCGTCGGCAAACCGCTGCTGACCGGTGAGGTCACCGGCATGGAGGCCGACTACGACGGCACCGGCAGCTTCACCGTCATCCGCGGCTACGACTTCGGGCACCGCCTGATGCGCCAGCGCCGGGTCGCCGCGTACCGCAACCAGACGGCCTCCGACATCGCCCGCAAGCTCGTCGGCATGGACGGCGTGCCCGTCGGCCGCATCCAGCCGACGAAGGGCGCGTACGGGTTCATCAGCCAGTCCAACGTCACCGACTGGGACTTCCTGGCCCGGCTCGCCGACGAGAACGGCATGGTGATGTCCCTGGACCCCAAGGGGAAGTTCCGGTTCGTCAAACCGAACCCGTCGTCCGGCGCGCCCTCACCCGGTACGGACGGCGACAAGAGCCCCTTCGTCCTCCAGGCCGGTCACGACATCCTGCGGCTTCGGGCCGCCGTCACCGCCGCCGACCAGGTCGGCGAGGTCGAGTCGCGCGGCTGGAACGTCACCACCAAGAAGAAGATCACCGAGGTCTCGCCCGCCAAGACCGACCCGGGCATCTCCATCGGCCTCACCCCGGGTGAGGCCGCCGGGAAGTTCAAGGCGGCCAAGCTCGTCGAGACGAGCAACCCCTACGACAAGCAGGACGAGGTGCGGCACGCCTCGCAGGCGCTCGCCGCCGACGTCACGTCCTCCTTCGCCGAGCTGGAAGTCGTGGTGCGCGGCAACCCGGAACTGCGGCCCGGTGTGCCCGTGGCCCTCGCCGACGTCGGCAAGCCCTTCGAGGGGAAGTACACCGTCACCTCCGTACGCCATGTGTTCGGCGACGGGAAGCACTACGAGTCCTGGGTCACCGTCAGCGGACGCCAGTGGCGCTCGCTGTACGGGCTGGCCTCGGGCGGCGGCACCCCGGACGGCGGCCGGCTGCCCAGCGTCGCCAACGCCATCGTCACCGACGTGCAGGACCCGCTCAAGCAGGGCAGGGTCAAGCTCCAGTTCCCCTGGCTCGACAACACCTACGTCAGCGACTGGGCGCGCAGCGTGCAGTCCGGCGGCGTGGGCGGTGGCGGCGTCTTCCCCATGGACGTCGGCGACGAGGTGCTGGTCGCCTTCGACCGGGGTGCTCTGGACCACCCGTTCGTGATCGGCGGGCTCTACAACGGCCGGGACGTGCCCACCAGGAACGACGTGCCCCTGCACGACGGCCTGAAAAAGAAGGCCACCCGGCACACCGTGTCCGACCGCCAGGGCAACCGCGTCGACCTGCTCAGCCAGCGGACCGGAGCGCGGAAGCAGGGCGTTCGGATCGCCAGCGGCGACGACAGGCTGACCATCAACCTCGACCGCACCAAGACCGAGATCACCGTCGACAGCAAGGGCGCGGTCAGCATCACGGGCAGTCGCTCGGTGTCGGTGGAGGCGGGCACGGACCTCTCGCTGAGCGCACGCCGCGCGGTGACGATCAAGAGCGGCGGCCCGCTCACCCTTCAGGGGCAGGGCATGGTCAACCTCAGGTCCACGGGCGGCGTGGTCAGCGTGAACGCGATGGGCGCCCTGAACCTGTCGGCGACCGGCGCCGCGTCGCTCTCCGCCACGGGGATCGTGTCCGTCCAGTCGGTGGCCAACGTGAACATCAAGGCCATCAAGCTCGACCTCATGGGCGGCTTCTTCGTCAACACCATCAAGTACCCGTTCGGATGACCGGACGCCCCTACCGGCATGCCGGGTCCGTATCGAGAAGAAGGCAGGTGGCTCCCTGATGGCCGAACAGTTCGTCGGTTCCGGCTGGGCCTTCCCGCTGCGCATCGGCCCCACGGGCGGCATCGCCCTCGTCAGCGGGGAGCGGGAGGTCGAGGAGGCCATCAGGCTCGTCCTGGCCACCGCCCCGGGCGAGCGGCCGATGCGCCCCGAGTTCGGCTGCGCCATCCACGACCTCGTCTTCGCACCGGTCAACGAGCAGACCGCCGGCCGCATCCAGCACGAGGTCCACGCCAGCCTGGACCGCTGGGAGCCCCGCATCGAGGTCCACGAGGTCGAGGTGACCGCGGGCGCCGAACAGAACGTCCTGTTCATCGACGTGCGTTACGCCATCCGCGGCACCAACAACCCGCGCAGCCTGGTCTTCCCGTTCTACGTCATCCCCTCCCACGACGAACCCGGGGAGCCGGGCCCCTCCGGCGGCTCCGGTGCCCCTGCCGAAAGCGACCGCTGATGTCCCTGCCCTCCCCCAACCTCGACGACCGCCGCTTCCAGCAGTTCGTCGACGACGCCAAGCGCTACATCCAGCAGCGCGCCCCGGAGTGGACCGACCACAACGTCTCCGACCCGGGTGTCACCCTCGTCGAGACGGTCGCGCACATGGCCGACCAGATCGTCTACCGCCTCAACCGGGTGCCGGAGAAGAACCATCTGGCCTTCCTCGACCTCGTCGGCATCACCCTCTTCCCGCCGGCCGCCGCCCGCACCGACGTCACGTTCTGGCTGTCCGCCCCGCAGGAGGAGGCGATAGCCGTGCCGGTCGGCACCGAGGTGGCGACCGTACGCACGGAGCGGGAGAGCGCCGTCGTCTTCGCCACCGAACGCGAACTGACCGTGGTGCCCAGCGCGCTCCGGTACCTCGTGGTGCAGCACCAGGGCGAGCCCGTCGCCGACCGGACCGACGACCTCGCCGAGGGCAAGGACCTGTTCTGCTTCGCCGAGTCGCCCACCCCCGGCGACTGCATGCTGATCGGCCTCACGGCCGCCGTCCCGCACTGCGCCCTCGCCCTCGAACTCGACAGCCGCGTCGACGGTGTCGGCGTCGACCCCCGGCAGCCCCCGCTCGTGTGGGAGGCCTGGACCGAGGACGGCTGGCGGCCCTGCGAGATCGACCGCGACGGCACCGGCGGTCTCAACCGGCCCGGCGACATCGTCCTGCACATCCCCGGCGGCCACGTCCTCTCCCGCAACGGCGGACAGGAGGCGGGCTGGCTGCGCTGCCGCGTCACCGAACCCCAGCCCGGCCAGCCCTTCTACGCCACGTCGCCGACCATCCGGTCCGCCGAGGCCTACACCATCGGCGGCACCACCGGCGTCGTGCACGCCGAGGCCGTGTACGACGAGGCGCTCGGCGAGTCCATCGGGCTGCCGGGCCAGCGGCTGCGGCTCACCCACGCCCCCGTGGTCGGCGACGACCCGCCCCTCTGGCTCCAGACCGCCGAGCACGACGGCTGGGAGGACTGGCAGGTGGTCCCGCACTTCGCGGCGTCCCGGCCCGACGACCGGCACATCACCCTGGACGCCGCGACCGGCGAGATCGCCTTCGGCCCCGCCGTCCGCGAACCCGACGGCACCCTCCGCCAGTACGGCGCAGTCGCCCCCAAGGGCTCCGTCATCCGCGCCCGCCGCTACCGCACCGGCGGCGGCCGGGAGGGCAACGTGGCCCGCGGCACCGTCCAGGTCCTGCGCACCTCCATCCCGTACGTCGCCGAGGTCGTCAACCGCGAAGCCGCCCGCGGCGGCGTCGACGGCGAGACGGTCGAGGAGGCCAAGCTCCGGGCGCCCATCACCCTCCGGGCCCAGGAACGCGCCGTGACCCTGCGCGACTACGAGGAACTCGCCCGCCGGGCCGCCCCCGAGACGGCCCGCATCACCTGCCTGGAGGGCGAGGAGAGCGAGTACGGCGCCTACGCGATACGGGTCCTCGTCGTGCCCCAGGCCGTCCCCGACCCCGGCGGCCGGCTCCGCTTCGAACAACTCGTCCCGGGCGACGCGCTGCTCGGCCGCATCACCCGCCACCTCGACGAACGCCGCCTCATCGGCACCCGGGTCGCCGTGGGCCCGCCCTACTACCAGGGGGTCACCGTGGTGGCCACCGTCCACGCCTTCCGCGGGGTGGACACCGACCGCGTACGCCGCCAGGTCCACGACGCCCTCTACCACCACCTCGACCCGCTCACCGGGGGCGCCGACGGCCGCGGCTGGCCCTTCGGCCGCCCGGTCCAGGCGGGCGAGGTCTTCGCCGTCC
Organism: Streptomyces sp. NPDC051064; assembly: GCF_044455985.1. Classification (NCBI taxonomy): domain Bacteria; kingdom Bacillati; phylum Actinomycetota; class Actinomycetes; order Kitasatosporales; family Streptomycetaceae; genus Streptomyces; species Streptomyces sp. NPDC051064. Next base: position 35,920 of record NZ_JBITFK010000012.1, read on the forward strand.
TCCAGCGGGTCCCCGGTGTCGAACTGGTCGACGAGGTCATCCTGCACCCCGCCGACCCGCTGACCGGCAAGCGCGGCGACCCGACCAACCGCATCGACCTCGAACCGCCGTCCCTGGTCTTCTCCTTCGACCACCGCGTACGCGTGATCGGAGACGGGGCGTGACAGCCGTCATCTGCTCAGGAGGCCACCGATGAGAGGCTCGGTCGACGGCCTCGGTTCGTCCACACCCATCAGCACGATGCTCCCCGCCGTCTTCGCGGAGGACGATCTCGCCCAGCGCTTCGTCGGCGGGCTCGACGACGTCCTGGCGCCGATCCTGAACGTACTCGACTGCGTGGACGCCTACTTCGACCCTGCCCTCACCCCGGTGGACTTCGCCCAGTGGCTCAGCACCTGGGTCGGCGCCGAGACCGACGGCACCGAACCGGAGCCACGGCTGCGCGCCGCCGTGGCCGCCGCCGCACGGCTGCACCGCGTACGGGGCACCCGGCGCGGCCTCTCCGAGGCGGTACAGCTCGCCTTCGGCACCGAACCGGAGATCTCCGAGAGCGGCGGCGCCACCTGGAACGCCCGCCCCCTCGGCCCCGTCCCCGGCAAGCCCCGCCCCCACCTCCACGTCACCATCGCCCTCCCCGATCCCACCCCCGCGGACACGCACCGCCTGGACGCCCTCGTGGCGGCCGCCCGCCCCGCGCACATGCCCTACACCGTCACCGTGACGGCCGCCGAAAGGACCCCGGAGAGATGACCACGCAGAACTGCGCCGAGTGCGGCACCCGCGCGGAACCGGGTCAGTCGTTCTGCGACGCCTGTGGCGCCGTGCTCAGCTGGAGCCCAGGTCCCCGCACCGGTAACGCGGCACAGGCCGCCGGTTCCACCCCGCCCGCCGGATCCGCGTCGCCCGGCAACGGCCCGGACGCGACGCCCCCTGCCGGCGTAGGCGTCCACACCGGCGCCGCCGCGACGGCGCCCGGCGAGGCAGGCCCTTCGGCCGCGACACCCGACGCCTCGCGCCTGCCGCGCCACCACCGCGACGTCCAGGAGCCCGGCCGGGCGAACGCGGCGGGCGGGGCGACCGACGGCTGGGCCGCCGCCTCGCCCGGCGCCTCCGACGGCCGGCACCCGGGCGAGACCGACCCCACCGTCCCGCTGCCCGCCTCCGGCGAGAGCGCGGCCGACCGCGCCCGCTCCCTCCTCGTCCCGGTCGCCGAGCCCGAGCCGTCCCACTCCTCGCCGCCCCCCGCCGCCGCTCCGGTCCTGCCCGGCCGCCCCGACACCGACCGGCCGCAGGTACGCGTCCCCGGCCCCCAGCAGGACACGGGGAACGGCCCGCCCTGCTCCTGGTGCGCCACCCCCAACCGCCCCGACCGCCACTACTGCGTCCGCTGCGCGATGCCGCTGGCCGCCAACGACGAACGCGCGCCCGCCCCCCTCCCGTGGTGGCGCCGCCTCGCGGGCTCCCGCAGGAACGAGAACCCGTGGGCCGGCGACAGGCCCCGCATCCGCCGCGCCTTCGACCGCATCGGCACATGGATCACCGCCGCCGTCGTCGTCACCCTGGCCGTTCTCGGCGTGGTGTACCTCCCCGACGGCATCCAGGCCACCAAGGACCACTTCGCCAAGCGCGCGATGGTCGCCCCCGACGAACTCGCGGCGTCCCGCTCGTGGACCGGCCACAAGCCGCAGCTCGCCTTCGACAAGGTGAACAACACGTGGTGGGGCCCGGGGGTCACACAGTCCGGTGAGGGCGAGTGGATCGAGGCCCGCTTCGACCAGCCGACCCGCCTGCTGGACGTGATCATCACTCCGGGCGTGTCCATCCGCGCCGACGACCTCAACAAGTCCGCACTGCCGCAGCGCATCAAGGCGACGATCACGACGAAGGACGGAAAGACCGCGACCCGCCAACTGACCCTGGACCAGGGCACGGGCGGCCAGCGGCGCGCGTTCCGCGTCGGCGAGGCCGTCAAGGTGCGCTTCACCGTCGAGTCGGCCCACGCAGCGTCCTCGGACAAGCAGGTGGCCATCGCCGAGATCGAGTTCTTCGGCCCGTCGAACACCGACGGGTCCTGACCCGGCCGCACCTGAACACCGCACAGCGGCAACAACGACGACGCCGGCCCCCGGGAACGAATCCCGGGGGCCGGCGTCGTACGGATACCGCGGTACCGCCTGGAGCTGCTGATCCGAGGATCAGAAGTCCATGTCACCGCCCGGCATGCCGCCCGGAGCGGCCGCAGAGGCCTTCTCCGGCTTGTCGGCGATGACGGCCTCGGTGGTGAGGAAGAGCGCGGCGATGGACGCGGCGTTCTGCAGAGCGGAGCGCGTGACCTTCGCCGGGTCGATGATGCCCTCGGCGATCATGTCGACGTACTCGCCGGTCGCGGCGTTGAGACCGTGACCGATCGGCAGGTTGCGCACCTTCTCGACGATGACGCCACCCTCGAGACCACCGTTGACGGCGATCTGCTTGAGCGGGGCCTCCAGCGCGAGCTTCACGGCGTTGGCGCCCGTGGCCTCGTCACCGGTCAGGTCGAGCTTCTCGAAGACGGCCGAGGCCTGGAGCAGAGCCACGCCACCACCGGCGACGATGCCCTCCTCGACGGCGGCCTTGGCGTTGCGCACCGCGTCCTCGATGCGGTGCTTGCGCTCCTTGAGCTCCACCTCGGTGGCGGCGCCGGCCTTGATGACGGCCACGCCGCCGGCCAGCTTCGCGAGGCGCTCCTGGAGCTTCTCGCGGTCGTAGTCCGAGTCGGAGTTCTCGATCTCGGCACGGATCTGCTTGACGCGACCCTGGACCTGGTCGCTTTCGCCGCCACCGTCGACGATGGTCGTCTCGTCCTTGGTGATGACGACCTTGCGAGCGGTGCCGAGCAGGTCGAGACCGGCGTTCTCCAGCTTGAGACCGACCTCCTCGGAGATGACGGTGCCACCGGTGAGGATGGCGATGTCGCCGAGCATGGCCTTGCGGCGGTCACCGAAGCCCGGAGCCTTGACGGCGACGGACTTGAAGGTGCCACGGATCTTGTTGACGACCAGGGTCGACAGGGCCTCGCCCTCGACGTCCTCCGCGATGATCAGCAGGGGCTTGCCCGACTGCATGACCTTCTCGAGCAGCGGAAGGAGGTCCTTCACGTTGCTGATCTTGGAGTTGACGATCAGGATGTACGGGTCGTCGAAGGACGACTCCATACGCTCCATGTCGGTGGCGAAGTACGCCGAGATGTAGCCCTTGTCGAAGCGCATACCCTCGGTGAGCTCGAGCTCCAGACCGAAGGTCTGGGACTCCTCGACGGTGATGACGCCTTCCTTGCCGACCTTGTCCATCGCCTCGGCGATCTTGGCGCCGATCTCGGTGTCGGCGGCGGAGATGGAGGCCGTCGAAGCGATCTGCTCCTTGGTCTCCACGTCCTTCGCCTGCTCCAGCAGAGCGGCGGAGACGGCCTCGACGGCCTTCTCGATGCCACGCTTCAGAGCCATCGGGTTGGCACCCGCGGCGACGTTGCGCAGGCCCTCGCGGACGAGCGCCTGGGCGAGAACGGTGGCGGTGGTCGTACCGTCGCCGGCGACGTCGTCCGTCTTCTTGGCGACCTCCTTGACCAGCTCCGCACCGATCTTCTCGTACGGGTCCTCGAGCTCGATCTCCTTGGCGATGGAAACACCATCGTTGGTGATCGTGGGCGCGCCCCACTTCTTCTCGAGGACGACGTTACGGCCCTTGGGGCCGAGGGTGACCTTGACGGCGTCGGCGAGCTGGTTCATCCCGCGCTCGAGACCGCGCCGTGCCTCCTCGTCGAACGCGATGATCTTGGCCATGTGAAGTGGTCCTCCCGGACAGGGGTGGATTTCTCCGGACCGAGTGGCGCCCGCGACGGACGGCCAGCGTGCTCAGTGGTTCCTTGCCCCACGGAGCCTGCGGGCCTCACCGGCCCGGTCCAAGTTTTCTGTCACTCTCACCTGGAGAGTGCTAACGCCAATGATTAGCACTCGACCCCTACGAGTGCAAGCGTCACCCTCGGGATGTGGACAACCTTCGGGCGGACGAGGACGCACGTGAGGCCCGTATCCCTGGCCGGGGTACGGGCCTCACGTGCGTGAGTAGTGTCGTCGGACGACCGCGCCGAGCTCAGCCGACGGCGAGCTTGACCATGTCCGCCTGCGGCCCCTTCTGGCCCTGCGAGATCTCGAATTCAACTCGCTGACCCTCTTCGAGGGTGCGGTACCCGTCCATCTGGATCGCGCTGTAGTGGACGAAAACATCCGCACCACCGTCGACCGCGATGAAGCCGTACCCCTTCTCCGCGTTGAACCACTTGACGGTGCCCTGAGCCATGCCTAACTCCCCTATTACTGGCCCTTGCACGAGCACCGCACTTCGCGGGCCCGGGTCAGAACTCACCCTCCGACAGGAGAGGGTGGCGTGCGCCGGAACGCGTCGACCGCGGCCGAATGTATCTGCCCAACTGCCCTCTGCAACAGGTCAATCGGACGAGAATTCTGGGCACGGGTGACCGCACGCAATGGGGGAACTCATAAGATTCCAGGGCAAGTCGGGCCTGACAAAGGCCACTTATGCCACAAGGAGTTCACTTACTTTGGCTGCTTCTTGTCGCGGCCGGGCGCATTCTCATATGCGGGCGGCACGGGCAGCTGCGGGGACTTCCCCAACTGTACCGTGCTCAACCATGCAGAATGACCCCCTCCGCTTCTCGCGGAGGGGGTCATATCGCTCACGCCGTGCGGTCGGGCCGCCGGTCGGGCCCGTGACCGTGTCGGGAGATCAGCCTCCGGCGACGGCCGGGATGATCGAGACGCCCGCGCCGTCCGGGGTGACCGCGTCCAGGCCGCCCTCGAAGCGCACGTCGTCGTCGTTGACGTACACGTTGACGAAGCGGCGCAGCTTGCCCTGGTCGTCCAGGACACGGGCGCCGATGCCCGGGTGGTTCTGCTCCAGGGACGCGATGACCTCGGAGAGGGTCGCACCCTCGGCCGGGACCTCGGCCTGACCGCCCGTGTAGGTGCGGAGGATGGTGGGGATACGGACCTTGACGCTCATGTGGGTGCCTTCCTTCGGTCTCGGGTGTCAGTTGGCGGCGGCGAGGCCCGCGTCGCGGAACGCGTCCAGGCTGGGCCGGATCGTCGCCGACAGGCCGGTCGTGGGGGCGACCGCGTCGAGCGTCTTCAGTCCGTCGCCGGTGTTCAGGACGACGGTGGTGAGGGCCGGGTCGAGCAGGCCGGCGTCGATCAGCTTCTTCGTCACACCGACCGTCACCCCGCCCGCGGTCTCCGCGAAGATGCCCTCGGTGCGGGCCAGCAGCTTGATCGCGTCGACCACCTGCTCGTCGTTCACGTCCTCCACGGCGCCGCCGGTGCGCCGGGCGATGTCCAGGACGTAAGGGCCGTCGGCCGGGTTGCCGATCGCCAGGGACTTGGCGATGGTGTTCGGCTTCTGCGGACGCACGACGTCGTGGCCGGCCTTGAAGGCGGTGGAGACCGGCGAGCAGCCCTCGGCCTGGGCGCCGAAGATCTTGTACGGCTTGTCCTCGACGAGGCCGAGCTTGATCAGCTCCTGCAGCCCCTTGTCGATCTTCGTGAGCTGCGAGCCGGACGCGATCGGGATGACGAGCTGGTCGGGCAGCTGCCAGCCGAGCTGCTCACAGATCTCGTACGCCAGGGTCTTGGAGCCCTCGCCGTAGTACGGCCGGAGGTTGACGTTGACGAAGCCCCAGCCCTCGCCGAGCGGGTCGCCGATGAGCTCCGAGCAGAAGCGGTTGACGTCGTCGTAATTGCCCTCGATGCCGACCAGCTCGCCGCCGTACACCGCGGCCATGACGACCTTGCCCTGCTCCAGGTCGTGCGGGATGAACACGCAGGAGCGGAAGCCGGCGCGGGCGGCGGCGGCGCCCACCGCACCGGCGAGGTTGCCGGTGGAGGAGCAGGAGAGGGTGGTGAACCCGAAGGCGCGGGCGGCCTCGACGGCGATGGCGACGACACGGTCCTTGAAGGAGTGCGTCGGGTTGCCGGAGTCGTCCTTGACGTACAGACCACCGGTCACGCCCAGCTCGCGGGCCAGGTTGTCGGCCTTGACCAGCTTGGTGAAACCGGGGTTGATGTTGGGCTTGTCCGCGACATCGGCGGGGACCGGCAGCAGCGGCGCGTAGCGCCAGATGTTGTTCGGGCCCTCGGCGATGCGCTTCTTCAGCTCTTCGGGGGAGCCGCTCGGCAGGTCGTACGCCACTTCGAGCGGCCCGAAACAGGACGCACAGGCGAAAATGGGGCCGAGCTCGAAACGCTCGCCGCATTCGCGGCAGGAAAGTGCCGCGGCGGGACCGAGGTCCACTGCGGAGGTATTGGTGTCGGCTGCAACTGTCTGCACGGCCATGATGGCGGAGGCCCTTTCTCCTCATCTTCCTTGCGACGTATTTCGCCACAAGACGGAATTGGCACCTTCCCCACCGTGACCTCGCGGTCGGCAGGAGGGTTGCCGGGACTTCAACGGGCCGTTCCCTCAGTCCCTCTGGATGAGCGCTATGGCACCGGACCATGGATCCGGGCGTTTATTCGCGGACCGACCCCGACATGCGAGGGTCATCCGCGTTGTTCAAGACTGTAACCGAAGCACCGGACGATTGAGATAGTCGTCCGAACCGCGAGATGGATCACATACAGGGAGTATCGACCGTGCTGGAAGAGGTGGAACGCTGGCTGACCAGGCGTTCCTGGTCTGCTGCCGACCTCCCGCTGGACCGGCTCACGGCCGCGCGGGCGAAGGATCCGCACCGCTCGCGCGTGAGCGTCGTCCTGCCCGCGCTGAACGAGGAGGCGACGGTCGGAGCGATCGTGGCGGAGATCCGGCGCGAGCTGATGGAGAAGGTCCAGCTCGTCGACGAACTGGTGGTGATCGACTCCGGATCCACCGACGCCACCGCCGACGCGGCGCGGCTGGCCGGCGCCCGGGTCGTGCACCGGGACGCGATACTCCCCCGGATCCCCGCCCTCCCCGGCAAGGGCGAGGTCCTGTGGAGATCACTGCTGGTGACCAGCGGGGAGATCGTCTGCTTCGTCGACGCCGACCTCAAGGACTTCTCCGCCGACTTCGTCTCCGGGATCGTCGGCCCGCTGCTGACCGACCCCTCGGTGCACTTCGTGAAGGCCATGTACGACCGGCCGCTGGGTGACGCCGCAGGCCAGGGCGGCCGGGTGACCGAACTGGTGGCCCGCCCGCTGCTCAATCTGCACTGGCCGAGCCTGGCCGGCTTCGTCCAGCCGCTGGGCGGCGAGTACGCGGTGCGGCGCTCCCTGCTGGAGCAGCTCCCCTTCCCCGTCGGTTACGGAGTGGAGCTGGGCCTGCTCGTCGACGCGCTGCACACGGTCGGCCTGGACGCGCTGGCCCAGGTCGACGTCGGCGTACGCAAACACCGCCACCAGGACGGCCAGGCACTCGGCCGGATGGCGGCCACGATCTACCGGACGGCGCAGCTGCGGCTCTCCCGGGGGACCCTCGTGCGCCCCGAGATCACCCAGTTCGAGCGGGGGCCCGACGGATTCGTCCCGCGCACCCATGCGGTGGACACCGAGGAACGCCCCCCGATGCGCGAGATCGCGGAGTACGCCTCGCGAAACGCGGCGTAACGGTTCTTCCCGCCCGGCTCCGCACACGCTTCACGTTTGGCGGCTTCCCGAACGGGCTAGGTTCGGGTACATGGTCTCCGAGCACGCTGCCCAGGTACTCGTCGCGTCCAACCGCGGCCCGGTGTCGTACACACGGCGGGAGGACGGCACACTCGACTCGAAGCGGGGCGGGGGCGGGCTCGTCTCCGGCCTGAGCGCCGTCGACGACAAGCTGTGGGTGTGCGCCGCCCTCGGTGACGGCGACCGCGAGGCGGTCCGGCGCGGTGTCTCCGAGCCCGGCGTCCGGATGCTCGACATCGACGCCGGGGTCCACGAAGACGCGTACAACGGCATCGCGAACTCCGTGCTCTGGTTCGTCCACCACATGATCTACGAGACGCCGGTGGAGCCCGTCTTCGACGCGGAGTTCCGCCGGCAGTGGGCCTCCTTCGAGGCGTACAACCAGGCCTTCGCCGAGGCGCTCGCCGAGGAGGCGGGCGAGGGCGCGGCGGTCCTGGTGCAGGACTACCACCTCTCGCTGGTCCCCGGCCTCCTGCGCGAGCTCCGGCCCGACCTGCGGATCGGGCACTTCTCGCACACCCCCTGGGCGCCCGTCGACTACTTCCGGCTGCTGCCCGACGACATCGGCGAGCAGCTGCTCAACGGAATCCTGGGCGCCGACCGCGCCGCGTTCCTCACCCGGCGCTGGGCGGACGCCTTCATCAGCTGCTGCACGGAGATCCTCGGCGGCACCGGCCACACCCGGATCGGGGTGCACGGGCTGGGCGCCGACGGGGACTTCCTGCGCCGCCGCTCCCACGAGGCGGACGTGGACGACCGCATGGAGATCCTGCGGGAGCAGGTCGGCGCGGACCGCCGCACGATCGTGCGGGTGGACCGCACGGAGCTCTCCAAGAACATCGTGCGCGGCCTGCACGCCTACCGTGCGCTGCTGGAGGAGCGCCCCGAATGGCGCGAGCGGGTGGTGCACATCGCCTTCGCCTACCCCTCCCGGCAGGACCTCACGGTCTACCGCGACTACACGGCGGAGGTGCGGCGGGTCGCCGACGCGATCAACGCGGAGTACGGCACCGAGGGCTGGACCCCGGTCCTGCTCCACGTCGACGACGACTTCGCCCGCTCCCTCGCGGCGTACCGGCTGGCTGACGTGGCCCTGGTCAACCCGATCCGCGACGGCATGAACCTCGTCGCCAAGGAGGTCCCGGTCGTCTCGGACCACGGCTGCGCGCTGGTGCTCTCCCGCGAGGCGGGGGCGTACGAGGAGCTGGGCGAGGACGCGATCGTGGTCAACCCGTACGACGTGTCGGCCACGGCGACGGCGCTGCACGAGGGGCTCACGATGGACCCCGACGAGCGCGGCGCCCGCTCGAAGCGCCTGGCCGCCGCCGCCACCGCGCTGCCACCGCAGCAGTGGTTCCTGGACCAGCTGGACGCGCTGCGCGCCTAGGACTGTGTGAGGCGCCCGGCGATGGAGCGGAGCAGTTCCGCGACCGCCGCCGGGCCCGACAGCAACAGGTCGGCCCGCTCGGCCAGTTCGGGGACCTCGGTGCCGCTGCACACCAGCAGACCTGCGGTGCCCCGGGTGCGGAGCTTCTCCACGGCGGCGTACGCGGCGAGGTCGCCGAGGTCGTCGCCTGCGTAGAGCACCGTCTCGGCGCCGGTCTCCTTCACGTACTCCTCGAGCGCCACGCCCTTGTCCATGCCCGGCGGGCGCAATTCCAGGACGAGGCGGCCCGGTTCGACGATGAGGCCGTGACGCGCGGCCAGGCTGCCCAGGGGAACGCGCAGGGCCTCGAAGGTGGCCTGCGGATCGGCGGCGCGGCGGGTGTGCACGGCGACCGCGCGGCCCTTCTCCTCGATCCAGGTGCCGCTGTCGGCGCCCGCCTCCGCCAGCACGGCCGGGAGCTCGCCCCGGACGGCTTCGACTCCGGGGTCCTGGGCCGGGGCGTGGGCGGACCCGGTGGCGGCGTCCCAGCGTTCGGCCCCGTAGTGCCCGAGGACGACGAGGTGGTCCAGGCCGCGCACCCCGGCGAAGCCGCCGTGGCGGACGGCGGTGTAGGCCGGGCGGCCGGTGATCACGGCGACGGCGGCGACCTGGGGAGCGAGCGCGGAGAGGGCCGGGACGACACCGGGGTGCGCCCGGGACCGCTCCGGATCCGGGACGATGTCGGCGAGCGTGCCGTCGAAGTCCAGCGCGACGACCGCACGGGAGGGACGGGCCAGGAGTGCGGCGAGGCCTTCGCGGCCGGCCTGGGTGGACGGGGTCGGGATGGGGTGTGCCGAATTGCCCATGGTCCGAGCGTAGCTGTGAGCAGGGCCAAATCCAGCCCCGCGCCGGCGTTCGAGGCGCTGGGTCCGGGACGGAGCCCCGGCAGGCCCGGGACTCAGCGCCGCCCCCGCCTCGCGTCCCGGACCCGCCGCAGCCGGTTCACCGTCACGGGGTCCGCCTCCAGCGCCCGGCGGTCGTCCAGGAGCGCGTTGAGCAGCTGGTAGTAGCGGACCGGCGAGATGCCCAGGTCTTCCCGGACGGCCCGCTCCTTCGCACCGGGGCCCGGCCAGGAGCGCCGCTCCAGGGCCAGCACCGCGCGTTCCTGGTCGGAGAGCGGGGCAGTGGAGTCCGCTTCGTCAGCGGGAGGGCCGGTCATATGAACCAACCTACCTACTCTGCACTCTCCGCCTGCCGGGCCTGGGACGCGATGTCCACCAGCACGCTCTCCGGGCTGCCGCCGGGCTCGACCGCCGAGCCGATCTTCTCCTTGATGCTCTCGCTGGCCTGCGCCCACGACGTCTTGCCGAACGGGTACAGCTGCGAGTTCGGCAGCGCCGACAGGAACTCGCGCAGCTGCTTGTGCTTGCTGTCCGCCTCCATCGCGGCGGACGCGGTGCCGGTCACGGGCAGCAGGTCGTACTGGTCGGCGAAGGCGAGCACGTTCTCGTCCGTGTAGGCGAAGTCGAGGAACTTGCCGATCTCCGCCCGGTGGCCGTTCTGCTTGAAGCCCATCATCCAGTCGGCCACGCCCATCGAGCCCTCGGTCGGCCCCTCGATCCCGGGCAGCGGGACCATGCCGACCTCGACGCCCTTCTTCTCGGCCTCCTGCATCAGCGTCGGGTGGCCGTTGAGCATGCCGACGTCACCCTTGGTGAACGCCTCGAAGGCCTTCGCCCGGTCGAGCTTCCCCGGGGCGACGGGGCCGGTGAGGCCCTTGCCCACGAGGTTGTTCTTCAGCCACTTGAAGGTCTCTATGTTGGCCTGGGAGTCGATGTTGTAGTTGCCGACCTCGTCCGTGTAGCCGCCGCCCCCGCTGAGCAGCCACATCAGGGTCTCGGCCTGGGACTCCTCCTGACCGAGCGGCAGCGCGAAGGGGTAGGTCACGCCGCGCTGCTTGAGCGCGGTGGCGTCGCTCTCGATGTCGTCCCAGGTCTGCGGTGCCCCGAGGCCCGCCTTGGCGAAGAGGCCCTTGTTGTAGAAGAGGAGCCGGGTGCTGGCCACGAACGGGAGGCCGTACAGAGTGTTGTCGACCTCACCCGCGTCGGTGAGCGAGGGCAGGAAGTTGGACCCGGTGCGGATGGCGATCATCTCGTCGGCGGCGTAGAGCTTGTCCGCCTTGGCGTAGTCGGCGTACGCGCCGATCTGCGCGATGTCGGGGGCCTCGCCGGCCTTCACCATCTCGGCGACCTTGCGGTCGACGTCCTTCCAGGAGTAGACGCTGACCTCGACCTTGATGTCGGGGTTGGCCTTCTCGAACTTCCCGGCGACGTCGTCCCAGTACTTCTGGGAGCTGTTCTCCGCACTCGTGCCGTAGTCGGCCGCCACCAGTCGCAGGGTGACGTCGCCGCCCCCGGTATCCGAACCGCACCCCGACAACGTTGCCGTCATCCCGAATGCGGCCACCACCGCGGTCAGACCCACATAGCGCCGCTGCACAGCCTTGCCCATCCCTACATTGGTCGACGCGGACACCGCCGTTCCCGACGGCGATCCGCGATCCTGCCTCACGACCGCATGGAGGTCTACACCACCTGCGTATCGATTCGGCAATCTAGCAGGACCGTTTTGTATGGGTGCTCAACAAACCACGCTAGTGGACTAGACCTTTTAGGGGTCGGCGGGCGAAACTGTCTCCGTGAGACACGTCATCGCCCTCGATGTGGGCGGCACAGGAATGAAGGCCGCTCTGGTCGGGGCCGACGGCACCCTGCTCCACGAGGCGCGCCGGGCCACCGGCAGGGACCGCGGCGCCGAAGCCGTCGTGGAGACGATCCTCGGCTTCGCCGAGGACCTCCGCGCGTACGGCGAGGAGCACCTCGGCGAGAGTGCCGTCGCCGCCGGGGTCGCCGTGCCCGGCATAGTCGACGCGGAACGCGGGATCGCCGTCTACTCCGCCAACCTGGGCTGGCGCGACGTGCCCCTGCGTAAGCTGCTCGGCGAACGGCTCGGCGGCGTACCCGTCGCGCTCGGCCACGACGTCCGGGCCGGCGGCCTCGCCGAAGGACGGATCGGCGCCGGCCAGGGAGCGGACCGCTTCCTGTTCGTGCCCCTGGGCACCGGGATCGCCGGCGCCATCGGCATCGCGGGCACCATCGAGGCGGGCGCCCACGGTTACGCGGGCGAGATCGGCCACATCGTGGTCCGCCCGGACGGCCCGGACTGCGGCTGCGGCCAGCGCGGCTGCCTGGAGACCCTTGCCTCGGCCGCCGCCGTGTCCAGGGCCTGGGCCGCCGCGTCGGGAGACCCCGACGCGGACGCCGCGGACTGCGCCAAGGCCGTGGCCTCGGGCGACCCGGCGGCCCTGCGCGTGTGGCGGGACGCCGTCGACGCGCTGGCCGCGGGGCTGGTCACCGCGCTCACCCTGCTGGACCCCCGCACGCTCATCATCGGTGGCGGTCTTGCCGAGGCAGGGGAAACCTTGTTCACACCACTGCGTGCGGCTGTCGAGGAACGGGTCACGTTCCAGAAGCTGCCTCACATCGTCCCGGCGGCCCTCGGGGACACCGCCGGATGCCTGGGCGCAGGGCTGCTCGCCTGGGATCTACTCGCCACGGAGGTTTCCGCCTGATGGCCGGACGCGCAGACAGCACGGTTCTCGCAGGTGCCCGGGTGGTGCTTCCCACCGGCACCGTCGAGAACGGCCGGGTGATCGTCGAGGGCACCCGGATCGTCGGCAGCACGCGGGAGGACGCCCGGACCGTCGACCTCTCGGGCCACTGGGTGGTCCCCGGATTCGTGGACATCCACAACCACGGCGGCGGTGGCGCGTCCTTCGCCACCGGCACCGCCGAGGACGCCCTGACCGCGGTGCGGGCGCACCGCGCACACGGCACGACGACCGTCGTCGCCTCGACCGTCACCGGCGAGATGGACTTCCTGGCCCGACAGGCCGGCATGCTCTCCGAACTGGTCGAGCAGGGCGAGCTCGCCGGAATCCACTTCGAGGGCCCCTTCATCTCCCCGTGCCGCAAGGGTGCCCACAGCGAGGGCCTCCTCCGCGACCCCGACCCCGCAGAGGTCCGCAAGCTGCTCGACGCGGCGCGCGGGAGCGCCAGGATGGTCACCCTCGCCACCGAACTCCCGGGCGGCATCGAGTCCGTACGGCTGCTCGCCGAGCACGGGGTGATCGCCGCCGTCGGCCACACGGACGCGACGTACGAGCAGACCGTCGAGGCGATCGACGCGGGCGCCACCGTCGCCACCCACCTCTTCAACGCGATGCCCGCCATCGGCCACCGCGCGCCCGGCCCGGTCGCGGCGCTCCTGGAGGACGAGCGGGTCACCGTCGAGCTGATCAACGACGGCACGCATCTGCACCCCGCCGCCCTGGAGCTCGCCTACCACCACGCGGGCGTCGGCCGGGTCGCGCTGATCACCGACGCCATGGACGCGGCCGGTGGGGGCGACGGCTTCTACGAGCTCGGACCGCTCGCCGTCGAGGTCAAGGACGGTGTCGCACGCCTGGTGGAGGGCGGTTCGATCGCGGGCTCCACCCTCACCCTGGACACCGCCTTCCACAGGGCCGTGACCGTCGACCGGATCCCCGTCGACGACGTCGTCCGGTCCATCTCCGCCAACCCGGCCCGGCTCCTCGGCGTGTACGACCGGGTCGGCTCACTGGACCCGGGCAAGGACGCCGACCTGGTGGTCCTGGACGCGGACTTCGCGCTCAAGGGCGTCATGCGCCGGGGCGAGTGGATCGTGGAGCCCCCGGTCGGCTGACCGGCCGGGCCCGCCGACGGGCGGGCGGTTGAACACGTAACGAAGAGACGGCGGTTGTCCCGGAACCCTGGGACGGCCGCCGCCTCTTTGGCATGATCACCAGGGACGGCGCCGCGGGGAGACGGCGCGTGGGCACGGACGATCAAGGAACCGGGGGCCGGTACAGGTGATACTGACCGTCACGCTGAACACGGCACTCGACCTGACCTACGCCGTCCCCGCACTCGTCCCCCACACCAGCCACCGCGTCGACGACGTGACCGAGCGCCCCGGCGGCAAGGGCGTCAACGTGGCCCGGGTGCTCTCCGCGCTCGGCCACGAGACCGTGGTGACCGGCTTCGCCGGCGGCGCCACCGGTGCGGTCCTGCGCGAGCTCCTCGGCGCGCTCCCCCACCGACCCACCGACGCGCTCGTCACCGTCGCGGGGAACACCCGCCGCACCCTCGCCGTGGTCGACCGCTCCAGCGGTGACACCACCCAGCTCAACGAACCGGGCCCGCACATCGGAACCGGCGAATGGGCGGCCTTCCTCGGCACGTTCGGAGAACTCCTCCCCGGGGCCGCGGCCGTCGCCCTCTGCGGCAGCCTGCCCCCCGGCGTCCACGTCGGCGCGTACGCGGACCTCGTACGGCTCGCGCGCGCGGCCGGCGTCCCCGTGCTCCTGGACACCGACGGGGAACCCCTGCGCCGCGGCATCGCCGCCCGCCCCGACCTCGTCAAGCCGAACGCCGACGAGCTCGCCCGGCTCACCGGCGCCCGCGAACCCCTGCGTGCCACCCGCGACGCCCGCCGCCGGGGCGCGCACAGCGTCGTCGCGTCGCTGGGCGCGGACGGGCTCCTCGCCGTCACCGCCGACGGCGTCTGGCGGGCCGCACCTCCGACCGCCGTGCGGGGCAACCCGACGGGCGCGGGCGACTCCGCCGTGGCCGGACTGCTCTCCGCCCTCGCCGAAGGGCTCGGCTGGCAGGACCGGCTGACCCGCGCGGTGGCCCTGTCCACGGCTACCGTGCTGGCCCCGGCGGCCGGCGAGTTCGACCGCGCCGCCTACGAGGACCTGCTGACCCGCGTCGCCGTCGAACAGCACGCACCGGCGGCCTGAACGGCCCCCCGGAACGACCGCGTCCCGGCTCGCGCTGGGCGCGATGACCGGGACGACGGTGGTGCTGGATCTCCAAGCGTTTCCTGAGCGGCGGATCAGTCCTTGACGTGCCCCGACTTCAGCGACAGCTGGTCGAGGTTGGCGTCACACGAGTCGCCCTCGTTGCAGGACAGCATCAGGGTGTTCGACCCCTTGTCGAGCTGCACGTACGCGTACGTGTTCGTCCAGCCCTTCTCCAGGTCGCCCTCCGCGGCGTTCGCGAAGTTCTTCATGTTGATCGAGCGCGGGTCCTCGTCGTTGACCGTGAGGGACGTCTTGGCGTCCTTGCCCGGCACCCCGTACGTCACATACAGCGTGTACGGGCCGCTCTCCGGCACATCGACGGTCCAGGTGGCCGACCGGCCGACCTCGTTGAGGCTGATGTACTGGCCGTTCGCGCTCTTGGCGCCCTTGACCGTGCTGTCCAGGGACGCCGTGCCCCCGAGCGTCAGCGTCGCCGCGTCCTGCTTCGGCAGATCGACGGACTCCTGCGACGGCTTCTTGGACTTCTCGGGCTTCGGGGAGTCCCCGACCTCGTCGGCCGGACCCGCCGACGACCCGGCCTCGTCCTTCTTGCCGTCGCTGTCGTCGCCCGTCATCAGCGCCGCGCCGATGCCGATGAGCACGACCGCGACCACCGCGACGGCCGCGATCAGCAGCGCCTTGGTGTTGGGGCCCCCACGGCCGGGACCGCCGTTCCCGCCGGGCACCGACCCGTGCTGCGCGGTCACCGCACCGCCGGGGTAGGTCTCCGGCGCCGCGTACTGCGGGTTCGGCTGGCCGTACTGGGGCTGCTGGCCGTACTGGGGCTGCTGGCCGTACGCCTGCTGCGGCGGTACCTGCCCGTACTGGCGCTCACCGACCGTCCGCACCTGGTTGTACGACGTTCTGGGCACGCCGGGCTGCGCGGCCGGACCGGGGTAGCCGTATCCACCCTGCCCGGGCGGCTGTGCGCCTGCCGCCCGCCCGTCCTCGTACAGATAGCCGAACGGATCGTCGTCCTCGGGCTTGCTCGCGCCGTTGTTTCCGGCCGTCATCCCTGGGTCACTCCTCACCATGTCGCCAGCCGTCGCCGACCGGCCGAGCCTACCCCGAACGGAGCACGCGTCGAATTGCTCTCGGTCCCCCGGAAAACCGGGCGGTGTACGGGGACAGCCAGGGCGTGAACGTCAGCCGGCTCTGCGGTGAACCTTCGATCGGGACCGCTTTTCCACATACATCCGCTGGTCGGCGGAGTGCAGGACCTCTTCCTCGGTCATGCCGCACTCGGCCCAGCCGATACCGAAACTCGCCCCGACCCTGACTGCCCGGCCGTCCACCCGGATGGGCGGAATAATGGCGTTACGCAAGCGTACGGCCAGATCCGCGGCATCTGCGGCCCCGAGACCGTCCGCGAGGACGACGAATTCGTCACCCCCGAGCCGCGCGACCGTGTCACCGTCCCGTACGCACGTCGTGAGCCGCCGGGCGACCTCGATGAGAACCGCGTCACCCGCGTGATGCCCGAAGCGGTCGTTGATGGACTTGAAGCCGTCCAGGTCGCAGAAGAGCACCGCGAGCCCCTTGGTGCCGTCGTCGCGGTCCGGGTCGGGCGCCACGGTGTGCACATGGTGGTCGTAGGGGCCGACGCCCGGGGCGATCTCCCCCTCGTAACCGTCCGCCCGGTAGCCGTGCGCCGCGCTCTCGACATCGCCGTAGGCCGCGTCCAGCGCCTCGATCGCGCTGGAGGCGACCGAGTGAGGCCTCTCACACAGCCGCGCGCCGAGCCGGGAGCGCAGCTCGGCACTGTTGGGCAGACCGGTGAGCGCGTCGTGCGAGGCACGGTGCGCGAGGTTCAGCTCGTTGCGCTTGCGCTCCTCGATGTCCTCGACGTGGGTGAGCAGGAAACGCGGCCCGTCGGTGGTGTCGGCGACGACGGAGTTGCGCAGCGAGACCCAGAGATAGGTGCGGTCCCTGCGCCCGAGCCGCAGCTCCGCCCGCCCTCCCTCGGCGGACGTGCGGAGCAGGGTGCCGATGTCCTCGGGGTGGACGAGGTCGGCGAAGGAGTAGCGGCGCAGGACGGACGCGGGGCGCCCCAGGAGTCGGCAGAGCGCGTCATTGGTGCGCAGCAGCCTGCCGTGCTGGTCGCCGCCCATCTCGGCGATGGCCATGCCGCTGGGGGCGTACTCGAACGCCTGGCGGAAGGATTCCTCACTGGCGCGCAGCGCCTGCTGTTCGCGCTCGAGCCTGACCAGTGCGCGCTGCATGTTTGCTCGGAGACGAGCGTTACTGATCGCAATCGCCGCCTGGGAGGCGTACATCTGGAGGGCCTCACGGCCCCAGGCGCCGGGGCGGCGGCCGTTGCGCGGCCTGTCGACCGAGATGACCCCCAGGAGGTCCAGACCTCCGCCGGAGGCGTACATGGGGGCGTAGAGGCGGTCCAGGGGGTGCCACTCGTCCTCGAAGCGGGGCTCGGGCCCCTCGGTGTGCCACTGCGGTACGTCGTCGTCGAGGAGCACCCAGCCCTCGGTGTGGGGTATGAACCGGAGCTCGTCCCAGGCCTCGCCCATCGACAGCCTGCGCTCCCAGGACTCACGGGAGCCGACACGGCCGGTGATCAGGGCTTCCGCGGCGCTGTTGCCGGCGAAGGCGGCGACCACGAGATCACCGTCGGGACGGACGAGGTTCACGCAGCCCAGCTCGTAACCGAGGCCGGTGACGATGCCGTCGGCCACGGACTGCAGCGTGTCCGCCAGGCTCCGCGCCGTATTGAGATCAGCGACGGCCTGGTGCAACTGCCGCATGGTCGCAAGGCGGACGTACGGCTCCGACTCGGCCTCCATTGCTCGCACTCCCTGAGACCTCGACAGCAACTCCAGGTTTCATATCGACGTACTTGTTGCACTGTCACGGCCACTGAATCACAGTGAGCTGTGCAGCCGGTACACAGGGTCAACAAATATTGCTCTCTGTGACTCAAGTCACAACAGATGATAAAAGCTGTCCGAGGCGTCTCCTGGGACTCCTTTTATTTACCGAACGCAAATCGGCACACCTGGGACGGTGGTCCTAGGACCCGGCTGGTCCCCTGGCCCGATGCGACAGGGCGTACCGCGGCACTAGCGTGCCCCGTGTGCTGCAGAAGACTCCCCCCGCCCCGCGCCCCGAAGCCGACCCCCATGCTGAAGGGGTGAGCAACGACGAATTCCGCGCCGCCCTGTCCAGACTGGCCGCCGGGGTGGTGCTGATCACCGCCCAGGAGCCGCCGCTGGACGAGGACGGCCGGGGCGAGGACGTCGGGATGACCGCGACGGCCTTCATGTCGGTGTCCCTGGACCCCCCGCTGGTCATGGTGAGCCTGCGCAACGACTCACGGATGGACGACCTTCTGGCCGAGCAGCCGCAGTGGGCGGTGTCGGTGCTCGCGGAGAACCAGCGGAGCATCGCCGGCCGGTTCGCCATGAAGGGGCGGATCAGCGACCGGCTGCTGTTCGCGGACATCCCCTGCATACGGGGCGAGGTCACGGAGGCGTTCCTGGTGGAGGGGGCACTGGCCACCCTGGAGTGCCGCACGGAGCAGCGCGTCCTGGCCGGGGATCACACGCTGGTGATCGGCAGGGTGCTGACGGCCTCGCTGCCGAGCGCGGACGGAGAGCCGCTGACGTACTTCAAGGGCCGCTACCGGCAGCTGGGCTGACCGGCACGCCCGCGGATCTCCGTGAGGCCGTCACCAGTCGCGGCCGGAGCGCCCGCGCTTCGTGTCGCCCCGCTGCTTCTTCTCGCGCAGCCTGCGCTCGTTGATGCCGCGCGGAATCTTCTTCTTGAGGCGCGGCTTGGGCGGCGGGGCCGTGGCCTCCGCCAGGAGCGCCGCGAGCCGCACGGCGGCCGTCTCACGGTTGCGCCACTGGGAGCGGTGCTCCGAGGAGCGTACGGACACGACACCGCCGACCAGCCGGCTCGCCAGACGTTCGAGGGCCCGGGCCTTCCACACCTCGGGCAGGGCCTCGGTCGCCGCGAGGTCGAAGCGGAGCTCCACCTGGGAGTCGCTCGTGTTGACGTGCTGCCCGCCGGGCCCGGAGGACCGCGAGAAACGCCACATGAGTTCGGCCTCCGGCAGGGAGACCGAACCGCGGATGACATAGGGCCCGGACATGACACCCATGTTCCCTGGCGTACGACCGGTTCGTCACCTTGTTTTGCGAGCGTTCGGCCAGAATTTCGGCAAAGAAAGTAAAGGGAACAGGAACCTCGTGGTCTCTTGTCTGCGTTAGGACGGGTGACGGTAGCTTTCGTGATGGCACGAAGCCCGCACACGACGAGGAAAGGGACTTCCCATGGCTGTAAGCCTGTCCAAGGGCGGCAACGTCTCGCTCACCAAGGAGGCCCCGGGCCTGACCGCCGTCACGGTCGGCCTCGGCTGGGACGTCCGCACCACCACCGGCACCGACTTCGACCTCGACGCCTCGGCGATCGCGGTCAACACCGCCGGCAAGGTCTTCTCCGACGGCCACTTCGTCTTCTTCAACAACAAGGCGACGCCGGACCAGACCATCGTCCACACCGGTGACAACGTCACGGGTCAGGGCGAGGGCGACGACGAGCAGATCAACGTCAACCTCGCGGGCCTCCCGGCGGACATCGACAAGATCGTCTTCCCGGTCTCCATCTACGACGCCGAGGCTCGCAGCCAGAACTTCGGCCAGGTGCGGAACGCCTTCATCCGCATCATCAACCAGGCCGGCGGCACCGAGATCGCCCGCTACGACCTGAGCGAGGACGCCGCCACCGAGACCGCCATGGTCTTCGGCGAGCTCTACCGCAACGGCGCCGAGTGGAAGTTCCGCGCCGTGGGCCAGGGCTACGCCTCGGGCCTGCGCGGCATCGCCCAGGACTTCGGCGTCAACCTCTGACGTAGACGCCTTACCCACGGGAACCCCCGCCCGACTCAGGTCGGCTGGGGGCTCCCGTGCGTTCGCTTCATATAGCGGACACGAACGCACTCCAGCCGGACAAGAACTGGTCAAAAACTTGTGAGGTAATTGTCGGCGTCCCGTCAAAGCTGTCCGTTCGGTGGCACGCTCTCCGCTCGTAACCCCCACAGGAACGAGCAACGGAGAAGGCATGACCCCCCACATGAACACCCGTCGCGCCGCCGCCCTGGCCGCAGTTGCCGCGATGGTCGTCGTCGGAGTCCAGACGGGTACGGCATCGGCCGGTTCCCGCGCCGCGGATGACACCGCCTCTTCCGCCGGCGCCACCGCCCTCGGCGTGAACACGGCCGCCCACCGTGCCACCGCCCTCCGGGCCGCCCAGGCCGACGCCTCGTCGGCCGCCGAAACCCTCGGGCTCGGCAGCCAGGAGAAACTGATCGTCCGTGACGTGATCAAGGACGCCCACGGCACCGTCCACACCCGTTACGAGCGCACCTACGCCGGGCTGCCGGTCCTCGGCGGTGACCTCGTCACCCACACCGCCGCCGACGGCACCTCCAAGGGCGTCGACAAGGCCACCGAGGCCCGCATCGCCGTGCCCTCGACCCAGCCGAAGCTGAAGGCCGCGGCCGGCGCGCGCACGGTCGTCTGGGCGGGCAGCGGCAAGCCCGCCCTCGCCTTCGAGACCGTCAAGAACGGTGTCCAGAAGGACGGCACCCCCAGCCGGCTCCACATCATCACCGACGCCACGACCGGCAAGCGCCTGCACAGCTACGAGGCCGTCGAGACCGGCACCGGGAACAGCCAGTACAGCGGGAAGGTCACGCTCTCGACCACCCAGGGCGGTTCGGGCTTCGAGCTGACCGACGGCGACCGGGGCGGGCACAAGACGTACGACCTCAACCAGGGCCAGACCGGCACCGGCGACCTCGTCACCGACGCCGACGACACCTGGGGTGACGGCACCGGGAACGACCGCCAGACCGCGGCGGTCGACGCCCACTACGGAGCCGCCACGACCTGGGACTTCTACAAGTCCGAGCTCGGCCGCGACGGCATAGCCGGGGACGGCCGCGCCGCGTACTCCCGCGTCCACTTCAGCACCGGCTACGTCAACGCCTTCTGGGACGACAGCTGCTTCTGCATGACCTACGGCGACGGGGCCGACGACAAGAGCGCGCTCACCGCGATCGACGTCGCGGGCCACGAGATGAGCCACGGCCTGACCTCGGCCACCGCCAACCTCGACTACGCGGGCGAGTCCGGTGGCCTCAACGAGGCGACCAGCGACATATTCGGCACCTCCGTGGAGTTCTTCGCCGACAACGCCACCGACCCCGGTGACTACCTCATCGGCGAGAAGATCGACATCAACGGCGACGGGACGCCCCTGCGCTACATGGACGAGCCGAGCAAGGACGGCGGCTCGGCGGACTACTGGGACTCCGGCGTCGGGGACCTCGACGTGCACTACTCCTCCGGTGTCGCCAACCACTTCTTCTACCTGCTGGCCGAAGGCAGCGGCGCCAAGACCATCGACGGTGTCGACTACGACTCCCCGACCGCCGACGGCTCGACGGTCACGGGCATCGGCCGCCAGAAGGCCTACCAGATCTGGTACAAGGCGCTCTCCGTCTACATGACGTCGAGCACCGACTACGCCGGAGCCCGCGAGGCCACCGAGAAGGCTGCCACCGACCTGTTCGGTGCCGACAGCGCCGAACTGACGGCCGTCCAGGCCGCCTGGAGCGGCGTCAACGTCAAGTAACCGGAGCGCCACCGGGAGCCGGTCAGCCTCTGGCGGGCCGGCTCCCGCCGTTGAGCCAGGTGTCCCACACCTCCGTCAGGTCCAGGCCCGACTCCTTCCCGACGTACGCGGTGAAGTCGGCCGTCGAGGCGTTGCCGTGCCGGTGTGCCGTCAGCCAGCCTCTGACCAGGCCGAAGAAGGCCTCGTCGTCGTCCATCTCCTGCCGGATCCTGTGGACGACCATCGCACCGCGGCCGTACACCGGAGGCCGGGACAGATCGGCGGCGCCCGGCGGGCGGGCGGCCGGGAAGGCCCAGTTCGCCTCGTCGGCGTACGCCTTGCCGAAACTCTCCGCCACGGGAACGCCGTCGTGGTCCTCGCTCCAGAGCCACTCCGCGTACGTCGCGAAGCCCTCGTTGAGCCACATGTCCCGCCAGCTCGCGGGCGTGACCGAATTGCCGAACCACTGGTGGGCCAGCTCGTGGACGAGCAGCCCGGTGTCCGGCGGGCCGGGGAAGAACGGCCGGTTCTGGGTCTCCAGCGCGTACCCCGCGTCCCCACGGCGGCCCACGACCGCCCCGGCCGAGGAGAAGGGGTACGGCCCGAACAGCTTCTCCCCCCACGCGACGACCTCCGGAATCCGGGCGAGCACGGGGGCGCTCGCTCCGGCCACGTCCGGGTCGACGGCGGTGACCACCGGCAGGCCGTTCCCGGTGGCCGACTCCCGCACCGTCCAGCGGCCTACCGCGACGGTCGCGAGGTAGCTCGCCATGGGTTCGCGGACGCGCCAGTGGAACGTCGTGCGCCCCCGTGCCGTACGACGGGACGTCAGCTCGCCGTTGGAGACGGCGGTCCGCCCTTCCGGGACGGTGACTCCCACGTCGTACGAGGCCTTGTCACCCGGGTGGTGGTTCCCGGGGAACCAGGCCATGGAGCCGGTCGGCTCCCCCAGCGCCACCGCTCCGTGCGCGGTCCTCAGCCAGCCCTCCTCGGAGCCGTCCGGATCGGTCACCGTGCGGGGCGAGCCGGCATAGCGCACGACGGTGCGGAAGGTGGATCCCTCACGGAGGCGGTCCGCGACAGCGCGGTCCGGACGCAGCGTCAGCTCCGATCCCGCCCGGTTCACGGCGGCGGGGCGGCCCTCCACCGTCGCCGAGACGACCTTCAGCCCGGTCAGATCCAGGTTGAACGCGCTGAGGTCCTGGGTGGCCCGGGCGGTGATCACGGCCGTGCCGCTCAGCCGGCCCGCCGTGGAATCGACGTCGAGGGACAGTCCGTAGTGCGTGACGTCGTAGCCGCCGTTGCCGAGCCGGGGGAAGTACGGGTCACCCACCCCGGCCGCACCCGGTGTCCACCCGCTCCCGCCGAGGCCCGCCGTGCAGCCCGGGACCAGGGTGAGCACAGCCAGCAGCAGGGCGCCGCCGCGCGCGGTGCGGCGTGCCGCTGCTGCTGTCGGCTGTTCCACGCCGCCGATCCTAAGAGCTCGGGGGCGCCGCCCCGCTACTTCGAGACGGCGGCGACGCCCGCCGCGGCGAACTTCTCGTCCAGGTCGCCGCTCGGGGCCCCCGCGACGCCGATGCCCGCCACCGGAGCGCCCTTGGCCTGCACGGGTGAGCCGCCCGCCAGGAACAGGGTGCCGGGGATGTCCTTCAGGTTCGGGGCCTGCTCCAGGCGCTTGACCAGCTCGGAGGTGGGCGCGTTCCAGGAGACGGCGGTGTACGCCTTCCTCACGGCCGACTCGGGGGACTGCGGGCCCGCACCGTCGCCGCGCAGGGTGACGAGGGTGTTGCCGTTACGGTCGACGACGGCCACCGAGATCCGCTGGTTCTCCTTCTTCGCGGCGTCCAGAGCGGCCTGCGCGGCCTTGGTGGCGGCTGCGACGGTCAGGTGCGTGGACTGCTGGAGATTCCGGTCGGAGGCGTCGGCCTTCACGGCGGCGGCGGGCGCGGCGGCCGGCGTGGACGCGTTCGCGGACATCGCGCCGAAGGTTCCGGCGCCCAGGGCGGCTGCGGCGACGGCACCGGTCAGGGCTCGGGTGCGCAGCGACATCTTCTTCATGGTGGTCTCCGTAAGGTGTTCGTCGGCTCTGTCTCGAACCGTCCGGCTTCCTGCTGTCGATCCTCCGGCCGGATCCGGGCCCGCCCGGTCGGCGTACCGGCTGGAAGCCGCACCCGGATCGGCTGACCGCCCCGTCAGCCGATCGGTTGATGCGGAGGCGGCCCCGCGGGGTGACCATGGGGTGTCCGCGCAGGTCAGCAGCGCGGTGCTGAGGGAGCACAGGTCACGGTCGAGGGAGCGCGGGTACGAGGTGCGGCGGAACGGAAGCGGTCCGGACACGGAGCGGACGGCAGTGCCGGACGCGGCGGGTGACCCGGACGCCCGGGGGATGGCCCTCCTGATGCACGCCGCGTTCTTCCTGCTGCTCGGCGCCTCCCTCGCGCGCTTCCTGATGCGCCACCCCGGCGAGACCCGTACCCCCTGGATCATCGCCCTGTCGGCCGTGCTCGCCGTGCTGTACCTCGTCGGACCGGTGCTCGGCTCCCGCCCCACCCCCCGACGGCTGACCTGGCTCGGCGTCCTCGTCGTGGTGTGGATGGTCCTGGTCGTCCTCGCACCGAGCTTCGCGTGGTGCGCCGTCCCGCTCTTCTACACCGGCCTGCGCATCCTGCCGCCGCGCGCCGCCCTCGCACTCGTCGCCCTGCTCACCGTCTTCGTCGTCGCCGCACAGCTGCGGCTCGCCACGGGCTTCGACCCGAATCTCGTCCTGGCCCCGCCCGCGGTCGCCGCCGTCGCCACGGCCGTCTTCGTCCACATGCGGCGCCAGGCCGTCCGCCAGCGGGACCTGGCCGCACGTCAGCGCGAACTCATCGACGACCTGCTGCGCACCCGCAGGGAACTCGCCGCCACCGAACGCCGGGAAGGCACCCTCGCCGAACGCCAGCGGCTGTCCATGGAGATCCACGACACCCTGGCCCAGGGCCTCTCCAGCCAGCAGATGCTGCTCCAGGCCGCCGACCGTTCCTGGGACACCGACCCGGCCGCCGCCCGCCGCCACGTCCTGACGGCGACGGGCATCGCCGAGCGCAACCTCGCCGAGGCACGCCGCTTCGTGCACGACCTCGCCCCGGCCGACCTCGCGGAGGGCGGCGGGCTGGACGCGGCGCTGCACGCGCTCGCCGCCCGGGAGACCGCCCAGGCCGGAGGCCGCCTCACCGTCCGCTGCCATGTGGAGGGCGTGCCGGCCGCCGCGCTGCCCGACCGGGTGCAGTCGGCCCTGCTGCGGATCGCGCAGGGCGCCCTCGCGAACATCACCGAGCACGCCGAGGCCACCGTCGCCGCGCTGACCCTCACCCACCTCGGTGACCGGGTCGCCCTCGACGTCGCCGACAACGGCCGGGGCTTCAGCCCCGCCCGGACGGCGCCCCGCCCGCCCGAAGGCGTACGCGGCCACGGGCTGCCGGCGATGCGGGCCCGGGTCCAGCAGCTCGGCGGCACCCTGACCATCGAATCGGCGCCCGGCGAGGGCACGGTCCTGTCCGCCGCCGTGCCTCTGTCCCGGACCACCCCGCCGCCCCCGGAGGAACGCGCATGACCCCGCCCGTGAGGCCCGTACGGATCCTGCTCTGCGACGACCACGCCGTCGTACGGGCCGGGCTGCTCGCCCTCCTCGGCGGCGAACCCGACATCGAGGTCGTGGGCGAGGCGGGCAGCGGTGAGGAGGCCGTCGCCCTGGCCACCCGGCTCGGCCCCGACGTCGTCCTCATGGACCTCCAGCTGGGCCCCGGGATCGACGGCGTCGAAGCCACCCGCCGCATCGCCGCCGGAGCCGGCACCGGAGCCGGCACCGCCAACGTGCTCGTCCTCACCACGTACGACACCGACGCCGACATCACCCGCGCCATCGAGGCCGGGGCCACCGGTTACCTGCTGAAGGCCGAACGCCCGGAGGAGCTCTTCGCCGCGATCCGCGCCGCCGCGCAGGGCCGCACGACTCTCTCCCCGCCGGTCGCCAGCCGGGTCATGGCCCGGATGCGCAGCCCCCGGCCCACCCTCACCGAACGCGAACTCGACATCCTGGGCCAGCTCTCCCAGGGCCTCGGCAACCGTGACATCGCGCGGGCACTCTTCATCAGCGAGGCCACCGTCAAGACCCACCTGGGCCGGATCTACGAGAAGCTCGGCGTGGACACCCGGGCGGGAGCCGTCGCCGTCGCCAAGGAACAGAGGCTGCTCCCGTAAGCCCCCGCCGGCGAGCGGCGCGGGGCGCTCGCGCGGCATGACACCATCGAACCGTGCTCGACATCGGCTACTCCCTCTCCCGGCGCTTCCCGGACCCCCCGCAGACCGACTACCGCCGCGCGGACGTCCACGCCCTGCGGCACGACCTGTTCTCCGGGGACGTCTACCTCGCCGACACCAAGGCCGACCGCGAGGTGTCCACAGCCTGGGGATGGGTCCCCGTGCTCGACTTCGCCTGGGCACTCTGCGACATCGTCGAGCAGATCGACCGCGACCCCCGGGGCAACCGCTCGCACCGCCAGCAGTACGCCGAACTCGACTTCACCGAATCGTCCGACCGCATGCTCTTCGAGCGCCGCTTCGGCTGGGTGGACGTCGAGGCCGACTGGATGCCCGGCGACGAACCGCCGCTCACCTTCAGCCACTCCCTGCTGCGCCGCGAGGCCCGCGACTTCCTGCACGACCTCATCGCCGACCTGGCCGACATGCACGAAGGCCTCGCCGACAACCCCGTCGTCTGGGACCTCCAGGCCCGCTTCCCCCGCCTCTGACGGGCCCGCCAGTAGGCCTACGCCTCCACCCGCACCCCGATCTGCGCCGCGAACGCCGGAGCCAGCTCCATCAGCTGGGACGGACTGATCACCGCCCCCGCCAGCCGCTCCACACCCCGCGCGATGTCGAGCTCCGCGACCGTCCGCAGATCGACGGACTCCATCCGCACCGCACTGAAGTCGGCACGCTTCAGCACACAGTCCCGGAACTCCACCCGGACCAGCTGCGCCTCCCCGAAATCCGGCTCCGAGAGCACACACCCCTCGAACACGACGTCCTTCAGCCGCGCCTTGCGAAGATTCAGGTAATCGATCTTCCCGCCCCGCACCAGCACCCGCTCCAGCACCGCGCCGTGCAGCTGCGCCCCACCCAGCCGCGCGTCCAGGACCTCCACATCCCGCAGCGACGCCCCCGCGAGATCGGTGCCCACACCCCGCACCCCCGACAGCACCGAGTCGATGAACCTGGCACGCACCAGCTCCGTACGGTCCAGGGCGCAGCCGCGCAGCTCGCAGTCCATGAAGCGCGCCCCCGGACCCGACGCGTCGGCCAGGTCCGTCTCCCCGAACCGCACCCCGTCGTAGTCCCCGTCGGGCTCCAGGCCCTCCCCGTCGTACTCCACGAGGGGCGGGAGCCGGACCTCCGGCCGCCGCGCCTCGGCCACCCCGTCCCTCGCGCCCGCGCCCCTGCTGCTCCTGTTGCCTGTACGTGCCATGCCCCCCATCGTGACGCACACGACTGACATCGATGCTGATACTCAGGTCCCGGTGTCACAGAACGAGAAGGCCGAACCGTCCTCCATGCAGAAGCGCCCGACAGCAAGGAGACCCAGCCATGCAGCGCATCCACATCGTCGGCGGCGGCCTCGCCGGACTGACCGCCGCGATCACGGCCGCCGAGTCCCGGGCCCAGGTCACCCTCCACGAGGCCCACCACACCCTCGGCGGACGGGCCAGGACCTCCGACGGCCCCTATCTCACCAACGAGGGCCCGCACGCCCTGTACCGCCGCGGACCGCACTGGACCTGGCTCGAACAGCGGAAACTCCTCGGTCCGATGGCCTCCGTACCGCCCCTCGAAGGCACCCGCTTCCTCTTCCGCCGCGAGGGCGCCCTGCGCAGGACCCCGCCCCTCGCCATGCTGCGCCTCGCCCGCCGCAGCGCCCGCACAGCCCCGGTCGACACCGACTTCCTCAGCTGGGCGACCGGCCAGGTGGGCGAGGACGGTGCCCGCGCGGCGGCGCACTACATGGGCGTGGCCCTCTTCCACCACGACCCCGGTTCGCTCTCCGCCGCCTTCGTCCAGCCACGCCTGCGCCGCGCGACCGCGCTGCCGCCCGAGGCCCACTACCCCGTCGGCGGCTGGGCGCAGCTCGTCGACCGGATGGCCTCCCTGGCCTGGAAGCTCGGCGTGCGCATCGAGACCGCCGACCGCATCGGCCCCCGCGACCTGGCCGCCCTCCGCGACAGCGGACCGGTGATCGTCGCCACCCACCTGGACTCCGCCCGCACCCTGCTGGAGGATTCCTCCCTGACCTGGGACAGCGGCCGCACCGCCCTGCTCGACCTGGCCCTGCGGACCCGCCGCGGCGACCCGTTCATCGTCTCCGACCTCGACGCCCCCGGCTGGGTCGAACGGTTCACCGCCCAGGACCCGACCCTCGCCCCGGCCGGCGAACAGCTCATCCAGGCACAGATCCCCCTCGCCCCCGGCACCCCGCGCGCCGACGCCGTCCGCCGCGCCGAGGACCTGCTCGACCTCGGCTTCCCCGGGTGGCGCGACCGCACCACCTGGCGCCGCGAAGCCCTCGCTGCCGGCCGCACCGGCGCCGTCGACAAGCCCGGCACCACCTGGCGCGACCGGCCCGCCGTCGACCGCGGCGACGGGGTCCTGCTCGCGGGCGACCAGGTCGCCGCCCCGGGACTGCTCAGCGAAGTCGCGTTCAACAGCGGCATCGAAGCGGCGGTCCTGGCTCTGAAACTCCTCGGCAGGACGGCACAGGAGACCCAGACGGCACAGGAGACGCCCCGCACGGCAGAAGCTCCTTGACCTCAAGCGCACTTGAGGTCGGAGGGTGGAGAGCACCAGTCACCGGCCACCACACCGCCACCCGGGGAGCCCACCATGTACGCCATCCGCCTCCACGCCTTCGGCCCCGCGGAGAACCTCGTCCACGAACGGACCGAGGACCCCGTCCCGGCCCCCGGCCAGGTCCGCGTCGCCGTGGCCGCGGCCGGCGTGCACCTCGTGGACACCCACCTGCGCGAAGGCAGACCCGGCCCCTACCCGATCACCGCCGCCGGCCTGCCGACCATCCCCGGACGCGAGATCGCGGGCACCGTCGAGTCCCTCGGAGAAGGGACCGACCCCGCCTGGCTCGGCCGCGACGTCGTCGCCCACATCGGCGCGGCCCCCGGGGGCTACGCCGAACTGACCGTCGTCGACGCCGAGAAGCTGCACCCGCTCCCCGCCGGTCTCGACGCGGCCGAGGCCGTCGCCATGATCGGCACCGGCCGCACCACCCTGGGCATCGTGCAGTTCACCGACCTCGGCCCCGGCTCCGTCGCCCTCGTCACCGCCGCGGCCGGCGGCATCGGCACGCTCCTCGTCCAGTACGCCAAGAACGCCGGAGCCACCGTCGTCGGCCTGGCCGGCGGGCCCGCCAAGACCGCCCGCGCCACGGAGAACGGAGCCGACCTCGCCGTCGACTACACCCTCCCCGACTGGCCGCGCCGCGTCCGCTCCCACCTCGAAGCCCTCGGCCGTCCCGCCACCGTCCTCTTCGACTCGGTCGGCGGGATCACCGCCCGCGCCGCCCTCGACCTGCTCGGCCCGGGCGGCGAGCACCTCTCCTACGGCGCCTCCGGCGGACAGACGCCGGCCCTCGGCGAGAAGGAACTCGCCGAGCGCGGCATCACGTCCCGCGGCGTCCTGGGCCCCGTCATGATCGAGAAGGGCGGCGGCATGAGGGCCCTGGAGACCCGTTCCCTCGCCGAAGCCGCCGCGGGCCGCCTCCGCCCCGCCGTCCAGCGCTTCCCGCTCGCCGAAGCGGCCGCGGCCCACCGCGCACTCGAAACCCGTGGCACGGTGGGCAAGGTCGTCCTCGTACCGTAAAAAGGCCCTCAGGCCGCTCCGAGCTCTGCCAGTGCCCCGCCGTGAAGCCGGTACACCGTCCACTCGTCCTGGGGACGCGCACCCAGCGACTCGTAGAACGCGATGGACGGGGCGTTCCAGTTCAGCACCGACCACTCCAGGCGCCCGTAACCGCGCTCCACACAGATCCGCGCAAGCTCCGCCAGCAGCGCCTTCCCGTAACCGCCGCCACGCCGCTCGGGGCGCACGTACAGATCCTCCAGATACACCCCGTGCACCCCGCGCCACGTCGAGAAGTTGAGGAACCACAGCGCGAAGCCGACCACCGCGCCGTCGTCGTCCGCCACCGCGACATGCGCGTACGCGGCGGGCCGCTCACCGAACAGGGCCTCGTGCAGCTGCTCCTCGGTGGCGTTCGCCTCGTCGAGCGCCTTCTCGTACTCGGCGAGCTCACGGACCATGGCGTGGATGGCAGGGACGTCTTCAGGAGTGGCTACGCGAATCATGGGGGCAGCCTAGACAGGCGGGCCGGTCCCTCGCGCCTCAGTCCCGCCCCAGCAACTGCCGGGCGATCTCCGCGTGGTCCGCGTAGAGCCCCGGCCTCCCCCGCCGGATCCCCCACAGCGCGTTCTGGAGCACCCGCCCCAGCGTCCACGCCCTCGCCCGCTCCCGGTCCAGCTCCAGCACCCCGCACAGCAGATCGAACCTCCAGAGCACCTCCGACGCGTCCCACCTCTGGTCCAGGGCCGGAAAGAGGTCGAACGCCGGATCGCCCGCCAGCGGCTTCGGGTCCAGGGCCACCCACTCCCCCGCCCGGCCCTCCTCCGCGCGCCCGGCCAGGATGTTGGCGTAATGCAGGTCCCAGTGCAGCAGGCGGTCCCCCGGCTCCCCCGCCACCTCCCGCACCGCGGCCGCACAGTCCAGCAGCAGCCGCCGCTCGCCCGCGTCCTCCAGCACCCCGGCCGCCCCGGGCGTCTCCGCCAGCATCAGCGCCGCCAGATTCCCCAGGCGCCGCATCCCCGGCGGAGCCGGCACACGCACCAGCCGGGCCAACGACTCCGCGAGCACCCGCACCGCCAACCGCGCATCCGGTACCTCGGTCAACGGACGCCGCTCGTCCAGCCGTTCCAGCAGCATCGTCCCCGTCGCCGCGTCGTACTCCAGCAGGCCCACCGCCCCCGCGCCCGCCGCGCCCCACACCCGTAGCGCGACCGGCTCCCCCACCGTCTCCGCGTCCACCATCTGAAGCTTCAGCGCCGCCCCGCGGCCGTCCGCCTCCCGCACCACCGGAAGCACCAGCGCGCACATCCCGCACATCGACGCCCCGTCGAGCCGCAGCCCCCACCCGTCCAGGAACCTCCCGGCCAGCGCGGGCAACGCGGCCGCGAACGCCCGCCCCTCCGCGCCGTTGTGCTCACTCAGCTTCACCGCCAGGTCGCCCGGAACGTCGATCACACCTCGAGCCTAGGGGTACCCTCCAGCAACCGGTCTGCACACGGACAAGCAGGGGACACATGAGCACCGTCAGTACGGTCAACGGCGGCATATCGTTCTGGTACGCGAACGAGGGCACCCCCGCCCCACGCGAACCCCTGCCCGGCGACACCGGCGCCGACGTCTGCATCGTCGGCGGCGGCTACACCGGACTCTGGACGGCGTACTACCTCAAGAAGGCCGTCCCCTTCCTCAACATCACCGTCCTGGAAGCCAAGTTCTGCGGATACGGCGCCTCCGGCCGCAACGGCGGCTGGCTCTACAACGGCATCGCAGGCCGCGACCGCTACGCCCGACTGCACGGCCACGACGCCGCGGTCCGCCTCCAGCAGGCCATGAACGACACCGTCGGCGAGGTCATCCGCACCGCCGGCGAGGAGAAGATCGACGCCGACATCCACCACGGCGGCGTCCTCGAAGTCGCCCACACCCCCTCGCAGCTCGCCCGCCTCAAGGACTTCCACTCCGTCGAGATCGCCTTCGGCGAGACCGACCGCGTCCTGCGCGGAGCCCGCGAGACCGCCGAACGCATCCGCGTCTCCGGAGCCGTCGGCTCCAGCTGGACCCCGCACGGCGCGCGCCTGCACCCCGCCAAACTCGTCAAGGGCCTCGCCGACACCGTGGAAGCCCTCGGCGTCACCATCCACGAGTCGACACCCGTCACCGAGATCAAGCCCAAGCACGCCGTCACCCCCTACGGCACGGTCCGCGCCCCCTACGTCCTGCGCTGCACCGAAGGCTTCACCGCGGGCCTCAAGGGCCAGAAGCGCACCTGGCTCCCCATGAACTCCTCCATGATCGTCACCGAGCCCCTGCCCGAGGCTCTCTGGGACACCATCGGCTGGGACGGCCGCGAGACCCTCGGCGACATGGCCCACGCCTACATGTACGCCCAGCGCACCGCCGACGACCGCATCGCCCTCGGCGGCCGGGGCGTCCCCTACCGCTACGGCTCGGCCACCGACCACGACGGACGCACCCGGCCCGCCACCGTCGAGGCCCTCCGCGACCTGCTCGTCCGCTTCTTCCCCACCACCGCGGGCACCCGCATCGACCACGCCTGGTCCGGCGTGCTCGGCGTCCCCCGCGACTGGTGCGCCACCGTCACCCTGGACCGCTCCACCGGCCTCGGCTGGGCCGGCGGCTACGTCGGCTCCGGCGTCGCCACCGCCAACCTCGCGGCCCGCACCCTGCGCGACCTGATCCAGCAGGACTCCGGCCAGGCCGGCCCCACCGACCTCACGGCGCTGCCCTGGGTCAACCACAAGGTCCGCCGCTGGGAACCCGAACCCTTCCGCTGGCTCGGCGTCCACAGCCTCTACGCCGCCTACCGCGCCGCCGACCGCCGCGAAGCCGCCTCACCGCACCTCGGCACCGACCGCCTCGCCAAGGCGGCGGACCGCATCGCGGGCCGGCACTGACCGACCCGCGACACGGTCCGCTTCCGGGCCTCAGGCGGCCTCCGCCCCGGCCGGCCGCCTCCCGTCGTGGTGGATCGGCGTCGCCGAACCCGTGAGGGGAGCACCCGTCCCGCCCCGCCGGGCCGCGACGATCTCCGCCGCGATGGACAGGGCCGTCTCCTCCGGCGTACGGGCACCGAGGTCGAGGCCGATCGGCGACCTGAGCCGCGCCAGCTCGCTCTCCTTCAGACCGGCCTCCCGCAGCTTCCGGTCACGGTCCGCATGGGTCCGGCGCGAACCCATCGCCCCGACGAACGCGACCGGCATCCGCAAGGCCTGCTTCAGCAGAGGGACGTCGAACTTGGCATCGTGCGTGAGCACGCACAGAACCGTCCGCCGGTCGGTCGCGGTACGCCGCAGATACCGGTGCGGCCAGTCCACGACCAGGTCGTCCGCCTCGGGGAAGCGGGCCCGGGTGGCGAAGACAGGACGGGCATCGCACACCGTGACGTGATAGCCGAGGAACTTGCCCGCGCGCACGAGCGCCGCGGCGAAATCGATCGCACCGAACACGATCATGCGAGGCGGCGGCACATTCGACTCCACGAGGAGGGTGAGACCGCCCGGGCAGTGCGTTCCGTCCTCCGCCAGGTCCCGGGTGCCGGTGCGCCCCGCGTCCAGCATCGCCCGCGCCTCGGCCGCCGCCGTCCGGTCCAGCTCCGAGGAGCCACTGCCGTACGACCCCTCGTACGACCCGTCGGAGCGCACCGCCAGCGCCCTGCCCAGGAGTTCGGCCGGACCACGGACGACCCGGGCCAGGGCCGTCGGCTCACCCGACGCGGCGGCCGACAGCGCCGACCGGACCACCTCCCGGACAGGAGACCGCGCGTCGAACGGGGTGACCATGACATCGATGACCCCGCCACAGGTCAGCCCGACCGCGAAGGCGTCCTCGTCGCTGTAGCCGAACCGTTCGACGACGGTCCCGCCGTCCTCCAGCGCCTGGACGCACAGGTCGTACACCGCCCCCTCCACACACCCGCCGGAGACCGAACCGACAGCCGTGCCCTCGCTGTCGACGGCGAGAGCCGCACCCGGACCACGCGGCGCGCTGCCGCCGACGGCCACGACGGTGGCGACGGCGAACTCCCTTCCCTCCTCGGCCCAACGCGCCAGCTCACCGGCGATGTCAAGCATGAGGGCCTGCCGTGAGAACACGATCGGGCCTGATCGGAAGGGAGCGGTGGCGCACACCCGTCGCGTGCCAGACGGCATTGGCGATCGCCGCCGCCGCCCCCACGACCCCGATCTCGCCGATGCCCTTGATCCCCACCGGGTCGTCCGGGTCGGTGTCGTCCACCCAGTCCGCCTCGACGACCGGCACATCGGCGTTCGTGGAGACGTGATAGCCAGCGAGATCGGCACCGTAGAGGGCGCCGGTGTTCCTGTCCCTGACCGCCTCCTCGTGCAGAGCCATGGAGATGCCCCAGGTCATCCCGCCGACGAACTGCCCACGGGCCGTGAGCGGGTTGATGATCCGCCCGGCGGCGAAGATGCCGAGCATGCGGCGCACACGCACCTCCCCCGTCGCCACGTCCACGGCCACCTCGGCGAACTGCGCCCCGAACGAGTGCCGCTCCTTCTGTGCGAGGGCCCCGATCGCCTCGGTCGTGTCCGACCGCACCGTGATGCCCTCCGGTGGAACGACACCGCTCAGCGCGAGCCGCTCCCGCAGCTCCTCGGCCGCGGCAGTGACCGCCCACGCCCACGACCGGGTGCCCATCGAGCCGCCGGCGATCATCGCCGGGCCGAAGTCACTGTCGCCGATCCGTACGCGCACCCGGCCGGTCGGCACCTCCAGGGCGTCGGCCGCGACCAGGGTGAGCGCCGTCCGTGCCCCCGTTCCGATGTCCGCCGCGTTGATCCGCACGGTGAAGGTGCCGTCGGCCTCCGCGGTCACGGCCGCCGTCGACGGCGCCGCCCCCGCGAAGAACGACGCCGCCGCCGTCCCCGTACCGAGCAGCCAGCGCCCGTCCCGGCGCAGACCCGGACGCGGGTCCCGGTCGGCCCAGCCGAACCGCCGGGCGCCCTCCCGGAAACAGGCGGGCAGGTTACGCGTCGCGAAGGGCAGCCCGGAGACCGGACCCAGCTCGGGCTCGTTACGCGCACGCAGCTCGATCGGGTCGATCCCGCACTTCTCGGCGAGCTCGTCGATCGCCGACTCCAGCGCGAACGACCCGGGCGCCTCACCAGGAGCGCGCATGAACGTCGGACTCGGCACATCGAGCCGGACGACCCGGTTCGCGGTGTGGTGGGCGGGCGCGTCGTACATCACCCGGGCCGGCCCGGCCCCCGACTCGACGAACTCGTACACCGTCGAGGTGAGACTCACGCAGCGGTGCTCCAGCGCGCGCAGCCGCCCCTCGGCATCGGCGCCGAGCCGGACCCGCTGGGTCGTGGGGCTCCGGTAGCCCGCGAGCGAGAACATCTGACGGCGCGTCATCACCACCCGGACCGGGCGCGCCAGAGCGGTGGCCGCCATGACCGCGGCCACCTGGTGCGCACGGACTCCCTTGCTCCCGAAGCCACCGCCGACGTGCTCGGAACGCACACGCACCGAGGCCGGATCGAGCGAGAAGAGACTCGCGAGCTCACTCGCCACCCACATGGTGCCCTGGTTGGAGTCCACGACCTCGAGCCGGCCGCCGTCCCACAGGGCGGTCGCCGCATGCGGCTCCATCGAGTTGTGGTGCTCCTCCGGCGTGGAGTACTCGGCGTCCAGGACGACGGCGGACGCCGCGAGCTCGGCCTCCAGGTCCCCCTTCTCCTCCACCCCTGATCCCGCGGGACCGGGCACCGCGTACGCGTCCGGGTGCTCGCCGGCGAAGGTGACGTCGTGCGGCTCCTCCTCGTACCGCACCTCCAGCGCCTCGGCGGCCTCCCGGGCCTGCTCGGAGGTCTCGGCCACCACCAGCGCGACCGGCCAGCCCGCGTGCGGCACCCGGTCGTGCTGGAAGACGGCGACGGTCGGGTCCGGCGGCATACCGAGCATGCCGGTGTAGTCCGTGGCCACCCGCGGGGCGTTCCCGTGGTGCAGGACCATGAGGACGCCCGGCATCCCCAGGACCGCGTCCGCCTCCACCGAGCGGACACGGCCACGGGTGATGGTCGACAGCACCAGCCATCCGTGCGCGAGCCCGGCGAAGGGGATCTCGCCCGCGTAGCGGGCCGCTCCGGTGACCTTGTCGCGGCCCTCCACGCGGGTGTGCGCGGTGCCGACGGCCTTGGCCGCCCTGGTCCCGGTCGTGGTGGTGGTCATCGGGTGGCCTCCTCGGTGAGTTCGCTGAGCACGGCGACGACGAGGTTGCGCATCAGCGTCACCTTGTACGCGTTGCCCGGCAGCGGCCGGGCGGCCGCCAGTTCGGCATCGGCCGCGGCGGCGAAGGCCGCGGCGGAGGCCGGCCCGCCGGTCAGGGCCTGTTCGGCCGCGACGGCCCGCCACGGCCGGGAGGCGACGGCCCCGAAGGCCAGCCGCACCTCGTGCACGACGCCGTCACGGACGTCGAGCGCGGCGGCGATCGAGCCGATCGCGAAGGCGTACGAGGCACGCTCGCGCACCTTGCGGTAGCGGGAGTTGACGGCCACCGGGGCCGGCGGCAGGGTCACGCCGGTGATCAGCGCTCCCGCCGGAAGGGCGGTCTCCCGGTGCGGGGTGTCCCCCACCGGCAGGTAGAACTCGGCGAGCGGCACCCGGCCCGGCCCGTCGGCCGTCTCGTACTCGACGACGGCGTCGAAGGCCGTCAGCGCCACACCGAGGTCGGAGGGGCTGGTGGCCACGCAGTGGCCGGAGGCGCCCAGGATGGCGTGGTTGTGGTGCTCGCCCTCGATCGCGGGGCAGCCACTGCCGGGGACGCGCTTGTTGCACGGCTTGGCCACGTCGGCGAAGTAGCCGCAGCGGGTCCGTTGCAGCAGGTTCCCGCCGACGGTGGCCATGTTGCGCAGCTGCCCGGAGGCACCGGCCAGCACCGCCTGGGTCAGCGCCGGGTAGCTCCGGCGCACGTCGGGGTGGGCCGCGAGGTCGCTGTTGGTGACGGTCGCACCGATGCGCAGCCCGCCGCCCTCGGTCACCTCGATGCGGTCCAGCGGGAGTTCACGTACGTCGACGAGCCTGCCGGGCCGCTCGACACCGGTCTTCATCAGGTCGACGAGATTGGTGCCGCCGCCGAGAAACCGGGCGTCGGGGTCGGCGTCGAGCAGCGCCAGGGCGCCGGAGACGTCGACCGCGCGTTCATATCCGAACTCCCTCATGCCGCAGCCCCCTCGCGCTTCCCGTCCTGCGTACTCTCATCGGCCCGGACGGCCTCCGCGTGGATTCCGGCCGCGCGTTCGACCGCCTGCACGATCGACACGTACGCACCGCAGCGGCACAGGTTGCCGCTCATCCGCTCCCGTACCTCATCGGCGGTCAGCGGCGGCGGCCCCGTCTCGGGACTCAGGTCGTCGGTGACGGCGCTCGGCCAGCCGGCGGCGTGTTCCTCGATCACCGCGACGGCCGAACAGATCTGGCCAGGGGTGCAGTAACCGCACTGAAAGCCGTCGAGGTCGAGGAACGCCTGCTGCACGGGGTGCAGTTCCTCGCCCTCGGCGATGCCCTCGATGGTGGTGATCTCCCGGCCCTCGGCCGCCACCGCCAGCTGCAGACAGGCGACGGCCCGGCGTTTGTCGAGCAGGACGGTGCACGCACCGCACTGCCCCTGGTCGCAGCCCTTCTTCGTGCCGGTCAGATCGAGACGCTCACGCAGGGCGTCGAGCAGGGTGGTGCGGTGGTCGACGGTCAGCGTGTGCTTCTCGCCGTTGATGTTCAGAGTGACGGCGCTGTACGTCGACGAGGGCGCTGGGGCCATGATCAGCCTTCTTTCGCGTTCCCGGAGCACATCGCGAGGACGGTCCGGCAGGCAGGGGAGACGGAAGACGTAAGGACGTAGGGGAAGGTGTCGGAGTAGGGGCGGCACGGCCTGCGGAGACGGCGGACCGGAGACGCGCGTGAGGGGAAGACCTGTGCCGGTCATCGGCTGTCCACCCAGGCCACCCACCGCTAAGGTGGGCCTAAGTGAAGTGGACAACTGTCCGTTCACCGAAAAACGTAGTGGACAGTTGTCCACTTAGCAAGGGCGGGATTCGGCCACGAACCCGCGAGGAGGACGAGTGCAGCAGAAGAGGGACGCGCCTCTGCGCTCGGACGCGCAGCGGAATCGGGAGCGCATCCTGGAAGTGGCCCTGACGGAACTGACGCTCTGCGCGGACGTCCCGCTCAGCGTGATCGCCAGGAAGGCAGGCGTCGGACAGGGCACCTTCTACCGCAACTTCCCCAGACGCGAGTCCCTCGTCCTCGAGATCTACCGCCACGAGATGCAGCAGGTCGCCGACGCCGCGACCGAACTGATCAGGACCCACGAGCCCGACCGGGCCCTGCGCGAGTGGATGGACCACCTCGCCCGGTTCGCCATGACCAAGGCAGGCCTCGCGAACGCGATCCGCCAGGCCACCAGCACCCCGGACGGCCCGGCGAAGCCCGGCCACACCCCGCTGACGACAGCGGCCGAGACGCTCCTCCGCGCCGGCGAGGAGGCCGGCACCATTCGCCGCGGAGTGACCGCGGACGACTTCATCCTCGCCATCGCCGGCATCTGGCAGCTCGACCCCCACGGCGACTGGCGCCCCCGCGCCACCCGCCTCCTGGACCTGGTCATGGACGGCCTGCGCGCGGGGGCCCCGGGCAGGCAGGAGCGGTAAGGACACCGAAGGTCCCGCCGCTCAGCCGCGGCTACGCCACCTCGATGCCGTACTCCTGCACCAAAGCCTCCAGCCCGCCCGGGTACCCCTTCCCCCCAGGCACGAACTCCCAGTCGCCGGAACCCCGAAGCCGGAACGACCCCAGGACAAGCGCCACCTCACCCGCCCGACCGTCGGACACCTCCAACCGGTCCAGCTCCACACCGCCCGCATCCCTCAACCGGATACCGGCCTCCGTGAAGCCCGCGAGGTCTCCACCCGGGTCAGCCTCCGGGTCCACCGCCGCCACGAGCACCACCCGATCCGCCTCCCCAGGCAGCGCGTCGAACGACACCCGCACTGCAGCCCGGTCCCCCGCGAACCCAGGCACTGCCCGCACCGCACCCTCAGGGGTCTGCGGATTGTTGAAGAACACGAAGTGGTCATCACTCAACACCTGGCCACCACGGCACACGAGCACACACACATCCAGTGCCACGCCACCCGACCACGTCATGCCCAGCACGTTGTAATCCCCGCCGGGCCCGTCCACGCCGTCCTGCGACGATCGCTGAGCAGGCACCGTGGCATCACCCGCACCGCCCGACAGTCTCCCCCGTAGACCACAACGCCCCAGAAGGTCGACCAGCTCAGCACCCGACACGAGCGTCAACGGCTTACCGTTGGCGAACGCGTACGAACCGGGCCCGAAGCCGGAGGTCGTCACCAGCACCCCCTTGTTGGCACCCGCTCCCTGCACCGTGCCGTACAGATCACGCACCGCACTCGGAGGAACCGTGTTCCGGTAGCGCTTGACCTGCACAATGATCTTCCCGCCGCTGATCGGATCCGGATCCAGAGCCTCGACGTCGACACCACCATCATTCGAACGCTGCGTCGTCACGGCACGCATCCCCCGCGCCCGGAACAACTCGGCAACCAGTCCCTCGAACTCGATCGGGTCCATCTCCAGCAGATCCGGCTCCCCACCGCCACCGTGCGACACGGCGCCGGAACCCAGATCCGCCGGCACCCTCCCCGGCCGCACAGCCACCCGCTGATCCGGGCGAGCCGACAACTGACCCCGCAGCCCCTCCGTCAGACAGTCCACAGCGCTCACCTGTTCCAGGTTCAGCCCACCGAAATCAGCCCGCGAAACCATCACCGTGCTCAGGAAGACCACCGCCTGCCGCCCGGTCGCCGGATCCACGTCATCCACGAACCCGTTCAACGCGACAGACTCCACCACCCCGAACTCATCCGCCGCGAACACATCCCGCAACACGAGCAACACACACTGAGCGAGAACGTCCCGGTACAGAGCCCTCCGCTGCCCCACAGGCCGAGGCGTCTCCTTCTCCCGGTCCGACCCCACCAGATACCGGACGATCTTCGCCTCAGGAACCACAGCCAGTCCCGGAAACTCCCAGTCCAGCACCAACTGCCGACCCGCCGGATCGAACGCAGCCGTCACCTGACGAGGAAAGTCCGCCGGCCACACCGACGACGCGTACAACGCGGCCGAAAAATACTCCACCACCGCATCCACATCACCCCGCCGGAGCGCCACAGCCATCTCTGCGACCCCGGCATTGTGCCGGCGAATCTCACCCAGCTGCCCCTGCGCCCAGTCGTCGTACTGACGCCGGTACAGCGCGAGCTGCTGCTGCCGCGACGCCTCCGCCGCCTGCGCGGCCTGCCAGTCCAGCTGATACCGCGCCTGAGCCTCATGCTGCGCCTGCGCCCGCCTCCCCGCAGTCCAACCACCCTGCGCCTGGTAGCGGTTCACGTCAGGTATAGGAACGGGCTGCGCCAGTGGCCCGGGTGCGAACGGCTCGACGCTCTCCGCACGCGCCAGCGACGCGGTCCGGAACGCAGGCATCCGCGAACCAGCGGCCAGCAAGCCCTCCAGCACACCGACCCGAGCTTCCAGCTCCTCCGTGCGCCGCGCAGCGTCCGCCTCACGCCGACGCCGGTACTCGGCCTGCTGCTCCCGATGCAACCGCGCCATGTCGCGCTCATGGGCCCGCTGCAACCGCTCCTGCTCACGCGCACCCTGTACAGCGGCCCGATGCTGCGCTTCGTGCTGCCGCTGGAGCTGCCGCTGGGACTCCGCCCACGCACCGACCAGACCATTGGACCGACGACTCATCTACCGCGCCCCCACCCGTCTCCACGTTTCCTGCACATGTCTTACACGGAGGGAAACGCCCATGTCCCGGGAGTGGCGGATCTGGGGCGATATCGCGGCTCGGGCAACAAAAAAACCAGGCCAGCATGGCGCTGGCCTGGTCTTTTGAGCCGCCTGTCGGAATCGAACCGACGACCTGCACGTTACAAAGGTGCTGCTCTGCCAATTGAGCTAAGGCGGCACAACGCACGCCAAACCGCGCGCAAGCCCTCACTCTACACAGCGGCTCACCCACCGCTCCACGAAGTTTCGCCGCCACCGTGACCATCCGACCACCCGTGCGTTAAGAGGACTGACGTGCTGTTCCGTATATCGGACAGTCGGGGGGAGCGGGCATGACGGACACGGTGGACCAGCCGGTACGGGTGAGGGGCGGAGAGGCCAAGCGCATCAAGCGCGACGCCCTGGGCATCGCCGACCGCAAGAAACACCACGGCCGCGCGTCCGCTGCCATGAAGAGCCGGGCCAAGCAGCCCGGCACGCAGCAGCGCGTGTACCGCTACCGCTTCTATCCCACTCCGGCACAGGCCGAGCAGTTGGAGAAGACCTTCGGGGCCTGCCGTTGGGTCTACAACGAAGGGCTGGCTCTGCGGGTCGGCGCCTGGGAGCAGCATCGGGTGTCGGTGGGGTTCGCCGAGTCGTGCCGTGCGTTGACGGGGTGGCGGCAGGCGTCGGAGACGGGTTGGCTGCGAGAGGTCTCGTCTACGGTGCTGCAACAGTCGTTGCGGCATCTGGACGGGGCGTTCACACGCTTCTTCAAGAAGTCGGCGAAGTGTCCGCAGCGGAAGAGAAAGCACCGCTCGCGAGACTCGGCGACGTACGTGCGGACAGGCTTCCGGTGGACGGAGGACGCGGAGCTTCCGGGTACGGGGCGGTTGACGCTGGCCAAGCAGTCGGAGCCGCTCGACGTGCGGTGGTCGCGGCCGCTGCCGACGGGCGTGGATCCGGTGAAGCTGTCCGTGACGCGGGACCGGGCTGGGCGGTATTTCGTCTCGGTTCTCGTCGAAGAGCGGATCGAGCCGTTGCCTGCCATGTTCCTGCCGGGCGGGCGGGAGCCGAGGGCGGTGGGGATCGACCTGGGTCTGGCGGCATTGGTGACGCTGGACGACGGGACGAAGGTGGATCATCCGCGGCTGTTGCGGAAGTACGAGAAGGAGCTGGCGCGGTTGCAGCGGGAGCTGCACCGGAAGAAGAAGGGGTCGGCGAACCGGGGGAAGGCCCGGGAGCGTATCGCCCGGCTGTATGCGCTGATCAGCGATGTGCGCAGGGACATGCTGGACCAGTTGACCACCCGCCTCGTGCGCGAGAACCAAGTGCTCGTGGTGGAGGATCTGGCCATCATGAATCTGCTGCGGCCGGCCGTGGGGAAAGGGCGCCGGCGGAAGGCGGGGCTGAGCCGGTCGATCATGGATGCGGCCTGGGGCGAGCTGTTGCGGCAGCTTCGTTACAAGTGCGCGTGGTACGGCCGGACGCTGGTGATCGTCGACCGCTTCTTCCCGTCTACGCGCCGGTGCTCCGGCTGCCATGGGAAGGGGCCGTCGCTCGACGTGTCGGTGCGGGAGTGGACGTGTGCGGAGTGCGGTGCCGTGCATGACCGTGATGTGAATGCGGCGCGGAACCTGCGGGACGAGGGAATGCGGCTGTACTGGCTGGTGGCATCCGCACTGCCGCCGGGGCGGGTGCCGCCCTCCGTGATCAAGGCATCGGAGCTGGCAGACGTGCTGCTGGCTGCGTAACTGAAGAGCGGTACGGACCGACGGGCCGTCGGCCGTGATGCCTGTGGAGCCCATGTAAGACCGGGCGGGTGCGCCCCTCAGGGGTGCGCCTGGCCGGCAGCGGGCGCTGAAGCGGGAAGTGCGCGTGACGGCGGCAGGGGTAAAAGTCAGCCGCTCTGCCTGGGCGCTGCACACGGTCAAAAGTGCGTTGCTCTGCCGACGCCGACGAATTCTTCATGACCGTCGAACTACTGACAGATTCGAAAACGCCAGGTAGCGTCACCTCAGGTTCACTCCAGTGGACCACACCACTCCCTACTCGGATCGTCCGGCACGTTCCTGCCGGTTGAGGAGAAGCATCGTCATGGCCAGTGTCACGTTCGACAAGGCGTCCCGCGTCTACCCCGGCTCCACGAAGCCGGCTGTGGACCAGCTCGAGATCGACATCGAGGACGGCGAGTTCCTCGTCCTCGTCGGTCCTTCCGGTTGTGGCAAGTCGACCTCCCTGCGCATGCTCGCGGGTCTCGAGGACGTCAACGGCGGTGCGATCCGCATCGGTGACCGCGACGTCACGCACCTGCCGCCGAAGGACCGGGACATCGCCATGGTGTTCCAGAACTACGCGCTCTACCCGCACATGTCCGTCGCGGACAACATGGGCTTCGCACTGAAGATCGCCGGGATCAACAAGACGGAGATACGGGCGAAGGTCGAAGAGGCCGCCAAGATGCTGGACCTCGTCGACTACCTGGACCGCAAGCCGAAGGCGCTCTCCGGTGGTCAGCGTCAGCGTGTGGCGATGGGCCGTGCCATCGTGCGTGAGCCGCAGGTCTTCCTCATGGACGAGCCGCTGTCGAACCTCGACGCCAAGCTCCGTGTCTCGACGCGTACGCAGATCGCCTCGCTGCAGCGCCGCCTCGGCATCACCACCGTGTACGTCACCCACGACCAGGTCGAGGCCCTCACCATGGGCGACCGCGTCGCGGTCCTCAAGGACGGTCTGCTCCAGCAGGTCGACTCGCCGCGCAACATGTACGACCGCCCGGCGAACCTCTTCGTGGCCGGCTTCATCGGCTCCCCGGCGATGAACCTCGTCGAGGTCCCGATCACCGACGGCGGCGTGAAGTTCGGCAACAGCGTCGTCCCGGTCTCGCGTCAGGCGCTCACCGCCGCCGCGAACCGCGGTGACACGACCGTCACGGTCGGCATCCGCCCCGAGCACTTCGACATCGTCGAGCACGGCGGCGCCGCCGCGACCGGCCTCTCCAAGGCCTCCTCCGACGCCCCGGCCGGTCTGGCCGTCTCCGTCAACGTCGTCGAGGAGCTCGGTGCCGACGGTTACGTCTACGGTGCCGCGCAGGTCGGCGGCGAGCACAAGGACCTGGTCGTCCGCGTCGGCGGCCGTGCCGTTCCGGAGAAGGGCACGGAGCTGCACGTCGTGCCGCGCCCGGACGAGCTGCACGTCTTCGCCACCTCGACGGGTGAGCGTCTGACCGACTGATCCTCACGATCCAGCCGCTACGGCCCCGCTCCCTCCCGAGGGACGCGGGGCCGTTCGCGTGTCGCGGGCAGGATCGGGTTTCGGACCGGGCCGGCCCCAAATACCCTGGCACACCGGTCAATTCGCCCCGAGCGTCAACGCGTGATTCGAAAAGACCTCTCGAACCATCCCTCGCAAGGGTGACGAAATGTCGCCAAGTCATCACTGCCCGCTACGCTCGCTGCGTGACCCACACCGCGCGCCGAATCGGCCGAACCCTAGCTCTCGTACTGCCCGTCGTCATGGTTCTGTCCGGGACCCTCGCGGTCACCCGTGTGCAGTGGTCGGGGCAGGACACCGAGACCCAGCTGCTGACCGCCGCCTCGGAGACCGTGTCCAAGCGGGCGAAGGCCCGGGCACCTCAGGACGTTCTGCGGGACAAGCTCCTCCTGGAGCTCCGTGAGAAGGACCCGGGTGTCGCGCTGACGAGCCTCCAGCGCACCGTCGAGGGGCGGCCCTCCCTGGCCAAGCACTGCATGTCGATCGCCAAGGCGCTGGGCAAGGCCGCCGTGGACCAGTACGGTCCGACCCGCGCCCACCGCTTCTCGCGTCCGGTCTGCGACACCTCGTTCGCCTCGGGCGTCGCGCAGTTCAGCTGAGCCGGGTGCGTCCGGGCACGGCATATCGTGCCTGGCATGCATACGTATCCGACGCAGGCCGTGATCCTGGCGGGTGGTCAGGGCTCGCGGCTGCGCCCGTACACCGATGA
This sequence comes from Streptomyces sp. NPDC051064, assembly GCF_044455985.1. Taxonomy (NCBI): domain Bacteria; kingdom Bacillati; phylum Actinomycetota; class Actinomycetes; order Kitasatosporales; family Streptomycetaceae; genus Streptomyces; species Streptomyces sp. NPDC051064. The sequence continues at coordinate 80,265 of NZ_JBITFK010000012.1, forward strand.
CCGCCCCAAGCCGATGGTCGAGATCCCGGGGACCGGGACCCCGATCATCGGCCATCAGCTGTCCTGGCTGGCCGCCGAGGGCGTCACGGACGCCGTGATCTCGTGCGGCCATCTTGCCGATGTGCTGCGGGAGTGGCTGGACTCGGCCGTTCTTCCGTTGCGTGTCACGACCGTCGTCGAGACCGAGCCCTTGGGCCGGGGCGGCGGTCTCAAGCATGCCGCGACGCGGCTGCCCGATCCGTCGGAGCCCTGGTACGCGACGAACGGCGACATCTGGACCCGCTTCTCGCTGCGGGAGATGGCCGCCTTCCACGCCGAGCGGGACGCCACCGCGACGCTCGCGCTCGCCCGTCCCCGGATCCCGTGGGGCGCCGTGGAGACCGACGCGTTCGGGCACATCACCGACTTCATCGAGTCGCCGCCGTCGCCGTATCTGATCAACGCGGGCGTGTACGTCTTCGCGCCGGCGTTCACCGCGATGCTCCCGGACCGCGGCGACCACGAGCGGACGACCTTCCCCCGGCTGGCCCGTGAGCGCCGGCTGGCCGGGTTCCCCCTGCCGCACGGGGCGTACTGGCGGGCGATCGACACCGCGAAGGACCTCACGGAGGCGGCGAAGGAGCTGGGCGCCCACGCGGGCGGCTGACCCTCCCCTGTACGTAGGCGAGGACGGTCACCGGGCTCCGGTGACCGTCCTCGTGGTGCGTGGTGCCCGCGTCAGCCGAGCAGCCCGCCGATCGGGTTCTGTCCGGCGCCGCCGGACGAGCCGCCGTCGGATCCGCCGGTGGAACCGCCGTCGTCCGAGCCGCCGGTGGTGCCGCCCGAGCCGTCGGAACCCGACGAGCTGGGGCCCGCGTCGCCGGTGGGGGGCTCCTGCGGGGCCGGCTCCTGCGGGGGCGCCTGGCCGGTGCCCTGGGTCTGGCTGGGCTGACCGGTGCTCGCCCCGGCCGTCGGGCCGGAGTCACGCCCGGAGCCGGAGCCCGGGGTGGACTCCTCGGCCGACGGGGTGCCGGGGGCGCTGGAGGGGGATGTCTCGGGGGTGCGGTTGTCCGGGGTCCTGGAGGGCTTGCCCTTCCTGTCCTTGGACTTCTCGGGGAGCGGGGAGCCGGGCAGCTGGTTGGTCGGGTAGCTGTCGGGGCCCGGCACGGTGACGACCTCGGTGGAGCGGACGGCGCCGCCGAGCATGGATCCGACCAGCAGGGTCAGGCCGACGACGACGGTGGCGACCGCGCTGCCGCGGCGCAGGACGCGGCGGCGGAGGTCCCAGATGCCGGAGCGCGGCCCGAGGATGCGCCAGGCCTCCCCGGCGAGGCGTCCGTCGAGGGAGTAGACGGGGGCGCCGGCGATGACCAGCGGGCTCCAGGCGGCCAGCAGGATGATGTCGGGGGTGTCGTAGGCGGCGGCGGTGCGCCAGCTGACCGTCACCAGGATGGCGGCGGAGAGCAGGGCGCCGAAGGCCGCTGCGACCCGCTGCCAGAGCCCGAGGATGGTGAGGACTCCGACGACGACCTGGAGGAAGGCGACGGAGAGTCCGGCGGCGACGGGGTGGCCGAGCGCGAAGTCACGCAGGGGTTCGGCGGCGGTCCAGGGGTGCAGCGAGGTCAGCCACTTGACCATGGAACCGCGGTCGCCGCCGTCGAAGTAGGCCGGGTCGCAGAGCTTGCCCATGCCGGCGTAGATGGCGAGGAAGCCGAGGATGACGCGCAGCGGGAGGAGCACGACCCCGAGGTTCATCCGGCGGCCGGGGTAGTAGGCGTGCCGGACGGTGTCGTTGGCGTGGCGCCGTTCCCCGGCCGAGGTGCCGCCCTGGCCCTCGGTGTCGGGGTCGTCGTCGTAGGTGATGTCGTACGCGTCGCGGGCCGGGGTGTCGACGGCGTCGTACGCTCCGACGGCCTGCCGCATGGGAGGCAGCAGCGGGCCGGTGCGGCCCCCGGGCTGGCGAGGGGGCCGGAGTACGGGGTTGGGCTGGGTCTCGTCGAGGCGCGGGATGACCTGCGTGCCGCCGCCCGCGTCGTCGTGGCCCGCGCCGAAGTCGCCTCCGGTGCGGGAGCCGAGACGGCCGGCGGTGGAGTTCCGTACGGCCTGCAGGAGTCCGGTCGCTCCGGGGTCACCCGGTTCGGACCTGCCGCTCCAGACGACGGGGGCCCGCCTGCGGCCGCCCGCGCCGCTCATGGCGGGGATCCTGGCCGGTCCGGCGGGGCCCACGGGGCGCAGACGGGTGCGCTGGCCCGGGGCGAGCTGCACCCGGAAGCTGGCGTGGCTGACGATGACCTGCGCGGGGTCGCTGTCCACCTTCGTCATGCTCAGGGCGGGTTGGTCGTCGAACCGAGGCGTTCTGGTGTCCACACTCATCTAACCGAGTGATGTGTGATTAGGACACTGCCTTGACGCGTCCGAAGTGTCCGAGACCCGTCAACAGTCCTCCGCGGTACGTGAGTCCGCGTACTCGCGTACGTCCCCGGGGCGGGGACGTACGTCCTCCAGCGGGCGTACCCCACCCGGCCGGGGCGCCCCCGCACGTCGTCGCCGGCCGCGGGGCCCCGGTCCCGTACGGCGGGGGTCACGCCCGGCGGCGTGCCACCTCGTAGAGCACGATGCCCGCGGCGACACCGGCGTTCAGGGATTCGGCGCCGCCCGGCATGGAGATCCGGACCCGGTAGTCGCAGGTCTCGCCGACGAGGCGGCCGAGGCCCTTGCCCTCGCTGCCGATGACGATGACGACGGGGCCGGCCAGGGCCTCCAGGTCCTCGACGGTGTGCTCGCCGTCGGCGGCGAGACCGACGACGGTGAGGCCGGCCTTCTGGTAGCCCTCCAGAGCGCGGGTCAGGTTGGTGACCCGGGAGACGGGCGTACGGGCCGCCGTACCCGCCGAGGACTTCCAGGCTCCGGCCGTCATGCCGGCCGCCCGGCGCTCGGGGACGACGACGCCGTGGCCGCCGAAGGCGGAGACGGAGCGGACGATCGCGCCGAGGTTGCGGGGGTCGGTGACGCCGTCGAGGGCGACGATCAGCGGGTCCTCGTTGTTGTCGTACGCGGCGGAGGTGAGGTCCTCCGGGTGTGCGTACTCGTACGGCGGGACCTGGAGGACGAGGCCCTGGTGGTTCAGGCCGTTCGTCATCCGGTCGAGCTCGGGGCGCGGGGCCTCCATGAGGTGGATGTTGCCGCGCTCACCGGCGAGCTGGAGTGCCTCGCGGACCCGCTCGTCGTTGTCGATGTACTGCTGGACGTAGAGGGTGGTCGCGGGCACTCCGTCGCGAAGCGCCTCGAAGACCGGGTTACGGCCGACCACCATCTCCGACGTGCCCTTGGCGCCGCCGCGGCGCGGGGCGGGGCGGCGGGCGGCGGCCTGCTTGGCCTGGGCGTTCGCCACCCTGTTCTTCTTGTGTCCCTTGCGGGCGGAGGCGGGCGGCGTCGGTCCCTTGCCTTCGAGACCACGGCGTCGGTTACCGCCGCTGCCGACCTGCATGCCCTTCTTGTTGGACGTGCGGCGGTTCCTGCGCTGGCTGTTCCCGGCCATGACCTACCTGTTTCGTTGCTTCAGAAAAACGTCGTCAAGTGAAAGTGTGCCGCCCGGACGGCCGGGCGGCACATTTGCGCTGCTCACGCATGGTGCGAAGGTCCGCTCAGCGCGGTCCGAGTGTCCACCGGGGTCCGCTGGGGCCGTCCTCGATGACGAGGCCGGACTGGTTGAGCTGGTCGCGGATGGCGTCGGCGGCGGGCCAGTCCTTGCGTGCCCGCGCGGACTGGCGCTGGTCGAGGACGAGGCGTACGAGCGTGTCGACGACGCCGTGGAGGTCCTCGCCGCGGTCGCTCTCGCCGGCCCAGTGGGGGTCGAGGGGGTCGAGTCCGAGGACGCCGAGCATCGCGCGGACCTCTGCGAGGCGGGCGACGGCGGCTTCCTTGTCGTCGGCGGCGAGGGCGGAATTGCCCTGCCGGACGGTGGTGTGGACGATCGCGAGTGCCTGCGGGACACCGAGGTCGTCGTCCATGGCCTCGGCGAACGCGGGCGGGACCTCGGCGGCGGCCTCGACGGGCCCGGCCTTCTCGACCACGCGCTGGACGAAGCCCTCGATCCGCGCGAACGCGGACTCGGCGTCGCGCAGCGACTCCTCGCTGTACTCGATCATGGAGCGGTAGTGCGGGGTTCCGAGGTAGTACCGCAGGACGATGGGCCGCCACTGCTTGACCATCTCGCTGACCAGCACGGAGTTGCCGAGGGACTTCGACATCTTCTCGCCGGCCAGGGTGACCCAGCCGTTGTGCACCCAGTACTTCGCGAACTCGTCGCCGAAGGCCTTGGCCTGGGCGATCTCGTTCTCGTGGTGCGGGAAGATCAGGTCCATGCCGCCGCCGTGGATGTCGAAGGCGCTGCCGAGGTACTTGTGCGCCATGGCGGAGCACTCCAGGTGCCACCCGGGCCGGCCGCGGCCCCAGGGCGTCTCCCAGCTGGGCTCGCCGGGCTTGGCGGCCTTCCACATGGCGAAGTCGCGCTTGTCCCGCTTGCCGGTCTCGTTGTCGCCGGAGGGCTGCCGCAGGTCGTCGAGGTCCTGGTTGGAGAGCTCGAGATATCCCTCGTACGAGCGGACGTCGAAGTAGACGTTGCCGTCGGCCTCGTAGGCGTGGCCGCGCTCGATGAGGCCGCGCATCATCTCGACCATCTCGGTGACGTGGCCGGTGGCCCGCGGCTCGTACGTGGGCGGGAGGCAGCCCAGGGCGTCGTAGCCGGCGTTGAACGCGCGCTCGTTCTCGTAGCCGATGGCCCACCAGGGGCGGCCCTGCTCGGCGGACTTCTTGATGATCTTGTCGTCGATGTCGGTGACATTCCGGATGAACGTCACGTCGTACCCGCGGTATTCGAACCAGCGGCGCATGATGTCGAAGTTCAGCCCGGACCTGATGTGCCCGATGTGCGGGGCGGCCTGGACAGTCGCGCCACAGAGGTAGATCGAGACACAGCCCGCTGTGAGCGGGACGAAGTCACGAATCTGCCGGGCGTTGGTGTCATGCAGGCGAATAGTCACCCCTCAAGGGTAGTGGGCCCGCACCCGTGCCCAGCGCCCCCTGTGGAAAACGTGTCACAACTAATCGGTGACGGTGGTGACGGGCTCCGGCGTGCGCCGCCCGGTGGGCAGGGTCAGGGAGAGCCCGGCGCCGGCGAGGGGGACGGCGGCGAGCACCGTCCAGAGGACCGGTCCTGGGGCGTCGAGGAGCGTTCCGGTGGCGGCGCTGCCCACGAGGACGGCGAGGCCCGACACGGAGGACAGGGCCCCGGTGGCGAGCCCGAGCCGCCGGTCGTCGACCAGGTCGGGTACGAGGCCCCGGGCGGCGGGGACCAGCAGCATCTGGCCGAGCGTGAGCAGGACGACGAGGACGGCCCCGGGGAGCAGTCCGGCGGGCCCGTCCGGCGCGAGGGGCACCGCGGCGAATCCGGCGGCGACGACGGCGAGCCCCGCGACGAGGGCGGTCCGGGGTGCGACGCGGTGGGCGGACCAGCGGGTCAGGGGCAGCTGGGCGGCGACGACGAGCAGGGAGGAGAGCGCGAAGAGTCCGCCGAGCGCGTTCTGGGAGCCGGTGGCCCGCTCCACCTCCACCGGCAGGGCGAGGTAGAGCTGGTTGTAGGAGACGAGATAGGTGCTGTGGGCGAGGCAGAGCACGAGGAAGGGCCGGTTGGCGAAGACCTGGCGGAGGGGGACGGAGTCCGTCGGGCCGGTGCGGACGCGGCGGGGCCGGCGGGGCATGAGGCGGGCGTGTCCGGCGAGTACGCCGACGAAGACGACGGCCCCGGCCAGGCACGCCGCCCGGAAGTCTCCTCCCAGGAGCAGCAGCAGGCTGCCGAGCAGGGGCCCGAGGAATGCTCCGGCCTGGCCGGCGGCGGAGAAGACGGCCAGCACCTGGGCGCGGGGCGTCCCTGTCCCGGTCTCGTGGGCGACGGCGGCCCTGGCGGTCTCGGATTCGACGGCGGGTGAGAAGAGGGCGGCGGCGAAGCCGATGAGGAGGACGGCGCCGATGACGGTGACGGTGGTGCCGGCCTGGGCGAGCCAGCAGAATCCGGCGATGCGCAGGACGCAGCCGGTGAGGACGACGGGCCGGGGGCCGTAGCGGTCGGTGAGGGCGCCTCCGACGACGAAGAGGCCCTGCTGGCTGAAGGTGCGCAGACCGAGCACGAGGCCGACGAGCCACCCGGCCATGCCGAGTCCGTCGCCCAGGTGTGCGGCGAGGTAGGGCAGGACCGCGTAGAAGCCGGTGTTGAAGGCGAACTGGGTGGCGGTCAGGAGCCGGAGGTAGGGCGTGAGCCCCCGGGCGGCGCCGGACCGGGTGCGCGTCGTGGAGGCCGTCATCCGAAGGGCCTGCCGCGTACGGCACGGGTGCGGGCCGTGGAGGTCGTCATCGGTGCCGCCTGCCGCGTACGGCCGCCGAGGTCAGCACCGCGAGCGCTCCGAGGGCGGCGAAGGCGGCGGCGGGGGCGAGGACGGCCCAGGGGGCGCGTTCGGCGTAGGGCATGTTCTCGGAGAGCATGCGGCCCCACTCCGGCGCGGGGGCCGGGGTGCCGAGGCCCAGGAAGCCGAGGGAGGCGAGTGCCAGGGCGATGGCGGGGATGCGCAGGACGGCGTGGCGTACGACGGGTGGCAGGACGCCCGGCAGGATGTGGCGGCGCAGCCGGTGCCACGGTCCGGCGCCGAGGGCGCGTGCCACGGTGACGTGCGGGGCGGCGCGTTCCTGGGCGTACAGCGCGGAGGTGTGGGCGGCGAGCGGTGCCCAGGCGACGGCGGCGACGGCGGCGGCCGCGCCCCAGGGGCCGGGGCCCGCGATCCCCGCGACGACGAGGCCGGCCAGGACCGCGGGCAGGGCGTTGGCCGTCTCGGTGAGGGCTCCGGCGCGGACCGCCCCGGCCAGCAGTCCCAGCAGGAGCGTGACGGCTCCGACGGCGATCGCGGTGAGCACGGTCCGGGCCGCCCCGTGGCCGAGGCGGGCGAGGACGTCGCGGCCCAGGGAGTCGGTGCCCAGCGGATGGGCGGCGGAGGGGGACGCGAGGCGGGCGGCGGTGTCGGCGTACAGGGGGTCGCGCAGCAGGCCCGTGAGGACGACGGCGACGAGGAGGGCTCCCAGGGCCGCCGCCCCGAAGGCCACGGTGCGGCGCGCGGGGAGGGGCGGTGCGACGAGCGGGGGGAGGGCGCCGTCGGCCCGTGCGGGGCCGAGCAGGGCCCTGGAGCCGAGCCGGGCCGCGAGCCCGGCCGCGACGCCCAGGAGGAGCAGGAGGAGCACGCAGGCCTGGAGGACGGGCAGGTCCTGGGCCAGGGCGGCGGCCAGGGCCGTACCGCCGAGGCCGGGGACGGCGTAGAGCGTCTCGACGGCGACCGCCCCGCCGGTGAGCCCGACGACGACGAGGCCGAGCTGGGGCAGCAGTGCGGGCAGGGTGCGGCGCAGGGCGTGGGCGGCGATCCGGCGGGCGGGCATCCCGTGCGCGGTGGCGGCGCGCGCCCAGGGTTCGGCGAACGCGGCGGGCAGCGCGTCGTCGAGCAGCCGCCCGAGGAGCGCGCCGGCGGGGACGCCCATGGCGAGGGCGGGCAGGACGAGCTGCTCGGGCCCGCCCCAGCCGAGGGCGGGGAACCAGCCCAGCTGTACGGCGAGGAGGGTGGCCAGGACCGCGGCGAGGAGGAACTCCGGCAGGGCGGCGAGCACGGCCGCGCCGACGCCCGCCCGGGTGGTGACGAGCCGGCGGCGGGCGCCCCGCCGGAGCGTTCCGGCGACGAGGGCGAGCGCCAGGAGTACGGCGACGGCGAGCGAGGCGCCCATGAGGGTGAGGGAGACGCCGAGCGCGGAGGTCACGTCGGGCCCGACCGGCTGTCCGGAGACCCAGGACTCCCCCAGGTCGCCGCGGAGCAGTCCGGACGCCCAGCCGCCGAGTACGTGCAGCGGGCCGCCGTCGAGGCCGGTCTCGGCGCGGATGGCGTCGAGCACGGCCGGTGTGGGCGGACGGTCCGCGTAGCGGGCGTGCAGGATGGTCAGCGCCGGATCGGTGCGGGTCAGCCTGGGCAGCAGACCGATGACGGCGAGGACGGCCAGGAGCGCGCCCAGCCGTCCGGCCAGGTACTTCACGCGGTCACCCGACGCGGGTGTCGGCGGTGATGAGGGTGCGTTCCATGGGGTCGAGGGCGACGCCTTCGACGCGGGCGTCGTCGTAGCCCTGGACGAAGCGCTCGTGGACGAGCGGTACGAGGGCGTCGGCGCCGAGGACGGCGGCCTCGGCGGTCATCTCGGCGGTGTGCCGGGCGTCCGTACCCGTCAGCGAGGCGGCCCTGCCGACGGCGGCGTCCACCCGCTCGTCGCACAGCTGGGAGATGTTGAAGCTGCCGTCGCAGGTGAAGTCGGAGGCCAGGTAGGAGACGGGGTCGGCGGTGTCCAGCAGGGTGTTGCGGGCCTGGATGAAGGCGTCGTACTTCCCGGCGAGCGCGTCGGCCTCCATCTGCGCGTAGTCGCGGACGACCTGCTTGACAGTGAACCCGCGCTTCTCCAGCTGCTGCTGGACGAGCGTCGCGACCTCGGGGAGCTCGGGCCGGTTGGTGTAGGTGGCGAGGACGATCTCCTTCGTCTTCGCCACCTCGGCGCGGCTCGCCGCCTGGGTCCGGCCGGTGGGCGTGGTGCGCTTCCCGGCGGCCCAGGGGATGCCGGGGCCGAGGAGCCCCTGTGCGGTGTCGGCGCGGCCCTCGTACACCCCGTCGACCAGGGCCTTGGAGTCGATGGCCTCGCGGGCGGCGGCGCGCATGGCCGGGTCGGCGAAGACACCGCGCTCGGTGTTGAGCGAGAGGCCGTTGGTCCGGGCGGACGGGAATGCGTGGACGTACGCGTCGCCGAGCAGGGACGCCTGCGCGAGCGGTACGTACTCGGCCACGTCGACGGTCTTCGTGCGCAGAGCGTTGGCGCGGGCGGTGCCGTCCGCGGCGAAGGTGACGTCGACGCCCGGGGCCTCGGCCTTGTCGCCCCAGTAGTCGGCGTTGCGTTCGAGAGTGGCGGCGACCGCACCCTTCACGTCGGTCAGGGTGAACGGGCCGGTGGCGTGCCCCGCGGGGTTCACCTTGCCGTTCTTGTAGGCGCCGGCGGAAAGGATCGTGAGGGACGGGTTGGCGAGTCGCTGCGGAAGCAGCGGGTCGGCCTCACCGGTGACGATCCGTACGGTGTCCTTGCCCGCGGCGGTGGCCTTCAGCGTGGTGTCGGAGAGGACCCGGGGCAGCGGGGACGCCTTGCTCGCGGCGGTGAGGGACCGGGCGACCGCGTCGGCGTCGACCTTCGCGCCGTCCTGGAAGACGGCGTCGCGGAGGGTGAACGTCCAGGTGGTGGGGTTGTCCCGCTTCCATGACGTGGCCAGGGCGGGCTTCGCGGCGCCGTTCCTGTCCAGGGTGGTGAGGCCCTCGATGACGGCGAGCCGGCTGAGGGTGACCGCGTCGTCCCCGTACGGGGACATCGCCTGGGCGGGCGGGAACGCCATGACGACCCGGAGTCGCTGTGTGTCGCCGGACGCTCCGGAGCCGCTCGACGTGGAACAGGCGGCGAGCGGGAGCAGCAGGGCGGCGGCGATGACCGGCAGCGGGAAGCGGCGGCTTCGGGACGTAGGCATGACGGAGACCCTATGTGAAAACGATTGTCATCTGATATTCGGGGTGGCCGTCCGGACCGCCCCCGCGGGCCCCTGGAGTGCGGGCATCGGCAGCTCGAAATGGATGATGCCCTGCCCGCCACCCGGCAGCGCGCGCTCGTCACAGACCTCATGGGCGAGCGACCGCCAGAACGGCTCGGCGCCCGGCACGGCCGGGTCGGTGTGCAGATAGAGCGAGGTGTAGCCGCCCGCCCGGGCGGCGAAGGCCCCGAGCTCCCGCACCAGCCTGCGGGCCAGGCCGTGCCTGCGGTGGCCGGGGCGTACGTAGATCCGGCACAGCTGCGCCGTCGCCCCGGAGGGGAAGCGGTCCGCGACCCACTGCGGATTGGGCGGCGCCTGCGGCCCCCGGTCCCGTACCGCCCCGGTCGCCACGACCTCGTCGCCGCGCACGACGACCAGGAGGGTGCAGCGTTCGGGGCGCAGGTAGGCGCCCTCGAGATCGATGATGTCGGCGTGCCAGCGGGGCACGTAGCCCGAGCGCAGGTCGTGGTAGACGGTGTCCAGCATGACGGCCCGGGCGCCGCCCACGTCCTGGGCGGTGGCGGTCCGCAGGACGTATCCGTCCGCTCCGGCCGGCGCTTCCGGCACCCTTGTCGCCCCGGCGGTCGCGCTCACCACTGACGCTCACCCTCGCTCTCGGCCGTACGGCACATCACTTGCCGCACCAGCGTACGTGCAAGCGATGTGCAACAAGGCGGGCGGGGGTGCGGGTCCGGGTCGGCGGGACCGCGCGTCAGGCCGCGCGGTAGACCAGGGCGGTCGCGATGCCCGCGATGCCCTCGCCGCGGCCGGTGAAGCCGAGGCCGTCGGAGGTCGCGGCCGAGAGCGAGACGGGGGCGCCGACCGCGTCGGAGAGCACCTTCTGTGCCTCGTCGCGCCGCTTCCCGATCTTCGGCCGGAGACCGACGACCTGCACGGCGACGTTGCCGATGGCGAAGCCCTCGGCGCGGACGATCCGGGCGGCCTCGGTGAGCAGGGTGACACCGGAGGCGCCCGACCACTCCGGGCGGCCGGTCCCGAAGTGCTGCCCCAGGTCGCCGAGTCCGGCGGCCGAGAACAGGGCGTTGCAGGCGGCGTGCGCCACCACGTCGGCGTCGGAGTGGCCGGCGAGGCCGGGACCCTCCCCTTCCCACAGCAGGCCCGCGCACCAGAGTTCGCGGCCCTCCTCGAAGGCGTGGATGTCGGTCCCGATACCGACGCGCGGGATCAGGGGAGCCGGCTGCATCGTTGCCTCAGAATCCATCGTTCGCCCTCCGGCGTGCGAGAACGGCCTCCGCCAGGACCAGGTCCAGGGGGCGGGTCACCTTGAACGCTTCCTCGTGCCCGGGTACGACGACGACCGGCGAGCCCAGCCGCTCGACCATGCCCGCGTCGTCGGTCGCGCCCTCACCGTCGACGGCCACGCTCGCGTGCGCCTCGACGAGCGTGGACCGGTCGAAGCCCTGGGGCGTCTGCACGGCCCGCAGCCGCGCCCGTACGGGGGTCGAGAGGACCGGCTCCGGCACACCCGGCTCCCCCGGCTCGACCTCCTTGACGGTGTCGGCGAGGGGAAGCGCGGGAACGACGGCCGGAGCCCCTTCCCGCACGGCCTCGATGACGGCGTCCACGGTGTCGACCGGCACGAGGGGCCGGGCCGCGTCATGGACGAGGACGACGGAGACGTCGTCCGGCAGGGCGTCGAGGCCGAGCTTCACCGACTCCTGGCGTGTCGCACCGCCGGGGACGACGACGTAGTCGGTGCGCTCGGGCAGCGCGTGCCCGTCGATGAGGTTCTTGACGTCGGGCGCCCCGTCCGGGGGCGCGACCACGACGACGAGGCTGACGGCCCGGGAGGCGGCCATGGCCCGTACGGCGTGGATCAGCATGGGGGTGCCGCCGAGCGCGCGCAGCGCCTTCGGGGCGCCGGGGCCGAGCCGGACTCCACGGCCCGCCGCGGGGATCACGGCCGCGGTACGGGAAGGGCTCGGTTCAGCGGGCATCGGTGACATCGGTGACATCGGTTGCACTCCGAAGCTTCGGCAGGTTTGTTTCCACGGCCGACATGGGTATGGCCTGGGCGTGCCCCGACCGTAGGCCGGGGGACGAGCCGGGCGCGACGCCTCGACCTGACCGGGACCCCTTCCGTGACCCCCGGTCGGACGAGCCGCAGCAGGCCCGGTGGAGGTTGCCGAAGGGCCGGCAGCGGGTGCGTCGGCAGCTTTCCGGACGGATCTTCTTCTCGGGTCCGAACATGGCGCTCGGAACATGCCGCGCGGGGCCGAACATGCCGCAGCGCCCGACGACTGCCGTGAAAACGGCTGGTCAGCGGGCACCGCTGCATACTTCCTCGACACCGGGTCCGGCTGGTCGGCGTCATCCGATCACCGGCGAAGTCCGGTTACCGGTGTCCGGTCACCTTGGTCACCGGCGTCGTCCGGTTCAGGACGCGAGGACCTCGTCGAGCAGGGCCTCGGCCTTGTCCTCGTTCGTGTTCTCCGCGAGAGCGAGCTCGCTCACCAGAATCTGGCGGGCCTTGGCAAGCATGCGCTTCTCACCTGCGGAGAGTCCACGCTCGCGCTCGCGACGCCACAGGTCACGCACCACTTCGGCGACCTTGATGACATCGCCCGAGGCGAGCTTCTCGAGATTTGCCTTGTAGCGTCGGGACCAGTTCGTCGGCTCTTCGGCGTACGGCGCGCGCAGCACCTCGAAGACCCGGTCCAGCCCCTCCTGCCCGACTACGTCACGCACACCGACGAACTCCGCATTGTCCGCCGGTACACGAACCGTCAAGTCGCCCTGGGCGACCTTGAGCACCAAGTAGGTCTTGTCCACGCCTTTGATCTGGCGAGTTTCGATAGCCTCGATCAGCGCGGCCCCGTGATGGGGATAGACCACGGTGTCGCCAACCTTGAACGTCATGTGACAGGTACCCCTTCCGTGGCTATCCAGAGTAACACGAGAACGGCTTCTCCTGAATGGTGTTTTCGCAGGTCAGGGCATATCTCAGGGCTTGACAACTGAGACACGAACGTGCTGCGGGAGCCTTCCGGAAGGCGATATTCGCAGGTCGGAGCGGGCATACGACCGAGCCGAAACACGCGCGTCACAGATGCCGGAAGCCCTCAAGAAGGTGCCGAACGTCCCGTTTTGCCGGATTCCGGAAGGTGAACTTTCCGTACTCCGTTCGGCCCTCGATCACCCGTACGGCTCTAAGTGTCCGTGGTCATTGAAATTGATCAACGACCTGGGACCGGGTGGATTATGCGCGGGAAATGCGCCACCGCCGGAAATCGATCATCGGCACATCAACGCGCCGCTCGCCGCGTTTTGTGAACACCCTGCGAATCGTCATGCCCGGGGAGACGGCCGGGGGATGTCGGAACCAACGGCCGGCGGCACCGGTCCACAGCTCGGGTGTCCCCAGGGGCGGGTCGGGTGCGGGCCCAGGACGGCGGCTCGGTAACCTGAGCCCGCTGACACACACTTAGGGCGGCTTTACGGCCGCTCGGGCCTTCCTGTCCGCAGAGTCCGAAGTCCGCAGTCCGAACGTTCAAGGAGTTGCCGCCGCCGTGAGCCGCAGCCTTCGACACGGCGCCTTCGCCGCCACTGCCCTCGTGTTCTCGATCGCCGCGCTGTCCGCGTGCAGTGCCGGCAACGACGCGCAGACGCTTCAGGTCAGGCCGGACAACGCAGCCACCGCTGTCGACTCCATCAAGATCCAGAACCTGAACATCATCACCCAGCCCGAGCCGGACGCCGAGGGCCCCGCCGTCATCGCCGGCACCCTCTTCAACGACGGCCCGAAGCGTGAGGTCGTGGAGACGATCGCCCTGCCGGGCACCAACGCGACGGTGGCGCTGAAGCCCGCCAAGGGCAAGGGACCGCTCGTGGTCCCGGCCGGCGGACGGCTCATCATCGGCGGGAAGAACAACGCCTCGGCCGTGATCGAGAACGGCCGCCAGGCAGGGGCGAACGGCAGCGTGCAGAACGTCGCCTTCACGTTCAGCGAGACCGGCGAGGTCTCGCTCGGCGCCGCCATCGTCCCGGCGACCAGCTTCTTCGAGGGCTTCGGCCCGAGCGCACTGCCGTCGGCGAAGCCCACCCCCTCGGACTCCGCGTCCGGGACGCCTGGTGCGCCCGAGACGCCCGGCGAGCAGTCCGGGAGCCCCTCGGGCGAGGCGACCGACACGGCCCCGCCGGCCGACGGCGCAGCCGCCGAGCACTGATCGCACGCGTGGGGGGTGTCTCCGCCGGAGACACCCCCCACGTAGCCCGCAGCCCTCGGTTTACGGCTCGAACTTGTAACCCAGGCCCCGCACCGTCACCAGGTAGCGCGGCGCCCCGGGGTCGGGCTCGATCTTGGCGCGCAGCCGCTTGACGTGGACGTCCAGGGTCTTGGTGTCGCCCACGTAGTCCGCGCCCCAGACCCGGTCGATCAGCTGCATACGGGTCAGCACGCGCCCGGCGTTGCGCAGGAGCATCTCGAGGAGGTCGAACTCCTTCAACGGGAGGTCGACCTTGCCGCCCGAGACCGTGACGACGTGGCGGTCCACGTCCATCCGGACCGGGCCGGCCTCCAGGGCCGCCGGGGTGACCTCCTCCGGCTCTCCACGGCGGCGCAGGACCGCGCGGATGCGGGCCACGAGCTCCCGCGAGGAGAAGGGCTTGGTCACATAGTCGTCGGCTCCTATTTCGAGGCCCACGACCTTGTCGATCTCGCTGTCCTTGGCGGTGACCATGATCACCGGGACGTTGGACCGGACGCGCAGCTGCCGGCAGACCTCCGTGCCGGGCAGACCCGGCAGCATCAGGTCGAGCAGCACGAGATCGGCGCCGTTGCGCTCGAACTCGTCGAGGCCGTCCGGGCCGGTGGCCGCGATGGCCACCTCGAAGCCTTCCTTGCGGAGCATGTAGGACAGGGCGTCGCTGAAGGATTCCTCATCCTCGACGACTAGCACTCGGGTCACGGAAGGGCCTCCGGGGCAGGGAATGGTTCAAAAGAATCGGTCTCGTACGGCCCGTCGTGGTCAACAGGACCGTTGACGACGAGGGATCCGCCGGTGGTACGACCCCGTACGACGCCCGACTCGGGCAGTCGCAGGGTGAACGTGGAGCCCTGTCCCTCCGAGCTCCATACGGTGACCTCCCCGCCGTGCGAGGCGGCCACGTGCTTGACGATGGCGAGGCCGAGACCGGTGCCACCGGTGGCCCGTGAGCGGGCCGGGTCGACGCGGTAGAACCGCTCGAAGACGCGTTCACGGTCCTTCTCGGAGATGCCGATGCCCTGGTCGGTCACGGCTATCTCGATCAGATCCCCGCCGGGCGCGGCCAGCTTCCGGGCTGCGATGCCGACGCGTGTGCGGGCGGGGCTGTAGTTGACGGCATTCTCCACGAGATTGCCGAGGGCGGCCGCGAGCTGGCTCCGGTTGCCCCAGACGAAGAGGTCCGCGGTGCCGCCCGAGGCCATGGTGATCTGCTTCGAACCGGCCTGCTGGCGGCACCGGTCGATCGCCTCGGCGACCAGATCCTCCACCCGTACGGGTTCGGCGTCCTCCAGCGGGTCGTCGTTCTGCACCCGGGAGAGGTCGATCAGCTCCTGCACCAGGTTGGTCAGCCGGGTCGCCTCGATCTCCATGCGGCCGGCGAACCGCTCCACCGCCTCCGGGTCGTCGGAGGCGTCCATGACCGCCTCGGAGAGCAGGGAGAGCGCTCCGACCGGCGTCTTGAGCTCGTGACTGACATTGGCGACGAAGTCACGCCGCACCGCTTCTATGCGACGGGCCTCCGTGAGGTCCTCGACCAGCAGGAGGACCAGGCGTGAGCCCAGCGGGGCGACCCGGGCCGACACGGCGAGCGCCTCGCCCCTGCCCGTACCGCGACGCGGCAGGTCCAGCTCGACCTGCCGTATCTCACCGTCGCGCCGGGTGTCCCTGGCCATGTGGAGCATCGGCTCGACCGCCAGGCGTCCGCCCCTGACCAGGCCCAGCGCATAAGCGGCGGAGCTGGCCTTGACGACGCTGTCGCTCTCGTCGAGCACCACGGCCGACGAGCTGAGCACGGAGAGGACCGTGTCCACCCCCGGGGGCAGCGCGGCGTTGCCGTCGGGCCGCAGGGACGTACGCGTGGGCCGCTTCTGCTCGCGCTCGCTCCAGCGGAACGCCAGCATCGCGATCACACCGGTACAGAGCCCGGCGATCGCGGCAGCTGCGGCGACCGCCGCGTTCACGTCCATGCCTCAAGGTTATGCGGGCGCGCCGACACTCTCCCAGCCGTCCGGGTGCCATCTCGAACACTCGTCGCCCAGAGTTCACCGAGGGGATAGTGCCGGTTCACTTCGGGGGCCGGATCCCGACGCGTTGGCCCCGCACCGTGGCAACGTGGGGGTCGGCCCCAAGACCCCGGCCTCAGGATCTGGAGAGGGACTTCCATGCGCGACGCTTATCACGAGGAACTCGATTCGATCGGCGAGGACCTGGTCGAGATGGCCAGGCTCGTCGGCTCGGCGATCGGCCGGGCCACGACGTCCATGCTCGACGCCGATCTCAAGCTCGCCGAGAGCGTGATCGCCGCGGACCAGAAGGTCGACGACCTCCAGCACGACCTGGAGGCCCGTGCCATCGCGCTGCTGGCCCGCCAGCAGCCGGTCGCCACCGATCTGCGGATAGTGGTCACCTCACTGCGGATGAGCGCCGACCTGGAGCGCTCGGGCGACCTCGCCCAGCACGTCGCCAAGCTGGCGCGGCTGCGCTTCCCCGCGTCGGCGGTGCCGCACGACCTGCACGCCACCATCCTGGAGATGGGGCAGCTCGCCCAGCGGCTGATGGCGAAGGCCGCCGAGGTGATCATCACGAAGGACGTCGACCTGGCGCTCCAGCTGGAGCAGGACGACGACGAGATGGACCTGCTGCACCGCACGCTGTTCCAGCACCTGATGGACGACCGCTGGAAGCACGGCATCGAGACCGCTGTCGACGTCACCCTGCTCGGCCGCTACTACGAGCGCTTCGCCGACCACGCCGTCTCGGTCGCCAAGCGGGTCGTCTACCTGGTCACGGGTGAGCACGCCGACGAGATCCAGGCGGCGACGCCGGTCGAGGGGGCGTAGGGGGCGCGGACGTCACGGCGGCCGCACATCCGTTCCAGCGCCTGTGCGCCGTTGATGCGCCCTCCGGGCTGGGCATGACAAGGGGTGCGGGGGCGGCGCGGCATGCCTGCGGCCCCCGCCGTCGGCATGTGTGCCCCGTGCATGTGCCGTACGCCGTCGAGTCGTACGCCCTGAGGAGGGACCATGGCCGATTCCCCCATGACCGAACCCCAGCAGCAGGAGACCCCGACCGAAGTGGTGCATCTGCCGTTGCTGGGAGCCTGCGGCTGCGGCTCGGGCTGCGGGTGCGGCTGCCAGTCCGGCGCGCCGTGCCAGTGCGGCGGCTGAGTCCGGCCGAATCCGGCGGCGGTGCCCCGCGACGGACACGTGTCCGTCGCGGGGCACCGGCGCCGCGTACTCCTGCTCCTCAGACCGCGGGCTCGGCTACCGCCCGGTCCTCGGGCACCGGCGAGGCGGCGACCACGGGCTCCGGCAGGTCCAGGTTCCGCATCAGCAGCCAGTAGCCGAACGCGGCCACCGTGCCCAGGACCGCGCAGGTCCCCCACAACCAGGCGGCGCCGTAGTGGTCGATCACGAAGCCGGACATCAGCGGGGCGACGAGCGCCGCCACCGACCAGGACATCGTGTACATGCCCTGGTAGCGGCCCCGGCCGTGGGCCGGTGACAACTGCACGACGATGCCCGTCTGCGTCGGCGCGTTGACGATCTCGGCCAGGGTCCAGACGCACACCGTCAGGGCGTACACCCCGACCGATCCCGCGAAGGCGGTCAGTCCGAAGCCGTAGCCCGCGATCAGGGACGACAGGATCAGCAGCCGGCGGGGGTCGCGATGCTGGATGAACCGGGTGACGGGGATCTGCAGGGCCACGATCAGCACGCCGTTGACGGCGATGGCCGTGCCGAAGTCGGAGCTGGACAGCCCGTCCGTGCCCATGGCCACCGGCAGGCCCACGTACCCCTGCTGGAAGATCAGCGCGACCAGGAACGACAGCCCGACGACACCCATGTAGCGCCCGTCGCGCAGGACCGTACCCAGCCGCACGTCGTCCGGTGCCCGGGTCCCGGCGGCCCGGGGCGCCGCCTCGGGGCGGGACTCCGGCACCTTGAGGAAGACGACGACCGCGCAGAGCAGGGTCAGGGCCGACTCACCCAGGAATCCGGCCAGATAGCTGTACTCGGCGATGAACCCCGCCCCGGCCGACGAGACGGCGAACCCCAGGTTGATGGCCCAGTAGTTGAGCGAGAAGGCCCGCACCCGGTCCTCGGGCCGGACGATGTCGGCCATCATCGCCTGCACGGCCGGCCGGGACGCGTTGCTCGCCATACCCACGACGAAGGCCACGCCGGCGATCGCCACCGGATGGACCATGAAGCCGAGCACCGCCACGGACACGGCGGTCGAGAGCTGCGCGATCAGCATGGTCGGGCGGCGCCCCAGCCGGTCCGTCATCACCCCGGCACCCAGGGACGACACGACCCCGCCGAGCCCGTGGAGGGAGGCGACCAGACCGGCGTACGAGGCCGAGTAACCCCGGTCCAGGGTCAGATAGAGCGCCATGAACGTGGCGACGAACGCCCCGAGGCGATTGACCAGCGTGCTGGTCCACAGCCACCAGAACTCCCTGGGGAGACCGGCGACCGTCTCGTGTGCCGCCTTTCTCAGACCAGCGACAGACACAGGACCACTCCCCCGGGACGTGCGTGTACGGATGAACCGCCGGCCTGTGTAAGCGGCCCGATGGCAATCCGAACATTACGAAAGCGGAGCCCCCGGCTGCCACTCGATTGACGCCGCCCGTCAACAGTCACGCCCCGGCCCCGCGCTCCGGTCCGCCCTTTGGCCGCGCGCGCGTAGGGCGCGCGGGTTCGATTACGCTCGGACCCATGGCCGACGCACCGTACAAGCTGATCCTCCTCCGCCACGGCGAGAGCGAATGGAACGCGAAGAACCTGTTCACCGGCTGGGTGGACGTAGACCTCACCGACAAGGGCGAGAAGGAGGCGGTCCGCGGCGGTGAGCTGCTCAAGGACGCCGGCCTGCTCCCCGACGTCGTGCACACCTCCCTCCAGAAGCGCGCGATCCGCACCGCCCAGCTCGGGCTGGAAGCCGCGGACCGCCACTGGATCCCCGTGCACCGCTCCTGGCGCCTGAACGAGCGCCACTACGGCGCCCTCCAGGGCAAGGACAAGGCCCAGACGCTCGCCGAGTTCGGCGAGGAGCAGTTCATGCTCTGGCGCCGTTCGTACGACACCCCGCCGCCCGCTCTCGAGGACGGCACCGAGTTCTCGCAGAGCGCCGACCCGCGCTACGCGACGATCCCGCCGGAGCTGCGCCCCCGCACGGAGTGCCTCAAGGACGTCGTCACCCGCATGCTGCCGTACTGGTACGACGGCATCGTCCCGGACCTCCTCGACGGCAAGACCGTCCTGGTCGCCGCCCACGGCAACAGCCTCCGCGGTCTGGTGAAGCACCTGGACGGCATCTCCGACGACGCCATCTCGGGCCTCAACATCCCGACCGGCATCCCGCTCGCCTACGAGCTGGACGCCGACTTCCGCCCCCTGAAGCCGGGCGGCACCTACCTCGACCCGGACGCGGCGAAGGCCGCGATCGAGGCCGTGAAGAACCAGGGCAAGAAGAAGTAAGCACCCACGAAGAAGCCCCCTACCTGCGGTTTTGTAACCAGGAGGGGGCTCTTCTGTGCGCTTGGGCCGCGTGGGGGCCGCCGCGCTGGATGCGGTGGATCCTCACTCGAACCGCCACGAGGAAGGCGAACGGGAGGACGGCGAGGGGCTCAACGCCAACCCACACGGCCAATGCCGCGCCTCCGATGGGACGGCTCGCTCACGGAGCTCGTCGGGATACTTCCGGGGTGCAGGCATCAGACCTGTGTTTCCCATCTGCCGGATCAGTCATGCCCGGCTTCAGGGCCGCTACGAAACCCGGTTCAGCTCACTCAGAGCGCGAGTTCGATTCTCGTCACCCGCTCCACGCAAAAGCCCCAGGCCAGCGGCCGGGGGCTTCTTTGTTGTTGCTCAAGCCCGATCGAGTAGCCTGCCCCCGTTCCGCCCCCAACGCGTCCGTCGGCTTCTTCCGGTCGCCAGCACTCCACGAGCACATATACCAACTATGATAGTTGTTATATGCTTCAGCGCATGGAGACGAAGACGTACACAACGATCGACCTGCGCAAGGGGATGGGCGAGATCCTGGACCGGACCCGGATCGCCGGTGAGGCCGCCGCCATCACCCGTAAGGGGAAGACGGTCGCCTACTTGGTGCCGGCCGAGTGGTTCGAGCAGATGGCCAGTCGGCACCAGTCGCACGAGGACCGGCACGAGGCGGCCTGACCCACCCTCCATACCAAGGAGCCCGAACCATGCCCGCCCATGCACTCCACTTCGACGGGTACGAGGGGGAACCCCTGCGGTTGCCACCCATGCCCGAACGCACGCCTCAAGCACTCCGGTTGGCCATTCAGGAACACACTCCGCACCTCCTCCCGGACTTTGAGGCTCACTGGAAGCGCGTCATCGGTGACGCCTTCAACATCACCCCCGTGCCGGCCTTCATGCGCCTGTGGTGGACGCAGTACGCCATCGCGCGGAATCCCGTCCTCGACTCGCACCTTCGCGACCTCGAAGCCCGCGCCGCCAAGTCCGAGGACCCCGAGGAGTCCATCCGGCTTCTGGAGGAGTACAGCCGCCTCCGGCACGAAGCCGCCGAGAGGAAGCCCGGAGAGTGATCGACGAACCACTCCGGCCGCCTTGGCAGATGGACTGGACGAAGCAGGCGCAGCACGACTTCCAGAACATGCCCGCCGAAGGCAGCGACCTGGTCATGAGTGCCCGTGCGGAACTGGTCACCGCCGAAGACCCGTACTTCCGGGGAATCGACGCCGATGCCTCGCTCCCGCACTGGATGACCGTCCGGCCACTGGCCTCCACGAGCCCCGGCGGCCCGCACATCGTGGACCTGGCCGGCGGACGCGGCTGGCTCATCTACACATTCATGCGCCGCCACGCCGACCCACAGATCGTCGTTACCGAAGCCTTCTGGGCCTGACGTCTGTGCCACCGCAGCGTCTGCACCACGGGCGGCTTCCGTTTCGTGTCACCCGCTCCGGCAAGAAGCCTCAGGTTGATGACCTGCCGTCGACGTGCCCCATCCGTGCCCTTCGGAGCGGAGAACAGCGGTCACGTACGGCTCCCAGGGGCACAGACAACCACCGCACTGCCGACAACCGCACAGGTCAGAGCCGCCCCGTCCACTCAAGCACCCGTGATTCCCAAGCTCAGAGCGCGAGTTCGATTCTCGTCACTCGCTCCATGCAAAAGCCCCAGGCCAGCGGCCGGGGGCTACCAGATGGCGAGCCCCATCAAGCGGTGGAAGCCGGTGCCCCGCAGCTCGGGCGCCTACCGATGTCGTGCAGCCACGCGGCAGCCACCAGAAGGCCCCGGTCATCCTCTGACACAGCCGCGGAAGCCTCTTCAGCGCGAGCAGCGCAGCCTGAGTGCGCAACCAGCGGTTCCCGAGCGGAGGAAGCAGAGACTCGGCGAGTTCCGCCGCTCCCTGAGGCCTGTCCAGTGCAGAAGGCATGAGTGGAACGGTAGCCGAGTCGAGCATCGAGCCGACAGAGCGCAGCAGACGAGTAGATCTGGAGTTTCGCACCGGTCGTCCGCCCCTCAATGTGGACCACCATGGATCGCGACTGCTGTCGTGCCTCCACTCACCGGGTCGGCATGCCCCCGTGGGGGCTGTTGACCACGATCGGCACAGACCCTTCAAGGAGGTAAGGGTGCTCGGGGAAGTAGTCAACGTGGAGGTGACCGCCGTCGTCGGCGGTAGCCACGGCCATCAGGTTGCCTGCCAGGATCGCCCTGGCACCGAGATCGCCACTGATCACCAGAACCTGCCGCTGAGCGTCGAGTTCGATCCGCACCCCGGCCCTGGAAGACTTCCTGGCTTCGATACCGGCCAGGGCGCCTCCCTCCGGCGATGAGGTGGATCCGATGAACCTGTCACCCTCGGCCACTGCATTTACCAAGACAGCCAGCTCCTCCGCTGACGCGGTGAGATCTACCTCGCCGAAGACTGGATCGGACACGAGTCGCACGGGGCGGCACTCCTCCATGCTCGGGCCTGATGCCGTTGGCCGCTTCCCCGACGTGCGATCAGATGCATCGAGAGCAGTCCACCAGACGCGTGCGGTAGAACTTTCTCTACTTCATCAAGCCCCGCGCACGGCGCGGGCGCGCGCCGCCTCAGCGGCGCGGCCTGCCTCTGTCTTCGCCCCGGCTGGCCGCGCCCGGCGGCGCGCTCGGCGGCTGCGGGCGTGAAGGTGGGAGACACCCTCCATGGCTGGGGCGGTCGGCTCCACGGCTTTAGCCACCTCCCCGGTTCGGGTCCCGCGTCGAGCAAGACCAGGGGACCACTCGTTCAAATTCCGGGCAGGATCACAGCCTGCCCGAGTTGCCGGCCAGCGTACGGCCCCCTGATCATGCTCGACCCCAAACCGGGCAGGCCACCGACCAAACCCGCTCCGCCGCCCGCTCGTGCCAACTTGCGCACTCCGATCATCAGGGTTCGACTGGAGTGAAGGGTTCATGACGAGATCGGCGCGAACGCGAATTTGGCCAGGCGACCTTTCGGGTGAAGAAAATGGTTCGGTATATAATTCCAATCATTGCCGCACTCATCGGCGGAACGGCCGCATTTTGGCTATCCACTTTTCGGGATCGCATACGTCTTGACCTCAACCTAATTTCCATCAGTAAGGGCCGCAACCCGAAAGAGGCAGCACCTATAGGTGACAGGATCGTGGAAATTTCGGGATCATTCACACTTTCGGGGGTTGACCTTGGGAATGATTCCACTGAAAGCGATATTGCGCTCGTGTGCAGTGACGCAAGAGACGTCCAAGAGGGGGCGCCGGAACAGATCAGACTTGCGCGAGAACTGAAAAGAAGAATCTGGCATTGCAGAACCGTCGAGGAAAGAGTCGACTTCATAACCGAACTCATAAGCGACGGCGGATTCATCTTTAGAGAGATCTGTGCCGGAATACGCAAGTGCGAGCTCATTTTGCCGAACGCCAAAGGGAAGGAAACTTCGGAACCAAGTGAGCCAGTTTTGCCGAGCGTTAAAAAGGAGGACACTCCGGAGGTGCAGGAAGTCTGCAGCGTTGAGACTCGCGAGCTGGACGGCCGGGAGTGCATAGTCATGGAATTCCAGGACCGCCGGTACCGCATCCCAGTCGACTCTCCCACCCTGAAGGAGCGCATGCTGCCTCTCGCCCAGGCGATCAAAACCTTCAATAAAGAGACGCTCGATAAATGCCTAGAGTATACGATAAGTGCCATCAGGCAGGACCACTCGCGCGCCGACATACTGACAAGCGGGCTGGGTGAAATTATGAACTCCGGCCCATTCAGGGTAGATCTAATGATCGTGAACAAGGGCAGTCGAGCGGCAGTACTCAGCCCCTATGCGGCCCTCCTGACGAGTGGTGCCATATCATCCCTCGAAGCTCTACCCCTGAAGATTGAGTCCATTCAGGACACTCGCAACGAGGAAGCCATCCAGGGATCATCTTTCGTCTCCATCGAGCCGAATTCTACCGCGACGCTAATTCTGCGATCTGACCCCATTGAGTCGTCCAATGCCCTTGCGGCCGCCTACGATAAGGGCATACTCAGCTGTTCAATTGCGATCGTTAGACTGAAGACTACACTTACGGGAAAACTTGCTTACAAGATGCAGGAAACAGTTCACAAAGATTTCGGGGCCAACTTCGATCACAACATGCGTGTCCAGGTAATGAAACTCGCGAAGCGTTGACCGGACGCCCGGTAACAAGATGAACCGTCTACCGCCAGCACCCCACCAACAAGTTTAGAAAGCGTCCGCCCCCGAGCAACGGTTCGCGGGGCGGTGCGCCTTCCGTTTGCGGCTTACGCCTCGTAAGCCCGAACTGGTCCGCACGACAGCCAAGACGAGGGGTGGGGATAGTGGCTCGTACGCAGTCCAGGTGTGGACCGCCAACAGACTAGGGACCCGGCGACTGGCCATGATGGACACATCGAGGTGCAATTTCCATTGCGGCGACTGGTCCTCGTACACCATCCACAGGCGTAAGGAAGCCGAACGTAAAACGAAGGCACGAAGGCGTCGCAAGCGAGACAGTCGCGGGTGCGGTGACATCCATGGCTGACATCAACAGCAACGGACAGCGGCGGCACCCCGCAGTCTGACGCAGCCGCGCGGGCAGCGGATCAGCCTGGCGTAGAGACGGTCCGATCGAACTACCAAAGCGCGTGTCGGCCCATATCGACGGCACCGATATGCGAGCGCCCTGCAGAGCCGCCCTAGGGGCCTGGAAGGGCGCTCAATGATGACCAGCCGACAATCTGCAGGGTCAGGTTTCGCTCGTTTGCTTGGCTTCCAGAGCATCGACGACGGCCGCGAACTCTTCCAGGGCAGCGGTAAGGTCTTCGATAATCTCGCGGGCGATCACGTCGGGGGCAGGAAGGTTGTCGAGGTCCTCAAGAGACTCGTCCCGAAGCCAGGTGATGTCCAGATTGACCTTATCGCGGGCGAGCAGCTGGTCGTAGGTGAACGACTTGAATCGCTCGGACTCAGCACGTTCTTCGCGGGGCTGGCCTGGCTTGGCAGATTGGACGAAGTCGTCCAGGGCCCCACGGGTCAGCGGGTTGTTCTTGGGTGTGAAGTGTTTGTTGGTCCGCAGGTCGTACACCCACGTGGCGGCCGTCCACGGGGTCTCGCTGGCCGGCTTCTTGTCGAAGAACAGCACGTTCGCCTTCACGCCTTGGGCGTAGAACACACCGGTAGGCAGGCGCAGGATCGTGTGCAGGTCGAAATCGTTCAGCAGACGTTGGCGCAGCGCCTCCCCGACTCCGCCCTCGAACAGCACGTTGTCCGGCAACACCACCGCGGCTCTGCCATTGATGTCCAGGATCGTCATGATGTGCTGCAGGAAGTTGAGCTGCTTGTT
Source organism: Streptomyces sp. NPDC051064 (assembly GCF_044455985.1). Lineage (NCBI taxonomy): Bacteria > Bacillati > Actinomycetota > Actinomycetes > Kitasatosporales > Streptomycetaceae > Streptomyces > Streptomyces sp. NPDC051064. The sequence continues at coordinate 105,019 of NZ_JBITFK010000012.1, forward strand.
GCTAGTGGTGACCACGAAGTCGTTGCGCTCGATCTCCCGGTCCTCGCGGGCTGCCTTGCCGCCGGCGCCCACCATCGTGATCGAGGACTTCGTGCCGAAGGGCGGATTGGCCAGCACCACCGACCAGCGCTTACCCGGGTCGTCGATCAGGGCATCCTTGACCTCGATCAGCGACTCGCCCTTGGCATCGCCCATGCCGTGCAGCAGCAGATTCATGGCAGCCAGGCGTGCGGTGCCGTCCACGATTTCCACGCCGTGCACGAAGGACGCCTTCAAGTGCTGACGCTGCTCGGGGTTCATGTGCGCGGCGTCCTTGGAGGCGTGCTCGTGGGCGCACAGCAGGAAACCACCTGTGCCGCAGGCCGGGTCGACCACCGTGTCCTCCACGGTGGGCCGCACGACATCGACGATCGCGGAGATGACCGACCGCGGGGTGAAGTACTGGCCCGCGCCCGACCCCTTGTCGCTGGCACCCTTGGACAGGAGAGACTCGTAGGCGTCGCCGTTGAGGTCACCGCCGCCCGACCAGGTCTCCTTGTTGATCAGGTCGTGGATCAGCCGCTTAAGGATCGCTGGGTCCTGCACGCGGTTCTGCGCCTTGCGGAAGATCGTGCCCAGCATGCCCGGCTGGCGGCCCAGCCCTTGCAGGATCAGCGTGTACTGGGTCTCCAGGGCCACACCCTCGGTGTCCAGCAGGCGCTGCCAGGAGTACTCCTCGGGGACAATCTGCTCGGGCTTGAGCGGCCGATGGGCACGCTCATGCGCCATCTTCAGGAACAGCAGGTAGGTCAGCTGCTCGGTGTACTCCAGTACGCCGACCCCGGCGTCCCGCAGCACTCCCGCGTACGTCCACAGCTTGTCGACCAGCCGGCGAGTGTCCGACACGTTGTTTCCTTCCCTACTCAAGGCATACGCCCTGCAAGATAAATAGATTTCTCGGCCGGTCAGCGAGCGCTGCCGGACTCCCAGGAGGCGTAGGTGACGTTGTCCTCGGTGATCCAGTTGATCCGCCCGTTCATGGACACCCGTCCAGCGATGACCGCTCCAGCAGCTGAGGGAGAGCCGAACACGACGTCACGGGTCAAGCGCGCGGTACCGTCCGGACCAACGGCAATCGACCCGTCCACGACCAGGTCTCGGTGCTGGCCTTGACGAACCTTGTACTGCTTGGCCGACGAAGCCTTGTAGTTGGAGCGGTCCGGCATCTCCGCAGCCACCTCCGAACCGGCGAGAACCGTGAACTCCCCGTCGATAACCTGCGCCTGAACATCGGGCATCTGCACCAGGTGGAACACCGGGGAGACCTCTGCCTCAGGATCCGGCTCTGATTCGGCGACCGGCAGTGGGCCGCCAGGCGCAGCAGGCGCAGTCTGCGCGGCAGCGGGAGCGCCGGCAGCGGGGCGGGTAGCCCTGCCACGCAGCACATCAACGCCTAGGACCGGCAGCAGGATCTCCAACTGACGGACGAACTCCTCCATGTCCGAAGCGTCCGCCTCCGGCAGGTCCGCACCGCCGGTGGGCTCGTTGCCGTTCTCCAGCGGCACGCGGCCGATCGCCTTGGCCATTCCGATCAGCTTCGACTCCAGCCAGCGCACGTGCGCACTGGTCAGGTTGGAGTCCTTCGAGGTGATGACCACGACCTCCGACCAAAAGTCCTTGCTCTGGTCGTGCGTGCTCAGCCGCTTGGCGACGTTGTCCGACTGCCCGATGTAAGCCTTGGTCTTCCCGGTCTCCTCGTCCTCACCCAACAGGATGTAGACGCCGGTCTTCTGCGCCTCCCTACGCTCCCGGATGCGCGCCAGGTCCTTACGGGCTCCCTTGAGGAGCTGTCCGGTCCACGTCATGATCTCCGCGGTCGTCAGACCACCGGCCTTGCCATCCACCAGGAACAAACGCACCTGCTTGCCCGCCATCACACCAGCACACCCTCTGGAGCCTCAGCCTCGACGACGTCAGCGGCGATCGCTTCGACACCCTCAAGTCCGTAGGCAGCAGCCCCAGTCAGACGGCCACTAAAAGCAGCGTCCAGGAGTGAACGGCGCAACGACGAAGCCTTATGCTGAGCTACCGCGATCTCCGCCTCGAGTTGTTTGACCGCGGTCAGCTTCATATCGGCAATCTCTACCATTCGCAACTGCTCTTCCAACGGCGGCACCGGGAACTCGATCTTCTTCAGCCTGGTCGCAGACAGGTGAGCAATGTTTGTCGTAATCCGAGATTCCCGGGCAAAGCGCCCAGCATGCATGTGACGGCGAAACACCAAGAGTGCAAACTCAGGCAGTACGTCTTCGCGAGCCTTGAAACGTAGGAGACTATTAGTAAAAGCAACATCCCCTGGGACACCACGGTAGATGGCTGGACGGCCGAGCCACTCGGGGCTCTGCCCCTCGTTAAGCAGGACGTCACCGGGGTGGAGGCGGAAGCGCTCGAAAGTCTCTTCGGGCCAGTGCATCTCCATCAAGGAGCTGGTGTCGATGCGGTCCTCGAAAACGTTGGCGACACGAAGGTAGGGCCTCATGTTCGGGCCCGAATGCCAATCGGGATGACGTTGTCGACCAAGCCCGACGGAGCCTGCGTTCCCTACAGTTGACGACTCCCAGCGCGATGGGTAGTCCTCACGGTCGGGGATGAGGCTGATCAGCACGGACTTAGTTAGGACACGAGCGCGACGATTGGATACGTCGAGGTATTCGACGCCCGCGTCGAGGCGGGAGAGGTGATCCTCCAGCACCTCGACGATCCGCGCTTCGGCGGCTTCGCTGAAACGGGGGACCTTGAATTCCTTAATGCTCTTTAGGTTCACGTGTGGCAGCTGTGTTCCAGTGGCTGACCCCTTGAGGTGCTGTTGGAACTCAAAACTGCTGAGCCAGTGGTAGAGGTATACACCGTTGATTGAGTGGGGCCGAATGCGGGCGACTCGCTGGACGAGTAGTGCGGGAAGGTCACTGGGGCGAGCCCGAGCGAGCTTGAGACCCGCGGAGATGAGCGGACGGTCCATCCCAAGGATGAGATCCCCCTCCTGGATTGCCAGGTGCTCATAACCTGGAAGCATCGACTCTGGCCAGGTCTTCGTCCGCGTCCAGCGCAGTGCCCCGGGTTCGATGTTGTCACCTCGCAGCAGCCGGATTCCTTCGTCTGGTCCACCGAAGTGGGCGCTCTTGAAGGCGGGGCCAGAATCGACCGCTGCGACCTCGCCGACGGTCTGAAAGGCAGGCGTCACGCGGTCAGCTCCTTGTTCAGGGTCTCCAGGAGGGTGCCGGTCTGGTCGCCCAGGTCACGCAGGGCGCCATCGATGCCGCCGCGCTCGTCGAACGGGGCAATGTCGAGTTGGTCGACGTCGATTCCGGCCGAGGACGCGATCACGTCCGCCATGTTGTCCAGCCACCACTTCTGTGTCTCGGTGAAGACGATGCCGGCCTGCGCCTGCTGCCGTAGCCAGCCCTGGTACCTCTCGTGGACCTTTTCCGCGTACGGCACCAGCTCGTCGTCACCCGTAAGGGTAAAGCTCAGCAGGGACACCAGGTCTGTGACCTGGGCCTTCGGGTTCGGTCGCACCCGTCCCTTCTCGACCTGCTCGTAGGCTTCCCACAGCCGCTGCGGGGTCCACTGATGCGGTGGGCGGGCGATCCGGTCAGCCAGTTCCTTGATCTGGGCAAACGTGCTTCCGGCAGGCTTGGTACCGGATTCCTCGGCCTGCTGCAGGACCTGGATCGCGGAGATCTCGCTGCGGTGCTCGTCCAGGTAGGCGCGCCAGTCCGTGACGATCTCGCGGGCCTTGTCCTCGGCTCCGACGCCGTAGGCCTCGAGCAGGGTGTCGGGGTTGGTGTCGTCGATGATCTGGTCGTGCTGGCGGCGTAGCTCCATGATGCGCGTACGCAGCTCGGGGTTGGCTGCCAGCGGGGTGATGGCCCTCTCGAGCAGTTCGTCGATCCCTTGTTGAGGGTCCGCGTCTTCGCCGACAGCAGCGGCGGCTTCGGCCTGCTGCTCGGGATCGCAGGCCTCGACCAGCTTCTTGACGATCTTCTTGAGGGGTTGGCCGGCGACCTTGTCGAGTTCGGCCAGCTCGGCAGGGGTGACCTGGAGTTCCAGGGCTGCCAGGCGGGAGGCCAGGGTCGCGGTCTCGTCCTCGGTGATCGTGAGGCTTGCGGCCTTACTCAGGAGCTTTTCCAGGCTGATGCCCTTCTTGCGCATCAGCGGTGGGTCCACGAAGTCGTGTTCAGTGACGCCGATGGCATCGACAATGACGAACCTCGTCTTCTCCTGCGCGACCGGGCTCGTCTGGGAGTCGGGGGTGACGGCCTGGAAGTCGGGCTTGGGCATCGTGCGTGCCCCGCGGCCCTTCATCTGTTCGAAGTACTGTGCCGAGCGGACGTCGCGCATGAAGAAGACGCACTCCAGCGGCTTGACGTCGGTGCCGGTGGCGATCATGTCTACCGTGACCGCGATCCGTAGCCTCGCGGAGGAGCGGAAGGCCTGCAGGTGGCCTTCAGGGTCCTTCGCCTGGTAGGTGATTTTTGCGGCGAAGTCGTTGCCCTTGCCGAAGACCTGCCGCACCTGCGTGACGACTTCCTCGGCATGCGCGTCGTCCTTGCAGAAGATCAGTGTCTTAGGGACCGTGGTGCGGCCGGGGAAGATCTCAGTGAACAGTCGGTCACGGAAGGCCTCCAGAACGGTGCGGATCTGGTTGGGATTCTGCACCGTCCGGTCCAGCTGACTCTTCTTGTAATCGACGTTCTCGTCGATGGCCTCGATGCGCTGAATGCGGGTGCGACGGTCGACCTTGGGTACGAACGTGCCGGCCTCGATCTCCGCGCCGTTCTCCGAGACCTCCGTCTTGATGCGGTAGATATTGAAGTCCACGTTCACACAGTCGGCCACCGATTGGGTGTACGTGTATTGCGAGACGAGGTTCTGGCGGAAGAACGCGAACGTCTGCTTGCCCGGTGTGGCCGTCAGCCCCAGGATGTGGGCGTCGAAGTACTCCAGGACGCCCTTCCACACCCCGTAGATGGAGCGGTGGGCTTCGTCCACGATCACCAGGTCGAACGACTCCGGTGGCATGTCAGGGGTGTAGGCGATCTCCACCGGGGCGTCCGGTATGAATCTGTCCAGCACCGGGTCGTCGCCCTCGGGGACCGCCTTGCCGCGCAGCACGGAATAGACGCGCTGGATCGTGGAGATCACCACGTTCGAAGACTCCAGCATGCCCAGACCGGTCAGGCGCTGGACCGAGTACAGCTCGGTGAACTTCCGGCCGTCGTCGGGCGTCTCGTAGTTGCTGAACTCAGCAGCGGTCTGCTTGGCCAAGTTGTTGCGGTCGACCAGGAACAGCACCCGCTTGAACCCTGCATGCTTGAGCAGTCGGTAGGACAAGGTCACGGCGGTGTGAGTCTTGCCCGCACCAGTGGCCATCTGGATCAACGACCGGTCTGCACGCTGGGCGGCCAGAGATGCCTCAGTCTCGGAGATCGCTTCGGTCTGCGCGGGCCGCAGCCGTTCCACGTTCAGCGGCGGCATGCGCCGCACCTTTGCCCGCCAGGTCGGGAGGTCAGCATCGTCCTGGGCCTCCCGGACTATGCGTGCGAGTGTGGCCGGCTTGGGAAAGTTGAAGACCTTCCGGGCACGCGGCTCAGGGTCGTAGCCGTTGGTGAAATGAGTCTCCGACCCGGAGGCCTCAAACACGAACGGGATGCGATCACCCACCGTGTGTGCACGCTTGCGGTGCTCCGGCGGCAGGCCTGTGGCGTACATCGACGACTGCCACTCCACACCTGACAGGGTCGAGCCCTGAGGCTTGGCCTCGATGACCCCGACGACCTTCTTTTCCACGTACAGCAGGTAGTCGACCCGGCCGTGGCCCGGTGCCATAACGACCTCGCGAACCGCGATGCCGTGCACGCCGAGCTCGCCCGCGAACAGGTTCATCACCTTACGGTCCTGTACCGCCCAACCAGCGGCAGTCAGCTGCTGGTCGATAAGAACACGTGCGCGGGCCTCCGCCGGGAGGCGGGAATCGTGATCCTTGCTGTTCATCGCTTCCTCGGCATGGGTCTCGAGAACGTTGTCAACTCAAAGGCAAGCAGCAGCGGTTCACTCATGCTAGGGGCCGTTGGCGCGGTACTCATCCGATCACCACAGCTCAACAGCACACCACTGCGGAGGTGAGTTCGGGCGAGTGAGGGGCGCCCGGGAGCACCTCAACCTGAGCAGCTCGGTTCACCACGCCATAAGCCAGCAGCACCGCAACGTGGTCACGCGTCAGGACGGACACCGCGTCTACCGCGTCCGGTCTTCCCCCGCCAGCGTGAACGCACTGCGTACCGACGCGCCGCCCCTCGTCGCCACCCCTATCCCGACCAGGAAGCACCTGACCGTCACCGCCGGTATCTCCACGCTGACCATGCGGGGAGATTACAACAACTTCACATTTAAACGGGTGTTCTTCACACTTCGAGGTGGCGACAACTGGTCAAGGAGAGCGTCCTCTTGAGGTGGACGATCCGTGGACAGGGAACCGCCCTTTGCTCGACTAGGGACCCGTGGCCTACATAAATGCCCAAGCCCCAACGGGCCTACAGAGCCGCGTGGTTGCCGAAGCAGTCGAGCTTTGTGCCGCAGTGCGAGCCGGACGTCTTCGTTCGTCAGTATCGGCAAGTGTGAGCACCAGAGTCGCCATCCCTCCTACTTCTGGCGGGGCAAGATGGAGTCATGGCGCCCACCAACCTGTCTCGCCTGCAGTTGCCGCGTGCGTGCCGTGAGGCTCTTGCCAAGCGGCGATCAGAGCGGATCGACGGTCACACCATCCCCATAGCCACCGACTGGTGGAACACCGAGATAGCTGCCGCTCACCTGCCTGGTGCGCCTGTTACCGGGCCAGATGTCACACAGCTCAGTCGCGGCGACTTGTTCATGGATGCGGCCAACCTTGACGCGGGCTCCGAAGAGGAGCTGCTGCGATTTCTATGGCGAGTCCTCGCCTGGGGCAGTGGCATGAGACTCCGCCTCAACCGTGCGCGCATCCGAGCTGTGGCGGATAACCCGTCCTCAGCCTTGACGGCTCTGCGCCATGCTCTGCAGGCAGCCCGCGAGGATCCGGCGCAGGCCTACGAAGCTCTGCGCCCAAGAGGCCACAGTGCCATCACATATATGGGTCCGTCGTTCTCGACCAAGGTCCTGTATTTTGCCGGCAGCGGCGCTCTCGATCACCCGTGCGTGATCCTCGACTCTCAGGTGGCCGCCACACTCAGGGACACCTGCAAGTGGGACTCGCTCGGTGAGAACGGATGGCCCACTAGCACCTACGTTCGATATTGCGCGCTCCTGGACCGCTGGGCCAATGAGGAGAGCAGGCGGTTCGGGCGCCGCATCGGCATCGACGAGATCGAACGCTGGCTGTTCAGGCCCTGATCCGCGAACCGAGCTGTCGGCTTTGGTCTTCCTGCACGCTGCTCACGATTGCCTCATCCCACCTGGGGAGAAATGACGCGGCCCCAACCGGGTGGGTGCGTGCCTAACTGCCTGACAACGCCGACGCACGCCGGCGTACGCGCGCGGACGCATACGGACCATCAGCGCAGGTGAAAGGCAAACTAACCAACGCCAGAAGCCCACGGCGTCTGATCTGGTCGAAGCCGTGGACTTCCTCGCGGTGTACAGGTCAGCAGGAGCGCAGATCAGTGGGCGGGCTCACGCGGTTCGCCGCCAGGAGGTGGCCGCGGCTAGTTGCAACGCGGAGGACGTCCCGCAGTGCCCCGGTCAGGTCCTTCGCCAGCTGCCGCATCGCCTCCGGGGCCGCATCCTGGTCGTCGAGGGTTTCCGGAGCCTGCTCCAGCAGCTCGGTCCCCGAGCCGAGTCGGACCGCTTCGATATTGTCCGCCAGGCGGGACACGTAGCCACCCCGGTCGTCGGTGCTCAGGTAGCAGGGCTTGCCGTCCGGGCCCGACCATGGGAGAAGCCGCAGTTCGTTCGGTGCTGTCATCCTTGGGTCTGCCTCTCGTCGATAACGTGGTGGGTGGTGAAGGCGGCGTCTACGCGATCTCCCGGGAACGCCAGGAGCGCGGCTTCGACGACTCGGCCAGTCGAGTCGGTGGCGATGCGGGTGATGGAGAGAACGGCCGACGCGTAGCCGATCCGGAGGGCCGATACTTCGTCCGGCGTCGGAGGTCGAGCGCACACCGTCTCTCGGAGAGCGGCCGGCGGCGGGCCGAGGACTGCGAATCTCGTAACGGCATTTCGGCACGTGGAGTCGTCCTTGAGCACTCCGGCCGGGACCACGTCCCGCGGCATGTAGGTGCGAGCCAGGCCGTGCGGCGACTCGCCCCCATAGCTGAGGCAGGTGGTCTCCACAATGGGGGTTCCTGCGGGCACCTTCAGCAGGGCTGTGAGGTGCGCTTGGGCCTGAACGGTGGTGCTGCGGACGGTTACGCGCAATGCCGGCTCGGCGGTGGTCCACGGGTCCAGGGTGCCCCAGCCACCGACGTACAAAATCTAGCGGTGAGGTCGGCGAACGAAGTTGCCTTTACCGTGGATCTTCTCCACGAGACCTTCGCCCTGGAGCACGGCGAGAGCTCTCCGCAGGGTCACCGTGCTGACCTTGTATCGGTCGGCAAGGCCAGCTTCGGACAGAAGGCGTTCGCCGGGTTGCATACTGCCTGCGGTGATCTGCTGCCGGAGATCGTCGGCGATGTCGTGGTGACGTGAGCGCATCGAGTCGGTCACCGCCTTCTCAGCACGCGCACGGCGACGAACCGGGTACGCGCGTGCATGGTCAGCAACTCGCCCGACTCGAAGACTAATTGCTTCGCTCCCCGAGGAAGCTGGAAGAGGTCTCCTACCCGGCAAGCATGGCCGCCGAGTTGGATGACGTCGCCGCATTGGACGGTGGCTGCGGTGATCTCGATGCTAGAAGCCAACGCTCCGCCGGGGACCCAGGCGCTCACTTCGTCATCTCCATGGGCACGGCCGGGCCGGCAGACGAGTGGCACGGGCAGTCACACGCTTCGCGGATCACCGGGAGGTCAGCTGGTATCGGGACCGGGGAGAATTCCGTGCAGGAGGAGTGTGTCCCGATCCTGCAAGCGGTCGAGCGGTAGGGGGCGGCCGAGGTATCCGAGATGTGCAGTTGTCGACGAGCCGGCATCAGTGGCCCCCAGCCAAAAACGACCAGGCAACCGATGGCAGGTGAGGAGCAACGACCATCGAGCGTGCGCGGGCACGTCTTTCTGACGCCAGCACGTACGGGCGGACTAGTGCGACGTCCTCCCCCGTGAGCGGGTTTCGGTGGGTCGCTGCACCGGAGACTGCCCGGCCAAGGAAGAGAGTCGGCACGCCAACGGAGCCGTGGGAGACGGGAGGGGACGCCAGAGGGCAGGAGGGCGTTAACGCACGACGGTGCCTACCTCTTGAGGAGTACCGCGCCCTGGTGAGGGGGAAGGCACGGCGGATACGGTTGAGCACGCTGTTCAGCTCCTATCGCTGATAGCTCGGTCCCCCGACATCGCCCGTCGTGGGGACCACTTTGCGTACGACCACCCATAAGGTGCGGCCGTTCAAGCTGGTGGCGAGGAGCCCGAATCGATCGGCCTCAGCCACCACGTCCAGGACCTCCCGCCACGACTCAGTGGAGAGCGCATCGGGCACCTCCGCTTCCACCGACGTATGCCGGGGGTGTTCCTCCGTTCGCGTAGGCAGCCCGAGGGCGGACAGTCGGGCGGCGATGGCCGCCGCACTAACTCCCGAAGCGGGCACAGGGCAGCCTCCGTCACCAGCGATCACATTCAGTGAAGCTAGTTAACTAGGTTAGAGCTAGTGGACTAGATTTTCCATATGCCTGAGCAGCCGCCTTATCTCCGCATCGCCGACGAACTCCGGCAGCGGATCGCGGAGCACGTGTGGGAGCCGGGAGACCGCCTGCCCTCCCGCGCCCAGATCGGCGAGGAGTACGGCGTGGGCGAGAACGTGATCCGCCGGGCGCAGGAGCTGCTGATCTCCCAAGGTGTGCTGGAGGGCCGCGCCGGGTCGGGTACCTACGTCGCCGAGCCCCGACCACGCGTGCGGGTGGTGCGGTCGTCGGCACGCGAGCAGCCGACCGGGTCACCCTTCCGAGCTGACATGAAGGCCGTGGGCAGGCAAAGCGATTGGGAGAGTCGGACGGATGCCAAGGTGCCGGCCCCCGCAGCCATCGCGACGCGACTTGGGGTCGCCGAGGGCGAGCTATGCGTACGCACGACGTACGAGTTCCTGGCGGACGGCAGACCGGTGCAGTTGTCGACGAGCTGGGAGCCGTACGACCTCACCGCCGGCACGCTCGTCGTCCTCCCCGAGGGAGGTCCACACGCGGGAGCGGGCGTCGTGAACCGCATGGCCGAGATCGGCATCACGGTCAGCCACGCCGTGGAGCAGCCGGAGCCGCGGTTGGCGACCGCCGAGGAAGCGTCGCTCCTGGGCATCCAGAAATCCGCTCTCGTCACCCACATCAAGCGGACCTACTACAGCGATCAGGGGCGGCCGGTGGAGACGGCGGACATCGTCCTTCCCGCAGCGCTGTGCGAGATCGTTTACGAGGTCCCCATCGGTCGGCAGTGACCCGCGCCGCGAGCATCGGCCGGGCCGTTCCTGGGCCGTCTCTGGGCCGTCCGAGGTTGCTCGAGGGCACCCAATGACGACCACTAGCGACCACTCGCACGGAGTTGATCAGTCATCCCACCTGCGATAACCCTGGTCGCCGGGATCTCCCGTAAGACCCAGGGCAAGAAGAAGTAACCCTCCGGCGAGCCCCTGCCTGCGGTGCGTCCGCAGGCAGGGGGCTCGTCGTTGTCCGGACGCGGGAATCGCCCGGGCCTCTTCCCCGGGATCGGGTCCCGCCCACGGCACAGTGAAGGCATGAACGCAGACGACAGGAACCTTCTGGGCGGTGCACGCAGCGCCGCGACCAGGCTGCCGGCGCAGGACCTGGAGCGGGCGCGGCGCTTCTACTCCGAGAAGCTCGGCCTGGAGCCCGTCGACGAACGGCCGGGCGGGCTGCTGTACCGGTGCGGTGATTCGGAGTTCGCGTTGTTCCGGTCGACCGGCGCCTCCCCCGGCACCTTCACCCAGATGGGCTGGCAGGTCGACGACATCGAGGCCGTGGTGTCGGAGCTCCAGCGGCGCGGCGTGGAGTTCGAGACGGTCGACCTGCCCGGCTTCGGCACGCGGGGCGGCATCGCGGAGATCGAGGGCAATTATCCGAGCAAGGGCGCCAGGGGGGAACGCGGCGCCTGGTTCCGGGACAGCGAGGGAAACATGCTGGGCATCGGCCAGCCGGTCACGTAAGCAACCGCACACCCCACGGTTGTTGTTCCGAGGGCGGTGAGCGGGGGAAGGCCTCCTGGCGTGACTGAGCACGCCGCCGAGCCGCTCGCCGTCGACAGCCGCGGCAATCTCCTGGTCTCCTTCGAACCGGGGTGCGAGGACTCGCCCTCTGGGGACGCCCCGGCTCCCCTGGCGCTGACAGCTCTCTGGCACCAGGGCAGCGTGCTGATGGTCCACGACCGTCACCGGAATGCCTGGGAGCTCCCCGGCGGCAGGATCGATCCCGGCGAGAGCGCGCGAAAGGCCGCTGTCCGGGAGCTGTTCGAGGAGAGCGGGCAAGAACCGGACGGCCCCCTGAGGTTCGTCGGCCATGCGGGGCTCGTCCTGGCTCCCCGGCAACGTCGCGAGTACGGGGCCCTGTTCGCCGGGGCTGCGCGCGACCGGCGCGGCTTCGAGCCCAACGGCGAGATTCGAGCCATCCGTTGGTGGGATCCGAGGTCGCCTCTGCCCGGCCGGGTCGCGCAGCTCGACGTGCACCTCGCCCGGCTCAGCGGGCAGTCGGGCACCCCTGTGGGGTGGCACCCGCTAACGTGACCTTTACCCCTGCCCGTTACCCAGGCGCACGCCTCGGCGGCAGAGGCAGGCTGGGGCGCGGAGAGCAAGGAGATCGGGGAGAGCGATCATGGGCGAGTCTCTGAAGACCTTCGTCGGCGGCACCGAGGTGGAGGTGCCCAACAGCATTCCGGCGATCCGTGCCGCGCTGCCCGAGGAGAGACGCGAGGAGTTCGACCACGCGATCAACGAGGCCGGGGTGCACGAGATCCAGGCCGTCATGCGGCACTGGATGCTCGAGTCCGTACCCGATCCCGAGGCCGAACAGATCCTGGACCGGCTGGCGCAGGACGAGGCCGAGAGGCGGAACGTCGCTTGAGCTTCCGCATCTCCTACGCACCGCCCGCCGACGACACCCTGGCCAAGATGCGCGACGGCGACTCGTTCCGGGACGAGATGGCGCGCACCCTGGCCCTGGATCCGTACGGACACGCCTCGTCCGCCGTGAAGCGTGAACGCGACCGGCGCGAGGCGACGGTGTACGGCGCCATCGTCCTCTACTACGTCTCCGGGTCCGTGCTGACGGTCACCGTGGTCAGGCTCGTACCGCTGCCGTGACCCGGAGAGGCGGCCGAAGGCTCAGCCGAGCTTCTTGACCTGCGCGTCGATCACCGCGGTCGGCTGCTCGAAGTCGGCATCCGCACCCGTCTTGCCGAGGTTGAAGGAGAAGAAGGTGGCGACCGTGCCGCCCTGACGCAGGCTCACGAGCTTGAAGGGTGCCGCCTCCTCGCCCTCTCCCATCTGCACCCGCCAGGCAAGGGCCTCCTCGCCGCCCGTCACCTTCTCCTCGGTCAGCTTGGTGACCTTCTGCTTCGAGCCCTTCATGGAGAGGGTGAACCCGCCGGTGCACTTGGCGGCGGAGTCGCGGAGCTCGGCGAGGCTCTTCGCCGCGCCGTCACCCTCGTACGAGGCCAGGGTGACCAGCGACGACGTCATGTCGAGCATGCCGGCGAGGAGGTCCTCGGGGTCGGCGGACTCGTCCTTCTTGGGCTCCTGGACGACCTTGCGCCCCGCGTTCCCGGCCGGGGTCCCCCGCTTCACCCCGTAGAAGGCGAAGCCGATCGGCTCGCACTCCTTCTTGTCGACGGTGACGTCCCCGGGCTGTGCGATGTCCTCGGGGCCGGTCTTCGAGACCTTGTGGCCCGTGACGTCACCCTGTTCCAGCGACACCTTCTCCAGCTCGGCCGACGTCAGCGCCTTGACCGCGGCGGGCTTGGAGGAGCCGTCGTCCTTGCCTCCCGAGGTGCCGCCGTCACCCTTGGCGTCGGAGTCCGAGCCGCTGCAGGCGGTCGCGAGCAAGGTCACGGACGCCGCGGCGGCGACGAGGGCGGTACGGCGTACGGCGGTGGCGCGCATGGTTCGTTCATCTCTCCGTCTGAAGGAGCAACAGCCCCTCCCCGGGCAGTAATTCATGGCCGTTACAGGGGGCTGTGGCAGTGCAGGACACTCTACGATCGGACACCTGTCCGATGATCGCCCCGAACGGTCACGGGATGTGATCGTGACTGCGCTGTGATCACTCTGTGAAGCGCCTGTGGGGTGGTCGACTCCGCAGGTGAGCCACAGAGGGGACCCACCCGTGTCCGTTGACGCGACAGCAGCCGTACTGGAAGCCGTGGGAGCCCCCGAGCCGACGTCCGTCGAGTCGCTCGCCGGGGGCACGTACAACACCGTCACCCGCGTGACCTTCGGCGACGGCAGGGACTGGGTGGTGAAGGTCCCTCCGGCGCACGCCACCGGGCTGAGCTACGAACAGGGCCTGCTCGTCAACGAGGTCACCTTCTACGGCGCCGCCGCCGGGACCGGTGCCACGATCCCGCAGGTCGTGCACAGCGAGCTCGACCCCGGGGCGCGGGCCGGGGCGTACCTCGTCATGACCGCACGCCCCGGGCGGCCCTGGAGCGCCGTCGCCGGTGACCTGACGGCCGAGGAGACACGGGCCCTGCGTACCGAGTTCGGAAGCATCGTCGGCCGGCTGCACGGCGTCACGGGTCCCGGCGGTTTCGGGTATCCCGCCGAGCCCCTGGGACCGCTCTCCCCCACCTGGCGCGAGGCGTTCACGGCGATGACGGACGCCGTGCTCGCCGACGCCGAGCGATACGGGGCAAGGCTGCCGTACCCCGTGGGACGGATCCGCGAGGTGCTCGCCGGGGCGTCGGACGTGCTGGACGAAGTCACCCGGCCCGCCCTGGTCCACTTCGACCTCTGGCAGGGGAACCTCCTGGTGACCGGGGGGCCCGGCGCCCGGCGCATCGGCGGGATCATCGACGGTGAGCGGATGTTCTGGGGCGATCCGGTCGCCGATCTCGTCTCCACGTCGCTCTTCGGAGACCCGGAGACGGACCTGGACTTCCTCGCGGGATACGCGGCCGCGACGGGCGCACCGCTCGAGTTCACCCCGTCCGTACGCCGCCGGATCGGCCTCTGCCGCAGCTACCTCTACCTGATCATGCTCACCGAGACGGTACCCCGGAGCCCGGGACCCGACGCGGTGGAGAGGACGTGGAACGAGGTGGCGCCGAGGCTCGTCACGGCGCTCGAGGAGCTCATGGAGTAGAGCGCCTCAACCGGCCTCAGGAGGGGCGCTGCGTCAGATGGGTGAAGGCGTCCAGGTTGCGCGTCGATTCGCCGCGCTCCACCCGCCAGGCGTACTCCTTGCGGATCGCGCTCGCGAAGCCCAGCTCCAGCAGCGGATTGAACGCGCCGTCCGCCGCCTCCAGGACCGCGCCGAGCAGCCGGTCGAGCTCGTCGCGCGTGACGACCGAGAGCGGGAGCTTGCCGACGAGATAGACGTCGCCGAGCTGGTCGATGGCGTAACTCACCCCGAAGAGGCGGAGATTGTGCTCCAGGAGCCAGCGGTGCACGGCCGCGTCGTTCTCGTCGGGGTGACGGATGACGAACGCGTTGAGGGAGAGGGAGTGCTGCCCGACGATCAGGGAACAGGTCGTGGACAGCTTGCGCGTGCCGGGCAGCTTCACGACGTAGTTCCCGGGCCCGGGGCTCTCCCATTCGAGCTCCGCGTCGTTCAGCGTCGCCTCGATGACCTGCGCCGCTGCTGCCTCGTCGGATACGTCAGCCATGGTGCGAGCGTACGACAACGCGTCCGCGCGCTCAGCCGGACGCCTCCGCTCAGCCGTGGTGTGCGCGGGCGCGGCGCCGGTGGTCGTGCATGGCCGCCGTGTACACGTCGGCGGTGGCCGACGCCGCCGTGTCCCAGCCGAACGACTGGGCGTGCACGGCCGCGGCCTCGCCCATCCGGCCGGCCAGCTCCGCGCTGTCCGCGAAGCGGCTCAGCGCCTGTGCGTACGCCTCCGGGTCGTGGCCGGGGATCAGGAAGCCGCTGACTCCGTCCCGTACGGCGACCGGAAGACCGCCCACCGCCGCCGCGACCACGGGCGTGCCGGCCGCCTGGGCCTCTATAGCGACCAGCCCGAAGGACTCGTTGTACGAGGGCATGACCAGGACGGATGCCGCCCGGAACCAGTCGGCGAGCTGGTCCTGGCCGACCGGCGGGTGGAACCGTACGACGTCGGCGATGCCGAGACGCGCGGCAAGCTTCTGGAGGCCCTCCGGCTTGGCGAGCCCGCTGCCGCTGGGCCCTCCGACGACGGGTACGAGGATGCGCGAGCGCAGCGAGGGATCACGGTCCAGGAGCACCGCGACGGCGCGCAGCAGCACGTCCGGGGCCTTCAGCGGCTGGATGCGCCCCGCGAACAGCGGGATCAGCGCGTCCTGCGGCAGTCCGAGGCGGGCGCGCGCGGCGGCGCGGCCGTCGCCGGGGCAAAAGCGCTCCAGGTTCACCCCGGGGTGCACGACGGCGACGGACGCCGGGTCCGCGTCGTAGAAGCGGACGAGCTCGTCGGCCTCACCCGCGGTGTTCGCGATGAGCCGGTCGGAGGCGTGCACGATCTGGGTCTCACCGATGACGCGTGCGGCAGGCTCGGGGGTGTCGCCCTCGGCGAGCGCGGCGTTCTTGACCTTCGCCATGGTGTGCATGGCGTGGACGAGCGGGACGCCCCAGCGCTGTGCGGCGAGCCAGCCGACCTGGCCGGAGAGCCAGTAGTGGGAGTGGACCAGGTCGTAGTAACCAGGGCGCTGACCTGCCCACGCCTGCATCACGCCGTGGGTGAAGGCACAGAGCTGTGCGGGCAGCTCTTCCTTGGCGAGGCCCTCGTAGGGCCCCGCGTCGACGTGCCGGACCAGGACTCCGGGAGCCAGTTCGACCGTCGGGGGCAGCCCGCCGGTGGTGGCCCGGGTGAAGATCTCGACCTCGATGCCGATCGCGGCGAGGCGCCTGGCCAGCTCCACGATGTAGACGTTCATACCGCCGGCGTCGCCCGTACCGGGCTGATGCAGCGGAGAGGTGTGCACGGAGAGCATCGCGACACGGCGCGGCTTACGGTGTCCGGCGAACGTGCCCGGGAAGCGGATACGGGGTGCCGATGCCGCACGGCTGCTGCCGAGCCGGGAGACGTACTGGCTCACGGGTCCGCTCCTCCTCGCTCAGGGCATGACACGTACAGGGCACACGGCCCCTTCGAAGTGCCAGAACAGCGGAACCCCGCCTTTCATTTCCGCTTTGCCAAAACATTGCGAACTCTCCGGCGCGCCGGACGGCCGCTTCCGCGCCCCGCTGCTCCCGCGTCTGCCTGCCGGGGCTTCGCATACGCTCCTTTGCATGCACCAGCGCCCCATCGGCACCGCGACCCGCGGGACCACCAACCCCAACCGGCTGCGCCGCATGGACCGCTGGATCGCCGCCACCCACGGCCCCGCACTCCGCCGCAGCGACGCGCCCGTCGCGGTCGATCTCGGCTACGGCGCCGCCCCCTGGACCGCCGTCGAACTGCTGGAGCGGCTGCGCACCGCCGAGCCGCGCACGGCCGTCGTGGGCGTCGAGATCGATCCCGCCCGGGTCGCGGCGGCGCAGCCGTACGAGCGCGAGGGCCTCACCTTCGTGCACGGCGGCTTCGAGATCCCCACCGCAGGCCGGCCGCTCCTCATCCGGGCCGCGAACGTGCTGCGCCAGTACGACGAGGGTGAGGTCGCCGCGGTCTGGCAGCGGCTGTGCGCCCGGCTCGCCCCGGACGGGCTGCTGGTCGAGGGCACCTGCGACGAGGTCGGCCGCCGGCACGTGTGGGTCGCGCTCGGCCCGGAAGGCCCGCGCACGGTCACCTTCGCGACCCGGCTCGGCTCGCTGGACCGCCCCTCCGACCTGGCCGAACGCCTCCCGAAGGCCCTGATCCACCGCAATGTGCCGGGCGAACCCGTCCACGCCTTCCTGCGGGACCTCGACCGCGCCTGGGCCACGGCCTCCCCATACGCGTCCCTGGGCGCGCGGCAGCGCTGGATCGCGGCGGTCCGCGCGGTCTCCGCCGACTGGCCCCTGACGGACGGTGTACGGCGGTGGCGGCAGGGCGAGATCACGGTGCGCTGGTCCGCACTGCGGCCGGCCGCGGGGTGAACAGCACCGGACCGGAACACGTCGGCACGGGACGGCACCGGATCCGGGAACACCGGCGGATCTCCGTTCGTCTCCCTGTGTGACGGGGAGGGTGACGCGGACCTCTGTTGCTTTACGGGGCACCATGGCACGATCGCGTCGTCACGGTATTGTTACTGACGGTAAGTCAGATGTACGCGATACGGCTTTCGTTGCCTTTCGCCCGGAGGGGGAGCTTGTGAACCGACGCCACTGTGCCGCTGCCGCGACCACCCTGGTCTGCGCACTGGCGCTGCTGACCGCGCCGGTCCAGGCCATGGCCGCCCCGGTACCCGAGCCCAGCCCGACAGCCACCTCCTCCGCCTCGCCGAAGAAGAGCCTGGAGGAGGTCCGCGAGGAGATCGACACCCTCTACCGCAAGGCCGGGGCGGCGACGGACGCGTACAACCTCGCGGAGGAGCAGTCGAAGAAGCAGTCCGGCGAGATCGTCCGGCTGACCAAGTCGATCGCCGACGGCCAGGCGAAGATCGCCGAACTCAAGGACAGGGCAGGCGCCCAGGCCCGCGAGCAGTACCGCAACGGTGGACTCCCCCCGGGTGCGCAGCTGATGCTGAGCGGCAATCCGGACCTCTTCATGGACGGCATCAACCAGGCCAGGCAGGGCCAGCAGGCCACCAAGGGCATGCTGACCGAACTGGAGCAGGCGCAGGAGGACTTGGAGACGTACACCAAGGACGCCAGCCTCAACCTGGAGAAGATCGAGGCCGGCCGCGCCAAGCAGGCCAAGGCCAAGAAGAGCATCGACGCGCAGATCGCGGCGGCGGAGAAGCTCGAATCGCAGCTGGCGAAGGAGGAGCGGGCCAGGCTCCTCCAGCTGGAGAAGGACGCCGCTTCCACGGCGCAGGCCGCCTGGCTCTCCTCCGGCGCGCTCAAGGACATCAACCGCGAGGCGAGCACCGCCGGCAAGCAGGCGGTGGCCTTCGCGACCGCCCAGATCGGCAAGCCGTACGTATGGGGGGCCGAGGGCCCCGGTTCGTACGACTGCTCGGGGCTGACCTCACAGGCCTGGGCGGCGGCGAAGCAGCCGATCCCCCGGACGTCGCAGGAGCAGTGGCGGCAGCTGCCCCACATCGACATCGAGGACATGCGCCCCGGCGACCTGATCATCTACCACAGCGACGCCAGCCACGTCGGGATGTACGTCGGCGACGGCTCGATCGTGCACGCCCCCCGGCCAGGCCGGGATGTCACGCTGACGGGCGCGGGCTCCATGCAGATCCTGGGCGTGGTCCGGCCCGACAAGTAGGCCTTCCGGGGGCGGCCCGGCGAACTGTGCGCAGTGCGTGTCGAGCGCGTGATGTTCGTCATGGCCTCATGTCCGTTTCGTGCGCGCCCATCACGCCGGATCCGTGGCGGGAAGCGGCTTATGACCGCGCATATGACAGAGGATGATCGGCTGGCGCCATTCCGTTCCCCTGCCGCCGACCGCTATCGTCCCCGTCGGCGGGTCGTCGATCGTCAACCCGCCGCGCCCTCGGGGGGAGGGAAGGAAACCCGAACCGATGCCCGTACCCGTACCGCAGCAACGTGCCGTTCCCGCTGCGGAGACCACTCATGGCGCCGACCTCACACTCCTGGTGATCGAGGACGACCCTGCGGGCACCTTCGCCGTCCCCGAGCTGTCGTCCACGACCGGGGCTCGGGTCCGCGTCCGTACCGCCCGTAACCTCACCGAGGCCGGACGGCTGCTCACCGACGACGTCGACTGCATCCTGCTCGACCTCGACCTGGAGGCGGCCGCGCTGCCCGCCGGCGCGCGCGCCGAGGGCCGGGACGAGGAGGCCGGCCGGCCGGACGGGCTCGCCACCCTCAAGCACGTCCTGCGCATCGCGCCGCGCCACGCCGTCCTCGCCCTCACCGCGGAGGACGACGCCGAGCGGGCCGCCGAGGCCGTACGGGTCGGGGCCCAGGACTATCTCTTCCGCGACGAGCTCGACGGCCGCCTCCTCAACCGCGCCATCCGGTACGCCGTGGAGCGCAAGCGCGCGGACACCGCACAGCACCAGCTGACCGAGTCCCGGCTGCGCGCCCAGGAGAACGCCCGGCTGGAACGCGGACTGCTGCCCACCCCGCTCCTCGACGGCTCCGATCTCGCCTTCGCCGCCCACTACCGGCCGGGCCGCAGCCGTGCCCTGCTCGGCGGGGACTTCTACGACACGGTCCGCACACCGGACGGCACGGTCCACGCGATGATCGGCGACGTCTGCGGACACGGCCCGGACGAGGCGGCGCTCGGCGTCGAGCTGCGTATCGCCTGGCGGGCGCTCACGCTGGCCGGGCTCTGCGGCGACGCCCTGCTCTCCACGCTGCAGCAGGTCCTGGAGCACGAGCGGCAGAGCGAGGAGATCTTCGCGACGCTCTGCACCCTCGACATCGCACCCGACGGCCGCCGCGCGGGACTGTGCATCGCGGGCCACCCCGCACCGCTGATCGCCCGCCAGGGGCGGGCGGCGCACCTGCTCCCGTACGAGGACGGCGGCCCGGCCCTCGGCCTGCTGCCGCATGCCCGGTGGCCGCGCCGGCAGGTCGAGCTCGGGGGCTCCTGGAGCCTGATGATGTACACCGACGGGCTCATCGAGGGGCGCGTCGGGCAGGAGGGCACCCAGCGGCTGGGCCAGGACGGCATGGTCGCGATGGTCAACGGCCGGCTGGACCAGGGGCTCGGCGGCGAGGCCCTGCTGGAGGCCGCGGTCACCCAGGTGCAGGAGCTGAACGGCGGGGAGCTGACCGACGACGTGGCGGTCCTCCTGCTGGAACGCGACGAGGCCCGGATACGACGGAGGGGCAGGAGCGCGTCGCGCTCCCGCCCCGGTGCCGCCTCGTCGGCGGGCGCTCAGCGCCCGCCGTTGTAGGGGCCGTACGGTCCGTCACTGCTGGAGCCTCCGCGACGGCCGCCGCCACCCGATACGGCCTTGATCGCCGGCCGGACGTCCACCATGAAGACGATGGACGCGATCACGCCCGCGATCTGCAGGAACAGGATCGGGATGACGAGGTTCACGAAGACCGTGACGCCGAGGATGATCAGCCAGAAGGACTTCTTCTGCTTGTCCGCGGCCCGGTAGGCGTCCTCCCGCGCCGTCACGGCGAAGACCAGCGCGACCACGGCCAGGACGAGCATGGCCAGGTACAGCAGCTGGAGGAACGAGCCGAATGCTTCGAGCAACACGGTGAGCACCGCCTAGTCAGTGGATGAGCGCCTCGCGGCCAAGGTACCGGGACAACGACCCGGGCACCCCCAAAGGTGCCCGGCCCGTTCTTCCGGCAACCCCGAGCCGCCGCTTCCGTCTACTTCGCGGAGGGCGGGGTCGTCTTCTTCGCCGCGGGCTTGCGCACGGGCGCCGTCTTCTTCGGCGTCGCGGCGGGCGCGGCCTTGGACTCGGCGGCCTTCGGCGCGGGCTTCTTCGCGGCAGGCGCCACCGGCTTGGCGGCAACCGGCTTCGCGGGGGTCACCGGCTTGGCAGGGGTCACCGGCTTGGTCGCCGCCTCGGACTTCTGCTTCGGCACGGACTTCGGCTCCGCCTCGACGACGGCGGCGATCTCGACGATCTCCTCGGCCGTCTCGCCGCGCCAGGTCCGCACGCTCTGCTCGCCGCGCTCGGCGACCTTCTCGTACGTCTCCCGGGCGCGGACCGCGTACTCGGCGGCCACACCCACGCTCCGCAGCGCCAGGTCCTGGGCGGTCTCGCCCCACTTCTTCAGGTCGGTGTCCAGCGCGCCGAAGACCTCGGTCACCTTCGCCTGCACGGTGGCCTGAGCCTCCTTGGCCTGCGTGGCGACGCGCTCCTGAACGGCCTTCGGGTCGGTGTTGCGCACGGCCTCGATCCGCTCGGGCGCCTCGGCCCTGAGCTGGTCGAGCAGAGCGGGGACCTTGCGCGCCTGCTCCACGGCGAGGTCGGCCGTGCCGGCGGCGAAGTAGAGGGGGGTGGGGTCGGTGAGGGTCTTGCGCAGGTCATCGGTGATGGCCATGACTGTGGTCCTCCCGGATCATCAGAAGTCAGTTCGCTGGTGGGTCTGCATCACTGCCGCCGGCCGTGCGGGGGCCGCGGGCATCCGGACCGGCGCCGTCCGCGTCGGCACCGCTTTCCGCGTCGGCATCGATTCTGCTCTCCGCGTCGGCGGCACCGTGGAACTCGGCGCCGGTGTCGGGCGCGACATCGAAACCGTTCTCCCGGCGGAAGGAGTCGTAGATCTGCAGCAGCACGTTCTTCTGCCGCTCGTTGATCGACGGATCGGCCAATATGACCGCCCGCGTCTCCAGCTCCTCCCGCTCCCGCTCATCGAGGATCCCGGCCCGCACGTAGAGCGTCTCGGCCGAGATCCGCAGGGCCTTGGCGACCTGCTGCAGCACCTCGGCGCTCGGCTTGCGCAGTCCGCGCTCGATCTGGCTGAGATACGGATTGGACACCCCGGCGGCGTCGGCGAGCTGCCGCAGGGAGAGCTGCGCGGTACGCCGCTGCTCACGCAGGTACTCGCCGAGATTGCCGACGTTGAGTGATGCCATGGGTCGATACTGCATCACCCTTGCTAACTATTGCAAGCGCATGCTTGCAATAGTGTTCCGTGTCATGTCACAGCGCCGTACCGAAGCCCCGCCGCGCCCGCCTCCCGGGGCCCCCGCGGCGCTAGCGTCGGCCCATGATCGTATGGCTCAACGGCACCCACGGCGCCGGCAAGACGACGACCGGTGCGCTCGTGCAGCAGCTGATCCCGGACTCGCGGGTCTTCGACGCCGAGAAGGTCGGCGAGACGCTCATGGACATCACGCCGGGGCTGCCCTGGACGGGAAACTTCCAGGACTGGCCGCCGTGGCGGCCCCTCGTGGTCGAGACCGCCCGCCACGTACTCGACTACGCCGGCGGCACCCTGGTGATGCCCATGACCGTCCTGGTCGAGCAGTACTGGCGCGAGATCAGCGCGGGCCTCGCCCAGCACGGGATCCCGGTGCGGCACTTCGTCCTCCACGCCGACCAGGACACCCTGCGCGGCCGCATCGAGGGCGACCTCGCTCTCGGACCCTCCACGTTCCGCCTCCAGTACCTCGAGCCCTACGCCGAGGCGGCGCGCACCTGGCTGCACGACGAGGCCGAGGTGATCGACACCACGCACCTCACCCCCACCGAAGCCGCACAACGCATCGCAAGCTCCACGGCCGGCTGAGCCGCAGGTCGTCGGGAAGTTACGGACGCCCGAACCGGGCATAAGTGGCCACCCCTCGTCCGTAACCTCCCCACGACAGGAGGCCGCCCCCGCAACGGGCTTCCATGGGGAAGCTTCGGCGGGGCAAGCTGGGCCGCATGACCGCACCTGACGCCAAGGCCGACCTCCACTTCTATCTGCAGTCGGCCCGCGACGCGCTGCTCTGGAAGCTCGAAGGGCTCTCCGAGTACGACGCGCGACGCCCCCTGACACCGACCGGCACCAACATCCTGGGCCTGGTCAAGCACGTGGCGAGTGTGGAACTGGGCTACCTCGGCGACACGTTCGGGCGGCCGTCCGGCGAGGCGCTGCCGTGGGTCGAGGAAGGGGCCGAGCCCAACGCGGACATGTGGGCGACCGCGGACGAGTCACGTGAGCAGATCGTGGGGCTCTACCGCCGGGCCTGGGCCCACGCGGACGCGACGCTCGACGCGCTGCCGCTGGACGCGGTCGGCACCGTCCCGTGGTGGCCGAGCCACCGGGCCGAGGTGACGCTGCACCATGCCGTGGTCCGCGTGATCGGCGATACGCACCGGCACGCCGGGCACGCCGACATCGTCCGGGAACTCATCGACGGCGCCGTGGGGATGGGCCAGGGCAACGACAGCATCCCGCCGGGCGACGCCGCGTGGTGGGCGGACCACCGGAACCGGCTGGAGCGCACGGCCCGTGAAGCCGACCGGGATGCGTGACACCGCGGGACGGAGGCCGGGCGGGGCCGCCGGTCCCGTAGCGTCGGCCTCATGAGCGACCTCCTGCCGCTGCTCGTACTCGCGGGCGCGCTCGCCGCCGTCATGGGCCTCTTCAGGTGGCTGGCGTCCCGCGTCCGGCGGCGCGGGACCGCCGGGGCGGCGATCAGCGCGGCGCTGGCGTCCTACGACGAGGCGTTCCGGGTGACCGCCCACGACGCCCACCACGAGATCCGGGCGCAGGCCGAGCGCAAGGCCCCGCTGCTCTCGCCCGACCGCCCCTGGGAGACCGGCCGCGGCGGCGGTCCGTCGTCGGGCGAACGCCCGCGGAGCCGGCGGCCGCTGCGGCGCCGGGCCGGCCGCCTGTGGCGCGGGCGCGGACGTTGGGCGGGGGGCGCGTAAAACGGTCGAACGACGGGGGCGCGCGCCCTACCCTGGCCGCATGCCTCCGTCCAAGACCTCGTACGTCTGCCTCCCGTGCCGGGCCTCGTACAAGCAGCCCTACGACCGGGAGCGGACGGACCGCGTCTGCCCCCGGTGCGCCGGGGCGCTGGTCCACGTCGGCTCCGCCTTCGCGGCACCGAGGCGGCGGGACACCGCGGCGTGGCGCACGCTCTCGGTGCTGCTGAACGCCGGGGTCCGTTTCCACGCGGGCTGCAGCGACGGGCCGGGCTACCGCCCGCGCACGCTGCGCGAGGTGAAGGAGCGCATGGCCTACGCGGAGAGAACCGGGGAGCCGTTCGCGAAGTCCCTGCTCAGGTACGAGCTGCCGCGGTAGGAGCGCCCAAAGGCCCTAACGTCCTCTTGCGGACCATCTGCCACAGTACGAATTGTACGCTGGTCCGCATGACCGCCCTCACCCCCACCGCCCGCACGGCACCCGACCTGTCCTTCCTCCTCGACCACACCAGCCACGTCCTGCGGACCCGGATGGCGGCCGCGCTGGACGGGATCGGGCTGACCGCACGCATGCACTGCGTCCTCGTCCACGCCCTGGAGGAGGAGCGCACCCAGATCCAGCTCGCCGAGATCGGCGACATGGACAAGACCACGATGGTGGTGACCGTGGACGCCCTGGAGAGCGCGGGGCTGGCCGAGCGGCGCCCCTCCAGCCGCGACCGGCGGGCCCGGATCATCGCCGTCACCGAGGAAGGCGCCCGGGTCGCCGTACGGAGCCAGGAAATCGTCGACCGGGTGCACCAGGAGGCCCTGGGGGCGCTCCCCGACGGTGACCGCGAGGCACTGCTGCGCGCGCTGAACCAGCTGGCCACGGGTCATCTGGCGACCCCCTCCGAGAACCCCCGGCCGGTCCGGCGGGCGCGCCAGGGACAGGGGTAACCACCCCCGGCGGGACCGTAAAAGATAGTCCGCAACGGAACCATCTGTTACGGTCTCTCTTGTCGACCCGTCCGACAGGAGAAGACCGATGGCTGTTGATGCCTCGCAAGGCCGCCCCAGTGCCACCACTTCCGGACCCACCACCGCCGAACCCACCGCGTCCGGGGCGACCGCCCGCCGCCGCGGTCTCGCCCTCGCGGTGATCGCCGCGGGGATGCTCACGCTCACCCTCGACGGCTCGATCGTCACCGTGGCCATGCCCACCATCCAGCGCGACCTGGGGTTCACCTCCGCCGGCCTCAGCTGGGTGGTCAACGCCTACCTGATCGCCTTCGGCAGCCTGCTCCTGCTCGCGGGCCGGATCGGCGACCTGATCGGCCGCACCCGCGTGTTCCTGGCCGGCACCGCCGTCTTCACCGTCGCCTCCCTGCTGGCCGGTGCGGCCACGACCCCGGCGATGCTCATCGCCGCCCGCTTCCTCCAGGGGGTCGGCAGCGCGATGGCCTCCGCCGTCGGGCTGGGCATCCTCATCACCCTGTTCGGCGAACCCCGCGAACGGGCCAGGGCCATCGCCGTGTTCTCGTTCACCGGCGCCGCGGGCGCGTCCATCGGGCAGGTGCTCGGCGGAATTCTCACCGATGCACTCAGCTGGCACTGGATCTTCTTCATCAACCTGCCGATCGGTGTGGCGGCCCTCCTGGTCGCCCGCCGGGTCCTGCCCGCCGACCGTGGCCCCGGGCTCGCCGCCGGCGCCGACGTCATCGGGGCCGCCCTCGTGACGGCGGGCCTGATGCTGGGGATCTACACGGTGGTCAAGGCCGAGGAGTACGGCTGGATCTCCGCGCCCACCCTCGGACTCGGGGCGGTCGCGCTCGCGCTGCTCGGAGCGTTCGTCGTACGCCAGGCCACCGCCCGGACCCCGCTCCTGCCCCTGAGGATTCTGCGTTCCCGCAGTGTCGCCGGGGCCAATCTGGTGCAGGTCCTCATGGTGGCCGCGCTGTCCTCGTTCCAGATCATCGTCGCGCTGCACCTGCGACACGTCCTCGGCTACGGCGCCGCCGAGACCGGTTTCGCCATGCTCCCCGCCGCCGTCGTCATCGGCGGCGTCTCCCTCGGCGTCTCGGCCCGGCTGAACGCCCGGTTCGGCGAGCGCGCCGTGCTGCTGACCGGCATCGTCCTGCTGATCGGCGCTCTCGGGTTCCTCACCCGGATCCCCGTGGACGCGCGGTACGTCACCGACGTGCTCCCCGTGATGCTCCTCGCGGCCGGCTTCGGCCTGGCGCTGCCCGCACTGACGTCCCTCGGAATGTCCGGTGCCGGCAAGGACGACGCCGGGCTCGCCTCCGGCGTCTTCAACACCACCCAGCAGATCGGCATGGCCATCGGCGTCGCGGTGCTGACCACACTGGCGGCGTCCCGGACCGACCGGCTGCTCGGCGAAGGCCACCGCCGGGCCGAGGCGCTGACCGGCGGCTACCAGCTCGCGTTCACCGTCGGCACCGGACTGCTCGTCGCCGCCCTCGCCGTGGCGTTCCTCGTCCTGCGGCCCGCCGGCTCCGCGACAACCCGCCCCTGAAGCACCGGACTCCGAGCCCCGAACCCTGAAAGGTACGCACCGTGAACACCACCGACGAGACGAAGAGCGGACCCGCGCCCCGCACCCTCACCGACCGGGCGCTCTCCCGGATCCTCCAGGAGCAGCAGTTCGGAGTACTCGCAGCGGTCCGTTCCACAGGTCATCCGCACCTGTCGACCGTGCTGTACCGCTGGGACGCCGACGAGCGCGTCCTGCGCGTCTCCTCCACCGAGGGCCGCCTCAAGACCCGCGTCCTGCGGCGGGACCCTCATGCCTCCCTGCACGTCGAGGGCGGCGACGTCTGGTCGTTCGCCGTGGCCGAGGGGCTGGCGGAGGTGTCGGAGCCGACCGTGGCCGCCGGAGACGCCGTCGGACGCGAACTCCTCTCCCTGGCACCGGATTTCGACGACCCCGCAGACGAACGGGCCTTCCTGGAGCAGGCCGTGGCCGAGCACCGCGTGGTGATCAGGCTCCGGGTGTCGAGGCTGTACGGAGCGGCCCTGGACGTGACGGAGAAGGCCGAGCGGTGACGCACGACCTGGCGTACGACGCCGTGCTGTGCGACCTCGACAACGTGGTCCGCTTCTACGACGTGACGCACCTGGCCGCACTGGAGCGGGGACGACAGCCGGGAGAACGTCGACGCGGCCGTCGCGCTCGGCATGACCGGCGTACATTTCCGCGAACCGGCCGATCTGCACGGGCCGTTCGGCATCACTCCGGGAGAGGCATGAGCGAGGACGAGGGCGAAGTACTGCACGGCGGCATGACCCATCCGGGCGCCGTCGTCCGCCGGGGGGACACGGTCGAACGACCGGCCCAGCCGCACACCCCCGCACTCCACACGCACCTGAGGGCGCTGGCCGCCGCCGGCTTCGACGGCGCCCCCACACCCCTGGGGACGAGCGGTGACGGCCTCCGCGAGCGGCTCGGCTACGTCCCCGGGGATGTGCCGCTCCCGCCCTTCCCGCCCTGGTCGCTCACGGACGAGGCGCTGCGCTCGGTCGGCGTACTGCTGCGGCGGCTGCACCGGGCGTCCGCCGCTCTGCCCGTGGACCGCACCGTCCCGTGGCCGGCCGGACTGGCCGACCCGGAAGCCGCGTCGTTGCCGGACACCGTCCTGATCCTCTGCCACAACGACGTCTGTCCGGAGAACGTGGTCTTCCGCGAGGGCCGCGCCGCCGCCCTCATCGACTTCGACCTCGCCGCTCCCGGCCGTCCGCTCTGGGACGTCGCGACAGCCGCGCGCTACTGGGTGCCGATGTCCGCGGAGGATCCCGGCACGGCGCACCGGCTCCGCGTCCTCGCCGACGGCTACGGCCTGACGGCCGAGGACCGCGCCGCTCTCCTCCCGGCGATCGAGCAGGCCGCGGCGGCGGCCCGCGCCTTCACCGAGCGGCGGGTACGCGACGGTGACCCCCTATATGTGCGCGCCCTGGCGGCACGCGGCGGCTGGGAGGGCTGGGACCGCCACCAGGCGTGGCTGGCCGCGCACCGCGCCGTGTTCACCGAAGGGCTTCTCCGGGACGGGGCATGAGCAGCCCGTTCTCCAGCTGTGCGAAGGCCAGGCCGGCGGCCTCCACCGCGTCCGCGTACACCTGGCCGGTGCTCTCCCCCGCGTCGATCCGCCGCCAGTTCTCCTCGGCCAGGATCCGCAGTACGGCGATGATCTGGCCCGCCGCGAGCCGCGCCGCCACCGGGGTGCCGGGGTCGAGGGCGCGGGCGAGCGCGGCCTCGGAGCGCCCCTGGTAGGCGTACAGGCGGGCGACGAGCGACGGGGTCCCGTAGAGCAGCCGGTGGAAGGCCAGCACGTTCGGGTGATCGCAGAGCCCGGTCACCGGGTCCCGGCGTTCCAGTCCGTCGAGGAAGTGGTGGCGCAGCGCGTCCAGGGGGGAGGTGCCGGCCGGCCGGCCGTCGACGACGCGGGCGGCCTCGTCCTCGTGGTCGGAAAACCGGTGCAGGACCAGGTCCTCCTTGGCGGGGAAGTAGCGGAACAGCGTCGGCTTCGAGATGTCGGCCGCCGCCGCCACCTCGGCCACCGAGACCTTGTCGAAGCCCCGTTCGAGGAACATCGAGATCGCGGCCTCGGAGACGGCCTCGTAGGTCAGCCGCTTCTTCCGCTCCCGCAGGCTGATCTTCTCGGCGCTCATGACGGTGCGCCCTTCTCGATGAGCGCCTCGACACCGTCGAGGATCCGTTCGAGACCGAACACGAACTCGTAGTCGGGTTCGTCCGGTTCGCTCAGGACGTCGGTGGCCAGCAGCCTGGACAGCGCCGGATGGCGGACGGGGTCGACGAGCCGCTGCACCGTCCGCTCCCACTGCCCCATCACCTCCAGTGGCGAGACACCCTTCGCCTCGACGGCGGCGGCGAGCTCGCTCATCAGCAGGGCCTCGTTCCGCACGAAGCCCGAGATGAGGAGGATGACCGAGATCTTGTCGCCCTCGGCCAGTCCGCTGTCCTCCAGCGCCTGGAGGCCCTGCTCCCACCAGGCGACCGAACGGGGGCTGGCCGGCGGACCCGAGATCGGGATGCGCAGGGACCACAGGTTGCGCCCGAACATCCGGCGCTGGGCCCACGCCCACTGGCCGATCGCCTCCCGCCAGCCCGCCCCCTCCTCCAGCGCGGGCAGCGGCTCGGGGACGCCCATGACCGCCTCCTGCATGAGGACGTAGAGCTCCTCCTTGGCGGAGACGTAGCGGTAGAGCGACATCGTGGAGGCGCCCAGTTCCTTGGCGACCCGGCCCATGGAGACGGCCGAGAGCCCCTCCGCCGCCGCCACCTCCACGGCCGCGGCGACGATGCGGTCCAGCGTCAGGCCCGGCTTCGGTCCCTTGACCGGCCGGTCGCGCAGCCCCCACGCGGCCTCGATGCTGGCCGGCAGGCCCGTGCCGCCCGACGCGCTGCTGTTCTCCGTCACCACGAAAGCCGCCTTCCCCAGTACTGGCTTGCCACCATCCTAAGTTTGCGTAATGCTTACGCAGTAACGCGTATGCCATACGCAGAAGGGGGATCATCATGTCCACGGCCATGAACGACGTCATGATCGAGGCGCACGGCCTGACCAAGTCCTACGGAAAACCGGGAGCCCGGGTCCGGGTCCTGGACGGCGTCGGCCTCCGGGTCGCCCGCGCCGGGATCCACGCACTGCTCGGCCCCAACGGCGCGGGCAAGACC
Organism: Streptomyces sp. NPDC051064; assembly: GCF_044455985.1. NCBI lineage: Bacteria > Bacillati > Actinomycetota > Actinomycetes > Kitasatosporales > Streptomycetaceae > Streptomyces > Streptomyces sp. NPDC051064. Next base: position 134,402 of record NZ_JBITFK010000012.1, read on the forward strand.
ACCACCGTGCGGATCCTCGCCACCCTCACCACCGCCGACTCCGGCACGGCGCGCGTCGCCGGCCACGACGTCGTCACCGACCGGGCCCGGGTGCGCCGCGCCATCAGCCTGACCGGGCAGTTCGCCGCCGTGGACGAGACGCTGACCGGCGAGGAGAACCTGCGGATGATGGCGCGGCTGTCCGGTCTGCCCCGCAGCCGGGCCCGGCGCCGCGCCGAGGAACTCCTCGTACGCTTCGACCTCACCGACGCGGCCCGCCGGCAGGCCCGTACGTACTCCGGGGGGATGCGGCGCCGCCTGGACCTGGCGGCGGGGCTGGTGGGCTCGCCCGAGCCCGGCGTCTTCTTCCTCGACGAGCCCACCACCGGCCTCGACCCGCGCAGCCGCCGCGAGCTCTGGCAGGTGGTCCGCGACCTCGCCGGCCGGGGCGCCGCAGTGCTGCTCACCACCCAGTACCTGGAGGAGGCGGACCAGCTCGCCGACCGCATCACCGTGCTCCACCAGGGCGGCAGCGTCGCCGAAGGCAGCCCGGAGGACCTGAAGTCACGGGTCGCAGGACACCGTCTGGACCTCGTCCTCAGCAGCCGTGAGGCCTACCTGCGGCTCGCGACCCGCGCCGTCCACCACTCGCCCGAGACCCTCACGCTGGGCATCCCCACGGACGGCACCGCCGCCCACGCCCGCGCCCTGCTCGACGAGATCGACCCGCACCGCACCGACGTCGACCGCTTCTCCGTACACGGCGCGACCCTCGACGACGTGTTCCTCGCCCTCACCGCCGAGAAGACGGAGGCACCCGCCCATGTCTGACGCACCCGGAGCCCTGACCCACGCCACGGTCATGACCGGCCGCAGCCTGCTCATCAGCCGCCGCAACATCGACGCCGTCATCACCTCGATGATGCTGCCGATCATGCTGATGCTGATCTTCGTCTACTTCTTCGGCGGGGCGATCGACACGGGGGCGGACTACGACTCGTACGTCATGTACGTCGTCCCCGGCGTCCTGTTCCTCTGCGCCGGCTTCGGCTCGGCCACCACCGCCGTGGCGGTGAGCGAGGACATGAAGGGCGGCATCATCGACCGCTTCCGCTCCATGGACATCGGCGGCACGCCGGTGCTGGCCGGCCACGTCGTGGCGAGCACGGTACGCAATCTGGTCTCCACCACGCTGGTGTTCGCCGTGGCCCTGCTCATCGGCTTCCGCCCGGCCGCCACCGCCGCGGGCTGGCTCGCCGTCGCCGCCGTGCTCCTCGCCTACATCGTGGCGCTGTCCTGGATCTCGGCGGCGATCGGCCTGCTCGCCCGCACACCGGAGGCAGCCGGCGGCTTCACCTTCTTCATGTCGTTCCTCCCGTACCCGAGCAGCGCGTTCGTCCCGGTCGACAGCATGCCGGGCTGGCTCCACGGCTTCGCCGACAACCAGCCGGTCACCCCGGCCATCGAGTCCCTCCGCGGCCTCCTCCTGGACCAGCCCGTCGGCAACGCCCCCTGGACCGCGCTCGCGTGGGCGGCGGGGATCCTGCTGGTGGCCGTGTCCCTGTCGGGGGTGCTCTTCAGGGCGCGGACGCGGTGACGCCCCGGAGCCAGCGGTCGTAGGCGCCCATGACCTCGCGCAGGGACGGCAGGGAGGCGAGACCGAGGGGCGCCCTGGCCCGCGCCAGCACCTCACGGACCCGGTGCGCGGTCACGGGGAGCCGCTCCAGCGCGGGCCCCGGCTGCTCCAGCGCGATGGCACCACGGATCACGTCCGTGTAGACGGACTGGAGACGCTTGTACGCCAGGAGGATCTCCAGATCGCCGCGCCACCCCTTCGCGCACTCGGGGCGTACACCTTCCACCGTCGCGGCCCAGAGGCGGGCGATGCGCCGGGCCTGCCCGGCCGGGTACCGCATCAGGTGCAGATGCGTGGCGAGGTCGTACAGAGGATCACCGATCATGGACAGTTCCCAGTCGATGGTCCAGAGGTCGTCCGCCGCGTCCACGATGAGGTTCAGCCGGTGCAGGTCGCCGTGGAGCAGTGAGAACGGCCGGCCCGTCAGGCGCCTCGCCCGGCTCCTCATGGCGTCCAGCGCCCCCTCGCCCACGCCGAGTTCATGGAACAGCGAGCCGAAGCGGTCGAGGTGGCGCCGGTGGACCTGCTGCTCGGTGAAGGTGATCAGGCTGTCCAGGAAGGCCCCGGCGTCCCCGTCGGCCGGGTGGCCGGCCGGGTCGCAGTGCCGCCGCGCACCTATGGAACCGGCGTCGAGGGCCACCAGCTCCCCGAAGAGCCCGGCGAGTTGCCCGGCATGGCGCGGGGACAGCGCACCCGGCAGGCCGCCGCCGAGGGTCCGCCCCTCGATGAACCCCTGCAGCAGGACGTGCTCGTCGAGGACGACGATCTCGGGTATCCGGCTCACCCGGCCCCGCAGCTCCAGCAGCAGACTGTCCTCGGAGAGGAAGCACGTGCGGTCGAAGCGGAACAGCTCCGAGCGCGGCTCGTGCACCTTGCAGCGCAGCGGCCTGTCCGGCAGCGCGAAGACGTACGTCTCGCGGTAGTGACCTCTGTACGGGCCCTCGATCGGCGTCCCGTCGTACAGCGCGCCGGGGCGGTCCCTCAGATCTCCGCGCACGTCCGTCGTGGTGTCGACTGTCACCGCATGCTCCCTCGACCGTGAAGGGCCGCGAGTGACCGCCGACCGTGAATCCGTCCGGGCAGAGCCTGCTTCTACCCGCGGAGACCGACCGGCAGCGGCCCCACTCCCGGCTCCTTCAACTGCACGCGCTGCCGGGCCGTTTCGAAGAGGCCCCACAGCGAGCGCACCGAGCACCGAGCCCCTACGTCCTCGAGCGCCCGGCGCTTGCGCTCATTCACCGCATAGCCAATGAACGGTACACCGACCGCCTTCGCGGCCAGGCAGTCCGCGGGGGAATCCCCGAGCATCACGGCCGCCGCAGCGGCGGTGCCGGTGGATTCCAGGGCGCGGACCAGGCAGTGGGGATCGGGCTTGAGCAGCGCGGGATCGGACGTACGGCCGTGAATGTGCTCGTCCGCCAGGACGGCCGAGCCGTGCCGGCGGAGGAAACGGGCCACCGCACCGGGCGAGTTGTTGGTCGTGACGGCCTGCCTCCAGCCACCGGTATCCAGGGCGCCGATCAGCTCCAGGGCGTGCTTCGTCGGTGTGGCGCTGTCGGCCGCCTCGGCCTCCTCCGCCGTGAGGCAGCGCTCGGCGTGATCCGTCGCGGGGCCGTCCCCGTAGTGCTTGGCGATTCTCTGCAACAAGGCCAGCGGGTCGTCCGTGCCGGCGGCCAGCACCTCGGGGTCGCAGCCGAACACGCGCAGGGCCTCGGCCAGTCGTGCCGCCACCCCGGCGGCCGGGCGGCCGGCGAACAGATCGCACAGGGGGCCGTCGAAGTCGAAGAGGACGCAGTGCGCCGCCGAGAGGAGTGCGGCCGCGTCCGCTTCCGTGCCATCGGCGTCGCGACCGGAACTCACGTCGTCGGCCCCGCTCGCAGTGGCCGTCACAGGGGTTGTCATGCCGTGCACGGTCAGAACGTCACCTTCGTGGCCAGGTTGTCCCAGGTGGCGTCGAAGAACTTCCGTGCCGCCCGCACCACCCCGGCCTGCTCGGGAGTGGAGTCGGCGGATGCCCGGAAGGGATACAGCGTGGCCCCGGTGCCGTACGCGTCGTACGTCGCCACCTCTTCGCCGTCCTCCAGGGTCGCGGTGCCCTCCTCCGGGATGTAGAAGCCCTGGAGCACCACACGGTTGTTCAGGATGTACAGCTTCATCTGGGGTGCGAAGGGGACCATCCGCACCTGCACCGAGACCTCGTCCACCAGCTTGAGCCGGCGGAGTTCGTACAGCGCGGAGCGGAGCATCGTCACATGGCTGCGCAGGATCCCGCCGAGCCGCTGGCGCACCCGGGGGTCGTCCTCCCCCGACACCTGCCTGGGGATCGCCAGCGCCTTCGACTCGGTGTTCGGGAGCAGCAGTCGCGCGGTGATGCTGCGGGGCCGGCCCGCCTCTCCGGCGACGATGCGGTCCTTCTGGTCGACGACCCGGGCGGCGAGCGACTCCGTCGTCATCGAGAAGACGTCCAGCTTGACCACGTTGGCCTCGAACGCCTCCACCAGATACGGCTTGAGCAGGACAGGTGGTACGCGCTCCGAGACGACGGCCCACACATCCCCCTCCGGGCTCCTGGAAGGGGCGGGCACATGCCGCGGCTCCCCGGGCTCGGGCGCCACGAAGGACCCGCTCCCCTGCCGGGTGATGATCAGCTCTTCCTTGCGCAGCAGGGACAGCGCCTGATTGACCGTCGTCCGGGACACGCCGAAGCGCGTAGCCAGCTCCTCCTGCGTCGCGAGACGCTCACCGGGCTCATGGGCCCCGCTGTTGATCTCCTTGCGCAACTCGTCGGCGACCCATAGGTATTGGAACTTGGCATCACGCGGGGCGGAACCATGACTTGTCACGCTGCAACCCTACAACTTCCGGGTTGACAAGGTCAGATGCCACGCACGACAGCCGCCCTCCGTCTTCACGGAACCCACAACTAACCAAATAACCAGACAAGTTTGCGACCTGTCTTACCCAGGGAATAAGTACGACAAGTCAACGGGGGACTTGTACGGCAGTTGTTCGGTTTATGCGCAGCGTCGCGCAAAGTCGCCGGTCTCCCCCCACCCAGAGGCGCGCATCCGCGCCGATCCCGCACCTGGGAAGGAGTGACCGCCATGCCCCTGTTCACCCTGGGCCTCGAGCAGATCATTCAGTGGAAGTACGGCGTCATGGGCACCGTCGGTGTCACGCTGCTGAGCGTCGGCCTCAAGGTCGGCAACGCGAACTTCGCCTGTGCCGGAGCACTCGTCCTGGCCCTGTTGTTCGCGCCGGGCGACTGAGTCCTGTTTCGCCGGCGGTCCACGCCCGCGAAACAGGTCCGGGCCGTGCTGCTCCCGGCGGAGAGCCCTGCAACCCGAGAAGGGATCCGGCCTGCCACAGACCCGAGAGGTACATCTTGCCGATCTACGACTTCGACACCTTCGCCGACGACCTCGACGACCTCCTCACGCGGCTCGGCCTGCGGGACGTCACTTTCCTCAGGAGCTGACGCCCGCAGACGCCCGGTGAAGCCTCAGAACACGTCCGGACACCACGCCCGCCGTGGCGTCCGGAACACCGCGTCCGCCGTCGCCGCCGCGCCCGCCCGGTGCTCGTCGAGCCGGCCCAGCGCCGCCAGCCGCACCGGCGACTCGTCGCCCAGGTAGAGCGTGGCCAGCTCCGCCACGTCCAGCGTGAGGTCGGCGTCCCGTGCCGTAGGGGCGCACAAGGCGCCGTACGGTGACGCCTCCAGCAGGAAACGGCCGCCCGTCAGGCCCGCTCCGTCCCGGATGTCCAGGACCAGGGAGCCCTCGGTCGCGTACGTACGTGCCTCCAGGGCACGGGGGACGTCCAGGACGCGCAGCCACAGCCAGTCCGCCTGGGTCACGACGCGGGCGGCGCGCGGGTCCGGGAGGAGGAGCGGGAGCAGGTCGTCGGGCGCGCGGTAGCCCGAACGGACCGTGGTGATCCAGTCGATGGAGCAGACGAAGTGCCACAGGGCGCGCTCCGCCGCCGGGGTCGTCGCGATCATGCCGACCACCGTCGCCGTGTTGAGCGGCTGCTTCCGGTCGCCCCACCTGTCGTCGGCGCGGTAGGCCATCAGCCCGTCCGTCTCCCCGTCCGCCGACCGGTACACCGCGTAGAACGGCTCCGTCCACTTGTCGGACGCCGGGACGTCCACGCCCGTGCTGCGCTGCCACCAGCGCTCGTCCCGGGAGACCACGCCGTGCTGCCGCCCGGCGAGACGGCCGTGGAGTTCGGGGCCCAGCTTGCGTACATCCGCGCCGTCCACCAGCTCGATCCGGCCGCCGTCCGCCTCGGAGGGGACCCGGCCGCGCGGGTCCAGACCCGCGCGGGGGACGTCGATCTCCCACTCGGCGGTCCAGGAGGCCGGCCCGAATCCGTACCGCCCGTAGATCGGGTACTCGGCGGCGATCAGCGAGGCGACCACGTCGCCGCGCTCCTTCGCCGCCGCCAGGTCCGTGGCCATCATCCGGCTGAGCAGCCCGCGCCGGCGGTGCGTCGGGGTCACCGTCACGCCCGTGACCGCGTCGGCCCGCACCTTCGCGCCACCCACGACGGTCAGCTCCTGCGCGAACGAGGCGAAGGTGGCGACACAGCGTCCGGCGTCGAACACCCCCTGGACACGGGAGAGATCGGTGTGGGCCAGGCGCACCGCGACCTCCTCCTCCGCCGGCACCGAGGCCGACGCCCGGAGGAACCCGGTCCCCACGGCGCGCAGCCAGTGGGGGTATTCGGCTTCGGCGACGGTACGCGGATCAAGGCTCATGCGGCCCACGCTAGGCACAACGCGTTCGCGATGTCGCCCGCTTTTCCGGCCGCCCCCGCCGCCACCCGGAACCCTCGCTCAGAACGCCGCGCGGATCTCGCCGACCTCGGCGCCGCCGCCCAGCAGCGGTGCCCGCCCGATGCGGGACACCACGGGGGCGTCGACGCCCAGCAGGCCGAGGGCGCGGGCCAGCACCGGGCCCAGCGCGCGGGTGGAGCCGTCGTCGATCTTGAAGGCCAGGGCCCTGCCGTCCGGGAGGGCCACCGCCTGGACCGCCTCCGCGCCCATCTTGGAGAGCGTGCCCGGCACCTCCCGCATCAGCCAGGTGTCCGGCCGACGCGTGCCCGCGACGTACTCGGGGTGCGCCCGCATCGCGTCCGCGACCCGGCGCTCCGCCGTGCCCGGCTCCGCCAGCACGAACGCCCGGAACGCGCGGGCCAGGCCCACCAGCCCGATCGCCATCAGCGGGGCCCCGCAGCCGTCCGTGCCGATCGACGCGACGGGCTCGCCCGCCGCCTCCGCGACGACCTCGCCGACCAGCCGCTGCAGCGGGTGGGCCGGGTCGAGATACGTCGCGGTGTCCCACCCGTTGCGTACGCAGACGGCGAGCATCGCCGCGTGCTTGCCGGAGCAGTTCATGGTGAGCGGCTCACGCACACCCCCGGCGGCGAGGTACTCCTCCGCCTCGACGGGGTCCAGGGGCAGATCGGGCGGCGTCCGGAGGTCGGCCGGCTTCAGCCCGTGCTCGGCGAGCATCGTGCGCACCAGGTCGAGGTGGAAGGCCTCGCCCGAATGGCTCGCGGCCGCCAGCGCCAGCCGCTCCCCGGAGAGGTCGAGACCGGCCCGGAGGATCGCGGCGGCCTGCATCGGCTTGTTGGACGAGCGCGGGAAGACCGGGGCCGCCGGGTCGCCGAGCGCGAGCTCCACGCTCCCGTCCGCGGCCAGGACGACCAGCGACCCCCTGTGGTGGCCCTCGGTGAAGCCGGACCGCACCACCTCGGCCAGGACCGGGGGCACGGGCGACGAGGACGCGTACGAGGCTATGGAGGAGCTCATGGGGCTGGTGGCCTTCCGGGGACGGGCGTGACCCGCCCCCCGAAGGGTCACCTCAGGCGAGCAGGTCCTCTACTTGTGCTTCCCCGTCACGGTACCTGCGGGCGATCTCCGCGCTGCAATCGTCGACCGTCCGCTGGAGCCGGTGACGGCGCCGGGACACCTGCTGCTCGTAGCGCACGAGCCGCCCCATGGCGGTGAGGAGCTCCTCGTCCGTCCGGGCGTCGAGGTCGGAGAGCTCGACCTCCGCGAGCGTGTCCGCCGCCAGCTGGCGGTACTCGTCGCTGCGCGGCGTGGTGAGGGTGACGTGCCGGGCCGAGGAGCGGTGGACGGAGGGGGTGTCGGCGAGGATCTCCGAGAGCCGGTCCACGACGGGCGACTCGGGGTCCACCCGGCGGGCGAGCTCGGCACGCAGGATGTCGATCCGGCCCTGGACCAGACGGCGTACGTAGCTGAGGTCCGCCTCGTCTCGCTGGGCGTCACGGCGCAGGGAGCGCAGCTCCGTCAGCCGCAGCCCCCCGAATTCGGGCTGCGGGCGTACGGAGGCCAGTCCTTCGACCGCACCGCCCCCGGCCTGCCCGGGCACGGACACCGCTCCCGGCAGCTGTACGAGCGGTGGGGCGGGCAGCTGGCCGGGCGGCGCGGTACCGGTCCGCTGCACCGGCGGCCGCAGGCCGGCAGCTGTACGTGTCCCTGGTACGGCACCGGGTGATGGCCCGGTTCCCTGTGTCGTCATGATGTTCCGTCCCCTCGACCGGTGCGTCGGCACACCGACACCGTGCATGGTGCCACTACGCACGGTGTTCACGCAGGTGCTCTGTACCCGTTCAGCCCAAGATAGGTTGGTCTGTATGCGTGCAGTGATACAGAGGGTGTACGGCGCGAGCGTCACCGTGGCGGGCGCCGCGGACGATCCGTCGGGGACCGGAACGGTCGGCGAGATCGTCGGCGAGGGCCTGTGTGTGCTGGTGGGGGTCACTCACGGCGACACCGCGGAGAAGGCGGCGCAGCTCGCCCGCAAGCTGTGGACCCTGCGGATCCTGGAGGGCGAGAAGTCCTGCTCGGACGTGAATGCACCGCTTTTGGTCATTTCGCAGTTCACTCTCTACGGGGACGCCAGGAAGGGCCGCCGGCCCACGTGGAACGCCGCCGCGCCGGGCGAGGTCGCCGAGCCGCTGGTCGACGAGGTGGTGGCACAGCTGCGCGCCCTCGGGGCGCAGGTGGAGACGGGCCGGTTCGGGGCGGACATGCGCGTCTCGCTCACGAACCACGGCCCGTTCACCGTGCTCGTCGAGGTGTAGCGGGCGCTCCGGCCCGCCCTACGGCTCGACGACCGTCTCCTGGGCCGCCGCGGTGTCACCCGCGATCAGCTCCGCGTCCACCGCGACGTTCCGCTTCACCAGCGCCAGGGCGATCGGCCCCAGCTCGTGGTGGCGGGCCGAGGTGGTGATGAAGCCGAGCTGGCGGCCCTCCTGGCCGTCGGCGGCGAGCCTGACCGGCGTCCCGTGGCCCGGCAGATGGACCTCGCTGCCGTCGAGGTGCAGGAAGACGAGGCGGCGCGGCGGCTTCCCCAGGTTGTGGACACGGGCGACCGTCTCCTGGCCCCGGTAGCAGCCCTTCTGCAGATGCACGGCACTGCCGATCCAGCCCAGCTCGTGCGGGATGGTGCGGTGGTCGGTCTCGAAGTTCAGGCGCGGGCGGTGCGCCTCGACGCGAAGCGCCTCGTACGCCAGGATCCCGGCCACCGGGCCGTGCTCGGCGGCGTACGCCTCCAGGTCGGCCCTGGGCAGGAAGATGTCGCGGCCGTGCGCCGTCTCCCGTACGGCGGCACCGTCCGGGACCTCGGCGATGGAGCCGGCCGGAAGGTGCACGACGGCGATGTCCTCGGTCCGGTCGGCGACCTCGACCCGGTAGAAGAACTTCATCGACTCCAGGTACGCGATCAGCTCGCCCTGGGTCTCCGGCTCGGCGTGCATCCACACCGTCGTGCCGTCGTCGACCAGATAGAGGGCGTGCTCGATGTGCCCGTTGGCGGAGAGGATCAGCGCCTCCGTCGCCTGGTTCGGCGCGAGGTCGCTGACGTGCTGGGTGAGGAGCAGGTGCAGCCAGGCCAGCCGGTCGTCACCGGTGACCGTGACGACCCCGCGGTGCGAGAGGTCGACGAGGCCGCTGCCGTCGGCGAGTGCGCGTTGTTCACGGAACAGGTCGCCGTAGTGCGCGGCGACGCCTTCGTCGCGCCCCTCGGCGGGGACGGCGCCGGGCAGGGACAGCAAGGGGCTCTTCATGCGACCAGCGTACGACCCCCGCGCCCCTGGCTAACGGGCGCTGCCGGGTTCTTCCGGCCCACCGGCCTTCGCCGCGCAGTCGGCACAGCGTCCGAAGATCGCGAAGTGCTTCATGTCGGTCTCGAAGCCGAACGTGTCCCGCAGCTTCGCCGTGAAGTCGGCGACCACGTCGACATCGGCCTCGATGACGTCCGTGCAGTCGCGGCAGACCAGGTGGATGTGGTGGTGGCGGTCCGCGAGGTGGTACGTCGGGGAGCCGTGCCCGAGGTGGGCATGGCTGACCAGCCCGAGCTCCTCGAGGAGCTCCAGGGTCCGGTAGACGGTGGAGATGTTCACGCCCGACGCCGTCCTGCGCACCTCGCAGAGGATGTCGTCGGGCGTCGCGTGCTCCAGCTTGTCCACGGCCTCCAGGACGAGCTGACGCTGAGGCGTCAGCCGGTAGCCACGCTGCCGAAGATCGGTCTTCCAGTCGGTGCTCACCACGTGCCCAGTGTAGGGCGGAGCGAGCGCCGGCCCGCCGGACCGGCGCTCCACGGCCCCGACAGGGCCTACTTGAAGAACGCGATGCCGTCGTCCGGCATGTCCCCGAGGCTCTTCGCCATGGCGGCGACCTCCTCCGGGGTGACGACCTTCTTCAGGTGCGCCGACATGTACGGCCGCAGCTCCACATCGGGGGTGGACTTCTCGCCGACCCACATCAGGTCGCTGTTCACATAGCCGTAGAGACGCTTGCCGCCGCTGTACGGGCCGGAGGCCGCGGTGCGGGCCACCGCGTCGGTGACGATGTCGATCTGCGGCTTCTGCTTCGCGAGCTCGCCGTACCAGACCTCGACGACGCCCTGGTCCCGGACCATGACGATCTCGACCTTGCGGTCCTTGTCGATGCGCCAGTAGCCGGACTCGGACTCGAGCGGCTTGACCTGCTTGCCCTCGGCGTCCAGCACCCAGGAGTGCGAGACGTACTCGAGGAAGTCACGGCCGTCGTGGCTGAAGGTGACCTCCTGGCCGAAGTTGCACTTCTCGGCACCGGGGAAGTCGGAGACGCCCGCACCCGCCCAGTTACCGAGGAGGAAGGCCAGCGGCACGAGGTCCGGGTGAAGGTCGGACGGAATCTCGATCATGAGCGGCTCAGACGATCTGTGAGGGTGTACGGAAAGTGTTCGGCGAGGGTCAGCGCTGGCCCTGGTACAGCTTCTTCACGGTCACGGCGGCGAAGGCGAGCACGCCGACGCAGACCAGGACCAGCAGGGCGGAGAAGAAAGCCTCAAGCACGGGAGCTCCTCGGAACGAACGACATGACGGCAGCAGGCGGCCGGGCCCCCAGCCTAATGGGTGGGGGCCCGGCGCGGCGGCCCGGGGTTTCCCGGGCGCGGCAGCTCACCCCAGCAGCTGGTTCTGCAGGACGACGGTCTGGTGGAACGGAACGGCCTCCGTGCCGGCCTCTCCCTTCCGCGCGTGGACTACAAGGGCGACGGTGTCCCCGGCCAGCACATACGCGTGGCGGACCTGCTCGGCCCCGTGGGGCTCGGGCTCGGAGTACACGTGCGCCGTGGTGAATTCCGCTCCGTCGGTGGCGCTCCACCCCTCGTCGAAGGCGGGCTCGGCCATCCCTGCGAGGGGAAGCGGCAGGGAGCCGTCGTCGAAGAGGTCGTCCTGGAACTCGGTGGAGTAGGCCACCGAGTTGAACTGGAGCAGATAGACCCGGGACGAGGTGCCGTCCGGCATGGTCCAGCCACGGGCCGCTATGTGCCGCAGGGCGGAGTTCTCGAGCTGCTCGGTCAGCTCGGCCCGGTCGTCCTTGCCGTACTCGGCGACGTAACGAGCGATGTCCACCCAGCCGCCGTCGAGCTTCTTGTCCACGGTGGCCCCGGCCGGCGCGGGCAGCAGCAGGCGTCGCAGGTCCGCGTGGTGGACCTCCGCCGCGTTGAAGTCGGTGAAGGGTCGGGGCGCACCGGCAGGCAGGGCCGGCAGGCTCAGCGCCGGGTAGTCCCAGCGCCCGTCGTCCCGGGTCGCGAGACCCGGCACGTCGGTGCGGTCCATCGCCGTGATGCCGGCGGCCGTGCCCGTGCCGAGCCCGCCGAGCACCAGCACGGCGGCCGTCCACCGGAGGGCCGCCCGCAGGGCGCGGCGCGGCGGGCGGGGCGCCGCGGGCGCGGGGTCCTCCGCGGGGATCCGCGGCGGGTCCTGCGGGACCGGGGGCAGGGTCGCCCCGGGAAGGGGGGCCGGTGCGGGAGCGGCCGCCTCGGTGGGTTCGGCCGTCTGCTCGGTCATACGTACTCCCCCGGGGACGCGATGTGGTCCAGCTGGTCCTTCAGAAGCTCGGCGACGGCCGCCTTGTCGACGGGCTTGATGCCCGATGCCGAGTAGCTGATGCTCAGCTCACCGTCGTAGGCCGCGCACACCATGTCCTCGATGTCGCTGTCGCTGTCCTTGGGCTGCAGGTAGCAGGCCGCCTTCCGGGTGTGGCCCTTGACCTTCGGGCCCTCGCGGAAGATCCCGAGGGCGTCGAACAGTCCCGTCTGGAAGGTGTAGAAGTCCCGTACGGACTTCTTGTCCTTCATCCGCACGATCGCGGCGTGCACCTCCAGGTCGTCCTCCTGGGTGATGTACGAACGGAAGGCGATGCCCTGCACACGGAGCTTGTCGATCCGCTTGTCGTACGCCCGGCGCTCCTTGCCCGCCAGCCCGCGGTTCGACTCCTTCATCGCGGCGACGGCCTGCTCGCCGTCCACCTCGTCGTCGTTGCCGTTCTCCCCGTCGTCCGGGCCGAGCCGGTAGCCCTCGGGCACGGGCAGCATCAGCTTGCTGAGCGCGGTGTCCGTCCTTCCCCGGCTCGTGTCACGCGCGGGATCCTTGCCGGGCTTGCGGTCGGACACCTTCCAGATGGTGGTCTCCACGCTGCGGTCGGCGCCGTCGACGGTGATCTTCGTGTACGCCGCCGCGCCGCCGACCGCTCCGAGCACCAGCACGAACGGGAGCGCGGTGAGCAGGATCCGCCGGGCCCGTCCGGGTCCTGCGGCAGGAGCCTGCGTGCCGGGCGCCTCCGGGGCGCCGGCCGGTTCGGGGAGCGGGGCCGCCTCGGACGGGCCGGGCCGGTTCATGTCGTTCACAGGCGCTCCAACTGCTGCTCGGCCAGCGTCCGGATGTCCTTCTTGCTGATCGGCCGGCTGTCGAACAGATTGATCTCGATCATGATGTCGCCGCGGTTCATGACGGCTCTGGCCCGATAGAACGGCTCGTAACCGGGCTCCCGGTCCACCTCGTAGAGGTAGTAGCGGCCCTCGCCGCTCCCCTTGACCGGATCACCCTCGTTGCCCGCACCCTCATCCGGGTCCCCCATGTACGAGCGCTGGCCACCGGCGAAATCAGCGGCGGACGCGCCCACCCCGGAGGAGAACTGGACGAGCCGGATCTCGGCCTCACGGTCCGCACCCTTCACCCACGAGGCACCGGCAATGCGGCGGATGTCGGACTCCAGGAAGTACTCGAACATGTAGTCCTCCTCCTTGAAGTCGCGCGCGAGTTCACCCACGGCCATCCATTCGTCGTGCAGCCAGTCCGCGTCCTTGTTCTCGCTCCACCCCGCAGGGCGGTCGAGCAGCAGCTTGCGCAGATCGCCGTCCGTCTTGACCTGCCGGTCCTGCGAGGCGGGCAGCGGGGCCGGGACCTTGTCCGCCGGAAGCGCCTTCGCCGGGTAGGCCAGCTCCGCCTGGGACAGCGCGGGCAGCGGCGTCGGAGGCCGCTCGGCCTGGATTCCGTAGCCGACCGCCGTGCCACCGGAGATGCCGAGCAGGGCGGCCGCGGCGATCAGCAGGGCCGTACGGCCCCGTGGACGCGGCCGTCGCGAGGCTGCGGGCTGCTCGGCAAGGACGGCAGGCGACTCGGCCGGGACAGCCTGCGACTCCGCGGCCGCCGGGCCGGAAATGGTGTCGTTCGGTTCCAAAAGGGTCCCCCCCAAGAGACCTGAGGCGCGGGTTCCATTACCTGCGCACACAACTGACCCACAGGTCACAGGAGAGGTTGCCCGGCCGAGGATTACAGTTCGGTACATGCCGAAGAAGCTCGTGATCAAGGTGACCGCCGGAGCCGATGCCGCCGAGCGCTGCTCGCAGGCCTTCACCGTGGCGGCCGTGGCCGTCGCCAGCGGGGTCGAGGTCTCGCTGTGGCTGACCGGCGAGTCCGCCTGGTTCGCCCTGCCGGGGCGCGCCGCCGAATTCGAACTGCCGCACTCCGCGCCGTTGCCCGATCTGATCGACTCGATCCTGGCGGGCGGCGGGATCACGCTCTGCACGCAGTGCGCGGCGCGGCGCGACATCACGGAGAAGGACGTCCTGGAGGGCGTACGGATCGCCGGCGCCCAGGTCTTCGTGCAGGAGGCCATGGCGGACGGCACCCAGGCCCTCGTCTACTGATCGCCGGGCGGCGGGCCGGGCGGCACTCCGCGGACACGGCCTAGCGGCGGTGGTCCCTGCCGTCCAGCTCGTCCCACCACTCGTCCGAGACCCGGTCACCCGTGCGCTGCTCCCGTGGCGAACGGGGCGGGTCGCCGCGGGTAGGGGGGTCAGGAGGCCGGGAGGCGCGGGAGGGGTCGTCCCACCAACGGTCCTCGGGTCCCCTGCGGTTGGCGACGATCGCGGCGACGGGCGGTATGACCATGGCGACCACGCACATCGCGACGGCAGCCGGGACGGACCACAGACGCACGAAGGCCCAGGCGGAGACGAAGAGGAAGAGGCATCCGCCCATCATCAGAAAATAGACGCGCCTGCGCCGGGCGTACATATCTCCAGCGTAGAGCTCTTCGGCGCGGATGCGAACGCGGACGGCACGAAGGGCCGCACCCCTGTTCAGGTGGCGTCCAACCCCCTGGGGTGCGGCCCTCCGGCCGTATGCGCGCGTGAACTACACGGCGATGGCGACCTCGGCGAGGCCACCGGTCTGCGCCACGACCGTGCGGTCGGCGGTGCCGCCCGGAACCAGGGCGCGGAGCGTCCAGGTTCCCTCGGCCGCGTAGAAGCGGAACTGTCCGGTCGCCGAGGTCGGGACCTCGGCGGTGAACTCACCGGTCGAGTCCAGCAGACGGACGTAGCCGGTGACGGGCTCGCCGTCGCGGGTCACGCTGCCCTGGATGGTCGTCTCGCCCGGCTTGATCGTCGAAGCGTCGGGGCCGCCGGCCTGTGCTCCACACATGGTGTTCTGTCCTTCTGGTCGGGGTCCTGCTGATCGGGTCCTGCGGAATTACTTGTTGGCGCCGAGCTCGATCGGCACGCCCACGAGGGAGCCGTACTCGGTCCACGAACCGTCGTAGTTCTTGACGTTCTCCTGGCCGAGCAGCTCGTGCAGGACGAACCAGGTGAGCGCGGAGCGCTCACCGATGCGGCAGTACGCGATGGTGTCCTTGGCCAGGTCCACCTGCTCGTCCTCGTAGAGGGCCTTCAGCTCGTCGTCCGACTTGAACGTGCCGTCGTCGTTGGCGTTCTTCGACCACGGGATGTTGCGGGCGCTCGGCACGTGGCCGGGACGCTGCGACTGCTCCTGCGGGAGGTGCGCCGGGGCGAGCAGCTTGCCGCTGAACTCGTCGGGCGAACGCACGTCGACGAGGTTCTGGCTGCCGATGGCCTTCACGACGTCGTCGCGGTAGGCGCGGATCGACTCGTCCTGGGCCTTGGCCTTGTACTGGGTGGCCGGGCGCGTCGGGACGGCGTCGGTCAGGTCGCGGGAGTCGAGCTCCCACTTCTTGCGGCCGCCGTCCAGCAGCTTGACGTTCTCGTGGCCGTACAGCTTGAAGTACCAGTACGCGTACGAGGCGAACCAGTTGTTGTTGCCGCCGTAGAGCACGACCAGCGTGTCGTTGCCGATGCCCTTCTCGGACAGGAGCTTCTCGAAGCCGGCCTGGTCGACGAAGTCACGGCGGACCGGGTCCTGGAGGTCCTTGGTCCAGTCGATCCGGATCGCGTTCTTGATGTGGTTCTTCTCGTACGCCGAGGTGTCCTCGTCGACCTCGACGATGGCGACCTGCGGGTCGTCGATGTGGGCCTCGACCCAGTCGGCGTCGACCAGAACGTCTGCGCGGCTCATGTGTTTCTCCTCCGGGGCAGTCTGCGGCGGGGTGGTGCGGTGTGCGGAGTGCGAGGTGTACGCGCAGGTGCTTGGAGCGGAACGCGTACGGAAGGCACGGGTTCGGCCCTGACGTGGTCGAAGGGCCGGGGGAAAACGGGAGAGGGTCCCGCTCAGAAGGTGCGACAGAGCATGGCGGCGACGCGGCACAGGTCTACTGCCCGCCGCTTCGTGAGGTCCGCCTGTCGCTTCATGCGTCCGATCGTAGGGAGGTACGGCCGGAGATGTCACCGTCGTGTCGGATGATGAGACACGATCGTCCGTGATGCGAGACGCAAGCGGGGTGGAGGCCCTCGGCGGCCGGGAACGGGCGGGCCGTCGGGCGGCGGTCATCTGCGGAACGGACGAGCATGTCTCACTATCTGGATCGGCCGTCCGGGCAGCCTTCGGGGACCCCTACCCAGCCCGGCCGGGAGTCACCCGTGGCGCCCGTGCCGTGTCGTCATCCGGCGAGCCGGATGTCGGCGCCGGTCATCGAGATCTCCAGGCCGCCCGGCGCCACCTCGATCTTCTCCATCTTCAGGCCGTCGGGCAGCCCGGCGATCCTGCGCTCGAAGTCGGTCTTCTTCCTGACCAGGCCCTCCAGGCCGGGGATCCCCTCACCCGGGACCTCGTCGGCGTGCACCCTGACGGTGTCCCCGTCGACCAGGGTGACCGTGGAGAGCACGCTGCGCGTGACCGTCCGGCCCAGCAGCGGGATCTGCACCGAGCCGGTGACCTTGACCTTGCCGTCGCCCCCGTAGGCGACCGTGACGCCGTCGTCGGCCGCCTCGGTGAGGGCCTTGTACGACAGGTAGGCCGTCCCGGTGGCGCGGGAGGCCGTCGCGCTGGTGTAACCGTCGCCCACCTTCAGCTGGTGCAGCTGGGCCTGGATCTCTCCGATCCGTATCTCCCGCCCGGCCGCTCCGGCCTGGACGTCCCTGACCGTGACGTCGACACGGTCGAACTCCGACCTGGCCGCCTGGGTCAGGAAGGGGAAGCCCTTGATCGAGACCCTGGTCGAACCGGCCTCGGCGCCGGCGAAGGTGATCCGCCCCTCGGCCTCCGACTCGGCGAAATGCACGGCGGCACGGTCCACGGCGACGAAGACGCCACCCAGCACCACGGCGATGATCAGCAGTATTCGCAGTGCTCGCATGCCTGTTGTTCCCCCACTCGGACCGGCCTGACCCCGCGGGCGTGAGCCTACTGCCGCCGTGTGGCGCGCCCGGAGTGATCGACGAGCGGACGGCCCCGCCGGTTCCCCGGGCGCGGGCAGTGTGAGTGAGGGAACGTCAGGAACGTCCGGTTGTCAGGCGATCGCACGGCCGATCAGATAGACGGCGGGAGCCGCGGCCGTGAGCGGCAGCGCCACCCCGGCCGTCATGTGCACGAAACGGGACGGGTAGTCGTAGCTCGCGACCCGCAGGCCGATGAGCGCGCAGCCGCCGGCCGCGAACCCGAGGAGCGCGGCCTGCGCGCCGAAGTCCGTGAACGCTCCGGCGACCAGGCCGGCACCCGCCGCGGCGAGCAGCGCCACGACGACCGAGACCGGTCCGGGCAGTGGCAGGGCCCTGACGAGCACCGCCACCGCGACCGCGATGGCACCCACCGTCACCGCGTCCGGGACAGCCGCCAGGTGCCCGGCGGCCAGCACGGCGAGCGCGGCCGACGCGACGGTGGCCGTCAGGCCGTACATCCGCTCGTCCGCCCCGGCCCGGCTGCGCAGCTGGAGGACGATCGTCAGCAGCACCCAGACGCCGAGCGTGCCGAGGATGGCCGCCGGGGCGTTGCTCCGGCCCGCCACGAGCAGCACGACGTCGGCCACCACACCGCCGGCGAACGCGAGCGCGATGCCCTGCCTGGCCGGCCACATGCCGTTGAGCCGGAACCACCCCGCCGCGGTCACGGCCTGGAGCAGGACGAGGGGCACGAGCAGGGCGTACGGACCGATCGCGGCGCCGAGAGCGAGGAGCAGACCGAGGCCCGCGGTGATCGCGGCGGGCTGGATCCCCGGCGCGATGATCGGCGAACGCCCCTCGGCCCGGGCCCGCTGGGCGTCGGTGACCCGGCTGTTGCCCAGGGTGGTGGGCGCGCTGTAGCCGGCGTCGGCGGGCGCGGCTGCCGGAGCCGACGGGGCGGGCGGGGCCGCCGGGGCCTCGGGGGGCAGCGGGTAACCGCCCGGGGCGCCCTGCACGGATGCGGGGGCGGGGTCGGGCGCGGTCTGGTGCTGCCGCTGGATCGTCGGCTGGTACTGGGTGTCCCAGGTCTGCCCCTGCCACGTCTGGGTCGCGCCCTGGTCGGCCGGGACCTGGGGCGCGCCCTGCTCCGGGTACGCGGAGGGCTGCTGCTGCCCGTAGGGCTGCTGCGAGCCGAACCCGGGCGGCACGGGCTCCTGGCCGTAGGCGGGCTGCGCCGGCTCCTGGCCGTAGGCGGGCTGCTGCTGCCCGTACGCCGGCTGCTGGTCCTGCTGCCCATAGGCCGGGTCGTACGGCTGCTGCGCGTACGCCGGGTCGTAGGGCTGCTGTCCCTGCTGCTGCCCGTGTCCCGGGTCGTACGGATACTGCTGATCGCTGTTGCTCATGGTCTGCGGTTCACCCTCCTGCGAACGGCGGGAGCACCTCGACCGTGCCGCCCTCGGCAAGCCGTACGGTCTCATGACCGCGGGTCCCCACAGGATTCCCGTCGATCAGGAACGAGCATCGCAGCAGCACGCGCGTCAGCTCACCGGGGTGCCGCTCGCGCACACCGTCGAGCGCCTCGGCGAGCGTGTCCGCCGTGTACGGCTCCTCCGCGGTCCCTGCGGCGGCCTTGGCCGCGGCCCAGTAGCGGATCGTTCCCGCCGCCATGGCGGCACCCCTTTCGTCGTACGTCGGCTGTCCATCATGGATCACGCCGAGTCGGTCCAGTCGGCGATACGGGTCAGCAGTTTCTCGTCCGCGGCGTTCTCCGCGTGGCCCATCCCGTGCTCCAGCCAGAGCTCCGCCCCGTCGCCGGCGGCTCCTGCCAGCATCCTCGGGTGGTCGACCGGGAAGTACGGGTCCCGGTCGCCGTGCACGATCAGCAGGGGCGCGGTGATCAGCGGGACGGCCTCCACCGGCGAGAGCGGCACGGGGTTCCAGTCCTCACGGTGGATCCGGGTGCGGAAGCCGTAGCGGCCGACGAGCCGGCCCGTGGGGCGGGTGACGACCCAGTGCAGGCGGCGCATCGGGGCCGTACCCCGGTAGTACCAGCGAGCGGGCGCGCTCACCGAGACGACCACATCCGTATGCGCGCCTGTGTGCGCCTCTGCGCGCTCCCCTTGCGCCTTGTGCGCCCCAGTGCGCCGGTCCACCCGTTCGGCCCCGACGGTTCCCGATTCCTCGTCCACGGATTCACCGGCTTCCGGCGCCGTATACAGAGCGGCGTGGCGGAGCACCACGGAACCGCCCATCGAGAAGCCGACCGTAACGATGCGGCGGTGTCCCAGCGACCGTGCCCAGGCGACCGCGGCCGCCAGGTCCAGCACCTCGCGGTCACCCACCGTGGACCGCCCACCGGACTTTCCGTGACCCCGGAAGGAGAACGTGATCACGGCCGCACGCTGGGCGAACACCTCCGCTGCGCGCAGGACGGCCGGCCGGTCGACGGAGCCGGTGAAACCGTGCGCGAGGACGACGGCGGTCCCTGTGGGCCCATCGCCTCCGACGGCCCCGGAACCCGCCGTACACGGGGTGTACACCGCCTCGATACGGACCCCGTCACCGGTCAGCAACGTGGTGCGTCGGGGGGCCCGCGTGATCGAGGGAACAGAAGAAGTCGGGAATCGACCCTCGGACACAGAACTCATGTGGGCTATTCTGCTGCGAAGAGGATCCGGGCAAAGCAGCCCCCGGGTCCTTTTGTGCTTTCCGAGCGTTGTTACGGCAGCGTTTCCACAAGCTCAGCGTTCCCCGGGTGTGGGACCGCACAGTAAAAACCGTATGACGGCCGTCGAGAGAAATGGTCGTACGGGAGTACGAAGCAGTGCCGCATACTCCCCCGGGTCCGACCCGGGAGTGCCCCTCTCGCAGGGAACGAGGAGGACCGACGTAATGGGCGAGCTGAACGTGCACGATCGACCGACGACCCAGGCAGGTGGGCGGCGATGAGTTCACTGCTGCTTCTGACGAATGCCCTTCAACCGTCGACGGAGGTGCTCCCCGCCCTCGGCCTTCTGCTGCACAGCGTGCGGGTCGCCCCCGCCGAGGGACCAGCTCTCGTCGACACCCCTGGTGCCGACGTCATCCTCATCGACGGCCGGCGCGACCTCCCGCAGGTCCGCTCGCTCTGTCAGCTGCTGCGGTCCACCGGGCCCGGCTGTCCGCTGATACTCGTCGTGACGGAGGGCGGCCTCGCGGCCGTCACCGCCGACTGGGGCATCGACGACGTCCTGCTGGACACCGCGGGTCCCGCGGAGGTCGAGGCCCGGCTGCGGCTGGCCACCGGCCGCCAGCAGATCACCGCCGACGACTCCCCCATGGAGATCCGCAACGGCGATCTGTCGGTCGACGAGGCGACGTACAGCGCCAAGCTCAAGGGCCGGGTCCTCGACCTGACCTTCAAGGAATTCGAACTGCTCAAGTACCTCGCGCAGCACCCGGGCCGGGTCTTCACCCGCGCCCAGCTGCTCCAGGAGGTATGGGGCTACGACTACTTCGGCGGCACCCGCACGGTCGACGTACACGTGCGGCGTCTGCGGGCCAAGCTCGGCCCCGAGCACGAGTCGCTGATCGGGACCGTCCGCAACGTCGGCTACCGCTTCGTCACCCCCGAGAAGGGTGACAGGGGAGCCGAGAAGGGCGACCGGGGAGCCGGGGAGGCCGGAGCCAAGGCGGCGCCGGAGCCGACGGCGGAGGTGGTCACCCGTCCGGAGCAGTCCGTAGAGGCTGAGATCACGGAAGAAGCCCCGGTCCGGCCTGCCTAGCGACAGGTCGATCCGCGTAGACTGCCGCGCGTGGCCAAGGTGACGCGGGACGATGTGGCGAGACTGGCGGGGACCTCGACAGCGGTCGTCAGCTACGTCATCAACAACGGACCCAGGCCGGTCGCCCCGGCCACGCGCGAGCGGGTGCTCGCCGCGATCAAGGAGCTGGGGTACCGGCCCGACCGGGTCGCCCAGGCCATGGCCTCGCGGCGCACCGACCTCATAGGGATGATCGTGCCGGACGCCCGGCAGCCGTTCTTCGCCGAGATGGCGCACGCGGTCGAACAGGCGGCGGCCGAGCGCGGAAAAATGGTGCTCGTCGGAAACTCGGACTACCGCGACGAGCGCGAGGTCCACTATCTGCGGGCCTTCCTCGGCATGCGCGTCTCCGGGCTGATCCTGGTCAGTCAGGGCCCCAGCGAGCGCGCGGCCGCCGAGATAGAGGCATGGGACGCCCGCGTGGTCCTGCTGCACGAACGCCCCGAGGCGATCGACGACGTCGCGGTCGTCACCGACGACGTCGGCGGCGCCCAGCTCGCCACCCGCCACCTCCTGGAGCACGGCAACGCCTACGTGGCGTGCCTCGGCGGCATGGAGTCGACCCCGGTGGTCGGTGACCCGGTCGCCGACCACATCGAGGGCTGGCGCCGGGCCATGCAGGAGGCCGGACGGCCGACCGGGGGCCGCCTCTTCCACGCCCCGTACAACCGCTACGACGCCTACCAGGTGGCGCTGAAGCTGCTCTCCGGGCCCGACCGGCCCCCGGCGATCTTCTGCTCCACGGACGACCAGGCCATCGGGGTGCTGCGGGCCGCGCGCGAGCTGCGGATCGACGTGCCGGGTGAGCTGGCGGTCGCCGGCTTCGACGACGTGAAGGAAGCGGGACTGACCGATCCGCCGCTCACGACGGTCTTCTCGGACCGTCCGGCGATGGCCCGGGCGGCCGTGGACCTGGTCCTCGACGACTCCCTGCGGGTCTCGGGGTCGCGGCGCGAGCGGCTGAAGCAGTTCCCGTCGGCGCTGGTGGTGCGCCGGTCGTGCGGCTGCGGCGAACCGACGGTCACCGCGCTGTAGCGGGGCGCTTCCTTATATCGGGCATACGAGGTTCTGCCGGGCTTCTCAGGGCGTACTCAGGCTGCTCTCATGTTCGCTGGACACTCTCGTAGACATGACCGACAGCCACCGCCCGAGCGGCGAGTACCCGATGTCCCCCTCGCACGACAACGGTTCGTACGGCAGCGGTACGTACGGCAACGGTACGCACGGCAGCGCCTCGCACGGCGGTGGTGAGGCGGCCTACCCGCCGCCGCCGGCCTACGAGCCCGAGCGGCAGACCGCCGAGGTGCCCGCCGCCGCCTACGCCTGGCCCGCCCCGGCGCCCGCGCCCGTCCCGGCCGCGCCCCCCGCGTCCGAGCGCCGGGTCAAGCGGCCGCTCGCCCTGCTGGCGGCCGTCGCGATCGCCGCCGCGGCGATCGGCGGCGGCACCGCCACCCTCATCGGAGAGCTCGCGGGCGGCGGCTCCGGCAGCTCGGGCTCCGGCGGCGTCGTCAGCGGCACCACCGTCTCGCAGAGCAGCGCCGGCACGGTCTCCGGCGTGGCGGCCGCCGTGTCCCCCGCCATCGTCGAGATCGGCGCGACGTCCTCGTCGGGCGAGGCCACCGGTTCCGGCGTCGTCATCACGGCGGACGGCGAGATCGTCACCAACAACCACGTGGTCTCGGGCGCCTCCGAGATCAAGGTGACCCTCAGCACCGGCAAGTCGTACACCGCCGATGTCGTCGGCACGGACCCCGACAAGGACCTGGCCCTCATCAAGCTCCAGGGCGCGAGCGGACTGAAGACGGCCTCGCTCGGTGACTCCTCCTCGGTGAAGGTCGGCGACGAGGTCGTGGCGATCGGCTCGCCCGAGGGCCTCACCGGCACGGTCACCAGCGGCATCGTCTCGGCCCTCGACCGCGACGTCACGGTCGCCAAGGAGGACGAGCAGAACCAGCAGCAGCAACAGGGCGGCCAGAACTGGCCGTTCGAGTTCGGCGGCCAGCAGTTCAACGGCGACACCGGCTCCTCCCAGACGACGTACAAGGCCATACAGACCGACGCCTCGCTCAACCCCGGCAACTCCGGCGGCGCCCTGATCAACATGAACGGCGAAATCATCGGCATCAACTCCGCGATGTACGCGCCCAGTTCGTCCAGCACCTCGGGCAGCTCGGCAGCGGGCAGCGTGGGCCTCGGCTTCGCCATCCCGGTCAACACGGTCAAGGCCGACCTGGACGCCCTGCGCGCCGGCGACGGCTCCTGACGAGGAGGTCCCATGAACCCCGACACCCCCGTGGACACCGGCCCCTCCGGCCTGTCCCTCCCGCTCGCCCTGGCCGCCGGACCGGCCGCCTCGGCGCACACCGCGCCCGCGCCCCGCTTGGCCGAGATCCGCAGCGGCTCCGGCCGTGGGCGCCGTGCCGCACGACGTCGTGCGGCGGCCGTGCGAGGCTGAGAGCCCAGCACGCAGCACCCGGCACGAAGGAAGAGGAAGAAGCGATGAGCCCCGCCGAAGACGATCCCCAGCGCGTCCTGATCGTCGACGACGAGCCCGCCGTGCGCGAGGCACTGCAGCGCAGCCTCGCCTTCGAGGGGTACGGCACCGAGGTGGCCGTGGACGGCAACGACGCCCTCGCCAAGGCCGAGTCGTACGCCCCCGACCTGATCGTCCTGGACATCCAGATGCCCCGCATGGACGGCCTGACCGCCGCCCGGCGCATCCGGTCCACCGGATCGACCACGCCCATCCTGATGCTCACCGCCCGCGACACCGTCGGCGACCGTGTCACCGGACTCGACGCGGGCGCCGACGACTACCTCGTCAAGCCCTTCGAACTGGACGAGCTCTTCGCCCGCATCCGCGCCCTGCTGCGCCGCAGCTCCTACGCGGTCGCGGCGGGCGGGCCCCTCCCCGACGACGACGTGCTGTCCTTCGCGGACCTCCGCATGGACCTGAACACCCGCGAGGTCACCCGGGGGACGCGCCGGGTGGAGCTGACCCGCACCGAGTTCACCCTCCTGGAGATGTTCCTGGCCCACCCCCGGCAGGTGCTGACCCGCGAGCAGATCCTCAAGGCGGTCTGGGGCTTCGACTTCGAGCCCAGCTCCAACTCCCTGGACGTGTACGTGATGTACCTCCGCCGCAAGACGGAGGCGGGCGGCGAATCGCGCCTCGTCCACACGGTCCGGGGCGTCGGGTACGCCCTGCGCTCCGGCGGCGGTGACGGGTGACCGGCCTGCCCCGCCGGCTCCGCGCACTGCCGCTGCGTTCACGGCTCGCCCTGCTGGTCGCCACGGCGGTCGCGGTGGCGGTCGCGGCGGTGGCGGCGGCGTGCTGGTTCGTGACGCAGCAGCAGCTGGAGCAGCAGCTGGACAAGACGCTGCGCGGGTCCAAGGTCGACCAGCTCTATCTGTCGCAGCTGTACGCGTACTGCCAGGGCGGCACCTCCCAGGAGCCCCGACCCTTCACCGGCGTGACGGTGCAGCTCATCGACTCCCAGGGCACGGTCTGCATCGCCTCCGAGGCCGCGACGTCGAAGCTTCCGGTGGGCTCCGAAGACCTGGAGGTGGCCAAACGGCAGCGTTCCTACGCCCTGCACACGGAGACGGCCGAGAACGGCACGGACATGCGGGTCTACACCACGCCGCTCGAAGTCCGGGGCCCCGGGGCGCAGTCCGGTAGCCTCGCGGTCTCCACCGCCCGCCCCATGAGCGAGGTCACCGCCCCGCTCTCCACCCTCGCCTGGGTGCTGTTCCTCGTCGCCGGCATCGGCGTCGTCGGGGCCGGAGCGGCCGGATTGTGGATCGCCCGTACCGGACTGCGGCCCGTCGACGAACTCGCCCACGCGGTCGAGCACGTGGCCGAGACCGAGGACCTGACCATCCGGATCCCCGCCGAGGGCGAGGACGAGATCGCGCGCCTCTCCCGCTCCTTCAACGCCATGACCAGCTCCCTGGCCACCTCCCGCGACCGCCAGTCCCAGCTCATCGCGGACGCCGGGCACGAGCTGCGCACCCCGCTCACCTCGCTCCGTACGAACATCGAGCTGCTCGCCCGCAGCGACGACACGGGCCGGGCCATCCCGCCCGAGGACCGCAAGGCCCTGATGTCCTCGGTCAAGGCACAGATGACGGAGCTGGCCGCGCTCATCGGCGACCTCCAGGAGCTCTCCCGCCCCGACGCCGCCCAGCCCGGCCCCCTCCAGGTGGTCGCGCTGCACGAGATCACCCGTAACGCCCTGCAGCGCGCCCGGCTGCGCGGACCGGAGCTCACCGTCACCGCCGAGCTCGCCCCCTGGTACGTACGCGCCGAGCCCGCCGCCCTGGAGCGGGCGGTCGTCAACGTCCTGGACAACGCGGTGAAGTTCAGTCCGGCCGGCGGCACGGTCGACGTCGTCCTCCACCGCGGCGATCTGACCGTACGGGACCACGGCCCCGGCATCCCGGCCGAGGATCTCCCGCACGT
Source organism: Streptomyces sp. NPDC051064 (assembly GCF_044455985.1). Taxonomy (NCBI): domain Bacteria; kingdom Bacillati; phylum Actinomycetota; class Actinomycetes; order Kitasatosporales; family Streptomycetaceae; genus Streptomyces; species Streptomyces sp. NPDC051064. The sequence continues at coordinate 159,659 of NZ_JBITFK010000012.1, forward strand.
CTTCGAGCGCTTCTGGCGCTCCCCCTCGGCCCGCCAGCTCCCCGGCTCCGGCCTCGGCCTGTCCATCGTGGCCCGGACGGTCCAGCACGCCGGTGGCCAGATCACCCTGAGCCCCGCGGAAGGCGGCGGCACGGTGGCCTCGATCCGTCTCCCCGGGGCGCCGCAGCCACCGCCGGGGGTGTGAGGACCGGCTAGGGGGCTGTCCCGGTGGGGTCGTGGGTGATCAGATCCCCCGGCTGGCATCCGAGGACGTCGCAGATCCTCGACAGGGTCGAGAAGCGGATGGCCTTGGCCCGCCCGTTCTTGAGCACGGACAGGTTGACGACGGTGATGCCCACCCGTGCGGACAGTTCGGTGAGCGTCATGTCCTGCTCGGCCAGGATCCGGTCGAGGTGGATCCGGATCCCGTGGAGTTCCTCTTCGGCCATCAGATGGTCCCTTCGAGGTCCTCTCGCATGCGCACGCCCTCGCGTATGAACGATCCTACGATCACTGCCGCCAGGCCGGCCAGGACGAGCACCATCGGCCCGTCGATCTCCACCCCGAAGCCCACGTTCGGCGACATGCTGTCGACGAGCCAGGACTGCGACGTGCCGACCACGAGACCGGCCACCGGCGTACCCAGGGCAACGACCCAGCCCAGCACGGAGAGCCGCTTCGCCACCGCGTGGGTGAACGGGCCCTGCCGCAGGACCGCCTCCAGCAACCGGTTGAAGAGCAGCAGCGCGAGGGAGCTGAACAGCAGCCAGGGGAGTTCGCCCCCGAGGTCGGCGACGCGCTGCCCCACGGAGGGACCGTCCTGGCAGAGCCGCGTCACACTGCTGGACTCCTGCACACCGTCGCCGGTCGACATCTTGTCCGCCAGCGAGGCGTTGTGCCAGAAGTCCGTCTCCACGCAGACCGCGCCGTCGTCGAGCAGGTGCGTGACCGCCGTGCCGACGAAGGCGAGGCCGAAGAGCACCGCCATCACCAAGGTCACAGTGGCCAGGATCCTGGTGATTCGCGTGTGCATGGCGCCCCGTCCCATCGTTTTTCGATATGCCCGAGGTTAGGGGCCATATCGATATTCGACAAGCCCATGTCCTCGGCGTGAACGCCCCGCAGAGCCGGGAGGCCTGGTGTTTCCGGGCTGCGCGCAGTACAACTGGGCCCCATGTCAGACCAGCAGCCGATCCGTCACCCGGACCGGGCGCCCGGCGCGCACATGGCGTACGCGCCACCGCAGGCCCCTGCCGTCAGCGACACCTACCGGCGGTGGGCCGGCATCCTCGTCCGGATCGCCGCCGTCATCGCGTTCCTCATGGCGGCCGCGTTCGTCGCGAGCCTCGTCCTTCTGGTGCGGGCGGACGCGGACACGCGGAACGCCGCCTACGGCTACCTCGCCGTCGTCCTCTGGGCCGGGATCGTCCTCGCGATCCCGGTGCTGCTCGCGGTCGGCATCCCCGGTGTGGTCATGAGGCGGCGTGTACGGCAGCAGGGGACGTGGCCTTCGTAGGCGACACCGGCGTGCGGCTCAGCCCGTCGGGTTGTGCCGGATCAGCGACTCGACCAGGCCGGAACGGGTCGCCGGGTAGTCCAGGGGGACGATGCCGAGACCGGTCCAGCCCGCCGCCTCCGATCCGTCGAGGAACGAGTGCACCTGCGGGTTGAGCCGGTCGGAGTTCCAGCGCGGCGGCATCAGGGCGGCGGTGCTCACGTAGTTCATGAACAGCTTGCCGGGCTGCTGCGCGGCCTTGCGGAACTGCGCCTCGATCTTGGGGTACTTGCCGAACGGCTCCGCCATGTAGTCGTCCTGGATGTCGAAGACCGCCGGATCGGCGTAACGGACCCCGGGCAGGCCGCCGTTGTCCGCGAGCAGCACGACCTTGCCACGGGCGCCGCCGAGGTCCGGCAGCACGGGATCGAGGTGGAGGAGCGGGCGCCAGCCCTTGCCGTCGAGGTAGAGGTCGAAGATCCGCCGGAACGCGGCGTCGCTCTCCTCGGAGTACTCCTGCTTGACCCGCATCAGCACCGTCTCCGACGGCCGCCGGGCCAGGAAGTCCCGGCAGGCGCCCAGCACATCGTCGAAGTTCAGGTTCTGGTACGACGCCCCGTGATGGATGGCGTACGCGTCACCGCTGATCCGGCAGCGTACGTCGAGGAAGCGGATGCCGCTGTCGAGCTGCTCGGCGATCGTGGTGTTCTGGCACTCCGTCCACGGACCGCCGTACCGCGCGCCCGCGTTGTGCGTTCCTGGGATCGTGAGGCGCCGCAGCGCGGTGGCGTCGGGAACGGCGCTCATCCAGTCCTGGGTGCCGAGTGCCCTGGCGGGGGCCGCGAGGGCGGGGCCGCCGACGACGGCGGTGGCGGAGAGCGCGAGGGCTCCGGTCAGAAAGCCTCTGCGGGTGGTCAGGGATGTGGCCATACGGGAGTGCCTCCGTCTGCCGTGGGGGGTCAGCCCCCGCAGTATGACGCGCACACATCACCCCCGGAAGGCCGTCCCGAGGCGTCATCGGGAACCTGGTCTCCCGATGACGCCTCGCCGCCCGGAGCTACTGAACGACCGTGATCCGGTCCGTGGCCGGCGGGTCCAGCGGTGCGGCGGCCGTGGAGTGCGCCGCCAGGTAGGTGTTGAACAGATCCAGGTCGGACGGGCCGACCAGCTTGTTCGTGCCGGCGCCGAGGGCCGCGAAGCCGTCGCCGCCGCCCGCGAGGAACTCGTTCATCGCGACGCGGTACGTCTTCGCCGGGTCGATCGCCTCACCGTTCAGACGGATCGTGTCCGCGACCACCCGCTCGGCGCCCGACTTCGTCATGTCCAGCGTGTAGGTGAGGCCCTTCGAGACCTGGAGGATCTTGGGGGACGCCTGGTTGGAGCCGCTGACCTGCTGCTGGAGCGCGGCGACGAGTTGCGCACCGGTCAGATCGACGACGTTCATCATGTTGGTGAACGGCTGGACGGTGAACGCCTCGCCGTACGTCACCACCCCGTCGCCCTCGCTGCCCGACGCCGCGTACACCAGGTCCGAGCGGATGCCGCCCGGGTTCATGAACGCGACGACCGCGCCGCCCTTGTCCTCGGGGGCCAGGCCCTCCAGCTGGGCGTCCGCGATCAGGTTGCCCAGCGGCTTCTCGGGAGAGGTGGATCCCCGGCCGTTGATATCGGCGGAGATGAAGCCCTGCGGGCGGCCGGCGACGGGCGCGGCGAGCGTGTTCCAGCGGGCGATCAGCGCCGTCATGTCGGTGGCCTTGGCCTGGTCCCGGCTGACGACGTGGTTGGCCGACTCCACCGACGTACGCACGATGTCCTTGGTGCGGCGGTCGTAGGTGAGGGTCGTGTCGGTGTAGAGCTTGCCGAACGACGACGCCGAGGTGACCATGCGCGGCTTGCCCGAGGGGTCCGGGACCGTGCAGACGTACGCCTGGTGGGTGTGGCCCGTGACCAGGGCGTCGACCCTCGGCGTGATGCCCTTGGCGATGTCGGTGATCGGTCCGGAGATGCCGTCACCGGCGCCCGGGCTGTCGCAGTCGTAGTTGTACGAGGAGGAGGCCGGTGCCCCGCCCTCGTGGATCAGCGCGACGATGGACTTGACGCCCTGCCGGTCGAGCTCCTTGGCGTACTTGTTGACCGTCTCGATCTCGTCGTGGAACTTCAGGCCCTTGACGCCGTTGGCCGTGACGATGTTCGGCGTGCCCTCCAGGGTCACCCCGATGAAGCCGATCTTGACGCCGTTCTTCTCCCAGACCGTGTACGGCTTGAGGACCGGCTTCCCGGTCTTCTCGTCCGTCACATTGGCCGCGAGGTACGGGAAGTCCGCCCCCTTGAACTTCTTGCCCTTCTCGTAGCAGCCCTCGACGGGGTGGCAGCCACCGTTCTGCAGACGGGCGAGTTCCGTGGCCCCCTCGTCGAACTCGTGGTTGCCCACGGCCGTCACATCGAGGTCGAGCCCGTTGAGCGCCTCGATGGTGGGTTCATCGTGGAAGAGCCCCGAGAGCAGCGGGCTCGCTCCCACCATGTCGCCGCCGGCCGCCGTGACGGAGTACGGGTTGCCCTTGCGCGCGGTGCGCAGCGAGGTGGCGAGGTACTCGACACCTCCGGCCGGGACCGACTTCACCGTGCCGTCGGCCTGCGTCTCACTGACCGTCCCGGCGGAGCCGGCCGGCGGCTCCAGGTTGCCGTGCAGGTCGTTGAAGGAGAGCAGTTGCACGTCGACGGTGCGGGACGGGTGGCCGGGGCCATGGCCGTGCCCCCGGTCGTGGGCGTCGGCCGGCATCGCGGCGACGAGCGCGCCGACGGTGGCCAGTCCGGCCGCGGCGGCGAGCACCCGCCGGGGCGCACGGTTCTTCTGCGGATGCGGAGTCGCTGACATCGGTCCCCTTCGATTCTCTGGATCCTGCGTGCGGCAGCCTAGAGTCAACGCGCGTAGCGCGACAGATGTACGGGGTTACGAACTGGTTGCCGCACGCCCAGAAAGCGGTTGATCACCCTTAGGGCGTACATATGCGAGCAGAAACGTCACCGCACGCGAAAATGCCGGGAGCATGTGCCCCGTGGACAACGAACTCACGGCCAAGGCAGTGGTACCGGCTCAGCAACGGTCCGAACTGCCTCCGGGCTTCTACGAGATGGTCGACGACCTCAAGTCGATCGTGCGCGGCGCGCATGTGCGCGCACAGCTCAAGGTGAACACCGAGATGCTCCTGATGTACTGGGAGATCGGGCGGACGATCCTGGAGCGCCAGGGCGAGGAGCAGTGGGGGACGAAGGTCGTCGAGCGCATCGCCACAGAGCTGCGGACCGAGTTCCCGAACCAGCGGGGGTTCAGCCACAGCAACGTCAAGTACATGCAGCAGACGGCTCGGACCTGGCCCGACCCAATTAGCCAACAAGCTGTTGGCCAATTGCCCTGGGGCCACGTCATCACCCTCATGAGTCAGTGCAAAACCCGCTTCGAGCTGGACTTCTACGCCCAGCACGCCGTCCACCACGGCTGGTCCCGCGACCGTCTCAGCACACACATCCGCGGCGGCCTCCACCTGGCTCAGGGCGCGGCCGCCAACAATTTCGACGTCACCATCCCCGAGCAGTCCGAGGCCGCGAAGCAGATCTTCAAGGATCCGTACCGCCTGGACTTCACCCAGCTGTCGGACACAGCAGCGGAGCGCGACCTCGAGGACGCGCTCACCTCCAAGATCATCCAGTTCCTCACCGAACTCGGCTTCGGGTTCGCCTTCGTCGGCCGCCAGTACCCCCTCACCGTGGGCGATACGGAGTTCCGCATCGACCTGCTCTTCTACCACTTCAGGCTGCACCGATTCGTGGTGGTGGAGCTGAAGACCACCAAGGCTCATCCTTCGCACCTCGGGCAGCTCAGCTTCTACGTCACCGCGGTGGACCGCCTCCTCCGGGACCCGGAGCGGGACGACCGGACACTCGGCATCCTCATCGCGGAGAGCCAGGACGAGACGACCGTCGAATTCGCCCTCCAGTCGCAGAACCAGCCCCTCGCGGTCAGCACGTACGCCGCCCTTCCCTCCGGCGTGCGGGAGCTGATGCCCACCTCGGAGGACCTCTCACGCATCGCGCGTGAAGTCCTGCACCGCGAGGGCTGACAGGGCGGGTGCCCGAACCCGACCGCGCACCGGTCGGCTGCGCCCCCGCCGCCCCTCCCCCTCCCCGTACGCTCGTCCCCATGACGACTGACGCACCCCTCCCCTCCCCCGGGCGCGAGATCGAGACCCTCGACGCGCTCACCCCCGAGCAGGCCGACGCCGTCCTCGCCCTCCTCGGTGAGGCGGCCGGGACCGACGGCCGACAGGCCGTCTCCGAGCAGGGGCGGCTGCAGTTGAGGGGCGGGCACCGTGAGGGCGTCCGGCATTTCCTGCTGAACGTCGACGGCACCCTGGCCGGATACGCGCAGCTGGAGGACACGGACCCCGTCGAGGCTCCCGCCGCCGAACTCGTCGTCCACCCCTCCCACCGCGGACGCGGACACGGGCGCGCCCTGGGTGCCGCGCTCCTCGCCGCGACCGGGAAGCGGCTGCGGGTCTGGGCGCACGGCGGCAAGTCGGCCGCCCGGCACCTCGCCCAGGTGCTGGGCCTCTCCCTCTTCCGCGAACTGCGCCAGCTGCGCCGCTCCTTGACCGACCTCGACATCGCCGAGCCGGTGCTTCCGCCGGGCGTCACCGTCCGCATCTTCGTCCCGGGGCAGGACGACGCGGCCTGGCTCGCCGTCAACAGGGCCGCCTTCGCCCATCACCCCGAGCAGGGCTCCCTCACCCAGCGCGACCTGGACGACCGCAAGGCCGAGCCGTGGTTCGACCCGGAGGGCTTCTTCCTGGCCGAGCGCGACGGCGAGATCATCGGCTTCCACTGGACGAAGGTGCACGCGGAGGACGAGCTCGGCGAGGTCTATGTGGTCGGCATCCTCCCCGACGCCCAGGGCGGCGGGCTCGGCAAGGCGCTCACCGCGATCGGACTGCGGCACCTGGCCTCCCGGGGGCTGCCGACGGCGATGCTCTACGTGGACGCCGACAACCCGGCCGCCCTGTCGGTGTACGAGCGGATGGGCTTCGCCACACACGAGGTCGACCTGATGTACCGCACGGAGTCCTGAACACGCCCAGCAGGCAAAGGGGCGGCGTCACTTGACGCCGCCCCTTCTTTCCGACACCCTTTCACTACTCAATTAGTGAAAGGGTGGTGCAGATGGCAGGATCCGCAGCGGTCGAGTTCCGCATCGACCGGCGCAGCGGCGTCGCCACCTATCTGCAGATCGTGCAGCAGACCAAGCAGGCGCTCCGCCTCGGTGTGCTGGAGCCGGGCGACCGGCTGCCGACGGCCCGTGAGGTCGTCGAGGCCACGGCGATCAATCCGAACACCGTGCTCAAGGCCTACCGCGAGCTGGAACGCGAAGGCCTCGTCGAGGCCCGCCGCGGCCTCGGCACCTTCGTCCGCCGCACCCTCGGCAGCGCGGCCGTCACCACCGACGCGGCCCTGCGCGCCGAACTCACCGGCTGGACCCGCAGGGCCCGCGCCGCGGGTCTGGACAAGGACGACGTGAGCGCGCTCTTCACCGACGTACTGGACAGCACATTCAAGGGGGACCAGGACTCATGACAGGCGCCGCGATCGAGGCGAACGGCCTCGGTATGACGTACGGACGGAAGCGGGGGCGGGCCCTGCGCGACTGCTCGTTCCGGCTGCCCGCAGGACGGGTCTGCGCCCTCGTCGGGCCCAACGGAGCCGGGAAGTCCACACTGCTCGCCCTCACCGCCGGCCTGCTCCGGCCCACCGAGGGCTCGGTGCGCGTACTCGGCACCGGTCCTGGAGAGGCGCGGCCCCGCATCGCGTACGTCTCCCAGGACAAGCCGCTGTATCCGCAGCTCACCGTGGCCGACACCCTGTGGGCGGGCCAGGAGCTCAACCCCGCCACCTGGGACCGCGCGGCGGCCGACCGGGTCGCCGGACCGCTCCCGCAGGACGCGAAGGTCCGGGCGCTCTCCGGCGGGCAGCGGACCCGGCTCGCCCTCGCCCTCGCGCTGGGCAAGCGGCCCGAACTGATGCTGCTGGACGAGCCGATGGCCGATCTCGACCCGCTCGCCCGGCACCAGCTGATGGGCGTCCTGATGGCCGAGGCGGCCGAGAACGCCACCACCATCGTGATGTCCTCGCACATCCTCACCGAGCTCGAAGGCTCCTGCGACTACCTCCTGTTCGTCGACGGCGGCCGGGTCCGGCTCGGCGGCGAGAGCGAGGACATCGTCGCCGCGCACGCCCTGGTCACCGGTCAGGCCCGCGATCTCACCCCGCACACCGTCGTCGAATCGCGCACGACGGGGCGTCAGCTCACCGCGCTCGTACGCAGGGAGGGTCCGGTGGACCCCGCCGCCTGGGACGTCACGCAGCCCTCCCTGGAGGAGCTGCTGCTCGCCCATCTCCGGTCTCCGGAGGCACCGCCGCTGCTCACCCCCAGCGCGTCCAACGAACCGGCCCGGACGGTGGCAGCCGCATGAGCACTCTCACCACCCTGCGCGGCCCCGCCCGGGTCGTGGTGCGCCAGCACCGCAGCACCCTGCGCGCCGCGGGACTTCTCGCCCTGGCCGGGCTCGTCGTCGTCATCGGCTTCGCGCTGTGGGCGTCCCACCTGATCGACGAGTTCGAGGCGGGCTCCTGCAAGGCCTCGGGCGTCTCCGGACCCGCGTGCGACCAGCGGATCGTGGACTTCAACGGGTCGATGTCCCTGTTCAGCGCCGTGCTCATGTACGCGGGCCTGGTCGTGACGGTCCTGCCGGGGATCATCAGCGCCTTCATCGCCGGCCCCCTGATCGCCCGGGAGCTGGAGAGCGGCACCTACCGCGTGGCCTGGACCCAGTCCGTGACGCCCGCCCGCTGGCTGGCTGCCAAGCTCGCCGTGCCCGCGGTGCTCCTCGTCGCCGGTGTGACCGTGCTGTCCGCCGTCCTCGCCTGGGCACAGACACAGACGGCCACGGACTTCTCGGTCGACTGGTTCGACGCCCAGGTCTTCGGCGCGACGCTCCCCGTGATCATCGGCTACACGCTGCTCGGCATCGCCGTGGGCGCGCTCACGGGTCTGCTCCTGCACCGCACCGTGGCCGCGATGGCGGTGGCCGCCGTCGTCACCGGCACGGTGATGGTGGCCCTCGGAGCCTTCCGGAGCGCCCTCTGGCCCCTGCGGACCGCGATCAGCACGACCGACGGACCCTCGCACGTCCCCCTCGACTCCTGGGTGGTCGAAGTCGGCCGCGTCACCGCGAGCGGCGACCGGCTGCCCATGGATGTGTGCTGGCCACGCGCGAGCGAGGCGCAGGAGGCCCGGTGCCTCGCCGAACGCGACGTCACGGGCATGTTCGTCGACCACCACCCGGCCTCCCACCTCTGGCCCCTCCAGCTCGTCGAGACGGGCATCGTGCTCGTCCTCGCCGCCCTGGCCGTCGCCGTCGCGTTCCGCGTCCTGCGCCGCCGCACCGTCTGAGAGCCGCCTTCCGCCCGGGCCCCGGGGGAGCCCGGGCGGGAGGTTCACCTACGGTGAGAAGGGGTCGGCACCCGCAGCCACACCGCTTCCTGTACGTCATGTCACCGTTACCGGCCATTCAGACGGGCTTGCGACCCTCACGGGATGCAGCCAGCTGTGCCCGCCCCCCGCAACGGGAGCGGCCCCGGTCCAGGGGCCACTTCCGCTCCTTCCGCGATCTTTCCGGGCTCCGACGCGCCTCAGGAGCCGAACGCGCGGAAGAATAGGTCCATGAGCCAGCAGCCCAGCTCCGAGGTCCCGGTCCAGCCCGCCCAGCCGTCGGTCGGCTCCCTCGCCGCCCACCGGCCCCACGCCGTCGCGGGCGCGGTGCCCGCGGGTCTGTCCACAGCCGCCGACCTCGACCCCGATCTGGACAACGACCCGGACGCCTACGAGCCCGAGGGCGACGGCGACGAGCTGCCGCAGGGACGGTTCCTCGACCGGGAGCGCAGTTGGCTCGCGTTCAACGAACGCGTTCTGGAACTCGCCGAGGACCCCGCCACACCACTACTCGAACGGGCTAACTTCCTCGCGATCTTCGCCTCGAACCTGGACGAGTTCTTCATGGTGCGGGTCGCCGGTCTCAAGCGCCGTATCGCGACCGGTGTCGCCACCCGCTCCGCGTCCGGACTGCAGCCCCGCGAGGTCCTCGACCTGATCTGGACCCGCTCCCGCGAGCTCATGGCCCGCCACGCCGCCTGCTACCAGCAGGACATCGCGCCGGCCCTGTCCGACGAGGGCATCCAGCTGGTCCGCTGGCCCGAGCTGACCGAGAAGGAACAGGCCCGCCTGTTCACCTTCTTCCGGCAGCGGGTCTTCCCCGTGCTGACCCCGCTGGCCGTCGACCCCGCGCACCCGTTCCCGTACATCTCCGGGCTCTCGCTGAACCTCGCCGTCGTCGTGCGCAACCCCGTCAGCGGCCACCGGCACTTCGCCCGCGTCAAGGTGCCGCCGCTGCTCACCCGCTTCCTGGAGGCGTCCCCGCAGCGTTACGTCCCGATAGAGGACATCATCGCGGCCCACCTCGAGGAGCTCTTCCCGGGCATGGAGGTCCTCGCCCACCACATGTTCCGGGTCACCAGGAACGAGGACCTGGAGGTCGAGGAGGACGACACCGAGAATCTGCTCCAGGCCCTGGAGAAGGAGCTCATGCGGCGCCGCTTCGGCCCGCCGGTCCGCCTCGAGGTCGAGGAGTCCATCGACCCGTACGTCCTGGACCTGCTCGTACGCGAGCTGAAGATCTCCGAGACCGAGCTCTACCCGCTTCCGGGCCCCCTCGACCTCACCGGGCTGTTCGGCATCGCGTCGCTGGACCGGCCCGAGCTGAAGTACCCCAAGTTCATCGCCGGCACCCACCGCGACCTGGCCGAGGTCGAGTCCGCGTCCGCGCCCGACATCTTCGCCGCCCTGCGCGAACGCGATGTGCTGCTGCACCACCCGTACGACTCCTTCTCCACCTCCGTCCAGGCCTTCCTGGATCAGGCCGCGGGCGACCCGGACGTCCTCGCGATCAAGCAGACGCTGTACCGGACCTCCGGTGACTCGCCGATAGTCGACGCCCTGATCGACGCGGCCGAGTCCGGCAAACAGGTCCTCGTCCTCGTCGAGATCAAGGCGCGCTTCGACGAGCAGGCCAACATCAAGTGGGCCCGCAAGCTGGAGGAGTCCGGCTGCCACGTCGTCTACGGCCTCGTCGGCCTCAAAACCCACTGCAAGCTGTCGCTCGTCGTCCGCCAGGAGGGCGACACACTGCGCCGCTACTCCCACGTCGGCACCGGCAACTACCACCCCAAGACAGCACGGCTCTACGAGGACCTCGGCCTGCTGACCGCCGACCCGCAGGTCGGGGCGGACCTCTCCGACCTCTTCAACCGGCTCTCCGGCTACTCCCGCCGCGAGACCTACCGCCGGCTGCTGGTCGCCCCGAAGTCCCTGCGCGACGGTTTGATCGCCCGCATCAACAAGGAGATCACCCACCAGCGCGCCGGGCGCTCCGCGTATGTACGCATCAAGGTCAACTCGATGGTCGACGAAGCGGTCATCGACGCCTGCTACCGGGCGGGTCAGGCCGGTGTGCCGGTCGACATCTGGGTGCGCGGCATCTGCGCGATCCGCCCCGGCGTCAACGGACTCTCCGAGAACGTCCGGGTCCGCTCGATACTCGGCCGCTTCCTCGAACACTCCCGGCTCTTCGCCTTCGGCAACGGCGGCGAACCCGAAGTGTGGTTCGGCAGCGCCGACATGATGCACCGTAACCTCGACCGCCGGATCGAAGCACTGGTCCGCGTCACCGACCCCGCGCATCGCGCCGCTCTCAGCAGGCTCCTGGAAACAGGGATGTCCGACACCACCTCCTCCTGGCACCTGGGCCCCGACGGAAACTGGACCCGGCACTCCACGGACGCGGACGGGCAGCCGCTGCGGCACGTACAAGAGATGCTCATTGACGCCCGGAGGCGCCGGCGTGCGACGCCCTGACCACCAGACGAGGACCCTCTCCGCGGAAGCGGTCCTCGCGCCCTACCTGCGCGAACAGGCCGCCTGCTTCCTACGGGGCCTGCGGCTGCACCGCGAGCACAGTGCCCCCGCGGACGCCGGCACGCAGAGTGCCGACGACGCCGCCCGCGCGCTGCGCCACGCGGCGCGCCGGATCAGCGGCACGCTGCACACCTTCCGGGCTGCGCTCGACCCGGCCTGGGCCGACCAGCTCCGCGCCGAACTGGTCTGGCTCTCCGGCACCCTGGCCCGCGAGCACGCGTACGCCACGCGGCTCGGCCGGCTCCTGGAGGCGCTGCACCAACTCTCCGGCGCCTCGCTCCCGGCGGCCCGGCCCGCTCCGGGCGAGGGCCCGGACGCCGGCGACAAGGAGCGGGCCGCGCTCGGTGTCGGCGCGGCCCGGGCCGGGGCACTCCTGGAGCGCCGACTGACCCTCGCCCGGACCCGCGCCCACTCGGCGGCGCTCCAGGCCATGGGCTCCTCCCGCTTCCACGCCGTCGCGGACGCCGTCGCGCTGCTCGCCTCGGAGGTCCCCCTGTCGGCCTCGGCGGCGGAACGGCCGGAGGAGGTGCTGCACGCACCGGCCGAGCTGGCCGAACAGCTGATGCTGGACGCGGTGGCCGCGCTCCCGCCCGACGAGGCGGTGGAGCCGTACAACGAGGCCCACGACGCCCTCTGGCACCAGGCCCGCCTGCTGCTGCGGCTCCACCGGTACGCGCACGAGATGCTGCGGGGCGCCCCCGATCCGGCCCTGGCCGGGCCGGGACACGCGCTGGACCTGCACCGGGACGCGGCAGAGGCCGCGGCGGCCGCGGCGGCGGCGGCGCGCACCCCGCGCATCGCCCCCGCGACGGCGTACGCCCTGGGGGTGCTCCACGCCGACCAGCGGCACGAGGTGGAGGCGGCGCGCGCCGTGTTCCGGGAGACCTGGCCGTACGCGGCGGCCGTGACCGCGCCATGAGCGACACACCGGTCCTGGCCGCGGGGTGCGTGCTGTGGCGCCGCGCCCCGGACGGCGGCCTGGAGATCTGCCTGGTCCACCGGCCCCGCTACGACGACTGGTCGTTCCCCAAGGGCAAGCTGAAGCGCGGCGAGACGACGCTGGAGGCCGCCCTGCGCGAGGTCCTGGAGGAGACGGGCCACCACTGCGTGCCGGGCGCCGCCCTGCCCACCGCCCACTACATGGCGAACGGGCGCCCCAAAGAGGTCAGCTACTGGGCGGCGGAGGCGGCGGACGGCGATTTCGAGCCCAACGACGAGGTCGACCGACTGGCGTGGCTCTCGCCCGGCACGGCCCGTGCCCGCCTGAGCCGCCCCGGCGACCGCGTCCAGCTGGACGCCTTCCTGGAGAGCCGCCCGCAGGTCTGAGGGCCTTGCCGCTCGGCACCCCTGCGCCGTCGCCGGGCCCGCCCGGCACATGAGTACGTCCCCTTCGGGCCCGCCGGCCACGCCCGCCGCGCGAGGGAACCAGCCCGCCCTACACGGTTCACCTGCCGTTCACTCTCCCCCGCAGGCCGCTTCACCTGTTCTGCCTAATTTCGGACGTACGAGGTGCACGGCGCCAAGCCGCCGCACCACTCCGCATCGCACGCCGCCTCGTCCCCACCAGCCGCGGCGGCTCCTGGAAGGAACACCCCGAAAGTGAAGCTTCAGCGCAAGAACCGGCTTCGTGCCACCGCGCTCGGTGCCCTCGCCGTCTCCGGCGCCCTGGTCCTCACGGCGTGCGGTTCGGACGACAACACCGGGGCCGGCGCGGACGGCGGCAACACGAGTGCCGCCGCGTCGAACATCAAGTGCGACGGCGCCGAGGGCCAGCTGCGCGCTTCCGGGTCCAGTGCCCAGAAGAACGCGATGGACCTCTGGGTCAAGAACTACATGGCCGCCTGCTCCGGCGTGGAGGTCAACTACAGCTCCTCCTCCTCCGGCGAGGGCATCGTCGCGTTCAACCAGGGCACCGTCGGCTTCGCCGGCTCGGACTCCGCCCTGAAGCCCGAAGAGGTCGCCGAGTCGAAGAAGATCTGCAAGACCGGCCAGGGGATCAACCTCCCGATGGTCGGCGGCCCGATCGCGGTCGGCTTCCACCTGGAGGGTGTCGACAGCCTCACGCTCGACGCCTCCACGCTCGCCAAGATCTTCGACAACAAGATCACGAAGTGGAACGACCCGGCGATCGCCAAGCTCAACGACGGCGTCAAGCTGCCGGCCACGGACATCCAGGCCTTCCACCGCTCCGAGGACTCCGGCACCACGCAGAACCTCGGCAAGTACCTGAACGCCGCGGCCCCGAGCGACTGGAAGTACGAGGCCGAGAAGAAGTGGCCGGCCCCCGGTGGCCAGGCAGCGTCCGGATCCTCCGGCGTCGCCAGCCAGGTGAAGGCCGTCAACGGCTCCATCGGCTACTTCGAGCTGTCGTACGCCAAGTCGCAGGACATCACCACCGTCGACATCAACACGGGAGGCGCGACCCCGGTCGAGGCCACCTCGGAGAACGCCTCCAAGGCCATCGCCGCCGCCAAGGTCAAGGGCACCGGCAAGGACCTGGCGCTCGACCTCGACTACACCACCAAGGCCGAAGGCGCCTACCCGCTGGTCCTGGTGACGTACGAGGTCGTCTGCGACACCGGTAACAAGGCCGACACCCTCGGCACCGTCAAGTCCTTCCTGACCTACACCGCCTCCGCGGACGGCCAGAAGGTCCTCACCGACGCCGGCTACGCCCCGATCCCCGAGGCGATCAACACCAAGGTCCGCGAGACGGTCGCCGGCCTGAAGTAGCACGACACGCACGCACAGGCGGGCCGGTCCGGCGCACCCCTCCGGACCGGCCCCCACCGCCCGACCATCCGGTGCACCGCCGCCAGGAGAGCAGCCGCTCCCCCACACAGACCGGAAAGACCATGGCTTCCACCACACCGCTCGACATCCCACCGGCTCCGCCGGAAACACGCGCCCGTCCCAAGTCCACCGGGCGGGCAGGCGACAAGATCTTCCTGGGCCTCTCACGCGGCTCAGGCATCCTGCTTCTCGTGATCATGGCGTCGATCGCCGTGTTCCTCAGCTACCGCGCCTTCATCGCCATATCGAAGGACGAGGGCAACTTCCTCACCACCCTCGACTGGAACCCGGCCGGCGACCCGCCCGTCTTCGGCATCGCGGTCCTGCTCTTCGGCACGGTCGTCAGCTCGATCATCGCGATGATCATCGCGGTTCCGATCGCTGTCGGCATCGCCCTCTTCATCTCGCACTACGCGCCGCGCAAGCTGGCCGCCCCCCTCGCCTACGTGATCGACCTGCTCGCCGCGGTGCCCAGCATCGTCTACGGCATCTGGGGCGCTCTCGTCCTCGTCCCGTACCTGGAGGGCCTGAACCTCTGGCTCGACCAGTTCTTCGGCTGGACGTACATCTTCGAGAAGACCGAGATCGGCGTCCCCCGCTCGCTCTTCACCGTCGGGATCCTGCTCGCGATCATGATCCTGCCGATCGTGACCAGTGTCAGCCGTGAGGTCTTCCTCCAGGTCCCGAAGATGAACGAGGAGGCGGCGCTCGCCCTCGGCGCCACCCGCTGGGAGGTCATCCGCCTCTCGGTGCTGCCCTTCGGCCGCTCCGGCATCATCTCGGCCTCGATGCTCGGCCTGGGCCGTGCGCTCGGCGAGACGATGGCCGTCGCCACGGTCCTGTCGCCGAGCTTCCTCATCTCGCTCCACGTGCTCAATCACGGCGGCGGAACCTTCGCCCAGAACATCGCGGCCAAATTCGGTGAGGCCGACGAATTCGGACGCGACGCCCTGATCGCCTCGGGCCTCGTCCTCTTCGTCCTCACCCTGCTGGTCAACGGCGCGGCCCGGCTCATCATCGCCCGCCGCAAGGAGTACTCGGGGGCCAACGCATGACCCACGCCACCACCACCGACATCCAGGACAACCGCCCCCGGACCTCGCCGGAACCCGGTAAGGGCGGCCTCAGCAGCCGCAGCCTTCCCCGCTGGTCCCCGGCCGGCTTCGCCGTCGTGGCCATCGCGCTCGGTGTGGGGATCTCCCTGGCGGCCGGCTGGCACAGCCGCGTCCAGTGGGGCCTGATCTCCGCCCTGCTCTTCCTGGTCATCTCGTACGTCGCGACGACCGCGGTCGAGAACAAGCGCCAGGCCAAGGACCGCCTCGCCACCAGCGTCGTCTGGGTCTGCTTCCTCGTCGCCGTCGTCCCTCTCGCCTCGCTGCTCTGGACCACGATCAGCCGCGGCGTCGAGCGCCTCGACGGCTACTTCCTCACCCACTCGATGGCCGGTGTCCTCGGTCCCGAGGCCAGCGGCGGCGTCTACCACGCGCTGATCGGCACCCTTGAGCAGGTCGGTATCGCCACGGTGATCTCCGCCCCCCTGGGTCTGCTGACCGCGGTCTACCTGGTCGAGTACGGCAAGGGCACGCTCGCCAAGGCCGTCACCTTCTTCGTCGACGTCATGACGGGCATCCCGTCCATCGTCGCCGGTCTGTTCATCCTGTCGATCATGCTGATCGCGAAGCTGGAACCGTCCGGCCTGATGGGCGCCCTGGCCCTGACGATCCTGATGGTCCCCGTCGTGGTCCGCTCCACCGAGGAGATGCTCAAGCTCGTCCCCAACGAGCTCCGCGAGGCCTCCCTCGCGCTCGGCATCCCGAAGTGGCGCACCATCCTGAAGGTGGTCCTGCCCACCGCGATCGGCGGCATCACCACCGGCGTCATGCTCGCCATCGCGCGCATCGCGGGAGAGACGGCACCGATCATTCTGCTGGTCTTCGGCAGCCAGCTGATCAACAGCAACCCCTTCGAAGGCGCCCAGTCCTCGCTGCCGTTCTACATCTACGAGCAGTACAAGGTCGGCGAGGCCGCGTCCTACGACCGCGCCTGGGCCGCAGCCCTGGTGCTGATCGCCTTCGTCATGATCCTCAATCTGGTGGCCCGCGGCATCGCCCGCTGGAAGGCCCCGAAGACCGGCCGCTGAGGCCACGCAGAAAGCAGTTGATTCCACATGGCCAAGCGCATCGACATCGGCGGCCTCACCGCCTACTACGGCTCCCACAAGGCCATCGAGGACATCTCGATGACGGTGGAGCCCCGCTCCGTGACCGCCTTCATCGGCCCGTCCGGCTGCGGTAAGTCCACCTTCCTGCGCACCCTGAACCGCATGCACGAGGTCACCCCCGGTGGCCGCGTCGAGGGCAAGGTGCTGCTGGACGACGAGAACCTGTACGGTCCCGGCGTCGACCCCGTCACCGTGCGCCGCACGGTCGGCATGGTCTTCCAGCGCCCGAACCCCTTCCCGACCATGTCGATCTTCGACAACGTCGCGGCGGGCCTGCGGCTGAACGGCTCGTACCGCAAGAGCGAGCTGTCCGACATCGTCGAGAAGTCCCTCAAGGGCGCCAACCTCTGGAACGAGGTCAAGGACCGCCTGAACAAGCCGGGCTCGGGCCTCTCCGGCGGACAGCAGCAGCGCCTGTGCATCGCCCGCGCGATCGCGGTCGAGCCGGACGTGCTGCTGATGGACGAGCCGTGCTCGGCGCTCGACCCGATCTCGACCCTCGCCATCGAGGACCTGATCGGCGAGCTGAAGGAGCGCTTCACGATCGTCATCGTGACGCACAACATGCAGCAGGCGGCACGCGTCTCGGACCGTACGGCCTTCTTCAACCTCTCGG
This sequence comes from Streptomyces sp. NPDC051064, assembly GCF_044455985.1. Lineage (NCBI taxonomy): Bacteria > Bacillati > Actinomycetota > Actinomycetes > Kitasatosporales > Streptomycetaceae > Streptomyces > Streptomyces sp. NPDC051064. The sequence continues at coordinate 176,841 of NZ_JBITFK010000012.1, forward strand.
CGGTGGGCAAGCCCGGCCGGCTGATCGAGATCGACGAGACGGAGCGGATCTTCTCCAACCCGTCGGTCCAGGCGACCGAGGACTACATCTCGGGCCGCTTCGGATAACCACAGACGGCCTTGGGGTGCTGCATGGCGGTGCCACCACAAGGCGAAGGGTCCGCCCCTGCTCTCCACAGGAGAGCAGGGGCGGACCCATGAGCAGCCGGGTGACCGGGCGAGCCCGGCCGTGCACGTTCAAGCCGGGCGGAACCGCTCACCCGAAGAGCAGCACGACGATCCCGTAGCTGAGCGCGGCCACCAGCGCGGCGGCCGGCATGGTGATGAACCACCCCAGGATGATGTTCTTGGCCACCCCCCACCGCACGGCGTTCACCCGCTTCGTGGCGCCGACACCCATGATCGCCGAGGTGATCACATGAGTCGTGGAGATCGGTGCGTGGAAGAGGAACGCCGATCCGAACATGATCGACGCGCCGGTCGTCTCCGCGGCGAAGCCCTGCGGCGGGTCCAGTTCGATGATCTTGCGGCCGAGCGTACGCATGATGCGCCAGCCGCCCGCGTACGTACCCAGCGACAGCATCAGCGCGCAGACGAGCTTCACCCAGACCGGGATCTCGTCGTTCGGACCCTCGACATCGGCGATGACCAGGGCCATCACCACGATGCCCATCGTCTTCTGGGCGTCCTGCAGACCGTGGCCCAGCGCCATGGCCGCCGCCGAGACGGTCTGCGCGATACGGAAGCCGCGCTTGGCCTTGTGCGGGTTGGACTTCCGGAATATCCACATGATCACGACCATCACCAGATAGCCGGCGACCAGGCCGATGACCGGGGACAGGAACATCGGGATGACGATCTTGTCGAGCACGCCGCCCCAGTGCACCATCGTCCCGCCGGCCAGCGCCGCGCCGACCATGCCGCCGAACAGGGCGTGCGAGGACGACGACGGCAGACCGTAGTACCAGGTGACGAGGTTCCATATGATCGCGCCGACCAGCGCCGCGAAGAGGATGCCCATCCCCTTCTGGCCCTCGGGCGTGGCGATGATGCCTTCGCTGACGGTCTTGGCGACCCCCTGGCCCAGGAAGGCGCCTGCGAGGTTCATCACAGCGGCCATCGCCAGAGCCGCACGCGGGGTCAGCGCCCGGGTGGAGACCGAGGTGGCGATGGCGTTCGCCGAGTCGTGGAAGCCGTTCGTATACGTGAAGCCGAGCGCGACACCGATGGTCACGATCAGCGCAAAGGTGTCCACGAGGTTCAGGACTCCTTGACCGCGATGGTCTCCACCGTGTTGGCGACGTGCTCGAACGCGTCAGCCGCCTCTTCCAGCACATCCACGATCTGCTTGAGCTTCAGCACGTCCATGGCGTCGTACTTGCCGTTGAACAGATGCGCGAGCAGCTTGCGGTGGATCTGGTCGGCCTGGTTCTCCAGACGGTTGACCTCGATCCAGTACTCGGTGAGGTTGTCCATGGTCCGCAGACTCGGCATGGCCTCGGCGGTGAGTTCCGCCGCCCTGGCCAGGACCTCGATCTGCTGCTCGACACCCTTCGGGAGCTCGTCGATCTGGTAGAGCACGACCAGGTCGACGGCCTCCTCCATGAAGTCCATGATGTCGTCGAGCGACGACGCGAGGTTGTAGATGTCCTCGCGGTCGAACGGCGTGATGAAGGAGGAGTTCAGCTGGTGGAAGATCGCGTGGGTGGCATCGTCCCCCGCGTGCTCCGCTGCCCGCATACGCTCCGCGATCTCGACTCGGGAGGCAGAATCCGCCCCGAGCAGTTCCATCAGGAGCTTCGAGCCTGTGACGATGTTGTCCGCGGATGCGGAAAACATGTCGTAGAAGCTCGTCTCCCTGGGGGTCAGACGAAAGCGCACGTGGGGTCCTCGGGGTGCTTTGGATTCGGTCAGGCTGATGCTAGGCGCATCATCCGGCCACGGCTAACCGGCGTTCTTCAGTGTCGCGCATCGGGCACAGTGATCAGCACGGCCCCCCGGTCACGTTTCGGCTGGATTCGGTACGATATACCCAGCAGGGGTATACAGAGGGTACGGAACGGCACGCTCACCGCAGGCCACGAGGACAACGGGAGGACCCCATGACCACCACCGAGGCCACCGGAGCAGGCGGTACGGAAGCAGTCGTCACCGACCACGACCGCGGCATCCACGGGTACCACCACCAGAAGGATGAGCACCTCAAGCGGCTGCGCCGCATCGAGGGCCAGATCCGCGGCCTCCAGCGGATGGTGGACGAGGACGTCTACTGCATCGACATACTCACCCAGGTCTCGGCCTCCACCAAGGCCCTGCAGTCCTTCGCGCTCCAGCTGCTGGAGGAGCATTTGCGCCACTGCGTCGCGGACGCCGCTCTCAAGGGCGGCGAGGAGATCGACGCGAAGGTCGAGGAGGCCACCAAGGCGATCGCCCGCCTCCTGCGGACCTGACCGCGGCCCGGAGTGGGAAAGGTCATCCCCGGTGGCGGCCCTGCCGGGGGATCGTCGGCACCGGCTCGGAGGAAACGCCCCTGACGTTGAGCACCTCGTCGATACGGTCGGGACTGAGCCGGTCCTCGAGCGCGTCCGCCGCGGCGATCATGAGCTCGCCGCAGAGTTCGATCTCGGCGAGGGCCACACAGTCCTGAGCGTTCGGAGCGCTGAGCGTCACCACCTGCGTCACCTCTCTCTGCTGTCGCCGACTCCTGGCGCACCGACTCCCTAGCGTAGGGAGCGCGGCACGCACCGCGCATGGCACGGACGGACCATTTCGGCCCCCTCCCTACGGCGTTTCCGGGCCACTCCCGCCCTGCTGGACCCGCCCCGTGTAGATGTCCGCCCCGTGCGGGAGCTCCACGGAGACCGGCGCCCCGAAGCCGTACAGCAGCATCGTCGAGACCACCGCGACCGCCGGGCCCTCGGTCGCGAAGGTGAAGTGGTGGCGCACCTTCCGCAGCAGGCCCGCGTCGTCCAGATAGACGTCGAAGGGCACCGTGTCCGTGCGGAACCCTTTCGCCGCGGCGGCCAGCGCCGCGCGCGAGGACGGCGACGCCTCCCGCGCCGCCCGCCCGAGATCCGCCGTCCCCCGGTAGTGCCGGACCGCCACCCCGGCCAGCTCCGTCCGCCCGACGTACGTCACATCGCCCGCGCCGCGCAGCAGCTCGGCGGAGGCCGTCGGATCGGTCACGCCCCCGGTGACCAGATTCCCGTCCTCCAGGGTCGTCGTGTCGATCCGTACCCATTTGTCGTCGGGCACCCCGGCACCGCGGTTCTTCATGTACAGCGCACCGGGTGCCAGCAGCTCCGTGATCGGCCGGTGCTCGTCGGCCCCGGCGGCGTCCTTGGGCAGGACGACCTTGATCCGGCCCAGCTGTCTGCGGAAGTCGTACGCCCCCTGGCCCCTGATCGTCACCCGGGTCCCGCCGGCCGCGGTCTCCATCGACGTACGCACCTCGGCGCTGCCCGCACCGGCGAGCGCCTCGGCCGCCCCGCGCACCACGGCCGCCGGGGTGCCGGCCGGGCCGGCCCGGGCGACGCGCTCACCGGCCACGTCGCCGCCGTCACCGCCCGTACCGGAGCATCCGCTGCCCACCGTCACCACGCCTGCGACCGCCAGGGCCAACACAGCCAGTGGCCCGCCTCCGCACCTGCGCTGCCGCACCACCATCGCCTGCCAACCCTTAACGACGCACACCTGACCGAGTTCCCGCCCGCCTCGCCTAACGACGGCCGGGGCGCCCCGTCACGCCACCGTGCCCCTTCGGGAAGCCGATCGGCCCACTCGGTGACGGCACCAGCCGGCCCGCAGTACCGTGGATCCGTGCATGAGGACCCCCCAGCCCACGCCCCGGCCCCGTCGCTCGCTCCGGGCTCCGCACCCACCACAGCCCTTGCCCCGCCGCACAGCATCACCACGGTCGAACGAGGCTCGTTCTGCATCGCCCGCTGCAGCTGCGGCTGGTCGGGACCGGCCCGGCGCTCGCGCGACCGGGCCCGCACGGACGCGGCCGAACACCGCGCCGGCACGGACCGCTGAGCGGTCAGGCGAGCGCGTCCCCCAGCCGGCGTACGAGAGGGTCGGTGCCGGGCACCACGGACGGCTGGACGTCCCGGAGCAGTGAGAGGTCTTCCAGCACCTCCCGGATCACGTGGGCCTCCGGCGTCCGGCCCAGAAGGTCGTCGCACCGCGCGGTGGCACGCTCCCATTCCTGGAGCGCGCAGTGCATGAACAGGACGCACCCCAGCACCAGCGCCTGCCTGGTGCTGTCCCCGGAGCCGTCAGCGAGGAGCATGCGGATCGCGCGCCGGAAGTGCGTCCCCGCCTCCTGCTCGTTCCCCGTCAGACGTGCGGAGAGGGCGTACAGGCCCACGTACCAACCGTCATCGGAGTTGATCTCGACAGCCCGTACGCAGTCGGCGAGGGCATCCTCGTACCGGCCGAGGCGCAGATGCAGCTGCGCGCGGCCGGCGAACGACCACGCGGCGGGAGCCTCGGCCGCCATGACCACGCGGTAGTCGGCGGCCGACTCCTCGTACCGGCCCGCCCGCCGGTACATCTCCGCGCGGTGGGAGATGAACACCCCGGACCCGGGGTCGATCTCCATGGCCAGGGAGTAGTCGCCGGCCGCGTCTTCGTACCGGCCCAGCCGGCGGAAGACCATCCCACGGCTGAGGATGGCCAGGCTGTACCCGGGGTTGATCTCGACGGCCCGGGAGTGGTCGGCCAGCGCTTCCTCGTACCGCCCCAGCTGCCGGTACAGCTCCCCTCGGCCCGCAAGGGCCCACTCGTACCGGGGGTCGGCCTCGACGGCCCGGGTGTAGTCGGCCAGCGCTTCCTCGGGACGGCCGAGCTTCTCGTGGGTGTCAGCCCGGCCGGTGAGGGCCCACGCATAGTCCGGGTCGATCTCGACGGCCCGGGCGTAGTCGGCGAGGGCATCCTCGTAGTGGCCCGTGAAGTGGTGGACCCGGGCCCGGCTGGCGAAGGCCCACGCGTACCGCGGGTTGACCTCGACGGCCCGGGTGTAGTCGGCGAGGGCCTCGGCATGGCGGCCCTGGACCTGATGGACGTACGCCCGGCTCCCGAAGGCCCACGCGTACCGAGGGTTGATCTCGATGGCCCGGGTGTAGTCGGCCACCGCCTCCTCGGGGCAGCCCAACGCCTCGTGGACCCGGGCGCGGCTGCCGAACGCCCACGCGTACCCCGGGTCGAGATCGATGGCGCGGGCGAAGTCCGCGAGTGCCTCGTCGTGGCGGCCCAGGCTCCTGTAGGCATCCCCACGGCTGCCGACGGTCCGCTCGTCGAGGGGATCGAGCTCCAGCGCACGCGTACAGGCGGCCACCGCCTCCTCGTGCCGGCCCATCAGCCGGTACGTCTCACCACGGCCCGCGTGGGGGCGGGAGGCCTCCGGATCGATGTCCGTGGCCAGCGCGTAATCCGCCAGCGCCCTCTCGTGGTCGCCCGCGGTCCGGTACGCCTCGGCCCGGACGGAGTGGGCCAGGGCACGCCCGGACGCACCGAGTCCGGGCGCGGCCAGCAGCACACCCGGCACGGTGGTGTTCGCCCCGTCCTGCTCACCGGCGGCTTCCAGGCGCCGCCCCCAGGAACTGAGGACCTCCGTCTCCGTGTCATGTCCTGCCTGACCGAGGATCTGGGCCCAGCGGCGCAGCGTGGCGAGGTCGTGGTCGATGGCATGGACGGCCTGGTGGAGGGCGTCGGGCAAGGCGGTCCGGTGGTTCGCGCACAGCCGGTGGTACGTCTCGTTGAGCCGGTGTTCGCGCCAGACGGCGTCCTCCCAGCACGTGGAGACGCCGGCGGCGGTACCGAGACCGGACTCCGCGGCCAGGCGCCACTGCTCGAACGCGTCGGCAAGACGGGTGTGCGCCTGCTGCCAGCGGGTCGGCGACTGACCGCGCTGGAGGCGCAGCATCGCCGCACGCACCACGTCGTGGTAGCGGCACCGGCCCGCCTGCGTGGAGACGAACGCGAGACCGCGCAGCCAGGGATAGTCACCGACGGCGGCCTCCGGCACGGCGGCCCGGTACACGTCCTCGTCGATCTGCAGCGGAAGCGCACAGGCCAGCGCCGCCTCACGCCGCCGGGCGTCCGGTACCCACTTCAGGAACCGCTCGACCGCCGTCTCCGACGGATCCCCGAAGCTGTCGTCGCTGCCGGCGTCGCTCCGGGCCAGCATGTCGACCAGCAGCGGGAGCCGCCCCGACAGGCGCAGGACCAGGTCGACGCTGGGCTCGTCGGTGACGCCGTGGGTAGCGAGCAGTGTGCGGGCCTCCTCCTCGGTGAACACCTCCAGGCACACCTCGGTGACCTGGCCCGTCCGGTCGCCCCAGACCCGGGTGTCCAGGCGCGTCTGGCCGGAGAGCACGACCTGGACGTTGACCGGCAGGCCGCCGTACTCCTCGCCGAAGACGATGTCGTGCAGCCAGGCGTCGAGCACGGGCCCGGTCCGCTCGTACACGTCGAAGAACAGCACCACCCGCGCGCACCGCTCCGCGACCTCGGCCAGATCCTCCAGGAAGACCGGGGCGAGGACCGCGACCGGGTCCATCACCAGCCGCACGTCGTCATGGCTGCGCAGGCGCATGTTCAGGGCCGCCCGGATCCGGTCCGCGCCCAGCGCGACCTGCTGCGGATCCACCGCTCCGACGAAGGCCCCGACCCCGGGCACCATGCCGAGACCGACCAGCCCCACCTGCGCCGCCACCGTGCTGGACGGCGACGCGGGCGGCACGGCCAGACCGCCCGCGGGGTCGGGCTGCGGTGCGGGGACAGCGCTCTCGGCCTGGTGCCGGCGCTGCCGGTAGGTCGCCAGCTGCTTGTCGAACCTCTTCAGCGGGTGCCCCTGCCGGCCCAGCCGGGCGCCGACGGCTTCCATCGCCTCGACGGCGTCGTGCACCTCGTCGCCCACGAACGCCGTGACGACGGTGGACTGCTCGCGGGCGGTGGACTCCCACTGCCGTACGAGGGTGGACTTGCCCACACCCCCGTTGCCGCGCACATGGAACAGGAACGGGAAGTCGGCCTCCTCCGGATCACGCGCGAACGTCTCCCGGAACACCGCGAGCTCACCGCGGCGCCCCACGAAACCCGAACGCTCGTGCCGCCGATTGACTTCCTGCCGCGTCGGTCGCCGACCGGCCACATGCACCACCCCCGGATCTCCGGCCATGATGCCCCGCCGTCGGGGGCACGGGATCGGAACCACCGAAGTGGCCCCTCGGGCTGCCCGGCCCATGCGTGAGGGGCGCCCCTCTACGGGACGCCCCTCATGAACCGCCGGTTCTCTCCGCCTACGCGGCGAGTTCGCCATGCCTACGCGGCGAGGTCCCTCTCGCCGGGCGCACCGCCACGGCCGGAGCCCGTGCTCGGCTCGGGGATCCCCTGCGCCTCGCCACGCCCGCCGGCGGTGGCGCCCGCCCCGCCCGAGCGGACGAGCCGGCCGAGCGCTCCGGCGCGGGCCACGGCCCCCACCAGAGGAGTCAGCAGCATCATCGCGAGCGGGGCGAGCAGCAGCGCCACAGCGGTGCCGAGAGCGAAGCCGCCGATCACGTCGGTCGGGTAGTGCACGCCCATGTAGACGCGGCAGAAGCCCTCGAGGAGCGCCAGCGCGATCGCCACCAGGCCGAACTTCCTGTTGGCCACGAAGAGCCCCACGGCGATCGCCATCGCCATCGTCGCGTGGTCGCTCACGAAGGAGAAGTCCGTCTTGCCCTTCACCAGGACTTCGAGCCCCTTGTGGTCGAAGAACGGACGGGGCCGCTCCACGAAGCCCCTGATCGGGATGTTGACGAGCAACGCGATCCCGGCGGCGAGCGGTGCCCACACGAGCCCGGCAACCGCCGTCACCGAATCCTCGGTCGTCCCACGTCGGCGTACGCTCCACCAGCACCACAGGACCGCCAGGACCATGGCGAACATGATCCCGAATTCACCGACGAACTCCATGACCCGGTCGAACCAGGTCGGAGCGGCCTTCGCCAGCCCATTGATGTCGTAGAGCAGGCTGACATCGGGGTTCGACCCATCGAGTGCGAGTCCAGCCATCTGCCGCGGCCCCTTGCCTTGTCTGCTGCTGCGACGCACAACGGCGTGCGTCGCCTTGGTCTGACCCCCGTGGTCGGTGCGGATTCAGTGCCGCGCCACGCCATGATGCCGTCACGCCTGACCGGTCTGGACAGCCGCGCATGGTCATTGCGCATGCTGTCCCAGTCCAGGGAACGGCCTGTCAGCTCTCTGCGTTCCGCTCTCCACCGAATGATCACCATGACGTTATCGAAGAGTGACTCATCGTCGCAGCTCAGGGCCTGGGCTTCACGGAGAGTTCCGGCCATGGCCGACTGCCTGTCAGCTTTCCGGGAGCGCGGTGGGAAGCGCCGCGGCCCCGTCTTCCGTGACCCTTGTCGCACCGAAGTAGTCGGGGGTGTCGATCTTGTCGAACCGGATCACCGCGCCGGTGTACGGCGCGTTGATCATGTAGCCGCCACCGACGTAGAGCCCCACGTGCCGGATGGCCCGCGAGTTGTTCAGATCGTCCGAAAAGAACACCAGGTCCCCGGGGAGGAGCTCCTCCCGGGAGGGGTGCGGGCCGGCGTTGTACTGATCGTTGGCCACTCGGGGAAGCTCGATGTCGACCGTCCGGTACGCGGCCTGAGTCAGCCCGGAACAGTCGAACCGGCCCCCCTGGTCGGCCGTCCCGTTCCCGCCCCAGAGATAGGGGGTACCCAGCTTCTTCTGCGCGAAGTAGATGGCCCCGGCGGCCTGCTGCGAAGGCTGCACCCGGCCGACCGGCTTGGCGAAACTCTTCTCCAGCGACCTGATGATCTTTACGTAGTTCTGCGTCTCGCTGATCGCGGGCACCCCGCCCGCCCGGATCACACGGTACGCACCGGCGTTGTACGCGGCGAGCATGTTGTCCGTCGCATCGCCCGGCACCTTCTTGACGTACCCGGCGAGCTCGCAGTCGTAGGACGCGGCGGACGGGATCGCGTCGGCGGGGTCCCATACGTCCCGGTCCCCGTCCTTGTCCCCGTCGATGCCGTGCGAGGCCCAGGTCCCGGGGATGAACTGCGCGATGCCCTGCGCGGCGGCATGGCTCTGGGCGCGCGGATTCCAGCCACTTTCCTGATACAACTGCGCCGCCAGCAGAGCGGGGTTGATGGCGGGGCAGAGGTTGCCCCACTTCTCGACGAGCGGCTGGTACCGCGCGGGCACGGCCCCCTTGGCCAGCCCTACGGCTCCGCTCGCCCCGGAGATCCCGGCGGCGGCGGAGTACGTACCGACGACGAGCAGGGCGATGAAGCACAGGCCCAGCCCGATCCCACCGCCGACGAACACCCAGTATTTCCGCACGCCTCAACCATCCCCCATTCGGGCGCGGTTCACGACGAGATTCGCTGGTGTGTACGGGTGGACGGGGGCATGAGGGGGCGTCAGGGGCGGCCGAGGGGGATCAGGGGGCGCCGGCGGACCAGAACGGCGAGCGGATGTTGGGGCGGGGGATGTGCTCCATGCCTTCGTAGGTAGGCGCGGTCGCCTTGGTGGTGGACTCGGCGACCTCTGACTCCTCGACGCAAGGGGAGTCGACGCGGAAGAAGGCCTGCCCCTCGCCACCGAATCTCAGGCTCACCATGTAGCCCTCCTCGGTCCGCGCATAAATGGCCGGAAACTCTACGTCCTTATTCAGGGCGCTGATCCGATACCCGCTGTTTCGCAGATGTCGATCGACGAGCCCGAGGAAGCTGCCTCGCCGATCCGGCGAGATGACCGTCATGACCGTTCGTCGACGGGATACTTCACAGCTGCCTGAGGTAGTTGGGCCATGCGTCCACCTCACCTCTGGACGAACCGCCCGGAAAACGCCGTCCAAAATTCCATCGGACTGTTCGGCGGCTGTCTGCATATTCACTACGTGCCCCTCCCCGCTTTCGCAACCTACCGCCGACGACAACGACCCCAGAAGTAGGGCCAGCACGATGCCCCAGGACTTAAGTCTCAACGTGGTTCCTCCAGCTTGATCTTGTGAGCCTTACCTGCCGCGATGAGAGCAATATTGTCCGCGGACACCGGGTCCGCACCATTTCTTTCGAAATATTGCGAGTGGGCGCCAAACGAGAATCCGTCCGGTCCGACCAGTGGGGGTCCTTCATCGGACCGGAAACGCGTGGCACCAAAGCCTTCGCTCGCAGGATCTCTGCCGAACCACAGATCGTTTCCATCCAGCACCTCCCCCACCGCGAACCCGGGAGGGCCTGCAACACCGCCGAGACTCGCCTGAAACTTGGATGACGCCCTTGTCACCATGTCGTTCTCGGCTGCGCCGACAAATACATGTTCTCTCCCCACTCCTAATTCTTCAGCTCGATCGACGCCAACGCCTGGACTGCCCACCAGGACAATGTCGTCGACGTTGGACATCCCACCGTCCTCTTGCGTCGCAGCGCCGACTGTGCGCGACCCATAGGAGTGCCCAATGGCCACCATGTGTGGGTCGTCATTTTCGTTCGAGACAGCCAACCCTTCCATAAATCCACCGAATTGACGGCCTCCGACCTCTGCCCTTTCATCTCCCATGACGTCCAAACTGTCCAGCCCGTCCAGAAGCTGCGGAGCGTCATACCCAAGCCATGCAACAGTCGCACTCGATGAGTCAATTTCTCGAGTCGCAATGGCAGTATCACGGGCACGCTTCAGATCATTCTTCGCGAAGTCCTCATCCAGCGATGTGTTCAGCCCCGGCACATACGCCGCCACATTCTTCGCCGCGTCAGGATTGCCGAACGCGACGATCGCTCGTCCGTTCCCCTCTCCACTGACACCCAGCAGGTACATCGGCGGCTCCCCAGGCTTGGCCCCCGCCCCCAACTGCCGGTCGATCTCCCGCAGCCCCGCCAGCTGCGTCACCGACCTCTCGTCGTCCCGCCCCTCCAGCTCCCCGATCAGCAACCGCAGGTTGTCCCGGTTGGCCGCGTCCCGGGCCAGGGCCGGGATTCCGTCCAGGTTTCCGATCTCGTCCGGGTACACCGCGAGGTACTCCTCGCGCTGTTCCTGGGTCAGCCCCGCCCACCAGTCCCGCCGCTCCGCCGGAGACGCATCGTGCGGGATGGCGTCCTTCAGGTACGCCCCCGCCGCCCCCCGCACCGCTGCCGCGTCGCCCGCCGCGTCCTTCCATGTGGAGTCCGGGACCTTCAGCCCCTCTTCCGCCTTCAGCCGGCGCAGGATTCCCGCGTACCGCCAGTCGATCTCGGCCGCCGCCCGCACCGCCCCGGTCACCCGGTCCGCGATGTCCTGCGCCTTGGCCGCGTTGGGGTTCGGTGCGACCAGGCCCGAGGGCGGTGCAAGCCCCGGCAGCCCACTCGACGACGCCGTGCCGCCACGCAGCGGCGCGGCGTCGGTGAGCGGCCCGCCCGCAGCCGGGTACGTCACCGAACCGTCCGCGTGCACCGTGAACCTCAGCGCGGCCGCATCGTCCAGCGCCTCGTTCAGTGCCCGCTGCTGGGCCTTCATCTCGTGGGCCAGGGAGTTCAAAGTCGTACGGAGCAGCCCGCACTCGGTGTACACGTACTGGAAGTTCCGCCCCAGCTGCCGCAGCCGCGCGACCGCCGCCTGTGCCGCCTCGCCCTCCTGCGTGTCGCGGAGCCCGGTGAGCAGCTGCTGCTCGATGCGGTCCCGTGCCGCGTCGGCTCGGTTGCTCGACTTGCCCCACCCGTCGGCCGCGCCTTCCAGCTCGGCGCACTTCAGCTCCCGTAACTCCGTCCAGGTCAGCGTCGGCATCACCGCTCACCGCCCTGGCACGGAACGGCCACCGCGGCGAACGACGACCGTACGGCCTCGTTCGTGGCGCCCTGCGTACGCGCGACGTCCCGCAGCTTGGCCGCCAGGCTCCCGCACTCGCCCTGCGCCGCCTGGAACCTCCGCTCCCAGGACTCCCGCACGGCCGCGAGCTCCGCCAGCGCGGTCAGCCGGCCCGCCCCCGCCATGAGCCCCTGGTGCGCCAGCCCCAAATCTCCCCGTACGGGCGCCAGATGGGTCGCCAGCTCCGCTGCGCCCCCTGCCGCCCGCAGCCACGGCCCGTCGCTGTGATTCAGCCTCGGGCCGCAGTCACCCCCGCTCGGCGGGCCCACCGGCTCATCCAGTCCCTGCGCCACGGCCATCACGCTCACCCCGTTCCTCGATCACGGAGCGGCACTGTGCCAAACGCCGCGTGCCCGACACGCCGGGCGTACCGGCGGCGTGAGCCGGAACCCCGCCCCCGCAAGGAAGCGACCGCACCGACATCACCCGAACGCGCGACCCGGAACCGGCCGGAGGGAGACACCGTCCCTCCCTGCGCCACCCGGACCAGCCGAAAGGGCCCCATGGCCACCGCGAACGCGACCCGTCTCCTCTACATCGCCCGGCACGGCGAGGCGTCCACGGACGAGACCGAACTGACGGAACGGGGCCGCCGCCAGGCGGCACTCCTCGGCGAGCGGCTCCGGGGCATACCGTTCTCCGCCGTCCACCACGGCCCGCTCCCCCGGGCCGCGCAGACCGCCCGGCTGGTCCACGAGCGGCTCGGGGAGGGCATACCCCTCCATGCCTCGGAGCCGGCCGGGGACTACGTGCCCTACGTCCCGCGACGGGACGAGCTGCCCGAGGAGTCGGCGGACCGGCTCCTCGGGTTCGTCGAGCAGTTCCCGTACGCCGAACGCAGCCGGGGTCCGGAGCTGGCCGACTCCGCGAAGGCACTGTTCACCGGCCCGGCGGACGGCGACGGCCCCCGTTACGAACTGGTCGTCACCCACGCGTTTCTGGCCGCCTGGCTGGTACGCGACGCCCTCGACGCCCCCGCCTGGCGCTGGCTGGGCCTCAACCACGCCAACGCGGCGCTGACCGTCATCCGGTACGCCCCCGGCAGGCCCGCCGCCCTGGTCATGGTCAACGACATGGGGCACCTCCCGGAGGCCCTCCGCTGGACAGGATTCCCGCCGGAGCTCCGCGCGTAAGCCGCGCCGGGCGGCTCATGCGTCCCCCGGGTGTCCCCCGCATGTCCCCCGGACGGATGGTTTACGGGCCGCCGCCCTCGCTGTCCGGGATGACGCGAGCCACTCTTCGTGATCATGCAAGGCGTGATCTCCGTACACCGCAACTCATCCCGCGCCCGACGGCTGTTGACGGCCGCAGGCCTCGCCGCAGCCGCCCTGGCCGCATCACTGCCCGCCGGACCGCCCGCGCGGGCCGCCGCCTCCGCACCCGTACCTCCGCCCCGGACCGCCACCCCCGCCGAGGCCCGCACCACCGCCTGGCTGAACACCCACCCGAAGGAGGCCGCCCTCTTCTTCCGGGACCTGCCCAAGGGCGGTGACCTGCACAATCATCTGTCCGGAGCGGTACGGACCGAGTACCTCATCCAGCTCGCGGCCGACGACGGCCTCTGCATCGATTCCACGATGACCGCCGTCGCAGCACCGTGCGGTGCCGGCACCCGGCCGGCCGCCGACGCCCTCACCGACAGCCGGTTCCGCCAGGAGATCGTCCGGGCCTGGTCCATGCAGGACTTCCCGCAGGGCGAGTCGGGCCACGACCACTTCTTCGCCACGTTCGGGAAGTTCGGCGCCGCGACGTCGCACCGGGGAAAGATGCTGGCCGACGTGGCGGGCACCGCCGCCGCGCAGAACCAGACGTATCTGGAGACCATGGTCAGCCCCGCCTCGGCGGGCGCCAAGCAGCTGGCGACGGATGTCGGCTGGGACGCCGACCTGGCAGCCCTGCACCGCAAGCTGCTCGCCGGTGGCCGGCTCGACCAGCTCGTGACGACGGCGAAGCAGGAAGCCGACACCGCCGACGCCGAGTTCCGCGAGACCGCGAAGTGCGCGACCGCCAATCCCGGCCCCGCATGCCGGATCACGGTGCGCTGGATCTCCCAGGTGTCACGCAACAGCGCCCCGGAGCGCGTCTTCACCCAGATCGCCCTGGGGCTCCGCCTGGCCGAACGCGACCAGCGGTTCGTCGCCGTCAACCTGGTCCAGCCGGAGGACGGTGAGATCTCCCTCCGGGACTACCGCCTGCACATGCGCATGCTGAACTACCTGCACGGCGTCTACCCCCGCGCCCACATCACCCTGCACGCCGGCGAGCTCGTCCCCGGACTGGTGAAGCCCGAGGACCTCACCTTCCACATCGACGACGCCGTACGCACCGGCCAGGCCGAACGCATCGGCCACGGCGTCGACCTCGTACAGGAGGACGACTGGCAGCGCCTGGCCCGCGACATGGCGCGCCGCCAGATCGCCGTCGAAGTCCCCCTCACCAGCAACGCGCAGATCCTCCAGGTCGAGGGCGACGAGCACCCGTTCCCCGTCTACCGGAAGTACGGGGTCCCCGTGGTGCTGTCCACCGACGACCCCGGGGTCTCACGCGGTGACATCGGCCAGGAGTACCGCCGTGCGGCCCGTACGTACGCACTCGGCTACCCGGAGCTGAAGGACCTGGCCCGGGCCTCCCTGGAGTACAGCTTCCTGCCGGGCCGCAGCCTGTGGCGCCCCGACCCCGTACGCCAGGGCTTCCGCCCGATCGAGGAGTGCCGGGTCCTGGAGTCGGCGCGCTGCGCCCGCTTCACCGACCGGAACCCGAAGGCCGGCCTGGAACTGCGCCAGGAGCGGTCCTTCCGCGCCTTCGAGGCCCGCTACGCCGGCTGATCCTCCGGAGAGGGCGCGGGCCCAGCCCGAAAGCGGGCCCGCGCCCCCGCAGCCACGACCGTCCGTACGGGGCGGCAACCACGTAAGCGTCCGAACCCCGCTGCACCCCGCGCGCGTTCCTCTGCGCAGACGGCTGCCGTTCAGGGAGCACCGGTGGTGACGTCCACCTCCGTAATGGCCGCGTCGGGATGCCGCGCCCCCGTCAGTACCTGGTCCTGCCCGGTGTCGCCGAGGAGGTGGCGGCGGAAGAAGGCACCTAGGTACGTGGCGGCGACATGGCGCTGCTGCGGCTCGGTCAGCTGCCTGGCCGGCGCCGCACCCTCACGGTCAGTGCACTGCCCGGGGTGTCCTTCCACCGGCCTGGCATCGTCGGCGGCTGCGACCTGACGGCTCTGAGGCGACCACTGCGTGTTGAAGTAGTTGTGGTTCGCCCCGTGTACCGCGAACCGGTAGAAGCCACTCCGGTTCCCGTTCGCCGCGTCGGCCGCGAACCAGAGCGCCTCACCGCCGACCTGTCCGTCGCATGTTCCCCGGAAGGTGGCGAAGGGGGTTTTGGTGATCGTGTAGTTGGACATGTCCTCCGTCATCACGTTGTAGGCGGGCGCCACCGCCGCCACCGCCTTGACGTCGACGCCCTTGGGCCACTGCCCCCTATGCCTGTCAGCCGCCTGCCAGGTGACCCCGGCCCCTGCCCTGGAATGCCCCATGATCCCCACGTTGCCCATGTCCACGTGGTGGGCGAAGCCGACGCGTCGCGCCGCTCCGGTGGCCGGGTCGGTGAACTTTCCGGCGAGCTCGCCCTGGTCCTTGGAGCTGAGCTCCTGCCACATGCGCAGATGCCGGTTGATGAGATCCGCCCGCGCGGCAGCGTTGTCATCGCCCGACAGGGAGGAGGCGTTGATGCCGTTGGCGCCGACCGAGACCACGACAAACCCCTGTCCGGCCAACGTCCGGGCCAGGTAGTCGTACCCGAGCTCACTGGGCAAGGCGGGTGTTCCCGGTGCGCACGGCCAGGCGAACAGCTTCGCAGTGGCGGCTTCATACGCGGCGTCGTCACCATTGTGCTCGGCAGCCGTGCGCGCGGCGTCGGCTTTTCGGTCGGCGCAGGTCTCGTGCAACCCGTGCATCATCACGATCAGCGGATGCCGCCCTGTGCCCAGGTCGGCGGGGTAGTGCACCACACCGGTCAACTCGACCGGTTCACCCGTCTGCGGCAGATGCCAGGCCGCGTCCCCCCTGTCGTAGCGGACCGTCTTCGTGGTCCCTGAGGAAGACACCGGGCTCCGTCCCGTCGCCTCGTTCACTCCCACGGCGCCCGCCGTGGACATATACGTGAAGGCGGCTGCGGCCACGGACAGCGCCCCCACCGACAGGCCCAGCAGGCGAACCGAAGCTCTCGTGCGCTTGTGTCGCTTCAACATGTCTCCATCCGTAAGTACGGCGCCTGGGTCGGAGCGTGCGGTGCCGCTCACCGCCCTCGCCTCAGGGGCCAAAGTGACTGCTTCCTTCAACGGGAGGCGTTGTAGGAATCCACCACAAACGTGATGACCCGGTCCTGCAACGCGGCCCCTGAGGCACCGGCCCGCTTGATCATGCTTGTTCCGTGGAAGCCGCTCTTGTCGATGACGAGCTCCTTCTCGTGGGCAGCGGAGGCCGCGTAAACCTCTCGGACCTGCTTCTCCACCGCGCCTTGCATGTCACCGGGCGACACCACCAACAGCGTCGGAACCTTCAGCTTCCGTACCGCCGCCACCCCGTCGGCCCCGAGGCACCGGGCAGGCGAGGACATCATCAGAAGGCCCACCACTCGCAAAGGTGTGTCCACGCCGGCGACAGCCGCCGTCGTACCGCCACACGACGCGCCCGCCAAGAACACCCTCTTCGCACCGACACGGCGCAGTTCAGCCAGCCCAGCCCGGGCATCGCGGTCGATGTGCTCGTTGTCGGCCAAGTGCTCAGATGCACCGTGATTGCGGTACTCGGGAATCACCACGTGATAGCCACGCTCCGCCAACTGCCGCCCGATGCCGACGAAGGAGCAGATGTTGTACCCCTGCTCGTGATCCAGCAGAACGCCATCGGGCCCATCCCCCAGGACCAGCGCGGACAGATGCACCCCGTCGCTGGTCGTCAGCGTGGTGGCCTTGCTCCTCAGATCCTTCGGCACACACGTGTTGACGAGATGTCCCCGAGCCGTGCGCACGGTCCGGTCGGGCCAGCTCGGCTTGTACGAGACCGGCTCATGATCCGGCGGCGGCGCGGGAGCGCGGCTCCCCGTTCTGGACGGCGCCGGCGCGGAGGACATCGACGCCTCCGCGTCACGCGCCGGCTTGTCAGCCGGGCCCGAACAGCCCGATACCAGGCCCAGACAGCCCAGCGCAGCAGCGGCAACGACTCTGACTCTCAGCACAGTCTTCCTCAGATTTCACCTGCACGTCGGTGTGCCGTACACAAGCAGGGCACACACGTCCCGTGCCAGGACGGAACATCCCTTCACGACCTGACAGACGTGCGGGCCTGCCCGAGGTTGCAGGACGCTACCTACGATTCATGTTCCGGAGGTGGCAGAAAGGCCAGGCCACAGCTGCACGCTCACACCGCGCGGTGAACTGCAACCTGTCGGCGCCCCACACGTCCTTCCCAGTAGTGGGCGCTCCCTGAAAGCCCTGAACCGCTCTATCCACTCGGACAGATTGACCCCTATGCCAGAAATAACCCGCCGGGGAACCGGCTGCGGTACCTTCCCGGCGTCCCCCCGGCGCCCCGGCTCGGATGACGGCCGGCACGCACACCGTCAGGGCGTCACCATGCCGTCCGCGAGGGAAGGGCGCTGATGGCTGCCGTTTTCACCTGTGAAGGTGCTTTCCCGCGCAGCTGGCGGCAATGGCTACTGGCCCGCCTCTCCCAGGGCCGAAGGAGACCGGACCTCAAGGGCCGGTCGTCCGGCACAGCGTCGGAAGAAATCGACATGCTGTACCGCCACCGCAGGCTCGACCTCGTGCGCCTGGCGGCCCTCCTGGTCGACGACATCCCCACAGCCGAGGACGTCGTCCAGGAAGCCTTTGCCAGCCTCTACCGACGTCACGGCAATACGCTCGACAGCATCGCCGACCCCGAAGCCTACGTACGGCGCAGCGTGGTCAATACCTCCAGGGATGTCCTGCGCAGGAGGCGCACTGTGCGCGCCTACATCCCCCCGCGCATCCTCCCCGCACCACCACCGGAGGAAGAGATCCTCCTCAAGGAAGAACACCAGGAAGTGCTGCGAGCACTGAGACTGCTCACCATGCGCCAGCGGGAGGTCCTCGTCCTCAGGTACTGGTCGAACATGTCCGAAGCGGACATCGCAGCAGCCTTGGGCCTGTCTCGGGGTGCAGTGAAGTCCACAGCGAGCCGGGCACTCACGGCTCTGGCCAGAAGACTGAGGGAGACGCCATGACAGCCGTCGAGGACCGCCTTCGCGCCGCACTGCACGCCCGGGCCAACCAAGTCACCGCCCTCCGCCCGGCCTCCCCACCATGGACCCGCGCACGGATGGTCTTCCACCCCGGACTGCGCAAGGCTGCGGTAGTCCTTCTGGCCACAGCACTGGCAGCCGTCCTCCTCGTGCTGCCGCGGCTCCTCTCACAAGGCGACCCATCACTCCCCGCCGACACTCCCCCACCAGCTAGCCCGAGCAACAGCACCTCACCTTCACCCGCCCCTTCCGCACCGGACGAGGCACCTAGACCTATCGCACCGTAGAGCGAGTCGCCGCGCTGCCCGGCCGAGCCAGTGGCATTGGGCATAGGCTCCCCGTCGGTCATCGAGCTATCCCGGCCCCCTCACTCAACGTCACGGTAGATCACCCCACTGACACTCCGGTCACCCCCGCGCTTGCCTACACTCACCGGCATGGCATGCCGCATCAGTGAGCTGATCCTCGACGCCGCCGACCCCGAGCGGCTCGCCGCGTTCTGGAGCGAGGTTCTCGGCTATGTCGAGCTCGGCCGGGAGGACGACGGAAGCATCGAGATCGGGCCTCCCGACGCCGGCTTCGGCGGCCCGCAGCCCACGCTCGTCCTCAGCCCCAGCAGCGACCCGCGAGCCGGGAGGCTCCCGCTGCACATCGACGTCAACGCCACCGACCGCGACCAGGACGCCGAGCTGGAGCGACTGCTCGCCCTCGGCGCGAGGCCCGCCGATGTGGGCCAGACCGGCACCGAGAGCTGGCATGTCCTGGCGGACCCGGAAGGCAACGAGTTCTGCCTCCTGCGCACCCGGCTCCAGCCCCTCTGACCCCGCGTGTCAGGCCGGACCACCCCACCGGTCCTCCGGTTTCCACACGCATTCGACCCACAGCACCTTGCCGCCCTGCCCCGGCAGACCGCCCCGGATCAGGTACGCCCCCCAGCTGTCCGCATACGCCCGCACGAGGTGGAGGCCCCGCCCGCGCTCGGCGAGAACCCCAGGCGCGCTCGCGGTGTCGTCCCGGCCGAACGGATCCGGGATCTCCGGGCTGGAGTCCCACACCCCGACCCGCACCCGGTTCCGCCCCGCCCCGCACAGCCGGAGCGAGTACGAGCCGGAGGAGTGCCGGTAGGCGTTGGTGACCAGTTCGCTTGCCAGCAGTTCGGCGGTGTCGATGAGATTCCGCATCCCGTGCACCGTCAGCACAGTCCGAAGAGTCGCCCGGGCGATCCCGGGCCCACGGGGATCCTGAGGAAGTTGCAGGGTGTACGCCCAGGGCGGCGTTACGGTGGCCAGAGCCATGGAAGTCTCCGTTCGCGGAGGAGCGTTGGAATGTGCGTGTCGCGTGGCCCGGTGACGAGGCCGCTCCGTCGAGCGGGGTACTTCCGGGCGGGTGGCCTGGTCCCCAAGGTAGCCAGTCATGGCTAATGTATTAACCGAAAGCTGAGTAATGAGTGAACTACCACCCGTGCGGGTGACGAGGCGTTCAAGGAGGCGAGCCGACCGGTGAGGACGAACCCCACAGGCCGCCAGCTACGCCTCGGCGGTGAACTGCGGAAGCTCCGTGAGCGCGCCGGCCTCACCGCGACACAGGCCGGCCGACTTCTGGGCGTGAAGCAGAACCAGATCAGCAACATGGAGGCCGGCCGCGTAGGCGTGAGCCCGGACAGGGTCCGTACGCTGGCCGACCATTACCGCTGCACGGACCGGGAGGTCGTCGAGGCGCTCTGCGAGATGACCTCCGACCGCACACGCGGCTGGTGGGAGGAGTACCGCCAGATCCTGCCCGCACCTCTGCTGGATCTCGCCGAGATCGAGCACCACGCAGGGCGCATGCGCACCGCTGTCACCGTCCACATCCCCGGGCTTCTTCAGACCCCGGAGCATGCCCGTGAGATCTTCCGCCAGGACGCGCCCGAACTGTCGCCGCCCGACATCGAGCACCGCATCTCGTTCCGCATCAAGCGGCAAGCAGTCCTGTACCGCGATCCGCCGACCCCCCAGCACGTTGTCATCCATGAGGCTGCCCTGCGCATGCAGTTCGGCGGGCCGAAGGTGGCCCGCCAACAGCTGGACCACCTCGCGGACATGAGCGACCACGCTCATGTCGTACTTCAGGTCATCCCCTTCTCCGCAGGGGCCTTTGCCGGATCAGGACAGTCGATCTACTACATCCACGGCTCTGTACCGCAGCTCGACAGTGTCAACCTGGACCAGTCGCACGGTCCAGTTTTCCTGGACGCAGAGGCGCAGTTGCAGAAGTACCGCGTACTGCTGGGCCGGATCGAGGCCATCGCCCTCGCACCCGCGAAGTCACGCGACTTCATACACACCATCGCCCGGAATCTGTGAGGGATCGAAGATGTCCACACTCGCTTGGCAGAAGTCGTCCTACTGTGCTCAGGGCAACTCGTGCATACACATCGCCGCCGACCACGGATCCGTCGCCCTCACCGAGAGCAGCGACCCCACCGGCGCGATACTCCGGACCAGCCCCTCCGCCTGGGCCGCCCTCATCCGCACCGTCAAGGAAACCCACGACCATGGCTGACGCCCCCGCCGACCTCACCTGGACCCGCGCCGCCCCCGAGGACGCGCAGGGCCCCGGGCCCTGGATCGAGATCGCTTTCGGGCCCGGGGAACTCGTACATCTCCGTGAGACCGGCGACCCCTCCACGGTGGTGACCACCACCGTGGAGAAGTGGGAGGCGTTCGCCAAGGGTGTCGTGGCCGGCGAATTCGACCACTTCGCCGAGACCGACGCAGGCTGATCCCCTCCGTGGCACGCCGCGCAGCCAGATCATCGACGGACGCCGGTGGCTGGTCCTCACCTGGACTCAGGCGGCACCGCGCCACCTGGTGCCGCAGGGACCGGCCCCTCGGGCTCTACTCGGTGCACCGCAGACTGCCTCTTCGGCCCTTGCAGAGGCCTGGGCGGTCCGCTTAGAAACAACGTCGGCGTGGGCTGCAAACTGGTCCTGGGTAAAGCGAACTACGGGGGACGTGGCGGTCATGCAGGCTCGCGATCACGACGTGGCGAAAGATACTGGGCGGCCCCGTAAGACGCCACCCAAGTCGGGGAAGCCGCTTCCGCCGGCGCAGTTGCTGCTTGCCGCGGGTAGTAGATCCGCAGCCTCGATGTCGGCGTTGCAGTCCATGGCGGGCAACGGGGCGGCGTCGCGGATGGTGCAGCAGCAGCGGCACGAACACGGTACGCGGCCCGGGCAGCAGGCGGCGGGGCGGTCCGGTCATGATCACGCCGACCAGCGCGCGCAGGCCCCACAGGCGGGCGCCACCGTGCAGCGTGCGGGCAGTGGATCCACACCGCCGCCGAGCGCGCAGCCCGGTAGCCGCAACCCGTCGGTCCAGCAGCCTCAGCAGTCCGGCCCCACAGGCCAGCCGAATCCTCAGAACACCGCGACGCCGACCATGAGCCCGGAACAGGTCCAGGCGATCGTGGAACAGGTGAAGAGCCACTTCGAGAACGAATTCATCCGGCTTCAGACCCCGGAACTCGCGAACTGGTCCACCGAAGCGAACCAATCGGGCGCCTATCGCGCCATGGTCGACAAGGGGCAGCTGTGGAAGGACTCACGGCAGAGAGAGCCGAGTGCCCAGACGGGTCGGGCCTTCGTCGCCGAGAAGTCCCGGAAGAACGTGTCGAGCACGTGGGGTGAGGCGGTTTCACGCGGCGGGGACTGGCAGATACCGATGTACCAGAGGATGCTGGAGGCACTCAGTACCAGGGTTCTCCACCACTACACCACCAGCGACCGGATCGGCCAGATGCTCGGCAGCGATGGGATCGGCGAGATGAAGTCGAAGGACAAGCTCACTGCTGAGGACCCGTCGAAGAAGAACGACCACAACACGCAGCAGATCGACGTGGATCACCTGGCCAACACCGGGTTCGTGTACTTCTTCATCGCCAAGGACAACGCACCCTTCCGCGACACCAGGTTCGCCGCGGGGAAAGGGAAGCCCGCACGCATCGTCCTGCCGATGACCGGCATGCTCCAGGACGGCTGGATCATGATGAACGACTTCATCGACCAGGAGAACCCAACTGTCCGTGCCGACAAGGACGGGAACTCCATATCCTACAAGCGGGACATAAGAGACCCCTCCGTGCCCCCGGCAGACCGCAAGCACAACTCCCCTGAGGCAAAGATGGAGTTGGCCCGGGACGGGATCCGGCAATACTGGAAGAACGCCCCTGCCCTCGACAAGAAGGCGCATGATCTCGCCCATGGACTTGCCCGGTCCATGATGACCAATGCGGCATGGTCCGAACAGACCAAGGCGATCACGGACCTCGCCCAGCTACGCAAGGACGCCAGCGCGGAATTCGCGGAACAGCTCAAGAACAACAACACGTTCAAGCTCGGATACGACGCGCTCGCGGAGCAGATTACAGCCCAGTCCAAAAAGGCCGCACAGTTCAACAGGCAGGTCCGACGCTTCGATCAGGACCCTCACCTGCTGGGTGGCACCATGCGCTACATGCACGGCGCCGGTACTGAGAACACGAGCAATACGCAGGCGACCATGCGGGGTGCCGTCCAACGGTACAAGGAGCACCTGCACGGCAACATCCTGGCCGGACCACACATCCTGCCCGGCCTCGCCGCTCGGGGTGTCCTGGAGATCGCACGCATGGAGGCGGCGGGCGGCAACGAACCGCTGGTCGCTCGGATGAAGAACATGTCGGGCGACGCACTGGTCGACATGCTCCTCAAGGACTACGTCCGACCGCAGGTCATGATTCCGTGGGCCGTGGGCATCAATCAGGGCAACGTCCAGTACAAGAGCTGAATCAGCGTTCTCGCTGATGCCGAGTTCCCCCGGACGGACATCGAGCATCGGGTCAGCATCCGACTCGGATCGAGATCGCGTTCGGGCCCGAAGGACCTGAGGGGGTCAACGCGGAGCGTTGCCGACTGACGGCAAGCCGCGAGGTGCGGTGCCAGGGCACGCGAGCCCGGCCTGATCCAAACGAGAGGCCCTAGCCTCGCCGTTTCGTTTGGGTGCTGGGGCTATTGGGGCAGAAATGCAGGGGGCCTCCCTGACCTGGGACGGTGAACCTTTCGGAGGGTTCTGTCGGTCCAGGCGGAGGGCGCTTTCCACGTGCAGACCCGGCCTGCTGGCCCCCGCGCCGTCCGCGGCTGGCTGACGCTCTGGGCCACGCTTCTACGCGTTGGCCGGCCCCTCTGGCCTCACCCCACCGGCTCGACGGCAGGACACCTCGCCCCGCGCGGCGGAACCTTGAGCGAGATCAGGTAGGCGTCGATCGTCTCCTGCGCACAGGGGCTGCTGCTGTACGTGCCGTGGCCCCAGCCCTCGTAGGTGTGCAGGACCGCGTTGCTGCCGAGCTGCTTCGCCACGTTGGTGGCCCAGTTGTAGCCGGACGCCGGGTCGTGAATCGAGTTGGTGAGCAGGACGGGCCTGCTGTCCCTCACCTTCAGCCGGTGCTGAGGGTTGTCCGGCTCGGGTGCGCCGAGGCAGGCGGCGACGGACATCAGGGAGCGGGGGTACTTCATGTCCGGGGCGATCCTGCCGATGCGGCGCAGTTCCTGTGCGTACCCCTGATAACCGCGCACCGGCAGGCTCCAGTCCTGACAGAAGATCTCGAACGAATTCTCCCCGAGCGCGGGTGCGGGACTGCCCCCGCCCGTCCTGGCCGCCGGCTCGCTCTCCCCCAACCCGCGCAGGAACGTGCCCAGCCTCCTCCACTCGGGGTCGTACAGCCGCTTCATCACCACGACGTTGAGGTCGAACGGGGTCAGCGCCCTGCCGTCGTCCGACAGCTCCCCCCGCTCCGCGCGGTCCAGCAGATCCGCCCAGAGTGCCCGCACGTCCGAGCCGTGCAGGGCACAGCTCTCGGTCCGTTCGCACCACGCCACGAACTCGTCGAAGGAGTCCTGGAGGGTGGCGGCCTGCGTGGAGAGGAACTCCCCGGTGCCCAGGCTGTGGTCCACCACGGCCTCCAGGACCAGGGCACGGACCCGCTTCGGGTACTCCTCCGCGTACTGCGCGCCGAGCAGTGTGCCGTACGAACTGCCGTGGAACGTGAGGTACTTCTCGCCGAGGGCCGCGCGGACTGCGTCGAGGTCCCGCACCATGCTGAGGGTGTCGACGTGGTCGAAGAGTCCGTTCTCGGTGTTCCTCCGGCAGTCCGCCCGCAGTTCACGGTTGTACTTCGCCGTGGCGTCGAATTCGGCCTGGCTCTTCATGACCGGCGACGGACGCCTGTCCAGGAGCTCCTGCGAGCAGAGGATCGGGTTGCTGAGCCCCACTCCGCGTGGATCGAAGCTGACGATGTCGAACCGGCTGCGAAGGTTGTCGCTGAACCGGCCCATGTTGACCTCCTTCACGATCCGGTTCACACCCGAGTCCCCGGGCCCGCCCGGCCCGAACACCATGGAGCCGGCCCGCGCGTCCGGGTCCGTGGCCTTGCGCCGGGCGAGCTGGAGGTCGAAGTGCGCCCCGTCCGGATCGCTCCAGTCCACCGGCACCGAAAGCGCGCCACACTCCGCCGAAGCATCGGCCCGACACGGCTTCCACTTGATGTGCGCGCTCGCTCCGGCCGGCCCGGGCACCCGGCCCTCACTCGCCGCTCCAGCCTCTCCCGGACCTGGCGCACCGCTCGCGATCTCCACGCCCGTGAAACTGACCACTAAGGCCAGCACAGAACCCCAGGCAAGGTGCGACCGCCCTCGCCCGCCCCACCGCACGCCCCATGCATGACTGCCCATCACAGCAACTGCCCCTCACGTCGTCCGAGGCCTCGAGCATCGTCCGCGTTCGTCCCGCCCGGTATCCGGCAAGACCCTGGAGTTCGCCCCTAAGGGGGCCCGGGCTCAGCGGCAGCGGTGCGCGCTCTACGGGCGGCGGGCCAGCACGTGGGTGTCGAGGTAGCCCCGCTCGGAGGCAGGGTCGAAGAGCAGCCGGGCGAAGGGTGTGAGCCCTGCACCGGTGAGCAGCTCGGCGAACTGTTCCACCGGCCAGCTGTAGGCGGGTGCCACCTTGTGGTCGAAGCGGACCGGCTCGGGCCCCTCGGTCCCGAAGAACGAGGCCATGAGCAGGCCGCCAGGGGCCAGGACACGGACCTGCTCGGCGAGCAGCGCGGGCAGTTCACCGGGCGGAGTGTGAATCATCGAGTAGTGCGCCAGCACACCGCCGAGCGCGCCGTCCTCGACCGGGAGGGCCTCCATGCGCGCCTCGTCGAACCTCAGCGCCGGATGGGCCTGCCGGGCGTGGTCGATCATGCCCCGGGAGAGGTCGAGCCCGAAGGCGTCCAGCCCCAGGTCGCTGAGCATGGCCGTCAGATGCCCCGGCCCGCAGCCGACGTCGGCTGTCCGGAGGTTCCCCGTCCCGCGCACCAGCTCGGCGAAGGTGCCGATCATGGACCGCGCGAACGGCTGCGTCTCCAGCCGGTCGGCGAACAACGACGCGTAGAGCTCGACGACCCCGTCGTAGGCCGTCCTGGTCCTGTCCTGGTGTCCCGCCACGGGGAGGAAGCTAACATCCGCGCGCCGCCGGCCTGAGGGGCCTGTGCGCCAGGGCCGGTGGCCGCCGGCCCTGGCGCCGCGTTCTCGCGACCCGCCGCCCGGAAACCCGGCACTGTCAACGGTCCGGGCCGTTGACATCGGCCGGAGGCCGACGCTTGGCTGGGCGGCGGGGGGAACAAGCGCTTACGGGCCGGACTTTGGAGCGTACTGGTGGAGTTCTCGCGTCGTTCCGCACTGTCCGTGATCCCCGCCGCCACGCTCTGGGCACTGTCCCGGACACTGCGGGCGGAGGCCGCTCCCGGGCGCGTTTCCGCCGCCTCCCAGGAGTCGCCCGGCTCCTCGGACAGGGTCCCGGACGCCCTGCTCACCAACACCGTCGCGGTCTTCGCCGGCACCGCCGAGTCCAACGCCCGCCCCGAGGTCGCCCCCAAACTCGCTTCCCTGCGGGCGACGGCGCAGGCCCGGCTCGCCGCGATGGACGGCGCCGGGACGGACGAGCTCTTCGAGGGCCTACCGCTCGGCACCAGCGACCCCAACCTGAGCACGTCGTACCAGTACCTCTACGAGATCGCTCTCGCCACCTGTCTCCCCGACACCCACGCCTCCGACCCGCATGACGATGACACGGCCGTCCGGCGCCGGGTCGTCGACGGCCTGGCGCATCTCCACGACGACTGGTTCGGCGACCAGTCGAAGGGCTACTACGGCAACTGGTTCCACTGGGAGATCGGCATCCCGACCCATGTGACCAAGACCCTGGTCCTGCTCAGGGAGGAGCTCGCGGCATACCGGCCGGAGCTCACAGCGACGTACATCGCCTCCATGGACGCGTACCTCCGCAACGGCAAGGACGGCGACGTCGATCTCGACTCCCGCTTCCACACCGGCGCCAATCTCGCCGACATCACGACGAACCGGATCCTGCAAGGCGCCCTGCTCGGAGACGAGGCCCGCATCACCAAGGCCCTCGCCGACCAGCTGACCGTCTACTCGACGATCGACCCGTACCAGCCGCGCCACGGGGTCACCGACGGTTTCTACGCCGACGGCTCGTTCGTCCAGCACTCGTCCGTCGCGTACACCGGCTCCTACGGCAAGGGGCTGCTCACCCGGATCGTCCAGACCGTCAAAATCACGGACGGCACCGGCTACCTCCCCGACGAGAGCCTCGTCGGCGTCGTACAGGGCTGGGTCGCCGACGGTTTCGCTCCGCTGATCTTCGAGGGCTGGATGATGGAGATCGTCAAGGGGCGGGCGGTCTCCCGGACCGGCACGGGATACGCGGACGTCACCGCCGTCGTGGAGGCGGTCGTCGACCTCTCCGCACACACCACGGGCAGCGACGCCGAAGCTCTCGCGGGGTACGTCACCTACGTGCGGGAGACCTCGAAGGTGGCCCTCGACACCACGTCCTTCGTCTCCCCCGTCAGCATCGCCCGCTATGCCGACATCCTGGCCTCTTCCGCGCCCGCCCGGGACCTCGCCCCCGCCGCCTCGCACGGCGCGTTCAACGCGATGGACCGCACCGTCCACCGCCGGCCCGGTTACGCCTTCGCCCTCGCCCGCAGTTCCGAACGCGTCAGCAAGTACGAGTACATGAACGGCGAGAACCTGATGCCGTGGTTCCAGGGTGACGGCGCCCACTATCTCTACCTCTCCGGCGTGGACCAGCGGCAGGCGTTCGGCATCGACTACTTCACCGCCGTCCCGCCCCACCGCCTCGCGGGCGTCACCGCCCCCGCCGAAACGCGACGCAGCGTCCCCGAGCTCTACGGCACCCTCTGGTACGACAATCCGGAGCGCGGCTTCACCTCGTCCTCCGAGTCCCAGAACACGTACGTCTACTTCCCCCGTGGCACCCAGGCGTTCTCCGGCGGTGCCCGCCTCGGCGCGTACGGGGTGGCCGGTCTCGTACAGTCCGACGACGCCGCGTACGCCGCCCAGCAGGCGGGCACGCTGCCCGGGGACTTCGTCGCCTACCGGGCGGCGGGTGCCACCAGGTCGTGGCTCATGTTCGACGACGAGATCCTCGTCCTCTCCGCGGGCGTGACCGGCCTGGCCGGCCGCGCGGTGACCACGACGGTCGACAGCCGCATCGCCGACCCCTCCTCCCCGGTCGTCGTCACGGGTGGCCTGCGCGACGGATCACCCTGGGAGGCCGCCGGGACCGCACCGCCGGCCTGGCTGCGGTACGCCGACGAAGCGCAGGGAACCGCGGTCGGCTACGTCTTCCTGTCCGGTCCCGCCCCGGTCGTCGCACTCGGCACGGTCACGCGCAGCCGCCGTCTCGTACGGCTCACCAACGCGGACACGGCGGTGACCAAGCAGCTCTTCACACTGTCCTACGAGCAGGCCGCCGGAGGGCGCCCCATCGCGACGGCGCACGCCCTCGTCCCGAACGCCTCGGCGCAGCAGTTGTCGTCGTACGCCCACGGCCCGCTCTCCGTGCTGTCCAACACGGTCCGCCTGCAGGCCGCCGTACACGCCCACCTCGGCATCACCGCCGCCAACGCCTTCACCCCGGGGACGCACCACGCGGGGCGCCTGTCGATCGACGGCCCGGCGTCGGTCCTGCTGCGCCGCACCGGAGGCGGCACGTACGCCATCGCGGTGTCGGACCCCACCACGAAGCGGCGCACCGTCTCGGTCACCCTCCACGGCCGGCCGCTGCGACGCCTCTCGGCCGACACCGGGGTCCGCGTCCGCCACGTTCCCGGCGGCACCCGCCTCGACATCACGACGCACCAGGCCTACGGGCGGAGCTTCACGGCGGCTCTGACCGAGAGGCCCTGACGGGAGCCGGGGCGAGAAGGGGCGCCCGGCACCCGACGAGTGAAAGAATCCGATGATGCCCTCATCATCGGAAACGATCAACGCATCGGCCTCCGGCACCTGGAAGCTCGGCGACCTGACGGTCAACCGCCTCGGCTTCGGCTCGATGCGGCTCCCCCAGAACGGCGCGGCGTTCGGCGACGGAACTCCCAGCGACCGGGCCCGGGCACTGGAGGTCCTGCGCCGCGCCGCCGAGCTCGGCGTGAACCACATCGACACCGCCGCCTTCTACTTCTCGCCGCTGCGGTCCGCCAACGAGCTCATCAACAGCGCGCTCGCCCCGTACGCCGACGACCTGGTCATCACCACCAAGGTCGGCCCCGGCCGGGACCCCTCCGGCGCATGGGTGTGGGCCACTCCGGAGCAGCTGCGCGGCCAGGTCGAGGAGAATCTGCGCCAGCTCGGCCGTGACCACCTGGACGTGGTCAACCTGCGCCTCGCGCGCAGCCAGGCCACCGCCTCCGTCGCCGATCACTTCGGCGCCCTGGCAGAACTCCGCACAGCCGGACTCATCCGCCACCTGGGCATCTCCAACACCACACCGGACCAGCTCGCCGAGGCCCAGGGCATCGCGCCCGTGGTCTGCGTGCAGAACGCGTACGGCATCGGCTCCCCCGCCGAGGACCACGCCTTCCTCCGCGACTGCGGCGAGCAGGGCATCGCCTTCGTACCGTTCTTCGCCATCGCCGGAGCGGGGCGCGAGGAGGGCTCGAACGACGACCGGAGCGAGGCGGTGCTGACCGTCGCCGGCCGCCACGGGGCGACAGCCGCGCAGGTACACCTGTCCTGGACGCTCCACCAGGGGCCGCACGTGCTCGCCATCCCCGGCACCGGCAACCCGGACCACCTCGCCGAGAACGTGGCCGCCGGGGCGCTGCGGCTCACGCCGGAAGACCTGAGCCTCCTCGCGTCATGAGCGACACCGGGGGCGGGGCGGAGGCCGGGCAGGTCCTGCGCTGGAACCTCTTCATCGGTGGGCATCTGAGTTCCTCCGTACCCGTACGCCTGGTCGAACGCACGGACGAGGCCCAGTTGGTGTGGCTGGAGACCGGCACCCCGATGTGGCGTACGGACCTGCCCCGTGGGGCCCACCTCCGGGACATCGCGCCCGAGCACCGGCCGGCCCAGGGCTATCCGGCGAGGGCCGGCCGGTGGCCCATGGGCAGCGCGCTCATCCACCAGCCGGCCGGGGCCGGCCACGCGGTGTTCTGGTTCTTCGGGCGGAGGCAGAAGTTCGCCGGCTGGTACGTGAATCTGGAGCACCGGACCCATCACGGCGAGGACATCGACGTGGCCGACCACGAGTTGGACATCACCGTGGCGGCGGACCGCAGCTGGCGATGGAAGGACGAGCGGTCGTTCGCCGAGAAGACCGGGCACCCCGCGTACTGGTCGACGGAGGAGGCGGCGGCGATCCGTGCCGAGGGGGAGCGCGTGGCCCGTCTCGCCGCGTCGGGGGCGTTCCCGTTCGACGGCTCCTGGTGCGACTTCAAGCCACCGTCCCGCTGGAAGACCCCGGCCCGGGGACCGGCGCCCGTACGCACCGTGCTCCGAGAGGGAAGCCCGTGAGTCCTTCCCCGCACGGCACCTGATGACGCGTCGGCCGGAAGCCCCCGGCGCACACACGGCTCTCGAACAGCGCGTACGAATGCCCGTCGGCCCGTGAACGCATCGACCGCATCCGGAACCATGGCCACCGTCGTTGCTAGCCGTCACACCGCGTGATACACAGAGTAACCATGCATATGCAGGCAGAACCCTACGTGAGCCGCAGGTCAGGGCGGCTTCTCCGGTCAAACGTGCGAGATCCGGGTAAAGAGACCCGGGAAGGCGTCGTGCGATGCCGGTTTCATCAGCGAAGATAGAGGCCGACCCGTGTCGCACGGCACGGGCTGCGAACTACCCAACAGGGGCGGTGACTTACATGATCCTGGCAGCTGAAAAGGGCGATATCACCACCATCATCGGCGGAATCGCCCCGAACTGGGGGCCGTTCGGGACCCTGGGCAACGAGGCGCGCATCATGATCGAGGTGGTGATGGCGGTAGCCATCCTGCTCTGTCTCGGCATCGCGATCTGGGGTGCGGCGAAACAGCGCATCGGCGCGACGGCGCTGCGCGACACCTTCAGCGCGGAACAGGGCAAGGGTCTGATCGTGGCGGGGCTGACCGGCGTCTTCATCATCGGATCGCTGGGCACACTGTTCACCATTGTGTACGGCATGGCTGTCTGACCGCCTGTCAGGCCGCAGTCCTGCCCCAGGGCCACCCGTTCCCGTCCACCCCACACCATCCGTCCGTCGTGCCCACCGGCAGAGGTTGCGTCCCCTGATGTCGAGTCACCACACCGCGCCCACGCGGAAACCAGCACCGCTACGGTCGTACTACGCGGAACTGTTCACGGCTGAGGGGGCGTACGCGGCATGAGCCAGGGCGACGAGCGCGGCTACGGCGGCAACGAGCCGGGGGGGCACCCGGACGACGCGTACAGCACCCTCGGCGGGACACGCCAGACACGCACGCGCCTGCCCGACGGCGACGAGGGCGACGGCTACGGCCGCCGGCCCGCCCGGAACTCCCGCTCGCTGATCATGGTGGTGGGCGTGGTGGTCCTGCTGGTCGCGGCGATCGCGTTCGCGAACCAGGGCGGGGGCGGGGCCTCGGGCGGCGGCAGCGAGAAGAAGCCGGAAGCGGCGGGAGCGGGCCCCACCGCCGCGACGGGCACGAAGCCGGTCCAGGGCAAGAACGGCACGATCGCCTCGGGCTTCGCGCATGACGAGCAGGGGGCGCAGAGCGCGGCGGCGAATTACGCGGTGGCGCTGGGGTCTGACGGCATGTTCAACAAGGCGCAGCGACACGACATTGTCCAGTCGATCGCCGACACAAGCAGAGTCAACGATCTCCAGGCGGGGTTCGATGCCGACTACTCCGAGCAGTTCGCGGCACAGATCGGCCTCAGCGCGGACGGAAGCGCCCCACCGGGAGCGACGTTCGTCAACCGCACTCTCCCGGCAGGCACGAAGGTCAAGAGCTATTCAGCGGGCACTGCCCAGGTTGATGTCTGGTGCTCCGGGTTGTTCGGCTTGACAGGTGACCAATCCACGAAGCCTGTGACGAACGGGTGGTTCACCGTCTCCATGACCCTGAAGTGGGACGGGACTGACTGGAAGGTTTTGGAGACCGGCCAGAAGGAAGGGCCGACGCCGGTGACGGGCGACAACCCCGTTTCGGGCTCCGACGAGATCGCCGATGCAGTTGAACAATTCGGAGGGTTCACCTATGCCCGGTAGCCCTCGGAACCGTATGCGTTCCATCGTCGGCGCGTTCGCAGCCGTGCAGGCCTCATTGATTCTGCTGGCACCCCGAGCGGTGGCAGCGCCCAGCCCAACCCCGTCCCCGTCGGGCAGCAGCGACCCGTGCGAGTTGATCGCAGGCCCGGCGCGCGACTACTGCGACGGCGGCGGGAGCGCCCCCCGCAGCACGCCCCCCATCACCGACGACGCCCTGGACCCCCTCACCTCCCTCGCCCGCGGCTGCGCCGACGCCGCCGCCTACCTCGTGGGCAAGCTGAGCGAGGCCGTGGAGAGCACCGCGACCGTCGACTTCACCAACTCGACCTTCCGCACCCAGTACGCCGTCGTCTTCGCCGCGTCCACCATCCTCACTCTGGTCCTCTGGCTCTTCGCCGTGGCCAAGCGCGCCATCAGGGGCGTGCCGTTCACCACCGCGATCTCCGAGGCCATCGGATTCCTCTGGCTGACGGTCCTGGCCTCGGCCTTCACCCCGCTCATCCTGTACGTGGTCGTCTCGGCCACCGACGGCGTCACCGAGGTCATCTCCGCCGCGACGGGCGGGCAGACCGATGTCTTCTTCGGCTCGTTCGCCGAGGCGCTCAAGAAGGGCACCGACATCGGCGGCGGCCCGATCATGCTGATCGTCGTATCGCTCGTGTCGATCCTCGCCGCCGGCATCCTGTGGCTGGAGCTCGTGATCCGGGCCGCCCTGCTCTACGTGGGCGCACTGCTGGGTGTCGTCGTGTACTCCGGGCTCGTGGACAAGAACATGTGGGGCCACGTGCGCCGCTGGGCGGGCATCATGATCGCCGTGATCATGGTGAAGCCCGTCATCGTCATCGTGCTGGGGCTCGCCGGGGCGCTCTCCGCCGACGACGGGCCCAACGCCTTCTCGGCCGTCGTGTCAGGCCTCGCCATCATCCTGCTGGCCATCTTCGCCTCCGCCATGATCTACCGCTTCGTCCCCGGCTTCGGCGACGAGATCCAGGGCGCCCGCACCAACCGCAAGCAGGCCACCGACGGCTCCCAGGCCGCCGCGATGATCAGCTCGCCCGCCGCTCTCGTCTCCCAGGGCATCAAGACGCACAGCGGCCGTGGCGGCGGCGGCGGTGAAGGAGGCGGGGGAGGCGGAGGCGCCAGGCCCGCCAACCCGGTCAGCGGCGGAGTCGCCGCCCACAGCTCCCGTACACCGGGCGGAGGCGGCTCCGCGCCCTCCCCCCGCAGCGGGTCCGGACCCACCTCCGGCACCCCTCACAGCAGCCGCTCCCCCCGAGGCGGTTCAGGCAGCACAGGTAACACGAGCACAGGAGGTGGAGGGCGTTGACGACCCAGTCCCACACGATCGCGCCCCGCCGTACGTATCTCATCGGCCGCGCCCGGCCGAACGCGATCGTCGGCAAGAACCGTGAGACGGGCGAGATCGCGCTGATCATCGCCGGAGCGTTCCTCGGCATGATGAGCGGACTCCTCGTCCCGGTCCTCTCCCTCCGGATCGTGACGCTCGTGGGCTTCCCCATGCTGGCCCTGGCCGTCGTGTACTTCCCGTACAAGGGCCGCACCTTCTACAAGTGGTTCGAGATCAACCGCAGCTTCAAGCGCACCCTGCGCCGCGGCACCGCCTACCGTTCCTCCGTCATGGAGGCCGGGGTCAGCGCCGACGGGCGTGAGGTGGAGATCGGGCCGCCGCCGGGCATCGGCCGGATCAGCTGGCTCGCCGCACCGTTCGGCCCCGACGAGATCGCCGTACTGCTGCACGCCGACCGGCGTACGGTCACCGCCGCCATCGAGATCGAGGGCCCCGGCGTCGGCCTGCGTGACAGCGAGGACCAGGAGGCCCTGGTCGACCGCTTCGGCACCCTCCTCAAGCACGTGGCCAACGGCGACGGCTTCGTGACCCGCCTCCAGATGCTGGCCCGTACGCTGCCCGCCGACCCCGACGCACACGCCAAGGACGTCGCCCAGCGTGGCGACAGGTCGGCGCCCGGCTGGCTCCAGGAGTCCTACGACCAGCTCCAGTCGATGGTGTCGACCTCCAGCGAGCAGCACCGCGCCTACCTCGTCGCCTGCATGCACTACAGCCGCGATCTGGCGGCCGAGGCCAACGCCATGGCGCGCGCCGTACGCCCCAAGGGCGGCCGCAGGATCGACCGCGACGCGGGGCTCGCCGTCGTCATGGCGCGCGAGCTGACCGACATCTGCGCCCGCCTCGCCGAGGCGGACATCCGGGTCCGCCAGCCGCTCGGCCAGAGCCGGCTGGCCTCCCTCGTGCACTCGATGTACGACCCGGACCACCCCATCGACCACATCCAGGCGATGACGAAGCGCAACGCCTGGCCGGCCGAACTCGACGCGGTCGAGCCGACCTTCCTCCAGGCCAAGACCCGCGAGTCGACGACGCGCGCCCCCTGGTGCCACTCGACGGCCTGGGTGAAGGAATGGCCGATGACCCCCGTCGGCGTCAACTTCCTGGCCCCCCTCCTCGTCCACACGCCCGATGTGATCCGTACGGTCGCGGTCACCATGGACCTCGAACCCACCGAGGTCGCCATCGAGCGCATGCTGACGGAGAAGACCAACGACGACGCCGAAGCCAGCCGCCAGGCGAAGATGAACCGCACGGTCGACCCGCGCGACATCGCCGCTCACGGCAGGCTCGACCAGCGGGGTGAAGATCTGGCGAGCGGCGCGGCCGGGGTGAATCTGGTGGGGTACATCACCGTGTCGTCCCGGTCCCCCGAGGCGCTCGCCCGCGACAAGCGGACCATCCGGGCCTCGGCCGGCAAGTCGTATCTCAAGCTGGAGTGGTGCGACCGGGAACACCATCGTGCGTTTGTGAACACCTTGCCGTTCGCCACCGGCATCCGTCGCTAACGAGAGGGCAGTCACGCCATGCGAGATCCGCTGTCCGCGTTGTCGGATGCCTTCACCGCCTTCCTCTTCGGGAACGTGGAGACGACCCGGCTGCCGGTGCGTACGTCGACGGGCCAGGCCCAGGCCGTCTACCTGCCGACCGCCGCGCCCGGCCTCGGCGACTCCGGCGTGATCATCGGGCGTGAGGTGTATTCGGGCAAGGGCTACATCTACGACCCGTTCCAGCTGTACGGGCAGCAGCTGCCGGCCCCGCACTGGCTGGTGCTCGGCGAGTCGGGCAACGGCAAGTCGGCGCTGGAGAAGACCTACGTGCTCCGCCAGCTCCGCTTCCGCGACCGCCAAGTCGTCGTCCTGGACGCCCAGGGCGAGGACGGCGTCGGCGAGTGGAACCTCATCGCCGAGGAGCTGGGCATCACGCCCATCCGCCTCGACCCGACCGCCGCGCTGAACGACGGGATCCGGCTCAACCCGCTCGACCCCTCGATCACCACGACGGGCCAGCTCGCCCTGCTCCGTACGATCATCGAGGTCGCCATGGGCCATGGCCTCGACGAGCGGTCCGGCTTCGCACTCAAGGTCGCACACGCGTACGTCAACGACACGATCGTCGACCGCCAGCCGGTCCTGATGGACATCGTGGAGCAACTACGCCACCCGAAGCCCGAGTCCGCCGCGGCGATGAACGTGGACATAGACGACGTGCGGGCCTGGGGCCTGGACGTCGCCCTCGTCCTGGACCGGCTCGTGGACGGTGACCTCCGCGGCATGTTCGACGGACCGACCACGATCGGCATCGACCTCGACGCGCCGCTGATCGTCTTCGACCTCTCGCACATCGACCGGAACTCCATCGCGATGCCGATCCTCATGGCGATCGTCGGTGTCTGGCTGGAGCACACCTGGATCAGGCCCGACCGGAAGAAGCGCATCTTCCTCGTCGAGGAGGCCTGGCACATCATCAACTCGCCCTTCGTAGCACAGCTCTTCCAGCGCCTGCTGAAGTTCGGCCGACGCCTCGGGCTGTCCTTCGTCGCGGTCGTCCACCACCTCAGTGACGTCGTCGACGGAGCCGCGGCGAAGGAAGCGGCGGCCATCCTGAAGATGGCCTCCACCCGCACGATCTACGCCCAGAAGGCGGACGAGGCGAGAGCGACGGGCAAGGTCATCGGCCTGCCCAGGTGGGCGGTCGAGATCATCCCGACGCTGACGCCCGGCATCGCCGTATGGGACGTCAACGGCAACGTGCAGGTCGTCAAGCACCTGATCACCGAGGCGGAACGCCCCCTGGTCTTCACCGACCGCGCGATGACCGAGGGTTCCACGACGGACCTGCTCCCCGAGGACGTACGGGCCGCGGAGCTGGAGGCGGAGCAGCGGGCGGCGCGGATCGAGCACCAGCAACGGCTGAACGAGTCGTCCGAGTCAACGGTGGCATGACATGGCACGCCAGGCACCATCCGGTTCGGGGCGCGGCGGCGACGGCCAGGGCGGCGTCCCGGACGGGCTGCTGATCGGCCTCCTGGCCTTCCTCTTCGGGCTGACGGTCCTGGCCTGGACGGCCACGGGCCTCGCCGGACTGTTCGCCCACGGTGGCTGGCCGGACGGCGTCACGTTCACGCGGACGCCACTGGCCCTGCGCGCCCTGGCCGTCGAGCCGACGGACCTGCCGGGCGCCTGGCCGGACACCCCGCCGGGCGAGCTCTCCGGGTACGGGCTGTTCTGGGGCCTGTTCATCGGCGAGGTGATGGTGCTGCTCGTCCTGACCGTGTTCGCGGTGGGTGTGGTGGCCCGCTGGCGGCTGGTCCGGAACCAGAGGCGCGCGGCCCCGGCACCGTACGAACCCGACCGGGAGACCGTGCCCACAGGCCCGGCGGTCCAGGAGCCCACACGGGAAGCGACGACCACCGAAGCAGCACCCCGGACGCCCGCTCCGGCGCCCGCTCCGGCCCCCGTGGAGGCGGCCCCTGCGGAAGCTGCCCCGTACGCAGTGGAGCCCGCCCTCGCCGCGTACGCGCGAGAGCCCTCCCTGGTCCCCACGCCCCGTACCCCGCAGATCCTCTACGGCGCCTCCGCCGCCCGCCGCCCCGCCGTCGTCCAGGCCATCCGGGACGCCGACGGCCCCGCGCTCGTCGTGACCTCGGATCCCACCGTCTGGGCCGAGACGAAGGACGCCCGCAGCAAGCTCGGCCCGGTCCTCGTCTACGACCCGGGCCACCTCTGCGACACCCCGGCCCGCCTCCACTGGTCCCCCGTCGCGGGCTGCGAGGACCCCGCCACCGCCGGCTCCCGGGCGGCCGCCCTGCTCGCCCCGGTCCGCCCCCTGGCCAGGGTCGACGCGGCCGTCGCCGACACCGCCGGGACCCTCCTCCGGTGCTGGCTGCACGCCGCCGCCGTGGACGGCCGCCCCTTCCGCCAGGTCCACCGCTGGGCCTCGGGCTCCGGCGGCCACGAACCTGTCCGCGTGCTCCGCACACATCCCAAGGCGGCGTCCGGGCTCGCCGGGCTCCTGGAGTCCGCGCTCACCGCCTACCCCGAACGCCGGGAGATGGCCCAGGAACTGACCGTACGGGCCTTCGAGGCGCTCTCCTCGGTCCACATCCGGGAAGCGTGCACACCCAACCGAGCCGATGCGCTCGTGCTGGATTCTTTTGCACGTGAAGGGGGAACGCTCTATGTGGTCGGTG
Source organism: Streptomyces sp. NPDC051064 (assembly GCF_044455985.1). Taxonomy (NCBI): domain Bacteria; kingdom Bacillati; phylum Actinomycetota; class Actinomycetes; order Kitasatosporales; family Streptomycetaceae; genus Streptomyces; species Streptomyces sp. NPDC051064. Next base: position 214,170 of record NZ_JBITFK010000012.1, read on the forward strand.
AACCCATCGAGGATCCTCACCACCACCCCGGTGCGATGCCCCTGCTCACCGCACTCGCCTCGCACGTGGTCGAGCACGGCCGCCGCATGGCCGCACGGTCAACCGACGGTCGGCTCGACCCACCAATGACGCTCGTCCTCGACGACGTCGCCGCCGTGGCTCCGCTCCCCCAGCTGCCGGAACTGCTTCTCGCCGGCCAGGACCAGGGGATGCCCGCCCTGGTCCTGCTCCGCTCCGAGGAACAGGCCCGTGCCCGCTGGCGGGAACGCCTGCCGGCACCCGGCCCGAGCTGACCGCGACGACAGCCGCACCTACTTCGGCCGGCGGATCTCGAACTCCAGTTCCAGGGACGCCGGATCACCCTGCATCGGCAGCGTCCGCCCCGTGGGGGCGAAGCCGATCCGGCGGTAGGAGGCCGCGGCACGCGCGTTGGCCTCGTGGACGTAGAGCCGCACCCGTTCCAGCGGCGGCCCGGCCAACGACCAGGCCCAGTCGATGGCCTCGCGGAACAGCGCGTCCACCACCCCGATCCCCCGGTGCTCCGGCCGTACGAACACCCCGACCAGGTGGGCCTGATCGACCTCCGCAGCCTCTCCGAACCCCGGCTCGCCCGCCCGCCGCTCGACGAGCACCGATACCGTCCCCGCCCACTGCCCGTCCGGAGCCTCGGCGACGAACTGACGGACGTGCGTCCCCTCGGCAGCGCCCGTCGTCCGCTCCTGCCAGAACACATCTGGCTTGGCCAGGGCCTGCTCGGACGTCTCCAGGAAGGCGATCGAGGCGACCGGGTCCCGTAGCGCCGCCAGCCGGATCTCCCTGGCCCGCTCCCACTCCTCCGCCCGCACCGCACGTACTACGTAGTCCATCCGCCGATCGTGCACCGCCGCCGCGGCCACGGCAAACGAGATACGCCGGGCGTCCGGCGACGGGACGCCTCGGCGTCGTACCCCGGCACGTCCAGCCCGCGGTCGGACGACCGCCACACCCGCTCCATAGCGCCGACCACACCCCGCGAGCCGCCGCATGGTGAACCCGGCCTTCACCGCCGTTCCCGGCCTTCACCGCCTTCACGACATGGCCCGGTTGAGCCGGGCGGCCTGGCGTGTCAGATGGTCCCGCTCGGCGAGGTTGGACGCTTTCCGGGCCGCCTCCGCGTACAGCCGTGCCGCCGTGGCCAGGTCGCCGTCCCGCTCGTGGAGGTACGCCGACACCGCTGTGTAGCGGGGGATGGGGTCTTCCCTGCTCAATGGGGTCTCCCTTGCTTGAGCGCAGCCGAGAGCTTGGGGAAGTTGCCGAGAGCTCGGGGAAGACGTGTTCAGCCCGTCGAGCGCCGCCAGACCGGCGCGCGGTCCGTCGGCCTCGCCGACGGCAACCGCACGGTTCAGCAGGACCACCGGGCTGTCCGTCAGGCGCGCGAGCTCGTCGTACCACTCGACGATCTGCACCCAGTCGGTCTCCTCGGCAGCAGGCGCGTCGGCGTGAAGCGCCGCGATGGCGGCCTGCGCCTGGTACTCACCCAGCTGGTCACGGGCGAGCGCCGCCTGAAGGATCTCCACGCCTGAAGCGATCAACTCGGTGTCCCAGAGCTCCCGGTCCTGCTCGACGAGCGGCACCAGGCTGCCGTCGGGAGCGCTCCGGGCCGCGCGCCGGGCATGGTGGAGCAGCATGAGGGCGAGCAGCCCCGCGACCTCGGGGTGGTCGATCGCGCCCGCGAGCTGCCGGGTGAGCCGGATCGCCTCGGCGGCGAGGTCGACATCACCGGAGTACCCCTCGTTGAAGACCAGATAGAGGACGCGCAGCACCGTGGCCACATTGCCGGGCTGGTCGAACTGCACCCCCGAGACGGTGCGCTTGGCCCGGCTGATGCGCTGCGCCATGGTCGCCTCGGGCACCAGATAGGCCTGGGCGATCTGGCGGGTGGTCAGCCCACCGACGGCGCGCAGCGTCAGCGCGACCGCCGATGCCGGGGTCAACGACGGGTGGGCACAGAGGAAGTAGAGCTGGAGCGTGTCGTCCACCGCCCGCGTCGGCCCGGGCGCCGGCTCCTCCTCGACGCGGTCCTCACGTCGGCGGCGGGCGGTGTCCGCCCGGGCCGCATCGAGGAACTTACGCCAGGCCACGGTGACCAGCCAGCCCTTGGGGTCGCGCGGCCGGTCGGCCGCCCAGACCCGGAGCGCCTCGACCAGAGCGTCCTGCACGGCGTCCTCGGCCGCCGCGAAATCAGCTCCGCGGCGGACGAGGACGGCGATCACGCTCGGCGTGAGGCTCCTGAGCAGAACCTCGTCCATCGCCGACGTCACTCCGTGATGGTGGGATGCGCGGTGAGGAACGGACGCACCTCCAGCCACTCGTGGATCGCCTTGCCACCCGCCCCTGGCGCGGCAGACAGCTCCCCGGCCAGCTCGACGGCGCGGTCGTAGCTGTCCACGTCGATGATCATCCAGCCGGCGATGAGGTCCTTGGTCTCCGCGAACGGACCGTCGGTGACCGGCGGCCGCCCCTCACCGCCGTAGCGGACCCACGCACCTTCGGGGGCGAGCGCCTGACCGTCGACAAACTCCCCCGTCTTCTCCAGCCGGGCCGCGAAGTCGTTCATGTACTGCACGTGAGCCGAGATCTCCTCCGGCGTCCATCGGTCCATCGGCACGTCGTTGACCGGAATCGGGCCACCGCGGTAGTGCTTGAGCAGCAGGTACTTGGCCATTGCGTCTCCCTCGATGCTGGTGCGACCCCATTGTGGTCGCCTTCACTACGGGGACGAAGCCAGGCACGGGTTCTCGACATCGCCGGCCAAACTTCTTCGGGCCGACCTGTGCGGTGACGCTCTGTGACTGACCGTGAACGCAGAAAAGCCCCGTGCCACAAGGGCACGGGGCTTTCCCGGAATAATTGTTCGGCGGCGTCCTACTCTCCCACAGGGTCCCCCCTGC
>NZ_JBITFK010000013.1:0-142596 GCF_044455985.1 Streptomyces sp. NPDC051064
GGCATGACCACCATCGAGGTCGACTCCTCGCACCTGGTCATGCTCGCTCACCCGAAGAAGGTCGTCGCCTTCATCGAAGAAGCCATCAACGCCACTTCCAAGTAACCCTTTTCGCAGATCCTCCACCACAGGATCTCTCCCCGGCACCACCCACAAGCCCGCGCCCACGGTGGCCGCACGGCTTGCGGGCGAGCCGTCCCGAGCAGGAAGACAACGATGAACCCATCGATCTCGCGTCGCACCATGACCCTGTCCGCGGTGGCCGGAGCCGCCGCTCTCGGCGTCACAGGCATCGCCCACTCGGCCTCCGCCGAGACCACGGCTGCCGACAAGGCGTCCGAGCGAAGGAAGCAGCTTCCCACCATCGTGCTGGTGCACGGCGCCTTCGTGGACGCTTCCAGCTGGACTCCCGTGGTGCAGCGGCTCCAGCGTCAGGGCCACCGCGTCGTGGTTCCGCCGAACCCGCTGCGCAGCGTGGCCGGCGACGCCGCCTACGTGCGCAGCGTCCTGGACAGCATCGAGGGGCCGGTCCTGCTTGCGGGCCACTCCTACGGAGGTTCTGTCATCAGCCGAGCCGCGGTCGGTTCCGCCCAGGTCAAGGGGCTGGTCTACATCGCGGCCTTCGTCCCGGACGTCGGTGAGAGCGCTGCCGAGCTGAGCGACAAGTACCCGGGCAGTTCGCTCGCCAGTACCACAGTCGTCCAGAAATACCCGCTGTCCGGCGGCGGGCAGGGCGACGAGCTGGTCATCAGGCAGGACCTGTTCCCCCAGCAGTTCGCGGCAGGCGTCGCCAAGGCCACTACCCAGACGATGGCCGTCGGACAGCGCCCGATCACCGTGGCGGCGCTGAACGAACCGGCCACTGCAGCGGCCTGGAAGAAGCTGCCCACCTGGTACCTCATCGCTACCGAGGACAGGAACATCCCGCCGAAGGTACAGCGCTGGATGGCCGCGCGCGCCAAGGCGCACACGGTCACCGTTCACGCACCGCACGCGGCCGCGGTGAGTGACCCGCGCGCTGTCGCCGACCTGATCGACAAGGCCGCGCACGCCGTCTCCACCGGTCACTGACCTCACACCGGACAGACCGGAGCGGCACATGCCCTCTGCGGCGACACCGGCGCCTGCGCTGCGTCTCCGAGCCGCGCCGCATCCGTGGTGCCCGAAGGAGTTCGCTTCGGGCACCCGGTCGGCTCCGCGAGGGCCGGCCGGACCGCCCGCCGGATCGCGACCAGCACGGGTCACAGCACCAGCCCACGAAAAGGGAGGAAGAGAACACCCATGCCGCTGCTCGAACCGAAGCCTGGAATGCTGCGCCCTCACACCGCGGAGGGCCCGTCCATCGACCGGGTCGCCGACGACCAGGCGTCCGGTACCCCGGACGAGCTGCGGGACGCGCTGGTCGCGGAACTCGGTACGGACAAGGTCCTGCACAAGATTTCGGACCTGGTGCGTTATGCCTCCGACGCCAGCCCCTACCGTCTGGTGCCCCGCGTCGTAGTCATCGCCGAGAACATCGACGATGTCTCGACCGTGCTGCGTTACGCCCGGGAGAACCGTCGCCACGTGGTCTTCCGCGCGGCCGGTACCTCCCTTAACGGACAAGCCCAGGGGGACGACATCCTCGTAGACGTCCGCCGTCACTGGACCGGAGTGGAAGTCATCGACGACGGTGCCAAGGCGCGGATCAAACCGGGCACCACCGTCGGCCGGGCCAACATCACGCTCTCCCGGCACGGTCGGCTGATGGGCCCCGACCCCGCCAGCTCCAGCGCGGCTTCCGTCGGCGGCGTCGTGGCCAACAACGCCTCCGGCATGACCGCCGGCACCACCCGCAACTCCTACCGCCTGCTGTCCTCGCTGACCGCGGTCCTGCCGTCCGGAACGGTCGTCGACACGGCCGGCCCGGACGCCGAGGCACGCTTGCGGGCGGCCGAACCGGACCTGCACGCGACTTTGCTGGCGCTCAAGGAAGAGATCGAGAGCGACGCCGAACTGGTCGCGCGCATACGTGCCAAGTACGAGCTGAAGAACACCAGCGGCTACCGGCTGGACGCCTTCCTCGACGGCACCACCGCCGTGGACATCCTCCGCGGTCTCATGGTCGGTTCCGAGGGCACTCTGGGCTTCATCGCCGAGACCGTCTTCGACACAGTTCCGCTGGACCGGAGGACCTACACGGCGCTGCTGTTCTTCCCCGACCTGCCCGCCGCCGCCGCCGCCGTGACGCTGTTCAACCGGGCGGGGGCGCGCGCCGTGGAGCTGATGGACGGCAACACCCTGCGTGCCTGCGCCGAGGTGGACGGCGTTCCCGGGGACTGGCGGGACATACCGCAGGAGAGCACCGCGCTCCTGGTCGAGTTCCGTGCCGCGACCGAAGAGGACCACCTCGCTCACCGGCGGGCGGCTGCCGAGGTGGTCGAAGGGCTGACGCTGGTGGCCCCTGTGCCGTCGGTTTCGAACGCCTTCGTCACCGACCCGGGTACCGTGCGCACCTACTGGCACGCCCGCGAGGCGTTCATGACAGCCGTAGGCAAGGCCCGGCCCACGGGGACGACGCTGATCACCGAGGACTTCGCCGTTCCTCCCTCTCGTCTGGCCGAGGCATGCGAGGCGCTGCTGGAAATGCAGCGGCGCTACGGCTACGACGCAGCGGTGGCCGGACATGCGGCCCACGGCAATCTGCACTTCCTGCTCGCCTTCGACGCAGCCCGGCCCGAAGACGTCGAGCGGTACGCGTCGTTCATGGACGAGTTCTGCGCCATGGTCATCGACCGGTTCGACGGCTCCCTCAAGGCGGAGCACGCCACTGGTCGGAACATGACGCCGTTCCTGGAGTCCGAGTGGGGCTCCCAGGCCACCGAGATCATGTGGCGCGTCAAGCAGGCCCTGGACCCGCACGGGGTCCTCGCACCGGGGGTGGTGTTGAACCGGGACCCCCGGGCCCACCTGAAGCACCTGAAGACGATCCCGACCATCGAAGCTGTCGCCGATCCCTGCATCGAGTGCGGCTTCTGTGAGCCGGTCTGCCCCAGCCGTGATCTGACGACGACGCCCCGGCAGCGAATCGTGCTCCGACGCGAGATGATGCGCCAGCCCGTCGACTCACCCGTGACCGACAGCCTGCTGGAGTCGTACGGCTACGACGCCGTCGACACCTGCGCCGGCGACTCGACCTGCAAGATCGCCTGTCCGGTCGGTATCGACACCGGCGCCATGATGAAGCAGTTCCGGCACCAGCGACACGGGGGCATTGCCGAGCGGAACGCTGAGCGGGTCGCCGGACACTTCGCAACCGTGGAGAAATCCGTCCGCGCCGCCCTCGGTGTCGCCGAACACGTCAACGACGGCGTGCTCACCCGCGCCACCGCCCTGGCCCGCAAGGCGGTCACCCCCGACCTGGTACCGGAGTGGATCAGCGCGATCCCGGGCCCCGCCTCCTCGGGACTGCCCCTGACCCGGCGCCAGGACGCCGCGGCCGTTTACTTCGTGGCCTGCGTCAACCGGATCTTTGCCGGACCGGAGGGCGGGGAGGATCTCCCTCTACCTGAGGCCGTGGTGAAGCTTTCCGAGCGTGCCGGCCGCCCCGTCTGGGTCCCCTCCGACATCGTCGGCTCCTGCTGTGCCACGATCTGGCACTCCAAGGGATACGACGACGGCAACAGGCTCATGGCCAACCAGACCGTCGAACGGGCGTGGGGGTGGACGGACAGAGGCAGGCTGCCCCTCGTGGTCGACGCCTCGTCCTGCACCCTCGGCATCGGACACGAGATCATCCCGTACCTGACGCCCGAGAACAGACGCAAGCACGAGAAGCTCGATGTGGTCGACTCCCTGGTGTGGGCCGCCCGCGAGCTCCTGCCCCACCTCACCGCCGCCCGGAAGGTCGACAGTGCGGTCATTCACCCGACGTGTTCCATGCGGCACCTGGGTGACGTGGAGCAGCTGGACGAGCTGGCCCGGTTCGTGGCCCATGAGGTGGTTGTCCCGGTCTACGCGGAATGCTGCGGCTTCGCCGGCGACCGCGGCATGCTCCACAAGGAGCTCGCCGAGTCGGCCACGGCGCATGAGGCCGAAGAGGTCCTGGCGGGCGACTACGACGCCTACCTCTCGGCGAACCGCACCTGCGAGATCGGTATGGAGCACGTCACCGGCCGCCCCTACGAGTCGGTGCTGCTGCTCCTCGAGCGGGTCACCCGGCCCGTCTGAGAACAGTTCCACCCACCCTCTCGAAGAAGCCAGCACAGGAGAAACCTCATGCGAATCGCCAACCTGTCGGGACGACTGACGCTTGTCCTGGGCGAGCGTGCCGTGGACGTCCACGATGCCAGCGGTCACCGGTTTCCAGCCGACCCGCAGGCGATCTACGAGCAGTGGGAAGAGTTCAGGGCCTGGGCCGGGGCAGCCGATCTCGGGGACGCCGGCCGGCACTTCGACGCGGCCGACCTCGGTGCCCCGGCCCCGGCTCCGCGCCAGCTTTTCGCCATCGGACTGAACTACCGCGAGCACGTCGACGAGGCGGGGTTCACCCAGCCTGAGGACATGCCGCCGGTCTTCACCAAGTTCGTCAGCAGCATCACCGGCCCCCTCTCTGACGTGGTGCTGCCCGACGGCGGCCACACCGACTGGGAGGTGGAACTGGTCGCCGTCATCGGCAAGGCGGCCCGCCGCGTGCGCGAGGCGGACGCCTGGGACCATGTCGCCGGCCTGACCGTCGGACAGGATCTGTCGGAGCGAGTCCTTCAGATGAGTGGCCCGGCACCCCAGTTCGGTCTCGCCAAGTCCTACCCGGGCTTCTCGCCCATGGGTCCGACCCTGGTCACCCCGGACGAGTTGGACGACCCCGACGCCCTCGAACTCACCTGCAGCATCAACGGCGAAGAGGTGCAGCAGGGCTCCACTCGGCAGCTCATCTTCCCCGTCCCGGCGCTCATCGCGAAGCTGTCGGAGGTGTTGACGCTCTTCCCCGGCGACGTCATCTACACGGGTACGCCCGCAGGTGTCGGCCTCGGCCGCACGCCCCAACGCTGGCTGCAGCCCGGCGACGAACTCGTCAGCTCGATCCACGGCATCGGCGAACTGCGGCAGCGGCTGCTTCCGGCCTGAGCCCTCGGCCGCGGGTGGGGGCAGGGCGTGTCTGTCGCGCCGGGCGAAGGACGTACACGCAAGGCACGCCGTTTCGTCCACGACCCGTCTTTCCACGCGCCGGCGGACTGTAACGCGAGGAGAGGAGTAGTGCGCAAGGGCGGTCGCGGGGCGCCCTCACGCGTCCCTGTCTTCCCGTGGGAGAACGCACCACACACTGCCCCTCCCCATCTGTTGTCGAGATAACTGACATCGCACATCATCGTGACGGGTGAGGAAGGGGCAGCCCGGCGTGCCGGTTGCAGATGTGTGACGAAAGAAGGTGCACATGTCCAGCACAAGCAAGGTGCCCACACCGTCTCAGGCGACGAGCGCCACTCGGGACGTGCCCGGATGGCTGATTGCGCTCCTGGCCGTTGCCTGCGGCATGACGGTCGCCAACCTCTACTACGCCCAGCCCCTGTTGTCGTCGCTGGGTGACGTCTTCGGCGTCGGCGCGGCGACGGCCGGGGCGCTGATCACGCTCACCCAGGTCGGATACGTCATCGGCATGCTCTTCCTGGTGCCGCTCGGTGACCGTCTGGAGAAGCGGCAGCTTGTCACCGTCCTGCTGACGATCACCGCCGTGGCACTCGTGGTGGCGGGCCTCGCCCCGACCTTCCCTGTGCTGCTCGCTGCCTCGCTGATCAGCGGGGCCACATCCGTGGTCGCCCAGATATTGGTGCCGTTCGCCGCGAACCTGGCGCCCGACCATGCCCGGGGGCGCGTCGTGGGCCGCGTCATGAGCGGTCTGCTCACCGGCATCCTGCTCTCTCGCACCCTGAGCAGCCTGGTCTCCGAGATAGCCAGTTGGCGGGTGGTCTTCCTCGGCTCCGCCGTCCTCATGGCCGTCCTCGCGGTATCCCTGCGCGTGGCCCTGCCGCAGCACGCCCCTACCACCTCGTTCCCGTACCACCACGTACTGCGCTCCACCTTCCAGCTCCTGCGCGCGCATCCGATACTGCGGCGCCGAGGTCTGTACCAAGCGGCCATGTTCGCTGTCTTCAGTGCTTTCTGGACCACGGTCTCCTACGTTCTGACCGGGCCCCGCTTCCACTACTCCGCGGTCGGGGTGGGCGTCTTCGCCCTTGTCGGTGCTGCGGGTGCCGCCGTGGCCCCGCTCGCCGGGCGCTGGGCCGACCGGGGGCTGGCGCGTCCCGCCACCGGTATCGCCCTCGTGGTCGCCGCGCTGGCCTTCGCCCTCGCGGGCTTCGGCGGGCACAGCATCGCGCTGCTCGCTCTCGCGGCGATCCTCGTCGACGTGGCGGTGCAGACCACACTGATCCTCGGCCAGCACACCGTCTACGCCCTCGATCCCGGTGCCCGCTCTCGCCTCAACAGCGTCTTCATCGCGATGTTCTTCACCGGCGGCGCGATCGGCTCCCAGCTCGGTACGGTCGTCTACGACGCGGTCGGCTGGAGTGGACTGACCGTGCTGGGTGCTGCCCTGCCGCTGATCGCCCTGGCCTACTGGGCGTTCGAACGGGGGCCGCGGCAGGACGCGGCCGGCTGACCCCGACCGGAAACAGCAGATGTCAGGCGCCTTCCGGCGCTGCGACGGTGTGTGCACTGTCGGACCAATCCGCGTGCGCCGCAGGACAATCCGGTAACAAAGACCCGGCCTAGCCTCACCACAGAACAACCGCACACCAGGAGGCGAACCATGACCACCAGCACAGAACACACGCTCAGCAGCCAGCCGAGGCTGCACCAGAAGGGCAAGGTGATCCAGGAGTTCGGGACCGTCAGGCAGTACCCCATCGGCCTGTCCCACGACGCCCGGATGTATTCCTGCCAGCGGCTGAACAAGGCTCTGGCGGATACCTCGATCTTGTACGGCCTGTACAAGAAGAGTCACTGGCTGATGCGCGGCGCGACCTTCTATCAGCTCCACCTGCTGCTGGACAAGCACGCTGGTGAACAGCTCGAGCTGGTCGATACGATCGCCGAGCGCGTGCAGTCGCTGGGCGGCGTCGCGGTGGGCGACCCCCGGCACGTCGCCGAGATCACGTCGATACCGCGACCCCCGGACGGCGTCGAGGAGGTCCCGGCGATGCTCTCCCGTCTGCTGGAGGCCCACGAGACGATCCTCATCGAGGCCCACGACGCCGCCGCCCGCGCCAATGAGATGGGTGACGACGGCACCAACGACCTGCTGGTCTCGCAGATCATCCGGACCGGCGAACTCCAGGCGTGGTTCCTCGCCGAGCATCTGGTCGACACCCCGCTGGTGCGCGTCTGAGTAGACGCCTGGACCGTCACGGCCACCTACGATGTCGCCCGGCCGGGCCAACGGCCGCCCTCGTATCGGCGGGGGAGCCCTCGATCAGGAGCGCATGATGGATCTGCGACAGATGGAGGTCGTCGTCGCGGTGGCCGAGGCGGGTACCTTCACAGCCGCGGCACGCCGACTGCACGTCGTGCAGTCGGCCGTGTCCGGCACGGTCAAGTCCCTGGAGCGAGAACTCGGCACCCCGTTGTTCGACCGCACCACGCACCGGGTCGCCCTGACCCCCGCCGGCGAAGCGTTCGTCACCGCGGCCAGAACTGCCCTGCGCGCCGCAGAAATGGTCCAGGAGGCAGTCAGTGAAGTCCGGGGGCAACTGCGAGGTCGCGTCACGGTCGGCACGATGCAGGGGGTCTGGGCGGGACTCCACCATGCCCTGGCCGCGCTGCGCAGCGAGCACCCGGGCGTGGCGGTCCAGCTACGGCAGGCCGCGGTCGCCGACATTCGTCAGGCGCTGCGGGACGGGTCGGTCGACTTGGCCGTCGTGGCGCTCGACCGCCAACAGCAGCGCGGCCTGACCACCCGACTGCTGTCCCAGGAGGAGATGGTGTTGCTCGCGGCGCCCAGCCGCATCGTCTCCGGGGCGATGGCTGGGGGCGGTGTGGAACTCGACGACATCGCCCGTCTGCCGCTGGTGGACTTCTCGCCGGGCTGGGCTATCCGCTACGCGGTCGACCGTTCCTTCCGAGCCGCGGGCTTGGACCGTGCCACCACCTTCGAGGTGAACGACATCGTCGCGGCGGCCGAACTGGTCCGCAACGACCTGGGCGTATGCATCATGCCCCTGTCGATTGCCGACCGATTCCCCGATCTGAGCCAGTATCACGTCCGCCGGCATGCGCCGAGGTGGAAGATCATGGTGGTACGCCCGCCCGGGGATCCGTCGCCCGCCGTCGCCGCTCTGCTGCGGCATCTCGCCTGACGGACAACGGGAAGAGAAACGGCGCGTACACAACGTACGCGTGGGAGGTGTCGAAATCGAGGGCACTTCCGCGTTACGCCCCATTTCGCACACGTGTGCGCTTCGTCGGCAAGGTCGGACTCTTCCCCAGGCTAGGATGCGGCCATGAGCCAACCACTGCGGGCGGTGCTGGGTGAAGACCAGCCGATCATGCGCGAAGGAATCGCGACCATCCTGCGCAAGGCGGGCATCGACGTGGTCGCGGCCGTCGACAATGCGGTGGACCTCGTCCACGTCGCGCAGAAGCACCTCCCCGACGTGGTGATCACCGACATCCGGATGCCGCCGAACCTGGAAGCGGACGGCCTGGAGGCCGTTCGGAAGATCCGCGCCGAGCGACCGGAGACCGCTGTCATCGTCCTGTCCCAGTTCCTTGACGCTTCCTACGCGCTTGACCTGGTGGGGGACGACCCGAGCGGAGTGGGCTATCTCCTGAAGGAGAAGGTGGCCAGCCCTCAGATCATCATCGATGCCGTCGAGCGGGTGGTGGCCCGGGACTCGGCACTCGACCCGGACGTGATCTCGGCACTTCTGGGGCGCAAACGTCCGCAGGATCCGCTGGCCGCGCTGACACCCAAGGAGCGGCAGGTCCTGGCACTGATGGCCGAAGGTCACTCGAACACGGGGATATCCAAGCAGCTTTTCGTGAGCGTCGCGGCTGTGGAACGGCACGTGACCGGCATCTTCCTGAAGCTGGGGCTGAGCCAGTCCGCCTCTGGAGACGGTCAGCACCGGCGGGTGCTGGCTGTGCTGCGCTACCTCGGGCAGTAGCGAAACACGCGGTGGTGCAGAGGGCCGTGCCGGCGAGGTCGCTGCCTGAGGTCGGGCGTCAGGGCGAAGAGGGGGCGAACAGGCCCCGCAGATCAGCATCGAACAGTTTGTCCTTGGTGACGAAGGACTCGATTCCCGCGCTCACCAGTTCCTCCTGCGTCCAGAGCAGGTTGTCGGTAGAGGTGAGGACGACCCGTGGCGGGTTGTCCTCCTCTGCCAGTTGTCGAGCGACACTGAGACCGTCCAGGTCAGGTAGGTGCAGGTCGAGCAGCAAACCGTGGGGGCGATGAGCCCGCACTACGGCCAGGGCCGAGGCGCCATCGCCGGATACCGCCACGACGCGCAGTCCCCGCGCCATCAGCAGTGTCGTGGCGATGCGCCGGAACCCAGGGTCGTCGTCAACGACGACGATGTTGATGCACATCAACCCAGCATGCACAACGTTACGGCGGCCGGACCATAGGGGGATCCCTACGGTTTGTGTGCCACCGCGCACAAGACCTCGTTGCCGATGTCCACGAGTAGTGGATGTTCGCTGCTGATCCCCGTCAGAACCAGTTGCATCAAGCGTCGACGGGCAGGCGGCGTACAACGGCAAAACGATCTCCTCCTGGAGGCGCATGACGCGGACTGCCGGCGTGGCCGCGGGAAAGTTCGTCCGAGAGGTGGGACCGGGCGGCGAGAGGCAGCCTGGGTATCAGGCTGCCGTGGTGCCGACGCCGACTCCGGTCCCTGTCTGGCGAAGGTCCGAGCTTCGTGACAGAGGCCTGGGGGCCGCCTCGTACTCCGCGGCCGTACGGGTCGCAGCCTGCGGATGTGAGTTCTGACGGGCCAGCCGCCGCCACTCGGCAGGGGACATGCCGTACATCATCCGGAACGCGCGGCTGAAGTGGGCGGCGCTGGTGAATCCCCATCGCCGGGCCACCGCAGAGATCGTCCGGCTCGATGTTGTTCGGCGGGCCAGTTCTCGGCGGCACTCATGGAGACGTCGGCGCTGGATCCACCGGCTGACGGTGATGTCCTCATGTTCGAAGAGCTTGTGCAAGTAGCGGACGGAGATGTGGTGGGCCTGGGCAATGGATTCGGGAGTCAGGTCCGGATTCCCGAGGTGCAGGTCGATGTGCTCCTGGATTCGTGGCAGCAAGTGCCGCGTGGCCTCCGGCATACCGTCCGCCGCCCGGTGCAGTCGCTCGCCCGCCAGGACGGAGATGAGGTCGACGACATTGCGCACCAGCGTCTCACCGGTGCCTGAGGGCAGGGCAGGTGCGACGTCCACCAGTTGAGTCAGCAGTGGGGACAGGAGCGAACCCGACGGAGTGTCCGCATGGATGGGTGCCGTCGTCAGCTGCCGTAGTTCGTCTTCCGTCAAGCTCAGGAGCCACCGCGGCACGACGAGGAACTTCACGTGATGGGCGTGGGAGAAGCCGATGCGTATCGGGCGGGCCATGTCGCAGAAGGCCGTCGCTCCGGGACGCACCTGGGTGCCTCCGTCACCTTGGTCGACGACAGCGATCCCCTCGACCGGTGCCACGACAACCAGGGGCTCGTCGTGACGGGAGCCGACCGGTCGAGCGGGCCGGCATACACGCATGGCGTCGCCCCGCACGGTGACGGCCAGCACCGGACCGAGCTGGGACAGTCGGAGGGTCCCCTGGCATTCACCGTGGGGAAAGGAGACGTCGGCCGAGGGGAACATGCGCGACACGGCGTCGTGCCAATAGGCCAGTCTTCGGTGACCGGGCACCGCCTCAGTGGTGTAGAGGGAATCCGTCAGCCCTCCTCTCGTTCCCGGTGGTGTCGCGTCCGACGCCACGTTCTCTGCTTCTCGGTCGGTGTGCCTTCGGACGCCTTGCCAAGCCGGTGCGGACGCTCGGTCATCATGGGGACCCGGCTTCCGAGTGCCGTTCGTGGCCGGCGGAATGTCAGTGGCGCGGAACATGGCAGCCTCCAGTGATACATGAGCCGTGTGGCCGGGGCAGCACCGAGCGCTCTGAGGTCGCGGTCCGCGAGCTGCGCAGGGCAGGGAGGGAGCGAGCCCTCGTGCCTGGTCATCGGCTTTTACAGGTGTGATGTCCTCGGTCGTTACACAGGATCTGTCATCACCGGGACCGATGGCTGTCAAGGACACCTGAGATACGCCTGGGGGTGCACCTTACGGACCCTGTGGGGACAACCCTAGGTCTGCGTGCGCTGCGATCCGGCTGGCCGGTGCGGGCCCAGCCGGCGCGACGGCTCCGCTGCAGGTCAGGAGGTTGACGCACGCGCCAGCGTGGGGCGGGCCCTAGGGAAGCGGTGGGGGTGCCTGGCCGAAGGGCGAGGGAGCACATGACAGACCCGGACGCCGCTTCGTTCGAGACTTGATATCGGTAACCGGGCTGCCGGCTCACCTGATTCCGGACACCCTGCGAGCGGTCCCCCGGACGGACCGACGAGCTCATAGGACAGGACATGGCCGCGTCGCGGTCCGCTGCGGCACGCGGGTTGAGGAACGGAACCGAACATGGCCCAGCTGGACACCTTCCGGGGCGACGCCCGCGACCTTCGGGAGCGCCCCGGACCCCCGGTGGTCGCCGGCCCACGAGGCGTGCTCACCCGGAGGACCATACTGGCCGGTTCACTGATCTCGGCAGCCGTGGGAGCCGCACTGATCGTCGCGCACGTCCGGTCCGTGGCAGTGGCCGGAGTGCTCTTCGGGGTGCACATGGCCGTGCAGAGCGTGCTGCAACTGCTGGCGCTGCACGAGTCCAAGGTGCCGGCGTCGGTTCGTCGGCTGCTGCGCGTCGGGGGCCCGGCCGTCTTTCTGCTGGGCGCCCTCCTCGTCCGGGGCTGGGCCGACCCAGTGTTGCTGCTGGGCGTGTGGACCGGTTGCGGCTGGCTGTTGCGGGGATTTTTCGTATCCGTCTCGGTCTCGGTCACCTCGCACTCGGTGAGCCATTTCTTCGTCTACGACGACCTGGTGAACGCTGCAACCGTTTCGGCGGGTTTGCTCATGACCGCGTTCCCCTTTTCTTCTGTGGGGCAGTTGGCCGACGTCGGCGGCTCCGTACTGGTGGTCGCCGGGTCGGTCGAGGCGGCCGCCGCCGCGCGTCGGCGACCCCGCATCCAGCACGCCAACGACTGACTGCTCCGGACCGAGGGCGGGGCCGGGGGCGGTCAGTCCGGAATCGGGATCCGGATCTGGATGGCACTGCCGGTGCCGGGCGGGGAGTCGACGGCCAGCTTGCCGTCGAAGGCTGCCACCCGGTCCGCCAGGCCGGTCATCCCGCTGCCTGCGTTGGCCATGTCCATGCCTCCGATCCCGTCGTCGGAGACCGTGATCCTCAGCATGTCGTCGAACTCGATGAAGACGTCGATTCTGGACGCCTGGGCGTGCTTGACCGCGTTGGTGACAGCCTCGGCCACCACGAAGTACGCGTTCGACTCGACCGTCGTGGAGATCCTGCGCTCGTCCTTGCTCTCGACGACCGTGGCCACCGGGCATCGGGACGCCAGGTCCTTCACGGCCGCGACCAGGCCCTTTACCGTCAGCACAAGCGGGTAGATCCCCGAGGCGAGTTCCCGCAGCTCGTTGATCGCCGTCTGGGCGTTGTCGATCGACTGGTCCAGCAGGTCGACCGCGGATGTTTCCGTGTCGGGAATCAGCTCCCGCGCCAGCCGCAGTCCGATCATCAGGCTCACCAGGCGCTGCTGCGCCCCGTCGTGCAGGTCTCTGGCGGTTCGGCGGTGCACAGCTTCGGTGCTTTCCATGATGCGGCGGCGGCTGTCCTGCAGGGAGGACGCCATGTTGTTGAAGGAGGAGCCCAGCGTCCTGATCTCCGCCACCCTGCTGGGGGCAACTCGCACGCTCAGGTCACCGCCGGCCAGTTCCCGTGCCGCTGCCGCGGCCCCGCGCACCGGCCGTACCACCGCGCGGTGCTGGAGCACCGTGAAGACGGCCACGAGCGCCATCGAGGCTGCGAGCCCCAGGGCAGCGGCGAGTACGGCCTGCTGGCTGTTGGCTTCAGCGGCGTCCTCACGCTCTGCCAACTGAATGCGCTCGTCCTTCACATAAAGGTCGAATTGCACTCGCAGGGCATCGACGCTGTCCTTTCCCTCGGACGTCTCCTTCAGGTCAGCGGCGGCAGGGTCGCCGCGCCGGACCATCTCGACCAGTGGGATCGAGTAGACGTCGAGGAAGGACTGCACCCCCTGCGCGATCCGCTCGGCGGCACGCCGTTGCTCGGTGGAGGTGGTGTTCTCGGTGAACCGCCGTCGCTCCTCCGGCAGCGCGTCGCGCGCCGCGATCCACGGGGCGAGGAAATCTTCGTGCTTGGTGATGACGTA
This sequence comes from Streptomyces sp. NPDC051064, assembly GCF_044455985.1. Classification (NCBI taxonomy): domain Bacteria; kingdom Bacillati; phylum Actinomycetota; class Actinomycetes; order Kitasatosporales; family Streptomycetaceae; genus Streptomyces; species Streptomyces sp. NPDC051064. Next base: position 13,467 of record NZ_JBITFK010000013.1, read on the forward strand.
ACCCCGCTGTCCCGTCTCCAGGTCGACGAGCAGCTGTTCCATCGCCCCGGCTTCGACGAGGGCTGACCGGGAGGCGCGTCTGGCTGAAGTGGCGCTGTTCGAGTCGGCGATCGCCCACATGAGGACGGCGAAGCCGACACCGATGAGCAAGGCGAGCAGACTGCTCGCCGCGACGGTGAGGCTTGTCAGCCCCAGTAGTCGACCTCTGTGTTCCCGCCCTGCGCGCATGGTCCGCCTGCCGATGGAAAGAATGGAGACACCCAAAGTGTGCAACGCATCTGCGGACGAAAGAAAACATGTCCGAATAGTGTCCCTGCAGGGCGGCTTTTCGGACTTAATCAACCTATTTGTCAGCACACATCACTTTCCAGCATGAATCATCCGTCTAACAGTGCAGGGCCATCGCCGGTGTGGGGTCGTGCTCCGCCGCATCTGCGGGGGACCGCGGCCGGGCTCGCGTGCCGCCGGTTGTCGTCGGTTGTCGTCGAGTACAGGGGGCACGGATGCCGACGTCATCAAGCCGAGGCTGGTCTGCAGCCGGTGATTTCACGTACTACGACGTGTACGCGATGCGTGATCACCGGCGCAGTTTCGGCCTGGTTCGTCACCACTCTTACGGCAGAGGGCTGTTGGGGTTTCGACCGTTACCTCCATGAGCGGTTGGACGTAGACGGATCTCGGCTCCGGCAACACGAGTCGATGTCGTGCCTCACGGGCGAGGAATGTTGCGAAGGTTGGTGCGCGCAAGGTGAACCATGCGCCCGACACCGCCTGTGAGGACGGTGCGGCCTGCGGACAGGGCGAAGCCACTGACCTGTTCGGCGGTTGTCCTGGGTGGTATGGCGAGCGCGTCCGGATCGGTGACCACGTCGACAAGGGCAGGCCCGGCATGAGCGAACGCCTCACGCAGAGCGCCGCGCACCTCCGCCGGAGTCTGCACCCGGATTCCGCGCGCGCCGGCAGCGGTGGCGATGGCAGCGTAGTTCGTGTGCGGGTAGCCGGTGCCGTGCGGGGGCAGTCCGTCGACCATCATCTCCAGGTCGACCATGCCGAGGGAGGAGTTGTTGAAGACGACGACCTTCACGGGCAGGTCGTATTGGACGGCGGTGAGGAAGTCACCCATCAGCATGGAGAAGCCGCCGTCGCCAGAGAGAGACACAACCTGCCGCCTCCTGTCGAGGAACTGAGCACCTATTGCCTGGGGCAGGGCGTTTGCCATCGAGCCGTGCACGAAGGAGCCGAGTACACGGCGACGACCGTTCGGGGTGAGGTAACGGGCCGCCCAGACACAGCACATGCCGGTGTCCACAGTGAAGACCGCATCGTCGGCCGCCTCTTCATCCAGTACCGAGGCCACGTACTCGGGGTGGATCGGGGTGAGTGACTCTACGTTGTGCGTGTAGGCGCCGACCGCCTTTTCCAGGGCGTGCGCATGCTTGTGCAGCATGTGATCGAGGAAGCGCCGCGACGTCTTCTCCTGCACGACCGGGGTCAGCGACCTCAGCGTCTCGCGTACGTCTCCCCAGACGGCCAGCTCCAACTGAGTGCGTCGACCCAACCGCTCAGGCTGGATATCGATCTGCACCGTTTTCACGTTCCGCGGAAGGAAGTTCGAGTATGGGAAGTCGGTGCCAAGAAGGATCAGCAGGTCGCATTCATGCATCGCCTCGTAGGCGGCGCCGTAACCGAGCAGGCCGGACATGCCGACGTCGAACGGGTTGTCGTACTGGATGTGCTCTTTGCCGCGGAGCGCGTGGCCCACGGGGGCTTTGACCTTCTCTGCGAAGGCCATCACCTCGGCGTGCGCGCCGGCCACACCCCGGCCGCAGAACAGCGTGACTCTTCCGGCGGCGTCCACCAGCTCCCTCAGCCGGGCCAGTTCGTGGTCAGCAGGCCGGACGGACGGCCGGTCCAGTTGTACAGCCAGCTCGGCTCCACCGTCAGGGGCGTCTTCTTCCGCGACATCCCCGGACAGGGCCACTACCGACACCCCGCGCCGTCCCACCGCGTGCTGGATCGCCGTCTGCACCACTCGAGGCATCTGGCGGGGAGAGGAGATCAGCTCCGAGTAGTGACTGCACTCTGCGAACAGCCGGTCCGGATGAGTCTCCTGGAAGTAGCCGGTGCCGATTTCACCGCTGGGTATCTGCGCGGCCAGGGCGAGGACCGGTGCCATCGACCGATGGGCGTCGTACAGGCCGTTGATCAGATGCAGGTTGCCCGGCCCGCAAGAGCCGGCGCAGGCTGCAAGCCGCCCGGTGAGTTGCGCCTCGGCGCCGGCGGCAAATGCCGCGACTTCCTCGTGACGCACCTGTACCCACTCCAGAGACCGATGCCGCCGAATGGCGTCCACCACGGGGTTCAGGCTGTCACCCACGACGCCGTACATGCGATGCACGCCTGCACGGGCCAGGAGATCGACATACTGCTCGGCAACACTCTGCTTGGTCACTGCTTTCCTCCAGCCGATTGGTCATGGGACGGGTCAGATTAGTGAGCAGGCGAAGGGGACCTGTCCCGTCAGTGCACTTCTTCAGGCCCCAGAACGCACAAACCCCCGAGGCTCGCGAGAAACGGATGCTTGTCACGGGCCGGCACGCCTCGGCTCTGTGTCGTGGAGGGCGATCTTTGCCTCCGCGTGCATAGACGTGTCACGACACTGCACAGTGTGGGATTTGCCGCTCGGGACAGGTTCTGACGGGCCTTTACTGGGTGCGGAAATCGATGCTTTGGAAAGGTATGGACATGGCCACGTTGACGGTCTGGAAGTTCGACGCGCCCGAAAGCGCGCATCAGGTGGAAAGTGCACTGCTCGACCTGCAGAAGCAGGAGCTGATCAAGGTGGTGGACGCCGCTACCGTCAGTTGGCCGACAGAGGCCAAAAAGCCCAGGACGAAGCAGCTCACCGACCTGACAGGGGTAGGTGCTCTGTCAGGCTCCTTCTGGGGTCTACTCTTCGGTCTGATCTTCTTCATGCCGCTCCTGGGTGCCGCCGTCGGCGCCGCTGCCGGCGCTCTGGGTGGCAAGTTGGCCGATGTGGGCATCGATGACGACTTCATCAAGTCGGTCACCTCCCAGGTGACACGAGGCACCTCGGCGCTCTTCCTGCTGTCCGAGGGCGAGGTGGTGGACCGTGTGAAGGAGGCCATTCCCAAGGAGCACGCGGAGCTGATTCGATCGAATCTCGGCAGGGAGCAGGAGGCCATCCTGCGGGAGGTGTTCGAAGGCTGACTCGCCAGCAAATCAGTCGGCCGGATAGACAGCGTCTCTTGGTGGGGCCGTCGATTGATCGGATGTGTCCGGCCGGTTGGTGGTCCCTGGTGAGATGTCGGAGCTGATGCCGGCCGATTCAGGAAAGCCGCTATCGCCTATGAGGGCGCCCCTTCACGTCGTAGTCATCGTCCTCTGGATGTGACGGCAACGGAATATCGAGGAAACCTGCCTATAAGGGCAGTTCGGGTGAGGCATCGGCCGCCTCCCCGGACTGCGATCGCCTCCCGGTTTCCCTGGCGGCAAGTAGGTGTCCATAGGCCGTCGCTTGGTGCCGATGGCTGTCACAGAGTGTCGAGTTGTCCGGCCATGGCGTGCTCCTTGGCGGGGTGCTTGTTTCTCGACCCGCTGAGAAGCGTGCCGTGGTGGGCCGGAAATCGAAACGAAAGTCGTCCCGGAGGTGAGGACCTTAGCCGCGACATGGTTGCCCATCTTGACGTGTGCCCAACTGGCGTGAAGTCAAGAAGGATCGGAAGGTGTCACGGCGCTGATGCCGTGAAGGGGTCGCTCGGCGCAGTGGAGCGCTGAACGACCCATTTTCATGATGGCGGACCAAGGAGCAGCTAGATGTGAGCGGCTCGAGTTCCCTTACGGGCAAGAGGTGTGCGTTCCGAGAAAGAAGAGATGGCGGTCTGTCAGTAGACTGCATCGTGAACTCAAGGTGCAGAAGCTAATTCCGAAACTGCAAGTGGGGGAGAGTGGTGCGGTGCCGGTTCGGATTCATGCGATCTGTACCGCGTCCGACGAAACTGAAAGGAAGTCGTATGAGGATCGAAGATAAATCCAGGAGGACTTCCCCTCGTCACGCTCTCTTCGGTGCTGCCGCCCATTCGGCCACTTCGGTACACGCGGCCGACGACGTTCGGGTGGGTGACATCTTGAGAGCCCCGAGTCGTAGGCTGACTGACTCCTACGCCGGAGTCTTTCGAGCGGTATCTGTAGACGGTCGCCCGGCCCCCGGCGACGCCGGAGGAGGTAGACGTCACGCGCGCTCCGCGCCGGCATCTTCCGGCATGCAGAATGTGGTGTTCACCGCATCCGAAGCCAACCTGTTCCCGCGTCTCGTAGGGGAATTCTCCGTCCGCTTCCTGGAGATGTCCTTCAGGTTCATGGCTGAGGTTCATTCGGGGGACATCATTCATCCGATGCTCATAGTGACTGATCTTCGGTCGCAGGATGAGGTAAGCGTTGTTACCGCGCGGGCCACGATTCACAACCATAACGGTGAGTTGGTCCTCTCCGGGCAGCACAAATATCTCTTGCGACGTTGACGTCAAATCATTATTCCTGAAGTTGTCACCGCATCCGTGTGGCGTATGGTCAGAAATCTGGTATCGGCTCCTGAAATCAAGGAGTAGCACCGGACGGGAGAATCGTGAAATCAAAAACTAAACCGCTTCTCCGTGCCTGGGAGTGGCAGGTCGAAGCGGCTTGTAGGGGCATGAAAAGCTCAGTCTTCTTTTCTCCTCCGCGAGAACGAGGAAGCGCACGCAAGCGGAGGGAAGACGGTGCGCGTGCTGTTTGTATTGCTTGTCCGGTGAGATTGGACTGCCAGAACTTCGCTGAAACGTACCGTCAACAGTACGGCGTTTGGGGTGGTACCACAGAGCGAGAGCGCCGGGACCGGACGTAGAACAGCAGGCGGGCGGCAGTTAGCACGCCCCTTGAACCGGAAGCATCTTGCTGCGGTGCCGGCGGTCTCGCGGCGTCCGCTGGCAGCGGAGGCATCCGCGGTTGTTGCTCGGCCGCGGTCTGGAAGTCGAAGCCGTCCTTCGGTCTGGTGTCCTCCTCGGACGACACGATCAACTCCGTTGTGGAGCGCTTCGGTTACGTGCGTGCAGGCAAGACCACCATCAAGGTCGACTCCTCGCACCTGGTCATGCACGCCCCCCCTTTCTGAGGCTCCCGCCCATGACCCGGCGGCCTGGTGTGCAGCCAACTGTGCCAATGGCGACCAGTGCGGCACGGTTCTGCTCGGCGGCTCATCCTCCCGGTTCCAGCCCGCTCTGCGAATTGCGAAGCTGTCAGCAGTCCTGCCAAGGCACGATCTCAATCTGCTTGCCGCACAGGTCGTACTCCCCAAGCCGGCAACCTCCAGGCATATCACGGGGCAGATCAAACCGCTCCCTCCAGACCAGCTATGCACATCAGACGAAGGACAGCTTGATGGCCCAGTTCAGCACAGAGTCGGTAGCCGCCACATCGGATTCTTTCGATCCGAAGGCGTTTCATGTCGTTCCGGCAAGAACATTCGAAGATCTGCGGGTCGGCGAAGTATTTCGTGCGCCCAGCCGCACCCTGACCGATGCTCACGCTGCCGCATTCCAGGCAGTCTCTGCAGACAACCATCCGGTGCACTACGACGCGGAGTGGGCTCGCAGACATGGGCACGCTGCACCAGTGGTGCACGGCCTGCAAGTGCTCGCCTTCACGGCACCTGGTGCCACCTTGTTCCCCCACTTCATCGGTGAGGTGTTCATTGCCTTCCTGGAACTGTCCTGTGTCTTCCTGAAGGAAGTCCACTCCGGGGACACTCTGTATCCGGCGCTCACCATCACCGGCCTGGACCACCAGGGCGATGACGGCGTCGTGATCACTGAGGCCACCATCCACAACCAGCGTGGCGTACTCGTTCTGTCCGGCCAGCACAAGTACTTGTTGCGACGCCAGCGTTCGGAAGGTGAGTCCTCCGGCCCGGGGAACGGAGTCTGATTCCGCCGGGCAACCCAGCACGCGGTTCTAGCCCCGCGCCCCCACGACGAACTCGAGGGCTTCGGACCGCGCGTCCGACCATCTGGCTCAGCATCACTACCGACTCACATCCACCGACCACTCCATTGAAGAGCAGGTTCGTCGCCTTCTCGTGCCCCACACGTCGCCGGAAGTGACTCACGCGTTCGATGCCTCGGCAGGTCCTGCAATCAGGGTTGCCGACCAGGTGCGGTCGGCAGGAGAAGACGCACCTGACCCTTCCGCGTGAACGGGTTCGTCCGCGAGGTCGAGAAGGGTTCTGCAGGCACCTTCGGCGTGCACGGGTAGGTGAGTGAACAGCCGCGGGACAGGCGAGGACTTATCTGCGGCCGTGTCGACGATGTCCCTCCGATACCAGCTCTCCGGCAGGGCCGTCAGTTCCGAGCAGGAGTCGGTGCATCTGGTCGGAGGCCCCTGTCTGCTGCACCGGTCCGGGCGGCAGCAGGTCTGCCCCGAGTTCAAACCGGGTTGTCAGACGATGTCGTCGTAGAGGACGAAGGGCAGGTGAACCCTGGCCCTCGCCCAGCGCTTTCCCGCAGGCCGTCAATTCCGTTGTGTTCCAGTGGTGTTGCTGTAGAGGTCTGCCCACCCTGGCTCTTCCCGAGATCATCCGGGGCGGCATAGATTCCCGTTGATCTGAACACCCGTCCAAGCCGAGGAAGTCCCTTGACACACCACCCGTCCGGAAGAGGACGCCGCCTGCTCGTGTTCGCGGCCACCCTCCTGGTCACCGCGGCGATCCCGCACGTGACCGCTTCCGCAGACGCCTCACCGGCCAACACCCCGGCCTCTCCCACCCGCACCGGTGACAACGTTGTTCCGTCCGTCATCACCCTGATCACTGGCGACAAGGTCACCATCACCCCCGACGCCGGCGGCGGTCCCGGGGCCCTCAGCGTCCAGGGGCCTGACGGTGAGCCCACGGGCACCCGCGTGCTGACTGTGGGCGGCGACACGTATGTCTATCCTGATTCCGCGCGTCCTTACCTGGCTTCCGGCGCCCTGGACGACCAACTCTTCAACGTGACCCGTCTCGTCACCGACGGCTACGACGATGCGGCGCTGGACCATCTGCCCCTGATCGTCACCTACGACGGAAACGAAGCGTCCGCCTCCATACTGCATGAACGCGGCGCCGCGATCCCGGGCAACGTCACGGACGTACGCCCCCTCACGAGTGTCAACGGTATTGCTCTCGCCGCCGACCGCGAGGACACCAACAAGCTGTGGACCACGCTCACCGGTACTCAACCCGGCTCGACGACGGTGCCCGAGGACAATGCCGACGGGACCTTCCACGGAGGCGTCGCCAAGGTATGGCTGGATGGCAGAGCCGAAGCCACCCTCAGTGACTCGGTGACGCAGATCGGCGCACCGAAGGTTTGGGCGGGCGGCAACACCGGCGATGGAGTAGACGTCGCCGTGCTCGACACCGGTTACGACCTGGACCACCCCGACCTGAAGAACGCGGTCAAGGAGGGCGAGAGCTTCGTCCCAGGCGAGGAAGTGACCGACCGCAACGGCCACGGCACCCATGTCGCCTCCACCATCGCGGGAAGCGGCACAGCCTCCGACGGCAAGGAGAAGGGCGTCGCCCCTGGCGTCGACCTGCACGTCGGCAAAGTCCTCTCCGACGAGGGCTATGGCTATGACTCCTGGATCCTCGCAGGCATGGAGTGGGCTGCCCGCGATGCCCACGCCCGGGTCATCAGCATGAGCCTGGGCAGCAGCGAGAACGCCGACGGCGACACCGTTCTCGCCCAGGCCGTGAACGCGCTGAGCGCCGAAACCGGCGCTCTGTTCACCATCGCCGCAGGAAACGAAGGGCCCGGTGCCCAAACTGTCAGGTCACCCGGCACCGCCGATGCTGCTCTGACCGTTGGCGCGGTGGACTCCTCAGACGCCATTGCCGATTTCTCCAGCCGTGGCCCCCGCTATGGTGACGACGCACTCAAGCCCGAGATCACCGCACCGGGCGTCGGGATCGTGGCCGCTCGGTCCCAGTACAGCAGCACCGGTTCTGGCTACTACATGAGTGCCAGCGGCACCTCCATGGCCACCCCGCACGTGGCTGGTGCAGCAGCACTCGTCGCTGCGGCTCATCCCGACTGGCCCGGCAGCCGCATCAAGGACGCGCTGGTGAGTACCGCCAAGTCCACTCCTGACATCACCGCGGACGACGGCGGAAACGGCCGGGTGGACGTCGCCGCGACGGCGACCACGACATTCACCGCTACCGGCAAGATCGATGCGGGCATTCACCCCGCAGGCGCCGACGACGGCATGGTCAGGTCCACGGCGACCTTCACCAACAACGCAGATCACGCGGTCACCGTCGACCTCGCCGTCGACGCGCCAGGTGCACCTGCAGGCGTCTTCACCGCTGCCCCGAACAGGGTCGACGTCCCCGCCCACGGGTCCGCGAGTGCCACGGTCAGCACTGACCTCGCCAAGTCGGGGACCTCGCAGCGTTGGACCGGCCACCTCACCGCGTCCGCCGCCGGAACGGTGCTCACCCGCACCTTGCTCGGAGTCAGCACCCGCCAGCAGCTCTTCCACGTCCGTACCAAAGTCACCGGCAGGTCCGACGAGATCACGAACGGCACCATCACCTTCTTCCGCAAGGGCGACGAGTACGCGGGCACCTTCCTGTACAACGGAGGTCTGTCCGACGAGATACTGCCGCCCGGGCGCTACACCGTTTACGCCGACTTCCGGGTGGAGGGCACGCACGGCGCTGCCTCGGCGGGGTTCGCCCGCATGGTCATTCCGCAAGTCGAAGTGACAGGCACCACCGACCTGGTCATCGACGGCACCAAGCTGCGCGAGATCACACCCGTCACACCACGTAAGACGGAGAACTTCTCCCAGCGCCTGGACTACCACCGCGCCTTCAAGGACGGCTCGTCAGTCACCGACAGCATGCAGATCGGCGACGGCTACGACAGCATCTGGACAGCTCCCACGGCCCCTGGCAGCGATGGGGAACAGTTCCTCACCGCTCGCTGGCGCAACCAGGAACCCCTCCTGTCCGTGACCTCCGGCGGACAGGAATTCGACGATCTGTGGATCATGCCCGGCTCGGCGAAACTGCCCGCAGGTGACTACGCCCTCGACGTGATCCACCCCGGCGACGGGTTCACCGAGGACTACGAGAACGCCGACGCCGCAGGCAAGGCAGCCGTGGTGCGATGGGACTCCGACGACGAGGACGCAGCGGACGACCAGATCAGGGCGGCCCAGGCTGCAGGCGTGAAGATGCTGCTGTTCGTCAATGACCTCGACGGACGCCTGCGCGAACCCATTATCAAGTCGTCCACCGAGGTGGTCGGACTCTCTCGCACGAGCGGCGAGCAACTCATCTCCCGGGTGGACTCCAGCGCAACGAAGAGCGTGCCGCTGCGCGCTGTATCCCGACCCGACACGGACTACCTGTACGACCTGGTTCGCACCTGGAAGGGACGCATCCCCACCCACTTGGTCTACGCACCCACCACCCGGGAGTTGGCCCGCGTCGAGACATCCCTCCACAACACCACCGGCCGCGATGTGCACGAGAACCGCTACGACGTGCATCCATGGACCAACTACCGGGTGGACTCCAACAGGCTGAGCACGGCCGGCGCGCATCGCACCGACTATGTCAGCACTGACCAGTCGTTCTCCTGGACCGAGGAGGGCGAGCTCCAGTCCCTCGCCTCCAGCGTGTCGGGACCAGTCGTCTATCCGGCCGGCAAGACCACGGACGTCGAGTGGTTCGGACCGGTGGTGCGGCCTCGCATCAACGCCGGTGCCCAACCACCCCTGCGCACCGGCAACGACATCGACATCGTGCTGCCCTCCTGGGGCGACTCCGGCGGCGACCACACCAACTACGTCGCCTTCGGCAGTACCGACACCACGCAGAAGACCTCGTTGTACCGGGGCGACACCCTCGTCGCCGGCGGCGATGCCGGAGTGACCGCGACGGTTCCACCGAAGAAGGCCACGTACCGGCTGGTACACACCGCGACTCGCACCGCCACGGCCGCCTTCCCTTACTCGACCGCCACGCGCTCCGAGTGGACGTTCGCCTCCACGGCGCCCAGGCGCGCAAACGACAGTGAGCAACTCCCACTCGTACAGATGGACTACGCCTTGCCGACCTCCGACAGCGGCAAGGCGGCGGCGAACGCGTCACTGTTGGTCACCCCGCTGCACATCGAAGGCGGCGCGACGGCGGCTCTGCACACCAGCAAGGTGCAGCTCTCCTACGACGACGGTGCCACCTGGACCACAGCGCGCCTGAGCGGCAAGGGCAACGGCAGGGTCAGCGTGTTGCTGCATGCCCCCGCCTCAGCCCGGTATCTGACCCTGCGGGTGCAGGCCGGTGACAGTCGCGGTAACAGCGTGACACAGACCATCGTTCGCGCCGCAGGTATCTCCGGATGACCTGAAGGTGACAAAGACCGTCCGGTGGTCCATGGTGACCGCCGGGCGGCCGGCCCGGGCTCCCCGAGCAGGCGAATCCTGACCAGCCTCGGGGACTTTGACCGACCTCTGCGTCGCCCGGTGGAGTCCGGGCCGCTCACCGGGCCCCTCCGGATCCGCGCGCCGTCACAGCGCGTCAGATACCGCTGGCGGTCGTGGTGCTCCCCGGGAAGGAATGTGGCCGCAGTGGTGTTGGCAGCTTCGCATGACTGAACAGACCGGTCTACTCAATGCGAGGAACCACATGCGGAAGCAGCCAACCATGCGGGACCACGACAGGACAGCCGCGCTGTCGGCCGGTCCGGCCCGGCCCAACACTGGGAAATCCAGGGCGCTGCCCCCGCGCGTGGCGTTCTACCTGCTGGCCTCCATCATCGTGTCGTTCCTGGCCGCCTCCAGCGCACCTACACCGCTGTACGCCGTGTACCAGGCGGAATGGGGTTTCACTCCGCTGACCACCACCGTGGTGTTCGGCGTGTACGCGATCGCCGTCCTGGTCGCGCTGCTTACTCTCGGGCGATTGTCGGACCACCTCGGCCGCCGACCGGTACTGCTGGTGGCTCTCGCAGCGCAAGCGGGCGCGATGGTGCTTTTCGCGACCGCGCCCGGTGTGCCGGAACTGATGATCGGCCGCGTCGTCCAAGGCCTCTCGGCAGGGGCTGCACTGGGTGCTGTCGGTGCCGGGATGCTGGACATCGACCGGCCCCGCGGGACCATCGCCAACTCCTTCACCCCTGGGCTGGGCACGGCCACCGGATCTCTGGCATCGGCCTTCCTGGTTCAGTACTTGCCGGCACCGACGCACCTGGTCTATCTCGCGCTGGTGGTCGTCATGGCCGTGCAGGCGGTGGGTGTGGCCCTGATGCGTGAGACATTGACGCCCGAGCCGGGGGCATTGGCTTCGCTGGTTCCGGTCATCAAGTTGCCGAGGACCGTCCGGCGAGCAGTCCTGAACGCGGCGCCGGTCCTGTTTGCGGTATGGGCACTGGCAGGGTTTTACGCTTCTCTGGGCCCGGCCCTGGCCCGGACACTGACCCACTCCACATCGGCCGTCTACGGTGGACTGGCGCTGTTCGTGTTGGCCGGAGTTGGTGCCGCCGCAACTCTCGTGCTTCATTCGGCGCCGCCGCGCAGAGTGATGTTCACCGGAATCGGCACTCTCGTCGCCGGTGTCGCGTTGACTCTGGTCGCCATAGGCGACGGTTCACCGGCGCTGTTCTTCTTCGGTTCGGCCATCGCCGGCTTCGGCTTCGGCAGTGGTTTCCAGGGGGGTATCCGCACGGTGATGCCGCTGACTGCCGCCCACGAACGCTCGGGTGTCCTGTCGCTGCTGTACGTGGTGTGCTACCTCGGCATGGGAGTGCCGTCAGTGGTAGCCGGTTACCTGGTTGTCCATGCCGGGGGTCTGCTGAGCACGGCGCGCGAGTACGGTGCCGCCGTTATCGCTCTTGCCCTGCTGGCTCTGGTCGGTTTGCTGTCCGAACGCCGCGGCGTGAGTCAGAACGCAGCAATAGGGTGAAACCCCGGCAGTCGCAGCGACCAGAAGTCATTTCACGGCGAAGGAGACAGGAGACGGCCGCCATGACCACGAGTCGGACGGGTCTGGACAAAAGCAGGCCGTCCGCGCGCGAACGCTTGTTGTCCGCCGCCAACGAACTGTTCTACGAGGAAGGCGTGCACACGGTCGGGATCGACCGGATCGTCGAACACGCAGGGGTGGCCAAGGCATCCCTCTACAACACCTTCGGAAGCAAGGACGAACTGGTCATCGCTTACTTGCAGTCCAGGCACGCGGCCACCGCCGCACGGATTCTTGCCGCGATCGAGCACATCGAGTCTCCTCGAGAGCGCCTGCTCGGCGTCTTCGACGCGCTCTCGGAACTGTTCGTGGGTCCAAGCCACCGCGGCTGCGCGTTCATCGCGGCGAGTGCCGAGGCGACTCCTGGCGGCAGGACGGAACAGGTGTCGAGCGACTACAGGGCCTGGGTGCGTGGCCTGCTCACCGAACTGGCCCAGCAGGCGGAAGTCCCCGATGCTGAGACCTTCGGGCGCCAACTCCAGCTGCTCTACGACGGGTGCACGGTCTCGGTAAGGATGGACGGCGACACGGCCTCGGCGGCTATGGCCCGCGCGACCGCCGAAGTCCTCCTGGACGCGGCCCTGGCCTCAGACTCAAGCCGATGACCAGCACTCGCCGAAGTCCGGCTGGAGTATTGAGCCAGAGTTGATCGCCTCGAGACGCTGCACCGCCTGGGATCAAGATTCGCCCAGACCTCGGTCGTACCCCGCGTTGCCCGATGTGGAGAGCGGCGGTTCGTCCTTCATGTGGGCAGGCGCCAGGGCCCGAAGTGCGTGGTAGCCGACGACCACGATCAACGTCCCCAGCGCAATGCCGCTGAGCTCGAAGTTGTCGGTGAGCGTCAGGCTGACGTTGCCGATTCCCACGATGAGTCCCGCGGCCACGGGCACGAGGTGGAGTGGGTTGGACAGGTCGACCCGTGAGCGGACCCAGATCTGGGCGCCGAGCAGGCCGATCATGCCGTAGAGGATGACGGTGATGCCTCCGAGGACCCCGCCGGGGATGGCGGCCACGACGGCACCGAACTTGGGGCAGAGCCCGAACAGGATCGCGAAGCCGGCGGCGCACCAGTAGGCGGCCGTCGAGTAGACGCGGGTGGCGGCCATGACGCCGATGTTCTCGGCGTACGTAGTCGTGGCGGGGCCGCCGACGGAGGTCGCCATCACGGTGGCGGCTCCGTCGGCCATGATCGCCGTGCCGAGCTTGTCATCCAGTGGGTCGCCGGTCATCTCGCCCACGGCCTTGACGTGTCCGGCGTTCTCGGCGATGAGCGCGATGACGACGGGCAGGGCGACGAGAACTGCGGAGAGGGAGAAGCTCGGGGCGTGGAAGGTGGGAAAGCCGATCCAGTCGGCCTTGGCCACCCCTGAGAGGTCGAGGCGCCAGTGGTCGACCGATTCGGTACCTCCGGCGGGGGAGTGGATCTTGCCGAAGACGCGGTCGAAGACCCAGGAGATCAGGTAGCCGAAGGCCAGGCCGAGGAAGATCGCGATACGGGACCAGAAGCCACGCAGGACGACGAGGGCGAACCCCGTGAAGAGCATGGTGAGCAACGCGGTCCACTGATCCTGGGGCCAGTAGGTGCCGGCGGTCACGGGAGCCAGGTTGAACCCGATCAGCATGACCACCGCGCCGGTGACCACCGGCGGCAGGACCGCGTGGATGATGCGGGCGCCCAGAGCGCGGACGACTGCCCCGCACAGGAAGAGGACCGCGCCCACGACCAGCAGAGCGCCGGTGAGGGTTGCAGCGTCGCCCCCCTGGGTCTTGATGACGGCAGCCACGCCGATGAACGAGAGGCTGCTGCCGAGGTAGCTGGGGATACGGCCACGGGTGATGAGCAGGAACAGGATGGTGGCCACACCGGATGCCATGACGGCAAGGTTGGCGTCCAGACCCATCAAGATGGGGGCGACGAAGCAGGCTCCGATCATGGAGACCACATGCTGCGCACCGAGGCCGGCGGTGCGCCCCCAGGTGAGCCGCTCGTCAGGCCTTACGACTTCGCCCGGTGCGAGGCTCTTGCCGTCGCCGTGCAGCTTCCAGCCGAAGCCCGCCATGGTCTTGCTCCTTGATGTGTTGCTGGGTGGTGATGAGGTCCGACCGATGAGGTCGGACAGCTTCGATCCTTGGCGACATACGGTTCAGCGGTACCACTACAGGGCCTGCCGTGGGGTGAACACCCGCCTGGCGCACCCCCTGTCCTGTGGGGGAGTGCTGGCCGTCCGTGTTCATCATGGGTGTGACGGCGCGACGAAGGACGCGCCGAACACGGCCGCCACGTGCTGAGCGCCGAGCCCGAACGTCCGGGGCCAGGAGAGCCGCTCGTCGGGACGCACCTCGGCGCCCGGTGCGGGCGTCTTTCCGTCGCCGTGCAAGGTCCAGCGCACGCCGAGGCCCATGGTCGCTCCCTGATTGGTGTGTGCGGTGCGCCCTGGGGGTCCACCCGCGGAAAAGATCAGAGCCATGGTAGTGCCGAGGCGGCGCGGCCCCGCGCTCGGCCCCGTCGCCGGTGGAACCTGTCGTTCCGCTCCCCCCGCGTGCCGCCCGGCCGTCAGCCGCCGGCCGGGCTCCTGTCCGGTGCCGGCTGCGGGGCGCCGCCCGCCGCGACCTTGCGGTCGCCGGCCCGCAGCACCCCGGCTCCCAGGACCAGGCCGAACGCCAGCACCGTCACCAGGCCGAACGACACGAGCAGCGAGGTCGCCTCCGCCAGCGAGCCGATCGCGGACGGGGCGATGAGCCCCGAGGTGTACGTGATGGTGGCGACGCCGGCGATGGCCCGGCTCGGGTTCGTGCCGCTGCGCCCGGCCGCGGCGAACGCCAGCGGAACGACGACCGCCACGCCGAGGCCCAGCATTCCGAAGCCGGTGAGCGCCAGGGCAGGACCGGGCGCCAGGACCACGAGCAGTCCGCCGACCGTGGCCAGCGCGCCGCCGACCCGTACGGTCCGCACCGCACCGAAACGGTCGACGATCCTGTCGCCGGCGATGCGGGCGATGGCCATCATGAGGGCGAAGGCCGTGGTCGACGCCGCGGCGAGCCCGGCGGAGCTGCCCATGATGTCCCGGAGATAGACCGCCGACCAGTCCATGCTGGCCCCCTCGGCGAACACCGCGCAGAAGCCCACCGCCCCGATGACCAGCGCCGACTTCGGCGGCAGGGTGAAGCGCGGCGGCGGCTCCTCGTCGGGCGGGCTGCGCAGGTCCAGGACCCCCTGGCAGGCGGCCAGACCGAGCGCCGTCAGCACCAGCGCGGCCAGGGTGTGGTGCAGCCGGGCGTCGGCCCCGATGTGCGCCGCGACCGTGCCCGCCGCCGAACCGATCAGGGCGCCCACGCTCCACATGCCGTGCAGCCCGGACATGATCGACTTGTCGAGCCGGTTCTCCACCTCGACGCCGAGCGCGTTCATCGCGACGTCCGACATCCCCGCGGTTGCCCCGTACACGAACAGCGCGAGGCAGAGCGTCAGCAGATTCGGGGCCAGGGCGGGCAGGATCAGCGCCAGCGTCCAGAGCGCCAGCAGACCGCGCAGAGCCGTCCGCGCCCCGAAGCGGTGACTGACGCTGCCGGCCAGCGGCATGGCCAGCGAGGCGCCGATGGCCGGGAAGGCGAGTGCCAGACCGAGCTGGCCCGCACTCACCGAGGCATGGTCCTGGATCCACGGGACCCGGGTCGCGAAGCTGCCGGTCACCGCCCCGTGTACGGCGAAGACCGCGGCGACCGCGTATCTGGCCCGCCTTATCCGCTCCGTGCCGAATACCGGGACCGCTTGATCCTCTGTCATACGCCGTGCCCTCCCCTGAAAATTGCGGCCCGCCGGTGCCCCGGCGCCGCGTCGCGCGGTGCGGAGCGTAAACTATCAGGAACCCTGCCTGATAAATAACCCCCACGGCGTCGGTCTCTCAGTGATCTGGAAGGATCCCGGCATGCCCGCATCCCCGAGCACCGCCCGGGCCATCAACGACCGGCTCGCCCTGCGACTCCTCCAGCAGGACGGCCCGCTGACGGCCACTCAGCTGAAGACCCTGACCGGCTTGTCCCGCCCCACCGTCGCCGATCTGGTGGACCGGCTCCAGGACGCCGGCCTGGTCCGGGTCGTCGGGGAGAGCGGCTCGGACCGCCGGGGACCCAATGCCCGGCTGTACGGGATCGTCGCCGACCGCGCGCACCTGGCCGCCCTCGACGTACGTACGGACAGCGTCGCCGTGGCCGTCGCGGACCTGCTCGGCGTCACGCTCGCCGAGGCCACGCTGCCGATCGGCGGCGACACCGGGACGCGGCCCGCCGTCGAGCGCGCCGTGGCGATGCTGGAGCGCACCGCACGCACCGCGGGCACGGCCCCGCTGCACAGCGTCGGCATCGGCGCCCCGGGCCTGATCGACCCGGTCACCGGCGAGCTCAGGAACACCGCCGGGCTCCCCGCCTGGCACGGTGGCCTGGTCAAGGAGCTCCAGCAGCGGCTCTCCGCCACCGTCCTCGTGGAGAACGAGACCAATCTCGCCGCCGTCGCGGAACACCGCATCGGGGCCGCCCAGGACCGCGACACCTTCGTGCTGCTCTGGCTCGGCAACGGCATCGGCGCCGCCGTGATGCTCGACGGGAAGCTGCGCCGCGGTGCCTCGGGCGGAGCGGGGGAGATCGGTTTCCTGCCGGTGCCCGGCACCTCGGGGGTCCCCTCCGCGGTCAACTGCGACGGAGGTTTTCACTCCCTGGTGGGTTCTGCCGCCGTCTGCCGGCTGGCCGCGGACCATGGCATCGGGACGTGGGGCCCCGCCCCGGACGGGGCGCAGGAGCAGGACCCCGCCGCCGCGTTCGCCGTCCGGGCCGCGCTGCGTGCGGGCGACGGGAACGGCGAGGCCTTCCTGGCGGCGCTCGCCGACCGCCTCGCGCTGGGGGCCGCCTCCGTCGTCTCCGTCCTCGACCCCGGCTGCCTCGTCCTGGCGGGCGAGGTCGGCCGCGCCGGAGGCGACGCGCTCGCCGCGCGGGTGGAGGAACGACTGGCCCGGATGTCACCGCTGCGTACGGAGGTCAGGGCCGGGACGCTCGGTGGCGGCGCGGTCCTGCGCGGTGCGCTGTTCGCCGCCGGGGACGCCGCCCAGGACGCCCTCTTCACCCCGGGAGGGTGAGGCGAACCGGGGGTGCGGGACGATAGCGGCCGGCGGACGGGAGGAAGCATCCGGCCACGGGCATGTCAGCGCGCAAGGCTCCGTAACCGGTCGCTGCCAGTCCCGCAGGCCCTGCCGTACGCGCCTGAGAACGGCTCCTCAGATGACGCCGGAGCGCGGCGTCGGGCCGCGTCCGGTTCGGGCCCGGGACGGCTCCTCAGCCCCGGTCCGGAAGGACTTGGTGGCTCACGGCGCCCGTCTCCACCAGGAACTCGCTCGGCTCGCCCCACCACGACACGTACAGACTGTCCCGCGCGCGAGTGCACGCGACGAACAGCAGACAGCGCTCAGTCAGAAGGTCGGCCTCGTGCTGAAGCCGGTCGACGTCTACCGGGGTCACGGCCCTCGGATACGGCAGGGCGCCGCTGCTCACGCCTACGACGGCAACGCACCGGAACTCCAGCCCCTTGAACGCATGCATGGTGCCGACCTGGACGGCGGCCGGGTCGGAGACGGCATCGCCCCGCAGGCGTGCGGCGGGGATCCCCGCTGCTGTGAGCCGTTCAACCGCCTTGTCGCAACTCTTGTTGAACCGGGAGCCGATCCCGATCTCACCCGGCTCGATCCCGCTGTCGAGCCACGTGCGTACCAGCGTGACGAGGGCGTCGAGTTCGGCAGCTTCCGAGCTCCCGCCGAACACTTCGGGTCCGGTGCCGTGCAGGGCCGAGCGATAGCCGAGCAGCGTCTCGTTGCGGGCATCGTCCGCCAGTTGCTCGAAGGGCCGGCCGACGAGGAGGGCGGTCGACCAGCTGAGGATCTCGTGAGTGGACCGGTAGTTCTTGCGCATCTTCGTGGACCGCCCGGAGACCCGGACGCCGACCGCCTTCAGCGACACCTTCGTGTCGTAGATGCGCTGGTGCGGGTCGCCCGCGATGAAAAGGTCGTCCGGCCGGGCCGGAGCCGCTGCGCGCAGCAGCCGCCACTGGGCGGGGTGCAGATCCTGTGCCTCGTCGACGACCACATGCCGGAAGCGGGGGCCCACGCTCTCCAGCAGGTCAGCGGCCTCCGCACACGTGCCCAAGTAGGTGCGCAGCCCGTCCGTGGTGAGCTGTTCGTCGAACTCCTCGATGGTGCGCCAGACGAGCCCGCGGGAGGACGTGGGCAGCGCACTGCCCCGCCCCCGCCGCTCACACCCCTCGTACTCCTCCAGGGTCCGCAGGTTCTGTGCGAGAACCACGTGTTTGTACTCCTGGGCGAGGAAGTGTGCGGTGCCGGTGAAACCGGTGGCCTGTGCCGCCTGCTCCCACCGCGCTTCCTCCTCACCGCCCCGCAACGGCCGCCGCGACGTCGACACGACCCTTCCCGCGAACGCGTCGACGGTCATGATGTCGACGCGGTCACGCAGCACCTCGTCCTCGACCAGTGCCGCCAGTCCGGTGCGCAGCGCGGCCACGAGCGTGTTGGTGTACGTCGTGAGCAGAATCCGGTCCCCGTCGCGCAGATACCCCAGCAGGTGGCGCACCCGGTGGAGGGCGACAACTGTCTTGCCGGTGCCCGGACCGCCGGTGACCTGAGCGGGACCTGAGTACGAGGGCCGGTAGGCGACCTTGTGCTGAGACGGGTGAAGGAAGACCCGCCAGGCGGCGAACGGCTTGGCGAGGATGTCGCGGAGTTCCTCGGAGGCGGTGACGAGAGCGATACGGGCCCGGGTGCGCCGAATGGCGGTCGCGAAGTCCTCGGTGTCCACAGGTGGGTCGCCGGCGGACACGTCGGACATGCTGACGGACACCACATCGCGCCACACCTCCTCCACGCTGAAGCCCGCCGCCAGGTATTCCAGGACCTCTCGCTGGTCCTGCGGGAAGTACGGGGCGAAGATCTCCAGTTGTTCCGCGTCGGTGAGCGCGCGGGCCTGGCGCAGGGTGGTCGCGTCGATGCCGAGTGCTGTCATGTCGCCGTCGGACACGTGCGCGAACAGGCGCTGATGGGGGGCTGGGGCGATGCGTTCGTACGCCGGCGTCAGTTCGTCGAGCATCGCGATGTCCCGGATCTCCACGGCCCGGGTGACCGTGTTGATGCTGGCCTTCTGTTTGATCGCCCAAGCGATCGCCTTGTCATGCGGCATCACCCGCAGCAGTACGTAGGTGTCCCCGCTGTCCGGTGCGAGGACGACACCGCGCGTGCTCTGATCGATGCGGATGGTCCTGATGTGCGGGTCGCGGGCCCGTTTGAGGGTTTCCAGCTTCAGTCCCTGGTCCTTGAAGAGCTGGTCCAGGGTGAGACGTTCGAACTTCTCCCAGGCGTCGAACACCCCCTGTTTGACGCTTCCCTGGAGCTTGCTGAGCTGTGCGCAGAAGTCGATGTCGAACGCGAGGTGGGGCATGGGCGGACTCTCCGGGGGAGCGGTTGACGTCGGAGGTGATGGCGGGTCAGGCGGCCGGGCCGTCGAGATCGAGCTCGATCAGGGCCAGGGCCTCGGCGACCTCCTCCGACATGTCGTCCGTGGGGCCGTAGACCAGGCACAGGTCGTCGTGGAGGGGCGCGAGCATCAACTGCGCCTCAGGCGCCTCCCCTTTGGCCAGCAACAGCATGCCGATGTCTCGGCGCAGCTCGACCGCCTCCTCGCTCACGTCGCCGTCCACCGCCCGGGCGACGTCCAGAACCGCCCGCAGCGCCACCAGCGCGTCGGTGGCCTGGCCCAGTTCGGCACGGCACCGGGCAGCCTGGGCCCGGCACGCACGGGCCTGTGTACTGCTGGGGCCACCGGTACGCGCGTACGCGTCGGCCAAGGCGTCGAACTCGGGCAGGGCTGCCCTGTAGTCCCCGCCGAGCAGCTGGATCGCGGCGCGCTGCGTGCGGAGCTCCAGAACCTTCCTGTTCTCGGCACCGAGGGCCCGCGCGGCCGGCTCGATGATCTCGCTCAGCACCTCGGCGGCCTGGGCGAACCGCTCCTCGTCCAGCAGAGCGTCGGAGTGCGCGTACGCCTCCGCGATCTCCTCCCGCAGCTGCTCCGGTACGGCCACGGGAGCCGGAGGCGCGGCGTTCGGATCGAGGGTGGTGGGTACGGCCCGGTCCGTACCGGCGCGGGCGCGTGGCGCGTACGGCTGACGGAAGACGCCCGTCGGATCGGGCGCTCCCCGCGGCCCTGCCTCATCGGGCGCAGGCCTCTCGCCGGGCGACGGCAGGAAGGGCCGGAGCCGCTCGTACACCTCCTGTACGTCGACGGGCCGGGCCTCGGGCGCCTTGAGCAACAGGTGGAGGACGAGCTCTTCCAGGGCCGCCGGTACGTCCGGCCGCAGCAAGCGCAGCGGGGTCGGCGCGGCGTTCACGTGCTGGTACATCACCAGGTACTCGCTGTCGGCGGTGAACAGGTGCCGCCCGCTGAGCAGTTCGTGCAATACGCAGCCGAGCGCGTACAGGTCGGTCTGCGGACTGGTCCGCCCGCCGCGAACCTGCTCCGGCGCCATGTACTGGTACGTCCCGATGGGGCTGCCGGTCGCGGTCAGCTTGGTGACGTCCGTGCGCAGGATGGCTGCGATTCCGAAGTCGAGGACCTTCACCGTCCCGTCATGTGCGACCAGGATGTTCCCCGGTTTGAGGTCGCGGTGAATGACGGGCACCTCGTGGGCGTACGACAGCACGGTGGCGACCTGTGCGGCGACGGCGACGGCCCAGCTGACGGACAGCGGGTGATCAGGGTGGATGTACGCGGACAGCGGGACGCCGTCGACCAGCTCCATGACGAGGAACAGCCGCTCATAGGCGTCATCGAGCACGGCGTCGAACACCTGCGGCACGCCGGGATGCTGGATGCGCGCGGTGATGCGGGCCTCGCGCTTGAACCGCTTGGCGAACTCGTCGGCCAGCTGCGGAGAGCCGGCGACGGCCTGCCGCCGGACCACCTTCACTGCGACCGGCCGGTCCAGCACGGCGTCGTAACCACGCCACACGTCACCCATGCCGCCGCTGTTGAGCTCCTCCAGGAGCTCGTACCGCCCGGCGATCGGCTGGTCTGGCACCTTGCCCCCGTGTGTGCGTGTGCTGGTCGAGGCGTTTGATACGGCCCGCGCCGACATCGTGGGGACAAGTCTCTCCGGGCGGCGATCTCCAGTCCAGCGAAGTCGTGGGAGTGAGTGAGGTGGCGTCACTTTTCGGTCACCGGGCAGCAGCGCCGGGTCAGGCTTGCTTCTGGAGTTCGACAAGACTTCTCGCGACGGTTGACACCGCTTCCTCGCCGCATGACAGGACGACACAGAATTTGCTGAGCGTGATCCCTTCGGGCCGCTTGGTGTAAGACCATCGTTGACCGGCTCGGTAGAGGGCTTTGAAGAACTCCTCGCGAGCAGCGTCATCCTCGGAAAGGGCACTCTCGGCTGATTCGATGATCAGAATATGATAGTCCGAAGAAAGCCATTGGAGGTCTCGAAGGCAGTCGTAGAAAGCATGCCAGTTCCACCCGAAATAGTCGGGGAACTTCAGCGTTTCCCAGAATTTTTCAAAAGCTGACGACTCGTCAGGCATGTCTTCGCCATTGAGACGTGCCACATGAACGCTACCCGATGCGGGCAGAAGTTGATCAAGATTTAGGCCGGCGTCTGGCGTGATGATGTGCATCCATGGGGCGACATGAATCGCCTGTGTTTCGTCTTTCATTAATGCACCCATTCAGGGCTTCTGCCCACAATGTACGTCTGGTAGTGAGTCGGAGTGTAGTAGGCGGACTTGTCGCTGCCAAATACCCAACGCTCGCCGCCTGGTTTGGGATTATCCGGTGACGGGTAGGTTCCATATTCTTGATATGTGATCGGCTTGCCTGAGGGTTCATGGGTTGGAAGTTGGTAGCCACCCTTCGCGCCGCTGTTTTCAAATGGCTCAGTCCACCATTTCGGTCCGTGGAAGTCTGGACCACCCCACCACCCGAAGTTGTATTTCTCCATGTCCCGAAGGACCTGCATGGACTCCTTGGGAATAGAGTTCGGGACCCATCCGGGAGTATTGGCGACGTCTCCCAGGCTGGATCCAGGCGTGAAGGTCTTGCAGCCTGAGAGCCCCATGGGGTCAGCCCAGGTGTGAGGGTTGGGAACATAAGCTGCAGGGTTAGGTGCTGGGGTGAGGCCCAGGGGGTCAGGGCTGAGGTAGTGGGCAGTTTCGGGTTCGTAGTAGCGGAAGTAATTGTAGTGGTGGCCCGTTTCCGGGTCGAAGTACTGGCCGGGGAAGCGAAGGGGTGTGTACGTTGTGCTGGTGGACGCCCAGGTTGTGGTGCCCCAGAGGGTGCTCCGGGTATGCCATGCCAGTAGGCCTGAATCATCGATCAGTTCTGTTGGGGTGCCTACCAGGTCGGTGATGATCGTGAAAAATCGGGAGTCTACAACCTCCTGAGGTGCTTCTCGGTTAAAGAGGCATTCTCTTTGAGAAAGCGGCTGGAGGCCTCTGTGGTCCCAGGTGAGGACTATCAAATGAGGCAATTCCAGTGACTCTGTGGTCTGTTCGCAAAGAGTTGTGGCGTCCCAGGTGAACGTGACTTGTTCGAGGACAGTCGTGCCGTCGGCAGCGAGGCGTTGTTTGGATGTGCGGCGGCCGAGTGCGTCGTAAGCGTAGCGCCAAACCCCGCCATCAGGGGTGGTCACCGAGCGCAAGCGGTCTTCGACGTCCCACTTGTAGTGCCAGGTGTCCGGCTTGCGGGACAAGCGGGTCTTCTGTCGTGTGGTGATGCGGCCCAGTGCGTCGTGTTCGTAGAGGGTCCTGCCCGCGCGGCTGATCGCCGTGCCCGTGTAGCTGCGGGGGCCCGCAGCTTCTTGTCCGGGGTGGGGGGCCTGCCAAAAAGCGTCCGTCTGGTTGCCCGCCTCGTCGTAGGCATACCGTTCGGTCCACCCCGTCGAGTGGACCGCGGTGACCTGGCCGGTCGGGTCCAAGTCGAAGGTCTTCGAGCCCGAGCGCTGGTCGTTCACGCCGATCAGATTGCCATCCGCACGGTAGGCGTAGTCGCGGCGCTGGATGCTGTGACCCGCACCGATGGCATGTTGGGTGATGAGACGGCCTGTGTGGTCGTACTGGGACACCAGTGAAATCGTGTCGCCAATCCCGCGGGTGATCTCCTGGCCGATCGCGTCGTAGTCGAAGGCCATGGTGCGGCCGGACGCAGTCAGCGAGGTGGGACAGCCGACCGGGTCGTAAGCCCAGGTGCTGACTGCCCCCGTGGGAGTCGTGCGACCCGTTCGGCGGCCGAGGTCGTCGTACTCATACGCCGTTGTCCGACCGTTGACGGTCTCAGACTTGAGGCGGCCGTACTGGTCGCGGAGGCGTGTGATCGTGGCATCCGAGTTCACGGCTTCCGCAAGTTGGTCGGCGAAGTCGTACGCGAAGGTCGTCATGACCCCTGCGGCGTCCTTACGAACAACGCGGTCCAGCTCGTCCCGCTCATAGCGGATGACCTGGCCCAGGGCGTTCATTCGGGAGACGAGACGCCCCGCCGCGTCCCTCTCGTACGTCAGCGTCCGGTTGTCGAAGTCGGTTTCCGATATGAGCCGGCCGACCGGGTCATACCTGTATTCCCATGTCAGCCCCTGGGGGTTGGTGACCTGAGTGAGGTTGAGATTCGTGTCGTGGCTGAACTCGTAGCGGACAGTGTCCGGACCCGTGCGGGCGGTCAGGAGATCAAAGTCGGAGTACTCGAAGGTAGTGACTCCGCCGATAGGGTCAATGTGGCGGACGCAGTTACCTTCACCGTCGTATGTCCATGACTGCTTGTTGCCATCCGCCTCGATACGGCGGGCGAGTTTCCCCTCGACCGTCCATTCCAGGCGCGTGACGGCCCCCAGCGGGTCGGTGATCGACACAGGCCGACCGAAGGCGTCGCGCTCGCAGCGTGTGACTTCCCCTAGTGGATCAGTGATGGCCAGAGGGAGGCCTGCCTCATCGGAGGCCACCGTCGAAGTGTGCCCGAGCGCATCCGTGATGGAGGTGAGGTAGCCGGTCTCGTCATAGGCGAAGTGGGTGGTTGCACCGGACGGCTCCGTGACCGATCTCCGATTGCCGCAGGGGTCGAACGTCTGACGCGTGATGTTGCCATCAGTGCCGACCGACCGGACCATGAACCCGCGCTCGTTGTACTCGGCCCGTGCCTCACGGCCGTCGGGCCGTTTCACCACAGTGAGGTGGCCGTGTTCGTCGAAGATGTAGCGGCTTACGCGTCCCAGTGGGTCCGTCCGGGACGCCAGGTGGTTGTAGCGGTCGTACTCGAAGCGGGTGACCGCCCCCAACGCGTCCATTTCGGCAATGACCTGCGCGCGCGCGTTGACGACGAACCGCTTCGTGTGCCCCAAGCCATCCGTCACGGACGTCATACGCAGGCCGGTGTCAGGATTTGTGTCGTCCCAAGTGAAGCGGGATTCGAGATGTCCGTTGGTGCCCGACTGGAACACGCAGCGATCGAGGCCATCGTAGACGTAATCGAAGTGGCTTCCGTTGGTGTCCGTCCACGAGATGATCCGGCCGTGTTCGTCGTAGCCAAAGCAAAGGGGGCGACCACTGGAATTGGTCACCTCTGTCAGGTTGCCTTCGGTGTAGCCGTAGCGGAGGATTTCCTGATCGGTGCCGTCCGGCGCGGCACCCGCAAGGTGGAGTGCGGTGATCCGGCCTCCGTCGACGCTGATTTTCAGTTGGTATCCGCCATGGTGCACGATCGAGGTGGGGGTTGCCATCTCATCGTAATTGAAGGCGATCCAGCGGCCGTTGCGATCGTCGATCTGGGCCAGTAGAGCCAAATCGGCCTTGACGATGACGAAGTGCCAGGTCCGACCGCTGGTTGGATCGGTGATGGTGTAGCCGTCGTTCGTACGGTCAAGGGGCCAGCGTCGCCCGTGTGTGGGCAGGACGGGGACGCCTGGCGCCGGGTGAGGATAGGCGAGCAGGCTGCCCTCGTCGCAGCTGAAGATGATGCCTTCTGCGTCGATCTCCAGGCGCTGGTCGATCGTGCTGGACCAAGTGGGGCCGAACCACCGGCCGGCCCGGTAGGAGGAGTCGAACGTGCGCTGAAAGATCAACGGCAGAGAGCCGGGCAGCGTGATATCGGTCTGTGGCAGCAGCATGCGTCCGGTTGCGACGTCGACAGGGTCTCGCTCGCACTTGACCGCGCTGCACGGCTGGCTGTTTGAATCAGGGTTCTTGTCGTGACCGTGGCGTCCCTTGCCCAGTGGGTTCTTGACCAGGTCCTTCATCCCGGCACGAAGGCCGCCCTTGAGGAGGCCGCCGCCCTTGGTGCCGACCAGCTCGGGCACAAGCCGGCCGAGGAATTCGGAGGGGTCGCCCTTGGCTGCGTCCCAGGCGTTCTTGAGCGCGCGGTCGGGGTTGGCGGCAGTGGAGACGAGGCCGGCGAGCGTCATGTTGACGCCCTTGTAGTACTCGGCCGGATGCGTCACGTTGTACGGGTCGGTCGGGTTGACCGAGCGCACGAAGTTCAGCAGCCCCGCGGTGCCCTTGATGACACCGCCACCGAAGTGGGCCAGCTCGATTCCCTGGCCGACGCCGTAGTCGACGAGTTCCTGCTTGGCCCGGTCCAGCCCAGTAGGTTCCTCGGGTGCGTGCGCCATCGCGGCGGTGATCGCGCCTTTGGCCGCCTCGGCAGCATCGTTACGTGCTCGCCTGGCACGCTGGAGGATTTCCTGCGCGTGCCGGCGCTTGGCCGCGCCCGGGTCGGTGAACGTGCCTGGGTGCGGGAGCGGATGGTCGGTGTTGCGGACGGCGTTGTACGCTTCCGCCTTCTCCTTGAAAGCGGCCGCCGCAGTTTCGTAGTCCTGCTTGCCCTCCCTGTAGAGAGCGATCGCTTCACCGGCCTTGGCCTGCGAGCTCGTGACCGTCCTGGCGTACGTCTCCAACGCTGTGGCCGCGTCCTCGAATGCGTCCGCCGCGCGCAACCAGTCGGTGGGCAGCGTCTGGAACTTGGCGCGGAAGGCGTCGGCGGCCTCACCCTTCCAGTGGCCGGAGTCGAGCTTCTTCATCCCGCCGCCGACGAGATCGAACGCCTTCTGGAAATCGCGGAGGTTCTTCACCGCCGCGCTGATCTTCTCCGGCCTGCCATGGATCAGCTCGTTCGCTTCCTCGGTCTGACCGAGCTGCTGCTCCCCGACCTCCGCACCCAGCGAGGACGCTGTCTCATCGCCCCAGTCCTCGACGTTGTCGGCCCACTCATCGGCACCGACCTTCTCCAGACCCGAGCCGAGCACATCAGTGCCCTTGTCGATGCCTGTGCCGACGATCTCCTTGCCCTTGTCGACCACATCGCCTGCACCGTCGTAGAGGGCGTCGCCCCACTTCCCCCAGTCCACCATCAGCGGCTCTCCCCCCACCGCGGCTGCTCAGCCTGATCGATCGTCTCCTGCGACGGATCCAAGTGCTCCTTCAGCCGCTCATCCGCCGCCGCACGCACCTCCGGGTCGACCAGCCCGTTGCGCTCCATCGAGTCGAGGGCGGCGTCCTCCACGTCGTAGGCGGTGTTCTTCCAGGTCTGGTTCACCTCGTCCTGGGCCTGGCTCATCGACTCCCAGCTGTAGTCCGGGTTGTCATACGCGGACTGGGTGCTGATCGTGTCCCAGCTCATCGCCTTGACCTCGTCCTCGGACGCATGGGGATTCCCGTTCAAGGAGTTCACACCGATCTTGATCGAGTCCTTGACGTACTGCTCCTGCTCCGCGTACGAACCCGCCGACAGGCCCACGCCGAGGGCGAAACCGTTCCCCTTCTGCGTCAGGGCCCGCACACCCCACTCCCACCGGTTGCAGAACGTCTCGAACTCCGACGTCAGCCCGCCGTGCCCCAACTCCAGCCCCGACAGCGCAAGATCCGAGAACCCCCGGCCCGTCGACGCTTCCCCGATCATGCCGAGCTCCTTCAGCTCCGCATGCGCCAGATCGATCCCCTTCGCGATCTCAGCCAACGCCTCCGGCGGAACCTGAAGATCAGCGTTCTCTCCGCTCACCGCATCCCCCCGAGATCAACCGCGACCGCATCCGGCACGATGCCCGCCACCGGCGGGAACAACATCCCGTCCGTACTGCCCGCATCCAGCGCCACCCCTGCCGGACCCGGCAACAACGGCACCATCACATCAAGCAACCTGGCGCCCAGAACGGCCTGATACGTCCACTCCCGCCCGGCATCGCCACGGGCCAGCGCGAACCGGGCCAGCGCCTCCTCGTCCGAGAAGGCGCAGATCCAGCGCACACCGTTCTGCTCCGCCGACCACAGGTCACCGGCCTCGTCCAGAGGCACCAGCACCGCCGTCCGCCGGAACTCACCCAGCAACACAGCAAACTCGCGGCGGGCCGTACGCAACTGTTCCTGCTCGGCCTCCACCGACGTCACAGCGGGCGCCCGCTCGGGAGGCGGCCCCGAAAGATCATCCAGGTCCGCGAGCCGCGAACGCCTGTACTGCTGCTCCGATATCCCGTCCCCACCCGTGGTCATACGCAGGATCATCACACGCACGGATTTTCGAGTGCAACGTGACATCGCCTACTGGCTGGAATACTGCTGCTTCGGGCGCGGGGAGACTTCCAGGACCGCCCACACCGTCTTGCCCGGCCCGTCCGTGCAGGGATACCAGCCCCAGCGGTCGGCGAGGGCGGCGACCATCAGGAGGCCGCGACCGCCCTCCTGATCGGGTGAAGCCGGGCCGGTGGGGGTGGGAAGGCGCTCACCCCGGGTGTCGGTGACCTCGATGCGGATGGCTGTGCCCTCGGCGGAGAGGCGGAGCCGGAAGTCGCGGCCGGACACGTGACCGTGGCGTACGGCGTTGCTGCTGAGCTCGGCGACGGTCAGCAGCAACGCATCGTGCGCGTCTGTCCCGTACGGGACGCCCCAGGCGTCGAGGCGCTCGCCGGCCAGGCGTCGGGCGAGCCGGGCTCCCCGCGGCGTGGAGCTGAAACGCATCGTGAAGTGGTGCCAGGAGAATCGGGTGCGCGGGGCGCGCATCGGCCGTACGGGGAGGAGCGGCTGCTTGTCGGTCATTCCCTCACACTGACAAGCCATGACTGCACGTCACTAGAGGTTACGTACTGTCACGTCCTGGGTGTACGTGAGTTGGAACAGCCTGTACGCAGGAGGGGCAGGCGCGATCCCCGAGGTCAGCGGGCCTGGGGGCTACTCTGCGCCGGAGGCCGCGGCCTCGGTTCCAGTCGGTACCGTGGCGCTCGCGTCGGTGCTCTCTTTCTTCTTGTCCGCCTCGATGGCCGCGTGGCGCCGCTGCTGCAGTTCGTCGCGTTCCGCGTCCGGGATCGCCATCGACTCTGCAAGCACGGCGGCGAACGCGTCCACTTGCGTGCTGACCGTGCCGGCGTGGAAGAGCCAACGGATGTTCTCGTCACGCGTGATGAGGTCGACAGCCATACGCGCGCTCTTTTCCTGGGTGGCCACTGCGCGGACGTATCGCACCTGGTCGATCGGGATGTCCGCACGAATCTCGGCTTGCTCGAGGAATGCGCCGGCCTTGGCCGTGATGATGCGGCGATCCGTGATGGCGACCAGTGTGTTCGCAGCAGCCTTGTCCCTTGCTGCTGCGAACTTCTCCTTGGCCCCGCTGAAGATCGCAGAGACTGGACCGAGAGCATCGAGCTGATCGGGGAAGCCGAGGACACGCAGGGTCTCACCGTCCTTGAGGAGCCATCGCAGGATGAGAAGGTACGGCTTGAGATCCGGCGAGCTGGGTGCGCAGACGACGTCCGGAGCATCGAGGGGAGGAGTCGGCGTACGGAGAGCATCGGCAAGGGGCTCGATCGCCTCCAGGAGGCGGGCAGAGGTTTGGCGGGCTGCCTTCGAGTCCTTCCGCTTCCCGGGCAGCGGCAGTGTGTCGCGTCCGGGGAGCTCCGCGATGATGCGTAGCTCCCGCGTCAGTGAGTCGACGAGGCTCGTCGTCTCGGCGAGGGAGGAGTCGAACTCCGTGCGGGTGTCGCGCGCGATGACCTCCGCGTACTGCGCCTCGGCCGCGTCTTCTCGTCCAGCGGCTCGCGCTCTCGCGGCGCGCAGCGCGTGATAGCCGGTCCATGCCTTGAGGGCGGACAGGAGGGCGTAGGCGTCGAAGGCGATCGCCTCGGCGTTCGTCTGCAGGTACTCGTGGTGGCTGCGTGCGTCGGCCCGGTCGATCTGTTTGACGTGGTCGCCGACATGCCCTCGGTAGAGCTCAAGCTGCTTCTGTAGCAGCGCTCCACTGCCCGCGACGTCCTCCCACAAGGAGGTGGGGACCGATTCGATCTCTCGCGCCTGGTCGACCGGGCGGTCGATGGCGGCGACGAGCCCTGTCAGTTCGGCCCACTGGTCCTTGCCTATGGCGCTGATGACCTGACGTGTCGTCGCGAGGTTGGTTCTGACGAGGCCGGAGACTTCACTCAGCATCACCTGAAGGGCGATCATGGCCAGCCCCGGCCCGATCGAGGCCGCGGTTTGTGCCTTGCTCACCGCATTGACGGAATGGAAGCGGGCCTGATGCAGGATGCGGCCAGGGACCATTACCGCTCCGAGGTTCCCGCCGTCCTTGACGGCGAGCGTTGCGCCGCTCTTCAGCAGGGCCTGTGCCGTGTCGCCGATCCTGTAGAGCCCCTGCAAGCTTGCGAAGGCGTTTCCGAGGTTACCGGCCACGGTCGCCGCGTTCCCGAGCGAGGCGAGAACTGCGGAGATCTGCTTGCGGTCGGCAGCCGGCACGATACCGAAGTCGATCAGATCGGGCTTGAGTTCCGCCGGGACCTCACCACACACGACTGCCACCCCCGGGAGTACCTCCGCCAGGACCGTCGAGGTCGGCGTCGACCCGGTATCGCTCCGGCCGTCCTCCTCAGGCTCGGCTGTCTCCATCGAGTCCGAAGGGTCCTGCATGCGATCTCCTCCTGCGGGGACGCCCAACGGTCAGACGTCGTCGGCGTTCACGGTCGGAGTCCATGGCTCGACGTTCTGCGGTTCAGCACGAATGCCCCGAGGTGATTTGCGGAGGGTCAGGGCAGGCGGGTCAGGTCGCGTAGCTGTCCGACCAGTGCGTGGACGTCGCGCTCGGCGGGTGGAGCTGCGGGCACCTCCGGCGGGGTGGTGCGGCAGGGGCGGCAGAGACCGTCGGGGAGCGCTTCGGGCGCGCCGGGGCGGCCGCATTCGGTGCACTCCGCGAGGAGGCGGCGCTTCGGGGCGACGGTCGTGGCAGGGGCCGGGCTGCTGCTGGCCACGTGCGGCGGCAGCTTGTCGGTGAGGCGGCGGCGTACGAGGCCGACGGGGGAGCCGACCTGAGCAGGGAGGCCTGCGGTGAGGGCCTGGGTGAGGTAGTCGGCATCCACGCCACGTGCGAACCAGCTGGCGGCCAGGGGCTCCAGGGTGCGGCAGTCGGCTGCGGAGAGTGCCAGGCGCGTGTCCCGGCGGCCGAGTTGGGCCAGGGCGAGGTACGCGGGGGAGGCGGCGACCGCTGGAGTCACCGAGGTGCGCTGCTTGGGCATGGCGGGTGATGCGGGCGCGGGAGCAGGCGGCGTCGGGGGCGCGGTGGGTTCGGGTGTGGTGGTTGGTGTTGCTGTCGCCCGCAGGGATGAGGTCGGGGCCGCGACGTGAGATTCGGCGTCGGTAGGAGGGGCTTCCGGCGTGGAGTGGCTGCCCTCGGTGGCCAGGAACGTGTCCCACCACTCGTTGTCGCGTGCTGTACGGGACCAGTAGGTGCGGGAGACCCAGCGGACCTGTTCCCCCTCGCCGGCCAGGCAGCGTACGCGCCGTAGATGTCCGGCCACTCCGAGGGCCTTCAACGCGCTGGAGACGGCCATCTGGCCGTACAGCGGGAGGCTCTTGGCCAGTGACTTGATGTCCATGGCCGCACCGTCGGGGAGCCGGTCGACGTATCCGGCGACGTACCGCTCGCGCTCCGGCATCAAGGCGAAGTCGTCTGCCCGGGGCGCGCGTTGGCCTGTTGCGGTTCGTTTGCCGTAGCCGGGGCGGGCTTTCGCGTACGGGCGTGAGGATGCGGGTGCGTGAAGGGCAGGGCTAAGGTGCTCGGTAGCCACGAGATCGCTCGATTCGATCTTGGGGTGAGACCCCGGCCTGGTGTTTGCGCACCGTGTCGGGGTCGATTCGTTGGGGGCACCGTAAGCAGGCGTGACGGTACGCCGCAAGCTGGTCACGGTTAGTCATACCGGCTGGCCGTGACGGGGTAGGGAGGGTGGGGAGGTTTTCCCAAAACCTTCTTTTACCTACCGGGTGAACAACACCGCTCGGATTTCGAAGCTCGCATCCCGACCCCCGAATCCCGAAGCTCAAGCGTCGGGCCCGCGCCCGTGATCGCGTCCTCCCAACGAGTGAACGATCTGATTCCGACGCTCGAAGCTCGGGGCCTGAGTCCCGAGCGCCGAGTTACGAGCGTCTGGCCGCTCCTCCGATTGAACGCGGTGGAAATGCTGTGCTTGCGAACGCACGGCTGTCTGCGCGCCCCGAGTGGGACGAGCCGGCGACGGGCGCTGCCTTCCGGCTGGGCGTCATCGGTGCGGCGGAGCCTGCAAGTCTCGCCTTTCACTGGTTGGTTGTACGCGATAGCCCGCGGTGAGTACGCACGTGGGACAGCGGTGGCGATGACGCAGGGCGGCGGGCTAAGGCGGGTTGACTCCGCGATGGCACCGCATCGCGGTCACAGAGGGCCCGTCCCGACGCATGGCTCACGTCCGCACCCCGGTGGCTTGTTCTGTCACACGCTGTTGAGAACGACTGCTGCGGGCCCGAAGATGGCTGGGGCAACAGGGAACGGGGGCACGCTGTGCTTTGGAGCGAAACCGGCTCAACCGTCGGTGCGTCATGAGGCAGCGCATGCAACTCGCGCTTCAGGTGATGCTGGTACTGGTCGCGAGCCTGTTCGGCATCGTCACCAACTACGCCACCGGTGCCGATGAAGCCCCCTGGTTGTTACAGGTCATCCAGAAAGCGTCCGTCCCCGCCATCGGCGTGCTGGTTGTCGCGATGGTAGTGGGCCAGGTCGTGGTGTACCGGCTGGAGAACCCGACGCCGCCACAGGTCGACTGGCCACGTGACCGGGTCCCGTACCCCGGACTGGACGCTTTCGCGGAGGACGAGGCGGCTGTGTACTTCGGCCGGGAGACTTTGGCAGCCGAGTTGACACGCAGGCTGCACGCCTCCCCGGACAGGCCGACCGACCGCTTTCTCGTACTCGTCGGCGCATCCGGGAGCGGAAAATCTTCCCTGGTCAGAGCTGGCGTCATGCCTCGTCTCCGAGAACGTCGTTGGACGCTGATCCCTGCATTCACTCCAGGAACGAACCCGCTGAGCGCAATGGCCGCCGCCATCGCATCCGCGAGTGGAGGACAGGAATCCGCGAGTGCGGTCCTGCGGCGTCTGCGGCAGGGCCCAACCGCGCTGAGAGCAGAACTGGCCCGCCTGCGCGGCGGACGATTCCGGCGGGTACTGCTGGTGGTGGACCAGTTCGAAGAGGTCGTCACCCTTGCCGGTGAACGGGAACGCGCCCAGTTCCTCGACGCGCTCCGCCAGTGCGTGGAGCAGGACGCGAGCGTCCGCGTCCTGGCCACCCTCCGGGTGGACTTCCTCGGCCGGCTCCTGACTACGGGCCACGCCGAGATCTGCCAACAACCTGTCACGGTCGGCGCGCTCGGGAGGAGCCAGTTCGCGCAGGTCGTGGAGCGACCCGCTGAACTGGTGGACCTCTCCTTCGCACCGGGCGTCGTCGACGCCATCGTCGACGACGCCGGCACGGATGACGCCTTGCCGCTGCTCGCATACCTCCTCCAGGAGCTCTACTTCGCCTCCGGCCCGGGCGGGACGGTCACCGAGGAGCTGTACCGCGACCTGGGTGGCGTTGCAGGCGCCCTCGCTCGGCAGGCGGACCACACGGTGTCAGAGCTCGACCACGCCGACGGGATGACCTTCGTCCTGCGCGTCCTCCTCCGGTTCGTGACGGTCCAGGGCCAGGAAGTGGCCCGGAAGCGCGTCCCGCTGTCCGAGCTCACCGACCGGGAGCGGCGCGTCGTGGACGCCTTCATCGACGCACGCCTGTTGATGTCCGACGCGGCTGGCGGCGGAACCCCCGGCCAGGAGGAGCCCTACGCACAGGTGACGCACGAGGCGCTGTTCCGCCAGTGGGCCCCGCTCCGCCAGGAGGTCGAGTCACGCGTGGACCAACTGCGTGAGCGCGCCGAGCTGGAGCGGTGGGCCGAGGACTGGGAACGCTCCGGCCGCAGTGACGACTACCTCCTCGCCGGGGAGCGGCTCACCCTTGCCCAGCGCAGGCTCACCGCGTTGGAGGAGTCCGGCATCGCGTCCGAGCCGGTCCGTGTGCTCGTGCAGTCCTCGCAGCGGCGCGATCTGGCCTTCCTCCGTCGCGTGTCGGACAGCATCGGCCAGTACGCGCTCGGAAGCGCGGAGACCCATCCGGAGCGGGCCGTACTCCTGTCCCTGGCCGCTCTCGGTGAATGCACGCCGACTCCCTCGGCCCGCCGCGGCCTCATGGCGGCGCTGGCAGCGAGCCACCTCCACACGCGTGTGGACGCGCACACGGACACCGTCCGGCACATCGCCTGGTCACCGGACGGCCGACGGCTGGCCACCGCGTCACGTGACGGTAGCGCCCGCGTACTGGACGCCCGGTCCGGGCAGTCGCTGCTCGTCCTGCCGTCCGACGGGGCGATGGTCGAGTCGGTCGCATGGTCGCCGGACTCCGCATACGTCGCGACTGCGGGACGAGAACGTGTCGTACGCATCTGGGACGCCTCGTCGGGCGAGGCCGTCCGGCTGCTGACCGGTCCCACAGACGTCGTGAGACAGGTGGCCTGGTCACCCGACGGACGCTATGTCGCCGCCAGTTCGAAGGACTGTGCCGTGCGCGTGTGGGAGGCCGGGACGGGGAGCCTCGTACAGGCTTTGGAGGGGCACCGGAACGACGTCTGGGGTGTTACCTGGTCGCCGGACAGCACCCGGCTCGCCTCGGCCTCACACGACCAGACGGCCCGCGTGTGGGACCTTGCCACGGGTGCCACCGATGTCGTTCTGGAAGGTCATACGGACTTCGTCGAAGGCGTTGCCTGGTCGCCGGACGGCCTATCCATCGCTACCGGCAGCGGAGACCATACGGCCCGCATCTGGGACGCCCGGACCGGTGCACTGCGGTTGCTGCTGCGCGGCCACACGGACTACGTGTGGAACCTGGCTTGGTCCCCGGACAGCCGGGCCCTCGCCTCCGCGTCCTCCGACCGCACTGTGCGTCTCGTCAGCGCCCAGGACGCGAAGGTGCGGGCCGTGCTGCGGGGCCACAGCGACACGGTCTGGGGTGTGACCTGGTCGCCCTCCGGAACCCAGCTCGCCACGAGTTCAACCGACGGTTCGGCGATCGTGTGGGATCTACGGCCGCGAGGAGCGGAGGTCGTCGCGGCCGACGGACACCGCGGCCCGGTGAACCAGGCATCCTGGTCCGCCGACGAGCAGTGGATCGCCACCGCATGCGACGACGCGACCGTACGCCGGTGGTCCTCCGGCGACGGGAATCCCGTGGCGGAGCCGCTGAGGCTCGACGACCGGGTCTGGAGCGTGGCGTTCTGCCCGCTGCCTCGAGACGGCAGGCTCGCGCTCAGCACGAACGACGGTCTCTTCCGCATCCTGGACGACACCGGCGCTGTGCTGGTGGAGCAGCGAGGAGAGGTCGTCGAATCGTGCGCCTGGTCTCCGGACGGTCGCCGCATCGCCACCGGCGGACACGACAGCATCGTGCGCGTACGAGGGGCGGAGGCCGGCACCGAACTCACCGCTCTGGCCGGCCACCAGGACTGGGTGGGCCGCATCGCCTGGTCGCCCGGCGGAGGATTCCTCGCCAGCGCCTCGGACGACCGCACCTGCCGCCTCTGGGACGTCGCCGAGAGCCGGCAGCTCACCGTCCTGCGCGGCCACGACAACTACGTCGATGACGTCGCCTGGTCCCCGGACGAAGAGCGGGTCGTCACGGCCTCCGGCGACTGGACGCTGGCGGTGTGGGAGGTCACCACGGGCCGCCGCATCGACGTGCTCAAGGGCCACGAGGGGCGCGTCCGCTGCGTGGCCTGGTCTCCCGACGGCCGCTTCATCGCCAGCGGCTCGGACGACCGGACGGTACGTGTCTGGAGCGCCGACACCTTCGAGGAGGTCGCGGTCGTAGGCGTCCACCAGGACAAGGTCTCGTCGGTCGCATGGTCCCGTGACAGCGCCCGGTTGCTCACCGCCTCCTTCGACGGCACGGCCCGCATCTGGTCCGCAGACCCCGACTACGACCGGCTCGAAGCCCACGCCCGGGGGCGCGTCTTCCGGACCCTCGACGAGGACGAACGGCGTCGCCACCTGCTGCCCCTGGCGGGGGCGTGACCGGCGCGTCAGCTCAGTACCACTGCTCCACTGTCCGGTCGTCGGTGCTGACGAGGTAGTCGTCCGGATCGAGATCCATCGATTTGCGGGCGGGGGAGTCCCAGTACATCGCGTTGCGCTCCGCGAACGTCTCCGGGCCCTCGTAGGAGATCTGCCAGACGAACTGGTTCCGCTCCCGGTCGACCCAGGCCCCGCCGATCGTGAACCCCAACTCAAGCCGCAGCGGGAGGATGTCGGCCTTCCACCGCTGCACCCACTCGTCCATCAGACCGTCGCGGACGGTGTAGGTGCGGAGCTGGGTGGTCTTGGCCATGGGCGAGGTGCTCCTAGGTCGACTCGATGGGGATGCCGCCGCCCCCCAGGCAACTAGTGGGACAGGCTTGCGCTCGCGCTGACCGGGAGGGGAGGGAGCGCAGGGCGTTGCGTGCCCCTGAGCATACGGGTTCCCTCCCTGGGAAAGCGGGTGTTCTTCGAGTAGAGGAACGACGCCACTACTATGTGTCAACAGACAGGCTGAGCAGCACCGGGGGATGAGATGGACGATGCAGAGCGCAGGCACGCTACGACTCCGATCCGGTTGCACCAGATTCGGACCGCGTTGCTCGAGCAGTATGCCGGGCTCATCTACGACGATGACCTGAAATCTTATGACGAGCGCGGCTACGAGCAGCGCTTTCTGTCCCGAGCACTCACTGCTGCGGCCATTCGGGTAGTCACCGGATGCGACCGCAAGGCTGCCGGCCAGTCGGTCATCGACGGCGAACTCGACCAGGGCATCGACGGCGTGGCAGTGACCGAGGGCACGCAGGAGGTCTGGCTTGCCCAGGCCAAGTGGAGTGATGAGGGGAAGGGGAAGTTCAACACCGACGCCGCTCACAAATTCATACACGGTCTTCGCCTGATCGAGCAGCGCAGTTTCGACCGCTTCAACGACCGCCTTGAGCCGATCGCGGCCCGAGTGAACTCCGCCATGCACGACGCCCGGTTGAAGGTCACCCTGGTGATTGCAGTCATGGGAACGGGAACGCTGAGCGACGAGGTCACAACGGTCCTCGAAGACGCCCAGAAGGAGTTCAACGGGCTGGGCCCGGTACTGGACTACCGGGTGGTCAACGCGGCGGACGTACTGCGGCAGGTCCGTGAGGACCTTGCTCCCGAGCCGGTGCGCGTCACTGTGCGCATGACGAACTGGCTCAAACGAAACACTCCTCTCATCGCCTACCAGGGCACGGTCCCGGCCAGCAATATTGCTGAGTGGTACGGGCAGTACGAGGATCGCCTCTACGCACAGAATTTGCGGCAGTCTCTTGGCACCACCCGGGTTAATTCAGGCATGCTCATTACGCTCGCCGAAGAACCGGAGAATTTCTGGCTCTTCAACAACGGCGTGACCGTGTTGTGTGATTCTTTGGAAGAGGACTGGCCCGGCCGACGCAGGCCGGACGAGCCGGTGCATCTGCGACTCAGCGGCGTCAGCGTAGTCAACGGTGCGCAAACGGTGAGCGCCGCGCATCGCGCGATGCAGTCGTCCGCCGAAGCTGTCGAAGACGCCGAAGTCACGGTCAAGGTCATCGTTGTCGGTGAGAACATGCCGGACTTTGCGCGACGGATCACCGAGACAACCAACACCCAGAACCATGTGGAACAACGCGACTTCATCGCCCTGGACGAAGTGCAGGCGATGATTCGCGAGGACTTCGCGCTGTCGCTCCAGAGGTCCTATGTGTACAAGCGCGGCGAGCCGGACCCCGCGCCGGAAGAGGGGTGTTCGGTGGTGCACGCCGCCATCGCCCTGGCTTGCGCCCATCACGGAACCGAACTGACTGTACGTGCAAAGCGGGATACCGACTTGCTGTGGGAACGGGGAGCCGCCGGGGCGTACCCTCGGCTGTTCACGGAGCGACCGAGCGCCTTCCAGATCTGGCGGTCGGTGATGGTTCACAGGGCGGTCGGTGCATCACTCAATGAGGAGCGTAAGAAGTTTCAGAAGCGCGCGGCAGATGTCGCCCAGCGGGGTGACTTGCTGATCACACACCTGGTCTTCCAGCTCATCGAACAGGATCAGATTGACGACCCTGACTACGACTGGGACACGGTGCTTGCAGAGGTACCCGACCTGACCAGCCGGGTGCTGTCCTGGCTGATCCACCACATCGACAGTGAGTTCGGCCCGACGTCGTTCCTCAGCGGGACCCTCACGGACGTGGCTCGCTGCAAGCAACTCACGGCACTGGTGCTCCGTGACGCGCAGCGTGCAGGTGTCATCCCCGATCTACCCGCTGAATACCGCCCCGCCAAAGCGGTGAAGCGCAAGAGCCGGCGCCCTAACGCCGTACCGACTCTCGTCGATCACGGAAAGATCGCGGACGGAGCTCCGCTGCGTCTCCGCCTTGGGAACAAGCCGGAGATCAAGGCCCTTGATGCATGGCTCGCCCAAGACCCCCGACGGAGTCAAGCGACGTGGGTCAATGATCGTTCCAAGTGCCTTCTGTGGGCCGTGGATAATCGTGCCTACTCGCCTACGCGCCTGGTCCTGCACATGTACGAACTCGCAGGCTGGGAGGAGGCTCCAGTTGCCGTCCAGGGCCCTGCTCGGTGGGCGGTGGGTGGAGCGGGCTTGACCCTCTCCGACATGGCACGAGTGCTCCTTGATGAACAGGCCGAGCAGGAGTGAGTGATCTCTGTGCTGTGGTCAGGTGTATTCGACAGTTGGCGCGTTCAGAAGAGTCCCCCTAGGGAGGGCAAGATCCCCAGTTATGTCTACCTGTGCCCCACTCGTGTCGTAGCGTAACCATGTCGTGGCGGGTCGCGAGGTGGTCAGATGGATGTGGTGTGCGTCTGACCTGTACGCGTATGTGACAGGCGGTGGCGATGACGCAGGACGAGATGTGTACGACGGGGGAGGGCGTGGAGCAGCGCTCGTCGGGGGCACAGCCGGAGGGCAAGCCGGAGAACGGGGTTGCGGTCGCGTTCGGGCGGCAGTTGAAACTGCTGCGGACACGTGCAGGTCTGGACCGGGTGGAGTTCGGGAAGCGGGTCGGGTACGCGGCGCAGTCGGTAGCCTCGTTCGAGCAGGGACGACGCATCCCGCAGCCGGAGTTCGTCGACAAGGCGGACCGGGCGCTGAAAGCCGGTGGGCTGCTGGTGGCGCTGAAGGAGGAGCTGGCGCGATCGCAGTATCCCGCGTTCTTCCGGGACATGGCGCGCTTGGAGGCTGAGGCCGTCACGCTTCACGTCTACGCGACGCTGGCTGTGCCAGGCTTGCTGCAGACGGAGGAGTACTCACGTGCTGTGTTCGCTATGCGACGTCCCCTCCTTGACGAGGAGACTATTGAGCAGCGCGTTTCGGCGCGCATGGCGCGCCAGGCGATTTTCGCTCGTAAACCCATGCCAACTCTGAGCTTCGTCATCGAGGAGTCGGTGCTGCAGCGGCCTGTTGGGGGACGCTCCGTACTGCGGGGGCAATTGGAACAGATCATCCTTCACGGGCATCGCCGCAACGTGGAGGTTCAGTTGATGCCGACTGACCGAATGGAGCACTGTGGTCTCGCGGGGCCGTTTACCTTGATCGAGAAACACGACGGGCGGAGGATGGCTTACGTTGAGGTTCAGCGAGACAGCCGTCTGCACACCGACTGGGCGTTGGTACGGGATGTCGAGGAGCAGTACGGGATCATCCGAGCTCAGGCTCTGACACCGCGTGAATCGCTGGACGCTGTCGAGGGACTCCTGGGAGAAGGATGATGAGCCGGATGAATGCGCCGAGCCTGCCCGAACCGGCTTGGTTCAAGAGCAGCTACAGCAGTGGCGAGGGCGGGGAGTGTGTCGAGGTCGCCTGGCGCAAGAGCAGCTATAGCACGGGTGACGGCGGCGAGTGCGTGGAGTTCGCTGCCGCAGCCACCCACGTGCACATCCGGGACTCGAAGCAGACCAGCGGTCCCGTGCTGACCGTGGGGCCAGGCGCGTGGGGCAGGTTTGTCGGGCTCGTCGCTGGCTGAGCGACCTACGTGGGAGGGCCCCGCCGCAGCGCTGGTCCAGCGCTGCGGCGGGGCCCTCCCGTCTGTACGGGGCCTACTCGTCCACGTCCTCCTCGCGGCGGATCATCCGCCACGCCGCCCGGCGCGCACTGCGGTCAAGGTTGGACCGGAAGCTCTTGTCGGGGCCGAAGTACTGGCGCCCTATGCCGGCGGTCGTCTCGATGTGGTCGGCCATGTTGTCGGCGAAGGCCCGGTCGAAGACCTTGCCGAAGTTGGCCTCGTCGTTGACGACGGCCGCCGCCCGGACTTTGGGGTCTTCCGTGGTCTTGTTGAACGGCTTTCGGACGTCCTCCTCGGTGAAGTCCGTGCCGAACTTGGCGTTGAACGCCTCGATCAGCTCCGACAGCAGCGACTTCTCCGCCTCCGCCGCGCCGCCCGTGCCGTCGCCGAAGCCGGGGAGCTGGGCGGAGCCCTCGGGGGTCAGGGAGACGTCGTACTCGCCCGTCTTCTCCACCCGCAGGTGGCTGAGGTCGATCTCGCCTATGTCCACGCCACCGTCCGCCCGGCGCGGGAGCCGGTTGAGGAGGTAGCGGCCGTAGAGGTGGAGCCGTTCCAGCTCGGCGTCGCGGTACGGGACGATCTGGGCCAGGAAGCCGTACTTGCGCACGTAGTCGTTCAGGTCCGCGCGGAAGTCCTCCGCCGTCTCCACGTCGTCCTCCTCCTCGCTCTCCAGGAGCGGGGTGAAGCGGGCGACGGCGGGGGAGAGCAGCCGGTACAGCTCCGCGTGCAGCTTCTCCCACTTCGCTTGCGAACCGGCCGCCTTCTCCTTCGCCGCGAAGTACGCCGCGGCGAACTCGTCCATCTCCGACTCCGAGATGATCGGCGCCGACATCACCCGGCTCTGCGCGGTGTAGAGCAGGTTCGGGTCGGAGGGGAGGGTGTTGGCCTCCTCGAAGTACGGGCGGAAGGCGTCCCGGATGTCCTCGGCGTCGTTCGCGAAGTCCAGGACCGCCAGGTCCGCCTGGTTCTTGCGGTCGGCGGTGCGGTTGAGCCGGGAGAGGGTCTGCACGGCTGAGATACCGGTCAGCTTCTTGTTGACGTACATGGTCGTCAGCAGCGGCTGGTCGAAGCCGGTCTGGTACTTCTCCGCGACCACCAGGATCTTGTACTCCTGCGGGCCCCGCCCGCCCGCACCGACCGCCTTGTCGTCGGCCCGCGTGTACGCGAAGGCCTTCGGCAGCGCGCTCTCCGCGATCCCGCCATTCTCCTTCGGCTCCGTCGTCTCCTCGTCGTCGATTGTGAGCGAGCCGGAGAACGCCACCAGGACACCCAGGTCCGGGTACTTGGTGTCGTACTCCCGATCCTTGATGTAGCTCTTGACGGCCCGCGCCATCTCCACGGCCGACTGCCGCGAGGCCGTCACCACCATCGACTTGGCCCGCCCACCGAGCCGGCCGCGGGAATGCGTCAGGAAGTGCTCGACGATCACCTGGGCGTGCTGGGAGACGGTGTACTCGTGGGTGAGTGCGAACCGGGCGAGCAGACCGTTGGCCTTGGAGGGGTCAACCTCACGCTCGTCGGGGTTCTCGTTCACCAGCTTCCAGTACGTGTTGTACGTGACGTAGTTCCGCAGCGGATCGAGGATGAAGCCTTCCTCGATGGCCTGGCGCATGGAGTACGTGTGGAAGGGGCGGTAGGCGGCCTTGCCGTCCACGGTGTCTTCCGTGCCGAAGAGTTCGAGCGTCTTCGCCTTCGGGGTGGCGGTGAAGGCGAAGTAGGAGAGGTTCGCGGCCTGGGAGCGCTCCGCGGCCTTCTTCTTCAGCTTCTCGTCGAGCGTGACGGCCGTCGCGCCCTGGTCCTCCGAGTCGGAGTCCAGGCCGAGGTCACGCAGGGCGGCGCGTACGGCGGTGGCAGCGTCACCGGACTGGGAGGAGTGCGCCTCGTCCACGATGATTGCGAAGCTCGTGCCCTTGATCTCGGTGGGGTTGCGCTGGATGTAGTCCAGCAGCGCCGGGAACGAGTGCAGAGTGACCGTGACGATCTTGCCCGTGTCACGGGAGAGCGCGCGGGCGAGCTGCTCACTCTTCGAACCGTGCTTCTCGTCCACCTTCACCACCAGGCCCTCGGTCTGCGAGAAGCTGCCGACCGTCTCGCGGAGCTGGGCGTCGAGGTTGCG
The DNA here is from genome assembly GCF_044455985.1 of Streptomyces sp. NPDC051064. Classification (NCBI taxonomy): domain Bacteria; kingdom Bacillati; phylum Actinomycetota; class Actinomycetes; order Kitasatosporales; family Streptomycetaceae; genus Streptomyces; species Streptomyces sp. NPDC051064. The sequence goes on from NZ_JBITFK010000013.1 coordinate 55,152, forward strand.
GCGGTCCGTGATGACGATGACCTTGTCGAAGACCGGTGCGCCCGGCTTGATCCGGCCGGCGGACAGCGCCTCGGGGGCGAGCGTGCGGGGGTCGGCGTCGGCGTGGAGGTCGCTCAGGCGGTGGGCGAGCCAGCCGATGGTGTTCGACTTGCCGGAGCCGGCGGAGGCCATGACGAGGTAGTTCTGGCCCACGCCGAAGGTCGCTGCGTGGGTGGTGAGCTTCTTGACCACGTCCCACTGATGGAAGCGCGGGAAGATCGTCGACTTGGTGGTCCCGCCGCCGGGGGTCTTGTTCTTCTGCTGGTGCACGTAGCGCTGGAGCAGGTCCAGCCAGTTGTCCCGCGCCCAGACCTGCTCCCACAGGTAGGAGGTCGCGTACGTGCCGTACGCGGTCGGGGCCGGGTTTCCGGCGCCACCGGGCAGGCCGGGGCCGTTGGATCCGGTGTTGAAGGGGAGGAAGCGGGTGTTCTTGCCCCGGAGCTGGGTGGCGACGAAGACGAGGTCCGGGTCGACCGCGAAGTTGGCGACGACACGGCGGGTGAAGATCAGCTCGGTGGGGTCGCGGTCGGTGCGGTACTGCTCCTTGGCATGCTCGACGCCCTGCCGGGTCAGCGGGTTCTTCAACTCGGCGGTGGCGACGGGGATGCCGTTCAGGAACAGGGTCAGGTCGAGCTTGTTGCCCCAGTCGGCCTGCTTGGTGGCGTAGACGAGCTCGCGTACGGCGGTGAGGCGGTTGGCGCGGTAGCCGTGCAGGACGGAGTCGTCGGCGACGAGGTTCGGCTTGAAGTAGGCCACGCGGAGGCGGACGCCCCGGTCCTTGACGCCGTTACGGAGGACGTGGAGGAGGCCGTCGTCGCTGATGGCCTTGTCGAGGCGCTGGGCGAAGCCGCGCTGGGCGGCGTTGGGGTCGTTGCCGTAGACGGCGAGGAGTTCGTCCCACTCGCGGGGCTGGCTCTCGCCGAGGAACGTGAACAGCTCGTTGGTGTCCAGGCCGAGGTCGGCCTGGTAGTCCTCGGGGCGGGCTTCGCGCCATCCGCGCTCGGTCATCGCGGCGACTATGGCGTCGCCGAAGGCGGACTCGTCGTGGATGGGGCTCATGCCGATACTCCGTCCGTTACGTTGCGGCCGCTGGCGGTGGAGACGTCGAACTGGCCGGTTACGGCGGCGGTGATGAGGGCTTGGCGGCGTTCTGTGAGTAGGGCGATTTGCCGGTTCGCCAGACGAGTGACCTGTCCCGAGAACCGCAGCGCATCTCCGACCTTGGCAATTACTCGACGCTGATTTTCCACTGACGGAAGCGACGCTTGCACTTGCGACAGATGAGTCGGGCCGAAATGTTGCATGGTGGCCCCGGTCTTGAGCACGTCAATCTGACGCGAGAAGCGCGACGACTTCAGGAAGGCTTCCACGTAGTCCATTTCCACGCCAGATCGCGCCGGGCGGAGAATGATCAGGCCGGTGTACGGAATGGACCCGACGACTTCAGGGTCGCGAACGATCGAAACAGATCCCATGGTTGCGCTGCCGCTGATTAGGCGATCCCCAAGTTGCAGTCGAAAGTGATGCCATTGGCGGGCCGCTTTTTCGGGGCTCAGGAAGTTACATCCCCGCAAAGTAACTTCGCCTTCCTGCAGGCCAGAAATTCGGATGAGCGGCACGCCGTGTTGTTGAAAGTCGACAGCCATGATGCCGGGCCCCTCTCGGAACCTGACGATGTAGCGAAGTGGAGTGTCTGCTGGCTCGCGGTCGATCTCTGCGTCAATCACGGTCTGAGAGCGTTCGGAGGCCAGACTCTTTACGCGCTCGTAGGCTTTGACCAGTGCATCAACGCGGGCGGTCTCGGTGTCGAGGAAGTCGGCGATGCGGCGCTGCTCCTCCAGCGGGGGGTTTGGGATCACCAAGTTTCCGACTTGTTCGGCGTTCAGGTTTGCTTGAGTGTTGCTCCGTGCGATTTCAGTCAGTGTGGGCTTAATCTTCTCGAGCGCATACTTGAGAAAGCGCACATCGTGTGTAATTGAGGGAATTATTCCGAGGATCGCTTGGTTCCAGCTGGCCCGCTTGGTGAGGAAAGCGGTGTGCCCGAGACTGGCGTACATGCTCATGATGAGTGTGCCGGGGTTCCCGATCGGCAATCGCGCTGCTCTGATGCCATCCATCGAAACTCTGCGACCTGTGGCAGCTACCGAAGTGCGTCCTGACATGTCGCTGATTGAGATCCAGTCCAGCCCATTCTTATCGTCTTCCTCCCAGTACGCAGGGTCGGAGACTGAGGGTGTTCCGCCGGCAATGGTGGTAGCCGCCCATTTCAGTTTTGTAGTAGGCCAGCTCATTCCGTCACCTCTCCCAGCAGCGCCTGAATCTCCGCCTCAAGGGTCTTCAGCTCCGCATCGATCTCCGCCAACGGCCGCGGCGGCTCGTACACGTAGAAGTGCCGCGTGAACGGGATCTCGTAGCCCACCTTCGTCTTCGTGTGATCGATCCACGCATCCGGCACGTGCGGGTGCACCTCCCGCTTCAGGTACTCCTCCACGTCCTCGCCCAGCGGCACGTTCTCGTAGTCCCGCAGCTCGCTGTCCGGCTCCGGCTCGCCGCCCTTGAGGAGCTGCTTCTCGCCCTCCGGGTCCCGTACCCCCACCGCATCACGCAGCGCCTTCGTGAACGGTGCGCCCGTCGGACCCTGGACGCCGGCTTCCGCCATGGCGTTCCGTACCGCCACCTGCGCCTCGGACTTGGTGCCCCACTCGCTGCCCAGAAGCGGCCTCAACGCATCGCCCAGCACCTGCGCCTCGGCGTCGGCCAGCTTCTGGAACTGGGCCTGCTCCTCGTCCGTCAGCTTCCGGCGGGCCTTCGCCTTCGCCGCCAGCTCCGGCTCACGCGGCAGGAAGCGTTCCTCCGCCCACTTCTGCACCGGCTTCGACGCGAGCAGCGCCGCCAGCGTCTCCTCCGTCAGGTCGAATCGCAGCTTCAACGGCCGCTCCACCGTGATCCGCTGGTAGCCGAACGCCGTGTTGTCAAAGACCTTCACCTTGGCGTGCATCGGGTGTTCCGGGTCCGCCGCGGCTGCCACCGCGTTCCCGTACAGGCGGGTGATGTCGCCGATGTGGTTCGGCTTGCTGCCCGTTCCGTCGCCCAGTTCCTTGCGCTTGTCGCCCAGGGACTTTCGCATCTTCACCCACTGGTCGCGCGCATCCAGCAGCACGACCTTGCCCTTGTGCTGGGCGTCCTTGCGGTTCGTCAGGATCCAGAAGTACGTGGAGATACCCGTGTTGTAGAAGAGCTGGTCCGGCAGGGCGACGATCGCCTCCAGCCAGTCGTTCTCCAGGATCCAGCGGCGGATCTCCGACTCGCCCGAGCCGGCCGCGCCCGTGAAGAGGGGCGAGCCGTTGAAGACGATCGCGACGCGCGAGCCGCCTCCGCCGTTCACGTCCACCGGTTTCATCTTCGAGATCATGTGCTGGAGGAAGAGGAGCGAGCCGTCGTTGATGCGGGGCAGGCCCGCGCCGAAGCGGCCGGAGTCGCCGAGGTTCGTGTGCTCGTACTCGACTTCCTCCTTGACCTTCTTCCACTCCACGCCGAACGGCGGGTTGGCCAGCAGGTAGTCGAACTTCTCCCGTGCGTGGCCGTCGTCAGAGAAGGAGTTGCCGAAGGCGATGTTCTCCGGGTCCTGCTCCTTGATCATCAGGTCGGACCGGCAGATCGCCCAGGACTCCGGGTTGAGCTCCTGGCCGTAGACCTCCACCGTGGCGTCGTCGTTGTACGACTTGATGTGGTCCTCGGCCGCGCTGAGCATGCCGCCCGTGCCGCAGGCTGGGTCCATGACCGTGCGTACGACACCCGGCAGGCTGAGGGCGTCGCCGTCCGGGGCGATCAGCAGGTTGACCATCAGCTTGATGACTTCGCGCGGGGTGAAGTGCTCACCCGCGGTCTCGTTGGACTGCTCGGAGAAGCGCCGGATCAGTTCCTCGAAGATGTAGCCCATGTTGTGGTTGGGCACGACCTCCGGGCGCAGGTCCAGGTCCGTGAACTTGCCGATGACCTGGTAGAGCAGGTTCGCGCTGTCCAGTTTGCGGATCTGCTGGGCGAACTCGTACTTCTCCATGACCTCACGCGCGTTGGGGGAGAAGCCCCCGACGTACACCTGAAGGTTCGCTGCCGCGTTGCTCGCGTCGCCGGCGATCTTCCGCAGGGTCAGGCTGCTCGTGTTGTAGAACGAGTGGCCCGACGCCCGGCGCAGGAAGTGGTCCGTGTCGATCTCCTGCCCCTCGAAACGGGCGGCCGTCTCCGCGACCTTCTCCCGCGTCGGCTCCAGGACGCATTCGAGGCGGCGCAGCACCAGGAACGGAAGGATGACCTTTCCGTAGTCGGACTGCTTGTAATCGCCGCGCAGAAGGTCGGCGACGGACCAGGCGTGGTTCGCCAGCTCCGTGTGCTTGCTGCTGTTCAAGGGATTCCCCGGTTTCCTTTCGGACCCCCCGCCCTACCGGAGCGGGTACTGACAAGTGTGATGGTTACGTGAAGGCCGTACTGCTGTTTCAGGCCGACTCGGCGTCCCTCTTGGCCGCCGCAGGAGCCGACGGAACCAGCCCGCCCCCCGTCAGCCCGCCGACCAGCAGCCGCGCCGTCTCCTCGGCCAGCTCCGTGGCGCGCGCGGCCTCCGCGCGCAGCGCGTGCACGCGGCGGAACGCCTCGCCATAGCGTCTCTGCTCTTCCAGTGGCAGCAGCGGAACGCGCAGCCGCCCCGGGCTGACGTGCAGGACCGTGCTGCCCGTCGACGCGCCCGCGATGTTTTCCTCCGCGCCCAGGAATCCCGCAAGGAACCACGGGTCGAGGCGCGCGGGATCGGGCCGGAACAGGTGGACCTGCGGGCCGAGCAGTGCCCCGGCGTCCGCGTCGTCCGCGACCCGGGCCATGGCTCCGCTTCCGCCCGCGACGGCCCGTACGAGTACGTCACCCGCCGCGATCACCGGCGCCGCGTCCGCCCGCAGGCCTCCCGGGTCGCCGGAAGGGGCTGTGCCGCGCGCGATGTCCATGCCGGTGAGTACCGCCGTCGCCGGCACGCCGTCTGCGGAACCCTGGGGCTCCCGGGCGTCCGGCGCCGTGCGCAGCAATGTGAGCGCACCACCTCGGGCCAGGTCCGACGCCGTGGCCGTGCGCCACTCGCGCGGAGCCGGGCCGGCCGGGCTCCAGTCGGTGTAACCGGCCGCCTTGCCCAGGGACTTGGCGCCGGTGACGAGCCGACGGCGTACGTCATCAGCCTCCCTGGCCAGTTCCGCCGGGGCGATGTCCGTGCGCGAGGCGCGTACATGGCGGGCGGGGGAGAGGTCCACGACGTCGTCCAGCAGGTCGACGACCGGGACCGCGCGGGCGATGCCCGGCTCGGCGGCGTACGCGTCCGGGTCCTTCGCGAAGGCCGACCACTGGGTGAGGGCCGTCTCCGTAAGAGCCGTCCAGTTCAGCGGGGTGCGGCCGCCGCGCGTGCCGGGGGCCGTGCCGCCCGTCCGGGTGCCCGCATCGGCCGCTGTGTCCGACGTGTCGATGAACAGGACCGACGCGTGCGCGGGCCCGGCCGGATCAGGACGTCGCAGCACCCAGATCTGCAGCCCCACATGGAACGGCGCCGCAGCTCCCGGAGGCAGCGCCACCACCGCGCGCAGGGCCCCGCTGCGGACCAGCTCCATGCGGACGCGGCGGCCCGAGGCGCGGGAAGCGGTGGCCGGGGGGAGGAGCAGGACGGCGTGGCCGCCGGGCACCAGGTGGGACAGGGCGTGCTGGACCCAGGCGAGTTCGGACTCGGCGCGCGGCGGTACGCCGTAGGCCCAGCGGGCGTCGTAGGCCAGCTCGTCGTGGCCCCAGTCGCGGTCGCCGTAGGGCGGGTTGCACAGGACGGCGTCGACGGTCACCCCGCCGAACGCGTCCGAGCGGAGGCTGTCGCCCGTGCGGACCGTGGTGGCGGCGTGCGGGGCGGCCAGCAGCAGGCTCACCGCACTGCGCTGCGCCTGCACGGGGATGCTGTCCTGGCCGTACAACACCGTCGCGTCCTGGCGGGCCGCAGCAGAAAGCAGTGAGCCGCTGCCGCACGCCGGGTCCATGACCCGTGCGTACGGGCCGGGCACCAGTCGGGCGACGAGGTCGGCGAGCTGTGCCGGGGTGCGGTAGGTGCCGCTCGCGGCGCTGTCCTCCAGCTCCCGTTCCGCCAGGACGGCGAGCGCCGCCTCGCCGCTCGCGTCGTCCTGTACACAGCGCAGCAGCGCCCGCAGGGCATCGACGTCAGGCGCCGCGAAGTGGACGGCCTCCGCGTCGGGGACCAGTTCCGCGAGGTCGGCCACCACGCTGTCGGCGCGGGCGACGAGCTCGGCGTCGGACAGGCCGGCCAGCGCGGTGCGCTCCTCGGGAGTGCGCCGGGCCGTGGCCAGGACCAGGGGGAGCAGGGTGCCGGTCATGCCGCCACCCCCGGGGTGCAGTCGCAACGTGGTGCGCAGCTCCTCCGCGGGGTCGGCCGTCGAGGCGTGTCCTCGGGCGCCGAGCCACTTCCGGACGTCCATCAGGTCGTACAGAGGGCTGGAGTCGGTGCCCCCGGAGGGTGCCGGGAAGTCGTCGTGCCGACGGCGCCAGTTGCTGACGGTGGCGCGCGTGACTCCGGCGATGCGTGAGATCTCGGCGGCGGTCACCTGGACGGGTGGCTGGGGCATGGCGGGAGTCCTGGGCCTCTCGGTAGCTGACAGCTCACAACCTACACCGTCGGTCAAACGCGTCAAGCTGTTTGACAATGCTTTCACGGTGATGCTTCTCTGGTGTTGCTTCCAAGTGAAGGCGCTCGGTCCGAGGGGGCTGAGCGACTCGTCGATCCCGTGGGGGGAATCGCCATGCGCATCACCATGCCGACCGCTGTCGTCGAAGGCACTCAGCTCACCGTCATGCCGTTCCGGGCGGACGCCGTGATCGGGACCATGTCCGTCCCGACACTCGTCCAGCTCGTCCCTTCGCCTCGCCGGGAGGAGGACACGAAGACGCTCAAGGCCGCCTCCGGCGCCGTGCGCCGCCACGCCGAACTGCGGTCGCTGGTGCAGCGGGCGCTGAAGTCCACGCAGAAGGGGAAGAACGTCGGCTCGTACGCCGAGTACATCGCCGACGGCGTCAAGGGCGAGCTGGGCGCCGGCTGGTCCACGCCGCCGATCACCTTCTGGCACGCCGGACCGCTCGCCGCGCTCAGCGACGAACTGCTGCCCGGCACCGGACTGCGGACCCTGACGATCACGCCCGGCACCGCGGTCGTCGCCATCGACGGGGAGACCCAGACGACCGCCTGGCACGAGCTGTACGACGACCCCGAGCACTTCGGGCTCACCTACGCCGAACTCGCGGCGATTCGCGTGCCGTTCGAGCTGTACGTGGACCTGAGCGTGGCGGACGCGCGACAGATCTTCTACGACCGCAACGTGCAGGGCGTCGCCGTGGCGAAGAACCTGGCCATGTCCATGGACCAGCGGGACTTCGCCACCCGCCTCGCCCACCGCGTCGCCGAGGCCGTCAAGGTGGACGTGGACGGCAAGCTCGTGCCGTTCACGAAACTCGTCAACGCCAGCAAGCGCCAGGTCGGCAAGTCCGACCCCGAGGTCATCACCCTCTCCGCGCTGCGCGCTCTCGTCATCACGGCCGTCTACGGCCGCAACGGGCTGTCCCGATCGGCGGAGACCGTCCAGGAGGACGAGCTGCCCGCAGGGACCGACGCCGGTCAGGTCGAGGGCTGCGTCGTGCCGTTGCTCGCCCGGCTCATCTCCGAGCACAGCTCCCACTTCGTCTCGCGCAGCGCCCTCACCGCACCCGCCGTGCTCGCCGGGCTCGGGATCGCCGTCCACCACACGACCCCGTGGGCCGACCCTGCGAACGCGCTGAGCACCGAGGCTTTGCAGCGGCTTCTCGCCGAGATCCAGTGGGATCGCGAGGTGCGCTACTGGGACGGCGTGGCGGCCAAGGCGACTGCCGCCGGGCGGCTCAACTTCGCCGGTGGCGTGCGCGACTCCGGCGGCCGGGTCGCCGACGCGATGCTCTACCCGGGCACGGAGGCAGGGCGGCGCATCCGGGGCCAGTGAGGCCAGTGAGCGCCCTCGCCCCGACCACCGACGCCCGATCACGACGAGCAGGAGCCCGCACGATGAATTCCGACAGCCCGCAGCAGCCCGGCACGCCCCGTCCCACCAGCACTCCCTCCTTCGGTGCGTACCCGACTCAGTCCGCCCCGCCGCCGCACGGTCCGTACCCGGGCGGGTTCACGGCCCCGCCCGCCCCGCCCGCGAAGCCGTCGCAGGGAAAGAAGTGGCTCACCCACGGAGCCGTCGGTCTCGTCGCCCTGTTCCTCGGAGTCGGGATCGGCGTCTCGGACGACCAGGCCCAGGCCACGGACTCCGCCGGGCCCGCACCGAAGGTGACCGTCACCAAGACGGTCACCAAGGAGGTGGAGGTGCCCGGGCCCACGGTGACCGTGACCAAGACCGCCACAGTCACGGCCCCGCCGCCCAAGCCCGCCAAGCCGAAGGGGCCGCCCACCACCGTCGAGGGAGACGGCGAGTACCTGGTGGGGGAGGACATGAAGGCGGGAACGTACAAGACGTCAGGGCCCGAGGGGAGCTTCGGGTGCTACTGGGAGCGGGCGAGCAACGCCAGCGGGGAGTTCGACGCGATCATCGCCAACGGCAACCTGGACGGAAGCGGCCGGGTCACCGTCAACAAGGGCGAAATCTTCAAGTCCACCCGCTGCCAGGAGTGGAAGCGCGTCGGCTGAGCAGCACCGAGACAGTGACGGGAAGCGCGGCGGAGAACGACTCGGTTCACTCGCCGCGCCGCTCCCCAGCAGGAATGCGCCCGGTCGTCAAGCCTGGCCGCGACCACTATCCGTGCAGCTGCAACAGGCTCTGTGAGCCGTCCCACAGAAGCCACCCGTATGGACCGTTGCCTGACGTGGCAGAATGACCTGTGTACCAGCAGCAGCGCACTCCGGGGTCGGTGTAATTCCGAACCGGCGGTTATAGTCCGCGACCCGTCCGCATCCAGCGGCCGGTTGACCAGGTGAGATTCCTGGACCGACGGTGAAAGTCCGGATGGGAGGCAGTGCGCGGCGGGCCGTCACAGGTACGCCGCCGTCGGCGGATGTGTTCCGGAAGGTTCCGGGACGCCCACATCCGTGTCTTCGGTTCTCGGCGTTCCCCTGTTGCGTTCCGCTTCATCTGTCGTCATCGACAGGCCCCGGAGTCCGTGCCCGAAGAGGCAGGAGGACCCGGTGGCCACCGCAGCCGAAACAGCCGCCATGCGGCGGGCGATCACGCTCGCAGCCCGCGGAATCGGCGCCACCAGCCCGAATCCGGTCGTCGGATGCGTCATCCTCGACGCCGCCGGGGAACAGGCCGGTGAGGGCTTCCACCAGCGCGCCGGTGGGCCGCACGCCGAGATCCACGCCCTGCGCGAGGCCGGCGAGCGGGCCCGGGGCGGCACCGCCTGCGTCACCCTCGAACCCTGTAACCACACCGGACGCACCGGTCCCTGCGCCCAGGCGCTCGTCGAGGCCGGCGTCAGCCGTGTCGTGTACGCGGTGAGCGACCCGAACCCGCAGGCCACCGGTGGTGCGGACACCCTGCGCGCCGCAGGCGTCCAGGTGGAACAGGGCCTCCTCGCCGACGAGGCCGAGTCCGGCAACACCGCCTGGCTCACCTCGGTCCGCCTCGGCCGCCCGTACGTCCTGTGGAAGTACGCGGCGACCCTCGACGGCCGGATCGCCGCCGCCGACGCCACCAGCCGCTGGATCACCTCCCCCGAGGCCCGCGCCGACGTCCACCGGCTGCGCGCCGAGGCCGACGCCGTGGTGGTCGGCTCCGGAACCGCCCGGGCCGACGACCCGCAGCTGGGCGTGCGCGGCATCGAGGGGGCCGTCCAGCCGCTCCGGGTGGTCGTCGACACCGGCGCCACCGCCGTCCGCCCCGGAGCCCGGGTCCTGGACTCCACCGCGCCCACCCTGATCGCGGTCGCCGAGGACGCCGAGGCCGGCCACCTCCCCGAGGACGCCGTGCTGCGCCTGCCGCGCGCCGCCCAGGGGCCCGGCCTGGACATCGACGCGCTGCTCGCCGCCCTCCACGGCCGCGGCATCCGTTCCGTACTCCTCGAAGGCGGGCCGGTCCTGGCCGGCTCCTTCGTCGCCGCGGGAGCGGTCGACACCGTCGTCGGCTACCTCGCTCCGGTTCTCCTCGGCGCGGGCCCGGCAGCCCTCGGGGACGCCGGAATCTCCACCATCTCCCAGGCGTTGCGCCTCGATGTGACCGAGACCGTCCGTATCGGCCCCGATCTGCGCATCACCGCCGTCCCCGTTCCTGCTCGGAAGGGAAACTGAGTGTTCACCGGAATTGTCGAAGAACTGGGTGAGGTCACCGCCGTCGAGAAGCTCGACGACGCCTCCCGCTTCCGACTGCGCGGCCCCGTCGTGACCGAGGGCGCCAAACACGGCGACTCCATCGCCGTCAACGGCGTCTGCCTCACCGTCGTGGACCTCGGGGAGAACGAGTTCACCGCCGACGTCATGGCCGAGACGCTGAACCGCTCCAGCCTGGGCGCGCTCGCCGCCGGCTCCCGCGTCAACCTGGAGCGCCCCATGGCCCTCGGCGGCCGCCTCGGCGGCCACATCGTCCAGGGGCACGTGGACGGCACCGGTCACATCATCGAGCGCCGGGTCTCCGAGAACTGGGAGATCGTCAAGATCTCCCTGCCCGCCGGTCTGACCCGCTACGTGGTGGAGAAGGGATCGATCACCGTCGACGGTGTGAGCCTGACCGTCGTCGACGCGGCCCCCGACCACTTCACCATCAGCCTCATCCCCACCACCCTCGCGCTGACCACGCTCGGCATCAAGGAGCCCGGCGACCCGGTCAATCTCGAGGTGGACGTCCTCGCGAAGTACGTCGAACGGCTGCTCGGCCACGGCGCCGCGCCCGAGTCCGGGGAGCCGGTCGCATGAACGCCCTGGACTGGCTGAACTCGGAGGCGTTCACCGCCTTCGGGCAGCACATCATCTGGTCGGACATGCTCGGCAACACGATCGGCCTGATAGCCCTCGCCCTCGGCTGGCTCCGCTCCGTCTGGACCTGGCCGGCCCAGCTCCTGTCCGGCGTCGTCCTGGTCGCCGCCAACGTCTCCGTGCAACAGGCGGGCAGCGTCGGAAAGCAGCTGATCGTCATCGCCGTCGCCGTGTGGGGCTGGCAGCAGTGGACCCGCGGCCGGCAGCAGGCGCAGGACGGATCCATCGCCGTGCGCTTCGCCACCTGGCGCGAGCGCGCCTACCTGCTGGGTGGCGCCGTCGTCGGCACCCTCGCGGTCGGCGGCCTCTTCACCGCCTTCCCCTCGCTCTCCTGGAGCCCGTGGGCCGACGCGTACATCTTCGCGGGCACGCTCGTCGCGATGCTGGCCCAGGCCCGCGGCATGGTCGAGTTCTGGTTCGCCTGGCTGCTCGTCGACCTCGTCGGCGTACCGCTCAATTTCCACAGCGGACTCGCCTTCTCCGGTCTCATCTACGTCGTCTACGGCGCCCTCGTCCTGTGGGGCATGCGCGACTGGTGGCTGCGTACGCGGACACCCGCTCTGGAAGGAGCCACGGCATGACTGCCCAGCCCACCTGGCTGCACGACCGCACCCTCGAGGACCTCTCGCTCGACCCCGTCGAACAGGCGATCCGCGACATCGCCGCCGGACGGCCCGTCGTGGTCGTCGACGACGAGGACCGGGAGAACGAGGGCGACCTCGTCATCGCCGCCGAGAAGGCGACCCCCGAGATCATCGCGTTCATGATGAGCGAGTGCCGCGGTCTGATCTGCGCGCCCATGGAGAACGACGAGCTGGACCGCCTCGAACTCCCGCAGATGGTCACGCACAACACCGAGTCGATGCAGACGGCCTTCACCGTCTCCGTGGACGCCTCCGCCGCACACGGAGTGACCACCGGGATCTCCGCGGCCGACCGCGCCACCACGCTCCGGATGCTGGCAGGCGGCAGGGCGGGCCCCGGCGACTTCGTGCGCCCCGGCCACATCTTCCCGCTCCGCGCCCGCTCCGGCGGTGTCCTCGTCCGCAACGGCCACACCGAGGCGGCCGTCGACCTGGCCAGGCTCGCCGGGCTGCGCCCCGCGGGCGCCATCGTCGAGATCGCGGGCGAGGACGGCGTCATGCTGAGGCTCCCCGAACTCGTCCCGTTCGCCCGCAAGCACGGCCTCACGATCATCTCCATCGAGGACCTGATCGCCTACCGCCGCAGCTCCGAGCCCACCGTGCGCCGCGAGGCCGAGGTCCGGCTGCCCACCACCTTCGGCGCGTTCACCGCGTACGGCTACCGCTCGATCGTCGACGGCGTCGAGCATGTGGCACTCGTCCACGGGGACATCGGTGACGGCGAGGACGTCCTCGTCCGGGTCCACTCCGAATGCCTGACCGGGGACATCTTCCAGTCCCAGCGCTGCGACTGCGGCCCCCAGCTGCACACCTCCATGGAGCGGGTCACCGCCGAGGGCCGCGGGGTCGTCGTCTACCTCCGCGGGCACGAGGGCCGCGGCATCGGGCTGCTGTCCAAGCTGCGTGCGTACGAACTCCAGGAGCGCGGCTCCGACACCCTGGACGCCAACCTCGAACTCGGGCTGCCCGCCGACGCCCGCGACTACGCCGCCGGCGCCCAGATCCTGAGCGACCTCGGTGTGCGGACCCTGCGTCTGATGACCAACAACCCGGACAAGACCGCCGCCCTCGTACGGCACGGGCTCAAGATCACCGGGCGTGAACCGATGCCCGTCCAGGCCGGTGAGCACAACCTGCGGTACCTGCGCACCAAGCGGGACCGGATGGGGCACGACCTGCCCTGGCTCGACGCCGCGGCGTCGGCCTGCGGCAACCAGTAAGCACCGACGAACACACAGGAGAGACATGAGCGGCAAGGGCGCACCCGAACTGTCCGTACGCAACTGCGGAGACCTGCGGGTGGCGGTGATCGCTGCCCAGTGGCACGAGAAGGTCATGGACGGGCTCGTCGACGGGGCCCTGCGCGCCCTGCGTGACCTCGGCATCGACGAGCCGACGCTGCTCCGGGTTCCCGGCAGCTTCGAGCTCCCCGTGGTGGCCAAGGTCCTCGCCGGCCGGGGCTACGACGCGATCGTCGCCCTCGGGGTGATCATCCGCGGTGGCACTCCCCACTTCGAATACGTGTCCCAGGGCGTGACCAACGGCCTCACCCAGGTCACGGTCGACACCGGCGTGCCCGTCGGATTCGGCGTGCTCACCTGTGACGACGAGGAACAGGCCCTGGACCGGGCCGGACTCGAGGGCTCCAACGAGGACAAGGGGCACGAAGCGGTCACCGCCGCCGTGGCCACCGCCGCCACACTGCGCACCGTCAGCGAACCCTGGCGCTGAGCAGCGCTCCCGGACCCCGTATTCTTAGGACCATCATGGCCAACAAAACCTTCGAAGAGCTCTTCGCCGAGCTGCAGCTCAAGGCCGCCGACGGCGACCCCTCCACCTCCCGCACCGCCGAGCTGGTGGACAAGGGTGTGCATGCCATCGGCAAGAAGGTCGTCGAGGAGGCCGCCGAGGTCTGGATGGCCGCCGAATACGAGGGCAAGGAAGCCGCCGCCGAGGAGATCTCGCAGCTGCTCTACCACGTCCAGGTGATGATGGTCGCCCGCGGGATCTCCCTCGACGACGTCTACGCCCACCTCTGAGCCACGCCCCGCACGCCCCCCGAACATCCCTCCGCACAAAGGAAACCCGACTTCATGCTGCGCATCGCCGTCCCCAACAAGGGTTCACTCTCCGGGCCTGCGATGGCGATGCTCCATGAGGCCGGCTACCAGCAGCGCAAGGAGTCGAAGGAACTCGTCCTGGTCGACCCGACCAACGAGGTCGAGTTCTTCTACCTGCGGCCGCGCGACATCGCGATCTACGTCAGCTCCGGCCGCCTCGACATCGGCATCACCGGCCGCGACCTGCTGCTGGACTCCGGTGCCGAGGCCGAGGAGATCCTCCAGCTCGGCTTCGCGCGCTCGACCTTCCGCTACGCCACCAAGCCCGGCACGGCCACCGGCCCCAAGGACTTCGGCGGCATGACGATCGCCACGTCCTACGAGGGCATCGTCGCGGGGCACCTCGCCGACGCCGGCGTGGAGGCATCCGTCGTGCACCTCGACGGCGCGGTCGAGACCGCCATCGAGCTCGGTGTCGCCCAGGTCATCGCCGATGTCGTCGAGACCGGCACCAGCCTGCGCAACGCCGGACTCGAGGTCATCGGCGAGCCCATCATGACGTCGGAAGCCGTCGTCATCCGCCGCAAGGGCGCCGACGCCGAGGACCCCAAGGTGCAGCAGTTCCTGCGCCGCCTCCAGGGCGTCCTGGTCGCCCGGACCTACGTGATGATGGACTACGACTGCCGGGTCGAGCACCTGGAGCGCGCTGTCGCCCTCACGCCGGGCCTGGAGTCGCCGACCATCTCCCCGCTGCACCACGAGGGCTGGGTCGCCGTCCGTTCCATGGTCGCCTCCAAGGACGCCCAGCGGATCATGGACGACCTCTACGAGCTGGGCGCCCGCGCCATCCTCACGACGGCCATCCACGCCTGCCGCCTCTGACGGCCGGACCACGAGCACACCGAAGGACGACTGCGCCGCCATGTCCGCCCCCGCGCCCCGGCCGACCGAACTGCCCACTCTTCCGGCCACCTTCAGGCCCACCCTCACCCGAGTGGTCCTGCTGGCCGTGGGGGCGGCGATGTTCGTCGTCATCACCGCGGTCGCGCTGATACTGGAGAATCTCAGCGCGGGGGAGCGGACCAGCTTCGTCTTCGTCGCCCTGCTCTTCTTCGGCGTCCTCGCCATGCTGAGCAGGCCCCGCGTCACCGCCGACGAGACGGGGGTCACGGTGGTCAACATCACCCGCACCCGCCGACTGGCCTGGGCCGAGATCCTCCGCGTCAATCTGCGCGCCGGAGACCCGTGGGTCTTTCTCGACCTCAGCGACGGCACCAGCATGCCCGCCCTCGGCATCCAGCCCGGAATCGCCCGGGAACGGGCCATCAGTGACGCCCGGACACTCCGCGCGCTCGCCGAATTCCACGGCAGCGGAGTGAACGACGCCACGGACAACGGCTGAGCCCCCTGCCCCGTACGCCCCGTTCCCGATTATTCTGGGTCCGGCGGCGCACCGGGTGCGCCCCGCCCCGCACCAGAAGGCCCCCGAGGCCGCGGGGCACATTTCCTGCGACCCAAGGAGTGACTCCCTCCAGCAATGGACGGATCGTCCGGTAGTACCTGCGCCGCCCTCTCCCCGGAGGCGGCGGCATGACCACCCCCCTGTTGCTGCTCCTCGCGGCATTCCTTCTCATCCTCGCCAACGGGTTCTTCGTGGCAGCCGAATTCGGGCTCGTCACGGTGGAACGGCCGGACGCCGAACGCGCCGCCGCCGAAGGCGACCGCCGGGCCCGTACCGTCGTCGCCGCCCTGCGTGAACTCTCCTTCCAGCTCTCCGGCACCCAGCTCGGCATCACCATCACCTCGCTGGTCGTCGGCATGCTCGCCGAACCGGCGCTCGCCCAGCTGCTCGCCGGACCACTCACCGCCACCGGACTGCCCGAAGGGGCCGTACCCGGGGTGAGCGTCGTGATCGGCATGCTGTTCGCCTCCGCCGTCCAGATGGTGATCGGCGAGCTCGTGCCCAAGAACTGGGCGGTCTCCCGGCCGCTCCAGGTCGCCCGGTTCGTCGCCGGGCCCCAGCACCGCTTCTCCACCGTCCTGCGCCCGGTGATCACCGCACTGAACACCGTCGCGAACCGGCTGGTCAGGCTGCTGGGGGTCGAACCCACCGACGAGCTCGCCTCGGCCAGGACCCCGGGCGAACTCGTCTCGCTGGCCCGGCACTCCGCCGAGGCCGGCACCCTGGAACAGGACACCGCCGATCTCTTCGTGCGGACCCTGTCCCTCGCCGGACTCACCACGCAGCACGTCATGACCCCGCGCGTGAAGGTCAGCGCGCTCCAGACGTCGGCCACCGCGGCGGACGTCCTCAACCTCACACGGGCCACGGGCCTGTCCCGCTTCCCCGTCTACCAGGACCGCATCGACGAGGTCGTCGGCATGGTCCACCTCAAGAACGCCCTGGCCGTCCCCTCCCAGGACCGGTTGCGCACCCCGGTGAGCCGGATCGCCGTGGCACCGCTCCTGGTGCCGGAGACCCTGCCCGTCGAACAGCTGCTCCAGCGGCTGCGCAGCGAGCAGCCGATCGCCGTCGTGGTCGACGAGTACGGCGGCACCGCCGGTGTCGTCACCCTCGAGGACATCATCGAGGAACTCGTCGGCGAGGTCAGGGACGAGCACGACGCGGAGGGCGCCGACCGCCCCGAGCTGGCACCCGTCGTCGCCGACGACGGCCGGGCCGGCTGGGACGTGGAGGGCAGCACCCGGGTGCTGACCCTGCGGCGGATAGGCCTCGACGTGCCCGAAGGGCCGTACGAGACCGTGGCGGGGCTGGTCGCCGACCTGCTGGGACGCATCCCCGCCCCCGGTGACCGTGCCGAACTCCCCGGCTGGCGGATCTCCGTCCGCCAGGTCGGCCACTACCGTGCCGAGCAGGTCCGCTTCGTCCGGCTGACGGACATACCGCAGGCTCCGGCCGGACGGCTCACCCAGGACCTGCTGGAGGCCGTGCGATGAGCCTCGTGCAGCTGCTCTTCGCCGGTCTCCTGGTGCTGGCGAACGGATTCTTCGTCGGAGCCGAGTTCGCGCTCGTCTCCGTACGGCGCAGCCAGGTCGAACCCCTCGCGGCAGGGGGGTCGAGCCGGGCCAGACAGGTCCTGTACGGCCTGGAGAACCTGCCGCAGATGATGGCCGCCGCGCAGTTCGGCATCACCATCTGCTCCCTCACGCTCGGCGCCGTCGCGGAGCCGACCGTGGCCCACCTCCTGGAGCCGGTCTTCCACGCGGCACACGTGCCCGAAGGGTTCGTCCATCCGCTCGGCTTCGCGGTGGCCCTCGTCTCCGTGGTCTTCCTCCACCTCGTCATCGGCGAGATGGTCCCGAAGAACCTGGCGATGGCCGCACCCGAGAAGACCGCGATGTGGCTCAGCCCCGGCCTGGTCGGCTTCGCCCGGCTCTGCAGGCCCGTCACCTCCGCGCTCGGAGCCTGCGCCAACCTCGTCCTGCGGCTCTTCAAGGTCGAGCCGAAGGACGAGGTCGAGGCCGTCTTCACCAGTGAGCAGCTCAACCGGCTGGTGGAGGACGCCGGCATGGCCGGTCTGCTGGAACCGGAGGCGCGGGACCGCCTCGGGGACGCCCTCGAACTGGGCACCAGGCCCGTCACCGATGTGCTGCTCGACCGGGCCTCCCTGGTGACGGTGGACCCCTCCGTCACCCCGCGCCGCATAGAGGAGCTCACCGTGCGGACCGGCTACTCGCGCTTTCCCGTCTGCGCCGAGGGCGGCGGCCCGTTCATGGGCTATCTGCACGTCAAGGACGTCCTGGAGCTGGAGGACGGCGAGCGGGCCGTGCCGCAGCAGATCTGGCGCCCGATGGCGACCGTCCGGGCGGAGCTCCCGCTGGACGACGCCCTGACGGTCATGCGCCGCGCGGCCACGCATCTCGCCCAGGTCGCCGACGCGTCCGGCAGGGTGCTCGGCCTGGTCGCCATGGAGGACGTCCTGGAGATGCTCGTGGGCGAGGTCCGCGACCCGGCCCACCACGTCTCGGTGCCCCGCCGCACGGTCGAGGTGCCGAAGGCCATGGCCCCGCTGGGCTGACCCCCGTCGCCGGACGGCCCCTTTGCCAGGGCCGTCCGGCGGACGGCGGCCTACGGGCTGCCGGGCTCCTGCTTCCCCCGGTCCACCGGGCCCCGGCCCGACAGCACCTCGCCGTACGCCTGCATCAGGTCCGGCAGCCGCAGCGTGGCCAGATCGTCCCGGGTCGGCACGGCGGTGTAACCGGACAGCCGCAGATCACGGTAGGCGCAGCTCTTCTCGTACAGGGTGCGCAGGAAGCGGCCGTTGCCCAGCTCGTCGATCCAGCCCTGGTCGACCACGTGCCCGCTGATGCTGCGCAGCTCGTCGAGGGCCTCCTCGTCCCACACATCGCCGTTCTCGGCAGCCAGCACCCCGCCGATGGCGGTGAGTTCGAGGGGACGGTAGCTCGGGAAGTCGACCCGGGTGGTGAAGCGTGAGGAGAGCCCCGGGTTGGTGGAGAGCAGCCGGTCCATGCCCTCCGGATAGCCGGCGAGGATCACGACCAGGTGGTCCCTGTTGTCCTCGGCCCGCTTGAGGAGGACCTGCAGGGCCTCGTCGCCGTACGCGTCACCCTTGCTGTAACCGGAGTTGGAGAGGCTGTACGCCTCGTCCACGAAGAGCACCCCGCCGAGTGCCGAATCGATCAGCTCGTTGGCCTTCACCGCTGTCTGCCCGAGGAACTCGCCGACCAGATCGGACCGCTGGGCCTCCACCAGATGGTCGCCGCCGAGGAGCCCGAGGGCGTAGAAGACCCGGCCCAGGATGCGGGCGACCGTGGTCTTGCCCGTCCCGGACGGCCCGGAGAAGACGAAGTGGCGCTTCGGCGGCTGCACCGGAAGTCCCTGCTCCGCACGGAGACGTGCCATGTTCAGCTGCGCGGACAGCGCCTTGACCTGGCGTTTCACGGGTTCGAGGCCGACCATGCGCTCGAGCTCCGCCAGGGCCTCCGCGAGCATCACCGGGTCGCTCGGCCCCGCGGGGAAGGAGGCGGCCCGCGGCGCTCCGGGCTTCTGCCGCGCCCCGGCGGCACCGGATCCGGGCGGTGGCACCACGGCCCCGGGCAGGGCCTGCGGGTCGCCGCCGAGCCAGGGCTCACGGCCGTCCACCAGGTCGGTGCCGAGCGGCATGTCGCCGTCCGCCCGGCCCTCCATGCCCGTGCCGTCCGAGCCGAAGCCGGCCAGTGAGACCGCCGCGAGATCGGCGGCCTCGTCGTAGCCGTCCCCCTCGGAGATCGCGGCGAGCCTGGCCGAGGTGTCCATGAAGGCCGGGTCCACGCGGTGGACCGCCCGGTACAGCGGCAGGGCCGCCGCGCTGCGGCCGGTGCCCTCGTGGGCCCGTGCCAGCCAGTAGCGCAGCTCCTTGCGCTGCGGCTGCTCGCTGCGGCAGCGCATCAGCGCGGCGGAGAGCAGAGGCTCCGCCTGCCCGTACATCTCCAGGCGTACCCGTGCCATGCCGCCGAAGAGGCCCGCCTCGATACCGAGCAGCGGATCGTCGATCAGCGGCTCCGTGGTGCGGACGAGCTGGTCCCAGTCCTTGACCAGGTAGGAGCGGCAGGCGTGCAGGAAGCGGACCTGGGGATCGGTGTCGACTGGCGCAAGACCCGCCAACGCCCGGTCCAGCTCCGGCACATGGCGGCCGTCCAGCCAGTGCGAGGCGTGCGCGAGGAGCAGATCGCGCGGACTCTCCAGCACGGGCTGGACCCACCACCCCAGCCAGTACCACGAGTTGAGCGTGCGGCGATGACGGGTGCGCTGCTCGCCGAAGCGGTCGCGGTGGCGGTACATGCGTAACAGCGCCGTGGTGGTGTCGATCCGCAGCGCGTGCAGGCCCAGCCAGCCGTCCGCCATGCCGGGGTCGAGACGCACCGCCGCTCTGAACTCCTCCTCGGCCTGTGGGTACGCGCCCATCGTGTAGGCGTCCACCCCACGCAGCCAGGCAAGGTCGGCCGGGGCCTGCGTGCCCGGCGTGCCGATGTCCATCAGGTCCCCCACAAACCGTGCCCCCAGAATGTCCCGCCCGCACAGCATGCCCAGCTCGGCGCCCCTAATCACCGTGCCGGGGACGGGAATTGACCACACCCGAGACGCATCGTACCTGTACAGGGAGTGAGCGGTTAAGTGCGTAACCGACGCTTCGGCGGCCGTGACCGAGGGTGAGGGAACGGCCCGGTCCGGCGAGGTGCGAGGGCAGAACGAAGCCCCCGATCACGGGGGAACAACCGGGGGCTTCGCGTCTGCGGGGGCTCCGAAAAGCCGCACATTGAGAACGTAAGACCTGTACGGCCCCTCGGTCAAGCCGAGTTGGGGCGGCTCCGGGGCTTTTTCGTACTGCCCGGTATGGCGGCCCTCACGCTTCACTGTCCGTGATGATTCGACTCGTCACCGCTGTCGGGTGAGGGCCATCCAGCCACATGTATCCCGTGGGCATCCGCCGTATCACCGCATCCGCGAAGGGATATGAGGGGTCGTCGGCGAAATGGCGGTGCTCCGCGACGGTCCAGCCGTCCCAGAAGTCCGAGAGTCCGGGGCCGTCCCGCAGTCGGCCCTGCTCCCAGGACGCCTCACTCTCCCCTTCGATCCACAGCAGCCCCGCGAGAAAGGGCCGCACCGCGGTGCGCCCGGCCCCCACCCCCTCGATCAGGACCACGGGGGCGGGATCCAGTGTCCTCGGCGGGCCGAAGCGCCGGGCCGTCCAGTCGTACGGGGCATAGCGTGCGGACTCTCCCCGCGAGAGCGGATCCAGGACCTGCACCCGGAGCCGGTCCGTCCAGGCGAAGAGCTCCTCGTGCGTGGCCAGGTCGTCCAGGCGCAGTACGGGGGCGCCGCCGAGCGCCGCGGCCAGGCGGTCGGCGAAGGTGCTCTTGCCGGACCCCGCGTGCCCGTCGACGGCGATCAGTCGCACCGGCCCGCAGGACGCGGGCAGGGAGCGCAGCCGGCGCGCGTGGTCCGCCAGGTCGTTCATGTCCCCACCCTACGAGAGTCCGCGGCGCCTCTCGCGCCTGTGCCCAGGTCACGCCAGTGGACCAGACCAATATTGCTGACGCGGCACGGGGCGAATCACTGGCCGGATCCGTCCTCGACCCGCAATAGTTGGCGCACCGATCGGCACCCGCAGCCCCAATCCGCTCAACGACCGGGGGTCTCGCCCATGACCAGACCGACTTCACGCAGGACCGTGCTCACCGCCGCGCTCGCGGCAGCGGCAGGGGCAGGCACCGTGGCCTCCGCCGGCCCCGCGAGCGCCGCCCCTTCCCGCACCTCCCCATCACCGGCGGCAGCCTCGCTCGTGGACAACCGTTTCTGGACGACGTACACCGACTGGCGCTGCGGTACGTCCGCCGGGACCCGCGCGGTCGCCGGACGCCGGCCGGGCCTGGAGATCTCCGCCCCCGCCGGGAGCACCGACTACACCGACCCGCACACCGGCAGGACCAGCACCTGGGAGTACGCGACCTGGACCTCTCCGGTCCACCGCTCGGCCGTCCCCGCCACCGAGGTGATCGCCTCCTGGAACGCCCACACCCCGCAGGGCACCTGGATCCAGGTCGAGCTGCGCGGCAGCTACTCGGACGGGACGGACACGCCCTGGTACATGATGGGCCGCTGGGCGGCCGGTGACACGGACATCCGCCGCACCTCCGTGGACGACCAGACCGACGGCAGGAGCTCGGTCTGGACCGACACCTTCTCCGTGGACGACGCGGCGAGCGGGCTGCGGCTGGCTTCCTACCGCCTGCGGCTCACCCTCCACCGCACCCCCGGCACCGGCCTCACGCCCACGGTCCACCGGGTCGGCGCCATGGCCTCGGACATCCCCGACCGCTTCACCGTCCCCGCGACGGAACCCGGCACCACCCGGGAACTGGCGGTGCCCCGCTACTCGCAGAACGTCCATGTGGGGGAGTACCCCGAGTACGACAACGGCGGCGAGGCCTGGTGCAGCCCCACCTCCTCGCAGATGATCATCGAGTACTGGGGCCGCACCCCCACCCCCGAGGACCTGGCCTGGGTCAAGCCCGGCATCGCCGACCCGCAGGTGTGCCACGCGGCGCGTCACACCTTCGACTACCAGTACGAAGGATGTGGCAACTGGCCCTTCAACGCCGCCTACGCCGCGACGTACAAGGACATGAACGCCGTGGTCACCCGGCTGGGGTCGCTGACCGATGTGGAGAAGCTGATCGCCGCGGGCATCCCGGTCATAACGTCCCAGTCGTTCCTCAAGGGCGAGCTGACAGGGGCGGGTTACGGGACATCGGGTCA
Source organism: Streptomyces sp. NPDC051064 (assembly GCF_044455985.1). Classification (NCBI taxonomy): domain Bacteria; kingdom Bacillati; phylum Actinomycetota; class Actinomycetes; order Kitasatosporales; family Streptomycetaceae; genus Streptomyces; species Streptomyces sp. NPDC051064. Next base: position 77,193 of record NZ_JBITFK010000013.1, read on the forward strand.
CCTGATGACCGTCATCGGCTTCACGGCCGACGGTGACGTGATCGCCAACGACCCCGCGTCCCCGTCCAACGACGTGGTGCGCCGCGTCTACCGGCGGCGCGAGTGGGAGAACATCTGGCTGCGCACGAAGCGCTACGACGCCAACGGGCAGGTCAGGGGCGGTACGGGAGGCGTCTGTTACGTCTACTGGCCAGCTGTCCCCGCAGCAGGTCAGCGCCGTGTGCTCCGGTCGCTCGGGCTGACCTGAGCGTCTAGGGACCAACGGCCACCTCGACGACCTGACGGCAGCGCTCCTGACCGTCCTGTGTGAGGTGGCCGTAACGGTCCACCGTGACCTTGATCGAGCGGTGCCCGAGCCGGCGGGACACCTCGTGAATGGAGAAGCCGCTGGTCAAGATGACTTTGAGTGGGGTGCCGCGTCCATCGCAGATCAGGTGGTGTTTGCTGCCCGTTTTCCGCCGGTCGACAACAGCCGGCCTTCCACCCGCCTCCACTGGAGGTGCTCACTCCCGGCCGCCCTTCGCGGGGTCCGGAGCCGGGGCGTGACCGGGCTGCGGAGGAATGCCGGCCTTCGTCGCGTACTGGGCGGCCTGGGCGGTGAACATGCTGCGGTAGATGCCGTCGGGCCGGGCCATGAGCTGTTCGTGGGTGCCTTCCTCGGCCACCCGCCCCTGGTCGAGGACGTAGATGCGGTCCGCGTCGGCCGTGGCCGCGAGCCGGTGGGTCACGAGTACGACGGCGTGGCCTTCTTCCGCGAGGGACCACAGGCCTTCGAACGCGGCAATCTCCGCGTGCGGGTCGAGGGCCGAGGTGGGTTCGTCGACCAGGAGGAAGGGGGCTCCTCGGTACAGGCTTCGCGCCGTACCGAGCTTCTGCCACTGTCCGCCCGAGAGCTGGACACCGCGCTCGTAGCCCTTGTAGACGATGGAGTCCCAGCCGTGGCGCAGGTTCTCGATCAGCCTGAGTACGCCTGCGGAGAGCGCGGCGGACCTCACCCGGTCCATGTCACGGAGGCGGTCGCCGGCGCCGATCGCCACATTCGCGGCCGCGGTCATCTCCCAGCGGGGGAAGTCCTGCGCGAGCAGCCCCACCAGGGCGAAGATCCCGGCCCGGTCGGCGTCCCGGAGCTTGACCCGGTCGCTGCCCTCGGCGTCCTGCCACCACACATCGCCCTCCGGGGGCACGAGCAGTCCGGCCAGCACCTTGGTCAGGGTGGTCTTCCCGGAGCCGTTCGCGCCCACCAGCGCGGTCACCTCGCCGCGGCGGCCCCTCAAGCTGACGTCCCGCAACGCGGGGGAGTCGGCTCCCGGGTAGGTGTACGACACGTTGTCGACGCGGATCTGATGGACGCGGGACGGCAGCGGGGTGCCGGTGGTGGGGATGGCGTTCTCGTGGGCCAGGGCGATGGCGTCCTCGGTGTCCGTGAGGAACAGCAGCTCCTCGTAGAGCCGGTTGACCTGCTGGACCAGCGAGGTCAGCCGTGCCGTCGACGCGCGGATCGCGAGGACCGCGGTGCCGCCGACGGCGAGTGGCAGCGAGCCGCCGGCCAGCAGCCACCACAGGACCCCGTAGCAGGCCAGCGACGCGACGCCCGCGAACGCGCCGGCCACCAGGTCCGTGGATGCCTGCGCACGGGCCAGGCGGCGCTGCTCCGCCTCGGTCTGGTGGGACATCTCCTCATAGCTGCTGAGCAGTTTGGTGCCGGCGGCGTGCACGCGGATCTCGCCTTGCGCGTGCGGCCGGGTCAGGAATCCCAGGAGTGAGGCGATGGCCCGCCGGTGATCGATCCAGTGCAGCTTCGAGACGTACTCGCGGCGCGCGGAGCTGACCGCGCCCCACCCCTTGGGCAGAGCGATCACGAGGAGCATCGGCAGCAGCATCCAGTGCAACGACGCCAGTACGACCGCGGCCGCCACCATCGAGATGAGGACGTTGCCGACCCCTACCGACAGCATCAGCATGCTGCGGGCCGAGTCCGTGCCGAACCGGCCGGCCTCCAGTACGCGCTGGACCTCGGGGCGTTCGGTCGCCTCCAGTTCGACACGGGTGACAGCCGTGTAGTAGCGCGCCGAGACGGCCCGCTCCACCTGCGGTTCCAGCCGTCCGGACATCGCCGTCGACCACGCCGTCAGCAGGGCCGCGATCACCGCGGTCGCCGCCAGTACGGTCAGGGCCGGCAGGGCTTCGCGCAGCTTGTCCGCCGTCGGGCCCTCCGCGAACAGATTCGTGAGCACACTGTTGACCGCGACCAGTCCCCAGGCCGCGGTCACTCCCTGCCCGAGCTGCGCGGCCACCACTCCCGCCATCGCCCGCCGGTCCGTTCGCCAGCCGGTACGCAGTACCAGGGCGACCATGCGCGGCAGTGCGGCCGCCATGTGCCGGAACGAGAGCCGGGTCAGCGGCCCCACGTGGCGTACGTAGGACTGGTCGTGGCGCAGGCGCCCCCCGTACAGCTCGCGCTCCGCGTTCGAGATCTTCTCCTTCGCGGGTGTGCCTTTCGCGCCCTGCGAGGTATCGCGGCGTGGGCCGGTGCGTGTCAACGTCGCTCCTTCCTGGTGGCCGTGTCGGGATCGTCAGGTTCAACGAGCGCACCAAGTTTTCGAACACGTGTCTTTCGGCCGAGTTTCGAATCCCGGTTCCGCGCGGTTGTCGAAAGATGTCGGATGCATGGGCCCTTGCGCCACAAGAGCCGCTCCACGAGTGGGTGTTGGCCGAAACGCCGTCGGTCGGGACGCATGGGACGGAATGGTCAGGGTCGCGGTCCTGGGCAGGGACAGCGCCACCCGGCGGGTGCGAAGACGGGAGGACCCGGCGTATTGCGCTGCCGAGGCGACGGGCACACTCTGCGGGTGTCGTATTTCTTTCAGCAGAGGATGACCCACGCATGATCACGCTCACCAAGGAAGACGGACCGGCGGACCTGGACGGAGTCACCCATCTGTCCATCGGCGTGTCCTGGGACCCCACGGCCGGTACCAGCGGTGGGGTCATGGGCATGCTCCGCCGCAAGACCGGCACCGACCTCGACCTGATCGCCATTGCCGTGCAGGGCGCCGACCCGGTGCGACTGGCGGGCCTGGACTCGCTGGACCCCATGGGCAACGGCTCCCTGGTGCACAGCGGCGACAACCAGACAGGGCGCGGCGACGGCGATGACGAGACCGTCACGGTCGAATTCGCGCGCATCCCCGCCAACATCACGTCGATCGTGTTCGTCGCCGCCGCTTTCAAGAAGGGGAGTTCCTTCCAGAAAGCCCGCAACATCAGCTTCAAGGTCTACGACGCGACAGGCGGCAGCGCCCAGCAGGTGGCCGACATCTGGCCCAGCCTGCTGACCCAGGAGAACGGCTGCGCGGTCGCCAAGGCCGTGCGGGTCGGCGGCGCCTGGAAACTCGAAGTGATCAATTCGGCAGGGAAGATCAAGCAGGGCGACGAGCACGCGCTGATGCGTTTCGCGATCAGTAAGTAGGCTTTCGCGCGGACCGCCCGCCGACGGGGCCGATGTGACCCCGGGCCGGAAAGCCTTCTGCCGGCCGGAGCTCCCGCGAGGGGAATCCGGCCGGGCCGGCGTCAGCGGCGCACCGGGCGAGCCGAAGGTGGTCGAGGTTCCAGTTCCGGGCGGACAGGGCGTACGTGCCGGCACGCGGAACATTCACGTCAGCCCCCGGGGTCCGGACGTTGAACGCTCCGCGAGGGGACCGGCCCTGGGCGGGCGTCGGACTCCCATCGGGTACGGCAGACCGTCATCCCCGCCACGAGAGGCCGCGAGAGCGGACCGGGGCGTGCCGGCTACCGCCGCACCCTGGCACGCAGAGCCTCGACGGACCACTCGAGCACCGGCGTCAGCCTCTCCGGGGCCGACCAGCGGTTGATCACCGCCAGGAGCTGAAAGTACCGCTCCCTGCGGGCATCGCTGACCCCTTCCAGCCGCGTCAGCAGCCGGTGGCGGAGTTCGACGTCGTCGGGGCGGCCGAGGACACGGGCGTAGTGGGCCGCGAGCGCAGCGACGACGGGATCGGCTCGGTGTGAGGCCGGTTCGATGCCGTCTTTCAAGGCCGGGCCGACCAGGTCACGGACCGTTCCGACAAGGTCGCGGTGCGGCCCCGTGGTGCCTCCGGAGGCGCGCTCGGCCGCGTGGTCCTCGGCCGTCCGCCGCAGGCCGGCGCGGAAATCGGGGTCCTGGGACAGTTCGGCCAATTCCATCCACGCCTGGCGCAGCGTGCGGATCTGCACGGCCAGTGCTTCGGCGTGCGCCGCGGCGACCTCGGGGAGCGAGATCTCCCGGTCCATGACCTTCCGGATCGTGGGAAGGCCCAGTCCCAGGTCGCGCAGGGTCCGCACGAGGTCCAGGCGTGCGACGGCGTCGACGGCGTACAGGCGGTAGCCGGCGGGGCTGCGGTCGGTCGGCGTCACGATTCCGCGATCGGAGTAGAACCGGATGGTCTTGACCGTGAGCCCGGTCCGCCGGGCCAGCTCGCCGATCGAGTGGAGCGTGTCGTCGTCCATGTCCCCACCTTCGTGTCTCCCCCTGGTGGAGACTCAAGTCCAGGTTGCTTCGGCACCACGACTTCCTGCCACCCGGTCTGCTCACAGGGCGACGACGGTCGCCTCCGTGGCTTTGACGCTGGTCCAGACCGGGCTCCCCTCGGTGAGGCCGAGTTCGGCGAGGGCCTGAGGAGTGATCTCGGCGACGAGGTCCGGCACCTGGTCCGAGGTGATCAGGACCCGCAGCCGGCTGCCGCTGGTGGTGATCTCCCGTACGGTGCCTGACCAGACGTTACGGGGGCTGCCGGTGGGCTTGTCCCTGTGTACGGAGACGGCTTCCGGAGCGATGATCGCGAGGGAGTCCGTGCCCGGCGGGAGCGGGTCCGCGGCCACGAGGAGGCCGCCGTCGGTGAGCCGGATGCCGGCGTCGGTGGCGGTGCCGGGCCAGGCGTTGCGGCCGAGCATCCGGGCGACCCAGGGGGAGCGCGGGTGGCGGGTGACCTCGGTGGGCGGGGCGTCCTGCAGGGTGCGTCCCTCGTCGAGGACGAGGACCCGGTCGGCGAGCGCCACGGCTTCGACGGGGTCATGGGTGACCATGAGGCATACGCCGCCGAAGCCGTCGAGATGGCGGCGGAGGGTGTGCCGGACGTGGGCGCGGGTGGTCTGGTCGAGGGCGGCGAGCGGTTCGTCGAGCAGAAGCAGCCGCGGCCGGGCGGCCAACGCCCGGGCGAGTGCGACACGCTGGGCCTGGCCTCCGGAGATCTGCCCCGGTCTGCGGTGCGCGAGATGCCCTACGCCCAGACGGTCCAGCCACATCTGCGCACTGCGACGGGCCTCGGCGCGCGGGACGCCACGGGCGCGGAGCCCGTACGCGGTATTGGCCGAGGCGTTCATGTGGGGGAAGAGCGCCCCGTCCTGGGGGACCCAGGCGACGCCCCTGCGGTGCGGGGGGAGCGCGGTGACGTCGGTGTCGCCGAGCCGGAGTTCGGCGTGGGCGCGCGGGGTGAGGCCGAGGAGCGCGCGTAGCAGGGTGGTCTTGCCGGCGCCGTTGGGGCCGACGACCGCGATGGTGGTTCCGGCATCCGCGTCCAGCGTCAGGTCGTTGAAACCCGTGACGGTGGCGTGCAGCGGCCAGCCTGCCCCTGCCCCTGTGTCACCGGCGTCGGGAGTGACGTCCAGAGCGGCACGCGTGTCCATCTGCGGGGCCGGGCCCGGATCGTCGGCCAGGGCGCGCGGCCGGGCGGTGTCCGGGGTGCCGGTCCATCGTCCGCGCAGTGCGAGGAGTACGACCATGGCGATGACCAGCAGAAGGAGCGAGACCGAGGTCGCGGCTTCCGGGCTGTCCTGGAGCAGCAGGTAGACCTGGAGTGGAAGCGTCTGCGTCGTGCCGGGGAGGTTTCCGGCGAAGGTGATGGTCGCGCCGAACTCGCCGAGGGCCCGCGCCCAGGTCAGCGCCGCGCCCGCGGCGAGACCGGGGGCGACCATGGGCAGGGTGACGGTGAAGAACACCCGCACCGGCGAGGCGCCCAGGGAGGCCGCGGTCTCCTCGTAGCGGGGGCGCAGTCCGCCCAGCGCTCCTTCGAGGCTGATGATCAGGAACGGCATGGCGACGAAGGTCGCGGCCAGGACGGCGCCGGAGGTGTGGAACGGCAGCGTGAGTCCGAACGTGTCCTCCAGCCACGAGCCGAGGAGCCCGCGCCGGCCGAAGGCCAGAAGGAGAGCGACGCCGCCGACAGTCGGTGGCAGGACCATCGGCAGGAGCACGAGAGAGCGGACGAACGCCTTGCCGGGGAAATCGACACGGGCCAGAAGCCAGGCCAGCGGCACACCGAGGACGAGGGAGAGCCCCAGGGCCCAGGCGGAGACGAGCAGGGAGAGCTTCAGCGCCTGGGTCGTTTCGGGGCTGGTCAGGTGAGCGCCCAGGTCGGACCAGGACGTACGGGTGATGATCCCCAGCAGAGGCAGGAGCAGGAAGGCGATGGCCAGCAGTGCGGGGATCGCCAGGGCGATCGGGGCGCGGGGGCCGGTGGCGCGGCGGCGAAGGCGTCTCATGAAGATCCCCGATGCTGAAGTGCCGTGCGGGCGTCCCGTCCCGGGGACGGGACGCCCGCACGGGGCGGATGCCTGCTACGGCTTCTGGAAGCCGGCGTCGGCGAGGATCTTCTGGGCCTCGGGGGTGGACAGCCATGCCACGAACGCGGTCGCGGCCTCGCTGTTCCCGGAGGTCTTCAGGGTCGCCGCCGGGTAGGAGGCTACGGCGTTCTGCGCGTCCGGGATGTCGACCGCGTCGATCTTGCCGGTCGCGGCGGCGGCGTCGGTCCTGTAGACGAGGCCGGCGTCCGCCTCGCCGAGTTCGACCTTGCTGAGGACGGCGCGGACGTTGGGCTCCTGGGAGACGGGCTTCACGTCGATCTTCTGCGCGTCCAGGATCTGCCGGCTGTAGCGCCCGACCGGCACCTCGGGCGCGGCGAGGACGACCTTCAGCTCGGGGTCGGCGAGGTCCTTCAGGGCCTCGACCTTCTCCGGGTTGCCCTTGCCCGTGGCGATCACCAGACGGTTCTTCGCGATGACGGCCGGCGATCCGGTGTCGGACTTCAGCCCGTCCATCGTCCTGGTGTCCGCCGTCACCAGTGCGTCGGCGGGTGCGCCCTGCTTGACCTGCGCGGCAAGTTCCTGCGAGCCGGCGAACGAGAAGGTCACCTCGGTCCCGGGGTGCTTCTTCTCGTAGGCCGCACCGGCCGTCTTGAAGACGTCGGTGAGCGAGGAGGCGGCCAGAACCGTCAGGTCGGCCTGCGGCGCCCCGGATGCCGACTTGTCACCCGAGTCCTTCTCGTCGTCGCTGCCACAGGCGGCCAGCGGAACCAGGAGAGCCGCCGTGAGGATCGCGGCCGCGGTACGCCGCCGGGTGAAGGTGAGAGACATGAGGGTGGGGCTCCTTGGGGACGCGGCCGGCCTGTGCCGCCCGGGCGGGTGCCGGAGAGCCGCGCCGAGCGGGACGATCCCCCTGTGCGGGGCTGCATGTGCGACAGATTAAAGGAGCCCTGCTTGTATTTACAAAGCTTAATACGAATCTCCATGGCAAATGCGTTCGCACCTGGAGGATGGTCCGATTCCGGGGGTGGCCGGCGGTGCCGGGCGCCCGGGCCGGCACGGTGAGGTGCCCGTCTCCGCCGGACACCGCGAGCGCGAGGCGGGAACGTTCCTTGCGCCGTCGGGCGTCGAACAGCGGCTGCGCGTCGAGGATCACCTCGCGTAGGAGCGGTTTGCTTGGTCTGTGAGCCTCTGCGCGAGTTTCTCCGACATGTGCGAGGCCGCTCGATGCGGCCTGCGGGCGGTTCTACCGTCGCGCTGACCGTTTCAGGCGCGGGTGCAGCTCATGCTTCCCTTCTCGGGCGGTCACCAGGTGACGGGCAGGGCGTGGAGGCCGTAGATGACGGCGTCGTACTTGAAGGGAACGGCGTCGAGGTCGTCGACGGTGCGGAGGGTGGGGATGCGCCGGAAGAGGGTGGGACAGATGACCTGGAGCTCCATGCGGGCCAGTGGCTGGCCCACGCAGTGATGGGCGCCGGCTCCGAACGCCTGGTGGTGGCGGGCGTTGCGGGTGAGGTCGAGGCGGTCGGGGTCGGGGAAGACCGCGGGGTCGCGGTTGGCGAGTTCGCCGAGGAGGATGACGCCCTCTCCCGCACGGATGGTGCGACCGGCGATCTCGATGTCCTCCAGGGCGGTGCGGCGGCGGCCGAGGTGGACGATGGAGAGGTAGCGCAGGAGTTCCTCGACGGCGTCGCGGATGACGGCGGGGTCGTCCGTGTCGCGGATCAGGGCGAGTTGCCCGGGGTGCTGGAGGAGCAGGAGCGTGCCCAGGCTGATCATGTTCGCGGTGGTCTCGTGTCCGCCGAGGAGAAGGAGTACGCCCATCGTGGCGGCCTCCCGGCGGGTGAGTTCGCCGTTCTCGATCTGTGTGCAGAGGCTGGAGATGAGGTCGTCGCCGGGTTCGGTGAGCTTGCGGCCGACGAGCTCGTCGAGGTAGGCGGCGAGGTTGGTGTGGGCCGTGCGCCGTTCCTCGGGAGAGGCGACGGCGGAGACGATGACCTTGCTGTTCGTCTGGAAGAACTCATGGTCCTGGTAGGGGACGCCGAGCATTTCGGAGATGGCCAGGGAGGGGATGGGCAGGGCGAGCGCCTGGACGAGGTCGGCCGTGCCGGGGCCCTCCAGCATGGCGTCGATGAAGTCGTCGGCCATCTTCTGCACGCGGGGACGCATCGCCTCGACGCGCTTGATGGTGAAGGCACCGCTGATCATGCGGCGCAGCCGGGCGTGCTCCGGGTCGTCCATGCCGACGAAGCTCAGATCGGTGCTGCCCGCATGGGCGTGCGAGGGATCCACGGGGCTGGGAAAGCCCGGCCGGGTGAACTCCACGCTCAGACGTGCGTCGGACAGCAGCGCCTTCTGCTCGGCGTGCCCCGTCACAGCCCAGGGAGTGCTGCCGCCCCAGGAGCGGACCCCGGGCCGTACCCGGACAGCGCCCGCATCTCGGGCGACGGGGCGAAGGGGCATTCCGACCGCGCGGCGGGGGGAAGTCGGGAATGCCGTCGGCGCTCGCCTCAGGAGTGCCGGCATCGACGGGAGTGGCGGGCGTGCTGGTCATGGTCTTCTCCGGTTAAATCAATCGGCTGACTTAATTGGACGGCGCGGCTGGCCGGAATCGTGTGGGCGCCGTCCGGCGGCTTCCCCGTACGGGCAGCCGTCCGCCGGGAGACGGTCGTCGCCCGCGGACCCCGAGGTCGTCGTGATCAACAACTACGGGGACACCACCGCGGACCGGAAGCGGACGTTCCTGAAGTCCTACGGGCCGCTCGCGCACGTGTCCGCCGTCAAGAACGACCGGATCGTCGTCCTCGTCGAAAGCCCGCGCAACCACGCGGCCATCTGCTCACTCGCCGCGGAGCTGCGGGATCTCAGCTCCTGAACAGCCCGGTTCCGGCGTTCCCTCCCGCAGGGCGTCGGAGACGGACTTGACGCCGCCGTGCGCGGTGAGTCCGCCGTCCACGGGGATATCCGCACCGGTGATGAAGGACGACTCGTCCGACAGCAGGAAGACGACGAGTGGGGCGACCTCGTCGGCCGTCCCGGTGCGGCCCAGCGGCGTCTCGCGGACGTTGGCGGCCCGGAACGCCGGCGCCGCGGAGGCGGTCATCTCGGTCTCGATGTAGCCGGGGTGGACGGTGTTGACGCGGATGCCCCGAGCGCCGAGCTCCAGCGCCGCCGTCCTCGACAGGCCCCGCAGCGCCCACTTGCTGGTGGTGTAGGCCACCGGGTAGTGGGCGGTGAGGGCCGCCGACGAGCCGACGTTGACGACGGAGGCACCGCGGGGCATGAGCGGGGCGAGGTGCTGGATGCCGAGGAGGGGCCCGGTGACGTTGACGGCGTGGACCCGCGCCATGTCCTCGGAGCGTACGTCGCCGATCCGTGCCCGCCAGGTGATGCCGGCGTTGTTGACGAGGCCGTGCACCTCGCCGTACGAGTCCCGCAGCTCGGCGGCGAGTTCGGCCCACTCCTCCTCACTGGTGACGTCGAGCCGCCGGCAGCCGTCCCGGGGTTCCACGTCGGTGGCGACGACACGGGCGCCCTCCCGGGCCAGGGCCGCCGCCTCGGCGGCGCCCTGGCCACGGGCGGCCCCCGTGACGACCACGACCTTGTCCCGGAGCCGCGGGGCGCCCGTGCCTGTCACGCCCGCCGCCTGTCGCGGCGTCGGCCGGCCGGCAGCGGCACGGGCTCGGCGCCCGGGACGACGGTGCTGGTCAGCGAGCCGATGCCCTCGACCGTGAGCATGACGGTGTCGCCGGGCTCGAGCGGCGGCGGGGTCTGCTGGCCGTGTACGCCCCAGAGTTCGGCGAGGCATCCGCCGTTGCCGCACGTGCCCGAACCGAGCACGTCCCCGGGCACGACCCGGGTGCCGCGTGAGGCGTAGGCGGTCATCTCCTCGAAGGTCCAGCTCATGTGGGAGAGCAGGTCCTCGCCGACCGTCACGCCGTTGACCTCGGCGGTCAGCGCGAGACGCAGGAAGCCCTCGGTGTCCCGGTGGGGCTCCAGCTCGTCGGACGTGACGAGGTACGGGCCGAGGGTGGTCGCGGTGTCCTTGCCCTTGCAGGGGCCGAGACCGACCTTCATCTCAGCGGACTGCAGATCACGGGCGGACCAGTCGTTGAAGACCGTGTAGCCGACGATGTGGTCGCGCGCCTGCTGTGGGGTGAGGTCGTGCCCCTCCCGGCCGATGACGGCGGCGACTTCGAGCTCGAAGTCGAGCACGGCGGAACCGGGTGGCACGGGGACGCCGTCCTGGGGGCCGTAGATCGCGTGCGGGTTGGTGAAGTAGAAGGTCGGCGCCGCGTACCACTGCTCGGGCACGCCGGCGACACCATCGACGGAGCGGCGCACGCCCTCGACGTGTTCCTCGAAGGTGACGAAGTCGCGTACCGACGTGGGCTGGAGCGGAGCCAGCAGCCGGACCTGGGAGACAGGAGGGCCGGCCGGCCCGTCGAGTGCCGCCGCGCCCGCGGCGAGCAGGCCGGGCAGCCCGTCGGTCTCCGCGAGCAGCGCGGTGAGTGAGGTGACGCCGGGCAGCGGGAAGAGCGTGCCGTCCTCGTCCACGACGGCCACCCGGTCACGATGCTGATGCTGATAAGTGGCGAAGCGCATGGTGCGTTCTCCTGGGGTCGGCCGGGCTCAGACCGGAGGGGCGACGAACACGCCGCGGTCGGGGTCGTTGAAGGACTCCTTGGCGACGAGTTCGTTCATCGCGTTGGCGGTGCCCCACTGGTCGGTGACCTCGGGCTTGGAGAAGTCGTAGACGTGCGGGTGCCAGGTGTCCTCGTCGAGGTTCTCCAGCTCGGTCGTGTACTCGACGGTGTTGCCGTGCGGGTCGAGGAAGTACGTGAAGGTGTTGTCACCCGCCATGTGCCGTCCGGGCCCCCAGATCTTGCGGAAGCCGGCCCGCATGACCCGGCCGGAGCCGCGCATGTACTCGTCGATGCCGCGCATCTCGAACGAGACGTGGTGCAGGGCGGTGTGCGGGCCCTGGGCGATGGCCATGGAGTGGTGCTGGTTGCTGATCCGCATGAAGTGCATGACCTCGCCCATGTGTGGCGAGGAGAGCGTGTCGGAGAGGGCGAAACCGAGGTGGCGCTCGTACCACTCCCGGGTGCGGTTCAGGTCGGGCGAGTTGAGGACGACGTGGGAGAGCTTGACCGGGATGGCCTCCTTCTCCTCGATCTTCCGGTGCTGCCGGACCTCGACGTCGGCCGAGACCTCGATGGTGCGGCCGTCGACGTCGAAGAAGCGGAAACCGTACCCGCCGCCCGGGGTGTCCACCGTGCCGGGCCGCGAGATCAGCTGCACGCCGCCGGCCAGCAGCCGCTCGGCCAGGGTGTCCACATCGGCCGGGCTCGCGGCGCCGTAGGAGACGAGGTCGAGCCGCTTCTCCTCGGCCTTACGCAGCCGTACGACGTACTGCTCCGGGGAGCCCTCGGCGGCCAGGAAGGAGATCCCGGAGTCCTCGGTGACCTTGGTGAGGCCCCAGACGCCGGCGTAGAAGTCGAGCTGCTTGTCGTAGTCGGGCACCGCCAGGTCGACGTGACGCAGGTGGGTGAGCAGGCGTGCGCTCATGGTGGGTTCCTCCTCAGATGAGAGTGGGGCCGAGCAGGGCGGCGGCGTTGTCACCGCGTACGGCGTCGAAGTCGGCCCGGGGCAGCCCCGCGGCGCGCAGGGCGCCGACCGGGTCCTCGGTGCCCATGTCGAAGGGGAAGTCGGAGCCGAGGAGTACGCGGTCGGCCCCGGCCACCCGGATCAGCTCCCGCAGGACGTGCGGGTCGTGGACGAGCGAGTCGAAGTAGAGCCGCTTGAGGTAGCTGCTGGGCAGGTGGGCGCAGCCGGCACCGGCGTCGGAGCGCGTGGACCAGGCGTGGTCGGAGCGGCCTATGTGGGTGGGGAGGTAGCCGCCGCCGTGTGCGGCGATCAGCTTCAGGCCCGGGTGCCTGTCGAGCACCCCCGAGAAGATGAGGTGGGAGAGCGCGACGGCGTTCTCGGTGGGCTGGCCGACCGTGTTGGACAGGTACCACCGGTCCAGACGCTCGTCGAGCGTGCAACCGAAGGGGTGCAGGAAGACGACCGCACCCGTCTCGCCGGCCCGGGACCAGAACGGTTCGTAGGCGGGGTCGGACAGTTCCCGCCCCGGGGCGTGGCTGGAGATCTCCACCCCGGTCAGCCCTTGTTCCAGAGCGTGATCGAGGGCGCGTACCGCCTGGACCGGATGCTGGAGAGGTACGAGTCCGAGTCCGCGCAGCCGATCGGGGGCGGCCGAACAGTGCCCGGCCGTAACCTCGTTGGCGGCGCGGTACACCTTCTCGGCCGTCTCCTCGTCGGCCCAGTAGTGGTAGTGCGAGGGGGAGGGGCTGACCAGCTGGACGTCCACGCCCTGTGCGTCCATCGCGGCCAGGCGTACGGCGGTGTCGGTCAGCCGCGGGATCCGCTCACCCACCATCGGGCCGCTGACGGCGAGAGCCGCGGGGCCGTTCCGCCGCGCGTCGAGCTCCTTGGCCTCGGCCAGGCCGGGCAGGCCCGCCACGAGCGCCTCGATCTCAGGGATCAGGATGTGGGCGTGCACGTCCACGGTGGGGGAGGTCACGGCAGCTCCCGGAGCATCGTCATGGTGCGGCCCATCAGGCCGGGCACATCGGCGTCGCGTACGCCGTCGAGCTGCCACTGCCCGATCTGCACGGAGGCTTCCACGACGGGGCGTACGCGGGTGATCCGCCGCTCGTGGTACGCCTGGAGCAGCGCGTCGTCCCAGGTACCGGCGTCGGTCAGCATCTGGGCGAGCACCCAGGCGTCCTCCATGGACAGGGCGGCGCCCTGGGCGAGGGTGGGCGGACAGCAGTGGGCGGCGTCGCCCACGAGGACGACCCGGCCCCGGTGCCACGAGCCCTCGACCAGCATGCGGTCGAACCACGTGTAGTTGACCTGCGCCGGGTCGGTGATGTGCTCGGTGATCTCCGGCCAGTTGCCGCCGTAGGCGGAGGCCAGGCGTCGCATCTCGTCGGCGTACGACTCCGGAGGGATCGAGGCGCGGTCGCGGTTGGCCTCGACGACGTACGCGTAGAGCGTGGTGTCGCCGGTGGGGCAGTAGCCGGCGATGTAGGCCGGGCCGCCGTAGGCGAGGTCCGTGCGGGACACTCCGGCCGGGCGCGGGGCGGCCACGCGCCAGATGGCCATGCCGGTCGGCTCCGGCCCGGCCTCGATGCCGATGGCCGCGCGGGTGGCGGAGCCCAGGCCGTCCGCCGCGATCACCAGGTCGTAGCGGCCCTCGGTGCCGTCCGTGAACCGGACCGTGACGCCGTCGGCGTCCTGGTCGAAGAGCTCGGCCCGGGTGCCCAGCCGGACACGGGCACCGCTCGCGCCGACGGCCTCGATCAGGATCTGCTGGAGCCGGGGGCGCTGCATGCCGACCGTGGCGGGAAGGTCGTCACCGCCGGTGCGGAGGTCGTCCTGGACGTGCAGGACCGTACCGTCGGGGGCGGTGATGCCGACCGAGCCGAAACCGGAGCCGGACTCCTCCACCTGCTCCCAGACACCCAGTTCGCGCAGCACACGCAAGGCGTTGCCCTGGAGGGTGATGCCGGAGCCGGCGGTGGCGTTCCAGTCGTCCCGGGCCTCGATCAGGTCCACCGCGAAGCCGGCGCGGCGCAGCAGGATCGTCACGGCGTTGCCGGCCGCGCCGCCGCCTACGACGAGGATCGTGCGGGTATCGGTCATGGGGGAACTCCTTCGTTCCGCTGATTACTTGACGGCGATCGGATTCACGGGCGAGCCGACCGCGCCGGTGATGGGAAGGGGCGCGGCGACCAGCAGGAACTCGTACACACCGTCGGCGGCGCAGTCCCGGGCGAGCGCGTCCAGGTCCCACATCTCGCCGATCAGCAGGCCGATGTGCGGGATGGCGACCTGGTGCAGCGGCTGGAACGCGTGGTCGAACTCGTTGGGCCGCACCTCGAAGCCCCAGGTGTCGGTGGCGATCGCCGCGATCTCGCTGTTCCGAAGCCACCCCGCGGTGGTGAAGGAGAGACCGGGGGCGGGCCCACCCGCGTAGTCGCCCCAGCCGTCGCGGCGCACCCGGGTGAGCTGGCCGGTGCGCACCACCACGAGGTCACCGCGTCCCACGGTCACACCGTGGGACGCGGCGGTCGCCGTCAGGTGCTCCTCGGTGATCGCGAAGCCGTCCGGCAGCCCGTCGTTCTCGCCGAACACCCGTCCCACGTCCAGGAGAACGCCGCGTCCCGCGACGTGCGGCGCCATGTGCTCGATGCCGGTGACCAGGTCACCGTCCGACGTGACGACCTGCTCGGCGGGTCGGCCGTTCCACGCCTTGCCGTGGTCGAAGATGTGCCCGAGCCCGTCCCACTGCGTCGAGCACTGCAGCGGCATGGCGATCACGTCGTCGGCGCCGCCGATCCCGTGCGGCAGCCCCTGGTTCCCGAGGGCCGCGTCCGTCCCGGTGTCCAGCATGGTGTGCACCGGATTGGTGCGTCGCCGCCAGCCCTTCTGCGGGCCGTCGATGTCGAAGCGCTGGGAGAGCGAGAAGCTGACGCCGCGCCGGACGAGTGCGGCACCCTCCCGGCGCTTGGCCCCGTCGAGGAAGTTGAGGGTGCCGAGCACGTCGTCCCGGCCCCAGCGGCCCCAGTTGGAACACTCCTTCGCCGCCTCGGCGATCGAGCCCTCGGGGTCGGTGCGGTCCATGCTCATGACTCCTCCGCGACACAACGGGTGCGCTGGGTGCCGAGCCCGGTGACGGAGCTGTCCATGACGTCCCCGTCACGCAGGAGACGGCCCCAGTGCATCCCGTTGCCTGCAGGGGATCCGGTCAGCACCAGGTCGCCGGGGAGGAGACGGGCGGACTGCGACACGTAGGAGATCAGGCGCGCCACGTCGAAGATCATGTCCTCGGTGGACTCGTCCTGCATGGTCTCGCCGTTGAGCTTCAGCGTGAGCCGCAGGCCATCGGTGTCCGGGACCGACCCGGCCGGCACGATCCAGGGGCCGAGCGGGGTGAACCCGGGGGCGTTCTTGCTGCGCAGCCAGTCGGTGCCGATCTGCGGCATGTCCCGGCGGAACACCGTCGCCCGGTCGGTCAGGTCGTTGGCGATGGTGTAGCCGGCGACGTACGACAGGGCGTCCTCGACGGACACCTGGTGGGCGGGGCGGCCGATCACCACGGCCAGCTCCAGCTCCCAGTCCGGCTTGCCGGCCCAGGAGGGCAGCACGACGTCGTCGTACGGGCCGGTGATCGCGCCCGGCAGGCCGATGAACACGTACGGGAGGTCCTCCGCCGCCCGGCGGTCCATGATCTCCGCCGCCTCCGCGCGGCGCTCCTCCTCGGAGCGGTCGTCGTCCGGCGCCCGGTGCGCGACATGCAGGTCGATCACATGCTGCCGGTAGTTCGCTCCCGACTGGAACACCTGCCGCGGGTCGACGGGCGCGTGCACCCGGAAGCCCTCCAGCGGGCTGCTGCCGGAGCCGCTTCCGCCCGACAGGGCGTGCAGCCGCGGCAGGGCCGTCTCCCAGCGGTCCAGCAGGTCCCGGACCGTCAACTGCTCCTCGCCGAAGGCGGCCCGCAGGTCGGTCACCTGTCCGTCGGGGGTGACGAGAGCCGGGAACGCCGGGCCGCCGGGGGCCGACAGGGTGCCGAGGGCGAAGGGTCCGGCGAAGAGCGCGGACGCGGATCCAGGTTTCACGAACATGTCCTCCTGATTGCGGTGGAACCAATCTGGACCCGCCGCCCGCGATCAGGGAAATCGATTCCGTGGATAATCGGTATCCACCACATTTATTCATGCCTGGTCGGCGCCGTACCGTAGGAGGAGTCCCATGAATCTGGCCAGCCTCGACCTGAATCTGGTCGTCGCTCTGCGTGCCCTCCTGGAGGAACGCAACGTCACCAGGGCCGGTCAGCGCGTCGGGCTCAGCCAGCCCGCCATGAGCGCGGCCCTCGCACGGCTGCGCCGGCACTTCGACGACGATCTGCTCGCGCGGGTCGGCGGCCACTACGAGCTCACCGCGCTCGGCCAGGTCCTCCTCGACCGCACGTCCACCGCCTACGCCGTGCTGGAGCGCCTCTTCGCCAGCCAGGCCGACTTCGACCCGGCCGAGGAGAGCCGCGAGTTCAAGCTGGTCGCGTCCGACTACGCGGTCGCCGTCTTCGGCACAGAGCTGGCCCACGTCGTGCACGAGGAGGCGCCCGGCATCCGGCTCCGCTTCACCCACACCCCCTCGACGGTGGTCGACGACACCGCCACCCTGCTGAGCGCCACCGACGGCCTGCTGATGCCGCACGGCGTCATCAGCGACTTCCCCGCCACCGACCTCTACGACGACCGCTGGGTCTTCCTCGTCGCGGACGACCACCCGAGCGTCGACGGCCGGCTGACCCAGCAGGACCTCGCCCGGCTGCCCTGGGTCACCTACCAGCGCACCTACGACGCCCCCGCCATGCGGCAGTTGGGCATGCTCGGCATCGAGCCCCGCGTGGAGGTCTCCGTCGACAGCTTCCAGCTGCTGCCGCTCCTGGTGGCCGGCACGCGGCGCATCGCCCTGGTCCAGGCCCGGCTCGCCCGGCTCCTCTCCCCGGTCGCCGCCGTGCGGATCGTGGAGCCCCCGTACGAAGCGGTGCCGCTGCGGGAAGCGCTGTGGTGGCACCCGGTGCACACACACGACGCCGCCCACATCTGGCTCCGGGAGACCGCCGCCCGGGTCGGCAGACGTCTGGGAGGATGACCGGCGGCGGCGAGGGCGACGGCTTCCACATGTCCGCCCGGGTCCTGCGCGGGGGCGTGGCGTAGCACACAGCGGGCCCGCCCGCGCCGGGCGTCTCCGCCGGCCGGTCCCCTGCGGGAGCGCGGATCCGGCCCTTCCTCCGGCCTGCCGTCCCGCCGGCCGCTGTGACCCGGATCTCTACCGCGTCGCCCGCCTCCGCTGGCACTGTGGTCGGGTCACGGGGGACGCCCACTGCCGAACGACCGAGCGAGATGCCATGACCGCGACCACAGCCGAGAACCGGACCCACACCCGCGCCCGTACCGGCGGCCCCGAGGACGGGCCGAAGGTCCTGGAGCACATCCTGGGCTGGACGCTCGTGGTCGTCCTCGCCATGTTCGTCACCCAGGCCGGACTGATGTGACCCGTGAACGACCGGTGGGGTGGGGCGCCCGCCCGGCACCCCACCCCTGACCCGCCCTGCGGGTCGTGTACCCCGTCGGGGCTAGTTGATGGCCCGGATCAGCTCACCGTCCGTCGTGTCGCCGCTGAGCTCCCAGAAGAACGTGCCTCCCAGGCCCTGCTCGTTCTTGTAGTCCATCTTCGTGGCGATGGTGGCCGGGGTGTCGTAGCTCCACCAGTTGGTGCCGCAGAGGGCGTACGCCGTCCCGGCGACCGTGCCGGTGGCCGGGCAGCTGTTCTTCAGGACCTTGTAGTCCTCGATGCCCGCCTCGTACGTCCCCGGGGCAGCCCCGGTCGCGGTGCCACCCGGCTCCTCCTGGGTGACGCCGGTCCAGCCGCGTCCGTAGAAGCCGATGCCCAGCAGGAGCTTCTCCGCGGGGACGCCCAGGCCCTTGAGCTTGGAGATCGCCGCGTCACTGTTGAAGCCCTCCGTCGGGATGCCCGGGTAGGAGGTCAGCGGTGAGTGCGGAGCCGTCGGCCCCTGCGCCGCGAACGCGCCGAAGAAGTCGTACGTCATCGGGTTGTACCAGTCCAGGTACTTCGCCGCTCCCGCATAGTCCACCGCGTCGATCTTGCCGCCGTCGGAGCCGTCCGCGGTGATCGCCGAGGTGATCAGATTGCCGGTGCCGAACTTCGAGCGCAGCGCCGACAGGAGGCCGCCGTACGCGTCTCGGCCACTGGTGTCGCAGGTCAGCCCGCAGGCGTTCGGGTACTCCCAGTCGATGTCGATGCCGTCGAAGACATCGGCCCAGCGCGGGTCCTCGACCAGGTCGTAGCAGGACTCGGCGAAGGCGGCGGGGTTCTGCGCGGCCTCACCGAAGCCGCCGGACCAGCTCCAGCCGCCGAAGGACCAGATGACCTTCAGGTCGGGGTGCAGCTTCTTCAGCTTGCGCAACTGGTTGAAGTTTCCGCGGAGTTCCTGGTCCCAGGTGTCCGCGACGCCGTCCACCGACTGGTCCGCCGTGTAGGCCTTCTCGTAGTCGGCGTAGCTGTCGCCGATGGTGCACTTGCCGCCCTGCACGTTGCCGAAGGCGTAGTTGATGTGGGTCAGCTTGTCGGCCGAGCCTGACGTCTCGACGTTCTTGACGTGGTAATTGCGGTCGTAGACACCCCAGTTGGTGAAGTATCCGACCACCTTGTCGCCGGCCGCGGTGGGGGCGGCTTCGGCGGCTGCCGGTGCGGAGACCTCGGCAGCGGAAGGGGCGGCACCCGCGGAGGACGTACCGGCGACGCCGAGCAGTGCGGCTCCGAGCGCGGCGGTGCAGAGGGTGGCGGTGAGTGCCCGGAGGCGGGCGCGAGGACGGTGAAGTCCGGTCATTGTGGCTCCTCGTGGGGGAGGGCTTGGGTGTGGGGGGTGCCTGCCCTTGAGCCATCCGGAATTGGCATGGACGCGATGAGGCATTGGGGGAGACCGTAGAAGGACTAGACCAGTTGGGTCAATGGTTCGGACCAATTTCCCTGGCCGTGGCTCCGGCTACCCGGTGACGCGTGCGCTCCGATCGGGCATACTCAACGCGCCACAGCCGCTGGCCAGCGCCTCCCGTGATCCGGGAAGGCAGGATCGGCTGCGGAGCCGTAGATTTCCGGGCATCGCCCGGGACCACCCGGCGGTGCGGCGCACACCCCGCGCGCGACCGCCGTCACGCCCGACAGGGAGGAGAGCGCCGTCATGTCCGACCGTGCCCCGCAGCCGGTGGAACGCCGTCTGCCCACCGAGGAGTCCCGGCAGCTCGTCGAGCTCGTACGCGACATCGTGTCGAAGGAAATCGCTCCCCGGGCGGCCGAGGAGGAGGAGGCGGGATCCTTCCCGCGCCCGGTCTTCACCCTGCTCTCCGAAGCCGGCCTGCTCGGACTGCCGTACGACTCCGCGTACGGCGGCGGCGACCAGCCGTACGAGGTCTACCTCCAGGTGCTCGAAGAGCTCGCGGCCGCCCGGCTCACCGTCGGCCTCGGCGTCAGCGTCCACTCGCTGGCCTGTCACGCACTCGCCGGCTACGGCACCGAGGCGCAACGGGCCGCCCACCTCCCGGCGATGCTCTCGGGCGGCCTGCTCGGCGCCTACTGCCTCTCCGAACCGTCCTCGGGGTCCGACGCCGCCTCGCTCCGCACCAAGGCCGTCCGGGACGGCGAGGACTGGGTCATCACCGGCACCAAGGCCTGGATCACGCACGGAGGCATCGCCGACTTCTACACGGTGCTGGCCCGCACCGGGGAGGACGGCCCGCGCGGCATCACCGCCTTCCTCGTGCCCGGCGACGCCGAGGGCCTCGGCGCGGCCCTGCCCGAGAAGAAGATGGGCATGAAGGGCTCGCCCACCGCCCAGCTGCACTTCGACGGCGTACGGATCTCCGGCGACCGCCGCATCGGTGACGAGGGGCAGGGCTTCGCCATCGCCCTGTCCGCGCTCGACTCGGGGCGACTGGGAATCGCCGCCTGCGCCATCGGCGTCGCCCAGGCGGCCCTGGACGAGGCGGTCGGATACGCGACCGGCCGGCGCCAGTTCGGCCGGCCCATCGCGGACTTCCAGGGGCTGCGCTTCATGCTCGCCGACATGGCCACCCGGATCGAGGCGGGCCGGGCGCTCTACCTGGAGGCGGCTCGGCTCCGCGACGCGGGCCTCCCGTTCTCGCGGCAGGCGGCGATGGCGAAACTGTTCTGCACCGACGCGGCCATGCAAGTGACCACCGACGCGGTCCAGGTCCTCGGGGGCTACGGCTACACCCTCGACTTCCCGGTCGAGCGGCTGATGCGCGAGGCCAAGGTGCTCCAGATCGTCGAAGGCACCAATCAGATCCAGCGCATGGTCATCGCCCGTCACCTCGCGGGTCCCGAGACGCACTGACCCGGACGGGCCGGTCCGACCAGACCGGTGTCGTCATGATCCGGTTCCACTCCTGGTCATGGCGGCCCGGCAGGGTCCGGCCCGAGCTCTCCCAATGGCGCAGCATGGCCCGGTAGATGGGCGGGTCGGTGGAGTGCGGCGCGGACGGCCCCGTGGCCTCCCCGGTCGGCGGTCCGGGCCGAGGAACCGATTCTCCGGACGTCGGTGCGGCGAGACGGCGGCGTACGGGGCCGGCCGTTGGATGCAGCGTGGTCATACAGAGCCAACGCGCCACGGGGGTCCCGGGTCACTGCCCGGCCGATTCGCGCGCCCGTTCCTCGGGCGCCGCGGCCACCTGCCGCGCACCACGCCGGCCCCGCCGTCGTGGTGCGCGCAGGGGTGCGCCCTCGGGGCGCGGAGACGTCAGGCGGCGTGACGCCGAGCCTGCGGCACGTACCGCAGGGGACGCGAACCCGGGCCGCCGGCGTGCGAGAAGGGCTGCATCCGCCAGTCGAGTCCCTGAGGGAGCGTCAACAGCAGCGCGGTCTCCTGCTCCTGGGCCTCGAGCGACTCGTCGGCCGGGCGCGCCTTGGAGGCGTCACGGTTCGTACCGGGGCAGACGGTGAGGACGAACGGGTTCCACGGCGTGGGGCACAGCGCGTGCTCGGGAAGTACGTCCTCGTCCGCCAGCAGGGCGATCGGCTGGGCGCAGTCCGGGCAGATCACCCGGTACATCTCGAACGTGTCGTACGCGTCGGGAACGGCGTCCTCGTCCGGAGCGGCGTAATCGTCGGACTCCGGTTCGGTACGTCCGGTGAGCTTCAGGCTCTGCATGGTTCTTTCCCCCCTCGGGTGGGCCGGTAAGGCGCCACGGCCTCGGCCACAGCAAGCACTTCCCGTCGGAAGTCGGCCGTAACCGTGACGCCCTCGGCTACCGGCCCGTAAACCTGTGGCATTCGTCACATGCCCCTCGAACGTGCCCTTCCGGGGGCCCCACGGCTGTGCCTGGAGGGCCCGGGGCCATAGGTTGATCCGCATGGAGGAGCTGGACCGTCAGATTGTGGAGTTGCTCGTCAAGGACGGGCGGATGAGCTACACCGACCTGGGCAAGGCCACCGGCCTGTCCACCTCGGCCGTTCATCAGCGTGTCCGCCGGCTGGAGCAGCGCGGGGTGATCCGGGGCTATGCCGCGGTCGTCGACCCCGAAGCTGTCGGCCTGCCCCTCACCGCGTTCATCTCGGTGAAACCCTTCGACCCCAGCGCACCCGACGACATCGCCGAACGGCTCGCCGGTGTGCCGGAGCTGGAGGCGTGCCACAGCGTCGCGGGCGACGAGAACTACATCCTCAAGGTGCGGGTCTCCAGCCCCCTGGAGCTGGAGCACCTGCTGACCCGCATCCGCACCCTCGCCGGCGTCTCCACCCGCACGACCGT
Organism: Streptomyces sp. NPDC051064; assembly: GCF_044455985.1. Lineage (NCBI taxonomy): Bacteria > Bacillati > Actinomycetota > Actinomycetes > Kitasatosporales > Streptomycetaceae > Streptomyces > Streptomyces sp. NPDC051064. The sequence goes on from NZ_JBITFK010000013.1 coordinate 99,196, forward strand.
CGTCCTCTCCACGCCCTACGAGGCGCGTCCGCCGCGTATCTGAGGGTTCCGCCCGGCGTTGCGGAGGGGGCGGGGGAGGCGCGGGACCCGGCAGGCGCGAGACTGGTCCCATGACCGAGAGCACCGCCCCCCAGAGCGAACACCGCACCGTGCTGCTGCGCGGTGGAGACGTCCACAGCCCCGCCGACCCGTTCGCCACCGCGATGGTCGTCGAACGCGGCCATGTCGCGTGGGTGGGCTCGGAGGGGGCGGCCGACGCCTTCGCGAGCGGCGTCGACGAGGTGATCGACCTGGAAGGGGCGCTGGTCACCCCCGCCTTCACGGACTCCCACGTCCACACCACTTCGACCGGACTCGCCCTCACGGGGCTGGACCTCTCCGGTGCGCGCTCGCTCGCCGAAGCCCTCGGACTCGTGCGTGCGTTCGCGAACGGTCACGCGGGAGCCGGGGTGATCCTCGGCCACGGCTGGGACGCCGCCCGCTGGCCGGAGCAGCGGCCCCCGTCGCGCGGCGAGCTCGACGAAGCGGCCGGCGGCAGGGCCGTCTATCTGCCCCGTGTGGACGTCCACTCCGCCGTCGTGACCACGGCGCTCCTGGACCTGGTGCCCGGCGTCACCGAGCTGACCGGCTACCACCCCGACGCCCCGCTGACCGGCGACGCCCACCACGCGGTGCGCGCGGCCGCCCACGGTGCCGTCACACCGGCGCAGCGGGCGCTCGCCCAGCGCGCCGCCCTGGCGCACGCCGCATCCCTAGGGATCGGCACCGTGCACGAGTGCGCGGGCCCCGACATCTCGGACGAGGAGGACTTCACCGGGCTGCTGAAGCTCGCCTCCGAGCAGCCCGGCCCGCGGGTCTTCGGATACTGGGCCGAGCCCGTCGAGGACGAGAAGGGCGCCCGCCGTATCCGCGAGCTCGGTGCCGTCGGCGCGGCCGGTGACCTCTTCGTCGACGGCTCCCTGGGCTCGCACACCGCCCTCCTGCACGAGCCGTACGCCGACGCCCCGCACACGGGCACCGGCCGGCTCGACGCCGCGCGGATCGCCACACATGTGACGGCGTGCACCGAGGCGGGGCTCCAGGCCGGCTTCCACGCCATCGGCGACGCGGCCCTTTCCGCCGTGGTCGCCGGCGTCCGGGCCGCCGCCGAGACCCTCGGGCTCGCCCGGATCAGGGCCGCCAGGCACCGGGTGGAGCACGCCGAGATGCTCACCCCGGAGACCGTCGCCGCCTTCGCGGAGCTGGGCCTCACCGCCTCCGTCCAGCCCGCCTTCGACGCCGCCTGGGGCGGCCCCGACGGCATGTACGCCCGGCGCCTGGGCGCCGAGCGCGCCGCGACCCTCAACCCCTACGCGGCCCTGCTGCGCGCGGGCGTGCCCCTTGCCTTCGGCTCGGACAGCCCGGTCACCCCGCTGGACCCCTGGGGCACGGTGCGGGCCGCCGCCCATCACCGCACACCGGGCCATCGTGTCTCCGTACGCGCCGGTTTCACCGCCCACACACGGGGCGGCTGGCGGGCCGTCGGGCGGGACGACGGCGGTGTGCTCGTCCCGGGAGCCCCGGCCGACTACGCCGTCTGGCGTACCGGCGACCTGCTGGTCCAGGCCCCGGACGACCGGGTGGCGCGGTGGTCCACCGATCCCCGTTCCGGCACCCCCGGCCTGCCCGATCTGACCCCGGGCGCAGAGCTTCCGGTCTGTCTGCGAACGGTGGTCTTCGGACAAACTGTCTACGTACGGCCGAACGAGTGACGTCAGGACATTTCGTACCGCCGATCGAAGGCGCCGGGACTCTGCCACGACCTGCGCGTCCTCGGTGCTGACCAGGCGTTTTCAGGAGAAACAGCAGGTAGAACGGCTGTTGACAGCACGTGCCCACAGGCCGGTAGGTTCGGCCGGGTCCACCACTGGACGTCCGACCGGTCAAACCTCCACGCAGTCGTCGAACGCCGCTGGGTCACGGGGCGGTGTGCCGCACCGGTGCACCACCACTGACAGCCAGGTTCAGCGCCCGCGCCTCGGGGGCGAGGGAAGGTTTCGTCCGGACGGCAGGTGCGACCCGGGTGGGGCCCGGAGGTTCAGTAGACAACGGCTCTCGGTCGACCCGCAGCCAGCGGGTCCCAGGTCGGCCCGAAGGACGCCGGGCCCCGATCCGCAGTGCTGCCCTTCTGTCCCCAGTTCCACGCTTCTGTCCGCGCGCCACACGCCACCCCCGTGACCGCGTCGGAGTCCGGCCGCGTCGTGCTGGATATGGTGTGCACCTGCGTACGGACTTTAAGGGGCAGTAGTGAACGACGGCGGTCAGAGGCAGTTCGGCCCGCTCGGCACAGTCTTGGTGATCATTCCAACCTACAACGAGGCCGAGAACGTCAAGCTGATCGTCGCCCGGGTGCGCGCCGCCGTGCCGGAAGCGGACATCCTCGTCGCCGACGACAACAGCCCCGACGGCACCGGCAAGGTCGCCGACGAACTCGCGGCCGGCGACAGCCGGGTGCACGTCCTGCACCGCAAGGGCAAGGAAGGGCTCGGGGCCGCCTATCTGGCCGGCTTCCGCTGGGGCTCCGAACACGGCTACGGCGTCCTGGTCGAGATGGACGCGGACGGCTCGCACCAGCCCGAGGAACTGCCCCGGCTCCTCACCGCGTTGAAGGGCGCCGATCTGGTCCTCGGCTCGCGCTGGGTTCCCGGCGGCCGCGTGGTCAACTGGCCCCGGCACCGCGAGATGATCTCGCGCGGCGGCAGCCTCTACTCCCGGATGCTGCTGGGCCTCTCGGTGCGGGACGTCACCGGCGGTTACCGCGCCTTCCGCACCGGGACCCTGGACGGTCTCGGTCTGGACCAGGTCGCCTCCCAGGGCTACTGCTTCCAGGTCGACCTGGCCCGGCGGGCCGTCGAGGCCGGCTATCACGTCGTGGAGGTGCCGATCACCTTCATGGAGCGGGAGATCGGTGACTCCAAGATGAGCCGCGACATCCTCGTCGAGGCCCTGTGGCGGGTGACCGGCTGGGGCATCACCGGCCGGGCCAACAAGGTGCTGGGTCGCAAGACCTCCTGACCGACCTGCCGGGGCCTCATGATCACCCCCTTACGCCGCTTGCACGCTCGTACAGGCACACTGGGGACATGACGACCGGCACACCGCCTCCGAACCGTCCACGGCGCTCACGCGCCCGTACCCTCCTGCCGCTGGGTGTCGCAGCCTGGCTGGTGCTGGAGATCTGGCTGCTGACCGTGGTCGCCGGTGCGACGAACGGCTTCACCGTGCTGCTGATCCTGGTCGCCGGCGCCGTGCTCGGTGGAGCGGTGATCAAGCGGGCGGGTCGGCGGGCCTTCCGCAACCTCACCGAGACCCTCCAGCAGATGCCGGGGCAGCCCGGCGCTCCCGCGACCCCGGCCGCCGCCCCGGCCGGCAGCAAGGGCAACGGCTTCCTGATGCTGGGCGGCCTGCTCCTGATGATCCCCGGCGTGATCTCCGACGCGGCGGGGCTCCTGCTCCTGCTGCCCCCGGTCCGCTCCGTGCTCGGACGCTACGCGGAACGCTCCCTGGAGCGCCGGATGCGCGCGGCGACGCCGGGAGGCCTCTCCGACGCCTTCCAGCAGGCCCGTATCCACCGCCCGGACGGCAAGGTGGTCCCGGGGGAGGTCATCCGCGAGGACGGCACTCCCGCCCGGCCCCGCCCCGACGACGGCCAGGACACGGACCGCCCGCCGCTGATCCCCTGACACGACAGCCTCGGACGACGAAGAGCCGCGGGCCGCGACACATGTTCTGTGTCGCGGCCCGCGGCTCTTGATCTTTGCGGTGATACGCGGTCAGGCAGACTTCCTGCTGTCCCGCGGGTGCACGGCGATGTTCATGGCACCGGAGCGCAGAACCGCCAGCCTCTCGGCCAGCACCTCCTCGAGCTCCTCGCGTGTACGCCGCTCCATGAGCATGTCCCAGTGCGTACGCGCAGGCTTGCCCTTCTTCTCCTCGGGGCCATCCCCGTCCACCAGGAGTGCCGTGGCGCCGCACGCCTTGCACTCCCACTCCGCCGGAATTTCCGCCTCTACCGAGAACGGCATCTCAAATCGATGTCCGTTCGGGCATGCGTACTCCACCGCCTGGCGCGGGGCCAGATCGATGCCGCGGTCCGTCTCGTAGCTGGTAACCACGAGTCGCGTACCGCGGAGAGCTCGCTCACTCATGAATCGTGCCTCCCGGGCTTGTCGCCCACAGGACAGATGTCGCTGTCGTCGTCATCCGGTCAACGTCCGGTCGGCGGTAAAGATTCCCGTTGCCGGTCATGCGTCGCCCGTCGTGCCGCTGCTTGGTCTGGGTCTACTACCCACCGGTGCCCGGTTTGTCACCTTTGGTCGAAGTTGTCACCCAACGGTTCAGCTTCTTCCACTCGCAGTAACGGTCCCCCGAGCACACCAAAGGCGTACACTACCGGCCTTTCACTTCAACGTCTAAATCCGGTCCGGCAGGGGATTGCCCGCGGCGGCCACCGCGGCCCGTACGGGAACCCTCGCCAGCAGCACCGAGCCGACCGCGAAGAAGAGCACCAGGGACAGGATCGCATCCCGGTAACTGCCGGTGAGCTGGTAGCCGAGACCGAAGACCAGGGGCCCCAGCCAGCTGAGTCCCCGGTCGCTCATCTCGTAGGCGGAGAAGTACTCGGCCTCCTTGCCGCGCGGGACCAGGTGCGAGAACAGTGACCGCGAGAGGGCCTGGCTGCCGCCCATCACGAGCCCGATCGCGGCCGCCAGGACGTAGAAGAACACCGGCGCGTCGGCGGGCAGTACGTAGGCCGCGGCGAGGATCAGCGTCCAGACGGCCAGCGAGGCGAGAATCGTGCGCTTCGCCCCGTACATCCGGGCGAGCCGCCCCATACCCAGGGCCCCCGCCACCGCGAGGACCTGCACGAGCAGCACCGCCGTGATCAGGGTCGTCTGGTCGAGGCCGAGCTCCTCGGAGCCGTACAGCGAGGCCTGGGAGATGACCGTCTGGATGCCGTCGTTGTAGACCAGATAGGCGAGCAGGAAGGCCAGCGTGAGCGGGTGGCGGCGCATGTCGCGCAGCGTCGCCCGCAGCTGCCGCCAGCCGGAGCCGACCGCGCCGTCGCCGCCCGGTTCGACCCGGCGGTCACGCAGCCGGCGCAGGGGCACGAGGGAGAAGGCGCCCCACCACACGCCGGCCGAGGCGATGCAGATCCGGACCGCGTCCGGCTCGGACAGCCCGAAGGAGTCGTGGCCCGTGTAGAGGACCAGGTTCAGGACGAGGACGAACGCGCCCGAGGTGTACCCGAAGGCCCAGCCGCGGGAGGAGACCGCGTCGCGCTCCTCCGAGGTGGCGATCTGGGGGAGGTACGCGTTGTAGAGGGCCATCGACACGGAGATGGACGCGTTCGCGACGATCAGCAGGAAGGCGCCCAGCAGATAGCGGTGGCCGTCCAGGAAGAACATGCAGGCCGTCGCCGTCGCACCCGTGTACGCGGCCGCCGCGAGCAGGGGCTTCTTGCGTCCCGTGCGGTCCGCCGCCGCGCCCACGAGGGGCATGACGATCACGGCCACCACGATGGACACCGACACCGAGTACGCGAAGAGCGATCCCGCCCGCACGGGTATGCCGAGCGGGTGTACGAACCCGTCCGCGTCGGCCGCCGCCTTGGCGATCGACGTCAGATAGGGGCCGAGGAAGACCGTGAGGACGCTGGTGGAATACACGGAGCACGCGAAGTCGTAGAAATACCAGCCGCGTTGCTCTCGTCTGCGGACGGCGGCCTCGGCCGGCGGTCCCGCCGGATCCTCCGTTCCTGCGATGTCGGTGCTCACGCCGCGCCCCCTCGTTCGTCCCGTGCGGACGCGGCGGGTCCCGGCGTCAGGCCCAGGCCCCCCGCTCGCTCAGCACCGTGCGCAGCGTCTCGATGTGATCGGTCATGATGCCATCCACCCCGAGGTCCAGGAGTGCCGCCATCCGTTCCGGTTCGTTGACCGTCCAGACATGGACCTGCAGGCCGCGCGCGTGCGCCGTGCGGACGAAGCCCCGGTCGACGACACGGACGCCGTTCTGGCTCTCCGGGACCTGCGCGCAGACCGCGCCCGCCCGGAGCGCCGCCGGGATGCCGTACGAGCGCAGCCTCAGGCCGAGCACGCCGCGCACCCCGTACGAGGTGGCCAGGCCGGGGCCCGCGAGGCGGTGGGCCCTGGCCACGCGTGCCTCGGAGAACGACCCCACGCACACCCGGTCCCACGCACCGGTCCTGCGGATCAGGCCGACGAGCGGGGCGAGGGCGGGCTCCGCCTTGATGTCCACGTTCCACCGGGCGTCCGGGAACTCCTCCAGCAGTTCCTCGAAGAGCGGCAGGGGCTCGCTGCCCGCCACCCTGGCCCGGCGCACCTCGCTCCAGGGCAGCCCGGCTATCCGCCCCCGGGAGTCCGTCACCCGGTCCAGGGTCGCGTCGTGGAAGGCGACCAGGCGGCCGTCCGCCGTGGCGTGCACATCTGTCTCGAAGTAGCGGTAGCCGAGGCCGGCCGCGCGCCGGAACGCGGCTGCGGTGTTCTCCATGCCGTCCGCCGCGCCGCCCCGGTGGGCGAACGGGATCGTCGAGGGATGTTCCAGATAGGGGTGGCGCCCCGAAGTCACTGCGGTCACCGCGGAAGTATCGCCTCTCGCGGTGTCCGCCCGGCAACGGGCACGGTGCGGGATCCCGGCGCGGGGAGGTCGAAGAAGCGCAGGAAGAACTGGGCGAGCGGGCCGATGGCCAGGGCGTAGAGGACCGTGCCGACGCCCAGCGAACCGCCGAGCAGGAAGCCGGTCACGACCACCGCCACCTCGATCGCCGTACGCACCAGCCTGATCGAACGGCCCGTGAGCCGGTTCAGGCCCGTCATCAGGCCGTCGCGCGGCCCGGGGCCGAAGCGTGCGGAGATGTACAGGCCCGTGGCGACGCCGTTGAGCACGATGCCCGCGGCCATCACCGGGATCTGCGCCCAGAGACCGTGCACATCCGGTACGACGGCGAGCGTGCCGTCCATCGCGATGCCCACGGCGAAGACGTTGGAGACGGTGCCGAGCCCCGGGCACTGCCGGATAGGGATCCACAGGAGCAGCACGACCGCTCCGACGATGATCGAGACGACCCCGATGGAGATGCCGGTCCGCTCGGCGAGGCCCTGGTGCAGCACGCCCCACGGTTCGAGTCCGAGCCCGGCGCGGACCAGGAGCGCGGAACTCGCCCCGTACAGGGCCAGGCCCACGTAGAGGTGGGTCAGCCGCCGGGCGGCCCGGGTGCCGCTCCGGGAGGTGATGTCGGACAAGTGGTGCCCCCTGTGTGGTGGTAGTGGACTGCTGCATGTCACTCTGTGGCAGGGGATTGGCTGCCAACTATGGCCAATCAGAGGAAGGTGGACTGATTTATATGGCGCAGTGGACTTCGACCGTCGGTGCGGCGCAGCTCGCCCGTCAGCTCCAGGGCCAGCAGGCGCGCCCCCTGCCGCCGGGTTCGCGTAAGCCGCCGGCCTACCGTGCCCTGGCCGACGGTGTGCGCCTGCTCGTCCTGGAGGGCCGCGTCCCGGTCGCCGCGCGGCTTCCCGCCGAACGGGAGCTCGCGCTGGCCCTGTCCCTCAGCCGGACCACCGTCGCCGCGGCGTACGAGGCGCTCCGGGCGGAGGGGTTCCTGGAGTCGCGCCGCGGCGCCGGCAGCTGGACCGCGGTCCCCGCGGGCAACCCGCTGCCCGCCCGGGGCCTCGAACCGCTGCCCCCGGAGTCGCTCGGCTCCATGATCGACCTGGGATGCGCCTCGCTGCCCGCCCCGGAGCCGTGGCTGACCCGGGCCGTCCAGGGCGCCCTGGAGGAGCTGCCGCCGTACGCCCATACGCACGGCGACTACCCGGCCGGTCTTCCCGCGCTGCGGCAGATGATCGCGGACCGCTACACCGGGCACGGCATCCCCACGATGCCCGAACAGATCATGGTCACCACCGGGGCGATGGGCGCCATCGACGCCATCTGTCATCTCTTCGCCGGGCGCGGCGAGCGCATCGCCGTGGAGTCCCCGAGCTACGCCAACATCCTCCAGCTCATGCGCGAGGCGGGCGCCAGGCTGGTGCCCGTGGCGATGGAGGAGGGCCTCGGCGGCTGGGACATGAACCGCTGGCGGCAGGTCCTGCGGGACGCCGCCCCGAGGCTGGCCTACGTCGTCGCCGACTTCCACAACCCCACCGGGGCCCTCGCCGACGAGCAGCAGCGCCGCGCCCTGGTCGAGGCCGCGCGGTCGGCGGGCACGGTCCTGGTGGTCGACGAGACCATGCACGAACTGCGTCTGGACCCGGATGTCGAGATGCCCCGCAGGGTCTGCGCGTTCGATCCGGCGGGCAGCACCGTCCTGACCGTCGGATCCGCGAGCAAGGCCTTCTGGGCCGGCATGCGGATCGGCTGGGTGCGGGCGGCTCCGGACGTCATCCGCAGTCTGGTCGCGGCACGCGCGTACGCCGACATGGGGACGCCCGTGCTGGAACAGCTCGCCATCAACTGGCTGATGCGGACGGGCGGCTGGGAGCAGGCCGTGGAGATCAGGCGCGAGCAGGCCCGGGAGAACAGGGACGACCTGGTGCGCGCCCTGCGCCGGGAGCTCCCGGCGTGGGAGTTCGAGGTGCCCGCAGGCGGCCTCACCCTGTGGGTGCGCAGCGGCGGCCTCTCCGGATCCCGGCTGGCCGTGGCGGGCGAACGGGTCGGCGTCCGCGTCCCGTCCGGGCCCCGGTTCGGGGTCGACGGTGCCTTCGAGGGCTATGTGCGGCTGCCCTTCACGGTGGGCGGCCCGGTGGCGGACGAGGCGGCCCTGCGGCTGGCCGCCGCCGCCGAGCTGGTCGGCTCCGGTGCGAGCGCGGGAGCCGAGGCGCCCCGGACCTTCGTGGCCTGAGGCGCCCCGACGTCACCCTTCCACGACGGCGGGCGTCCCGACCAGCTGCTCCGTGTGCACGGCCACGGGCTCGGCGGCGTCCTCCGGCGCGGCCTTCCCGACGGCCGGCGCCCCACCCGGGAGCAGGTCGAGCACCGCCTGCCGGTGGGCCTCGCTCGTGGCGTCGTCGTACGGGTCCGGGGTGGCCGGCACCTGGAGCCGGAGGACCGGCCCGTTGCCCAGCCGGGTGTAGCCGCGGCCCGGTGGGACGTCGGGGGTGGGCGTGGTGTGCGGCTGGATGCCGAGGACCGCCTCGACCTGTTCCCGGTCCGCGGGGCCGAGGACGGCGCGTGCCCTGGTGTGGCTCCGCACGGTCTCGGTGAGGGCGTCCAGGCTGTCGAACTGGTCCGCGACCACGACCGTCACCCCTGCGGCGCGGCCGTGCCGCAGCGGCACCTGGAGGAGCTCCTGCGGATCCTGCCTGCCGTCGGCGGCCGCCAGGTGCCCCAGTGCGCTGGGGCGGTCCAGCAGGATCCAGAGGGGGCGCTTGATGTCCTCGGGCTCGGGGTGCCCGGCCTGGCGGGCCCGGTTGGCGGCGATGAGCCTGCGCTCGGTCTCGTGCGCCGCCCATTCGAGCGTCGCGAGGGCACCGGCCAGCCCGCACTCCACGGCCAGTACGCCGTCCCGGCCGGTCAGGAAGCCGTACTCGCCGGTGCCGCCGCCCTCGACGACGAGGATGTCGCCGTGCTGGAGAGCCTGCAGGGCCAGCGAACGCATCAGGGTCGTGGTGCCGCTGCCGGGGTGCCCGGCGATCAGCAGATGGGGTTCCGTCGAGCGGGCCCCGGTCCGCCAGATCACGGGAGAGGCGTCCCGCGTCGCGTCGCCGTCCTGGACCGGAACGGTGCGCCGGACCGCGTCCGTGTCGGTGAAGCCGAGCACGGTCTCGCCGGGCGCGGTGACGAAGCGCTGGGCGGCGATCGTGGTGGGGAGTGCGGCGAGCACGGTCATGAGGAGGTGGTTGCTCTCCTCGTCCCAGGCGAAGTGGTACTCGCGGCCCCGGCCCGACTTGGCGTGGAGCACCTGCTCCACACGGGCCCGGGACGCGGGATCTCCGTCGGTGAAGTACGCCGGGTAGTTCACCTGGAGCCGGGTGAGACGCCCGTTGCCGTCGAACTCGTACGACGTGCCGAAGGCCTTCTCCCAGTCGCCGCCGTGGGAGAACAGCGGACCGGGGTCGTCGGCCACGGAGAAGTGCGGGACCAGCGCCTCGTACAGCGCCGTGAGCCGTGCGGCTTCCGCCTCGGCGGGGCCGGTCCTCGCGGGGGTGCGGTCGCGCCCCCGCCACGCGGCAGCGCCCATCACCGAGATGAGGGCCAGCAGAGGCCCGTAGGGGATGAGCGCCACCACCAGTACGCAGGCCGCGACGAGGAACAGCACGTGTCCGCGCCGGTCCTTGGGTGTCGCGGCCCACTTCTGCCGCCCTGCTCCCGCCAGCAGCCGCAGGCCACAGGTGACCGTGATCAGCGGATGGAGGACGTCGGTGGCGTTGTCGGCGGCCGTGCGCGCGATCTCGCGACTGCGGGTGATCGAAGCGCTGCCGCTCTGGAGGATGCGGGGGAGTGGTCGCCGGGCCACGTCGGTCTCCTGGAGAGGTGGGAGCGGTCTGGGAGCGTCAGAACTTGATCCCGCCCAGCATGCTGGCGAGGCTCGCCCCGCCGGCCGTGATGCTGGGGGCGATGGCTGTGCCGGCCAGGTAGAAGCCGAACAGAGCGCAGATGAGGGCGTGGGACGCCTTGAGCCCGTCCTTCTTGAAGAACAGGAAGACGATGATGCCGAGCAGTACCACGCCCGAGATGGAGAGGATCATGAGCGGTTCTCCTGGTTGAGGGGACAGTCACCATGAGTACTTCCAGGATCACAAGATGTACCTATACGATAAAAGGTGCAACTGAGTGAATATCCTCCGTTTTCACCCGGCCGGTGGGCGAAAAGGCGCAGCCCCAGGGGCTCCCCTTGCCGCGCAGGCCCTGTCCCCACCGGAAAGTGACGTCGGCGGAGTGATCCCCCGCCGGTCCTGGGCAGGCTGAGGACTGCCCAGGAGCAGTACTCTGTCGATTCACTCGTACGGCCCCCCGCCGTACTCCCCACCAGGTCAGCAACCGCGACAACGGCAATGGAAGGCGGCCCCTCCGATGAGCGAGACCCCCGACCCCGAGGTGATCGAGCTGGCGACCAAGGTCTTCGACCTGGCCCGCCGGGGCGAGAGCGACGCGCTCGCCGCCTATGTCGACGCGGGTGTCCCCGCGAACCTCACCAACGACCGGGGCGACTCCCTGCTCATGCTCGCCGCCTACCACGGACACGCCCCCGCCGTCGTCGCGCTCGCGGACCGTGGCGCCGACCCGGACCGGGCCAACGACCGGGGGCAGACCCCGTTGGCCGGAGCCGTCTTCAAGGGGGAGCGCGAAGTGATCGACGCGCTGCTCTCGGCGGGGGCCGATCCGGCCGCCGGGACACCCTCCGCCGTGGACACCGCGCGCATGTTCGGCAAGGACGACCTGCTGGAACTCTTCGGTGCGCGCTGAGAGGCCGGCCGGCCGGTGCGTCGTAAATGTGGTCGCGTCGGCGAAATGGCTGGGTCATCATGACGTCGCGGGTCCGTTCCGGACCACCGACGAGAGGCAGAGGAAGATGAGCACCAGGCAGAAGACGGCAGTCGGCCGATCATGTTGCTGCGCGGCCTAGGGGATGTCACCCCGGCACATGGAACAGCACAGTCCCGGTTGCGTCGACAGCTTGATGTGAGGCTTTCCCCATGTTCGATCCGTTCATAGCGCCGAGCGGCACACTGCTCGGCCTGCTGCAGAGGGGCCGCGGCGACGGCACGCTCCACGCGCTCGCCGCCCCGCGCCCCGAGGCCCTCGCGGCTCTCAACCACTGCGTCCTGAGCGATCCGCGTCATGACTGGCAGGTCGAGAACCGCTCCCTCTACTACGCGCGCCTCTACCTCGATCTCGACGGTGGCACCGAGGAGATCGAGCGGCACCTGTGGAATCCCGAGGACCACCTCGACACCGACGACTCACGCACGGGTCTCGCCCTCGCCGTGCTCGGCCACCTCGCCTCATACGGGCGCGACGACGCCCTCGTGCTCCTGCGCCGGTACGCCGCGACCGGGTCCAACTGGGCGTGGGCGCTCGACGAGCTCGCCCTGCGTGACGACGACGCCGGGCTGCGTTCCCTCGCCGAGGCGGTGCTCGGGCGCTTCCCCGCCACCGCGGAGGGCGCCGCCGAGCTGGCCGCCTCCGTGCGCGACGCCTTCGAGCCCCGGCCCTGGCGGCTCTGGGCGGACGACCCGCGCGAAGCGGTCGGCGCCCGGGTCAGGGCGGCGACGGAACAGGGCTCCTTCGACCGATGGCAGCGGCAGATGCGGCCGGGCGGACCGCGCCCCGGCTGGAGTGTCCAGGCCGTGTTCGACTGGGCCCAGGCCGGACTGGAACGCGGCAGCGCGCTCCATGTCCCCGCGGCCCGCTGCCTCTCCGCCGTCGCCGGGACCGAGGACCGGCCCCTGATCGTCGAGGCCGCCGCCGGCGGCTCCGAGGGCGCGCGCTGCGCCGCCCTGCACTATCTGGCCGAGGTCCAGGACCCCGCCGTGCTCGACCTGATCGAGCGGGCCGTCGCAGGCCCGTCGCCCACCGTCGCGGAGGCGGCCGTCGCCGCCTTCGAGCGCATGTGCGGAGAAGCGGCGGTCGACCGGGCCCGGCGCTGGGCCCACCGGCCGGATGCCCTCGGAGCCTCGGCGGCCGGGGTCCTGGCCTGCCGCGGCGCCGTACAGGACGCCCCGCTCGTCCTCGCCGCGCTGCGCGAGGCGGTCCGGGGCGAGGGACCCGACGCCCTGTGCCTCTGGACCCTCGTCGACGGCGCGGGCCGCCTGGGTATCGCCTGTGCCGCACCCGTGCTGCGCCATGTCTACCGGGAGACGTCCTCCTCGCACCTGCGGGGCCGTGCCGCCCGGGCCCTGGCCGCCACCGACCCGTCCTTCGCCAGCGGATTCGCCGTCGAGTGCCTCTGGGACTGCGAGGAGACCACCCGGGAGCTGGCCGCCCACCACGCGGAGACCGGGGACATCCGGGTCGCCGAACGGCTGAGGCGGCTCGCCGCCGACCCGGCCGAGGAGGCCGAGGTCCAGACCGCCGTACGCAGCAGGATCGGGCCCGACGCACCCGCCGTCTGAGCCGGCGCTCCGCTGACACACGGAGCCCGGATGCCGCGCGCCGGGGGCGCGCGGCGCAAACGCTCATAGGACGTTTCCCGGACGGAAAGATCCAAGTCGGCGAGGGCACGCCCGGCGCGGTGACAACACCCGTATGCGTGTCGTCATCGTCACCGAATCCTTCCCGCCCGACGTCAACGGTGTGGCCCACTGCACCCTGCAGACCGCCCGGCACCTCGCCGCCCGCGGCCACCAGCCGCTGGTCATCGCCCCCGCCGGGGCGACGGCCACCGCCCACTCCGCGTCCTCCGGCGATCCCTGCCCCGTGGTGCGCGTCCCCTCGCTGCCTCTGCCCGGATACCCGCAGGTCCGCGTGGCCCTGCCCGGCCGGCGGCTGGCCGCCGCACTCGCCGGGCACCGCGCCGAACTCGTCCACCTGGCCGGCCCGTTCGTCCTCGGCGTGCGGGGCATGGCGGTCGCCGCCCGGCTGGGGCTGCCCGCCGTGGCCGTCTACCAGACCGACCTGGCCGGCTACGCCCGCACCTACCTGGGTACCGGCGAGAGCACCGCCTGGCGCCGGATGCGCGCCGTGCACAGCGCCGCCGACCTCACCCTCGCCCCCTCCTCCGCCGCACTCCGGGACCTCACCGACCACGGCGTGCCCCGGGTGAAACTCTGGCCGCGCGGAGTCGACACCGTGCGGTTCCGCCCCGGTCTGCGCGACGAGGCACTGCGCCGCGCCCTCGCCCCCGGTGGCGAGAAGATCATCGGATACGCGGGACGGCTCGCCCCGGAGAAGCACGTCGAACTCCTCGCCGGCGCCTGCTCGCTGCCGGGAGTGCGCGTGGTGGTCGTCGGCGACGGACCGAGCGAGGCGTCGCTGCGCTCGGCACTGCCCGGCGCGGTCTTCCTCGGGCGCCGTACGGGGGAGGAGCTCGCCCGCTTCTTCGCCTCCCTGGACGTCTTCGTGCACACCGGGCCGTACGAGACCTTCTGCCAGACCGTCCAGGAGGCCATGGCCTCCGGGGTCCCGGTCGTCGCCCCCGCGGTCGGCGGGCCGCTCGACCTCGTCGCCCACGGGAGCACCGGGCTGCTGGCACCGCCCCACGACGCGGGGGCGGTACGCGAGGCGGTCGCCGCACTCGTCGCGGACCCGGCGCGCGCCGACGCCTTCGGCAGGACCGCGCGGGCCGCGGTCGAGGGCCGCACCTGGGAAGCCGTCGGGGACCAGCTCCTGGGCCACTACGACGAGGTCCTGCGCGGCCGGACGGCGGTGGCCGCGTGAACCGGCCCGGCGGACTCAGGATCGTCCGGCTGGCGAACTTCGTCACGCCCGCCTCGGGTGGACTGCGCACCGCACTGGACGAGCTCGGGCGCGGCTACCTCGCGGCAGGGCACGAGCCGGTGCTGATCGTCCCCGGCGCCACCGCGAGCGACGTACACACCCCGCAGGGCAGGGTCGTCACCCTTCCGGGGCCGGTGCTGCCGGGCAGCGGCGGGTACCGGGTGCTGGCGGACGGGCAAGGGTGCGCGGCCTCCTGGAGGAGCTGCGCCCCGACCGTCTGGAGGTGTCGGACCGGACCACACTGCGCTGGACCGGGGAGTGGGCACGCCGCGCCCGTGTCCCGGCCGTCATGGTGTCCCACGAGACGGCCGACGGGGTGCTCCGCGCCTGGGGTGCGCCCCCGGCTGTGGCGGGAGGGACGGCCGACCGGCTCAACGCGCGCAGTGCACACGCCTACGCGCGGATCGTGTGCACCACCGAATGGGCGGAGCGCGAGTTCGTACGGATCGGCGTACGCAACGTGGTGCGCGCCCCCCTCGGGGTGGACCTGCGGCGCTTCCGGCCCGGACTGCGCAGTACGGCGCTCCGCGCCCGCCACCTGCGCGGCGCCGACGTCCTGCTGCTGCTCGGCTCACGGCTCTCCGTGGAGAAACGGCCGGGCCGGGCGCTGGACGCCCTGGCGGCACTGCGCCACCAGGGTGTGCGGGCGGCCCTGGTGGTGGCGGGGGACGGCCCGCTCCGTGCGGAACTGGAGCGCAGGGCCCGGGCCGAGCGGCTGCCGGCCGAGTTCCTGGGCCACGTACGCGACCGCGCGCACCTGGCCCGCCTCCAGGCGAGCGCCGACCTCTGCCTCGCACCGGGGCCGGCGGAGACCTTCGGGCTGTCGGCCCTGGAGGCGCTCGCCTGCGGCACCCCGGTGGTGGCGAGCGGCAGTTCCGCGCTCCCGGAGGTGATCGGCTCCGCCGGACTCGCAGCCGCCGACACGGGCCCGGCGTTCGCCGCCGCGCTCCGGGACCTGCTGGCCAGGCCGGAACCGGAGCGGCGGGCCGCGGCCCGGGCGCGGGCCGGACTCTTCGGCTGGGACCGCTCGACGGCGGCGTTCCTGGCCGCCCACGACATCCCGCAGCGGCGCGGCGCCGTGGAGGCGCGGCCATGAGCGGGGCGGTGACACCCGGGGCGGCGGCCACCGCGGGCGGCCGTGCCACACCCCCGGGCGCCCCGGCGCCTCCCACGCCCGTCGGCGCCCGGCTGCCCGCCCCGCGCACCAATGCCCCGGCCCGGACCACACACGCCCCGGCCACCGTCCGGTTCGCCGCACTCGGGGACTCGCTGACCGAGTGCATCGGCGACCCCTTCCAGGGCGGCTGGCGGGGCTGGGCGGCGCTCCTCGCCGAGGGTCTCGGGGGAACGGAGCGGGACGTGGAGTTCCGTAACCTCGCCGTCGCCGGTGCGCTGTCCGCGGACGTCCACGAACGCCAGGCAGAGGCAGCGGCGGACTTCCGGCCCGACATCGCCTCGGTCGTCGTCGGGGTCAACGACACCCTGCGCCGGTCCTTCGACATCCGCCGTCTCACCGGGCGGCTCGACGAGGTCTGCGCCCTGCTCGCCGGGGGCGGCGCCGTACTCCTGACGGCGTGTCTGCCCGATCCCGGGACGGCGCTGGGGCTCCCCGGCCCGCTGCGCCGACCCCTGGCGCGGCGCCAGCAGGCGGTCAACGCCGTGGTGCACGACCTGTCCGCCCGCTACGACGCCGTCCATCTGCACGCCTCGGACCGGGCCTGGACCGACGACCGTTCGCTGTGGAGCGTGGAGCGGCTCCACCCCGGTGAACGCGGCCACCGGAGACTGGCCGCCGGCTTCCACGGGATGCTCGCCGAGAGGGGGCTCGCCCTGGGCGACCGGCCCGGCCAGGAACCGCAGCAGCCACCGCCGTCCCGTGCGGCGGGTGCCCTCTGGCTGGCCACCAAGGGCACCGGCTGGCTGGCACGTCGCAGCACGGATCTGCTGCCCCAGCTGCTGGGGCTCGCGATGGCCGAGGTCGGTCACCGGGCGCGCGGCACGAGCGAACGTCTCGACGCACGGGCCGAGCAGGCCCTGCGCGAGGCACTGAGCGACGTCGCAGGTCACGGGTCTGACGTGAAGGGCGGGCCGGGTCGCGCTTTCACCGTGCACGGGTCCCGGTGGGGCCCCGCTCGGGCGAGGCCCCACGGAGACATCAGACGGTGAGGACGACCTTGCCCCGGTGGTGACTTCGCCCGCGGTGTCCACCAGCGCCGCTCCTACGGTGGTGCGTTCGGCCGGGAGACCACGCAGCGGACAGCGGGCAGAACGCTCGCGGAGGACGAACAGCACCGCCGTCACGACGGTCGCGGCCGTGGTCCGCGCGTGTGCCCTTTGCTCACCGGCGTCGACGGCCGGCGGGTGAACACACGTTTCCAGTGCTCCGGCGGTAACACCCGGCCCGGAGAGCGCGCCCCGTTGCTCCGCCCCCGCGGAGCCCCGCCCGCCCCACACCCGGACCGGCCGCCCGTACGCCGTTTCTGCGGTGGTTCGTCCCGCGCGCCAGAATGGAGGGATGACCGGACGCTGGGAGTTCTGGATCGACCGCGGCGGCACCTTCACGGACGTGGTGGGACGTGACCCCGGCGGCCGGCTGATCTCCCGCAAACTGCTGTCGCACGACCCCGGCCGCTACCGCGACGCCGCCGTCGCGGGGATCAGGCTCCTGCTCGGTCTCGGCCCTCACGACCCGGTCCCCGCCGATCGGGTCGCCGGCGTCAAGATGGGTACGACGGTCGCCACCAACGCCCTCCTGGAGCGACGGGGCGAGCCGACCGTCCTGGTCGTCACCGAAGGCTTCCGGGACGCCCTGCGGATCGCGTACCAGAACCGGCCCCGCCTCTTCGACCGCCGCATCCTGCTCCCCGAGGCCGTGTACGGCCGGGTCGTCGAGGTCCCCGAACGCATCGACGCCCGCGGGGACACCGTGAAGGCCCTCGACCGCGACGCCGTGGCCGGGCGGCTCAGGGAGGCCGCGGAGGACGGGTTCCGCAGCGCCGCCGTCGTGCTCATGCACGGCTACCGCCACCCGGACCACGAGAGAGCCGTCGCGGAGGAAGCCAGGGCCGCGGGCTTCACCCAGGTCAGCTGCTCGCACGAGGTCAGCCCGCTGATCAAGCTCGTGCCGCGCGGCGACACCACCGTCGTCGACGCCTACCTCTCGCCGATCCTTCGCCGCTACGTCGAGGAGGTGGCCGCCGAACTCCCCGGCATCCGGCTCATGTTCATGCAGTCCAACGGCGGGCTGCGCGAGGCCGCGCACTTCCGGGGCAAGGACGCGGTGCTCTCCGGACCGGCCGGGGGCGTCGTCGGCATGGTGCGTACGTCAGGCCAGGCGGGCCACGACCGGGTCATCGGCTTCGACATGGGCGGCACCTCCACCGATGTCTCCCATTACGCGGGCGAGTTCGAACGCGAGCTCGGGACACAGGTGGCAGGGGTGCGGATGAGCGCGCCCATGATGAGCATCCACACCGTCGCCGCCGGCGGCGGATCCGTCCTGCACTTCGACGGACGGCGCTACCGGGTCGGCCCCGACTCGGCCGGGGCCGACCCCGGGCCCGCCGCCTACCGCAAGGGCGGGCCGCTCACCGTCACCGACGCCAACGTGATGCTCGGCCGCATCCGCCCGGAGCACTTCCCCGCCGTCTTCGGGCCCGAGGGGAACCAGCCGCTCGACGCCCGTCTCGTGGAGGAGCGCTTCGACGCCCTGGCCGAGGAGGTCTCGGCCGCCACGGGAGGCCGGCGTACGGCCGCCGAAGTGGCCGCGGGCTTCCTGGAGATCGCCGTGCTCAACATGGCGAACGCCGTCAAGAAGATCTCCGTCCAGCGGGGCCACGACATCACCCGCTACGCCCTGACCGGCTTCGGCGGCGCCGGAGGGCAGCACGTCTGCGCCGTCGCCGACGCCCTGGGCATCGACACCGTCCTCGTACCGCCGCTCGCCGGCGTCCTCTCCGCGTACGGGATCGGTCTCGCCGACGCCACCGCGATGCGCGAACAGTCCGTCGAGGCCGCACTGGACGACGCGACCGGCACCCGGGTGCGCGGCCTCTGCGAGTCCCTTGCGGAGCACACCCGGGCAGAACTCAGGGGCGACGGCGTCCCCGACAGTGCCATCGGCACCCGTGCGCGGATCCTTCTGCGCTACGCCGGCACGGACGCCGCCCTGCCCGTCGCCCACGGCACCGTCACCGCCATGACCGAGGAGTTCACCGTGGCCCACCGGGCGCGCTACGGATTCGCCATGGACAAGCCCCTGGTGGTCGAGGCCGTCTCCGTGGAGGCCACCGGGACGGCCGGACCGCACACTCCTCCCCGCGTGGGTGCGGGCGCGGGGGAAGGGCCGCTCCGCCCCCTCGGAACCGTGACGATGTTCGCCGGGGACGGTTGGCGGGACGCCGGACTGTACCGCCGCGCGACACTGCGCGCCGAGGACACCGTGACCGGCCCGGCCGTCGTCACCGAGGACGACGCCACCACCGTCGTCGACCCCGGCTGGCAGGCGACGGCGGGGCCGGCCGGGCACCTCGTGCTGCGCCGGACCGAGCCGCGGCCCGAGCGGACCGCCGTCGGCACCCGGGTGGACCCCGTCATGCTCGAAGTGTTCAACAACCTCTTCATGTCGATCGCCGAACAGATGGGCGTACGACTGCAGAACACGGCGCACTCCGTCAACATCAAGGAGCGGCTGGACTTCTCGTGCGCGCTGTTCGACGCGGACGGCAACCTGGTGGCCAACGCCCCGCACATCCCGGTCCACCTGGGTTCGATGGGGGAGTCCATCAAAGAGGTGCTGCGGCGTGACAGGGGCACCCTGCGGCCCGGTGATGTGTACGCCGTAAACGATCCCTACCACGGCGGCACCCACCTGCCGGATGTGACCGTCGTGACGCCCGTGTTCGACGAGCCGGCGGACGGACAGGAGCGCCGGCTGCGCTTCCTGGTCGCCTCACGCGGCCACCACGCCGAGATCGGAGGCATCACCCCGGGCTCCATGCCCGCCTTCAGCCGTACGGTCGACGAAGAGGGCGTCCTGTTCGACAACTGGCTGCTGGTGCGCGACGGAACCTTCCGCGAGGCGGAGACCCGGGAGCTGCTCACGACCGCCGCCCACCCCTCACGCGACCCGGACACCAACCTCGCCGACCTGCGCGCCCAGATCGCGGCCAACGAGAAGGGCATCACGGAACTGCGGCGCATGACACGCCAGTTCGGGCAGGACGTCGTGGAGGCGTACATGGGCCACGTCCAGGACAACGCCGAGGAGTCCGTACGCCGGATCGTGGTCGGACTGCGCGACGGCTCCTGCCGCTACGAGACCGACAACGGCGCCGTCATCGCCGTGAGCGTGACCGTGGACCGCGACGCACGCCGGGCCGTCCTCGACTTCGAGGGCACGTCCCCGCAGCAGACCGGCAACTTCAACGCCCCCAGGTCCGTGGTGATGGCCGCCGTCCTCTACGTGTTCCGGACGCTCGTCGAGGAGGACATCCCGCTCAACAGCGGCTGTCTGAAACCCCTGGACATCCGCGTTCCGGAGGGTTCGATGCTCGCCCCCGTCCACCCGGCGGCGACCGTCGCCGGCAACGTCGAGACCTCCCAGGCCGTCACCGGCGCCCTCTACGCGGCCCTGGGCGTCCAGGCCGAGGGGTCCGGCACCATGAACAACCTCACCTTCGGCAACGACCGGGTCCAGTACTACGAGACCGTCGCGAGCGGGTCCGGCGCCGGGGACGGATTCGACGGGGCCGACGCCGTGCAGACCCATATGACCAACTCCCGGCTCACCGACCCGGAGATCCTCGAGTGGCGCTACCCGGTGCTGCTGGAGAGCTTCGGCGTGCGGGAGGACAGCGGAGGCCCGGGCCGGTGGCACGGCGGCCGGGGGGTGGAACGCAGGATCCGCTTCCTCGAACCCGTCACGGTGGCGCTCCTGTCGGGACACCGCCGGGTGCCGCCGTACGGCATGGCGGGAGGCGGCCCCGGAGCTCTCGGCGAGCAGTACGTCGAGCGGGCCGGCGGGGCGGCCGTGACGCCTCTCGAAGGCTGTGACACCGCCGAGCTGGACACCGGGGACGTCTTGGTGCTGCGCACCCCGGGAGGAGGCGGTTACGGGCGGCCGTGACCGGTCGCTTCTGCGCCGTTTCGACCGTTGTCGGTGCGAGGACCTAATCTGTGCAGCGTGACTTCGCCTGCCGACACCCACACCGCTGCGCCCCAGCTCAGCGCGGGACCGAGGCCCGCCCCGGGCCCCGCCGCCGATGAGGGGCTCTCGCGTCGGCTGCGCGCGCTCGCGTGCACCGCTCCGCTGCACGACCTCGACGTGCGCAAGGCCAATCTGGCCGGCGAGTACACGGTCTACGCGATGGCCGAGGTCGCCCTCGCCGCCATCGACCTCGTCACCCTCAACATGGACTTCGACACGGGCGCCGACCACGACCAGATAGTGGCCAGGCTCCTCCCGCGGGTCGCGGCCCAGGCACCCCGCCGGCCCGTCACCGAGCACGAGCGGGTCGCGCGCTGGGTCCTGGAGAACCTGATCAACGTCGGGAGCGTGGACCGCGGCTTCCGCGCGGTGTACGGCACCTTCGGACCCGACGGCGTCTACGTCCGCAGGGACTACGACTTCAAGCTCATCGAGGAAGTCCCCGGCCACGGCGGGACGGTCTACCTCCGCGCCACCGACGAGGCGGTCAACGTCCTGGTGGGTGCCCTGGACACGGACGTCACCAGCGCCCAGATCGCCGCCGAGGTGAAGCTGGAGGTCCTCATCAGCAGGGGCCGGCTCGCCGACGCCCAGCTCGCCGCCGAACAGGCCCGCTACCGCACCGTGCAGTACGCCGAGACGCTCCGCAGGACGCTGGAGGCGACCCGCCGCAACGTCCGCGCCGTGGACTGGCTCAACGCCGTGCCGGACATGATCGCCGAGGCGCTGGACCACGTCGCCGACCGCTACCGCCACGAGAACGCGATCCTCACCAACATCCGCAAGGCCAGGGACGAAGCCGAGGAACCCGAGCACAAGCGCCGTGCCGCCGAGCTGGTCGACATCGTCAAGGACTGCATCCGCCGCCACACCCAGCTCCAGTCCAGGCTCCTGGAGGCAGGGCCCCTCTTCCGCGCCGAGCAGGACCGCCAGGCATTCGCCACACCCACCGCACAGACGGGCCTCGACCTCTACGGACAGCTCGTCGTGCCCCTGCTGCCGCTCCCCGTCGAGCAGGCCACCCGGGCCACCGACGCGTTCTTCGCGCACGGCACCGGGCTGCGCACACCCACCTCGGTCAGGGTCGGCGACCTCGTCGGCCTGCTGCTCATGCCACCGGTGGAGCGGGAGCACCTGGGCGCGGAAATGCCCGAGCCCGACCTCATCGCCACGCCGGACGACAGCCGGTTCAGCGAGGAGCAGCTCGGATACGCCATGGAGCTGCTCGACCTGGAGCACGACGCCCCCCGCCGGCTCTCAGGACTCCTGGCGGAGGCCCGGCTGCGCGACCCCGAGCTGCCGTACCTCGTCGCCCTGCTCGCCGTCCACGCGGCGAGCCCTCCCGTCGGCACCGCCTACCGCCAGGGCGAGCGACGGCTGCTGTTCGCCGTCGACGACGGCACCCAGCTCGAGGACCACGAATTCGGCGGAGCCGACCTGATAGTGGGCATGGCCCTGCTGGACGCGGCGGGCATGGCCGCGGACCGCAAGGACGCCTCGTGAGCGTCCCCGGCCCGACCATCCACCCGCAGCCGCCCGGGAGCGGCACCCCCACCGAGGAGTCACCGAGTTGAGCGAGCAGCACGCCGAGCCCACCGACGCGTGGGGCGACCAGCCCTTCACGCAGGCGGCCGACACCGCACGGCCGGCCACTGTCAGCCCCGCCGACGCCGCCGACGCCGCCCGGCTGGTCTCGTTCGGGCTGCAGCCCAAGCTGATGCCCGCCCGCGACGCCGAGTACACCGAGCTGCTCCGCCGCTACCGCGAGGAGCCCGCCTTCGCCCGGCTCGCCGACGCCGTCGCCACCGGGCTCGGGCTCATCGTGCTGGAGGTCTCCACCCGCGCCGGGATGGCCGTGACCGCCGGTGAGGACTCGGTCTTCGCCGTACGCATGGGCGACTACGCCCGGCGCGCGTCCCCCGACTCCGCCGACCGTTTCCTGCACGGTCTCGCCCACCTCGCCGTCGCCGCCATGGCCTTCCCCCGGCCCGAGGACCTGGCCGACGACTCGTACATCGGCCGCATCACCGTCAACGGCGTCGACGCCTTCGTCCGCCAGGCCTGCCGGCGTCTGGAGGAGCGCGCCGAGGAGCAGGGCGACAACACCGACCCGGCCACCGACGCGCCCGGCCTGGAATCCGGGTGGCGGATCTACTCCCGCCGCAGCGCCACCGGAGCCACCAAGGACGCCCGCCGGCTGGCCGGCTCGACCACCGGCATCATCGGCAAGGCCGTCGCCTTCCTGACGGACTCGGGCTTCCTCCAGCGCACCGGGGACGACGCGGGCGGCGCCTACCGCACCACCGCCCGCTACCAGCTCCAGGTGCGCGACATGGCAGGCAGCGCCGCCATGGCCGAACTGCTGGAACTCGGCGTCGTCCCGGTCTCGGACGGCTCGGCCACCCTGCTGCCACCGCCCGACGACGAAGGCCTGGAACTGGCCGCCGACGCGGGACTCCCCTTCCACTCCTGAACCGCCGCACCGCCCCCCCCGCTGCCGCTCCAGCCGCCCGCCCGCCGCCAGAACGACGAGAGTCCGCCGCCATGTACGAGTTGTCCCGGGTCCGCCTCTACTCCATCGGGCCCGCCGGTGCGCGCTACGCCGACACCGTGCTCGACCTGCGCGGAGTCGGCGAGCCCGTGCCCAGGCCCGCGCCGGCCCAGGCGGAGTTCTTCGAGGACGAGCCCGTCGGCCCCCCGCGCCGCCCGGCGCCCGCCGGTGTGCTCTTCCTGGAGAACGGCGGCGGCAAGTCCGTCCTGCTCAAGCTGATCTTCTCGGTGATGCTGCCGGGCCACCGCAACACCCTGGGCGGCGCCAGCTCCGGCGTCCTGCGCAAATTCCTGCTGGCCGACGACTGCGGACACGTCGCCCTGGAGTGGCAGCACACCCTGACCGGCGAGTGCGTCGTCGTCGGCAAGGTCAGCGAATGGCGTGGCCGCCAGGTCTCCAACGACCCCCGTAAGTTCGCCGAGGCCTGGTACTCCTTCCGCCCCGGGCCCGGTCTCAGCCTCGACAGCCTGCCCGTGGCCGAGGCCAGCTCGGTGGGCCGCCCCGCCGAAGGCGTCTCGAACGCCCGCGGCAGACGCCGCACGATGAAGGGCTTCCGCGACGCGCTCACGGACGCCGGCAAGTTCTACCCGCACCTCGACGTGCACTGGGAAGAGATCCACGACCGGTGGAACGAACACCTCGGTGACCTCGGACTCGACCCCGAACTCTTCCGCTACCAGCGGGAGATGAACGCCGACGAGGGCGAGGCCGCCGGCCTCTTCGCGGTCAAGAAGGACTCCGACTTCACCGATCTGCTGCTCCGGGCCGTCACCGACACCCGTGACACCGACGGCCTCGCCGACCTCGTCAGCGGCTTCGGCAACAAGCTGGGCCGCCGCGCCGAACTCACCGCGGAACGCGACTTCACCGCCGGTTCGGTCGAGCTGCTCGGCCGGATCGTCGACGCCACCGCGACCAGGGCCCGCAGCCGCGACGTCCACGCCGGTGCCGAACGCCGCACCCGTACGCTCGCCCGCAGGCTCTCCGGGCGCGCCGCCGAGGAGCGGAGCCGCACCGCCGAGCTCGCCCAGCAGGTCGCGGACGCCGCGCACACCGTCACCGAGGCCGAAGCGGCCCGCGGCCGCCGGGACCTGATCGCGGCCGAACTGGCCTACCGGCACGCCTCCCTGGCCCTCACCGCCGCCGAGAAGAGCGCTGCGGCGCAGCGCCGCGAGCTGGGCGAGGCACGCACCCTGCACTCCGCCTGGCAGGCCGCCGAGGCCGTCCTGCGCCACCGCGCCGCCGCCGACCGCTCGGCACGCGTCGCCGTCGCCATCCGTGAGGCGGAGCGCGACGCGGCCCCCGCCCTGGCCGCACGCGCCACCGCCGCCGCCGACCTCGTACGGGCCCTGCACACCGCCGCGGAGGCGGGGGAGCGGGTGGCGGACGAGGAGGAGGAGCGCTCAGCGACCCTTCAGTCCACCGGGGAGACGGCGCACCGGGACGCCACCACCGCCGCAACCGAGGCCCAGCGCGCCCGCAGCGAGGCCGGCCACCTGCGTCAGCGCCTCGCCGAGGTCGAGCAGGAGACCGCGGAAGCCGTACGCGCGGGCTGGCTGGACGACACCGCCCCGGACGCCGACCCGGCCCGCGCGGCCCTCGCGGCGAACGACGCCGAGACGAGCGCGGTCGCCGCCTGGGACACCGCGCGCGAGGCGGCCAGGGCCACCGCCGACCGGGCCCGGGAGGCCGCGGCGGCCGAGAGCCGCACCGAGCTCGCCGCGGCCCGCGCCGCCGACGGCGCGCAGGCCGCCGAGCAGTCCTACGAGGCCGAGCGCAGGGCCGCCGAGTCGATCGCCGCCGACCACCGCCTCGCCGACCTGCTGGGTCTCCCGGCGGCCACCGGCGTCGGTGTCCCGCGTCCCCGCAGCGCCACCGCCGGAACGGACGGGAACGACGAGGCCACCGGAGCGGACGCGCAGTCCCTCACGGCCGAGGAGTTCGATGGCGCCGCGGACGAGCTGAGGGAACTTCTCGACCAGGGCGTCTCAGCCGCCGAACGACGGCTCTTCGACCTGCGTACCGCCGCGGCCGACGACTCCCGCATCCTCGGCGCCCTCGGGGACGGCGGGCTGCTGCCGCCCGGGCCCGACGTCCTCACCACCGTCGAGTACCTCGGTGAGCACGGCATCCCGGCCCTGCCCGGCTGGCGCTACCTCGCCCAGGCCGTGGACCCCGCCGACCACGCCTCGGTCCTGGCGGCGCGTCCCGAGCTCGTCGACGGTGTCGTCATCACCGACCCGGACGCGCACACCCGCGCCCGCGAAGTGCTGGCCGCCGCCGCTCTGCTGCCCCGGTCGGCCGTCGCCGTGGGCACCACCGCGGCGCTCCTCGCCCCCGTGCCCGCGCCCGGCGGTGCGGGCGCCGGCACCGACGACGTGTTCCTCGTCCCGCCGAACCCCGCGATGCACGACGAGCATGCCGCGGACGAGGAGCGCCAGGCGCTCCGCGCCCGGGCCGCGGCGCGCGACGAGGACATCAGGTCGCTCGCGGCCCGGCTCGCGGCCGACCGTTCCCTCGCCGCCCGGATCGGCTCCTGGCGTGCCGACTGCCCGCCCGGAATGCTCGCCGAACTGGGCGACGCCGCCCGCACCGCCCGCGCCGCAGCGGAGACAGCGGAGGCCGCACTCGCCGAGGCCCGTACCGTGCGCACCGAGGCGGACGAGGCCGCTGCCGACGCCGCGCGCGTCCGCGACGAGCGGCAGGAGGCGGCCCAGCGGGCCCGCCGCGCCGCCGACGCGCTCGCGGGCCTCGCCCACCGTCTCCGCGACCGCGCGGGCTGGCAGGCGCGACTGCGCGAACTGACCGACGAGGCAGCCGAATCGGAGGCGCGCGCCACGGCCTGCCTGGAGCGGGCACGCGCCGCCGACGAGGACCGCCGGGCCGCCCAGCGCGCCGCGGACGACGCCCACCGCACCGCCCGTGCCCTGCGTGCCGAGCGGGCCGAGATCGCGGGCGCCCCGGAAACGCTCCCGGAGCCCGACGCCTCCAGCGCGCGCACCTCCCTGCCCGCCCTGCGCGAGGCCTACCGGGCGGCCTCCAGGCTGTACGAGAAGGTGGGTGTCGGGGCCGACCTGCGTGCCGAGCAGGCGCGCGCCGAGAGCGACGAGAGTGCCGCCCTGGCCGAACTCGACCGCCTCACCAACAAGGTCCGCACCCGGGCCGCCCAGCTCCTGGAAGGCACCGACGGAGCCGACGGGCCCTCCCGGCAGGCGGCCGCCGCCCGCGCCGAGTCCCACGTCCAGCTCCTGGAGACCCGGGCTTCCACGGCCAGCGAGCAGCTCGGCCGGCTGCGCGGCGAAGCCGAACGGCTCGCCCCCGCCGACGAGGCACCGCACCACACGGAGCTCCCCGCCGACCTGGCCCCGGCCGACGCCGACCAGGCCCAGGCCCTGCTCCGTACGGCGACGGCCGAACTCGCCTCTGCCACCGAGGCGCTGGACACCGCGCGTGCCGCCCACGCCGAACTGCTGCGCGCCCACCGCACCGCCGAGGACTCGGCGAGCGGCTTCGACGAGACCGCCGCACTCCTGCGTGACCTGCTCAGGGACCACGGCGCGGAGGACGAGACCGAGTCCCCCGACCCGTATCCGGGCACCCTGGAGGAGGCCAGACAGTCCGCCGCCGAGGCGCGCCGCTCACTGCGCGGCTGCTCCACCGACCTCTCGGCCGCGGAGAGTTCCGTACGCGAGGCGAGCGACATCCTCGTACGGCACGCCAACTCCACCCGCTACGAACAGGTCCGCACCCCCGCCCGGCAGCAGATCCGGGAACTCCCGGCAGCCGCCCTGCCCGACCACGCCGAGAAGTGGGCCGCGGCCTTCGCGCCCAGGCTGCGCGTGCTCACCGACGAGCTGGTCCAGCTGGAGCGCAACCGCGACTCCATCGTCGACCGGCTCCGAGGCCTCGTGGAATCGGCTCTCACGACGCTCCGCTCCGCCCAGCGGCTCTCCCAGCTGCCCGAGGGGCTGGGGGAGTGGTCCGGCCAGGAGTTCCTCCGGATCCGTTTCGAGGAACCCGACCAGGCCACGCTCACCGAGAGGCTCGGCGAGGTCATCGACGAGGCCACGCACGCGGCCCTCAAGAAGAACTCCGACCTGCGCAGGGACGGCATGTCCCTCCTGCTGCGGGGTGTACAGGCGGCCCTGCAGCCCAAGGGCATCGCGGTGGAGATCCTCAAGCCGGACGCGGTGCTCCGCGCCGAGCGCGTCCCGGTCGGGCAGATGGGCGACGTCTTCTCCGGCGGCCAGCTGCTCACCGCCGCCATCGCGCTGTACTGCACGATGGCGGCCCTGCGCAGCAACGACAGGGGCCGCGACCGGCACCGGCACGCGGGCACGCTCTTCCTCGACAACCCCATCGGGCGCGCCAACGCGACGTACCTGCTGGAGCTGCAGCGCGCGGTCTCAGATGCGCTCGGAGTCCAACTGCTCTACACCACCGGGCTGTTCGACACGACGGCGCTCGCCGAATTCCCGCTCGTCATCCGCCTCCGCAACGACGCGGACCTGCGGGCGGGGCTGAAGTACATCAGTGTCGAGGAGCACCTCAGGCCGGGGCTGCCCCAGCAGGACCCCGCAGGTGAGACCGTCCACGGAGAGATCACCGCGACCCGCATGTTCAAGCGGAGCGGAGAGGCGACCGGCACCGTGGGCGCGTCGGCGGTCCCGGAGATGCGTACGGAGATGACGGACACGCGCACGGAGCCCGCACAGCAGGCCACGGACAAGCGGTAGGGGAGGCCGGGGCGCAGGCGGTCAGGCCCGGGAGAGCCTGCCTTCGCCCCGGCGTCGTATCCGGGCCTCCCTGCGCGCCCGGGACCGTGCCGCGCGCCTGGCGGCGCGGCGCTCCCGGCGCATACGGCGCGCCGTGCTGCTGGGGACGGACACCACGCCGTTGCGCTGGTTCCACACCTGCCGGGTCACCCACACGTCCAGCACCGACCACGTCGCCACCACCGTGCCCGCCACACCGGTGAGCACCATCGGGAAGGCGAGCCAGGACCCGGCCAGCGTGCACAGGAAGGCCACCATGGCCAGAATGATCGTCAGCGACATGATGAGGACGGCGCGCACGGCCGCCGTCCGCACCGGATCCGGCATCCTCCGCCGTACCGCGGGTTCGTCCACCCACAGCTGCCGGGGGATGTGGGCAGCGGCGGGCGCCCCACCCGCCGCTGCCGGGCCCGCCTGTGACGGGATCGCCGACGATGCCGCCGCGCCCCGGCGCTCATCCGTGTCCAAGGACCTTCAACTCCCCACCACTGTCCGACTCGAGGGTGGCTGCCCGGCTTGCGCCCCTTTTACGCGGGCGGAGCCGCTTGCCTGTCGCACGTACCCCCGTGAGGTTCTTCTGCCCCGTACGTGTGGACGAATGCCAGGTCGTGAAGATTCCCGCCGGGGGCGGCAATCAGCCCCGAAAGGTCACGGAAGGAAGAATTCCAGCCAACTGCCTTGTGCGGATGCACCGCCTTCGGCCAGGGATTCTCTGTCGCTTTCGCGAGTTTCTTCGCAGGGAATACCGGGACAACTGGTGAGCAACTCGGGGAAGAGCGGCCTGAAATCGTCCGGACACGTCTTCGAGTTACCGGTAGGTCAGTAGTAGGCTCGCGCCGTTTGTTGACGGAACTCCGACCGACGCTCGGTGGGCTGAGGCAGGAACACCCGAACAACCACGAAGACCGGGCGACCGGAACCACCGGACCGGCACAACTACCCCCGCGGTGCGGGGCCGAGCTGGGGGAGGCCATGCGCTTTCGCGGGAAGTCCATCCGCAGGAAGATCGTGGCGTTGCTCCTGGTGCCGCTCGCCTCCCTCACAGGTCTCTGGGTCTTCGCCACCTACGTCACCGGCCGCGAGGCCGGTGAGCTGATGGGTGCCAGCGCCATCGTGGAGCAGGTCGGCCACCCGCTGGAAGACACCATCCGGGCCGTTCAGGACGAACGCCGCCAGACGCTCGTCTTCCTCGCCGACCCCCGGGCCTCGGACGCCCTGCCCCTTCTGCGCCGCGAGCGCGCCCGGACCGACCGGGTCGTGGCCGAGGTCAGGCAGAGCGCGAAGAGCAAGGACGTACGGGACAAGCTGAGCCCGGAGTCGGAGGCCCAGCTCGACTCGATCCTCGGCGAGGTCGACGGCCTGGACGCGCTGCGCGGGTCCGTCGAGAAGCGCACCATCGACCGGACCAGGGCCCTCGACTTCTACAACGGCCTCGTCGACCCCTGCTACCGCTTCCTGAACAGTCTCCACACCATGGAGAACGTTTCCATGGACAAGCAGGTCCGGGCCCTGGTCGGCATCTCCAGGGCCCGCGAGATGCTCTCCCGTGAGGACGCCCTGATCGCGTCGGGCCTCATCGCGGGGCGGCTCGGCGCCCCGGAGCTCCGTGTCGTCTCCGACCTCGCCGCCAGCCGCACGCTCCTGTACGAGGTCAACCTCGAACTCCTGCCGGCGAGCGAGCGCGGCCGCATGGAGCAGTACTGGCGCAGCCCTGACACCGAGCCGCTGCGAACGGCCGAGCAGAGGCTCATCGCCGCGGGACCGATCACCGAGCCGGGCACCATCGACTCCGCGCGCTGGGAGGAAGTGGCCCCACCCGTCCTGGAGCACCTGGCCAACGACGGCACCGAGATGTCCAACCGTTTCCAGGACCGTGCGGAACCCGCCGGCTACCGGGTCCTGATCCAGGCGGGCGTCGCAGGCGTCCTGGGATTCGTCGCCCTGCTCGTGTCCGTCTTCGTCTCCGTTCGCGTGGGACGCGAACTCGTCCGCGACCTCTCCCGGCTGCGTAAGGACGCGCACGAGGTGTCCGGAGTGCGGCTTCCCAGCGTGATGCGGCGGCTGGCCGCGGGCGAGCAGGTCGACGTGGAGACCGAAGCGCCTCACCTCGGTTACGAGCGTGACGAGATAGGCCAGGTCGGGCAGGCCCTCAACACCCTGCAGCGCGCCGCCGTCGAGGCCGCCGTCAAGCAGGCGGACATGCGCCGCGGCGTGTCCGAGGTCTTCGTCAACCTCGCCCGCCGCAATCAGGTGCTGCTGCACCGCCAGCTGACGCTCCTGGACACCATGGAGCGGCGCACCGAGAACAGCGACGAGCTCGCCGACCTCTTCCGCCTCGACCACCTCACCACGCGTATGCGCCGCCACGCCGAAGGCCTCGTGATCCTTTCCGGGGCGGCCCCGTCCCGGCAGTGGCGCAAGCCGATCCAGCTGATGGACGTGGTGCGCGCGGCGGTCGCCGAGGTCGAGGACTACGAGCGGATCGAGGTCCGGCGCCTGCCCCGCATCGGCGTGGGCGGCCCGGCCGTCGCCGACCTCACCCACCTGATCGCGGAACTGCTGGAGAACGCCACGGTGTTCTCGCCCCCGCACACCGCGGTGCAGGTCCACGGCGAACGCGTGGCCAACGGCTTCACCCTGGAGATCCACGACCGCGGCCTCGGCATGGCCCCGGAAGTCCTCCTGGACGCCAACCTCAGGCTCGCCGAGACCCCCGACTTCGAACTCTCCGACACTGACAGGCTCGGCCTCTTCGTCGTCAGCCGGCTCGCCCAGCGGCAGAACGTCAGGGTGTCGTTGCAGATCTCACCGTACGGAGGGACGACCGCGGTCGTCTTCATCCCGGCGCAGCTGCTCACCGACGCCCCCGACACGCACGGCACCGGCTTCCGCCTCGACCGGCGCGCCGAGAAGGCGATCGGCAGCGGCCGGCCGGGCAGCGCCGCGCCCGGCAGCGACAAGGCCCGCAGGGACGGAGTCGCGGACAAGAGCATCCCGGGCAGGCCCTCCGGCCTCTCCCCGGTTCCCACGGGCCTCACCGATCCGTCGGTGCTCGACGGACCCGTCGAGCTCGAAGGCCCGGTGGGCACACTCGGGTTCACCGACCCGGCCCTCGACCGGGAGCTCGACCCGGCACTCGGCCCCGTCCTCGACGGCGTATCCGACCTGGAGGACACCGAGAGCGAGCGGGGCGGCATCTTCCGCGCCCGCGACCTGCGCAGGGAAGCCGACCGGGAACAGCACCAGCAGGCCTTCGACGCCTCGGACGGCCGCTCGGCGGACGTCCGGCCGATGCGCCCCGCCGGTCCCGTCCCGCTGCCGCGCCGCAAGCCGCAGACACCCGCCGCCGGCCATGGCCGCCGGATCGGCGACGGGGGCCGCTCGCACCCCGGTACGACCGAAGGCTCCCCTGAGACCCCCGGCTCCGAAGCCGTCACCGCGGAGCCCGGCCCGGGCGCGTCCCCGGCCGACGAGGCGCCGCCGAGGCTCAGGCCCGCGCCGAGGCCGTCCGCGCCGGACACGGTGGGAGGCCTCCCGCGCAGGGTCCGGCAGGCGAACCTCGCCCCTCAGCTCCGGGAGGACTCCGCAGGGCGGACTTCCGGCAACGTTCCCGCATACACCGACGACGACCTCGAACGTGATGCGGACGAAGTACGCAATCGCATGGCTTCGCTTCAACGCGGCTGGCAGCGTGGCCGTCGGCAGAACGCCGAGGACGCGACCGGCCCCGGCGAGGCAGCACCAGGAACCACTCCGGGAGGGGACGGTCGATGACCGCACCGAACGCCGCAGCACACAACTCCTCACGCCAGGGCTCCGGCGAACTCAACTGGCTCCTCGACGAACTGGTCGAGCGCGTCTCGAGCATCCGCAAGGCGCTGGTGCTCTCCAGCGACGGCCTCGCCACCGGCACGTCCCAGGACCTGACCCGTGAGGACAGCGAGCACCTGGCGGCCGTCGCCTCCGGGTTCCACAGCCTCGCCAAGGGCGTGGGCCGTCACTTCGACGCCGGCCGGGTCCGCCAGACCGTGGTCGAGCTCGACGAGGCCTTCCTCTTCGTCACGGCCGCGGGTGACGGCAGCTGTCTCGCCGTCCTGGCCGACTCGGACTCGGACGTCGGGCAGGTGGCGTACGAGATGACCCTCATGGTCAAGCGGGTCGGGGCGCACCTGGCCAACGCCCCCCGGACCACCGGTCTGCCCGCCGGAGGGTGAGGCGAGGGGATGAGCGCAGACTCCGCCCGGGACATCGCGCCCGGATCACCGCCCGCGCCCGCAGAAGCGGGCTCCTCGCGCTGGTACGACGCCGAAGCGGGTCCGGTGGTCCGGCCCTACGCGATGACCCGGGGGCGTACCAGCAGCGCGTCCCGTCATCGTCTCGACCTGATCGCGATCGTCATCCCCGAACCGGCGGCCGACGATCCCGGCCGGGACCAGACGCTCTCCCCGGAACACGTGGAGATCGTCGAACTGTGCAGCGACATGCCCCAGTCGATCGCCGAACTCGCCTCCGGACTGGACCTCCCCGTCGGGGTGGTCCGTGTCCTGGTCGGTGACCTCGTCGAGGATGAACTGGTGCACGTCACCCGTCCCGTTCCGCCGGCCGAGCTGCCGGACGAGAGCCTTCTTCGCGAGGTGATCAATGGCCTTCGGGCGCTCTAGCCGCAAAAGGCGGCACGTCGAACCCGTCACCCTGAAAATCCTGGTGGCCGGCGGCTTCGGTGTGGGCAAGACGACCCTGGTGGGAGCGGTCAGCGAGATCAGACCGCTGCGCACGGAGGAGAGGCTGAGCGAGGCCGGCCGTCCCGTCGACGACGTGGCGGGGGTCGAAGGCAAGAGCACCACCACGGTGGCCATGGACTTCGGCCGGATCACCCTGCGCGAGGACCTGGTCCTCTACCTGTTCGGGACCCCCGGGCAGGATCGCTTCTGGTTCCTCTGGGACGAGCTGGCCCAGGGCGCCCTCGGAGCCGTGGTCCTCGCGGACACCCGGAGGCTGGAGGACTGCTTCGCGGCGGTCGACTACTTCGAGCGCCGGGGAATTCCGTTCACCGTCGCCGTCAACCTCTTCGAGGGCGCGGAGCAGTTCCCCACCGAGACGGTCCGGGCGGCACTCGACCTCGACCCCGAGGTGCCGGTGCTGCTCTGCGACGCACGTGACCGGGCGTCCGTCCGGGATGTGCTCGTGGCGGTCGTGGAGCACGCCATGGTGCGTGCCGACCGGCTCCGGGAACCCGCCAGGACCTGACGGCCGGACACCGTACGTAACGCGGTCCGTACCCCCGCCGACCGGGGTACGGACCGCGCGTACGGTGCGGCGGTGACAGGAGTCTTCACCCGGAGTGACGGCCCGTCAACCCTGCGCGCGTGCCGAGCTCACGGGTTCTCGGCGAGCCACTTGGCCGCGGTCTCGGCCAGCTCCCCGTCCCGTCCTGCGAGCATCATCCGGATCATCTGCACGTCTCCGCGCAGCGACCACGCGGGGTGTCCGAACGTCGCCGGGTTGTTCTTCTCGATGAGGAAGTGCGCCGGCCACGCGGTGCCGTATCCGATGAGCGGCAACGCCAGCGCGTAGCGCTTTCGGCCGCGCGCCAGACCGTACGCGGTGACCGCGAGACCGGTCAGTGTCCCGGTCAGATGGACCCATCGCGTCGCCGCCCTGGAGTGCATGGCGACGTAGTAGGGCCAGAACTCTTCATACGAACCGAACGTCTGCTGTGACATGAAGGCACCGTAATCGCTCCGCCGGCAACCGGATACGGCAGTTCCGCGTCCGAGAACAAGAACGGGCGGCCGGAGCCCACGGGGGTGGTCCCGGTCGCCCGTTCTCCGCCTGTCCCGTCAGTGACCCGCCACGGAGCGCCTGGCCACCGGGAAGTCGAAGTACGTGTCAGGGAAGAGCTCCGGCTTGTAGGTGAAGTGCCACCACTCCTCCGCCAGATTCACGAACCCCAGGCCGGTCAGCGTCTCCTTGAGGAACTGCCGGTTGGCGCGCTGCGCTCCCTGCACCCGCGGGTCGTCCGTGTGCGACAGGGTGTCGAAACAGTCGTAACCCGTCCCCATGTCCACCGAGTTGTCCGGGAAGCGTTCGGCCTTCGGCGCGTAGCACGGGGCCAGCTCCTCGCCGGGCTCGTACGGCCTGGTCGGCAGTGCCGGCAGCTTCACCAGGGTGAGGTCCACCGTGCTGCCCCGGCTGTGACCGGATTTCTCCGCGATGTAACCGTCCTCGAACAGCCGTGTCTTGTCGACCATCGGATAGAACTCCGCCTTCATGGCCTGGTCGTCGAGATCCTTCGCCCAGCGGACGAAGTGGTCCACGGCACGCTGCGGCCGGTAACAGTCGTACACCTTGAGCGAGTAGCCCTGGCGCAGGAGGCTCCGCTGGGCGGTGCGCAGCGCGCGGGCGGCCGGCCGGGTCAGGATGCAGACGGGCCGGCGGTAGCCGTCCACCGGCTCTCCCATGAAGTTGTGCGCGGTGGTGTAGCGCATCTCCGTGATGATCGTCGGATCGACGGAGCGTAGGTCGACGAACTCCGGCGGAGCCTTGGGTTCGGGCTTGGCCGCCGCCACCGGGGAAGCGGCGGTCACGGCGAGCAGGGCGGCGCCGGCGACGGCCAGGGCGCGGAAAAGACGAGCAGTTCCTGTCATGGGCACACCGTCTATCAGCTCCGGAGCCGCAAGAGAAGAGTGATCGGATACAGTCCGCCCCGTGAAGGACTCCCACTGCGGCAGCTGCGGGGCCCCGTACGCCACCGACGCCTGGCCCCGCACCTGTACGGTCTGCCGTCGTACGGCCTACCGCAACCCACTGCCCGTAGCCGTCGCTCTGCTGCCCGTCACCGGACCGCACGGCCCCGGCCTCGTGGTCATCACCCGCACCATCCCGCCGCACCCTGGCCGGATCGCGCTGCCCGGCGGCTACATCGACCGCACCGAGGACTGGCGCCACGCCGTCGTACGCGAACTGCGTGAGGAGACCGGCATCCGCGCCGACGAGACGGACGTACGCCTCGCCGACGCCCTGAGCTCCCCGGACGGCCACCTGCTGCTCTTCGGCCTGCTCCCGCCACGCCCCGCCGGGGAACTCCCGCCCTCCGCACCGACGGACGAGACCTCGGGATACGACGTGCTGCACACCCCGGACGAACTCGCCTTCCCCCTGCACACCCAGGCCGTACGCTCCTGGTTCGCCGGCGCCTACGGCTGAGCCGGCAGCCCCCGTACGCGGACCGGGTACGGCACCGGTGCCTCCTCACCGTCCCGTTCGACCACCACGCGGCCGGCTCTGAGGCGGGACGTGTAGCGCTCGACCTCGGACCGTGCCCACCCGTCGCCCGCGTCCCGAACGACCAGTCCGCCCCCGGTACGCCCGGCCGGCGGAGCCCACACCTCCAGTTCGAGAGCGCCGTCCGGGCCCCGCACCGGGATCACGGCTCCGGCCCTCGCCAGCACCGGAATCCGGGACAGCGGCGCGTCCACCACCGCCTGGCCCGGGCCCTCGTACGCCTGCCCGGTCGCCGTGTCGTACCACCGCCCGCGCGGCAGCCGCACCGGCCTGCGGTCCGCGCCCTCCTCCAGCACCGGCGCGACCAGCAGCGCGTCACCCAGCAGGAACGCGTCCTCGCAGTCCCGCAACTCCCGGTCCCCCGGGGCACCCCACCACAGCGGCCGCACATACGGCGCACCCGTCAGCCGGGCAAGCTGGGAGAGCGTCACGAAGTAGGGGTGCATCCGTTCCCGCTCCTCCAGCGCGCGCTTGGCGTGCGTGAGAACCTCCGGCCCGAATTCCCACGGCTCCCGGCGCCCCGCGTCGATGGCCGCATGCGTACGGAACAACGGCATGTACGAGCCCAGTTGGAACCAGCGCAGATACAGCTCGGGCGACGGCGACCCGTCGAACCCGCCGATGTCGGGCCCCGAGTACGGGACCCCGCAGAGCCCGAGCCCCAGCACCAGGGCCAGCGAGGCCCGGAGCCCCGGCCACCCCGTCGCCACATCACCGGACCAGGTGCCGCCGTACCGCTGCAGCCCGGCCCAGCCCGAACGGGAGAACAGGAACGGCCGCTCGTCAGGGCGCAGCCGGCACAGCGCCTCGTACCCGGCCCTCGCCATCGCCAGGGCGTACACGTTGTGGGCCTCCCGGTGGTCACCGCCCCGGCCCTCCAGCGAGTGCCGGGACGAACGGGGGAGCGACGGATCCCCGAAGGCCGAGAACGACACCGGTTCGTTCATGTCGTGCCACACCCCGGCGAACCCCTGGCCGAGCCGCTCCTCGTACAGCGCGCCCCACCATTCGCGCACCAGCGGATCGGTGAAATCCGGATAGACGCACTCGCCCGGCCACACCTCACCCAGCACCGGAAGGCCCTGCGGGTCCCGGACGAACGCGCCCTCCGCACCGACCTCCAGGCCGCTGTCGAACACCGCGTTGCCCGCCGACGCCCGCACCGCCGGATCGACGATCGAGACCAGCCTGACGCCGTCCTCGCGCAGCTCCTTCGCCAGCCGGGGGAGACCGGGGAACCGCTCCCGGTCGACCGTGAAGACCTGATGCGCGTCGTAGTGGTCGATGTCGAGATGCAGCACCGACAACGGCAGGCCCCGCTCCCGGTACCCCGCGACGACCCGCCGCACCTCCTGCTCACTGCCGAACCCCCAGCGGGCGTGCTGCGGACCCAGTGCCCACGACGGCGGCAACGCGGGCGCCCCCGTCAGCGCCGTCCAGCTCCGCAGCACCTTGGCCGGCGTACCCACGACCACCCAGCAGCGGAGCGGGCCACCCTCCATCCGCACCTCGCACGCGCCCGGCCGGTCGTGTCCCGACCCCGCGCCCTCCTCGCCCTCACGGAGTGTCACCCGGCCCGCCCAGGAGTTGTCGTGGAACGCCAGGTGGGTCCCCGCATCCGAGACCACCACCTGCACCGGCATCGTCAGATACAGCGGATCGTCCCCCGGACCGAAACGACCGCCCGGATCGGTGTTCCACAGCCGGTACGTCCCCTCCCTCAGCCTCGGACCGCCGGCCCGGCCGCCCAGTCCGAAGAAGCGGGCGTCGGCCGGGACCTCGGACCGCTGCACCCACCGCCCCGGGCCCCCCTCCACCGGCTCCCACCAGCGCGGCGGCAGCTCCCGGCGCAGCACCACTCCGCCCGGCGTACGCAACTCCAGCGCCCCGTGCCGTGACACGGCGACCGTCAGCCGCTCCGACACCACCTGCCAGCCGCCGTTCGTGTCCGGCTCCAGCCGGGCCCGCGTATCGGCCTCCGGCCCGTCTCCCGGCAGGGCGTACGAGGGCAGCGGCCCGGCGCCGTCCCAGGACCAGAACACCGCACCGCCCACCGCCACCCTGACCCGCAGCTGCGAACGCGCGAACCGCACGACTCCACCGCCCGGCCCGGGCTCCGCACCGATCAGAAGCCCGGGCACCCGTGCCCGCTCCGCACCGCGCGCCGCCAGTGCCCGCGCGTCCGCACGCCGGCGCCGCCAGGCCGAGCGAACCGTGCGCATTCCCTGTACAGAACTGACCATTTTCACCGAGCGCACCAGGTCACGACCATCCATGCGGGCCACCCTGCCATCCGCCCGGACCGAAGCGTGCTCCGTTCAGCTTCCGTTCACCTGTGGCTTCACCACACAGCCGGACACGCGGTCATGGCAGAGGGACCCTGGTGCGCAAGACGATCACATGGCATCGTCCGTAACAGCCGTCCACGCGCACACCCCAGCCCGTGCGCGCGACGCACGCACACCCCCGCGTACACCCGAAAGGCCAGGGAGCCTCCATGACCTCAGCAGCCGGCGAAGCCCCCCTCTGGCAGCCCGAGCCCGAGCGCGTCGAGGCGGCGGCCGTCACCCGCTTCCAGCGATGGGCGGCCGGACGCTACGGAGCCCCCGCCGACGGCGGCTACGCGGCGCTGCACCGCTGGTCGGTCGACGAGCTCGACACCTTCTGGGAGGCCGTCGCCGACTGGTTCGACGTGCGCTTCTCCACCCCGTACGACGCCGTCCTCGGCGACCGCACCATGCCCGGCGCCCAGTGGTTCCCCGGCGCCACCCTCAACTACGCCGAGCATGCCCTGCGCACGGCCGACGACCCGCTCCGCGCGGACACCCCCGCCCTGCTGTACGTCGACGAGACCCAGACCCAGGTCTCCATCAGCTGGTCCGAACTCCGGCGTCAGACCGCCTCACTCGCCGCCGAACTCCGCGCCCTTGGCGTCACCCCCGGCGACAGGGTCAGCGGATACCTCCCCAACATTCCCCAAGCGGTCGTCGCGTTCCTCGCCACCGCCGCCGTCGGCGCGGTCTGGACCTCCTGCGCCCCCGACTTCGGCGCCCGCAGTGTCCTGGACCGCTTCCAGCAGGTCGAACCCGTCGTCCTGTTCACCGTCGACGGCTACCGCTACGGCGGCAAGGAGCACGACCGCACGAGCACCGTCGCCGAGCTCCGCAGCGAACTCCCCACCCTGCGCGCGGTCGTCCACATCCCGCTCCTCGGCACGGACACGCCCGAAGGCACCCTCGAATGGTCGGTGCTCACCGCCTCCGACACCGAACCGGTCTTCGAGCAGGTCCCCTTCGAGCACCCGCTGTGGGTGCTGTACTCCTCCGGCACGACAGGACTCCCGAAGGCCATCGTCCAGTCCCAGGGCGGGATCCTCCTCGAACACTTCAAGCAGATCGGGCTGCACTGCGACCTCGGCCCCGACGACCGCTTCTTCTGGTACACCTCCACCGGCTGGATGATGTGGAACTTCCTCGTCTCCGGCCTGCTCACCGGCACCACCCTGGTCCTCTACGACGGCAGCCCCGGCTATCCGGACGTCCAGGCCCAGTGGCGTGTCGCCGAACTGACCGGCGCGACCCTCTTCGGCACGTCGGCCGCCTACGTCATGGCCTGCCGGAAGGCGGACGTCCACCCGGGCCGCGACCACGACCTCAGCCGTGTCCAGTGCGTCGCCACCACCGGCTCCCCGCTCCCGCCCGACGGCTTCCGCTGGCTCCACGACGAGTTCACCCACACCGGCGCCGACCTGTGGATCGCCTCCGTCAGCGGCGGGACGGACGTCTGCAGCTGCTTCGCGGGCGCGGTACCCACCCTGCCGGTCCACATCGGCGAGCTGCAGGCCCCCTGTCTGGGCACCGATCTCCAGTCCTGGGACCCCTCGGGCAAGCCGCTCACCGGCGAGGTAGGCGAACTCGTCGTGACCGCGCCCATGCCCTCCATGCCGGTCCGCTTCTGGAACGACCCCGACGGCCGCCGCTACCACGACAGCTACTTCGACATGTACCCCGGCGTCTGGCGCCACGGAGACTGGATCACCCTCACCGACCGCGGCTCGGTCATCATCCACGGCCGCTCCGACTCCACCCTCAACAGGCAGGGAGTCCGCATGGGGTCTGCCGACATCTACGAGGCGGTCGAGCGGCTCCCCGAGATCCGCGAGTCCCTCGTCATCGGCCTGGAAGAGCCGGACGGCGGCTACTGGATGCCCCTGTTCGTCCACCTCGCCGAGGGCGCCACGCTCGACGACGAACTCCGCGACAGCATCAAGCGGACCATCCGCGAGGACCTCTCACCCCGCCATGTACCGGACGAGGTCATCGAGGTTCCCGGCATCCCGCACACGCTCACCGGCAAGCGCATCGAGGTTCCGGTCAAGCGCCTCCTCCAGGGCACAGCCCTTTCCAAGGCGGTCAACCCGGGCTCCGTCGACAACCTCGAACTCCTCCGCTTCTACGAGGAACTCGCCCGCGACCGCCACTGAACCCAGCCGCCGGACAGACCGTTGTCAGTCCCCCTGATTACGCTGAGTGAGCATCGATCGACAGCGCACAGGGGGACTCATGGCGCACATCAAGCGGACCGCACGCAGCCGGCAGCGTGCCGGAACATCCATGCGACGCGCACTGCGCCGCGAAGCACCGAGCACCGTCGGCCTCCTGGTCGACGCCGATGACTTCGCGGCCATGCGCCACTACCGGAGCTTCACCTTCGAGGACCACGCGGTCTACCTGCAGCAGGTCGAAGGCCTGCTGCGAACGCTCGCCGCGCAGGGAATGCACACCACCGTCGCCCTCTTCGACCCGGAGGACTACGCGGAGTTCTGCGCCGAGTCCGGCCTGGAACCCGACGAACGCACAAGCCGGAGCCGCTTCGTCGCGGAGGTGGCCTCGGCCGGCGCCACCGTGGCCTACACCGGCCAGCCCATCGACACGCTGATCCCGCTGCTCGTCTCACAAGCGGTCCGGCGCGCGACATGGGAGTACGCCACGATGCTGCTGGCAGGCTTCGGCGACTGCGCGGACTGCGGTCAGGACATCGGGCGGGCCGCCTTCGACCGGGCGTCCCACCTGCTGATGCGCCTGCTGGACACGGCGGGGCCGGGCACCCATCACATCGTCTGCAGCATGCCCATGGAGAACGAACAGCTCCTCGCCGTCCTCCACACCGCCCGCGACATGGACGGACCCGCCCGCCTCGCATCGTCGGAAGGGGCGGAGTTCGCCACCGTGCTCGCCGCGGGGGTAGCGCTCGAGACCCAGGGCGGAGTCGTACTGCGCACCACGGCCCCCGACGCGCCGGACCGGGTGCACGGCTGGCGTCTGAACCGGGGCAGCCTCCTCCCGCTCACGGCGGGCGAGGTCTTCAGCGCCTACTGCACGGACGCCGACACCGGCGAACCCGTGCCGCCGGAATCCGGCGTCGAGTACTGCGCGGGCTTCGACCTCGGTGCCGACGAACCGGAGGTCCACCGCTGACAGATGACAGACAGAAGGGGTTCCCGCCGGAACCGGCGGGAACCCCTTCACATCCGACCGCGCGCGGCGGGCGGCATCACTCGCCCGACAGCACCGCCTGCGCCGCACGCCGTGCGTCGTCGGCGGAGTCCGCCGCACGCGCGGCGGAGGCGGCACGCTCGCACTGCGCGAGCGTGTGCTTCGCCAGCGTCGCCCGCACGTAGGGAATGGACGCGGCACCCATCGACAGGGAGGTGACCCCCAGACCGGTCAGCACACACGCCAGCAGCGGATCCGAAGCGGCCTCACCACAGACGCCGCAGCTCTTGCCCTCGGCCCTGGCGGCCTCGGCCGAGAGCGCGACCAGGTCGAGCAGCGCGGGCTGCCACGGGTCCTGAAGCCGCGACACGGCTCCTACCTGCCGGTCGGCCGCGAAGGTGTACTGCGCCAGGTCGTTGGTACCCAGCGAGAGGAACTCCACCTCCTGAAGGATCGAGCGGGCCCTGAGCGCGGCGGACGGAATCTCCACCATCGCCCCGAACTTCGCCTGCAGTCCCGCCTCGCGGCACGCGTCGGCGAAAGCCTTCGCGTCGGCACGGTCGGCCACCATCGGGGCCATGACCTCGAGGTACACCGGCAGCCCCTCGGCTGCCCGGGACAGCGCCGTCAACTGGGTCCGCAGCACATCCGGGTGGTCCAGCAGACTGCGCAGCCCACGCACACCCAGCGCGGGGTTCGGCTCGTCGGCCGGCGTCAGGAAGTCCAGCGGCTTGTCGGCACCGGCGTCGAGCACCCGCACCACGACACGCCCCTCGGGGAACGCCTCCAGCACCGCGCGGTACGCCGCGATCTGCTTCTCCTCGGACGGCGCCTGCTTGCTGTCGTCCAGGAAGAGGAACTCCGTACGGAACAGTCCGACGCCTTCGGCACCGGCTTCCAGTGCCGCAGGAACATCCCCGGGGCCGCCGACATTGGCAAGCAGCGGCACCTTGTGACCGTCGGAGGTGGCACCGGGACCGGTCACCGCCGACAGCGCCGCCTTGCGGGCCGCCGAGGCGCTCTCCATCTCGGCGCGCTTCTCCTGGCTGGGCTCGACGAAGATCTCACCGGTGCTGCCGTCCACGGCGACGACCGTGCCCTCGGCGATCTCACCCGCTCCGGGGAGAGCCACGACGGCAGGCACACCGAGCGCCCGCGCGAGAATGGCGCTGTGGCTGGTCGGCCCGCCCTCCTCCGTCACGAAGCCGAGCACCAGCGTGGGGTCGAGCAGAGCCGTGTCGGCGGGAGCCAGGTCACGCGCGATCAGCACGTACGGCTCATCGCTGTCGGGCACACCCGGCATCGGCACACCGAGCAGCCGCGCCACGATCCGGTTCCGTACGTCGTCGAGGTCGGCGACGCGCCCCGCCAGGTACTCCCCGGCGTTGGCCAGCAGCGCCCGGTACGCGGCGAACGCGTCGTACACGCCACGCTCGGCGGTGCTCCCGACAGCGATACGACGCTCGACATCGGCGATGAGCTCGGGATCCTGCGCCATCATGGCCTGGGCCTCGAGCACGTGCTGTGCCTCGCCGCCCGCCAGATTGCCGCGCGCGATCAGGTCGGCCGCCACGGCCTCGACGGCCTGGCGGGCACGCCCCTGCTCGCGCTCGGCCTCGTCCGCGGGAATCTGTTTGGCCGGCGGCTCGAGCACCGCCGTACCCATGTGCCGAACCTCGCCGATCGCCACACCGTGACTCACGCCGACGCCTCGCAGCGTTGTCTCCATTTCACCCGTCTCCGATTGTGCGGTGGCCGTGCCACCGCGGTGGATTCCCAACTGGCTGATTACTGAGCCGAGGGTGTCACTGCCAGCCGAAGAGAGTCTCGCCGACCTTCACGTCGCCGTCCTCACGCACGTCGGAGAGGGACTCGGCGGTGGCCTCCAGGGCCACGACCGGGCAGATCGCCGACTTGCCGGCGGCCTCGACGCCTGCCGGGTCCCAGCGGACGATGCCCTGACCGCGGGTGACCGTGTCCCCCTTGTTCACGAGGAGCTCGAAGCCCTCGCCGTTGAGCTGCACGGTGTCGATCCCGAGGTGGGTCAGCACCCCGTGGCCCTGGTCGTCGACGACGACAAAGGCATGCGGGTGGAGGGAGACGACGATTCCGTCGACCGGCGAGACGGCCTCGGAAGGCTCGCGCACGGGGTCGATGGCCGTACCGGGACCCACCATCGCTCCGGAGAACACGGGGTCGGGAACCGCGGTGAGTCCGATGGCGCGGCCGGCAAGAGGGGACGTCACTGTGGTCATGGAGAGCCTCCCAGAGGTGGGGATCCGGATGTCACCGCCACGACTGAAGGAGGGCGGCTTACTGGTCAGCAGCGTAAGTCATATGAAGTCCCGGTTCCGCCCGAGAGCTACCGGTTGGCCGACCTAGAGGTGCACCGGAAACGATTTGCCTCGCCTCACGGCGGCCTGTACTGTCGTATCCCTGCCTGGCCCCCACGCGACTTCGAGTCGGGGGCGGACAGCGACTCCCAAGCCCAGACTCTAACTCTGATTGTGCTCTCGCATGCTCGCGAGACCCCGGTCAAAGGAACGAAAAAGGCCTGATAGAGTCGGACTCGCCGGAAAGGGAAACGCGAAAGCGAAGAACTGGAAAGCGATTGAGCAGGAACCCGCTTCGGCCGGGAATCGGACACGA
>NZ_JBITFK010000014.1:0-138638 GCF_044455985.1 Streptomyces sp. NPDC051064
GGCGGGGCGGGGGGGGGGGGGGGGGGGGGCCGCGCCGCCCCCGGCCCGCGGGGGGGGGGGGGGGGGGGGGGGGGGGGGGGGGGGGGGGGGGGGGGGGGGCGCCCCCCCCCCCCCGCCACCGGTCAGCTGGTGGGGAAGCTGTCAGGAGTGCTGATCCGGTTCTTGAGCAGTGCCCCGGACTCGGTGAGCACGCCACCGCTGCTGTAGTCACCGCCGCCGCAGGTGCCGGGCCGGAACGCCGCGCTGCTCTCGGGGGCGTCGGAGTAGGTCCAGTTCGCGTAGCTGATCTTCAGCCGGTCGAGCAGGTCCAGCCAGGCCGTGGTGCTCGCCTGGTCCATGGCTCCGCCGCCGGTGGCGGTCACGGTGCCGAACTCGGTGACGAACAAGGGAAGTTGCGAGGCGGCGCGGCTCAGCGTCGAGCGGTAGGAGTCCTTGTGGCTCGCGGCGTAGAAGTGGAACGTGTACATGATGTTGGACGCGTTGACGGGGTTGTTGACGACCTCGCTCTCGTTGGAGCCGTCCGAGACCCCGAGCGAGGACCAGCCGCGGGTGCCGACGATGACGACCGCGTCCGGGTCGGCGGCACGGACCACCGGGATGACCTGCTCGGCGTAGCGCTTGATGCCCGACCAGCTCACGCCGTTGGGCTCGTTGGCGATCTCGTAGATCACGTTCTTCTTGTCCGCGTTGCGGGCGGCGACGGACGCGAAGAACGTCTTCGCGCGGTCGAGGTTGTAGTTCGGGTCACCCGGCGTCAGGGTGTGGAAGTCGATCAAGGCGTACATGCCGCGGGCCTCGGCCATGTCGACGAGCTCGTTCACGCGGGCGGTGAAGCCCGCCGGGTCGGTCTCGTAGCCGTCCTCCTGGACGTACATGGAGATGCGCAGCAGGTCCGACTTCCAGACGTTCGCCAGGGCGTCCAGGGACGCGGCGTCGTAGCAGGCGTCGAACCACTGGATGCCGTGCGTGCTCATGCCCCGCAGCTGGATGGGGCGGTCGTGCTCGTTGCACAGGTTCACGCCGCAGACGTGAAGCTGACCGTTGACATCCACGGGGGTGCCGTCGACGTCCGGGGCCGGGCCGGGCGGGGGCTCTTCGAGGGAGCCCGTGCAGGCGACGCCGTTGAGTGTGAACGCGGTGGGCTTCGGGTTGGCGCCCGTGAAGGTGCCCGAGAATCCCAGGTCGGTCGTCGCGCCGGTGGCCAGCGTGCGGTTCCAGTCGACGCCGACGGCGGTGACCGCGGAGCCGGACTGCGACCAGGTGGCGTTCCAGC
Source organism: Streptomyces sp. NPDC051064 (assembly GCF_044455985.1). NCBI lineage: Bacteria > Bacillati > Actinomycetota > Actinomycetes > Kitasatosporales > Streptomycetaceae > Streptomyces > Streptomyces sp. NPDC051064. The sequence continues at coordinate 1,274 of NZ_JBITFK010000014.1, forward strand.
CCTGGGCGACCTTCTGGCCGGCGTCCGGCATGGCGAACGCGAGCGTCCAGCCACTGGTCGGGGCGCCCAGGTTGGTGACCTTCACTCCGGCCTGGAAGCCGCCCTGCCACTGGCTGGCGACGGTGTACTCGACCTTGCAGCCGGTGGCGGCAGCCGCCTCCTGGGAGCCGAGTGCTGCCGTGAGGCCCAGGACTGTCGCGCAGGTCGCCAGTAAGGCGAGTAGGCGTTTCATAGCGTTCCTCCTCGTGCGAAGCGGAAACAGTGGGGGGTGGGAGCGCTCCCAAGGTCCATCGGGCCGAGACCGTACACGGTGCGCCGAGGCGCGTACAGACATCCGACCGGCTTCGGTGAGGAGCGGTACGTAGGCAGCGGTTACGGCATGGCGGCGAGCTGGGAAGACGTGTCAGGCCCAGGAGGATGTGCCGTGAACGGTGTCGGCCGACTGCACGGGGCACCCCATGAGGTCCACGGCCGCCAGCACGGCACGGCGCGCCGCCGCGCTGTCGGCGGGCGGGAACGCGACCCGGAGCTGATGGCCGTAGGCCGACTCGTACGTCAGGAGCCAGCCGGCGCCGTCCACGGCGAAGTGGTCCTGCCGCCGGCCGTCGTGCTCGTAGCCGCCGCGGTCCGACGTGGGGGCGAGCGCGTCCCGCAGGATCTTCAGGCGTTCGGTGTACGGGCGGGCCCCCTCGCCCAGGCGTACGTACACGTGGTCGAGCTGGACGGCGGGGTCGAACCAGGGGGCCGGCTCCGGATCGTGGTGCAGGAGCTGGGACGGGATGCGGCGGCTCGTCACACCGTCGAGGAACGCGCCGGCCCCGCAGTCGAACCGCTCGTAGTCGTCGTCCCGTGACCAGATCACCACCGGCCAGGATTCGGGAGGCCCTTCGGTCAGCCAGCAGACGTGCGCCGCGCTCTCCGTCACCGCCCAGGCGAGCAGCCCGCCGGGCTCCGGGAAGAGCGGGTAGGGGTAGTACTCGGGGCAGAGGTCGCGCAGCGGACCGTAGTCGTCCAGGAGGTCCGCCGTGAGCGGGACCGGGTTGTCGTCACCGAACGGGGTGCACAGACACAGCGCACCCCAGAAGTCCCCGCGTCCGTACGTCGCGACCAGCTGCTTGTAGTCCTCCGGCAGCCGGGTGCCCAGCGCCTTCTCCGCCTCGGACCAGTCACCGTGGCCGTCGACCGCCACGGCGGGCGGCCGCACCCGTTCGGCGATGCGGGCGAGGGAGCTCTGCGGGTCGGTCATGCGCGCACCGTCAGGTGGTGGAGGCGACGAACGCGGCCCAGGCGGCCGGGGGCACGGTGAGGACCGGGCCGTCGGTGACCTTGGAGTCGCGGATGTGCACGGCGGCGGGGTGGGCGGAGACCTCGACGCAGTTGCCGCCCTCGCTGCCGCTGTAGCTGGACGTGCGCCAGTCGTAGGCGACTTCGAGACAGTCGCCGCCCTCGCTGCCACTGTGGCTCGACTTGAACCAGGTGAGACCTGTGCCCTGTGCTGCGCGCGTCATGACTCTCCCAGCAGGTCGTCCAGTAGGCGCTTGCTTTCCTCGGGGGAAATCGCCTGCGAACGCAGCATCCCATATTTCTGTTGCAGCACGCTGACCTCGTCGAGGTCGTCGATCAGGACACTGACGCGCTGGCCCTCGATGTACGCCAGCTGGTCGTGGTCAGGGGTCTCCAGTAGCACCATCGGCCCGTCGAGCGCGGCGTGCGTCTCCCGGTTCGTGGGCATGATCTGGAGTCCCAGGAACGGCAGTTCCGCGCAGCGCCGCAGATGCCGGATCTGCTCGCGCAGGACGGATCGGCCGCCTAGAGGCCGCGCCAGAATGGACTCCTCGATCAGGAAGTTGACCATCGGCCGAGGCTTCCGGTCGAACACGCACTGTCGGCCGAGACGACCTGTGAGGCGCTCCTCCAAATCATCTTCCTCCAAGGGCGGGTAGAGGCTCGCGAAGACGGCGCGTGCGTACTTCTCCGTCTGCAACAGCCCGGGTACCACCTGGTTCTGGTACGACAGCAGCGTCACCGCCTCCTGCTCGTACTCCACGAAGTCCTGCACGAACGCCGGGAACCGCTCCTTCTGCGGCACCTTCGCCACCGCGACCCCCAACGCCCCCTTGGTGTCGAGCAGTTCGTCGAGCTGCGTCGCGAAGTCCGCCTGGAGGGCCCGGCGGCCCTGCTCGATCGAGGCGATCGTGTCCTCGCCCACGCAGAACCGGTCGGCCAGCGACGTCTGCGTCAGCCCGGCCGCGCGCCGGAACGCGGCCAGCTGCGCTCCGATGACATGCCAGGACGTGACCCGCTTGTTCCTCTTCACCGAGTGCATGCCGTGCCTTTCCCTGTACGCGAGCCCCGCCGGACCCGTCAGCGCTCGTACAAACGCGGTGTACGACCTGACGCGGTGCCCCACAGTAGTGACGTTCTGTGACAGTCGTGCCGTGAATGAATCAACGCAACTGGCCTCCTTCCGCGAGGCGTTCTACCGCCGCGAGCGCAGGTCGATCCCCCTCGCGCGCCAGTTCGTCCGCGAGGCGCTGCTCGACTGGGCGTGCGAGGTGGACCTGGACGACGTACTGCTCTGCGTGAGCGAGCTGGCGACCAACGCGCTGGTCCACGGAGTCCCGCCCGGGAGGGGTTTCCGGGTGCAGCTCACCTGGGGGAGCGTGCTCCGGATCGAGGTGCACGACAGCGGGGGCGGTGTGGTCCAGGGGTCCGCGCACCCCGTGCCCCTCGCCGAGTACGGGCGCGGGCTCGCGCTGGTCGGTGCGCTCGCCGACGCATGGGGGGTGGGGGAGCGGGATCCTGGGAAGACCGTGTGGTGCGAGTTTGCTGGTTCAGCAAGCAGGTTTGTCGAATCACCGTCGCGCGCGCACCATCTTCCGTAACAGGAGGTGTTCCGCATGAGCGAGACGAACCAGCGGTACGACGTAGTGGTGATCGGCGGTGGGGCGGCCGGGCTGAGCGGGGCGCTCGCGCTGTCCCGGGCGCGGCGTTCCGTGCTTGTGATCGACGCGGGCAGCCCGCGCAACGCCCCCGCGTCCCACGCGCACAACTACCTGGGTCGGGAGGGCGTCCCGCCCCTGGAGCTGCTGGCCATCGGCAGGGCCGAGGCGGCGGACTACGGCGCCGAGATCGTCCAGGGCAACGTCGTCTCGGCCGAGAAGCTGTCCGACGGCTTCCGCGTCGTGCAGGAGGACGGGAACGCCGTCCACGCCCGCCGCCTGCTCGTGACCACCGGGATCGTCGACGAGCTGCCGGCCGTGGAGGGCCTGGCCGAGCGCTGGGGCGGCGAGGTGCTGCACTGCCCGTACTGCCACGGGTGGGAGGTGCGGGACAGGCCGGTCGGCATTCTGGCGAGCAGCCCCATGGCCGTGCACCACGCGCTGCTCTGGCGGCAGTGGACCGACGACGTGGTGCTGTTCCGGCACGAGCAGCCCGACTTCAGTGACGAGGAGTACGAGCAGTTCGCCGCGCGGGGCATCTCGGTGGTGGACGGCGAGGTGGAAGCGCTGGAGGTGGCCGACGACCGGCTCACCGGTGTGCGGCTGGCCGGGGGCACGGTGATCCCGCGCGAGGCGCTCGTGGTCCAGCCCCGCTTCACCGCGCGGTCGGCGGTCCTGGAGAGCCTCGGCCTGGTGCCGACCGAGATGACGATGGGCGACCAGGTCATCGGCACCTACATCGCTGCCGACCCCGCAGGGGCCACCGATGTGCCCGGGGTCTGGGTGGCCGGTAACGTCGCCAACCTCATGGAGCAGGTCGTCGGAGCCGCCGCAGCCGGGCTGAAGGCGGCCTCGATGATCAACATGGACCTCGTCACCGAGGACACCCGCCGCGCGGTCGACGCCCGCCGCGTCCCCTTCTCGGCCGAGGCCGAGCGCCAGGTCACCGAGCGTGTGCTCGGGGACCGCCGTCACGGACTTCAGGAGACCTCACGATGACCACCGACAGCACCCGTACCGACGCCGAGATGTGGGACGACCGGTACCGCGAAAGCGACCGCATCTGGAGCGGGAACCCCAACGTCGCCCTCGTCCGTGAAGTGGAGGGCCTCAAGCCGGGCCGCGCCCTCGACCTGGGGTGCGGCGAGGGCGCCGACGCGGTCTGGCTCGCCCGGTGGGGCTGGCAGGTCACCGCCACGGACATCTCGCGGGTCGCCCTGGAGCGGGCGGCGGGTCACGCGGCCGAGGCCGATGTCGCCGACCGGATCGACTGGCAGTGGCACGACCTGGGGGCATCGTTCCCCGAGGGGGAGTACGACCTGGTCTCCGCCCAGTTCCTGCACTCGATGGGAGACCTGCCGCGCGAGGAGATCCTGCGCAGGGCCGCCAGGGCCGTCGCACCCGGCGGCGTACTCCTGATCGTCGGGCACGCCGGCTTCCCCTCGTGGGAGCACGACCACCCGGACATGGAGCTGCCCACGACGGACGAGGTTCTCGCCTCGCTCGAACTGCCGGAGGGGGAGTGGGAGGTGCTGCTCAGCGAGGAGCACGAGCGGATCCAGAACGACCCCGAAGGCAACCCCACCACCCGCACGGACAACGCGCTGAAGGTCCGCCGTAAGTCAGGCCGCTGACGCCGAGCGCCCGCCGTCCTCCCCGGGAGGGGAGAGCCGGCGGGCGCGCTCGGTTCGGGAGGGTCAGGCCTGCGGGGCAGCCTTGATGGCGGAGATGTCGAAGGTCAGCTTGACCTTGTCGCTGACCATCACGCCGCCGGTCTCCAGCGCCGCGTTCCAGGTCAGGCCCCAGTCGGAGCGCAGGATGCTGGTGCTGCCCTCGAAGCCGACGCGCTCGTTGCCGTAGACGTCGGTGGCGGAGCCGTTGAACTCCAGGTCGATGGAGAGCGGGCGGGTGACGTCCTTGATCGTGAGGTCGCCGGTGACGCGGTAGGTGTCGCCGCCCAGCTGCTCGGCCTGCGTGGAGCGGAACGCCATGAGGGGGAACTTCTCGGCGTCGAAGAAGTCGCCGCTGACCAGGTGGCCGTCGCGGTCGGGGATGCCGGTGTCCACGCTGGCGATCTTGACGTCGATGGAGGCGGAGGAGTTGGCCGGGTCGGAGCCGTCCAGCACCAGCGTGCCCTCGTGCTCACCGAAGGAGCCGCGCACGTTGGTGACCATGGCGTGACGCACGGTGAAACCGATGCTGCTGTGGGCCGGGTCGATCGTGTACGTGCCGGTCAGCGCGGCCAGCGCGGGGTCCACCGCGGGGGTGGCGGCGGCGGTCGGGGCGTCGTTGTTCTTGCGGTTGAACAGAGCCATGGCTCCTCCTCGGGGGACGGATTCAGACGAGTGGCTGTCGAAGCGTTGATTTAACCTTCAACGAGTTCGACTGTAGACCCATCTTGTTCAAAGTTCAACATCAAGGGTCCAGGCCGGTCCGGAAATCGCGGAAGGTCTGGCGGGCGCCTCGGTCGCCCCCTGGCGGACGCGCGTAGAGCTGGGGCACTATCTCCCTGCCCGTAATTGTCATGAGCAGGAGGACTCCCCATGCTGACCCGCCCCCGACTCCGCTCGGCCCTCACCGCTCTCGCCCTCGTCCTCGGCGCGCTCTTCGCGCCCGGCGTCGGCGTCCTCGGCGGCGGCGCCACCGAGGCGCACGCCGTCACCAAGCTGACCCACTCCCAGGCGACCTCCCGCTTCATCTCGTCCGGGATCACCTGGTCGTCCTCGGGTGGCTGCTCCGACCGGAACGTCTCCACCTGCACATCCTTCGACCAGCTCAACCTGACCAGCGCCCAGGGCGCCCAGACCCTGAAGAGCGCCACGGGCTGCGCCCTGAACATCACCGGGGGCACCGAGACCGGGCACGCCAGTGGCACGTACTCGCACTGGAACGGCTACAAGCTCGACTTCGGCAAGAGCACCTGCCTGACCAACTACGTGAAGGGCGTGTTCAGTTACATCGGCCTGCGCGGCGACGGCGCCCCGCAGTACAAGTCCGGCTCCGGCAACATCTACGCCGACGAGGGCAACCACTGGGACGTGACGTACTACAACTGCGGCGGCTGCTGACCTCACGCGCACAGGCCCGGCCCCGTACGCGGAGGTGCCCCCGTCCGGCCGGACGGGGGCACCTCCGCGTACGGGGCCGACCGGAATCAGACCTGCGGCTTCAGCGCCGGCCCGAGCGAGGCGAACTTCTCCTTGCTGACGACCCGGCGCGGCGGCCAGGTGATGTTCTCCGGCGGCCAGCTCTGGCCCGTCTTCTTCAGGAACCAGGCGGGCGGCTCGTACATCGGCGGCTCGTAGCCCTCCGGCAGCGCTGTCTTCCAGGTCAGCCCCTTGGTCCGCTTCTCGAACTCCTCCTTGACCCCGCGCAGGAGCTCCGGCTTCACGAGGAGGTCGACAGCCGTGGCCGCCAGATAGGCCGCGGCGGCCTTGATCGCCGCGTGGGCGGGTGCCGATCCCGCGCAGGAGGCGGTCGACCAGGTGTGCATCTTCGACCCGATGGGAGCCACGGCCGCGCCCATGGAGACGGTCGGCACCTGCCAGCTGATATCGGCCACATCGGTGGAACCGCCGCCCAGGAAGACCGGGTTGGGCGGCGTCAGCTCACCGACCTTGTCGTGCAGTCCGCTCTCCGGCAGCCCCAGCGAGCTCTGGAGCTCCTTGGCCAGGCGCTGGGCGTCCTCGGAGAAGACCGGGGGCCCGATCTGCCGCATGTTGTCGTACATCAGCTCGGCGAACGCCTTGGAGGGGAGCTGGTTCCAGCACGCCGAGGTGATCCGGTGCCGCACCGACGTGCGGCTGGCGGTCGCGGCGGCCTCCGAGACGGCGATGACCTTGTCCAGCAGCGAGGTGACCCGCTCGACGCTGCCCTCACGGACGTAGTAGGAGATCTCCGCGATCTCCGGCGTCACATTGGGGATGTCGCCGCCGTTGTTGATCACCCAGTGCAGCCGCGCCGAGGGGGCCATGCTCTCCTCGCGGAGGAACTCCGACATGGTCGCCATCATCACGGCCGCGTCCAGCGCGCTCTTGTTGCCGAGCGGGGTGCCGCCGTGGCCGGCGACACCGAGGAAGGTGAAGGTGACGGCCGTCATCGCGTTCGAGGTGCCCCAGCCGGTGGCGTTGCCGGTGGAGGGGTGCCAGTCGAGGAAGGCGTCGAGGCCGTCGTAGGCGCCCTGGCTGACGGCGTACGTCTTGCCGATCAGCTGCTCCTCCGCGGTGGAGCCGAAGAACTTCACCGTCACGTCGAGCTTGTGGCGCCGGGACGCCTCCGCGACGGCCGCGGCGGCAGCCGCCGCAGCGGTCCCGAGTGCGCAGTGGCCGCAGCCGTGCCCGGCCCCGTAACCCGGGGCGAACGGGTCGTGGACGTACTCCTTCGGGTCGTGCTCGCCCACCCCCTTGTTCTGGGACAGGCCGGGAAGGGCGTCGTACTCGCCGCTGAAACCGATGACGGGGCCGCCCTTGCCCCGGGTGTACGTGGCGGTGAAGGCGGTCGGGAAGCCGGCCGTGCCGAACTCGACGTCGAAGCCCGCCTTGCGCAGGAAGTCGGCCTCGGCGAGGGAGGAGTTCCACTCCCGCAGGCTCAGCTCCGCGTGCTCCCAGATCTCGTCGTTCAGGCCGTTGATCCGGGACGCGTTCCGCTCGATCCAGCCCAGCGCCGTCCGCTTGGCCGCCGAGTCCTGGGCGAGCCCCTCGGGCGGGGTGTACGAGGCGGCCTCCACCGCTCCGCCGGCGGCCTCGTCCGAGGCCGCCGCCATCGCCGGATCGGCGGTCGCGCCCATCGCCGTGGTGGCTATTCCGGCGGCCCCGAGCATCTGCATGATCCGGCGGCGGCTCAGCCCGTCGCCCGTGTGTACCGCATGGTCGTGGTCGCTGGGGTCGTGCAGGTCACACACGGGCGCCTCCGGGTCCGATGGCATGTACAAGTACAGTGCCCGGCACTCTCCATTCCGGTTGTTGCGAAGTCAATAGGCCCGGATGTCGCCGGAGTTACGCGTTGCGTACCGGCACCTGTGTATGCGGACGACCAGGGTTCGCAGCCCTCCGGGGCGAGCGGCGGGGAAGAAGCCGCCGCCGCGCACGGATACGGTGCGGGCCGGCGCGGCGAGGGCACCGGCCTGCCGGTGAGAATCCGTCCTCACGTCATCGCGACGACGACCTTGCCGGCCTTCGCACGGCCCTTCTCGACGTACTCGATGGCCGCCGGGGTCTCGCGAACGGGAAGACGCGGTCGACGACCGGCCGGATCTTCCCGGCGTCCACGAGCGCCGCGAGTTCCCGCAGCTGGTCGCCGTCGGCCTTCATGAACAGGAACGTGTACGTCACCCCGTGGCGCTCGGCGCGACGCCGGGTCCTGAAGCTCAGGGCGCTCACCGCCAGTCGGAGAATCGCGTTGGCGCCCAGCTCGCGGGCGAAGCCGGGGTCGGGAGGGCCTGCGATGCTGATGACTTTCCCGCCCTGCTTGAGTACCCGCAGGGACTTCTTGAGCGTCTCGCCGCCGAGGGTGTCCAGGACGACGTCGTAGCCGTCTAGGACTGTCTCGAAAGCCTGCTTCCGGTAGTCGACGACGACGTCCGCGCCGAGTTCCTTCATCAGGGCGACCTTGGCCGTGCTCGCGGTGGTGGCCACGTGCGCGCCCAGTTGCTTCGCCAGTTGCACGGCGATGGTGCCGACGCCGCCGGACCCCGCGTGGACCAGGACCCTCTGGCCAGGTTGCAACTGAGCTCGCTCCACGAGCGCCTGCCATGCGGTCAGGGCGACCAGGGGAAGGGATGCGGCCTCCTCCATGGTCAGCCCGGCCGGTTTGACCGCCACGTCGTCCTGCTGGACGGCGATGAGCTCGGCGAACGTGCCGATGCGGTCCTTGTCGGGCCGGGCGTAGACCTCGTCACCCACCGTGAAGCGCGTGACTGCTGATCCCACCCGCACCACCACACCCGCGAGGTCGTTGCCCAGGACGAGCGGGAGACGGTACGGCAGGAGCGCCTTGAGGTCCCCGTCACGGAGCTTGAGGTCCAGCGGGTTGATGCTCGCCGCGTGGATCCGGACGAGAACGTCGGCGGCTCCCACCTGCGGGTCGGGCATCTCGCCGGCGCGCACTCCGGCCCTGTCGCCGTAGCGCTCGATCATGAAGGTCTTCATCGTCGTCGCCGTCCTCCGTCCGCGAAGGCAAAGGCGTCTCCGCCCGTCCCGCGCCTCATGCCGCGTCAGGCGAAGCGGCGAGGCTCTGCTTGACGTACCGGGTGGTCTCGTCGGCGAGGATCTCGGACATGCCCGTCTCGATGCCGTCCAGGGCCTGTGCCGCGACCCCGGCGGGGGCGGCCTTCTGGTCGGCCGGAACGCCCGCTGCCATGTCGGTGTCCATGTATCCGACGTGCAGCGCCGAGACGGCGATGCCGCGGGGCGCCAGTTCCTCCCGGGCCGCGTCGGTCAGGGCCCATGCCGCGGCCTTCGCCGCGGCGTAGGACCCGAGGCCCGCCGGGTGCAGCCAGGACAGGACGGACAGCACGTTGAGCACGGCGCCGCCGCCGTTGCCCTCGATGACGGGGGCGAAGGCCCGCGTCACGGCGAGCGGACCGAAGAAGTTCGTCTCCATCTCCAGGCGCACCGCGTCCAGGTGACCCGCGATCAGCGGCGTCGCGGTGGAGATGCCGGCATTGTTCACCAGCAGGGTCGCGTCGGAGGCGATGCGGGCCGCGGCCCGGATCGATTCCTCGTCCGTCATGTCCAGCCGCAGCGGAGTGACGCCCGGCAGGTCCACCGTCTCGGGGCGGCGGGCCGCCGCGTACACCGTTGCTCCGCGTTCCACGAGCTGTGCGGCCAGATGCCGCCCGAGCCCCCGGTTGGCACCGGTCACCACCGCGACCGCGTCCTTCAGTTCCATGTCTGCTCCCAGCGTTGCGGGCGTCGAGCGCCATTAGATGATGAGGGTAATCTAAACATGGCCTAGAATAGATTTCAACCGACATCAAACAGTGAGGTGGCTGATGGGCCGCGTATCGCAGGCGCAAGCGGAGGAGAACCGCCGCCGGGTCGTGGAGACCGCGTCCCGGTTGTTCCGGGAACAGGGCACCCACGTCAGCGTGGCCGACCTCATGAAGGCGGCCGGGCTGACCCATGGCGGCTTCTACAAGCAGTTCGCCTCCAAGGAGGCACTCGTCGACGAAGCCACCGCTCACGCGTTCGACGAACTCGGCCGGCTCCGCAACGAAGGGCTCGAGCGGAACGGCGGGCGGCGTGACGCCGCCCAGCGGGCGCTGATCGACACCTATCTCTCCGTCGAGCACCGTGACAGTGCGGCGGACGGGTGCCCCGCTGCCGGACTCGTCACCGACATGGCCCGTGAATCCGGGGCTCCCGGGGCTCGCCGCGCGTACACCGAGGGGGTGGGTGATTTCGCCGCATGGCTCGCCACCGATGACCAGGAGGGCATCACCCGGCTGTGCACCATGCTCGGCGCACTCGTCCTGGCCCGGGCCACCAAGGGCTCCCCGGTCTCCGAGGAGATCCTCACCACCGCGCGCGCGGCGCTGACGGCAGCCGGCTGAGCGGAGGTGTGGTGCCGGTTGGTACGCGGCGGGAACGGGCCCGGTTCGTCCCGGCTGTACGTACGCTTCTCGGCGAAGGCGCTGCTCGTCCGGCAGAACCGCCCCGCCGGCCGCGCACAGCGGCCGACGGGGCGGGTTGCGTGTGGGGTCAGGAGCCCACGCTCACCGTGAAGCGGCGGGGGTTGCCGTCGTGCGCCGCCCCCGACACGTCCGGCTCGCCGTCCGGGCGTACGTCGTCGTAGGGGAAGGCGTAGCCGATCGGGGAGTTCGCGTGGACGACGCGCGACCAGTGGTTCGTCACCGCGCCCTTGTAGTAGTCCGCCACCGATGTGCCGTTCGGCTGGCTGGGGTGGCTGAGCATGATCGAGCGGTTGAAGCCCGCCGCGATCCTGGCCAGCAGGGCCTTCTTGTCGTCGGAGTCCCCGGGGTTGTTGGTGAAGGGACCGTGGTTGCAGGTGAAGATGTCCTTCGAGGCCGGCTTGACGAACGTGTGGCCGCCCTCGAACGTCAGGGTGTCGCCGCTGACCCGGCCGGCGAGCGTGCCCCGGCCCCCCTGCAGATCGATCCGCAGGTCGGTGGAGCGGTACTTCTCCCAGACCTCGTCGATCTGCGCGGTGAACAGATCACGGAACGGCATCTCGGCGGGGCGGTCGAAGAACGGCGCCATCAGGTTCTGCGGCGAGATGACCCGCAGGACCTGTCCGTCCGAGCCGCGGGTGACCAGCTTGTCCCAGGGCTGCCCGTCGGAGGCCGCCTGGGCCGTGAGGTCGTCGGCGATGCGCTGGACCGCGCCGTCGGGGAGCGGGGCCACCGTGTGCGTGGCGTCGCCCTCGAGGGTCAGCCCGATCGGCAGCGCCGTCACCAGGTCGACGTAGCTGATGTTCGCGTACAGCTGCTGCGGGTTGAAGGTGAACTCGCAGAACGACCAGGTCCTGCCGTAGTTCGGGTCGGTGGGCGTCGCGAAGGCCGGCTCGACCAGGGACGGGCCCGGGTTGAGGTAGAAGTCCAGCTTGTCGTCGCGCACGAAGTAGACCCGCGCCCCGTACATCTGGGGCAGGGTCAGGACGACCGGGCCCCCGCCCGCGGCCTTCAGCGGGATGGCGCAGTCGACCGGCAGCGGGGTCTGCGGTGCGCCGGGGGAGTCGGGGCGGTAGACGCCGCCGTCGGGGCGCAGGAGCACCCAGCGGTCCGAGCCCTGCTCGTGGCCGGTGACATAGGCGTGCACGGTGCCGGGCAACGAGCGGTTCTCCAGGGCCAGTTCACACGTCGCGGGGGCGGCCGACGTACGCGGACTCAGGGTGCTGCCCCAGAGGGGGTAGGCGAGCGCGGTCGCGGAGGCGGCGGCGCCCGTCAGGAACATTCTGCGCGAAATCACGGAGGAACTCCCGAGGTGTGGGGGGACGCGGACGGGGATCAGGGGTGGTGCGGGGAGGTGGAGAGGTGGGGCCGTCTGCGGTGCGCACCACTCTCGCGACGGCTCCGGTGAGCGTCAAGAGTCAGGACTGAGAGCGCTCTCAGAAAGTTGCCGTTCTTCACAACTCGACGCCTGGGAACGGCTTTTGGCCACGCCTGGTCCCTCGCCGTGCGCGTGGAGTGAACAGGTGTTGAACGCGGCCGCCGCCGGAGCCCCGGCGCCGGGGGTGCCCCGGGTGGTCGGGCGGGTGCCGCCTCGCTCGCCCCTCGGGGGATGTGAAACTGTGGCACCGGAGCCTGCCTCCGTGACTGGAATCCGGCGCCGGCCCCCCTGCCATTCCGGTGGGTCCGGTCGCCCGCCCCGGTGGATCCGCGGCGTGGCGCGCGGAGCGGTGTGTGGCCGGGGCCACATTCCGCGCTTTGTCGAAGCCCTACAACGCGGAAGCCCTGTGAGCTGGCAGATGGGATGCATGGTGCACCGCTTCTGTCAGGTGCCACCAGGAAACCGGGCAGGAGACTGTTCGGTGTGGACGGCAGGAATTACGCGGTCGGCTTCGTAGGGTCGACGTATGACCGTTGTGGACGAAATCGCGGGCGAGCCGAGTGACACGCGTGGCCGGGTGGCCGAACTGCTGGCACTGCGTGAGCAGGCCCGGCGCGGACCGAGCGACCGGGCGACCGAGGCGCAGCACGCCAAGGGCAAGCTGACGGCGCGCGAGCGGATCGAGCTGCTGCTGGACGAGGGGTCGTTCAAGGAGGTCGAGCAGCTGCGCCGGCACCGGGCGACCGGCTTCGGCCTGGAGGCCAAGAAGCCGTACACCGACGGTGTCATCACCGGCTGGGGCACGGTCGACGGCCGGACGGTCTTCGTCTACGCGCACGACTTCCGGATCTTCGGCGGCGCGCTGGGCGAGGCCCACGCCACGAAGATCCACAAGATCATGGACATGGCCATCTCGGCCGGTGCCCCGCTGGTCTCGCTGAACGACGGCGCCGGAGCCCGTATCCAGGAGGGCGTCAGCGCGCTCGCCGGCTACGGCGGGATCTTCCAGCGCAACACCCGGGCCTCCGGTGTCATCCCGCAGATCAGCGTGATGCTCGGCCCGTGCGCGGGCGGCGCGGCCTACAGCCCGGCGCTGACCGACTTCGTCTTCATGGTCCGCGAGACCTCGCAGATGTTCATCACCGGACCGGACGTCGTCAAGGCGGTCACCGGCGAGGAGATCACCCAGAACGGCCTCGGCGGCGCCGATGTGCACGCCGAGACCTCGGGCGTCGCGCACTTCGCGTACGACGACGAGGAGACCTGCATCGCCGAGGTCCGCTACCTGATCGGCATGCTCCCGTCCAACAACCGGGAGAACCCGCCCGTCGTAAGGAGCGACGACCCGGCCGACCGGCGCGGCGACGTCCTCCTGGACCTGGTCCCGGCGGACGGCAACCGCCCGTACGACATGCACAAGGTCATCGAGGAGCTCGTCGACGACGGCGACTTCCTGGAGGTCCACGAGCGCTGGGCCCGCAACATCGTCTGCGCCCTGGCCCGGCTCGACGGCCAGGTCGTCGGCATCGTGGCCAACCAGCCGCAGGCGCTGGCCGGTGTCCTGGACATCGAGGCGTCCGAGAAGGCCGCGCGATTCGTCCAGATGTGTGATGCGTTCAACATCCCCATCGTCACTCTGCTGGACGTACCCGGCTTCCTGCCCGGCGTCGATCAGGAGCACGGTGGAATCATTCGGCACGGCGCGAAGCTGCTCTACGCGTACTGCAACGCCACCGTGCCGAGGATCTCGCTGATCCTGCGCAAGGCCTACGGAGGCGCGTACATCGTCATGGACAGCCAGTCCATCGGCGCCGACCTCACCTACGCGTGGCCGACCAACGAGATCGCGGTGATGGGCGCCGAGGGCGCCGCCAACGTCATCTTCCGCCGGCAGATCGCCGACGCCGAGGACCCCGAAGCCATGCGGGCCCGCATGGTCAAGGAGTACAAGGCCGAGCTGATGCACCCCTACTACGCGGCCGAGCGCGGCCTGGTCGACGACGTCATCGACCCCGCCGAGACGCGCGAGGTACTGATCGCCTCGCTCGCGATGCTCCGCAACAAGCACGCAGACCTGCCGTCCCGCAAGCACGGCAACCCTCCGCAGTAGTCGCCGGCCGCAGCGGCGACCCCGCCCACCGTCCGCGACCACTGCCCAGAAGACGGAGACATCCATGAGCGTCACCCCCGCCGATTCGGTCCTTCGCGTCGAGAAGGGCCAGGCCGGCCCCGAGGAGCTCGCCGCCATCACCGCGGTCCTGCTCGCCCGTGCGGCCGCACAGCGCGACGCGCCCGCCCACCGCGGCCGCACCACGGCCGGATGGCGCCGCCTGGAGCGCACCCCCGGCTTCCGCGCCCCGCACAGCTGGCAGGGCTGAGAACGGCCACTGAGGCCGCTCCAGGGCCCACCGGGCCCTCTTCACGCCGAAGGCCCCGTACTCCTTCCGAGGAGTACGGGGCCTTCGGCGTGTGCGGCGGCGGGGTCAGCGCAGGCGGGCCATGAGGGCGTGCTCGACCAGGGTGATCAGCGCGCTCTTGGCGTCGGCACGGTGCCGGGCGTCCGTGGTGAGGATCGGGGTGTCCGGGCCGATCTGGAGGGCTTCGCGTACTTCGTCGGGTGTGTAGGGCTGGTGTCCGTCGAAGCCGTTGAGGGCGATGACGAAGGGGAGGCCGCTGTTCTCGAAGTAGTCGACGGCTGGGAAGCAGTCGGCGAGGCGGCGGGTGTCGACGAGGACGACGGCGCCGATGGCGCCGCGGACCAGGTCGTCCCACATGAACCAGAAGCGGTCCTGTCCGGGGGTGCCGAACAGGTAGAGGATCAGGTCCTGGTCCAGGGTGATGCGTCCGAAGTCCATGGCCACCGTGGTGGTGGTCTTGTCCCCGGTGTGGGTCAGGTCGTCGATGCCCGCCGAGGCGGACGTCATCACGGCTTCGGTGCGCAGCGGATTGATCTCCGAAACGGCACCGACAAACGTGGTCTTACCCACGCCGAAGCCCCCTGCCACCACGATCTTCGCCGAGGTAGTGGAGCGGGCTGCTCCGCCGCTAGAGCTTGCGAAGTCCACTGAGCACCCTTTCGAGCAGTGTCACGGCTGGTTGGCCGCCGGCGGCCTCGTCGCCGCCGGGCTGATGGATAGCGACGAGTCCGGCCTCGGCCAGGTCGGCGACGAGGATCCGGGCAACGCCGAGGGGGATCGAGAGAAGGGCCGAGACCTCGGCCACCGACTTGATCTCGATGCAGAGCCGGCAGATCCGCTGGTGCTCGGGCAGCTGCCCTTGCAGCCGGGCAGGATCGGCCGTGGTGCTGACCAGTGCCTCGATGGCGAGCTGGTACCGCGGCCGGGTCCGGCCGCCGGTCATGGCGTACGGCCGGACCAGCGGGTTGTGCGCCGCGGGCTTCGACGGCTGGGGGGCCTGCCGCTGGACCGGCTGGATGCGCGACGGCGGAGCCTCGTACCGCTGCGGAGGCTGCTGCTCGTGCTGCGGCTGCTGGTAGTGCTGCGGCTGCTCGTGCTGCGGGTGCTGCGGCTGCTGCTGCGGCCACCCGGAGCCCGGCTGCTGAGGCTGCTGCTGCCAGCTGCCCTGCTGGGGCTGCTGGTAGGGCTGATATGGCTGATAAGGGTCTTGCGAACCCTGTCTGCCGGGCATGGAGGGGTTGTCGAAACGATCGTCACCCTGCTCACCCGGAACCCGCTGACCGCCCTCGTACGGGTGTCCGCCTGTGGGTGCTGCCACGTTTCCTCCTCCGACTGCCGTTCGCCATCCCAGTGGTGCCGCGCCACCGCACCTTATGGCGCGGTGACGAGAAACGCACTGTCTGTCTGTTAGTTAAGAAGACTTCCCTGGAGTTCGGCGCGGAGATCCGGGGTAAGAACACTTCCTGCACGGTCCACGAGAAGTGCCATTTCGTACCCAACCAGACCGATATCGGCGTCCGGGTGGGCGAGGACGGCGAGTGAGGATCCGTCAGAGATGGACATGATGAAGAGGAATCCTCGCTCCATCTCCACAACGGTCTGATTCACGGCACCGCCTTCGAAGATCCGTGAAGCACCCGCGGTGAGCGACGTCAGGCCGGAGGCGACAGCCGCCAGCTGATCGGCACGGTCCCGTGGGAAACCTTCGGACATCGCCAGCAGGAGTCCGTCGGCGGAGACCACCACCGTGTGCGACACCCCAGGGGTGTTGTCCACGAAGTTGGTGATCAACCAGTTCAGATTCTGCGCCGCCTGGCTCATCGGGCTCACACTAACGCTCCTGGTTGTAGGTATTACTTGCGTCCGACCCCGCGGTCCTTCCCCGCAGGACACCACGCCGCAGGTTGCTCAACCTGCCGCGTACGTCCTCAGGGGCGCGGGAGACCTGTGGGCCGCCCTGCTGGGTCTGCTCCGCCGTGCCCTCGACCAGATTGGCCTTGGGCACGCGCCGGGGGAGTCCGGAAGGGGTGATCCCGCCCGCCTTCGGATCCCGGAGCTTCTCGGCCCGCTCCCAGCGCTCGTCGTTCGACGAACGCCAGTCGCCGGGCCTTTCCCCGTGGGCATGCTCCGTCTGCTGCGCCTGCGGCTGTTCCTGCTGCGGCCGCTGCCGCTGCTCGGGTGCGGCAGGCTGATCGTTTCCGCGGCCGGTGGGCTGCCAGTGCTGCTGGCCGGCGCCGCGGCGCGGGAGGCCCGCCCCGGTCAGGTCCTGACCGGGGTTCGGGGTGGGCCCCGGGCGGTCGAAGCCTACGCGGTCCTGTGTCCCACCGGGAGCGCTCGGGGCCGCTTCCGCCTGGGGCTGCGCCAGGGGCTCGAACGCCCCCTGGTAGGAACCCTGGTCCGCCCAGTCGCCCTGGTGGGGGAGCCCCTCCTGCGGGGCGAACTGGTCGGCGTACTGCTCCTGCCGGCCGTCCGGAGCGGCGTACGTGGCTTCCGCGTAGGTGTTCTGCTGCGGATCCTGGTAGCCGTTCCCTGCGGCGTACGGGTCGTAGCCGCCCTCGTAACCGGGCTGCGCGTACTCCTGCTGCTGCTCGGGGGCGTACTGCTCCTGCGTGTACTGCTGCGGGGAGTACTCCTGCCGCTGCCCGGAGCCGTCGTCCTGGAAGGACGGACGCTCGCCGCCGGCCTGCGCCTCCAGGGCCGCCCGCCGCTCCTCACGCATGAGTGAACGGTTCACCGGGTCCAGCTGCGGGGAGTCGGCCGCCGAGGTCTCGTAGCGCGAGTCGTCGAAACCGAGCTCCGCCGCCGTACGCATCGGAACCTGCTGCGGCATCGGGTCGAACGTCTGCTGCTGCTCGGCCATGATCGAGGAGACCGTGAAGTCGTCCTGCGGGAGCCCCTCGCCACCGCCACCGTGGGTGATGGCGTCCGGCAGCATGACCAGCGACGTGGTCCCCGCCTGCTCGCCCGAGGGCCGCAGCTGGACGCGGATGCCGTGCCGGTCGGCCAGCCGGCCGACCACGAACAGACCCATCCGCTGGGAGACCGCGGCGTCCACGGTCGGCGGGTTGGCCAGCTTGTGGTTGAGGTCCGCGAAGTCCTCGGCGGTGAGACCGATTCCCTTGTCGTGGATCTCGACCATGACGCGGCCGTCGGGGAGCCGGGTCGCGGTGACCCGGACCTTGGTCTGCGGCGAGGAGAACGTGGTGGCGTTCTCCAGCAGCTCGGCCAGCAGGTGCACGAGGTCGGTCACGGCCTGGCCGTGGATCTCGCTCTCCGGGACACCGGTGAGCTCGATGCGCTCGTAGGACTCCACCTCGGAGGAGGCGGCCCGCAGCACGTCGACGAGCGGCACCGGCTGGTTCCAGCGGCGGCCGGGCTCCTCGCCCGCGAGGACGAGGAGGTTCTCACCGTTGCGGCGCATACGGGTGGCCAGGTGGTCCAGCTTGAAGAGGCTCTCCAGCTGGTCCGGGTCGGCCTCGTTGTTCTCCAGGTCGGTGATGAGGGTCAGCTGGCCCTCGATGAGCGACTGGTTGCGGCGCGACAGGTTGGTGAAGATCGCGTTGACGTTGCCCCGGAGCATGGCCTGCTCGGCTGCGAGCCGGACGGCCTCGCGGTGCACCTGGTCGAAGGCGCGGGCGACCTCGCCGATCTCGTCCTGGCTGTTGATCGGGATCGGCTGCACCCGGGTGTCCACCCGGCCGGGCTCGGTCCGCGACAGCTGGTCGACCAGCATCGGCAGCCGCTGCTCGGCGATACCGAAGGCGGCCGTACGCAGCTGGCGCATCGAGCGGCTCATCTGGCGGGCCATGAGACCGGCGATGATGAAGGCGGCCAGCAGCGAGATGATCACGATCGCGGCGTTGGTGATCGCGTCGTTGCGGGCATCGGTCGAGATCTCCGCCGCCTCGGCCACGGCCTTGTCGACGAGTTCGTTCTCGACCGTCGTGTAGCCGTCGAACTTCGCGGTGGCCGCGGCCATCCAGGTCTCGGGGGTGATGCCCTTGGCCTTCAGCTCTTCCGGGGACTTGCCCTGGCCGATCTGCTGGGCCATGCCGTCGAAGACCGAACCGTCGACGCTCGGAGGCGCCACGAAGGGCTTGCCGGCGGCCTTGGCCTGCGCCTGGGCGGCCTTCAGCTGCTTGGCTCCCTCGGCCGCCTTGCCGGCCATGACCTCCTTGAGCCTGGCCGCGTCGGCCTCCGTACCACCGGAGACGAACTCGCCGAGGGCGATCTGCTCCAGGTAGTTGTACGAGCTGAACGCCGTGACCTGGCCGTTGAAGTTGCGCTCCTCCTGGCTCGGACGCACCAGCAGGTGCATGCCGATGGAGCGCTGAAGCGATTCGGCAGCCTTGGAGAGCTCGATCGCGTACACGGTCCGGCCGTAGCTGGTGATGTTGCCCGTACCCAGGCCGAGCTCGTTGGAGAACTCCATCAACGAGTGCTGGACCTTGGTATAGCCCTCTTCCGTCTTCACCGGGTCCATCGCCTCGGCGTAGGCGGCCTTGCGCAGCTCGGGAAGGAGCGGCTCCTCCACCTTGAACAGCTTCAGACGGCGGTGGAGGCCCTCCTTGTCCGGCATGTTCTGCACGGCGGCGTCGAACTTCGACGCGGCCGCGTCCGTGGTGGCGCGTACCTGCTCCACCTCAGCGGCGGTGCGCTTGTTGGACAGCAGCGGTTCGGCGGTGAGGTCGCGCTCGTTCAGCAGCGCCTGCCCGTACGCAGCCGCGGCGCGGACGACCAGGGCCGTCTTCTCGGCGTCCTGGGCCTCGTTCCAGGTGTCTACGGACCCCTTCACCTGGAAGCCGCCCATGACCAGACCGACGAGTGCCGGGATCAGGAGAATCGCGTTCAGCCGGGTGGGGACCCGCCAGTTCCGCGGTGACAGCCGACTGGTGCTGCCGCCTGCCGGTTCCGCCCCGGACGACGTGTCCGCGGGCGGGGACAGCGCGGCGCGCGGCGGCGGCGTGAAGTTGCCCCGCTCCGGCTGCGCCGCGGAGCCCTCGTTGCTTCGCCTCACTCGACCAACAACCTCTCGGCGTCGGCACCTACGTTGTGCCGGATTATCGTTCAGGAGCCGTACTACTGGGTAGTTCGAGGCATTGCAGCACGCGGACCGGTCGCGTTCCAAACAGTCGGAATGAGCGATTCCGACTGTGACCCGGCGCCGATAAAACGGGCATAAAGAGCGAGCCCCGCCAAAAGGCGAGGCTCGTATGAGCGCAGTGGTACCGGTCGTGCGCGTCGGGTATTGATCGGGCTCCAATTCTCTGTCGAAATGTTATGAACACGGGGGCGGATCGTGTCAAAGGACACAGGCCGCCCCCGCGTGACTACAGCAAGTTCCGTAGATCGCTACCGACTTACGGCTACTTCAGCCGGGCCATCAACGCGTGCTCGACCAGGGTGATCAGGCCGCTCTTGGCATCCGCACGGTGCCGGGCGTCCGTCGTGATGATCGGGGCGTCGGGGCCGATCTGGAGGGCTTCGCGTACTTCGTCGGGTGTGTAGGGCTGGTGTCCGTCGAAGCCGTTGAGGGCGATGACGAAGGGGAGGCCGCTGTTCTCGAAGTAGTCGACGGCTGGGAAGCAGTCGGCGAGGCGGCGGGTGTCGACGAGGACGACGGCGCCGATGGCGCCGCGGACCAGGTCGTCCCACATGAACCAGAAGCGGTCCTGTCCGGGGGTGCCGAACAGGTAGAGGATCAGGTCCTGGTCCAGGGTGATGCGTCCGAAGTCCATGGCCACCGTGGTGGTGGTCTTGTCCCCGGTGTGGGTCAGGTCGTCGATGCCCGCCGAGGCGGACGTCATCACGGCTTCGGTGCGCAGCGGATTGATCTCCGAAACGGCACCGACGAACGTGGTCTTACCCACGCCGAAGCCCCCTGCCACCACGATCTTCGCCGAGGTGGTAGAGCGGGCCGTACCGCCGCTAGAGCTTGCGAAGTCCACTGAGCACCCTTTCGAGCAGTGTCACATCCGGCGCGCCGCCGGCCTCTCCGTTGCCCGGCTGGTGGATGGCCACCATGCCGGCTTCCGCCAGGTCCGCCACGAGGATCCGCGCCACGCCGAGGGGCATGGACAGCAGGGCCGAGACCTCGGCCACCGACTTCACCTCGCGGCACAGGTGGCAGATCCGCTGGTGCTCGGGGAGCAGGGTCCCGAGGTGGGCGGGGTCCGCTGTGGTGCTGACCAGTGCCTCTATCGCGAGCTGATAGCGAGGCCGGGTCCGGCCGCCGGTCATGGCGTACGGACGGACCAGCGGCTGGTCGCCTTCACCGTCGTACGACGCGTGGTGCAGTGCGCCGTACGGATCAGGTGAGGCGGGTGGCGGGGTCATAAATCCTCCGGGCGTGACAGCAGGGTGTCGGCTTGCCGTCTGAAGGTGGCCGGTGAGGGGCTGTGTCGGCCGGACGGGTGAGGGTTTTGAGTAGTACCTGGGGGGATCGCGTCAAGTGGCTGCCGCATGGCCGTCTAGTGGAGCAGACTTCCTTGTAGTTCGGCACGGAGATCAGGGGTGAGGACGGTCCCCGCACGGTCGACGAGGAGTGCCATCTCGTACCCCACCAGACCGATGTCCGCGTCCGGGTGGGCGAGGACGGCGAGTGAAGAACCGTCAGAGACGGACATGAGGAAGAGGAAACCTCTCTCCATCTCCACAACCGTCTGGCTCACGGCGCCGCCTTCGAAGATCCGTGAGGCACCCGCGGTCAGCGACGTCAGACCGGAGGCGACAGCCGCCAACTGGTCGGCGCGGTCGCGCGGGAAACCTTCGGACATCGCCAGCAGCAGGCCATCCGCGGAGACCACCACCGTGTGGGACACCCCTGGGGTGTTGTCCACGAAATTGGTGATCAGCCAGTTCAGATTCTGCGCGGCCTGACTCATGGGGCTCAACTAACGCTCCTGCTGGTGAGTGGGGCCGAGTTGGAAACTGCCGGTAGACGAGCCGGTGTTGGCCTGTCGTCCCTGCTGGATGCCCCGGCGGAGATTGGTCAGACGCCCGCGTACGTCATCCGGCGCACGCGAAACCTGAGGTCCGGACTGATGATTCTGCTGTTGAGCGGTGCCCGGCACCAAATTGGCACGTGGGACACGGCGTGGCAGTCCGGAAGTGGTGATCCCGCCGGCGGCGGGCTTCTTGACCCGCTCCGCCTGCCGCACGAGGTCGTCGTTGGGCGAAGCACGCCATGAACTGGTGGCTCCGGTGTCGGCCGCACCACGCCGCGGCATGGGCGGAGGCGGGTTGCCGGCGGGCTGGGGAGCGGCCGGTGCCTGCGGCTCCGCGGCGGGCGGCTGCTGGCCACCCTGCTGCGGTCCGTGGAACCAGTTCGTCTCCAGCGTGTCGTACAGCGGCGTACGCCCGTCACCGGGACCGGCCGGCGGCAGCACCTCGGGCTGCTGCGGCAGGGCCGGGCGCTGCGGCGGTTCACCCGCGGAGGGGGCCGGCGGACGCGGTGCGCCGAAGTCGGCGTTGTCGTGGCGGCGCGGTGCCGGGGCCTGCGGGCGCTGCGGACCCTGGGCACCGAAGCCCTGGTCCTGCTGGGGGCGGTTGCCGAAGCCCTGGCCCTGCGGCATCGGGGCGTTGAAGTCCGGGCGGGCGAACTGCGCGGTGCTCGCCGGGTCCTGCCCCTGCGGGACGTGGGGAGCCTGCGGTGCCTGCGGTGCCTGCGGTGCCGAGAAGTCCGGGCGGGCGAACTCCGCCGTGGCACCGGGGCCCTGACGGTCGTTCATCGGCGGACGCTGATTGGGCGGGCTGAACGGCTGGTTCGGGGCGGAGGTGCCCGGACGGGTGAACCGGCCGGCCTCGTGCTCCTCGTGACCACGCGGCGAGTCCGGCTGCGTGCGCCGGGGGGCGCCCTGCTCCTCGACACCCCAGCTCGTGCTCTGCGGGCGCTGCGGCTGCGGGTTGCCGCCGGGCAGCTCGGCCCGGGGACCGCCGGAGGGCGGCAGCTGGCGGCCGGGGCCGCCGGGCTGCTGCGGGCCGCCCTGGCCGAGCTGGGCCTGCTGCGGCTGCGGAGCCTGGCGTCCGGGCTGGCCGCCCTGCTGGCCGGAGTGGCCGAAGAGGTTGGGCCGGCCGGAGTCCGCACCGGCCGAGGGGTCCTGCGGGGGGCGTGCACCGGGCCGGGCGCCGCCGGCGAAGGCACCGGCGAGGCCGCCACCCTGGCGGGGAGCATCGGAGCGGCCCTGGCCGGGCAGGCCGGGTCCCTGCTGGCCCGGGTTCTGCTGGCCGGGTCCCTGCTGCGGCGGACGCGGTCCGCTGTCGCGCGTGGGCAGCGCGGCGTCGCGCGTGGGCAGCGCGGCCCGGGAGGCCGAGCCCGCGCCGACCTGGCCGCGCGGGGCGGCCGAGCCCAGACCCTTGGCCGGAGCCTCAGGAGGACCGGAGAGCCCGGGACGCTGGCCGCCCGCGGCGGGAGCGCCACCACCGGCGAGGAGCCCGCCCGGAGCGCCGCCCTGCGGGCCCTTGCCCTGCTGGCCCGGCTTCGACGGCTGCTTGCCGCCGTGCGCGACCTCCATGGGCAGCATGACCAGTGCGGTCGTACCTCCGGAGTCGGAGGGCCGCAGCTGGATGCGGATGCCGTGACGCAGGGACAGCCGGCCGACCACGAAGAGACCCATGCGGCGGGAGACCGAGACGTCCACGGTGGGCGGCGAGGCGAGCCGCTCGTTGATCGCGGCCAGGTCCTCGGGGGAGAGGCCGATGCCGGTGTCGTGGATCTCGACGAGCACACGGCCGTCGGGCAGCGCGTGACCGGTGACCCGGACCTTCGTCTGGGGCGAGGAGAACGACGTGGCGTTCTCCAGCAGCTCGGCGAGGAGGTGCACGAGGTCGTTGACGACGCGGCCGGCGACCTCGGTGGCGGGCACCGCGGCCAGTTCGATGCGTTCGTACTGCTCCACCTCGGAGGCGGCGGCACGGAGCACGTCGACCAGCGGCACGGGGCGGGTCCAGCGGCGGCCGGGCTCCTCGCCCGCGAGGACGAGGAGGTTCTCGCCGTTACGGCGCATACGGGTCGCGAGGTGGTCGAGCTTGAAGAGCGAGGACAGCTGGTCCGGGTCGGCCTCGCGCGACTCCAGTTCGGAGATGAGCGAGAGCTGACGCTGGATGAGGCCCTGGCTGCGGCGCGAGAGGTTGGTGAACATCGCGTTGACGTTGCCTCGCAGCAGCGCCTGCTCGGCGGCCAGTCGGACCGCCTCGCGGTGCACGTCGTCGAAGGCCGCGGCCACCTGGCCGATCTCGTCCCTGGAGTGCACACCGACCGACTCGACGGAGGTGTCGACGTCCTGCGGGTCCGTCTCGGAGAGCTGGCGGACGAGCTCGGGCAGCCGGTCCTGGGCGACCCGGGTCGCGGTGTCCTGCAGCCGTCGCAGGGAGCGGATCATGGACCGCGCCACGACGAACGCGCCGACCAGCGACACACCGAGGACGATCAGGATGATCGCACCGTTGAGGATCGCGTCGCGCTGCGACTCCTCCTTGAGCTCGCGGGCCTTGCTCTCCATCTCACCGAGGAGCGTCTCCTCGATGGTCTTCATGGCCTGGATCTTGTTGGAGCTCTGGTCGTACCAGTCCATGTACGTGCGCGTCTTGCCGCTGCCCTCCATGCCCAGGGGGCTGTCGAGCACCTTCTTCGCGTACATGTCGGCGGCGGTTATCTCGGGATTCCCGTTGTCCAGCGGCGCCAGCAGCTCGGCGGAGCTCTTGCCGGTCGACTCGTAGGTCGTCTCGAAGGTCTTGAGGGTCGTGCCCGCCTTGCCGAGGGCGTTGCGGCCGAACGCCTGGTCGTTGTCGTTCAGGTGCGTCTTGGTGCTGTCGCCGCCCGGCAGCGCCGCGGCGATGATGGCGCGCTCGACGGAGGCGTACTCCTTCGAGGAGGAGAAGGCGGCCAGCGCACGCGTCCGCTTGATCATCTCCGGGCTGCTGGTGGCCTGCGCCATGTCCTGCGAAAGGCTCAGCAGCGACGTGATCAGCTGGCTGTACTGGTCGATCGTGTTGAGACTCGGGCTGTTTCCGGCGTACGCGTCCTTGCGGATGCTGGTGATGTTGCCCAGCTGCGTGCCGATCTGGCTGACGCTCGCGTGGATGCTGTCCAGGGCCGCGTCGCCGGGGGTGTTGCCGATGTCGTCGGTCGCCTCGAAGAAGGCGGCCTTGGCGCGGTCGGTGCGCTCCCGGGGCTGGGTGACCTTGTAGTCGGTCGCCTTCACGCCGTTCGACAGGGGGCCGGCCGACTTGTCGCGCTCCTCCTGGAGCGCGTTGGCGAGCGCGGTCGCCTTCTTGGTCATCTGGGTCAGCAGCTGCATGTGCTCCAGCTGGTCCATGTCGTTCATGGACTCGTTGATCCGCAGTCCGCCAAGCGTGGTCGCCGCGACCACGGGGAGGGCGAGCAGGGAGACCAGGCGGGTGCTGATGCGCCAGTTGCGCAGCGCCAGCCGTGAACCGGCGGAGGTGGGACCGACCGGCTTCAGGGGCGGCGGCGCGGCCTCCGGGCTGCCGACACCCGTCGTACCGGAGCGCTGCGCGCGGTCGCCGCCGTCACCGGACGCACCGGGATTCTGGGCGTGCTGGGGCGAGGAACCGCGGTCGTTCCCACCGCGCGGTTCCTGATCCGCCGGGGTTTCCCCTCGGCCCTGGCGGGGCTGGGGCGACCCCATGCCATCCCTCTTGAAACGTCCCTGCACTAGCGTCGCAACCTCTGGACCAGGCGTCCCTCCGCGCATACGCGACGGGACGGTGTCGGCGTCGTGGGGCGCTGGACGCGCCCCATGGTGGTCGTGAGTGACCGGCGTACTTCCCCCTCCCGCCGCCACTCGGCGCTGCGTTGCGCCCCTGCGCGCTGGGCCTGAAACCCGCGGCGGTGCGTGGAATTCCAGCACAGTGGAGGATCTCCAACAAGGCCCGCGTACCGGGCTGTGACCTGGGTGACACGGTGTGATGACCGGGTAACAAGGCGTGGAGCGCGTTCAGGGGCAAACCGGTCGATTAAGGGTGAGGCCACGGGGGGTGCCAGGTGTCCCAGACGCCATGATCGGGAGCGGAATAGGAGATTCAGGGCCGTATTGTCTGGTTTGCATCCCATGATCAACTGCCTGCAATGGGTGTTTTTGTCGCCAAGTTCGTGAGCAAACTCACATGATGATCGCCGTCTCATCCCGGCCAAGGCGGGGAATCGGATGTTTAGCCTGGCGCTTTACAGGGATAGCGAATCCGACAACCGGCGCACCTCCGGGCAGCGCCCCAGCGGCAAGGACCCATACGGCAGATGAAGACGACGATGATTTTCCGCAACATCGCCAACCCCCGGCGCACCACGCTGGCGCACCTCGAGGACGCCGAGGCGCTGCAGACGCCGGAGCAGCGGGAGCACGCCGTCGACCTGCCCACCCAGACGGCCAACCCGCGCCGCACCATCCTCATGGAAGCCCCGGTCGCGGCGGCGAAGTAGTGGCCCGCCCTCGGCGGTAATGCGCGAGGCCCGGCCTCTCACGCGCGCTAGCCTGGAGCGTCAGTCTTCAGCCAGCCAGCAAGTGAGGGGCGACAGCATCCCGTGCGCATCGCCAGGTTCTCCATCGACGGCAATGTCGCCTTCGGCGCGGTCGAGGGCGACAGCCCCGACAGCCTCGTCCTCGACATCATCAAGGGCATCCCGTACGCCGACTTCGAGCTCTCCGGGACCAAGGTCCCGCTGAAGAAGGTTCGGCTGCTGCCGCCCGTGCTTCCCAACAAGGTCGTGGCCATCGGCCGCAACTACGCGGAACACGCCGCCGAACTGGGCAACGAGGTCCCGGATGTGCCCGTCGCCTTCTTCAAGCCCACCACCTCGGTGATCGGCTCCGGCGACTCCATCGAGTACCCCTCGTTCTCCGAGGAGCTGCACCACGAGGCCGAGCTGGCCGTGGTGATCGGCCGTATGTGCCGCGAGGTCCCGCGTGAGCGCGTCAAGGACGTCATCTTCGGCTACACCTGCGCCAACGACGTCACCGCGCGTGACGTCCAGCGACGCGAGAGCCAGTGGGCCCGGGCGAAGGGTTTCGACACCTCCTGCCCGCTCGGCCCCTGGGTGGAGACCGACGTCGACCCCGGCAACCTGGCCATCCAGGCCACGGTCAACGGCGAACAGCGCCAGCTCGGCCGGACGAGCGACATGGTCCGCTCCGTCGAGGACCTGGTCGTCCACATCACGGAAGCCATGACGCTGCTCCCGGGCGACGTGATCCTCACGGGAACCCCCGCAGGGGTGGGCCCCCTGCACGTCGGCGACGAGGTCGCCGTCACCATCGAAGGCATCGGCACTCTCACCAACAAGGTGATCAAGCGTGGTTAACGGACCTGTCCGCGTACGTTTCTGTCCCTCCCCGACCGGCAACCCCCACGTGGGCCTGGTCCGGACAGCTCTCTTCAACTGGGCCTTCGCCCGGCACCACCAGGGCACCCTGGTCTTCCGTATCGAGGACACCGACGCTGCCCGCGACTCCGAGGAGTCCTACGAGCAGCTGCTCGACTCGATGCGCTGGCTCGGCCTCGACTGGGACGAGGGCCCCGAGACCGGCGGCCCGCACGCCCCGTACCGCCAGTCGCAGCGGATGGACCTCTACAAGGACGTCGCCGGGAAGCTCCTGGCCGCCGGGCACGCCTACCACTGCTACTGCACCACCGAGGAGCTCGACACCCGCCGCGACGCCGCCCGCGCGGCCGGCAAGCCGTCGGGTTACGACGGGCACTGCCGCGACCTGAGCGACGAGCAGAAGGCTGCGTACGAGGCCGAGGGCCGCACCTCGATCGTCCGCTTCCGGATGCCCGACGAGGCGATCACCTTCACCGACCTGGTCCGCGGTGAGATCACGGTCCAGCCGGAGAACGTCCCGGACTACGGCATCGTCCGTGCCAACGGCGCTCCCCTCTACACGCTCGTCAACCCGGTCGACGACGCGCTGATGGAGATCACCCACGTCCTGCGCGGCGAGGACCTGCTCTCCTCCACCCCGCGCCAGATCGCGCTCTACCGGGCGCTCATCGAGCTGGGCGTCGCCAAGGACACCCCGGCCTTCGGCCACCTGCCGTACGTCATGGGGGAGGGCAACAAGAAGCTCTCCAAGCGTGACCCGCAGGCCTCGCTCAACCTCTACCGCGAGCGTGGCTTCCTGCCCGAGGGGCTGCTCAACTACCTCTCGCTGCTCGGGTGGTCGATCGCCGAGGACCGCGACATCTTCGGCCGCGACGAGCTCGTCGCGGCGTTCGACATCGCCGACGTCAACGCCAACCCGGCGCGCTTCGACCTGAAGAAGGCCGAGCACGTCAACGCCGAGCACCTGCGCATGCTCGACGTGAAGACCTTCACCGAGGCCTGCGGCCCCTGGCTGAAGGCCCCCTTCGCCCCATGGGCGCCCGAGTCCTTCGACGCGGAGCAGTTCGCCGAGATCGCCCCGCACGCCCAGACCCGTGTGACGGTTCTCTCGGACATCACGGCCAACGTCGACTTCCTCTTCCTGGACGAGCCCGTCCACGACGAGGCGTCCTGGACGAAGGCCATGAAGGAGGGCTCCGACGCCCTGCTCGTGACCGCCCGCGCCGAGCTGACCGCCGCCGAGTGGAACGCCGAGACGCTCAAGACGGCCGTCCTCACCGCCGGTGAGAAGCACGGTCTGAAGCTCGGCAAGGCGCAGGCCCCGGTCCGCGTCGCCGTCACCGGCCGCACGGTCGGGCTCCCGCTCTTCGAGTCCCTGGAGATCCTGGGCCGCGAGAAGACGATCGCCCGCATCGACGCCGCGCTGGCGAAGCTCGCCGCGTAGCTCCCGGTTCACACGACGGGGTGGCCGCCCGAACCGGGGCGGCCACCCCGTCGGCATGTGGCGGACGTGCCGGTAATCTGGCCGGCATGCCGATCCGAGCGGTTCTCTGGGACATCGACGACACGATCTTCGACTACTCGGGAGCCGACCGTGCCGGCATGCGCGAGCACCTGGCGAACGAGGGCTTTCCCGAGGGGTACGACGGCCTGGAGCGGGCACTCGACGCCTGGAAAGCCATCACGGACGTGCAGTGGGCGCGTTTCGCCGCCGGGGAGCTCGACTTCCAGGGACAGCGACGGGAGCGCGTACGCGCGTTTCTCGGGCGGTGGCTGAGTGACGCCGAGGCCGATGACTGGTTCGGCCGGCACGCCGCCCACTACGAGGCCGCGTGGGCGCTCTTCCCGGACACCCTGCCGGTCCTGGACCGGCTGGCGGGAAACTTCCGACACGCCGTCCTGTCCAACTCCAGCATCCACAACCAGGACCGCAAGCTGCGCGTCCTCGGGGTGCGGGACCGCTTCGAGGCCGTGGTGTGCGCCGTTGAGCTGGGCATCTCCAAGCCGGACGCGGGAGCGTTCCATGCCGCCTGTGAGGTGCTGGAGCTCGACCCGCACGAGGTGGCGTATGTCGGGAACGAGCCCGACATCGACGCGGGCGGCGCGGTGGCCGCCGGGCTGACGGGGATCTGGCTGGACCGTGAGGGGCGGGGCGGGCGCCCCGAGCTCGTACGGATCACCGGGCTGGAGGAGCTTCCCGGGCTGCTGGCGAGCAATACCCGTTTTGGAGCGCCGGACACCTTCAGGTAATGTTCTTCCTGCGCCGCCCGAGCGGGCCGAAAGATCCGGCCGGGAAGCGCAGACAGAAACAGAACCCCCAGGGGTTGCGTTTCAGTGGGCTATGGTGTAATTGGCAACACTACGGTTTCTGGTACCGTCATTCTAGGTTCGAGTCCTGGTAGCCCAGCGCAAGTCAGCAGTAAACAAGCCCCCGTTGTGTAGCGGCCTAGCACGCTGCCCTCTCACGGCAGTAGCGCCGGTTCGAATCCGGTCGGGGGTACAGATCCTTCCCGCGAGAACATCTGGGTCGCACCCACGTTCTTGATGCAGGATCGCTAGGGCCCCCGTTGTGTAGCGGCCTAGCACGCTGCCCTCTCACGGCAGTAGCGCCGGTTCGAATCCGGTCGGGGGTACTTCACCATGGGCTATGGTGTAATTGGCAACACTACGGTTTCTGGTACCGTCATTCTAGGTTCGAGTCCTGGTAGCCCAGCGCAAGTCAGCAGTAAACAAGCCCCCGTTGTGTAGCGGCCTAGCACGCTGCCCTCTCACGGCAGTAGCGCCGGTTCGAATCCGGTCGGGGGTACAACACAGCAGTACGGAAGGGCCCTTCACCTCGGTGGAGGGCCTTTCTCGTGTGCGCTCCTCAGAGCCCGTACCGCTGCGCGGACTCCTCCGCCTGTGCCAGCCGGCGCAGCGACGCCAGCAGCGGCTCGTACAGCACGGCCGACGCCACGGCGGCTTCCACCTGCTCGGCCTCCGTGGGGAACGACTCCAGCGCGTCCAGGTCCTGCACCGCCACCTCCCGCATGAGGCGGGCCTGTTGGGCGAGGCGCGCCACATCGCAGGGGTGGCCGAGGCGGATGAGCGTGGCCAGTGAGGCCACCAGCGAGCGGTGTACGGGGGAGAGTTCGCCGAGCTCCAGTGCCGTGGTCCAGCCCAGTTCCGTGAGCAGCCGGGCGACTTCGGCGCGTGCGGTGGCGGTCTCCGGCGCGTCCTCGTCGGGCTCGGGGCCGTGGGGCAGCGCCCACAGGGCGGCGCCCAGCCGGATCGTCCGGCCCAGCGACTCGTCGTCGACGTGCGCCAGCACCTCGCGGGCCGTGGCCACCGGGAGACCTCCGACCTGGAGCAGGGCCCGCACCAGGCGCAGCCGGCGCAGATGGCTCTCGTCGTAGTCGGCCTGTGTGGCGCTGATCCGGGTGCCGGCGGGGAGCAACCGCTCGCGCAGGTAGTACTTGATCGTCGCGGTGGAGACACCGCTCCGCTCACTCAGTTCGGACAGCCGCATCCTCTGTGCCTTCCCGTGTGCCGCCCCGGTGGGTGGTGCCACCATCCCACCCTTGGACAGTCGGGCTCTCCAATGAAGCGACGAGGGTGGCAATCCATGTACCGGCAGCATGTGGGGCTGTGGCACGAGACCTGCATCGTGCCCGAGGGGTCGTACGAATCGGTCTACGCCGATATGCCGGCCTACGGACCGGCGGCGGCGACCGGTGTGCTGTCGCTGGAGAAGAGGGGCCGCCGGGCGGCGGGCCGCTTCGCGCACCGCGCGTCCGGGGAGCGGACGCCGGGGGGTTCCGGGGAGCTGACACCGGAAGAAGGGGGCCGCCACGGCGCTGGGGCGGCTCGGTGAAGGAATAAGAGCGGCGACGACTCGCGGCGCGGGCTTCAGCCCGTGCGGCGCAGGGCCTCGCTCAGTCGTGCAGCTGAGTCGATGATGGCCTGCGCGTGCATCCGGCCCGGGTGGCGGGTGAGGCGCTCGATCGGCCCGGAGACGGACACCGCGGCGACCACCCGGTTCGACGGCCCGCGGACCGGGGCCGAGACCGAGGCCACGCCCGGCTCGCGCTCGCCGATCGACTGGGCCCAGCCCCGCCGCCGGACACCCGAGAGGGCCGTCGCGGTGAAACGGGCCCCCTGCAGGCCCCGGTGCAGGCGCTCCGGCTCCTCCCAGGCCATCAGGATCTGGGCGGAGGAACCCGCCTTCATCGTGAGCGTGGAGCCGACCGGCACGGTGTCCCGCAGTCCGGACAGCCGCTCCGCCGCCGCGACGCAGATCCGCATGTCGCCCTGCCGGCGGTAGAGCTGCGCGCTCTCGCCGGTGATGTCGCGCAGATGTGTGAGTACGGGTCCGGCCGTCGCCAGGAGGCGGTCCTCGCCGGCCGCGGCAGCGAGCTCCGCGAGCCGGGGGCCGAGAATGAAACGGCCCTGCATGTCCCTTGCCACCATGCGGTGGTGTTCGAGTGCCACGGCCAGTCGGTGTGCCGTGGGCCGTGCGAGCCCTGTCGCCGCGACCAGCCCGGCGAGGGTGGCCGGACCGGACTCCAGGGCGCTCAATACCAGAGCTGCCTTGTCGAGAACGCCGACGCCGCTAGAGTTGTCCATACGACGATACTCGCGTCTCACTCTGTGAAACGCAAGTTCAATTTTCCCCGGAAGTTGCGAACCTGTACGTGCGGCCTTACAACGGCCTGCGGCCACCGCCCCGCTCGGGGGTCCGGACGGCGGCACCCGAATCTCTAGTTGGGCCGGCGAAGACGCCGGCCGGAGGGAAAGCGATGGGTAGGACACTCGCGGAGAAGGTCTGGGACGACCACGTCGTCCGGCGCGCCGATGGCGAGCCCGACCTTCTCTTCATCGATCTGCACCTGCTGCACGAGGTGACCAGCCCGCAGGCCTTCGACGGCCTGCGCCAGGCCGGCCGGCCGGTGCGGCGTCTCGACCTCACCATCGCCACCGAGGACCACAACACCCCGACCCTCGACATCGACAAGCCGATCGCCGACCCGGTCTCCCGCGCCCAGCTGGAGACCCTGCGCAAGAACTGCGCGGAGTTCGGCGTCCGGCTGCACCCCCTGGGAGATGTCGAGCAGGGCGTCGTGCACGTGGTCGGCCCTCAGCTGGGCCTGACCCAGCCCGGCACCACGGTCGTCTGCGGCGACTCGCACACCTCCACCCACGGCGCGTTCGGGGCGCTGGCCTTCGGTATCGGCACCAGCCAAGTCGAGCACGTCCTGGCCACCCAGACGCTGCCGCTGGCCCGCCCCAGGACCATGGCGATCACGGTCGAGGGCGAACTCCCCGACAGCGTCACCGCCAAGGATCTCATCCTGGCCATCATCGCCCGGATCGGCACCGGCGGCGGCCAGGGCTACATCCTCGAATACCGCGGCTCCGCCATCGAGAAGCTCTCGATGGAAGCCCGGATGACCATCTGCAACATGTCGATCGAGGCCGGCGCCCGCGCGGGCATGATCGCCCCCGACGAGACCACTTTCGACTACCTGCGGGGACGCGACCACGCCCCCCAGGGCGAGGAGTGGGACGCGGCGGTGGAGTACTGGAAGACGCTCCGCACCGACGATGACGCCGTCTTCGACGCCGAGGTGTTCATCGACGGCGCCGAACTCGCGCCGTTCGTCACCTGGGGCACCAACCCCGGCCAGGGCGCGCCCCTGTCGGCCAACGTCCCCGACCCCGCTTCGTACGAGGACGCCTCGGAGCGCTACGCCGCCGAAAAGGCCCTGGAATACATGGGGTTGACCGCCGGCCAGCCGCTGCGCGAGATCAACGTGGACACGGTGTTCGTAGGTTCCTGCACCAACGGGCGCATCGAGGACCTGCGTAACGCGGCCTCGATCCTGGACGGCCGCAAAGTCGCCGACGGCGTCCGGATGCTGGTCGTCCCGGGCTCCGTCCGGGTCGCCCTGCAGGCGGTCGAGGAGGGCCTGGACAAGGTCTTCACCGCCGCCGGCGCCGAATGGCGGCACGCGGGCTGCTCGATGTGCCTCGGCATGAACCCCGACCAGCTGGCCCCCGGTGAGCGCTCCGCCTCCACCTCGAACCGGAACTTCGAGGGCAGGCAGGGCAAGGGCGGCCGCACCCACCTGGTCTCCCCGCAGGTCGCCGCCGCCACCGCCGTGCTGGGCCACCTGGCATCGCCCGCCGATCTGTCCGACGTCCGTACGCCCGCCGGAGTCTGAGAGTCATGGAAGCATTCACCGCACACACCGGCCGGGCCGTCCCGCTGCGCCGCAGCAACGTCGACACCGACCAGATCATCCCCGCGCACTGGCTGAAGAAGGTCACCCGCGACGGCTTCGAGGACGGGCTCTTCGAGGCCTGGCGCAAGGACGAGAACTTCGTCCTCAACCGCCCCGAGCGCAAGGGCGCCTCGGTCCTGGTGGCCGGTCCCGACTTCGGCACGGGCTCCTCGCGGGAGCACGCGGTCTGGGCCCTGCAGAACTTCGGCTTCAAGGCGGTCATCTCCTCCCGCTTCGCCGACATCTTCCGTGGCAACTCCCTGAAGAACGGTCTGTTGACCGTCGTCCTCGACCAGAAGGTCGTCGACAGTCTCTGGGAGCTGACCGAGGCCGACCCGACGGCCGAGGTGACCGTCGACCTGGAGAAGCGGCAGGTCCTTGGCGACGGAATCACGGCCGACTTCGAGCTCGACGAGAACGCCCGCTGGCGACTGCTGAACGGCCTCGACGACATCAGTCTCACTCTTCAGAACGAAGCGGACATTGTGACTTACGAGGCGGCCAGGCCGTCCCACAAGCCGCGTACAATTGATGCCTGAGCAGCGCTTTTCCCGAACTGCGCCCCCTGCCGGAAGGCAGGGGGCGCAGTCGCTTGTTGAGACCCCCTCGGGCGACAACTCGCCCCAGATGGCACAATCGGTGCATGGAACGCGACAGCCAACTCGAGCTCTATGGCCAAGTCGCCGACCGATTGAAAGAAGCACACGCAAAGGTGCGCGAACTGCAAGTCCCGGAGGGCGTACGGATGGCGCTGTCCCGGAAGCTGCTGGTCGTCACGGCCGCGGCTAAGCACGATCTCCCAGGCGCGGCAAGGCGTCTGGACCGGTTGATGAAGGACCTCGACGAGGGCCGATTCCCCGAAGGTGACTGACTCTGCGGACAGCGCAGCGGTCGACTTCGTTGCGGCACTAGGGTGATTAGCCCGTTTCGTGTTTGATTTGCGGTATATATCTGCCTAACGTGCGAAAAAGCCTGAACAGTTTCGTTCCGGCAATGTCTCCGAAGGGGAAGACGTGAACAAGGCGCAGCTCGTAGAAGCGATTGCCGACAAGGTCGGCGGCCGCCAGCAGGCCGCAGACGCTGTCGACGTGGTACTCGACGCGATCGTCCGTGCGGTTGTCGCGGGGGACCGTGTCTCGGTCACCGGCTTCGGCTCGTTCGAGAAGGTCGACCGTCCCGCCCGGTACGCCCGCAACCCGCAGACGGGCGAGCGCGTACGGGTCAAGAAGACCTCTGTGCCCCGTTTCCGCGCGGGACAGGGTTTCAAGGACCTGGTGAGCGGCTCCAAGAAGCTCCCCAAGAACGACGTGGCCGTGAAGAAGGCCCCCAAGGGCAGCCTCTCGGGCGGTTCTTCCACCCGTACGACGGCGAAGGCGGCCGCCAAGAAGGCCACCGCCAAGAAGGCCACGGCGGCGGCCAAGAAGACCACGGCGGCCGCGAAGAAGGCGGCCCCGGCGAAGAAGACCACCGCCAAGAAGGCCACGGCGGCGGCCAAGAAGACCACGGCGGCGGCGAAGAAGGCGGCCCCGGCGAAGAAGACGACGACCACCAAGAAGACCGTCGCCGCCAAGACGGCGCCCGCCAAGAAGACCACGGCGAAGAAGGCGCCCGCGAAGAAGACCACGGCACGCAAGACCACTGCCAAGAAGGTCACCGCACGCAAGAAGTGAGACCGGGCACCGCTCGTTCCTCATACGCGCCGGGCCGGGCTCCCCGAGGGGAGCCCGGCCCGCGGGCTGTTCAGGGGCGCTCTCAGAGCGTCTGCAGCGTCACCAGGGTGATCCGCAGCGAGGCGCCCTCGCCCTCGGTCTCGATCCGCACCCGCTGCCCCGGGCGCAGCAGCCGCAGCCCTCCCGCGTCGAACGCGGGTGCGTCGAAGTCCACCGGGGTGCCGTCGTCGAGAAGCACGCTGCCGGTGCGGGTCTCGGAGTCGTACGTGAACGAGGTCGCCTGCATGAGCGGCAGCCTATCGGTCCGCGGCAGGCGCCACGGGGGCCGCCAGCGCAGCGGTGAACCGCCCCACTCCCAGTGCCAGCGCGGCCTCCAGATCGTCGCCCGTGTCCACGTCCCTGCGGACCGAATCGATGCCCGGCAGCGAGATCTCCACCGCCCCCGACGCCAGGTGCCTCGCCCGCGACGCCCCGCCGAAGGCCGGCCGCAATTCCACCCCGGGCGCCGCGGAAAGAAATGTGGTGCCGATTCCTTGTGCGTCACCGACAAATGCACGGGGAAATACTGCGGAGAATTCGAGCACCCGCGCCAGATCGTCCGGACGCAGCGCGGGTAGATCCGCGTTGAGCACGGCCACCGCCGCACCCCCGTGCCGGCCGCGCGCCGACCGCGCACCGTGCTCCATCGCCGCGTCGAGTCCGGCCGCCGGGGTGTCGGCCACCGTCCGCGCGCCGAGCGCCGCCAGCGCCGCTCCGGCCACCGGGTCGTCCGTGACGACCACCACATCTCGCACCGCCGGGCAGGACAGCGCGGCCGACACGGTGTCCAGCGCGAACGCCAGGGCCAGGCGCGGACGCAGATCCCCGCCCACCGCCCGGCCGAGCCTGCTCTTGGCCCGTGCGAGCGGTTTCAGCGGGACGACCAGGGACCAGAGGCCGGTCGGGTCGGTGTTCGTGGCGATCTCCCCCTCCGTACGCATCAGCCCTTATTCTCGCCTGCCGGTACGACAACCCGGAGGTCCGCCCCCAGGCGTGAGGCGTACGGTGTTCTCCACACAGCAGGGCCCGGGGCACGAAAGCACCGCCGCGAGCCGCGCAGCAGCTCAGGTCCTAGAGGAAGGCGTCCGAGTGTCCCGCCGCAGAATCGGCTTCTGGTACCGCCTGGCGGCGGCCATCGCGAAACCGCCCCTGGTGGTTCTGTTCAAGCGGGACTGGCGGGGAATGGAACACATTCCGGCCGATGGCGGATTCATCACCGCGGTCAACCACAACTCCTATCTGGACCCGCTGTCGTACGGGCATTTCCAGTACAACACCGGACGCGTTCCGCGGCTCCTCGCGAAGGCCGGACTCTTCAGGACGCCTTTCGTCGGAATGATCCTGCGCGGCACCGGCCAGATCCCCGTCTACCGGGAGACGACCAACGCACTCGACGCCTTCCGTGCCGCCGTGGACGCCATCGAGCGGGGCGAGTGCGTCGCCTTCTATCCGGAAGGCACGCTCACCCGTGACCCCGACATGTGGCCGATGGCCGGCAAGACCGGCGCCGCCCGGGTCGCGCTGATGACCAAGGCCCCGGTCATCCCCGTCGCCCAGTGGGGCGCCAACCTGGCGATGCCGCCCTACGCCAAGGAGAACAAGCTCCAGCTGTTCCCCCGCAAGACCCTGCGGGTGCAGGCAGGTCCGCCGGTCGACCTCTCCCGCTACTACGGCCTCGACCCGACGCCCGACGTCCTGCGCCAGGCCACCGAGACCATCATGGCCGCGATCACCGCCCAGCTCGAGGACGTACGCGGCGAGAAGGCCCCCGCCGAGCTCTACGATCACCGCAAGGCCCGCGCCGAACAGCGGCGTAAGGCAGAGGGAAAGGGAATGACGTGACGCACCCCGCGAAGGCGGCCGTCTTCGGAACCGGCTCATGGGGTACGGCCTTCGCCATGGTCCTCGCCGACGCCGGCTGCGAGGTCACCCTCTGGGGACGCCGCGCCGAGGTCGCCGAGGCCGTCAACACCACCCGCACCAACCCGGGCTACCTTCCGGGCGTGGAACTGCCCGCCTCGGTCCGGGCCACGACCGACGCCGCCGAGGCCCTGCGCGGCGCCGACTTCGCCGTCCTCGTCGTGCCCTCGCAGACCCTGCGCGCCAACCTCGCCGACTGGTCGCGGCATCTGGAGCCCGGCACGGTGCTCGTCTCCCTGATGAAGGGCGTCGAACTCGGCACCGCCAAGCGGATGAGCGAGGTCATCGAGGACGTCACCGAGGTCACCCCGGACCGGATCGCCGTCGTCACCGGCCCCAACCTCGCCAAGGAGATCGCCGAACGCCGCCCCGCGGCCGCCGTCGTCGCCTGCTCGGACGAGAACGTCGCCCAGCGCCTCCAGGCCGCCTGCCACACCCCGTACTTCCGGCCGTACACCAACACCGACGTGGTCGGCTGCGAGCTCGGCGGCGCCGTGAAGAACGTCATCGGTCTCGCCGTGGGTATCGCCGACGGCATGGGCCTCGGTGACAACGCCAAGGGCTCCCTCATCACCCGCGGCCTCGCCGAGACCACCCGGCTGGGACTCGCCATGGGGGCCGACCCGCTCACCTTCTCCGGCCTGGCCGGACTCGGCGACCTGGTGGCGACGTGCTCCTCACCGCTCTCGCGCAACCACACCTTCGGCACGAACCTCGGGCGGGGGATGACCCTCCAGGAGACCGTCGCCGTCACGAGCCAGACCGCCGAGGGCGTCAAGTCCTGCGAATCCGTGCTCGATCTGGCGCGCAGGCACGGCGTCGACATGCCGATCACCGAGACGGTCGTCGGCATCGTCCACGAGGGCAAGCCGCCGGTGGTCGCCCTCAAGGAGCTGATGTCGCGCAGCGCCAAGCCCGAGCGACGCTGACTCGAGCCCTACCAGCAGGTACGCTCATCGCGATATGAGCAGCCAGAACCTCCCCCAGAGCCCTGAGAGCCCGCTGAGCTCCGAGCAGAGCTCCGAGCCGGGCCGCAAGCCGCGCGTGGCCGTCGTGTTCGGCGGCCGCAGCTCCGAACACGGCATCTCGGTCGTCACGGCCGGTGCCATCATGAGCGCCATCGACCGGACGAAGTACGACGTCCTGCCGATCGGCATCACGAGGGACGGACGTTGGGCCCTCACGTCCGACGACCCGGCCCGCATGGCCATCACGGACCGGCAGGTGCCCGACGTGGACCAGCTGGCCGACTCCACGCAGGGCGCGGTGACGCTCTCCGTCGACCCCGGCAACCGTGACGTCGTCGTCAGCGAACCCGGTGCGGTGCCCACGGTCCTGGGCGAGGTCGACGTCGTCTTCCCCATGCTGCACGGCCCCTACGGCGAGGACGGCACGCTCCAGGGGCTCCTGGAGCTCTCCGGCGTCCCCTACGTCGGCGCCGGTGTGCTGTCCTCGGCCGTCGGCCAGGACAAGGAGTACATGAAGCGGGTGTTCACCTCCTTCGGGCTGCCGGTCGGCCCGTACGAGGTCGTCCGGCCCCGGGAGTGGGAGTCGGACCGCCCCGCCGCCCGCAAGCGCATCATGGAGTTCGCGGCCGAGCACGGCTGGCCGCTCTTCATCAAGCCCGCCCGCGGCGGCTCCTCCATGGGCATCACGAAGGTCGACGACGCGGCCGGGCTCGACGAGGCGATCGAGGAGGCCCGCCGGCACGACCCCAAGTTCCTCGTGGAGTCCCTGCTGCGCGGCCGGGAGATCGAATGCGGCGTGCTGGAGTTCGAGGACGGACCGCGCGCCAGCGTGCCCGCCGAGATCCCGCCCGTCACCGCGCACGACTTCTACGACTTCGAGGCCAAGTACATCGACTCGGCGGCCGGCCTGGTGCCCGCACCGCTCACCGAGGAGCAGACCGCCGAGGTGCGGCGGCTCGCCGTCGAGGCATTCGAGGCGGCCTCCTGCGAGGGCCTCGTGCGCGCCGACTTCTTCCTCACCGAGGACGGCACGTTCGTCATCAACGAGATCAACACCATGCCGGGCTTCACCCCGATCTCCATGTTCCCCCGCATGTGGCAGGCGAGCGGTGTGGAGTACCCGGAGCTGGTCGACCGGCTGATCACCTCCGCGCTGAACCGCTCCACCGGCCTGCGCTGAGCCGTCGAGGGCTGTCCCGCACGGGACAGCCCTCAGAGACTGTCGGGGACCGTCTTCTTCACGGGCACGGCGAACGCGGACAACGGGGTGATGTCGTGGGCGTACTCCGTCCCGAGCGTCACCTCGACATACGCCTTGCGGTAGGTGGTCGTGAACCGAGGGCCGGCGTCATCGGGCTGCTCCAGCAGCCAGTTGACGCCGTCCGCGTCGACCGCCTTCGACTGGGAATCATCCATCCTCGCGGGCCGGGGGACACCGCAGCGCAGTACGATCGCCCCGTCCCCCCAGCCGGCGGTCAGGTCCGAATCCGGTGAGGGATCACTCCGCTCCAGATCGTCGACGGTTTCCGGCAGCTCCTTGTGCAGTTCCTCGCAGTACCCGGCGGCCTCCGACGACGGCGTGGGAACCGCCACCGAGGGCTGGTCACCACCGCCGGAACAGCCCGCCACGGCGAGCACGCACAGGGCGGCGGACGGGGCGAGTACAAGGGAACGGGGGGACCGGCGGCGGGTGTGAGTCACCGGACCAGCGTAGACAGGGGTCAGAGGTGGACGACCGGGCAGGTCAGGGTGCGTGTGATGCCGTCCACCTGCTGGACCTTGGCGACCACCATGCGGCCGAGGGCGTCGACCGTGTCGGCCTGCGCGCGCACGATCACGTCGTAGGGGCCTGTGACGTCCTCTGCCTGGATCACTCCCGGGAGCTTTGCGATGGTCTCGGCGACGATCGACGCCTTGCCCACCTCGGTCTGGATGAGGATGTACGCCTGTACCACGGAACCTCCAGGGCGGCCACGAGGATCATGTGGGGGAAAGGGACGCCACGTTATCGCGTTGCCCCGGGCCGGGGGGAGACCTACGGGCCGGTTGACGCCCACAGCGTGGCGCACGCACCACAGAAGTTGACGTATCTCTTGACGGTACCGACAGCCGTTGGGGCTCGCGACCGCAAGCCCACCGGTGCGGAAGGGCGACAGTGACGCCCGTACGCCCCGGAGCCACCGGATCCCGTGGGCCGTCCGCCCACGGTCCGGACCTCCGGCCGCTGAAGCAGCCCGGACAGGTGTCCGGTGCGATAGATGAGAGGTGAGACTCGGTGAAGGGAACCGTGGGCGAGTTGGGGGAGTTCGGGCTCATCAGAGAGCTCACGTCCCGGCTCACCACCACTCCGGCGGTACGGCTGGGACCCGGCGACGACGCCGCGGTCGTGGCCGCTCCCGACCGCAGGGTCGTGGCCAGTACGGACATCCTGCTGGAAGGGCGGCACTTCCGCCGCGACTGGTCGACGGCGTACGACGTCGGCCGCAAGGCCGCCGCCCAGAACCTCGCCGACATCGCCGCCATGGGCGCCGTGCCCACGGCGCTGCTGCTCGGTCTCGTCGTACCGGCCGACCTGCCGGTCACCTGGGCCGCCGAGCTCATGGACGGACTGCGTGACGAGTGCCAGGTCGCCGGTGCGGCCGTCGTCGGCGGCGACGTCGTCGGGGGCGACACCATCACCGTCGCGATCACCGCGCTCGGCGACCTGCGCAACCACGAACCCGTCACCCGGGCCGGCGCCCGGCCCGGCGACGTCGTCGCCGTCACCGGGTGGCTCGGCTGGTCCGCTGCCGGATTCGCCGTGCTCTCCCGGGGGTTCCGCTCGCCGCGCGCCTTCGTCGAGGCGCACCGGCGCCCCGAACCGCCGTACCACGCGGGCCCCGCGGCCGCCGGGCTCGGCGCCACGGCCATGACCGACGTCAGCGACGGACTCGTCGCCGACCTCGGGCACATCGCCGAGGCCAGCAAGGTCCGTATAGACCTGCGGTCCGGTCTCATCGACATTCCCTCGCAGATGTCCGACATCGGGCAGGCCGTCGGGGTCGACCCCCTGCAGTGGGTGCTGACCGGGGGAGAGGACCACGCGATCGTGGCGACGTTCCCCGCCGATGTGAAGCTCCCCGCGCGCTGGAAGGTCATCGGAGAGGTCCTCAACCCGTCGGCGCTTCCCCAGGTCACCGTCGACGGAGCGCCCTGGACGAGCAAGGGCGGCTGGGACCATTTCGGATCCATCGAGGACGCCCAGTAGATTCCGGGGCATGACCGCACCTGCCCCGGTACCGCCCCGTGTCCTCACCGTCGCCGGATCCGACTCCGGCGGCGGTGCGGGCATCCAGGCCGACCTCAAGACGATGCTGGCTCTCGGCACCCACGGGATGAGCGTGCTGACCGCGGTGACCGCCCAGAACTCGCTGGGCGTGCAGGGAGCCTGGGAGCTGCCGGCGGACGCCGTACGCGCCCAGTACCGCAGCGTCGTCGACGACATCGGCGTCCAGGCGGTGAAGACCGGCATGCTGTCCTCGGCCGTGCTCGTCGACACCGTCGCGGAACTCCTCGCGGGGACCGGCGCACCCGTCGTCGTCGACCCCGTCGGGGTCTCCAAGCACGGGGACCCGCTGCTGGCGGCCGAAGCCCTCGACTCCGTACGCACGAAGCTGCTGCCCGTCGCCACCGTCGCCACCCCGAACCTCGACGAGGTGGCCCAGCTCACCGGCGTCACCGTCACCGACGAACCGGGGATGCGCAGGGCCGCCGCCGCGATCCTCGCGTACGGACCGCGCTGGGTGGTGATCAAGGGCGGCCATCTGCCCGGCGAGGCCGTGGACCTGCTGACGGACGGCAGCGAGGAGCACTGGCTGCGCGCCCCGAGGCTCGACAACCGGCACACCCACGGCACGGGCTGCACCCTCGCCTCCGCCATCGCCTGCGGACTCGCCCGCGGCCAGGACGTCCCGGCCGCCGTGCGGGGCGCGAAGGAGTACGTCACCGGCGCGATCCGGGCCGGCTTCGCGCTGGGCGGCGGGATCGGCCCCGTCGATCACGGCTGGCTCGTACGCCCGGCCCGCTGAAGCAGAGCACAGCAAAAAGCCGGTCCACCGAGGTGGACCGGCTTTTTGGGCAACCGGAAGGCTGCGCTACGACGGGGACGTCAG
This sequence comes from Streptomyces sp. NPDC051064, assembly GCF_044455985.1. Lineage (NCBI taxonomy): Bacteria > Bacillati > Actinomycetota > Actinomycetes > Kitasatosporales > Streptomycetaceae > Streptomyces > Streptomyces sp. NPDC051064. Next base: position 42,992 of record NZ_JBITFK010000014.1, read on the forward strand.
CGCGCGACCTTGCCGGCCTTGATGCACGAGGTGCAGACGTTGAGCCGCTTCGGCGTCCGCCCGACCACGGCACGCACGCGCTGGATGTTGGGATTCCAGCGACGGGACGTACGGCGGTGCGAGTGCGAAATGCTGTTGCCGAAGCTCGGCCCCTTGCCGCAAACGTCGCAGTTGGCAGCCACGGGTCACTCCAAAACTTCAGATGCACTTACAGTGAATTCCGGCGCGCCGGAATCATTTTACTGAAGTGGCGGTACCGGAGGAATGTCCCGACTCTCGTCGGGCAACCGGAGCAGCATACAACGGCTGCGTCGGAGATACGAAACTACCACGGCTCCCCGGGCACTCCGTCCCGCACCTCTGCCCGCCGGGCCTGCGCACGAGGACTACTCTGCGGTGCAGCCAGCCCCCCACGGCCGCCCCAAGGAGGACCAACGGTGCCGCAGTCCCCCGACGATCTGGACGCCGTCGCGGTGCGCACCTGGTGCTCACTGGCCCTGGAGGCCCTGGGACGGGAGCGGGCAGCCATCGACGCCATCAACGTCTACCCCGTCGCCGACGGGGACACCGGCACCAACCTCTATCTCACCGTCGAGTCGGCGGCCGCGGCCGTCGAGGCGGTCTTCGCCGCCCATGAGACCGGTTCCACCGTGCCCGGCCCCGCCGACGCGGTGCGGGCCATGGCGCACGGCGCGCTGATCGGGGCCCGGGGCAATTCGGGGACCATCCTGGCCCAGCTGCTGCGCGGCATGGCCTCCGTCCTGTCCGAGTCGGGTGACGCCCGTCACCTGCGGACCGCGCTGGCGGAGGCCGCCGCGGCGGCGCGGCTGGCCGTGGCCCATCCCGTCGAGGGCACGGTGCTCACGGTCGCCACAGCAGCCGCCGAGGCGGCCGGGGCAACAGGCGGGAGCGCCCGGCTCACCGAGGTGGCCGAGGCAGCGTACGAAGGGGCGCGCACCGCCCTGGCAGCCACCCCCGGCCAGCTCGCCGTCCTCGGCCGTGCGGGCGTCGTCGACGCCGGCGGGCAGGGCCTGGTGACCGTGCTCGGCGCACTGCTGGAAGCGGTCGGCGGACGTGTCCGGGAGCGCGCCGTCACACCCGCCCCCGACGTCCTTCCGCTGACCGGTGACTGTGCGGAGGCGGGCCCGGACAGCGGGCCGGCCTTCGAGGTCATCTATCTGTTGGAGGCCCCCGACGACGCGGTCGCCCGGCTGCGGAGCCGGCTGGACGCCCTGGGGGACTCACTCGTCGTGGTCGGCGGCGACGGCCTGTGGAACGTCCACGTCCATGTCGACGACGCGGGGGCGGCCGTCGAGGCCGGGGTCGAGGCCGGCCGGCCCTACCGGATCCGGATCACCCACTTCGCCGCCGACCGGGGTTCGGCCCACCGTGAACCCGCCCAGCGCGCGGTCGTCGTGGTCGTACCCGGCGACGGGCTCTCCGGCCTGTGCGCCGAGGCCGGGGCGACCACCGTGCTGGCACGTCCCGGCGAGCCGCCCGCCAGCGGCGAACTGGTCGACGCCATCCGCCGGGCGCACGCCCGGGAGGTGGTCCTGCTGCCGAACGACGCACAGCTGCGTCACACCGCCGCCGCCGCCGCCGAACAGGCCAGGGGCGAGGGCATCCGCGTCGCTCTGGTCCCCACCCGCGCCGCGGTCCAGGGCATCGCCGCGCTCGCCGTCCATGAACCCGGCCGCAGCTTCGACGAGGACGTCGTCGCGATGACGTCGGCGGCCGGCGCCACCAGGTACGCCGAACTGGCCGTCGCCGAACGGCAGTCGTGGACCATGGCGGGCATCTGTCAGGCCGGCGACATCCTCGGCCTGATCGACGGGGACGTCGCCGTCATCGGTGAGGACGTCCCGGGCACGGCCCGCACGGTCCTGGACCGGATGCTGTCGGCGGGCGGCGAACTCGTCACGCTGATCCTGGGGGAGGACGTGCCCGACGACCTCGCCGACGAGCTGAGCGAACACGTCCGCGAGGGCTACCTCGCCGTCGACACGGTCGTCTACCGGGGCGGCCACCAGGCGGCGCCCCTGCTCATCGGCGTCGAGTGACACGTCGAGCGGGGCGGCGCACGGAGACATCTGTCAGTGGCGTGGTGTGCAATGGACCGCGTGTCCGCTTTCGATGAACCCCTGAAGAAGCTGCTCGGCGGAGCCACCGCGAAGGTGATGGCCGAACACCTCGACCTGCACACGGTCGGTGATCTGCTGCACCACTACCCGCGGCGCTACGAGGAGCGGGGCCGCCTCACGGCGCTCACCGAACTCCCGCTCGACGAGCATGTGACGGTCGTCGCCCAGGTCGCCGACGCGCGGATCATGATGTTCAACAACGGCCGCGGCAAGCGGCTGGAGGTCACCCTCACCGACGGCAGCGGCCGCCTCCAGCTGGTCTTCTTCGGACACGGCGTCCACAAGCCCCACAAGGAGCTCCTGCCCGGCCGGCGGGCGATGTTCGCGGGCAAGGTCTCCGTCTTCAACAGGAAGATGCAGCTGGCCCACCCGACGTACCAGCTCCTGGACGCGAGGCACGATGACGACCCGGCCGATGTGACCGAGGCCGTCGACGCCTTCGCCGGGCAGCTGCTGCCGATCTACCCGGCCTGCAAGCAGCTCGACTCCTGGCGGATCGCCAAGGCCGTCGACACGGTCCTGCCCAGCGCGCAGGAGGCGGTGGACCCGCTGCCCCCGGCGCTGCGCGAAGGGCGCGGCTTCGTCCCCCTGCCCGAGGCTCTGCTCAGGATCCACCGCCCGCACACCAAGGCGGACATCGCGGCCGCGCGGGACCGGCTGCGCTGGGACGAGGCCTTCGTCCTCCAGGTCGCGCTCGCCCGCCGCCGCTACGCCGACACCCAGCTTCCCGCGGTGGCCCGCAGACCCGTTTCCGGCGGTCTGCTCGACGCCTTCGACGCCAAGCTGCCCTTCACGCTCACCGAGGGCCAGCAGAAGGTCACCGGAGAGATCTTCGGCGACCTGGCGACGGAACACCCGATGCACCGGCTGCTGCAGGGCGAGGTGGGCTCGGGGAAGACGATGGTCGCCCTGCGCGCGATGCTCACCGTCGTCGACGCGGGCGGCCAGGCCGCGATGCTCGCCCCCACCGAGGTGCTCGCCCAGCAGCACCACCGGTCCGTCACCGAGATGATGGGCGAGCTGGCCGAAGGCGGGATGCTCGGCGGGTCCGACCTCGGCACGAAGGTCGTCCTGCTCACCGGCTCCATGGGCACGGCGGCCCGCCGCCAGGCGCTGCTCGACCTCGTCACGGGCGAGGCCGGGATCGTCATCGGCACCCACGCGCTGATCGAGGACAAGGTCCAGTTCCACGACCTCGGCCTGGTCGTCGTCGACGAACAGCACCGCTTCGGCGTGGAACAGCGCGACGCGCTGCGTTCCAAGGGCAAGCAGCCGCCCCACCTGCTCGTCATGACGGCCACCCCCATTCCCCGTACGGTCGCGATGACCGTCTTCGGCGACCTGGAGACCTCCGTCCTGGACCAGCTCCCCGCCGGCCGTTCGCCGATCGCCAGCCATGTCGTCCCCGCCAAGGACAAGCCGCACTTTCTCAGCCGCGCCTGGGAACGCGTCCGCGAGGAGGTGGAGAACGGCCACCAGGCGTACGTGGTCTGCCCCCGCATCGGGGACGACGCCGACGAGGCCGGGAAGAAGAAGGGGAAGAAGAAGGCCGCCCCCGAGGACGACGCGGAGAAGCGGCCGCCGCTCGCCGTGCTGGACATCGCCGACCAGCTCGCCAAGGGCCCGCTGGCCGGCCTGCGCGTCGAGGTCCTCCACGGCAGGATGCCGCCCGACGACAAGGACGACGTCATGCGCCGGTTCGCCGCCGGCCAGGCCGACGTCCTGGTCGCCACCACCGTCATCGAGGTCGGGGTGAACGTCCCCAACGCCACCGCGATGGTGATCATGGACGCGGACCGTTTCGGGGTGTCCCAGCTGCACCAGCTCAGGGGCCGCGTCGGACGCGGCAGCGCCCCCGGCCTCTGTCTGCTGGTCAGCGAGGCCCATGAGGCGAGCCCCGCCCGGGCCAGGCTCTCCGCGGTCGCCGCCACCCTCGACGGCTTCGAGCTCTCCCGCATCGACCTCGAACAGCGGCGCGAGGGCGACGTCCTCGGACAGGCCCAGTCCGGTGTCCGCTCCTCCCTGCGGGTGCTCAGCGTCATCGACGACGAGGAGGTCATCGAGGCCGCCCGCGAGGAGGCCGTCCGCGTCGTCGCGGACGACCCCGGGCTCGAACGCCTGCCGGAGCTGCGCACGGCGCTGGACGCCCTGCTCGACAAGGACCGGGAGGCGTACCTCGACAAGGGGTGACCGGGCGGATTTCCGGCGACGCCATATCGTGGGGAGCACGGCACACGTTCCGTCCTGTGTGCCGCCCGCGACCCGAGGAACAGACACCCATGACCCGCGTGATCGCCGGCTCGGCCGGCGGACGCCGCCTGGCCGTCCCGCCCGGCACCGGCACCCGCCCCACCTCCGACCGTGCGCGCGAGGCCCTGTTCTCCACCTGGGAAGCGCTCCTGGGCACCCTCGACGGCGTCCGTGTCGCCGATCTCTACGCGGGCTCCGGCGCGGTGGGCCTGGAGGCGCTCTCGCGCGGGGCGGTCCACGCGCTGCTCGTGGAGGCCGACGCCAAGGCCGCGCGCACCGTCCGCGACAACATCCGCTCCCTCGGCCTGCCCGGCGCCGAATTCCGTGCGGGCAAAGCCGAACAGATCGTGGCGGGACCGGCACCCTCGGACCCGTACGACGTGGTTTTCCTCGATCCGCCGTACGCCGTCACCGACGACGATCTTCGGGAGATCCTGCTCACACTCCGTGCTCAGGGGTGGCTCACGGACGATGCTCTCGTCACGGTGGAACGGAGCACCAGGGGCGGGGAATTCAACTGGCCCGGCGGATTCGAACCACAGCGGGCGCGTCGTTACGGCGAAGCGACGTTTTGGTACGGTCGCGCCGCCTCTACGTGCGAAGACGCACGATGACCGCACCGGAGAGCGAGGGAACCACGTTGCGCCGCGCCGTCTGTCCGGGGTCGTTCGACCCCATCACCAACGGACATCTCGACATCATCGGACGAGCCTCGAAGCTGTACGACGTCGTGCACGTCGCCGTGATGATCAACCAGTCCAAGAAGGGCCTGTTCACCGTCGACGAGCGGATCGAGCTGATCCGCGAGGTCACGGCGGACTTCGGCAACGTGGAGGTCGAGTCCTTCCACGGCCTGCTGGTCGACTTCTGCAAGCAGCGCGACATCCCGGCGATCGTGAAGGGCCTGCGGGCCGTCAGCGACTTCGACTACGAGCTGCAGATGGCCCAGATGAACAACGGCCTCTCGGGGGTCGAGACGCTCTTCGTGCCGACGAACCCGACCTACAGCTTCCTTTCGTCCTCCCTGGTCAAGGAGGTCGCCACCTGGGGTGGCGACGTGGCTCACCTGCTGCCGCCGACGGTCCACGAGGCCCTCGTGAAGCGTCTCGGCGAGAAGTGATGCGCTGACCGACCGTCACCAGGTGTCGGACGGGAGGCGACTGGCCTTACAGTCGTCCCGTCCGTCTCCAACAGCAGCAGAGAGTGGCGAGCACACGGTGGACGTGCAGAAGAAGCTCGACGAGATCGTCGAAACGGTCGGGAACGCCCGCTCCATGCCCATGTCGGCGTCCTGCGTGGTCAACCGGGCCGAACTGCTCGCGATGCTGGAGGAGGTCCGCGAGGCCCTGCCCGGTTCGCTGGCCCACGCCGAGGAGCTCATCGGCGGCCGTGAGCAGCTCGTCGAGCAGGCCCGGCAGGAGGCCGAGCGGATCATCGAGTCGGCCCGCGCGGAGCGCGGTTCGCTGATCTCCGGCACCGAGATCGCCCAGCGGTCCCAGGCCGAGGCGGACCGCATCCTGTCCGAGGCCCGCAGGGAGGCCGACGAGGTCCGCGGCGAGGCCGACGAGTACGTCGACAGCAAGCTCGCCAACTTCGAGGTCGTCCTCACCAAGACCATCGGCTCCGTCGACCGGGGCCGCGAGAAGCTCCTGGGCCGGAGCGAAGGCCTCGACGAGCAGGGCTACGAGGACCCCGACTTCGCCGAGGCTCCCGAGCGCAGCGCCGACCCCGAGACGCTCCGCCGCCGTGCCGACGACTACGTGGACACCAAGCTCGGCGCCTTCGAGGCCGTGCTCGCCAAGACCCTGGAGGCCGTCGGCCGGGGCCGCCAGAAGCTGCACGGCCGGGTCGCCACCGACGAGCTCGGCGCGCACATGGCCGCCCAGGACGCGGCGGGTGGCCACCTGCACACCAGCGACGAGGACCACTGGGCGGGCCTTGCCGAGCTCGCCACCCCCGAGCCGCGGCAGAGCCCCCAGCAGCCGCCCTACGCCGAGCCCGCACAGCCGGACTACACGCCGGTCGCCGACTACCAGGACCCCGCGCGGACCGGCTTCCCGGCCCAGGGGCAGCCCGAGCCGCAGTACGCGCAGACGTACGGCTACCAGGACCAGCAGGTCCAGGACGGCTACGGCTACCAGCAGCAGGACCCGTACGGCGCCTACCAGCAGCAGCCGTACGACCCGAACCAGCAGCAGGAGTACTGGCCGCAGCAGGGCCAGGTGCCCGTGCAGCAGGGCGAGAGCGCGCTCGACGAGACCAGCCTCTTCGACACCAGCATGATCGACCTGGAACAGCTGCGACGCTACGAACAGGGCCGCTGACCGGAGCGGGGCGTACCGGATTGGGAGCTGGGCGGTACGTCCAGTATCCTGGCTCTTCGGTCGCGTGTATGTCCGCGATCCCGGCTGCCCTCTTTCCGTCAGGACAAGGGGTGGCCCTCCCGAAGCCGCACCACGCACATGATCTCGAAAGCAGGAAAAGCCCTGAACGGCCACCTCGACCACCGCAGCCTTCTCGTGTTCGATACGCGCGAGCTGGGCCGGCGTCCTGGTGCCATGAAACGGCTGACCCGCACGGTGGAAGCTCCGAAGGACCTCGGTATCGACGGGGTCATCGGTGTGCAGGAGAACGCGCCTCTGGCGCTGGACCTCCGCCTCGAATCGGTCATGGAAGGGGTGCTCGTCACAGGCACCGCCCGTGCGACGGCCGAGGGGGAGTGCGTAAGGTGTCTGGAGCCGCTGGCCCTCGAGGTCGAAGCGGACTTCCAGGAGATGTTCTCGTACCCTGACGCCGATGACCGGAACCGCAGCAGGACCGCGGACCCGGTCGACGACGCCGAGGACGACGAGGACAGGTTCTTTCTCGAGGACGACTCGTTCGACCTCGAGCCTGTGCTGCGTGACGCGGTGGTGCTCGCACTGCCGCTGCAGCCGGTGTGCAAGGAGACCTGTGCCGGTCTGTGTTCCGAGTGCGGAATCAGGCTGGACGAGAATCCGGACCACCACCACGATGCCGTCGACATCCGTTGGGCGGCACTGCAAGGACTCGCCGAGACCGTTCAGGACGGCGAGAAGGACAACATGGGCGGCGCCGAACCGGGCGTCGACGAGAAGCAGGAGAAGTAGCCGTGGCTGTTCCGAAGCGGAAGATGTCGCGCAGCAACACGCGCCACCGCCGGTCGCAGTGGAAGGCTGCGGTCCCCACCCTGGTTTCGTGCGAGCGTTGCCAGGAGCCGAAGCTCCAGCACATTGCGTGCCCGAGCTGCGGCACCTACAACAAGCGCCAGGTCCTCGAGGTCTGAGCGGCTGGTGAGAGGCCCGATGTCTGAGTTGTCCAGCTCCAAGAAGACAGACAACATCAACACAGCCTCGTCCCACACGCTTCTGGAAGGGCGGCTCGGGTATCACCTCGAGTCCGCCCTTCTGGTGCGTGCGCTGACCCATCGCTCGTACGCGTACGAGAACGGCGGTCTGCCCACCAACGAGCGGCTGGAGTTCCTCGGGGACTCCGTGCTCGGTCTGGTGGTCACGGACACGCTGTACCGCACCCACCCCGACCTGCCCGAAGGCCAGCTGGCCAAGTTGCGGGCCGCGGTGGTCAACTCGCGTGCACTTGCGGAAGTGGGCCGCGGCCTCGAACTCGGCTCCTTCATCCGGCTCGGCCGTGGTGAAGAGGGCACGGGTGGCCGGGACAAGGCTTCCATCCTCGCCGACACTCTTGAAGCGGTGATCGGCGCCGTCTATCTCGACCAGGGCCTCAGCGCGGCCTCGGAGCTGGTCCACCGGCTCTTCGACCCGCTGATCGACAGGTCCTCCAACCTCGGAGCCGGCCTGGACTGGAAGACCAGTCTCCAGGAGCTCACCGCGAGCGAGAGCCTCGGAGTCCCCGAGTACCTCGTCACGGAGACCGGCCCCGATCACGAGAAGACCTTCACTGCTGCCGCTCGCGTCGGTGGTGTCTCGTACGGCACCGGCACCGGCCGTAGCAAGAAGGAAGCGGAGCAGCAGGCTGCCGAGTCCGCCTGGCGTGAGATCAGCGCCGCCGCGGAGGCACGCGGGGAGGCTGCGGCCAAGGTCGCAGCCGACGGAGGGATCGCCGACATCCCTGCCGACCCGTCGCCGCACTCGGACGCGGCTCCGGCCTGAACCGTCCGAGAGCCCCCCGGTGCCTTGTGCACCGGGGGGCTCTCGCTGTCTTCCCCCCTGTGCCGAAGGAGTCACCGTGCCCGAACTGCCCGAGGTCGAAGTCGTGCGCCGGGGTCTGGAGCGCTGGACCGCCGGGCGCACCGTCGAGGACGTCGAGGTGCTGCACCCGCGTGCGGTGCGCCGGCACCTCGCGGGCGGCCCGGACTTCGCGGCACGGCTCCGTGGTCTGCGCTTCGGCCCCGCGATGCGCCGCGGCAAATACCTCTGGGTCCCGCTCGACGAGGTGGAGTCCTCACTCCTGGGCCACCTCGGCATGAGCGGTCAGCTGCTCGTGCAGCCTGAGGAGGCCGCCGACGAGAAGCACCTGCGGATCAGGATCCGCTTCGACGACGCGCTCGGCACCGAGCTGCGCTTCGTCGACCAGCGGACCTTCGGCGGGCTCTCGCTGCACGACAACACCCCCGACGGCCTGCCCGACGTGATCGCGCACATCGCGCGCGACCCCCTCGACCCGGCCTTCGACGACACCGCCTTCCATCTGGCGCTGCGCCTGCGCCGTACGACGGTCAAGCGTGCCCTGCTCGACCAGTCACTGATCAGCGGCGTGGGCAACATCTACGCCGACGAGGCGCTCTGGCGCAGTCGGCTGCACTACGAGCGGCCGACCGCGACCCTGACCCGCCCCAGGACGGCGGAGCTGCTCGGGCACGTCCGGGACGTGATGCGGGAGGCCCTCGACCAGGGCGGCACCAGTTTCGACAGCCTGTACGTCAATGTGAACGGCGAGTCCGGTTACTTCGACCGGTCGCTGGACGCCTACGGACGCGAGGACGAACCCTGCCACCGCTGCGGTACGCCGATGCGCCGACGGCCGTGGATGAACCGCTCCAGCTACTTCTGCCCGCGCTGCCAGCGTCCGCCGCGGATCTCCTGACGCGACCGGCCGTCCCCGCACCATCGCGGCCACCGCGATGGTGCGGACGGCTCAGAAGCCGAAGTCCTGCGTCCACCAGGGGCCGCCGGAGCCGAGGTGGACACCCACGCCCAGCGTCTTGTAATCGCAGTTGAGAATGTTTGCGCGGTGGCCGTCGCTGTTCATCCAGGCGTCCATCACGGCCTGTGCGTCGGCCTGGCCCCGGGCGATGTTCTCGCCGCCCAGACTCTGCACACCCGCTGCGGCGGCACGGTCCCAGGGGGTCGCTCCGTCGGGGTCGGTGTGGCCGAAGAAGTCGCGGGCCGCCATGTCCTCGCTGAAGTCCTGGGCGAGCGCGGTCAGCGAGGCGCTCGTGGTGACCGGGCTGCAGCCGACCTTCGCGCGCTCCTGGTTGACCAGCGTGAGCACGGTGGCCTGAGCGGTGGTGGCGGACGGGCTCGCCGGGGCGGTGGCCTTGCGGCTCGGCGCGGCGGACGAGGTCTTCGGAGCGGCCGGCTTCTTGGCCGCGGGACTGGACGACGTGGTCTTCTTCGGCTCCGGGGCGGGAGCCTTCGTCCGCTCCGGAGCCTTCGTCGCCGGCTTCGTCGCGGTGGCGGACGGCTTCTTGCTCGGCTTCTCGCTCGGGGTGGCCGAAGGGGACTTCGAGGGTGCGGCGGAACGGCCGGAACCCCGGTCGGCCTCGGCGGACGCGGAGGTGCGGCCGGTCGGCTCGGCGGACGACTCGCCCTGGGTCAGCAGGTCGGGAGCACCTCCGGCGTGGACCTGGTCGGCGGCCCCGCCTCCGCTCACGCTGTAGCTGTCACCGCCGGGCAGCAGGCCCGAGGCCACGGCGACCGCTCCGAGGGCCACGGCCGCGGACACGCCGAGGAGCCCGGCGCGTACGGGTATGCCGGCTCGCTTCTTCCGGCGTGCGCCCCGGGGCCCGTCCTCCGCGTTGGCCGCGTGCTGCTCAGCGGCGGGGGCCGCGCCTGCGCGTCGATGCCGTCCCATGCGCTGTGCCTTCCTCGTGCTCCGGGGCGTCGTCACGACGTCACCGTATTAAAGATCAAACTCACCCGTTCGGGTGAGGCTATTGCGAGGGGACCTTACGCCATGGCGGATTGGGGCGGCGTGCTCCTTGAAGTAATTGGACGGTTAGCGTTCGGGCATGAACGAAGATGCACGACTCGTCGTATGGGTACGCGGCCGAGTACAGCAAGTAGGGTTCCGCTGGTTCACCAGGGCAAATGCTTTGGAGATCGGAAACCTCACCGGCTTCGCCCTCAATCTCGACGACGGCCGGGTGCAGGTGGTGGCCGAAGGACCGCGTGAGAATTGCCACCGTCTGCTCGACTGGCTCGGCTCCGACGACACACCCGGGCGCGTGGACGGAGTCACTGAGATCTGGGACACGCCGCGGGGTGGATATGAGGGATTCGCGATCCGCTGATCCCGCCCGGGAAATGCGGGCCGGACGCGCAGTGCGCACGGACGACGGCGAGCGGTGAACAGAGGGCGGGCGAAGACCTCGCACCCGAAATGACCTGCGGAGGAGGCCGGCGCCTGGACATGGTTGCCAAGAGCGGCGCGCCGTGCCAGGCTGCGGCATTGACGAAGATCTCCACACCCTTCGGGAACCCGCAGGAGAGTCGCGCCGCATGATCGTCAGGCCGCGCACCCCCGGGACACCCGGCCCGCTGGCGTGTGATCGTGTTGACCGTCAAACTTTTTGGTGAGACGCTGAAAACCCCGCGCACCTTAGCTGTTCGGCAGAGCTGGTGACAGCAGAACAGCAGTGAATTCACAGCGCTGCCGAGCACCGCGGGTGCGATTCCCTCACGACCCACACCGCATCGGTCGGTCACTCAGTGTGGAGGACCTTTCATCATGGCAAAGGCGCTTCTCGGTTACGTCGGCGGTTCCGATCCGCGACTCCTCGCCGAGATGCGACGGCTCCAGAAGCGCGTCCAGGACCTGGAATCCGAGCTCGTACGGATCCAGGACGAGAACGACGCGCTCAACGCCGCCGCCCAGCACCAGGAGTCGCTGCTCGACAGCATCGACATCGACGTACCCCAGGCGGAGCCCGCGCTGACCTGACCCCAAGGCCCTGCCGGGGCCGGTCGGGCCACACGCCAGCCGCTCGGGATCAACCATCGAAGTCTTCGTCACGGATCGTCGTCCTGGAACACCGAGGACTGCAGGACTGCTCGTGATCCGGTCCGCCAGCGATCCGTTACGCAAGACTGTGCTCGGACGACTGCACAGCAGTACCGTGCAGGATTTACAAGGGACGCTCCGGCGTCCCTTCTTTCTTTCCCCCGGGCCGTCGTCGGCCTATCGCTCTTCGCTTACCGTCTGATGTGCCCTGCACCTTCATCAGCGAAACCGAGAGTGAAAGGTAGAGTCCGGCGGCGTGCACCTCAAGGCCCTGACCCTCCGTGGTTTCAAATCGTTCGCCTCCGCCACGACCCTGCGGTTCGAACCGGGGATCACCTGTGTCGTCGGCCCCAACGGGTCGGGCAAATCCAATGTGGTGGACGCCCTCTCCTGGGTCATGGGGGAGCAGGGGGCCAAATCCCTGCGCGGCGGCAAGATGGAAGACGTGATCTTCGCCGGCACCACGGGAAGGCCGCCTCTCGGCCGTGCGGAAGTGTCGCTGACCATCGACAATTCCGATGGCGCGCTGCCCATCGAGTACGCCGAGGTGACGATCACCCGGATCATGTTCCGCAACGGCGGCAGCGAATACCAGATCAATGGCGACACCTGCCGGCTGCTCGACATCCAGGAACTCCTCTCGGACTCCGGTATCGGCCGCGAGATGCACGTCATCGTCGGCCAGGGCCGGCTGGACTCGGTCCTGCACGCCGACCCGACGGGGCGCCGCGCCTTCATCGAAGAGGCGGCGGGTGTGCTCAAGCACCGTAAGCGCAAGGAGAAGGCGCTGCGGAAGCTGGAGGCGATGGGTGCCAACCTCGCCCGCGTCCAGGACCTCACCGACGAACTGCGGCGCCAACTCAAACCGCTGGGCCGGCAGGCAGCCGTGGCCCGCCGGGCCGCTGTCATCCAGGCCGACCTGCGCGACGCCCGCCTGCGTCTGCTCGCCGACGACCTGGTGAGGCTGCGGGAGGCGCTGCGGGGCGAGATCGCCGACGAGGCCGCCCTCAAACAGCGCAGGGAAGCGGCGGAAGCCGAGCTCAAGGCGGCGCTCGCCCGCGAGGCGGACCTGGAGGACGAGGTACGCCGGCTCGCGCCGCGGCTGCAGCGGGCCCAGCAGACCTGGTACGAACTCTCCCAGCTGGCCGAACGCGTGCGGGGCACGATCTCGCTCGCCGACGCCCGGGTGAAGAGCGCCACCGCCGCGCCTGAGGAGGAGCGGCGCGGGCGGGACCCGGAGGACATGGAGCGTGAGGCCGCCCGGATCCGCGAGCAGGAGGCGGAGCTGGAGGCCGCGCTCGAAGCGGCCGAGCACGCCCTGGAGGACACCACCGCACACCGGGCCGAACTGGAGCGGGAGTTGGCCGCCGAGGAGCGCAGGCTCCGGGACGCGGCCCGGGCCATCGCCGACCGGCGGGAAGGGCTCGCCCGGCTCACCGGGCAGGTCAACGCCGCCCGCAGCCGCGCGGGTTCGGCTCAGGCCGAGATCGACCGGCTGGCCGCGTCGCGGGACGAGGCGCAGGAGCGGGCGGTCGCCGCCCAGGAGGAGTACGAGCAGCTCAAGGCCGAGGTCGAGGGACTGGACGCGGGCGACGCGGAGCTGGCGGAGCAGCACGAGGCCGCCAAACGGGAACTCGCCGGGGCGGAGGCGGCCCTGAGCGCGGCGCGCGAGGCGGTCACCGCGGCCGAACGCAGCCGCGCGGCGGTCTCCGCCCGGCACGAGGCACTGTCGCTGGGCCTCCGTCGCAAGGACGGCACCGGGGCGCTGCTCGGTGCGGGGGACCGGCTCACCGGGCTGCTCGGACCGGTCGCGGAGCTGCTCACGGTGGCCCCCGGGCACGAGGTCGCGGTGGCCGCCGCCCTGGGCGCGGCCGCCGACGCCGTCGCGGTGACGGGTCCGGCCACCGCGGCGGAGGCGATCCGTCTGCTGCGTAAGCAGGACGCGGGGCGCGCGGCGCTGGTGACGGGCGGAGCGGCGGGCGGGCAGGTACCCGCGCAGGGTACGGAGCAGCCGCAGGAGCCCGTCGACGGCCCCGCCGGCCAGGTGCCCGGGCAGGCCTCCGGCCCCACGGCCGCCACGGTTTCCGGGGCGGAGCACGGTCCCGCAACCGTCACGGTCTCCGGCGCGGCATCGGCCGGCCCGGCCGTCGCCACCGGGGAATCCGCCGCGCCCGCCGTCGCGAGCCTGGTGCGGGGGCCCGCCGAACTGATGGCGGCCGTGCGGCGGCTGGTGCGCGACATGGTCGTCGTCGGCACCCTGGAGGACGCGGAGGAGCTGGTCGCCGCCCACCCCGGACTGACCGCCGTCACCGCCGAGGGCGACGTGCTGGGCACCCACTTCGCCCACGGCGGATCCGCCGGGGCACCCAGCCTGCTGGAGGTCCAGGCGGCCGTCGACGAGGCCGCCGCCGAGCTCGCCGAGCTCTCCGTGCGCTGCGAGGAACTCGCCTCGGCCCAGCGGGCCGAGGCCGCACGGCACTGCGAGGGCGCCGCCCGCGTGGAGGAGCTCGGGGAGCGGCGCCGGGCCGCCGAGCGGGAGAAGTCGGGAGTGGCGCAGCAGCTCGGGCGGCTGGCCGGGCAGGCCCGTGGCGCCGCGGGCGAGGCCGAGCGGATGACCGCCTCCGCCGCCCGGGCGCAGGAGGCGCTGGAGCGGGCCACCGAGGAGGCCGAGGAGCTGGCGGAACGGCTGCTGGTCGCGGAGGAGACCCCGGTCGAGGAGGAGCCCGACACCTCCGTACGGGACCGGCTCGCCGCCGACGGGGCCAACGCACGCCAGACCGAGATGGAGGCCCGCCTCCAAGCCCGTACGCACGAGGAACGGGTCAAGGCGCTCGCCGGACGGGCCGACGCCCTCGACCGCGGGGCCCGGGCCGAGCGCGAGGCGCGCACCCGTGCCGAGCAGCGCCGTGCCCGGCTGCGCCACGAGGCGGCCGTGGCCGCAGCCGTGGCGTCGGGCGCCCGACAGCTGCTCGCCCACGTCGAGGTCTCGGTCGTACGGGCGGACGAGGAGCGGACCCGGGCCGAGGCGGCGAAGGCCGAGCGCGAGCGGGACCTGGCGGCCGAACGCGGACGCGGCCGTGACCTCAAGAGCGAGCTCGACCGGCTCACCGACTCGGTGCACCGGGGCGAGGTGCTCGGGGCCGAGAAGCGGCTGCGCATAGAGCAGGTGGAGGCCAAGGCGTTGGAGGAGTTCGGCGTCGAGCCGGCCGGCCTGGCCGCCGAGTACGGCCCCGAACAGCTGGTGCCGCCGTCCCCCGCGGCGGAGGGCGAGGAGCTCCCGGCGGATCCGGAGGACCCGCGCAACCAGCCGAAGCCGTTCGTCAGGGCCGAGCAGGAGAAGCGCCTGAAGGCGGCCGAACGGGCGTATCAGCAACTCGGGAAGGTGAATCCTCTCGCCCTGGAGGAGTTCTCGGCGCTGGAGGAACGGCACAAGTTCCTCTCCGAGCAGCTCGAAGACCTGAAGAAGACCCGGGCCGATCTGATGCAGGTGATCAAGGAGGTCGACGAGCGGGTCGAGCAGGTGTTCACGGAGGCGTTCCGGGACACCGCACGCGAGTTCGAGGGCGTCTTCTCCCGGCTCTTCCCGGGCGGCGAGGGCCGTCTCATCCTCACCGACCCGGACAACATGCTGACGACCGGTCTCGACGTCGAGGCCAGGCCTCCGGGCAAGAAGGTCAAGCGGCTCTCCCTGCTGTCCGGCGGCGAGCGATCCCTTACGGCCGTTGCCCTGCTGGTCTCCATCTTCAAGGCCAGGCCGAGCCCGTTCTACGTCATGGACGAGGTGGAGGCGGCGCTCGACGACACCAATCTGCAGCGTCTGATCCGGATCATGGTGGAGCTCCAGGAGAGCTCCCAGCTCATCGTCATCACGCACCAGAAACGGACGATGGAGGTCGCCGACGCGCTGTACGGGGTCTCGATGCAGGGCGACGGAGTCTCCAAGGTAATCAGCCAGCGGCTTCGCTGAGCCGTCGGTCCACCGACTGGCGTGCAGTCACATCTCCTTTACCTAACCTTCAACACTTCAACGCACCTTTTGGGTGTTCCTGGGTACTTGCGAGGGACTGTTTCACTCGGATCAGGTCTTGACTTCGAAACTTGAACGCATAACCTCAGCAATGTTGTTTTTACCTTCAAGTGGTGGTCGGCTGGAAGTTGTGCGCCACTAGGAGGGCTCACCCCCCACACCTGACGTTGCGGCCAGGTACCAGGAGTTCATGTGACCAGCACAGCGCGCGGACCGGAGTCCGGAGCCCGGGAGGCCCACCCGGACCATCTCGGCCATGTCATCTTCATCACCGCAGCCGCAGCGATGGGCGGCTTCCTCTTCGGCTACGACAGCTCCGTGATCAACGGGGCCGTCGAGGGCATCCGCGGCCGCTACGACATCGGCTCGGGGACGCTCGCGCAGGTGATCGCGATCGCGCTGATCGGCTGCGCGATCGGCGCGGCGACGGCGGGGCGCATCGCCGACCGGATCGGCCGTATCCGCTGTATGCAGATCGCCTCGGTGCTCTTCACCATCAGCGCCGTCGGATCCGCGCTGCCGTTCGCCCTCTGGGACCTCGCCATGTGGCGGATCATCGGCGGCTTCGCGATCGGCATGGCCTCCGTCATCGGCCCGGCCTACATCGCCGAGGTCTCGCCGCCCGCCTACCGAGGGCGCCTCGGCTCCTTCCAGCAGGCCGCCATCGTCATCGGCATCGCCATCTCGCAGCTGGTCAACTACGGCATCCTGCAGATCGCCGACGGCGACCAGCGCGGCAAGATCGGTGGCATCGAGGCCTGGCAGTGGATGCTCGGCGTGATGGTCGTACCGGCCATCCTGTACGGGCTGCTGTCCTTCGCGATCCCCGAGTCGCCGCGCTTCCTGATCTCCATCGGCAAGAAGGACCGTGCCCGGAAGATCCTCGAAGAGGTCGAGGGCAAGAACATCGACCTCGACGCGCGTGTGAACGAGATCGAGACGGCCATGCGCCGTGAGCACAAGAGCAAGTTCAGCGACCTGCTCGGGAGCCGCTTCGGCTTCCTGCCGATCGTCTGGGTCGGTATCGGCCTCTCGGTCTTCCAGCAGCTCGTCGGCATCAACGTCGCGTTCTACTACTCGGCGACGCTGTGGCAGTCCGTAGGCATCGACCCGACCGACTCGTTCTTCTACTCGTTCACCACGTCGATCATCAACATCATCGGCACCGTGATCGCCATGGTCCTGGTGGACCGGGTCGGCCGCAGGCCGCTCGCCCTCATCGGGTCCACCGGTATGGCCATCGCCCTGGCGTTCGAGGCCTGGGCCTTCTCCGCGGATCTCATCGACGGCAAACTGCCTACGACCCAGGGCACCGTCGCCCTGATCGCGGCCCACGTCTTCGTGCTCTTCTTCGCCCTGTCGTGGGGTGTCGTGGTCTGGGTCTTCCTCGGCGAGATGTTCCCGAACCGGATCCGCGCCGCCGCACTCGGTGTCGCCGCCTCCGCGCAGTGGATCGCCAACTGGGCCATCACCGCGAGCTTCCCGAGCCTGTCCGACTGGAACCTGTCGGGTACCTACATCATCTACACCTTCTTCGCCGTGCTCTCCATCCCCTTCGTGCTCAAGTTCGTGAAGGAGACCAAGGGCAAGGCGCTGGAGGAGATGGGCTGATCCCCGCTGCCCCTCTCCTCGACCCCGCTGCCCCGGTCCGGCCCATGCCGGCCCGGGGCAGCGCTCTGCCGTGCCGGGGGTCGTCCGCCGGTACGGCGTCAGAACCGGGCCGGTGCGCCGCCCTTCCCGTCCGCCGGGCGCGGCAGCGCCGCGTACATCCCCGCCGCGACGAGGATCGTGGCCGCCCAGCCCAGGCCGTGGCGCCCGATCCAGTAGCCGGCGAGCGGGCCGGTGAACCACTCGACGTCGGTGAACAGCAGGCCGGTCACCAGTGCCGCCCCCCAGGCGCCCATGGCCTGCCGGCTGAACCCCCCGGCGTACCAGTAGCCGCTGCGGGGACCCGTGTCCATGAGGGCCTCGGCGTCGTACGTACGGCCACGCAGCAGATCGACGCCGAAGACCCCGATCCAGGCGGAGAACGTCACACCGAGCAGGGTCAGGAACGAGAGGAAGGCGTCGATGAAACTCGTCGCCACCATCATCAGGGTCCCGCCCAGCAGCAGGCTGATCGTCGCGTTCACGCCCACGGCCCAGGCGCGGGGCATCGCGAACCCGAGCGTCTGGGCGGTGAAGCCGGCGGAGTACATCGACATCGCGTTGATCAGCACCATGCCGGCCACGGCGGTGAGGAGATAGGGCACCGAGATCCACATCGGCAGCAGTTCGCCGATGAAGGCCACGGGGTCCTTCGTGACGGCCAGGTGTGGCGAGTTCACCGCCATGACCGCGCCCATCATCACCATCGGCGCCACGGTGACCAGCGCCCCGCCCACGGTCGCGCCCACCATCGCCCGCCCGGACGCGGAGTGCGGCAGGTAGCGGGTGAAGTCCGGGGCGGAGGGAACCCAGCTGATGCCCCCGGCGGCCAGTGTCCCGATCCCCGCGATCATCATCGCCGCCGGTCCGGGTGGCCGGTCCAGGACGGTCCGCCACGGGGTTGAGCCGATCAGATGGACCAGGACCAGGAGGCTCGCCGCCCCGAAGAGCCGGACGGAGACCCAGGAGGACACCCGGAGTGCCCTGATCCCGAGCCCCGACACGAGGAAGCCCGCGGCGACGAAGGCCGTCAGGACGACCAGGACCAGCGCGTGGGTACGCCGGATGGCGAACAGCAGATCGAGTACGGCCAGGAGGGCGTAGGAGCCGGTGACCGCGTTCACGGTCTCCCACCCCCACCGGGCGACCCACAGCAGGGCTCCGGGGAAGAGATTGCCGCGCTGTCCGAAAACCGCCCTGGACAGTGCCATGCCGGGCGCCCCGCCTCGCTTGCCCGCGATCGACACGAGGCCGACCAGTCCGTACGAGACCACGGGGGCCGTCACCGCCACGGCCAGCACCTGCCAGAGATTCAGCCCGTTGAAGACGGTGAGCCCGGCCCCGACGGTCAGCAGCAGCACCGTCATGTTGGCCGTGACCCAGGTGGGGAAGAGGGTGCGGACCCGGCCCGTGCGTTCGTCGTCGGGGACGGGATCCAGGCCGCGGTTCTCCACGGGCAGCAGCGTACCTTTACGCCCAAACGTGGCATACCGACCTTGCGGTCGACACCCGCCGCTCTCCAGGGCCGCGCCGGACCACGGCTGTGGCCGATACTGGACGCGTTATGGAAATCGTCATCCTTGCTGTAGTCATCGCCCTGGTCGCGGTCGGCCTGATCAGCGGGCTCGTGGTCAGCAGCCGCAAGAAGAAGCAGCTGCCGCCCTCGGCGCCGTCGAGCACGCCGACCCTCACTCCTCCCGCCGAGCCCCGTGTCGGCGAGGAGGCCGAGACGCCGCGCGACGAAGCGCGGCGCACCATCGAGGAGGTCGGTCTCCCCGGCGCCGGGACTCCCGTGGAGGAGACCCCCGTCGTCATCGAGCCGGAGATCCCCGAGCTCGAAGTCCCCGAGCCCACCGCCGGCCGTCTGGTGCGGCTCCGTGCCCGGCTCGCCCGTTCGCAGAACTCCCTGGGCAAGGGGCTGCTCACGCTCCTGTCCCGCGACAACCTCGACGAGGACACCTGGGAGGAGATCGAGGACACCCTCCTCACCGCCGACGTCGGCGTCGCCCCCACCCAGGAGCTGGTGGAGCGGCTCCGCGAGCGGGTCCGTGTCCTCGGCACCCGTACGCCCGACGAGCTGCGCACCCTGCTGCGCGAAGAACTCGTCACCCTGCTCGGTCCCGACTTCGACCGTGCGGTGAAGACCGAGGGCGGCGACGCGACCCCCGGCGTCGTGATGGTCGTCGGGGTCAACGGCACCGGCAAGACGACCACGACGGGCAAGCTCGCCCGGGTGCTCGTCGCCGACGGCCGCAGCGTCGTGCTCGGCGCCGCGGACACCTTCCGCGCCGCCGCCGCCGACCAGCTCCAGACCTGGGGCGAACGCGTCGGTGCCCGTACGGTGCGCGGCCCCGAGGGCGGCGACCCCGCGTCGATCGCCTTCGACGCGGTGAAGGAGGGCATCGCCGAGGGCGCCGACGTGGTGCTCATCGACACCGCGGGCCGGCTGCACACCAAGACCGGTCTGATGGACGAGCTCGGCAAGGTCAAGCGGGTCGTCGAGAAGCACGGGCCGCTCGACGAGATCTTGCTCGTCCTCGACGCCACGACCGGACAGAACGGCCTCGTCCAGGCGCGGGTCTTCGCCGAGGTGGTCGACATCACCGGCATCGTGCTCACCAAGCTGGACGGCACCGCCAAGGGCGGCATCGTGATCGCCGTTCAGCGCGAGCTGGGCGTCCCCGTGAAGCTCATCGGTCTCGGCGAGGGCCCGGACGACCTCGCGCCGTTCGAGCCGGGCGCCTTCGTCGACGCGCTGATCGGCGACTGACCGGCAGTACCCCGCGTACGTACGAAGGGCGGTGGACCCCGGGAGGGGTTCACCGCCCTTCGGCGTTCACCACCGGTGGCATATGTAGGCGAGCGTGCCCAGCAGCAGTCGCGCCTGCGGGGGAGCGGCGGCCGTGTCCGGCACCGGCGGGCGCAGCCAGCGGACCGGGCCGAGGCCCCCGAGGTCCGACGGGGGAGCGGTGACGTACGCCCCGCGGCCCAGTGCGCGCAGGTCCAGGTCCGCGTCGTCCCAGCCCATCCGGTAGAGCAGCCCGGGGAGCCCCGCCGCCGCCCCCGGGGCGACGAAGAACTGTGTACGGCCGGTCGGCGTCACCGACACCGGCCCCAGGGGCAGACCCATCCGCTCCATCCGCACCAGCGCGCGCCGTCCCGCGGCCTCGGGGACATCGAGGACGTCGAAGGAGCGCCCGGCGGGGAGCAGCATCGAGGCGCCCGGCACCTCGGCCCAGGCGTCCGAGGCCATGTCGAGGGTGGCGCCCGGCGGCACCTCGCCGGCGAAGTCCAGCGGATGCGCGCCGGGGGCGGCGCACGCGGTGTCGCCGCACGAGCAGACGCCCGCCGCGGCACGCGCGCCCGGAGCCACCGCCCAGCCCCAGAGTCCTGTGTACTCGGCCACCGCGGTCGCCCCGGCCGCACGGCCGCGCCGCCGCGTGCCGGACCGCATCTCCCGGATGCCGCCGATCGTGAAGCCCATGCCCCCTCCAACGGGTCCGACTCACCGGTGGTTACGACCCGGAGCACCGGACGTCCTCCGTTGCCGCCGATCCGCCGGAGCGCGGGGGTCGTGTCACAGGGGTGCGCGAGGTGCACCAAGCGCCCCTGAATAATTCACTCCGCTCGCTCCTGATCGCGGCCTGTCAAGTGAATCGCGGACGGCGCCGAAGGGGTTCATCCGAAGGGGTGGCGAATGGTGGCGTTTCTGCAACGACCCTCGCCGCAGCGGTGATCGTGGGATTACCGTGGGTACACGAAGCTGCAATTGCATCTGCAGTTGAGTATGCCGATGGCAATTCGCCGATCTGTTCGATGGCGCGCAACGGGCGTACGGGCAGCACCGAGGCGCGGCATTCTGATAGAGGTTCGCGCGACAGGTTTCAGCGGGATGGGGGCGTTCCAGTGAGTGGCAGCGGCGCAGGCGAGACGCATGCCGGAAAGCGCCCCAACGGGCAATTGGGATCGTGGTTCGTGCGGAGCGGCTGGTCGAAGGGCGAGCTCGCCCGCCAGGTGAACCGGCGCGCCCGCCAGCTCGGTGCCCACCACATCAGCACCGACACCTCCCGGGTGCGCCGCTGGCTCGACGGCGAGCAGCCCCGCGAGCCGATCCCGCGACTCCTCTCCGAGCTCTTCTCCGAGCGCTTCGGCACCGTCGTCTCCGTCGAGGACCTCGGACTCCGTGCCGCCCACCAGGCGCCCTCGGTGGCGGGGGTCGACCTGCCCTGGGCCGGACCGCAGACCGTCGCGCTGCTCAGCGAGTTCTCCCGCAGCGACCTCATGCTCGCCCGGCGCGGCTTCCTCGGCAGCTCCCTCGCCCTCGCCGCCGGACCCACCCTCATCGAGCCCATGCAGCGCTGGCTGGTGCCCGTCACCCGCCAGGGGCAGGCGGAACCCGAGCTGCCGACCGCGGAGAGCCGCCCCTCACGCCTCTCCGGCCCGGAGCTGGACCTGCTGGAATCCACCACGGCGATGTTCCGGCAGTGGGACGCCCAGTGCGGCGGCGGGCTGCGCCGCAAGGCCGTCGTCGGCCAGCTCCACGAAGTCACCGACCTGCTGCAGGAGCCGCAGCCCCAGGCCACCGCCAGGCGCCTGTTCCGCTGCGCGGCCGAACTGGCCGAGCTCGCAGGCTGGATGAGCTACGACGTGGGCCTCCAGCCCACCGCCCAGAAGTACTTCGTACTCGCCCTGCACGCCTCCAAGGAGGCCGGCGACAAGCCGCTGGGTTCGTACATCCTCTCCAGCATGAGCCGCCAGATGATCCACCTCGGCCGGCCCGACGACGCACTCGAACTCATCCACCTCGCGCAGTACGGCAGCCGTGACTGCGCCACCGCCCGGACCCAGGCCATGCTGTATGCGATGGAGGCGCGCGCCTACGCCAACATGGGCCAGCCGAGCAAGTGCAAGCGGGCGGTCCGGATGGCCGAGGACACCTTCGCCGACGCCGTTCTCGACGACGAGCACGAGCCCGACTGGATCCGCTTCTTCTCCGACGCCGAACTCCACGGAGAGAACGCCCACTCCTACCGTGACCTCGCCTATGTCGCCGGCCGCAGCCCCACGTACGCCTCGCTCGCCGAGCCCGTCATGGCCCGCGCCGTCGAGCTCTTCGGCGAGGACGACGAGCACCAGCGGTCCTACGCGCTCAATCTGATCGGCATGGCCACCGTGCATCTCCTCAAGCGCGAGCCGGAGGAGTCGACGGTCCTGGCCACAAGGGCCCTGAAGATCGCCAAGAGTGTCAGGTCGGAGCGCGTCAACACCAGGCTCCGCAAGACCGTCGGCACCGCTGCCAGGGACTTCGGTGACATTCCCGAGGTCGCGCGGCTCACCGACCTGCTCACCGAGCAGCTCCCGGAGACCGCCGAAGCGGTCTGACCGGCACTCCTGCCACCGGCCACGACGGCCGCCCCGTACCACCCGACTCGGCTCCCCCATCGCCAGGTCAGCGGGTCTCCGTCGTGGCCGGTTCACGTTCCCGGCCGCTCCGGCCGCGCCGTATGCGGAGCAGGCAGCATGGTAGGCAGCACACCGGGTCCGACACCCCTGGTTCATCGGTACGTAACACGCGGAGCCCAGCTGTCACTGCGGTGAAACATCGTGCGGCATTCGTGGAAACCGCGCTGCGCGAATGTCATGGCGCATAACCGGCCCGCACCTTTTCACCGTGGTCCCGCACCCCCGCACGTGGCCGCACCGACGACGAGGAGACGCCGATGCCCCCAGGCATCACGACGCTTGCCGCAGACGCCCCGGAGCTGTCTGCCGCCAATACAGGGTTCATGCTCATCTGCACCGCTCTGGTGATGCTCATGACCCCGGGTCTGGCCTTCTTCTACGGAGGCATGGTCCGCGTCAAGAGCACCCTGAACATGCTGATGATGAGCTTCATCAGCCTCGGGATCGTCACGATCCTCTGGGTGCTCTACGGATTCAGCCTCGCCTTCGGCACCGACGTCGGCTCCGTCATCGGCTGGAGCTCGGACTTCGTCGGCCTCAGCGGAATCGGCGTGACCGAGCTCTGGGACGGCTACACCATCCCGACCTACGTCTTCGCGGTCTTCCAGCTGATGTTCGCCGTGATCACCCCGGCCCTCATCAGCGGCGCCCTCGCCGACCGGGTCAAGTTCACCTCCTGGGCCCTCTTCATCACGCTCTGGGTCACCGTCGTCTACTTCCCCGTCGCCCACTGGGTGTGGGGCGCGGGCGGCTGGCTCTTCGAGCTGGGTGTCATCGACTTCGCCGGCGGTACGGCCGTCCACATCAACGCGGGTGCGGCGGCCCTCGGCGTCATCCTCGTCATCGGCAAGCGGGTCGGCTTCAAGAAGGACCCGATGCGGCCGCACAGCCTGCCGCTCGTCATGCTCGGCGCCGCTCTCCTGTGGTTCGGCTGGTTCGGCTTCAACGCCGGTTCGTGGCTCGGCAACGACGACGGTGTCGGCGCCGTCATGTTCGTCAACACGCAGGTCGCCACGGGTGCGGCGGTCCTCGGCTGGCTCGCCTACGAGAAGATCCGCCACGGTTCCTTCACCACCCTGGGTGCCGCGTCCGGCGCCGTCGCGGGCCTCGTCGCCATCACCCCCGCGGGCGGTGCGGTCAGCCCGCTCGGTGCCATCGCCGTCGGTGTGATCGCCGGTGTCCTGTGCGCCATGGCCGTCGGCCTCAAGTACAGGTTCGGCTACGACGACTCCCTGGACGTCGTCGGCGTCCACCTCGTCGGCGGCGTCATCGGCTCGCTCCTCGTCGGCTTCCTCGCCACCGGCGGTGTGCAGTCCGACGCCAAGGGTCTCTTCTACGGCGGCGGGCTCGACCAGCTCGGCAAGCAGGCCGTCGGTGTCTTCGCGGTTCTCGCATACTCTCTGGTCGTCTCCGCGGTGCTGGCCTTCATCCTCGACAAGACCATCGGGATGCGGGTCAGCGAGGACGACGAGGTCTCCGGCATCGACCAGGTCGAGCACGCCGAGACGGCGTACGACTTCAGCGGCGCCGGAGGCGGCGCGGCCCCGCGCAACACTCCGGCCCCCGGCGCCCCGGCAGCCCCGACGAACAAGAAGGTGGACGCATGAAGCTCATCACCGCAGTCGTGAAGCCGCACAGGCTGGACGAGATCAAGGAGGCCCTCCAGGCCTTCGGCGTCCAGGGCCTCACGGTCACGGAAGCGAGCGGCTACGGGCGTCAGCGCGGACACACCGAGGTCTACCGTGGTGCCGAGTACACCGTCGACCTCGTACCGAAGATCCGTATCGAGGTGCTGGTCGAGGACGAGGACGCCGAACAGCTCATCGACGTGGTCGTCAAGGCGGCCCGGACGGGCAAGATCGGTGACGGCAAGGTCTGGAGCGTCCCGGTCGAGACCGCGATCCGCGTACGGACCGGCGAACGCGGCCCGGACGCACTCTGACCGACGGTTCCTCGAACGGAAAGGCAGCTGGGTGACGAGCACCGAAGTGACCACCGAATCCGAGGACTCGGGACCCAGCGGGTACGCGGCGGCCCGGCTGCGTCTTCTCCAGGAGAAGACGCGGTCCGGGCCGCCGCGCCGTGCCGCTCTGGCCCGGCTCACCGACGACTGGCTCACCGGCCTGTTCACCGCCGCGGCCGAGCGGGCGGGTGTCCGGGGCGCCGCCCTCGTCGCCGTCGGCGGATACGGACGCGGCGAGCTCTCCCCGCGCAGCGACCTCGACCTCCTGCTCCTGCACGACGGCACCGCCGACGCCGGAGCCGTCGCCGCGCTCGCCGACGGGATCTGGTACCCCGTCTGGGACCTCGGCCTCGCCCTCGACCACTCCGTACGCACCCCCGGCGAAGCACGCAGGACCGCGGGGGAGGACCTCAAGGTCCAGCTCGGACTGCTCGACGCGCGCCCCGTCGCCGGAGATCTCGGCCTCGTCGCCGGACTGCGGACCTCGATCCTCGCCGACTGGCGCAACCAGGCCCCCAAGCGCCTCCCCGCCCTCGACGAACTCTGCCGCGAGCGGGCCGAACGCATGGGTGAGCTCCAGTTCCTCCTGGAACCCGACCTCAAGGAGGCCCGCGGCGGCCTCCGGGACGCCACCGCCCTGCGTGCCGTGGCAGCCTCCTGGGTCGCGGACGCGCCCCGCGAAGGGCTCGCCGAGGCGCGGCGCACGCTCCTCGACGCGCGCGACGCACTCCACCTCACCACCGGCCGGGCCACCGACCGCCTCGCCCTGCAGGAACAGGACCAGGTCGCCGGGGCCCTCGGCCTCCTCGACTCCGACGCCCTGCTGCGCCAGGTGTACGAGGCCGCCAGGACCGTCTCGTACGCCACCGACGTCACCTGGCGCGAGGTCAACCGAGTCCTGCGGGCCCGCTCCGTCCGGCCACGGTTGCGGACGATCCTCGGCGGCGCCAAGGCCGCACCGGAACGCACCCCGCTCGCCGAGGGTGTCGTCGAGGCCGACGGCGAGGTGGTCCTCGCGCGCACCGCCCGCCCCGAACGCGACCCCGTGCTCACTCTCAGGGCCGCCGCCGCGGCGGCGGAGGCCGGGCTGCCGCTCTCCCGTCACCTCGTACGCCACCTGGGAACCGCGGCGCAGCCACTGCCCGTGCCGTGGCCCGCCCAGGCCCGCGAGGAGCTCGTCACCCTGCTCGGTGCCGGCGAAGCCACCGTCGGCGTCTGGGAGGCCCTGGAAGCGGAAGGCATCATCACCCGCCTGCTGCCCGACTGGGAGCGCGTGCACTGCCGGCCGCAGCGCAACCCCGTCCACACCTGGACCGTCGACCGGCACCTCGTCGAGACGGCCGTCCGCGCCTCCCACCTCACCCGCCGCGTCGGCCGCCCCGACCTCCTCCTGATCGCCGCCCTGCTCCACGACATCGGCAAGGGGTGGCCCGGGGACCACTCCGTCGCGGGCGAGGTCATCGCCCGCGACATGGCCGCCCGCATCGGCTTCGACCAGCAGGACGTGGGCGTCGTCGCCACGCTCGTACGCCACCATCTCCTGCTCGTCGAGACCGCCACCCGGCGCGACCTCGACGACCCCGCGACCGTCCGCTCCGTCGCCACAGCCGTGGGCAGCGCCTCCACCCTGGAACTCCTGCACGCGCTCACCGAGGCCGACGCCCTGGCCACCGGTCCCGCCGCCTGGAGCTCCTGGCGGGCGTCCCTCGTCGCCGACCTGGTCCGACGCGTCGCCGCGCTCCTGGCCGGCGAGGAACCCCCAGCGCCGGAGCCCCTCGCGCCCAGCGCCGAGCAGGAACGCCTGGCCGTCGAGGCCCTGCGCACCCGCGAGCCCGTCCTGTCCCTGCACACCCGGCCCGAACCGGCCGCCGAGGACGGCGGACCCCAACCCGTCGGTGTCGAACTCCTCATCGCCGTGCCCGACCGCCCCGGCGTCCTGCCCGCGGCGGCCGGAGTGCTCGCCCTCCACCGCCTCACCGTGCGCGCCGCCGACCTGCGCGCCGTCGAGCTGCCCACCGAGATGGGCGAGTCGGCCGGCCTGCTGGTGCTCAGCTGGCGGGTCGCGGCGGAGTACGGCTCGCTCCCGCAGGCCGCCCGGCTGCGGGCCGATCTCGTACGCGCCCTGGACGGTTCCCTGGACATCCGGGCCAGGCTCGCCGAACGCGAGGCGGCCTATCCACGGCGGCGCGGGGTGAAGGCCCCGCCCCCCAGGGTGACCGTCGCGGCGGCCGGCTCGCGCCTGGCCACCGTGATCGAGGTCCGCGCCCAGGACGCCCCCGGGCTGCTGCACCGGATCGGCCGGGCGCTGGAGCAGAGCGCGGTGCGCGTGCGCAGCGCCCATGTCTCCACGCTCGGAGCGAACGCAGTGGACGCCTTCTACGTCACGGACGGCGACGGTGAGCCACTGGCTCCTGAGCGGGCCGCGGAGGTGGCCAGGGAGGTCGAGAAGGAGCTGGGCTGAGCCCCCGCCCCGGGCCCGTTCGTCACGAGAAACGGGCGAGGGCTTTGCGTTCTCCGGGGTCCGGATACCCTGGAGAGCGACTGACCTGCCACGCCCCCGACCCTGAGGACCGACGAGCGCCGTGTTCGATACTCTCTCCGACCGCCTTAGCGCGACTTTCAAGAACCTCAGGGGCAAGGGCCGCTTGTCCGAGGCGGACATCGACGCCACGGCTCGCGAGATCCGTATCGCCCTGCTCGAAGCTGATGTCGCGCTCCCCGTCGTCCGGTCCTTCATCGCCAAGGTCAAGGAGCGGGCTCGGGGCGTTGAGGTCTCCCAGGCGCTGAACCCTGCGCAGCAGATGATCAAGATCGTCAACGAGGAGCTCGTCTCCATCCTTGGCGGCGAGACCCGGCGGCTCAGGTTCGCCAAGAACCCGCCCACCGTGATCATGCTCGCGGGTCTCCAGGGTGCCGGTAAGACCACCCTCGCCGGAAAGCTCGGTCTCTGGCTCAAGAGCCAGGGCCACTCCCCGCTGCTCGTCGCCTGTGACCTCCAGCGCCCCAACGCCGTCAACCAGCTCAGCGTCGTCGCCGACCGTGCGGGCGTCGCGGTGTACGCGCCGGAGCCGGGCAACGGTGTGGGCGACCCGGTCAAGGTCGCCAAGGACTCCATCGAGTTCGCCAAGGCCAAGGTCCACGACATCGTGATCGTCGACACCGCCGGCCGCCTCGGCATCGACGAGGAGCTGATGAGGCAGGCCGCGGACATCCGCGACGCCGTCAGCCCCGACGAGATCCTCTTCGTCGTCGACGCGATGATCGGCCAGGACGCGGTCAACACCGCCGAGGCCTTCCGCGACGGCGTCGGTTTCGACGGTGTGGTGCTCTCCAAGCTCGACGGTGACGCCCGCGGTGGTGCCGCCCTGTCGATCGCCCACGTCACGGGCAAGCAGATCATGTTCGCGTCGAACGGTGAGAAGCTCGAGGACTTCGACGCCTTCCACCCCGACCGCATGGCGTCCCGCATCCTCGACATGGGTGACCTGCTCACCCTGATCGAGCAGGCGGAGAAGACCTTCAGCCAGGAAGAGGCCGCCAAAATGGCCTCCAAGCTGGCGTCGAGCAAGGGCAAGGACTTCACGCTCGACGACTTCCTGGCGCAGATGGAGCAGGTCAGGAAGATGGGCTCCATCTCCAAGCTGCTCGGGATGCTGCCCGGCATGGGGCAGATCAAGGAACAGATCAACAACATCGACGAGCGCGACGTCGACCGCATGGCCGCGATCATCAAGTCGATGACCCCGAAGGAACGCGCCGAGCCGACGATCATCAACGGCTCGCGCCGGGCCCGTATCGCCAAGGGATCCGGTGCCGAGGTCTCCGCGGTCAAGGGGCTCATCGAGCGGTTCTTCGAGGCCCGCAAGATGATGTCGAAGATGGCCCAGGGCGGCGGCATGCCCGGGATGCCGGGTATGCCCGGCATGGGCGGCGGCCCCGGCCGTCAGAAGAAGCAGGTCAAGCAGGCCAAGGGCAAGCGCAAGAGCGGCAACCCGATGAAGCGCAAGGCCGAGGAGCAGGCCGCGGCGGCCCGCCGTGAGCAGGCAGCGCAGGGTGGCGCGCTGGGTCTGCCCGCCCAGGAGGACAAGAACTTCGAACTCCCGGACGAGTTCAAGAAGTTCATGGGCTGACCGGCCAGGAACACGGACGAAGGGGCGCCCTGCCCGGCGGGGCGCCCCTTCGCTGTCCCGTGACGACCGTTACGACACGCACACCAGGTAGCGGAAGACGTTCGGCATCCACACCGTGCCGTCGGGCCGCAGATGCGGATGCAGGGCCTCCGCGACCTCCTTCTCCACCTGGGTACGGTCCGTCGCCCGTATAGCCGTGTCGAACAGCCCGGTCGACAGCAGCCCGCGCACCGCGCTGTCCACGTCCGCGTAGCCGAACGGGCAGGACACCCGGCCCGAGCCGTCCGGCTTGAGCCCGGCCCGCGCCGCCACCTCTTCCAGGTCGTCCCGGAGCGCGGGCCGCCAGCCGCTCCCGGAGCGCGGGGCGCGCGCCGACTCCGTGAGCCGGGCCGCCACCCTCAGCACCGGAGCCGTGGCACACCGCTCCGGCGGTCCCCAGCCGGCCAGTACCACCGTGGCTCCCCGCACGGCCAGCGGAACGGCGGAGGCGAGAGCGGGCGCGAGCCCCTCTGAATCCCCGGCCGCGCAGCCGATCGGCTGGAAGGCGGTCAGCAGGTTGTACGGCGCCCCGCCGTCGGGGGCGGCCGCCGGAATGCTGTCGACGAGCCTCGCCCGCGGCTCCGTGCGGCCGGGGCCGGCGTCCTGCCCCTGGCCGGAGGCGAGGCGCTCGCGGGCCAGGGCGAGCCGTTCGCGGTCGGTGTCGACGCCGGTGACGCGCGCCCCGCGTGAGGCCGCGATCAGCAGCGCGAGCCCGGAACCGCAGCCGAGGGAGAGCATCCGCGTACCGCCCCCGACTTCGAGGCGCTCGTACACCGCCTCGTAGAGCGGTGCCAGCATGCGCTCCTGGATCTCGGCCCAGTCACGGGCGCGGGTACCGGCGTCCACCGGGGCGGAAGAATCCGCGTACCTGTGGTGCCGGACGAGCGTAGGTGTCATGGAATGCGCCCCAATCCGCCGTGAGGTCGGTCGTGCCCGAGTGAGGTCCCCCATGTCTATGTGCTGTGTGTGTGCGCCCACAGCCCCCGTATGTCAGAGAACTCCGCATCGGCGGTCCCGTCCAGAGGTGGGACGGAGTGGGATGGCATTGCTCGCGTGCTCCGGCCGTGCGCCCCCGGGCGCACCTTTGCGGACGCGGGCGCCGGGAACAGCATGCCTGCTGCTCGCTTCCTCACAGTCTTACCCGACACGCGGGGCGCAGCACGTCGAGCGCCCCGGCCGCCGGTCACGACCGGTGTGCGGCCGTCGCTCCGTGCCGGGTACTGTCACTCGCGGGGCGCCCGTCCACGCCGGTGCGTACGTGTTGCTACGTACCACCTTGGTGCGAGCTGTGAGGCTTCTCCACTGATCTGCGCACCCGCCCTCGTCCGGACGCATCAAGGGCAACTGACTGGTACGTGCAAATTATTTGAGATGCCCCGGAATAGGAACACCGGAGCACTCAGGCTCGTTGTCACGACGTGAGCACGACACCACCTGTACTTGCCGCAGAGCTGGCACAGGCGTGGGCCGACATTCAGCGGTACCACCCCGAGCTGCCCGATCTTGCCGCGCCAGAGTCCCTGATCGGAGAGTCCTCGTCCGCCTGTGGCGCCGAGCTCTCCTTCGAACGGCTGCTCCATGAGGCAGTCCACGGCATCGCCGCCGCGAGAGGTGTCCGGGACACCTCCCGGGCCGGCCGCTACCACAACCGACGCTTCCTCGCGATCGCCGAGGAGCTGGGCCTCGATCATGCCGAGGAACCCCACCCCAGCAGCGGATTCTCGCTGGTGACGCTGAATCCCGAGGCCAAACGCAGATACCGCCCGACGACCGAACGGCTGCAGCGGGCGCTCAAGGCGCACACCGTGGCCACCGCGGCGGACACCAAGCGCTCGTTCCGCGGTCCCGCCGCCCGGCACGGCTCGTCCGGGGGAGGGGTGCGGGTCAAGGCCGTCTGTGACTGCGGGCGCAACGTCCGCGTCGTCCCCTCCGTCCTCGCGCAGGCTCCGATCGTCTGCGGTGGCTGCGGCAAGCCCTTCCGTATCCCGGAAGCGGCGGTCGCGGTGGGGTGACCCGATGTGGTGTGGCACAATGGACAGCTGTACTCGACAGTCGCACAGGACCCCTCTCTCCTCCGGCTGACGCGTCCATCGGGCACCCGAGTACCGCAACCCCACGTGGCATCTTTTGTGCCCAACCACGTCAGAGACCAGGAGACACCACTTCCGTGGCAGTCAAGATCAAGCTGAAGCGTCTGGGCAAGATCCGTTCGCCTCACTACCGCATCATCGTCGCCGACTCCCGTACCCGCCGTGACGGCCGGGCCATCGAGGAGATCGGCCTGTACCACCCGGTACAGAACCCCTCCCGCATCGAGGTCAACGCGGAGCGCGCACAGTACTGGCTGTCCGTCGGCGCCCAGCCGACCGAGCCGGTCCTCGCGATCCTGAAGCTCACCGGTGACTGGCAGGCCCACAAGGGCCTCCCGGCCCCCGCGCCGCTGCTGCAGCCGGAGCCCAAGGCTGACAAGCGCGCCCTGTTCGAGGCCCTGGCCACGGACGGCGACGAGGCCAAGGGTGAGGCCATCACCCAGAAGGCCAAGAAGTCGGACAAGAAGGCGGACGAGGCGGCTGACGCTGCTGCGTCCACCGAGTCGACCGAGGCCTGAGCATGCTCGAGGAGGCTCTTGAGCACCTCGTGAAGGGCATCGTCGACAACCCCGACGATGTGCAGATCGCCTCGCGTGACCTGCGCCGTGGACGCGTGCTCGAGGTCCGGGTTCACCCCGACGACCTCGGCAAGGTGATCGGCCGCAACGGCCGCACCGCACGCGCCCTGCGTACCGTCGTGGGTGCCATCGGCGGCCGTGGAATCCGTGTCGACCTCGTCGACGTGGACCAGGTTCGCTGAAAGAGTTGAACACCGGCCAGGGCCGGGGAGGGCTTTCGAGCCGTCCCCGGCCTTTGTCGTCCGTACATGACCGCCTCCTCAAGTAAGAGATCACCGGGAGAAGTAGCGTGCAGTTGGTAGTTGCGCGGATCGGTCGCGCCCACGGCATCAAGGGCGAGGTCACCGTCGAGGTGCGCACCGACGAGCCCGAGCTCCGGCTCGGGCCCGGTGCCGTGCTGGCCACGGAGCCGGCCCATGCCGGGCCACTGACGATCGAGACCGGCCGGGTGCACAGCGGCAGGCTGCTGCTGCGGTTCGAGGGCGTGCGCGACCGTACGGCCGCCGAGGCGCTGCGCAACATCCTTCTGATCGCCGAGATCGACCCGGCGGAACTGCCCGAGGATCCCGAGGAGTTCTACGACCACCAGCTGATGGACCTCGACGTCGTCCTCACCGACGGCACGGAGATCGGCCGGATCACCGAGATCACGCACCTGCCGTCGCAGGACCTGTTCATCGTGGAACGGCCGGACGGCAGCGAGGTGATGATCCCGTTCGTCGAGGAGATCGTCACCGAGATCGACCTGGAGGAGCAGCGGGCCGTCATCACCCCGCCCCCGGGCCTGATCGACGAGAGTGAGGCGGTGATCGCCTCCACGCGTGACGAGGACACCGCCTCCACGCAGGACGAGGACGGCTCCGGGAGCGACGCGGCGGCCGACGCAGGGAAGGGCGACGCGTGATGCGGCTCGACGTCGTCACGATCTTCCCTGAGTACCTGGAACCCCTGAACGTCTCGCTCGTCGGCAAGGCGCGCGCCCGGGGGCGTCTCGACGTACACGTCCACGACCTGCGCGACTGGACGTACGACCGGCACAACACGGTGGACGACACCCCCTACGGCGGTGGCCCCGGCATGGTCATGAAGACCGAGCCCTGGGGTGACGCCCTGGACGACGCGCTGGCCGGCGGATACGAGGCCGGGGCGCACTCCCCGGTGCTCGTGGTGCCCACGCCGAGCGGCCGGCCCTTCACGCAGGAACTGGCCGTCGAGCTCTCGGAACGGCCGTGGCTGATCTTCACCCCCGCCCGCTACGAGGGCATCGACCGCAGGGTGATGGACGAGTACGCGACCCGGATGCCGGTCATCGAGGTGTCCATCGGGGACTACGTCCTCGCGGGCGGGGAAGCCGCCGTCCTGGTGATCACCGAGGCTGTGGCCCGGCTGCTGCCCGGGGTGCTCGGCAACGCCGAGTCGCACCGCGACGACTCCTTCGCGCCCGGGGCCATGGCCGACCTGCTCGAGGGGCCGGTCTACACGAAGCCCCCCGAGTGGCGGGGACGTGACATTCCCGAGGTGCTGCTGAGCGGCCACCACGGCCGGATCGCACGCTGGCGACGGGACGAGGCCTTCCGCCGTACCGCTCTCAACAGGCCCGACCTCATCGAGCGTTGCGAGGCCTCGGGCTTCGACAAGAAGGACCGCGAGATGCTCTCCATCCTCGGCTGGTCCCCGGGGCCCGACGGACGATTTTGGCGCAGGCCCGAGGCCGTGGAAGAATAGGCCCGCTGTACGTCCGGCGTGCGCCCCTGCCACAGGGGGAAAGACGCCCGCCCGATGTGATCAGCATCCGAACTTCACTCTCTCCCGTCGATGACCTGTGGCATCGGCGAAGAAAGCAGACAACATGACTTCCCTGCTCGATGGCGTCAACGCCGCCTCGCTCCGTACCGACCTCCCGGCGTTCCGCCCGGGTGACACGGTCAACGTCCACGTGCGCGTGATCGAGGGCAACCGCTCCCGTATCCAGCAGTTCAAGGGCATTGTCATCCGTCGCCAGGGCTCGGGCATCAGCGAGACCTTCACGGTCCGCAAGGTCTCCTTCAGCGTCGGCGTCGAGCGCACCTTCCCGGTGCACAGCCCGATCTTCGAGAAGATCGAGCTCGTCACCCGCGGTGACGTCCGTCGCGCCAAGCTGTACTTCCTCCGTGAGCTCCGCGGCAAGGCCGCGAAGATCAAGGAGAAGCGCGACCGCTGATTCACCTCCGGCGTCCACAGCGCGGCCGGATAGGATTCGGCCCCGATGGACACGGAAGCACAGCACATGGAGCGCGATCGTTCCTCCGGCCCCGCAGAAGGGGCGGAGGAGGGGTCGCGCTCCACGCATGTGCGGGACCGGCCGGCCGGGTCGATCACCTGGGGGCGAACCGTCTTCCTGGGCATGCTCTGCACGGTCGCCCTGCTGCTCTTCAGCGCCTTCGTGCTGCAGCCCTTCCTCATCCCCAGCGGCTCGATGCAGCCCACGCTGCGCGTCGGGGACCGGGTCCTCGTCAACAAACTGGCGTACCGTTTCGGCTCGGAGCCCCACCGCGGCGACGTGGTGGTCTTCGACGGCACCGGATCCTTCGTACAGGAGACGGCGTCCGACGGGAACGCCGTCGGCGCGCTGCTGCACGGGGCGGCCGCGTCCCTGGGACTGGCCGAACCCGCCGGGTCCGACTTCGTGAAGCGGGTGGTGGGCGTGGGGGGCGACCGTGTGGTCTGCTGCGACAAGCGGGGGAGGCTCGAGGTGAACGGCGCCCCGGTGGACGAGGAGTATCTGCACCCGGGTGATCGCCCGTCCGACGTCTCCTTCGACATCGTGGTGCCCGACGGCAGGCTGTGGGTGATGGGCGACCACCGCAGCAACTCGCGGGACTCCAGGGACCACCTGGGGCAGCCGGGGGGCGGCATGGTGCCCGTGGAGCGGGTGATCGGACGGGTCGACTGGCTCGGCTGGCCGCTCGGCAGGCTCGGCTCCCTGGAGGGCACCGACGCCTTCACCGGCATACGGCCGGCGGACGCGGACCATGGGTAACCGGGGGCGTAGGCCGGGAGCGCCGGACACCGGCCAGCCGCTGCCCACCGGGTCGAGGCCGGCCACGGGCCGCTCACTGCCCACGCGGGCGGAGCGCCGCAAGCTGGCCCGCAGGGTGAAACGCCGCCGGCGCCGGTCCGCGATCAAGGAGATACCCCTCCTCGTCCTGGTCGCGCTGCTGATCGCGCTCGTACTCAAGACCTTCCTCGTCCAGGCCTTCGTGATCCCCTCCGGGTCGATGGAGCAGACCATCCGGATCGGCGACCGGGTGCTGGTGGACAAGCTGACGCCCTGGTTCGGCTCCGAACCGCAGCGCGGCGACGTGGTCGTCTTCAAGGACCCGGGTGGCTGGCTGCAGCAGGAGAACACGGCCACCGAGGACCCGCCCGCCGGGGTCAAACAGGTCAAGGAACTGCTGACCTTCATCGGACTGCTGCCCTCCGAGGACGAGCAGGACCTGATCAAGCGCGTGGTGGCGGTCGGGGGCGACACCGTGAAGTGCTGCGGCGCCGACGGCAGGATCACGGTCAACGGCGTGGCGCTCGACGAGCCGTACCTGAATCCCGGCGATGTGCCCTCCACTCTCAAATTCGAGGTAAAGGTTCCCGAGGGCCGCATCTTCGTCATGGGCGACCACCGGTCGAATTCCGCCGACTCGCGATTCCATCTCGACAAGCCGGGGAAGGGCACGGTTTCGGAGGACGAGGTCGTGGGGCGGGCCGTGGTGATCGCCTGGCCCTTCGGGCATTGGCGCAGGCTGGAAGAGCCCGGAACGTATGCCTCCGTTCCCGAGGGGGGCGTCGGAGCGACCGCTGCGAAGGCCCCGTCGAATAGTGTGTCCTCCCAGGATCGCAACGGAATGGTCCTGCTCCCGACCCCTGCGGAACTCCCGCTCGTTATGGGAGTGGTGGGCCTGCGCCGAATCGGGCGCGGGCGGTGGCACGGAGTGAGGAGTGGATGTGGGGGATTTGGCGGTCGGCGCACGATCCGGACACGACGAACCCGAGGACCGGCCTTCGAGCGACGGGGTCCCGGTGGAGGCGGAGAGTGACGGCGAGTCCCCGGGCGGTGGCAGTACGGCGGTGAAGAAGCCGCGTTCGTTCTGGAAGGAGCTGCCGCTCCTCATCGGCATCGCGCTCATTCTCGCGCTGCTGATCAAGACGTTCCTGGTACAGGCGTTCTCCATCCCCTCGGACTCCATGCAGAACACCCTGCAGCGGGGTGACCGGGTGCTGGTCGACAAGCTGACTCCGTGGTTCGGTTCGGAGCCGGAGCGCGGAGAGGTCGTGGTCTTCCACGACCCGGGCGGCTGGCTGGAGGACACCGCGACGCCCGAGCCCAACGCGGTGCAGAAGTTCCTGAGCTTCATCGGACTGATGCCGTCCGCCGAGGAGAAGGACCTGATCAAGAGGGTCATCGCCGTCGGCGGCGACACCGTCCAGTGCAAGAAGAACGGGCCGGTGACGGTCAACGGCAAGGCGCTGGACGACAAGTCGTTCATCTTCGAGGGCAACAGTGCCTGCGACGACGAGCCGTTCGGGCCGATCCACGTGCCCGAAGGCCGGATCTGGGTGATGGGCGACCACCGGCAGAATTCGCTGGACTCCCGTTACCACCAGGAGCTTCCCGGTCAGGGCACGGTTTCCACGGACGAGGTGGTCGGTCGGGCCGTGGTCGTGGCCTGGCCCATCAACCGCTGGGCGACCCTCCCGGTGCCGAAGACGTTCGACCAGCCCGGGCTGAACGCGGCTGCCTCGGCGGCCGTTCCGGGAGCACTCGGTGTAGCCGGAGCGCTGCCCCTCGTGTTCTGGCGTCGCCGCAGGCTGACCCGCGGGCATACCGCCGGGTAGGGTGCCGCTCGGATCAGCGATTGTCGATCTCCGATGGGGGAGCGCTGGGATGAGTGGATCAGAACGTGACGACGGCCGCGGCCGGCTCGGCAACGTGTTGTCGAACCTGGCCGTGGCCGTCGGCTGTGTGCTCTTCCTCGGCGGTTTCGCCTGGGGAGCGGTGGTGTACAAGCCGTACACCGTGCCGACCGACTCGATGACGCCGACGGTGAACGCCGGCGACCGGGTCCTCGCGGAGCGGATAGGCGGCGGCGACGTGCGGCGCGGAGACGTGGTCGTCTTCACCGACTCGACGTGGGGCGACGTGCCCATGGTGAAGCGGGTCGTGGGCGTGGGCGGCGACAAGATCGCCTGCTGCGACAAGGAAGGCCGGCTCACCGTCAACGGCAAGCCCATCGAAGAACCGTATCTGCGCGGGGAGGGCGCCTCGTCCCTCCTCCCGGCGGACGGGAACGCCCCGGCCTCGCCCCAGAACTTCACGGCCGATGTGCCCGAGGGCCAGCTCTTCCTCCTCGGGGACGAGCGCAACACCTCCATGGACTCCCGCGTCCACCTGGAGGACCCGGGACAGGGCTCGGTGCCGCGTGGCGCCGTCCAGGCGCGGGTGGACGCCATCGCCTGGCCCATGAACGGCATGATCGGCCGGCCCGACGCCTTCGCGTCCCTGCCCGGCGGCGTGTCGTCCGAGGGACCGCTGCCGCTGCAGGTGGGCGCCCTCGTGGCGGGTGTGGTGCTCATCCTGGGCGGGGCGTCCTACGGACCGCTCGCGGCGCGCTCCGGACGGGGGAGCAAGAGGCCGAAGGTGTCCGCCGGTGCTCACTGAGGCACGCAAGGTCGCTCGCGTGGTGCTCCTGGGCCCGGACGACCGGATCCTGCTGCTGCACGGCTTCGAGCCGGCGAACCCGGCCGAGAGCTGGTGGTTCACCCCGGGCGGCGGCCTGGAGGGTGACGAGACCCGCGAGGAGGCCGCCCTGCGTGAGCTCGCCGAGGAAACCGGGATCACGGACGTCTCCCTCGGTCCGCTGCTGTGGACGAGGACCTGCTCCTTCCCGTTCGACGGGCGGCGCTGGGACCAGGACGAGTGGTACTTCCTGGCCTGTACGTCGCAGACCGCGACCGACCAGAAGGGGCTCACCGAGCTGGAGCTGCGCAGTGTCGCCGGTCTGAGGTGGTGGACTTCCGCCGAACTTCTCGCCACGCGTGAGACGGTGTACCCGACCAGGCTCGCCGGGCTGCTGCGCACGTTGCTCGACGAGGGTCCCCCGAGTGATCCGCTGGTTCTCGCCCCCGAAATCGTCTAATCGGCCAGGGGTGCGTGGGGCTGACGCACAATAGGGGGACGCACGGCTGAAGGGGAACATGCCATGAGTGCCGAGGACCTCGAGAAGTACGAGACCGAGATGGAGCTGAAGCTCTACCGGGAGTACCGCGATGTCGTCGGTCTGTTCAAATATGTGATCGAGACCGAACGGCGCTTCTACCTCACCAACGATTACGAGATGCAGGTGCACTCGGTCCAGGGTGAGGTCTTTTTCGAGGTTTCCATGGCGGATGCGTGGGTCTGGGACATGTACAGACCCGCCCGGTTCGTCAAGCAGGTCCGGGTATTGACGTTCAAGGACGTGAACATCGAGGAGCTCAACAAGAGCGACCTCGAACTCCCGGGCGGCTGACCCCGGCGTGCTCCTCCGATATCCCGGTTCACTCGTCCGAGTGGCCGGGATATCCACATCGGGCTGGTTGTCCACCAAGATCCAATAGATCGGGCGGGGCGCGTCACAGTCGGTGCCGGAGGTGGTGCCGATATGAACGCACGGGGGGCACTCGGGCGGTACGGCGAGGATCTGGCGGCACGGCTGCTGGCCGACGCCGGTATGACTGTGCTGGAGCGCAACTGGCGGTGTCGCGCAGGAGAGATCGACATCGTCGCCAGGGACGGCGACGCGGTGGTCGTCTGCGAGGTGAAGGCCCGCAGGGCGGGCTCCTTCGAGCATCCCATGGAGGCCGTCACACCGGCCAAGGCGGAGCGGCTGCGCAGGCTCGCCGAGATCTGGCTCGACCGGCACGGCGGGCCGCCGCCCGGCGGGGTCCGTATCGATCTGATCGGCGTGGTCCTGCCCAGGCGTGGCGCCCCGGTCGCCGAGCATGTGCGGGGCGTGGCCTGATGGGGTTCGCGCGGGCGTGCTCGGTGGCGCTTGTCGGCGTCGAGGGCGTGGTGGTGGAGGTCCAGGCCGATCTGGAACCGGGCGTGGCGGCGTTCACGCTCGTGGGCCTGCCGGACAAGAGCCTGGTGGAGAGCCGGGACCGGGTGAGGGCCGCGGTCGTCAACTCCGGGGCGGAGTGGCCGCAGAAGAAGCTCACGGTGGGGCTGTCCCCCGCCTCCGTACCCAAGGGCGGTTCGGGATTCGATCTCGCGGTGGCGTGCGCGGTGCTCGGCGCGGCGGAGCGGATCGACCCCGCGGCCATCGCCGATGTGGTGATGATCGGGGAGCTGGGCCTCGACGGCAGGGTGCGCCCGGTGCGCGGGGTGCTGCCCGCGGTCCTCGCGGCGGCCGAAGCGGGGTACCGGCACGTTGTCGTCCCGGAGCAGACCGCGGGGGAGGCCGCGCTCGTGCCGGGACTCTCCGTCCTCGGCGTACGGAGCCTGCGCCAGCTGATCGCCGTCCTCGGAGACGAACCCGTGCCCGAGGAGCCGGCCGCCGACCGGGGCCGCCCCGACACGATGCTCGCCGGGCTGATGGTGCCCGGAGCGGGCCTCGGCACGGGGCTGGCCCCGCTGTCGGCCGACGGCACGGCGCACCGGCCCGATCTGGCCGACGTCGCGGGCCAGGGGCGAGCGCGCAAGGCCCTGGAGGTGGCGGCGGCAGGGGGACACCACCTGCTGCTCTCCGGGCCGCCCGGGGCGGGCAAGACCATGCTGGCCGAGCGGATCACGGCGATCCTGCCGCCCCTTTCCCGGCAGGAATCCCTCGAAGTGACGGCGGTGCACTCGGTCGCGGGCATCCTCCCGCCGGGTGAACCCCTGATCAGCAGAGCGCCGTACTGCGCCCCGCACCACTCGGCGACGATGCAATCACTCGTGGGCGGGGGGAACGGCCTGCCGCGGCCGGGAGCGGTGTCCCTGGCGCACCGGGGCGTCCTCTTCCTGGACGAGGCCCCGGAGTTCTCCGGCCGGGCCCTCGACGCGCTGCGCCAGCCCCTGGAGTCCGGACATGTGGTGGTCGCACGCGCGGCCGGGGTCGTCCGGCTGCCCGCGCGCTTCCTGATGGTCCTGGCCGCGAACCCCTGCCCGTGCGGCAGGCACACCCTGGCCGGGGCGGGCTGCGAGTGCCCGCCCTCCGCTGTCCGCCGGTATCAGGCGCGGCTGTCGGGCCCGTTGCTCGACCGGGTGGATCTGCGCGTCGAGGTCGAGCCCGTCGGAAGGGAGGACCTGATGGGGAGCGGCGGCCGCGGGGAGTCCTCCGCCGAGGTGGCCGCCCGGGTGCGGGCAGCCAGGGAGCGCGCCGTCGAGCGGCTCGCGGGCACCCCCTGGACCACCAACAGCGAGGTACCCGGGCATGAGCTGCGGACCAGGCTGGTCGCGGCCCCCGGCGCCCTGAAGGCGGCCGAGCGGGACATGGAGCGTGGCGTCCTCACGGCCCGCGGCCTCGACAGGGTCCTGCGTGTGGCGTGGACCGTGGCGGACCTGAGGGCCGCCGACCGCCCGGACGCCTCGGACATCGCGGTGGCGCTGGAGCTGCGGACGGGCATCCAGCGGGGGGTCCCGATGCAGGCCGGCGCCCGGTGAACGCCCCGCCGGACCACGGCGAGCTCGAGCGGCTGGCACGCGCCGCTCTGACCCGGGTGTTCGAACCCGGGGACGAGCGCGCCGGCCGCTGGATCCGTGAGATCGGGCCCGTCGAGCTGATACGGCGTCTCACGGGCGCGGACGGACCCGCGCAGGCGATGGAGGGGATGACGGCGACCCGGCTCGCCGCGTACCGCCTGCGTGCGTCGAGCGCCGCCCCCGGGAGGGATCTGTCGGAGATCGCCGCGGTCGGCGGGCGGTTCGTCTGCCCCGGTGACCGGGAGTGGCCGAGCCAGCTCGACGACCTGGGGGACGCACGGCCGATCGGCCTCTGGGTGCGCGGCCGGTCCGACCTGCGCCTCTGGGCGCTGCGCTCCGTCGCTCTGGTCGGCGCCCGGGCCTGCACGCCCTATGGGGCGCACATGGCGGCGACCCTCGCCGCGGGGCTGGCGGAGCGCGGCTGGGTCGTGGTCTCCGGCGCGGCGTTCGGGGTGGACGGCGCCGCCCATCGCGGCGCGCTGGCCGCGGGCGGCGCGACCATGGCAGTGCTGGCCTGCGGGGTGGACGTGGCCTATCCGCGGGGACACGCCGAGCTGATCGGGCGCATCGTGGAGCAGGGCATGGTCATGGGAGAGCTGCCGCCCTCGGACCATCCGACGCGCAGCAGATTCATCCTGCGGAACAGGGTGATCGCGGCACTCACGAGAGGCACCGTGGTCGTGGAGGCCGAATACCGCAGCGGCTCGCTGGTCACCGCGAGGAACGCGCAACGGCTGGGCCGTTTCACGATGGGGGTGCCGGGCCCCGCCACGAGCGGTCTCTCGGCCGGGGTCCATGAACTCCTGCGCGGTGAGGGCGTCCTGGTCACCGACGCCGCCGAGATCTCCGAGCTGGTGGGGGACATCGGCGAGCTGGCCCCGGCCAGAAGCGGCCCCGTCCTGCCCAGGGACCTCCTCGACACCGCCTCCGCGCGGGTGCTGGACGCGCTGCCGGGGACGGGCGTGATGGAGGGGCGCGACGTGGCCAGGAGCGCCGGAGCGTCCACGGATGAAGCCCTCGGGCGGTTGTACGAACTCCACTCACTGGGGTTCGTCGAACGCGAGGGCGACGGATGGCGGTTGACGCGGGGACGGACACGCAATGGGGACGCGCGGCGAGGCGGTACTTGACCCGGAGCATTCGGGTGAAAAGGTGATGCAGATGACCTCGGCGGCACCCGGTCAGGCCTCCGGGGGCGGTGTGAGCGGTGGCGGGCCCTCGCCATCACCCCCGTCAGGCGGAGGGAGAAAGACAAGGGATTTGGCACGCAATCGCACCGCACGGTTCCCTTGTCCTGCGCGCACCGCAACACGTCGGTCACGCTACGCTCACAAGGATTCCGCCCCAGAGACACGTCCCAGCACTTCACAGCAGAACGGCTCAAGGCACCACATGCCCCAGCACACCTCCGGGTCTGACCGCGCGGCAGTACCACCGGCTGCGCGTGGCACTGTGCGTCCTCCCGCCCCCTCCTCGCTCGACGAGTTGTGGCGTTCGTACAAGACCACCGGCGACGAGAGGCTGCGGGAGCAGCTGATCCTGCACTACTCGCCGCTGGTGAAGTACGTCGCCGGCCGGGTCAGCGTGGGGCTGCCGTCCAACGTGGAGCAGGCGGACTTCGTCTCGTCCGGTGTCTTCGGGCTGATCGACGCCATCGAGAAGTTCGACATCGAGCGGGCCATCAAGTTCGAGACCTACGCGATCACCCGGATCCGCGGCGCGATGATCGACGAACTCCGGGCGTTGGACTGGATTCCGCGGTCCGTGCGGCAGAAGGCGCGCAACGTCGAGCGCGCCTACGCCACGCTGGAGGCTCAGCTGCGGCGCACACCCTCGGAGGCCGAGGTGGCTGCGGAGATGGGCATCGCCGTGGAGGAACTGCACGCGGTTTTCAGCCAGTTGTCGCTCGCCAACGTGGTGGCGCTGGAGGAGCTGCTGCATGTCGG
Organism: Streptomyces sp. NPDC051064; assembly: GCF_044455985.1. Classification (NCBI taxonomy): domain Bacteria; kingdom Bacillati; phylum Actinomycetota; class Actinomycetes; order Kitasatosporales; family Streptomycetaceae; genus Streptomyces; species Streptomyces sp. NPDC051064. Next base: position 85,182 of record NZ_JBITFK010000014.1, read on the forward strand.
CGGCGAGGGCGGCGACCGGCTGAGCCTGATGGACACCCTGGAGGACACCGCGGCCGACAATCCGGTCGAGGTCGCCGAGGACCGCGAGCTCAGACGGCTGCTCGCCCGCGCCATCAACACGCTCCCCGCGCGGGAGAAGACCGTGGTCACGCTCTACTACTACGAAGGCCTCACCCTCGCCGAGATCGGCAACGTCCTCGGGGTCACCGAGAGCAGGGTCAGCCAGATCCACACCAAGTCGGTGCTGCAGCTCCGGGCGAAGCTGGCCGACGCCGGACGCTGAGCACGAGCGGCTTCGGCCAACCGGCCGCCGACGCGCACCCCCCTTCGAACCGGCCCCGCCGTAGAGTGGAGGGGTGCCCAGGATTCGAGCGGCCTCCGTGGCCGAGCACCGGACCATGCAGCGCGGCGCCCTCCTGGACGCCGCACGCTCCTTGCTGTCCGAGGGCGGCACGGAGGCGCTGACCTTCCCCGCCCTCGCCGAGCGCACCGGCCTCGCCAGGTCCTCCGTCTACGAGTATTTCCGCTCCCGCGCGGCCGTGGTCGAGGAGCTCTGCGCCGTCGACTTCCCGGTCTGGGCCGCCGAGGTCGAGAACGCGATGGAGCGGGCAGGTACGCCCGAGGCCAAGATCGAGGCCTATGTACGCCGCCAGCTCGACCTCGTCGGGGACCGGCGGCACCGCGCGGTCGTGGCGATCTCCGCGAGCGAGCTGGACGCCGGCGCCCGGGAGAAGATCCGTGCCGCGCACGGCGGGCTGATCGCCATGATCGTCGAGGCGCTCGCCGACCTGGGCCACACCGAACCGAGGCTCGCGGCCATGCTCCTGCAGGGCTCCGTGGACGCCGCGGTACGCAGGATCGAGCTGGGCGCGGCCGAGGAGCCGGGCATCGTGGCGGACACGGCCGTGGCCATGATCCTGCGCGGCGTCCGGGGCTGAGCGCGCCTCCCGTCCGCCTCCGGGAGCGGTACGCCGAACACCGGCAGCAGCCTGGAGGGCCCCCGTCGCAGCAGCGACGGAGGAAGCAGCGACAGCGGATCCAGATAGACGTCTCCGCGCCGCAGCCCCCAGTGCAGACAGCCGGAGGCGCAGTGGGACGGCTCCGGCCCGACCACCCCCACCACCTGCCCCGCGACCACCTCGTCGCCCTCGGAGACCTGCGCCCGCACCGGTTCGTACGTGAAGCGCAGCGGCGGCTCCCCGCTCGCGGCCACGTCGACGGAGACCACCCCGCGCCCCGCGACCGGACCCGCGAAGGCGACCCGGCCCGGGGCCGCAGCCAGAACCGGGGTGCCCGGCGGGGCTGCGAGGTCGACCCCGCGGTGGCCCGGCGCGTACGGACCGGCGGGCGGCTCCCAGCCCCGTACGACCAAGGGCCGGTCCGCGAGCGGCCAGACACGTTCACCGCCCGGCGGCGCCGCCCAGGCTCTCGCGGAGGCCGGCCCCAGCAGGAGGGCGAGCAGCGCAGCGGGCAGTAAGGCGAGCAGGACGGCCACCGGTGCGGCACGCGGCCGGCCGGTGGTTACTCCAGGTGAGCGGCACATGGCGCAACGATCTCCCGCAGGCCCGTTCCATGGGGATCATGGCCCGGATCTGTGGACGGCCGAGGGGTTGTGGACATCGCCGTCACCCTGGACCCGGCGGGTCCCGTACACTTCTTCTGGCGATCCGGGTCACCGGGTCGACTTCGCACGCCCCGCCACCTCCCTCTCTGCGGACGGTGGCCGCGCTCCTCGGTCCCTCGTGGCACGGCGCGTCGGGGCGTCAGGCGCGACAGCAATCCTGCGGTCGCGAAAACCGAGTACCTCAAGGAGTACGGCCATGGCCGTCGTCACGATGCGGGAGCTGCTGGAAAGCGGCGTCCACTTCGGTCACCAGACCCGTCGCTGGAACCCGAAGATGAAGCGCTTCATCTTCACCGAGCGCAACGGCATCTACATCATCGACCTGCTCCAGTCGCTGTCGTACATCGACCGCGCCTACGAGTTCGTCAAGGAGACCGTCGCCCACGGCGGCTCCATCATGTTCGTGGGTACGAAGAAGCAGGCCCAGGAGGCCATCGCCGAGCAGGCGACGCGCGTCGGCATGCCGTACGTCAACCAGCGTTGGCTCGGTGGCATGCTCACCAACTTCTCCACCGTCTACAAGCGCCTTCAGCGTCTGAAGGAGCTCGAGCTCATCGACTTCGAGGACGTGGCCGCCTCCGGCCTCACCAAGAAGGAGCTCCTGGTCCTCTCCCGCGAGAAGGCCAAGCTGGAGAAGACCCTCGGTGGTATCCGCGAGATGCAGAAGGTGCCGAGCGCCGTCTGGATCGTCGACACCAAGAAGGAGCACATCGCCGTCGGTGAGGCGCGCAAGCTCCACATCCCGGTCGTCGCGATCCTCGACACCAACTGCGACCCCGACGAGGTCGACTACAAGATTCCGGGCAACGACGACGCGATCCGCTCCGTCACCCTGCTCACCCGCGTGATCGCCGACGCCGTCGCCGAGGGCCTCATCGCCCGTTCCGGTGCCGCCACCGGTGACTCGAAGCCGGGCGAGAAGGCCGCCGGCGAGCCCCTCGCCGAGTGGGAGCGTGACCTTCTCGCGGGCGAGAAGAAGGACGACGCCGAGGTGCAGTCCTCCGCCGAGACCGAGAAGGCCGCCGACGCCGAGCCGGCCGCCGCCGCCGACGAGCAGGCTGCCGAGCAGGCCGAGGCTCCCGCCGCGGAGGCCCCGGCCGCCGAGGCACCGGCCACGGACGAGCAGGCCTGACACCCGTCAGTCACGGCTGAATGACGGCGGGGGCCGGTGCATCGGCACCGCCCCCGCCGTTCACCCGTAGATCTTTCAGACTTCGAGAGAGAAACAGACTCATGGCGAACTACACCGCCGCTGACGTCAAGAAGCTCCGCGAGCTCACCGGCGCCGGCATGATGGACTGCAAGAAGGCGCTCGACGAGGCCGACGGCAACGTCGACGGTGCCGTCGAGGCCCTCCGCATCAAGGGCCAGAAGGGCGTCGCCAAGCGCGAAGGCCGCTCTGCCGAGAACGGTGCCGTCGTCTCCCTCGTCTCCGAGGACCAGACGTCCGGCGTCCTGCTCGAGCTGAAGTGCGAGACGGACTTCGTCGCCAAGGGCGACAAGTTCCAGGCCGTCGCCAACACGCTCGCCGCCCACGTCGCCGCGACCTCCCCGGCCGACACCGAGGCGCTCCTCGCGTCCGAGATCGAGCCCGGCAAGACCGTCCAGGCGTACGTGGACGAGGCCAACGCCAACCTCGGCGAGAAGATCGTCCTGGACCGCTTCGCGCAGTTCACCGGCGACTACGTCACCGTCTACATGCACCGCACCATGCCTGACCTGCCGCCGCAGATCGGTGTCCTGGTCGAGCTGGACAAGGCCGACGCCGAGCTGGCCAAGGGCATCGCCCAGCACATCGCCGCCTTCGCCCCGAAGTACCTCTCCCGCGAGGACGTCCCGGCCGAGGTCGTCGAGGCCGAGCGCCGCGTCGCCGAGGAGACCACGCGCGCCGAGGGCAAGCCCGAGGCCGCCCTCCCGAAGATCGTCGAGGGTCGCGTCAACGGCTTCTTCAAGGAGGCCACCCTCCTCGGCCAGCCGTACGCGCTGGACAACAAGAAGTCCGTCCAGAAGGTCCTGGACGAGGCCGGTGTCACCCTGAAGCGCTTCACGCGCATCAAGGTCGGCATCTGAGTCCGTCCGCGAACAACGGTGGACCCCGATAGGGTCTGGTGCAGTCGACGGCCGCACTCAGCCGGACGACCGCAGATCTGACGAGGAGGCCATTGCCGCTGAGGGACAACAGACCCACCGGCAATGGCCTTCTTCGTATGTGCACGAGGAGAATCTCCATGAACAAGGGCGCGGACGCCACACAGGGTGACCACAAGCGCGACGACGCGATTTCCGGCCGCTTCATGCTGAAGCTGTCCGGCGAGGCCTTCGCCGGTGGCGGAGGCCTCGGGGTCGACCCCGACGTCGTGCACGCCATCGCCCGCGAGATCGCCGCGGTCGTACGCGACGGAGCGGAGATCGCGGTCGTCATCGGCGGCGGCAACTTCTTCCGTGGCGCCGAGCTCCAGCAGCGCGGCATGGACCGGGCGCGGTCCGACTACATGGGCATGCTCGGCACCGTCATGAACTGCCTGGCGCTGCAGGACTTCCTGGAGAAGGAAGGCATCGACTCGCGCGTCCAGACCGCCATCACCATGGGTCAGGTCGCCGAGCCGTACATCCCGCTCCGTGCCGTGCGGCACCTGGAGAAGGGACGCGTCGTGATCTTCGGCGCAGGCATGGGCATGCCGTACTTCTCCACCGACACGACCGCCGCACAGCGCGCCCTGGAGATCGACGCCGAAGCGCTGCTGATGGGGAAGAACGGTGTGGACGGGGTCTACGACTCCGACCCGAAGGCCAACCCCGACGCGGTGAAGTTCGACGCCCTGGAGTACGGCGAGGTGATCGCCCGGGACCTCAAGGTCGCCGACGCCACCGCCATCACTCTCTGCCGTGACAACCAGCTCCCGATCCTCGTCTTCGAGCTGACCACGGAGGGCAATATCGCCCGAGCGGTGAAGGGTGAGAAGATCGGCACGCTGGTGAGCGACCGGAGCACCCGGGCCTGACGGCCCAGAAGATGGACAACGGCCTGCCGGTCGGACACCGTGCAGGTGAGGACGCGACGCAGGATCCGCAGGACCCGACGATGCCGGGTCCGCTCAAGACACGCAGGAGCACGTGGTGATCGAAGAAATCCTCCTCGAGGCCGAGGAGAAGATGGAGAAGGCCGTCGTGGTCGCGAAAGAGGACTTCGCCGCGATCCGGACCGGCCGCGCGCACCCGGCGATGTTCAACAAGATCGTCGCCGACTACTACGGCGCGCTGACCCCGATCAACCAGCTCGCCTCGTTCTCGGTTCCCGAACCGCGGATGGCCGTGGTGACCCCGTTCGACAAGACCGCGCTGCGCAACATCGAGCAGGCGATCCGCGACTCCGACCTCGGCGTCAACCCGAGCAACGACGGCAACATCATCCGCGTGACGTTCCCCGAGCTCACGCAGGACCGCCGCAAGGAGTACATCAAGGTCGCCAAGACCAAGGCCGAGGACTCCAAGATCTCGATCCGCTCCATCCGCCGCAAGGCCAAGGAGTCGCTCGACAAGCTCGTCAAGGACAAGGAGTCCGGCGAGGACGAGGTCCGCCGCGCGGAGAAGGAGCTCGACGACACCACCGCGAAGTACGTCGCGCAGGTGGACGAGCTGCTCAAGCACAAGGAAGCCGAGCTGCTCGAAGTCTGATGAACGACTCTTCCTGGGGCGCCCCGCAGGGAGCCGGCTACTGGAGCGCGCCCGAGGTGGGGGGCGCTCCGGCGGGTCCTGCATACGATGTGCACGGTGCCCAGCAGACTCGGCCCATGCCCATCGTGCCGGACGTTCCCGACGCAGGTAGAGACGCTGACGACCGCGACGACCGGAACGGGGACGCCGCGCGCGTCAGCGGCCCCCTGTTCCGTGACGAGAAGCCGCAGGAGCCCATGTCCACCCCGCTGCCGTCCCCGCCGCCGCCCAAGAAGCGTGCGGGGCGTGATCTGCGTGCCGCCATAGGTGTCGGTGTCGGTCTCGGTGCGCTCGTCGTCGGCTCCCTGTTCATCGTCAAGGCGGTCTTCGTCGGCGTGGTCGTGCTGGCGGTGGTGGTCGGCCTGTGGGAGCTCACGTCCCGCCTCAAGGAGCGCAAGGGCATCAACGCCCCGCTCGTGCCGCTCGCCGTCGGCGGCGCCGCGATGGTGGTCGCCGGCTATGTGCGGGAGGCGGAGGGCGCCTGGGTCGCGATGGCGCTCACCGCCCTCGCGGTGCTCGTGTGGCGGATGACGGAGCCCCCCGAGGGGTACCTCAAGGACGTCACGGCGGGCGTCTTCGCCGTGTTCTATGTGCCGTTCCTGGCGACGTTCGTCGCGATGATGCTCACCGCGGACGACGGTGCCTGGCGTGTGCTGACCTTCCTCCTGCTGACCGTGGTCAGCGACACCGGCGCGTACGCCGTCGGCTGGCGCTTCGGCACGCACAAGCTGGCACCCCGCATCAGCCCCGGGAAGACCCGTGAGGGCCTGTTCGGCGCGGTCGCCTTCGCGATGGTGGCCGGCGCCCTGTGCATGGAGTTCCTGATCGACGGCGGGAGCTGGTGGCAGGGCCTGCTGATGGGCCTCGCCGTCGCCGCCAGCGCCACGCTGGGGGATCTCGGCGAGTCCATGATCAAGCGGGACCTGGGGATCAAGGACATGGGCACGCTGCTGCCCGGCCACGGCGGCATCATGGACCGGCTCGACTCGCTGCTGCCGAGCGCCCCGGTCGTATGGCTGCTGCTGGTGCTGTTCGTCGGAGCGGGCTGAGGCCCTCGGGTCCGCGCCCCGCTCTCTCGGAGGGCCCGCCGTCCGGCGGGCCCTCCGAGCGTGCTCAACGGCGTCGGGGAAACTTCCAGCCGTTCCTGCGGAGCCGTACGAGGATGTACACCCCGCATAGGGACCACACCCCCAGGAATGCCCATGTGAACCACGGGGGCCCTGCCAGCGCTCGGCGAGTTCGACTGCTGACGGCACATGAGGGTCATGGGCTGCGTGTGCCCGCGCCCCGGGCGGGGACATTCCGCGTGTGTGCCGTGGCTCCGTACCCCTGGTCGCCCGTGGGCGGTCCGCAGATACTGGCAGCATGGAATTCGCCGTATTCATGACCCTCCCCGGGCTGGTCGTCGGCCTGACGCTCCTGGCCTTCGTCGATCAGCTTCTGCTGCGTGCGGGCCGTGCGGGCGTCCTCCCCTGGCGCAACGGCGCCCGCCAGGGGCAGATCTCCGCGACAGGATTCGAGCAACTGCACGCGAGCTTCTCGCCGGGGAAGCAGAACGAGCTCAAGGAACGGCAGTCGGCTCTTCTGATGCGCGACGACGAGGAGGACGGCGCGCCTCCGAACCGGACCACGGTGGACCTGGCGATGGGCACCGCGGTGGTCCGATTGCCGAAGCCGGGCCGCCGGGAGCCCGGTAAGGCCTGACAGCGGGCAGGACGGGCCACCGACTCGGACGCGCATGCGATTTCGGGTGCCCGTGTGCGCCTCCCTCCCGCCGTGCGATCGGTCACGGTTCCCGCAAGCGCGCCGAGCCGTCCCAGGGCCGTCGGGGGCGCCTACGTCGGCTGATGGCGGCCGAGGGTGCCCGAGGCCACCGGCCCCTCACCTCTCCTGAGCCTGCGGAGGTCTCTGGGACCGCGGCGTGTCTGTAACACTGGAGGAACCATGCCTAAGCCCGGAGAACTCACTTTCGTCGCGCCCCGTGGAGCCAAGCGGCCGCCGCGGCACCTCGCCGACCTCACCCCCGACGAGCGCAAGGAAGCAGTCGCCGCGACCGGCGAGAAGCCCTTCCGTGCCAAGCAGCTGTCGCAGCACTACTTCACGCGGTACGCGCACGACCCGGCGGAGTGGACCAACATCCCGGCCGCGTCGCGGGAGAAGCTCGCCGAGGCGATGTTCCCCGACCTGATGTCGGTGATGCGCCACATCAGCTGCGACGACGACACCACCCGCAAGACGCTCTGGAAGCTGCACGACGGCACGCTCGTCGAGTCCGTCCTCATGCGCTACCCGGACCGGGTGACCATGTGCATCTCGTCACAGGCCGGCTGCGGGATGAACTGCCCGTTCTGCGCCACCGGGCAGGCGGGACTCGACCGTAATCTGTCGACCGCCGAGATCGTGCACCAGATCGTGGACGGCATGCGGGCCCTGCGCGACGGGGAGGTCCCGGGCGGGCCTGCGCGGCTGTCCAACATCGTCTTCATGGGCATGGGCGAGCCGCTGGCCAACTACAAGCGCGTGGTCGGGGCGATCCGCCGGCTGACCGACCCGGAGCCGGACGGCCTCGGGCTGTCGCAGCGCGGGATCACCGTGTCCACGGTGGGTCTGGTGCCGGCGATGCTCCGCTTCGCCGACGAGGGCTTCAAGTGCCGCCTCGCGGTCTCGCTGCACGCTCCGGACGACGAACTGCGCGACACCCTCGTCCCCGTGAACACCCGCTGGAAGGTCGGTGAGGTCCTGGACGCCGCGTGGGAGTACGCGGAGAAGTCGGGGCGCCGCATCTCCATCGAGTACGCGCTCATCCGCGACATCAACGACCAGGCCTGGCGGGGCGACCGGCTGGGCCGGCTGCTCAAGGGCAAGCGGGTGCACGTCAACCTCATCCCGCTCAACCCGACGCCGGGGTCCAAGTGGACCGCATCGCGGCCCGAGGACGAGAAGGCCTTCGTCGAAGCGATCGCCGCCCATGGTGTGCCGGTCACCGTCCGGGACACCCGCGGCCAGGAGATCGACGGCGCCTGCGGGCAGCTGGCGGCGTCCGAGCGCTGAGGCGGTCCCGCGTACGGGCTGGATCCGGCCGGTCCGGCGTGATCCGGCCGGTGTAGCCTGGCCGGGAAAGCAACTTCATATTCCGACAGGGGAGCGCCACAGCGCTGAGAGTGCGGCACCGAGGACAGGTCGGCCGCAGACCCTCTGAACCTCGCCCGGGTCATTCCGGGTAGGAAGTTCGGACCTTACTCAAGCTGTTGCGCCCTGCCCGCTCGCCGAGCGGGCAGGGCCGCGTCTCTTCCTGGTCACCTCCAGGAGGACATCACCATGAACACCACGACGAAGTACGCGGCGACCGCGCTCGCCGCCGCGCTCGGAGTCACCGCGCTCGCGGGCTGCGGGGGCTCCGACGACAAGTCTTCCGGTGACACGGGAACCGGTTCGAAGACCGTCACCCTCGTCAGCCACGACTCGTTCAACGCCTCGGACGCCGTCCTGAAGGCGTTCACCAAGGAGACCGGCTACAAGGTCAAGGTGCTGAAGAGCGGTGACGCCGGGGCAGCGCTCAACCAGGAGATCCTGACCAAGGGCTCCCCGCGTGGCGACGTGTTCTTCGGCGCCGACAACACCCTGCTCTCCCGTGCCCTGGACAACGGCCTGTTCACGCCGTACGAGGCGAAGGGCCTGGACCGCGTCGCGGCCGACACCCAGCTCGACGCCGACAAGCACCGGGTCACACCCATCGACACCGGCGACATCTGCGTCAACTACGACAAGCAGTACTTCGCCGACAAGAAGCTCGCCCCGCCGAACTCCTTCGACGACCTCCTGAAGCCCGCGTACAAGAACCTCCTCGTCACCGAGAACGCCGCGACCTCGTCACCCGGCCTCGGCTTCCTCCTCGGCACCGTCGCCAGTCAGGGCGAGAGCGGCTACCAGGACTACTGGAAGAAGCTGAAGAGCAACGGCGTCAAGGTCGTCGACGGCTGGGAGCAGGCCTACAACGAGGAGTTCTCCGGCTCCGCGGGCGGTAAGAAGGCCAAGGCCGACCGGCCGCTCGTCGTCTCGTACGCCTCCAGCCCGCCCGTCGAGGTGCTGTACGCCGATCCGCAGCCCAGCGAGGCCCCGACCGGTGTCGCCACCGGCACCTGCTTCCGCCAGATCGAGTTCGCCGGACTGCTGGACGGTGCGAAGAACGAGGCAGGCGGCAAGGCGCTCCTGGACTTCCTGATCAGCAAGCGGTTCCAGGAGGACATGCCGCTGAACATGTTCGTGAACCCGGTGGTGAAGGACGCGAAGCTGCCGGAGCTCTTCACGAAGTTCGGGGCCACCGTCGACAAGCCGGAGACCGTCGCACCGGAGAAGATCGCCAAGAACCGTGAGCAGTGGGTCCAGTCGTGGTCCTCGCTCGTCGTGAAGTAGTCGCGCGGCCCCCGTGGAGGGGGAACGCGGTGCGGCTCGGTCTCATGGCCGTGCCTGTCGCGTTCTTCGCGCTGTTCTTCGCCTATCCGGTCGTCGCCATCGTCGGCCGGGGCCTGAAGACGGACGGAGACTGGCAGTTCGGCCGGATCGGCACGGTGCTGAGCCGGCCGGACATCCTCGACGTCCTCTGGTTCACCACCTGGCAGGCCCTCGCCTCGACCGTGCTCACCCTGCTGATCGCACTGCCCGGCGCCTATGTCTTCGCCCGTTTCGACTTCCCCGGCAAGCAGCTGCTGCGTGCCGTCGTGACCGTGCCGTTCGTCCTGCCCACCGTCGTCGTGGGCACGGCGTTCCTGGCGCTGCTGGGGCGCGGCGGGTTCCTCGACGAACTCTGGGGGATCCGCCTCGACACGACCGTGTGGGCGATCCTGCTCGCCCATGTGTTCTTCAACTACGCGGTGGTCGTACGGACCGTCGGCGGCCTGTGGTCCCAGCTCGACCCCCGGCAGGAGGAGGCCGCCCGGGTGCTCGGGGCCGGCCGCCTCGCCGCCTGGCGGCGTGTCACCCTGCCCGCGCTCGCCCCGGCCGTGGCCGCGGCGGCTCTGATGGTCTTCCTCTTCACCTTCACCTCCTTCGGGGTCGTCCAGATCCTCGGCGGTCCGGCCTACTCCACGCTGGAGGTGGAGATCTACCGGCAGACCGCTCAGCTGCTCGACCTGCCGACGGCCGCCGTGCTGACCCTGATTCAGTTCGCCGCTGTCGGAGGGATCCTCGCCGTCCACGCCTGGACCGTACGGCGCCGGGAGACCGCGCTGAAGCTCGTCGACGCGGCCCAGACCTCCCGCCGCCCGCACGGAGCAGGGCAGTGGGCGCTGCTCGGCGGGGTACTGCTGACCGTCCTGCTGCTGATCGTGGTGCCGCTCGGTGTACTGGTGGAACGCTCCCTGGACACCTCGGGCGGCTACGGCTTCGGCTTCTACCGCGCGCTGCAGTCGGCCGACGCCGGCGGCTCCACCTTCCTGGTCCCGCCGCTCGACGCCATCGGGAACTCCCTGCGTTACGCACTGGTCGCGACCCTGATCGCCCTCGTGATCGGGGGTCTCGCCGCGGCGGCCCTGACCCTCCCCCACTCTCGGCTTCGCTCGAGCGGGCGGTACCCCCACGCCGGACCGCTGGTGCGTGGCTTCGACGCCCTGCTGATGCTGCCGCTCGGAGTGTCCGCCGTCACCGTCGGCTTCGGCTTCCTGATCACGCTCGACAAGCCGCCGCTGGATCTGCGTACGTCCTGGATCCTCGTGCCGCTCGCCCAGGCGCTGGTGGGCGTCCCCTTCGTCGTACGGACCATGCTGCCCGTCCTGCGCGCGGTGGACGACCGGCTGCGGGAGGCCGCGGCGGTGCTCGGCGCCTCGCCGCTGCGGGCCTGGCGGGAGGTCGACCTGCCGCTGGTGCGGCGGGCGGTGCTGGTGGCCGCCGGCTTCGCCTTCGCCGTGTCGCTCGGTGAGTTCGGCGCGACCGTGTTCATCGCGCGCCCCGACAACCCCACCCTGCCGGTCGCCGTCGCCAGGCTGCTGGGGCGCTCGGGCGAGCTCAATTACGGCCAGGCGATGGCCCTCAGCACGATTCTGATGCTGGTCTGCGCGGTGTCGCTGCTCCTGCTCGAACGTATCCGTACCGACCGATCCGGGGAGTTCTAGAGATGCTGACAGTGGAGTCGGCCACGGTCCGTTTCGGGAAGAGGACCGCGTTGGACGCGGTGGACCTGGAGGTCGCGGACCACGAGATCGTCTGCGTGCTGGGCCCGAGCGGCAGCGGCAAGTCGACGCTGCTGCGGGCCGTGGCAGGGCTCCAGCCCCTCGACGGCGGGCGGGTGTTCCTGGACGGCGCGGACCAGGCACGGCTGCCTGTGCACCGCCGCGGGCTCGGCCTGATGTTCCAGGACCACCAGCTCTTCCCGCACCGCGACGTCGGCGCCAACGTCGCCTTCGGACTGCGGATGCACGGCGTCCCCCGCCCGGAGCGCGACCGCAGGGCCGGTGAACTCCTGGACCTGGTCGGCCTGCCCGGGGCGGGGCGGCGGGCCGTCGCCGCCCTGTCCGGCGGCGAACAACAGCGGGTGGCACTCGCCCGGGCCCTGGCGCCCCGCCCGAAGCTGCTGATGCTGGACGAACCACTGGGCCAGCTGGACCGGAGCCTGCGCGAACGGCTCGTCGTCGAACTGCGCGCCCTCTTCGGCCGGCTGGGCACGACGGTGCTCGCCGTCACCCACGACCAGGGCGAGGCCTTCGCGCTCGCCGACCGGGTCGTGGTCATGCGGGACGGCCGGATCGCCCAGGCGGGCAGCCCGCTGGAGGTCTGGCAGCAGCCCGCGTCGGCGTTCGTCGCCCGCTTCCTCGGTTTCGACAACCTGGTGGACGCCACGGTCACGGGCACGGCGGCCGACACCGTCTGGGGCAAGGTCCCGGTGCCCGAGGACTCGCCGCAGGGCGAGTGCGAGCTGCTCGTGCGGCCGGGCGGCGTCCGGATCGGCGGCCCCAAGGAAGGCCTGCGCTGCACGGTGGGCGTACGCACCTTCCGCGGCCACCACGTCACCGTCACCCTGCACCCCGACGACGGGCCGCCCCTGGAGGCGGAGTGCGCTCTGAGGGACACCCCCGAGGAGGGGGCCACCGTGGGCGTGACCTTCGACCCGGCGGAGACGGTGGTCCTGCCCCCGGCCTGAACCGTCCGGGTGGCAGCCCCGCCCGGAGCCTGGTCCCCTGGTCAGGGGCATCGGAAAGGAACCAGGGATCATGGCTGACTCAGCCCGCGAGGGCATCGACATCACCCGCGTCGTCGCGGCGCCCCGCGACCGTGTGTTCGAAGCCTGGACGGACCCCGAGGACTTCGCCGCCTGGTACGGGGGCGACGCGGACGTGCCGCTCGACCGGGTGTCCATGGATGTCACGCCTGGCGGCGAGTGGAGCCTGGTCATCGTGGTGCCCGGGGCGGAGATGCCCTTCCACGGCGTCTACCAGGAGGTGTCCGCCCCCGAGCGGCTCGTGTTCACGCTCAAGGACAGGAGCGCGCCTGCCGACATCGAGGGCGAGACCGTCACGGTCACCCTCACGGAGAAGAGCCGGAAGTCCACCGAGATGGTCTTCCACCAGCGAGGCGGCCATCTCACCCCCGAGCAGTACGCGGCGGCCGAGGACGGCTGGGAGGCGTTCTTCGACGCCCTCGATGCCCGGCTCGCCGCCGGCTGAGCCCGTCGGAGCGGGTCAGCCCGTCAGCCGGGCGAGCGCCCCGGCCGCCTCCTCCACCGTGTCGACGAGCGCGATACGGGATTCCATCGGACGGTCCGCCGCGAGCGCGCTCAGCAGGGGCCAGGCGGGCAGCTTCTCCGTCCAGTGCGCGCGGTCGACCAGGACCATCGGCGTGGGCGCGGAACGCGACTCGTAGTAGTTCGGCGTCGCGTTGTCGAAGATCTCCTGGACCGTTCCGGCGGCCCCCGGCAGGAAGATCACACCCGCGGTCGAGCGGGCCAGCAGCCCGTCCTCGCGCACCGCGTTCGCGAAGTACTTGGCGATGTGGTCCGCGAAGGCGTTCGGCGGTTCGTGGCCGTAGAACCACGTGGGGATCGCGACCGAGGACCCTCCGTCGGGCCAGCGCTCCCGTACGGCGAAGGCCGCCATGGCCCAGTGGGTGACCGACGGGCTGAACGACGGTGCCGAGGCCAGGAGTTCGCAGGCCTTGAGCAGCATGGCATCGGAGTGCGGAGCCGCGTACGCCCCGAGGTTGGCCGCCTCCATGGCGCCCGGCCCGCCGCCCGTCGCCACGGTCAGACCGCTGCGCGCCAGCTCCCTGCCGAGCCGCGCGGCGCCTCGGTACTCCCGCGAACCGCGGGCCATCGCGTGGCCGCCCATCACGCCCACCACCCGGGCCCCGACGAGGTGTTCGTCCAGCGCGTCGGAGACCGCGTCGTCGTGGAGCGCCCGCAGCATCGAGGCGAAGACGTCGCCGTTCGCCTTGGTCAGCTGGAACCAGCCGTACGCCCGCGCGTCGGGGGTTGCGGCGTAACCGCCCTCCGACAGGCCCTCGTACAGGGCGTCGGGGGTGTAGAGCAGCCCGCGGTACGGGTCGAAGGGGAGGCCGGGTACCGGCGGGAACACGAAGGCCCCGTCCGCGCGTATCTTCGCCTCGGCGCGCGGCTCCATGCGGCAGCCGAGGAAGACCGCGCCCCGGGTGCCGGTCGCGAGCAGCGCGTCGCTCCGGTCCGTCAGGTCGACGGACTGGACGCGGTGGCCGGCCAGGGTTCCGGCCGCGACCGCCTGGTCGAATGCGGTGAGCGTCTCGATCTCGACGCCGGGTGCGTACGTGTTCTCGTCCGGATTCTCCACGCCGCCATGCTACGTACCGCCCCGGCGGCTGTGGTCACTCCGTCAGAGGCAGTGCCGCAAGCTCCGCGATCGCCCAGGTCAGCGGGGCGAAGACGGCCAGCAGCACCAGAGCCCGCAGAGCGGCGGCCATGCGGAGCGAGGAGGCCGGGGCGCCGAGCCGCAGCAACGTCCTGGCCGTACGGGCACGGGCCTGCCTGGCCTCGAGGGCGGTCGTCAGCAGGGTCGCCATGGTGCAGCCGACGACGAGTACGGCGCCGAGCGCGGTGAGCGGGCCGAAGGGACGGGGCCCGTCGGTGTAGAGCACGGAGGCCGCGATCACCCCGGACAGCACCGCGCAGACGATTCCCAGCGGGCGGCCGATCCGGCACGCCTCGTCCATCAGGACCCGGCCCGCCAGCAGCCGTACGGCTCCCGGGCGCACCGCCTGGAGCAGCCGCCCGCACAGATGGGTGAGACCGGGCCCCGCCATGGCCAGGCCGATCGCGGTCAGGATCCAGCCCGCGAGCACGGCGGCCGGGGTGGAGTCGAGCCGGCCCGGCAGCGGGAACGGGCTGCCCGCCGAGCCCCGGCTCGCGTACGCCTCGACCGCGAGCCCGGCCGCGGTGAGTGCGACCCCCCACGGCAGCCCCTTCGGGACCGGGGCGGGCGCGAGGTCCTCCTCGGCCTCCTGGGCGTCGGACGGAGCGACCGGCCTGGAGCGGAGCGCGAGCCCGCCGGCCGCGGACGAGGCCAGCGGCACCAGGGCCAGCAGCGTGAGAGCCGCGGCGAGGGGCAGCGGGGTGCCCGCGCCCAGGAACTCGGCCGCGCCGCCGTCGAACGGCAGGCCGGTCAGATCGCCGCGCAGGTGAAGGAAGAAGAGCAGCGCCACCACCGAGCCCAGCGTGGTGGACACCGCCGTCGAGATGGCCGCCAGCAGGGCCAGACGCGCCGGTCCGAGGCCCGCGGCGAAGAGCCCGGGCCGTGGGCGGGTGCTCGGGTCCGTACGCGCGACCGCCACCGCGAACTGGACGGTCGCCGCGAGCGGAACGGCACACCACAGCAGCCGCAGCACGGAGCTCGACGCGTGCGCCGGGTGCCCGGAGGCGTACCCCAAGGTGCACAGGAGCAGGAAGCCCACCCCCGCCGACGCGGCGGCGAGGAGCAGCCGCCGCATCAGGACCAGGGGATGCGAGCCACGGGTCAGACGGAGAGCGAGCACGCCGAGCGGCCTTCCGTATCGGACGCGGCGGGCAGGGAGACGGTGGTGACGCGGCGGCCGTCCAGCAGGCTGACCACACGGTCGGCGAGCCCGGCGACCTCCGCGTCGTGGGTGGCGAGCACGACGGTGATCCCGTGGGACCGTGCCGCCGTGGTGAGGGTGCGCAGGAGCTGTGTGCGCTCGGCGTGGTGCAGGGCAGCGGTCGGCTCGTCCGCGAAGATCACGGACGGCGAACCGGCCAGCGCGCGGGCCACGGAGATCCGCTGACGCTGCGACTGGAGCAGGGTGTGCGGCCGCTTCTTGGCGAGCGGGCCGATGTCCAGGCGCTCCAGCCACTCCGTGGCGGCCTTCTTCGCCGCCCGGTGCGAGACGCCCCGCAGCAGCAGCGGCAGGGCGGCGTTCTCCCAGGTGCTGAGTTCGGGCACGAGCCGCGGCTCGGCACCGATCCAGCCGAATCTCTCCCGGCGGAGCCGTTCGCGCAGCCGGGGGCCCATGGTGTGCACGGGCACGCTGTTGAACCAGACCTCGCCCTGCTCGGGCACCAGCTGTCCGGAGAGGCAATGCAGCAGCGTCGACTTCCCGCACCCACGAGGCCCGGACACGGCGAGGACCTCGCCGTCGCGGACACCGAGGGAGACACCGCCGAGCCCCGGCGATCCGTTGTGGGAGTGGTGCAGGGAACGTGCCCAGATCACGTCGTTGTCGGGCGGGGCCACCATGGCGTACACCTCGTTCGGATCAGATTTCCTGTCCCCCGTACGGGGGGACGAATACAACGAGAAAAAAGCCGATCGGTCACTCGGCACGCTAGGCAGCCGGAGCCAGGTGTCGGGACAGTACGCGGCCCGGATGCCCCCTTCTCACTCGAACGGGTGCATCCGGGCCGCGTGGTCCGTATGAAATGACTGCCGGAAGCCCTGGGTGTGGCAGCCGGGGGCAGTCGGTCAGAGCTTCGCCCAGGCCTCCGTCAGTACGCCGCGCAGAATGCCCTCGATCTCGTCGAAGGTCGACTGGTCGGAGATCAGCGGAGGAGCGAGCTGGACGACCGGGTCGCCACGGTCGTCGGCCCGGCAGTAGAGGCCGTTCTCGTACAGCGCCTTGGAGAGGAAGCCGTACAGGACGCGCTCGGTCTCCTCGTCGGTGAACGTCTCCTTGGTGGCCTTGTCCTTCACCAGCTCGATGCCGTAGAAGAAGCCGTTGCCGCGGACGTCGCCGACTATCGGCAGGTCGTGCAGCTTCTGCAGCGTCGTCAGGAACGCGTTCTCGTTGTCCAGGACGTGCTGGTTGAGGCCCTCGCGCTCGAAGATGTCGAGGTTGGCGAGCCCGACCGCGGCGGAGACCGGGTGACCGCCGAAGGTGTAGCCGTGCAGGAAGGTGTTGTCGCCCTCGTAGAACGGCTCGGCCAGCCGGTCGGAGATGATGCAGGCGCCGATGGGGGAGTAGCCCGAGGTCATGCCCTTGGCGCAGGTGATCATGTCCGGCACGTAGCCGAACTTGTCGCAGGCGAACATCGTGCCCAGGCGGCCGAACGCGCAGATGACCTCGTCGGAGACGAGCAGCACGTCGTGCCGGTCGCAGATCTCGCGGACGCGCTGGAAGTAGCCGGGCGGCGGCGGGAAGCAGCCGCCGGCGTTCTGCACGGGTTCCAGGAAGACCGCGGCGACGGTGTCCGGGCCCTCGAAGAGGATCTCCTGCTCGATCTGGTCGGCGGCCCAGCGGCCGAAGGCCTCCGGGTCGTCACCGAAGAGCGGCGCGCGGTAGATGTTGGTGTTCGGCACCTTGTGCGCACCGGGCACCAGCGGCTCGAACGGGGCCTTGAGCGCGGGCAGTCCGGTGATCGACAGGGCGCCCTGCGGGGTGCCGTGGTAGGCGACCGCACGCGAGATGACCTTGTACTTGGTCGGCTTGCCCCTGAGCTTGAAGTACTGCTTGGCCAGCTTCCAGGCCGTCTCCACGGCCTCGCCGCCACCGGTGGTGAAGAAGACCTTGTTGAGGTCGCCCGGGGCGTAGTCCGCGAGCCGCTCGGCGAGCTCGACCGCCTTGGGGTGCGCGTAGGACCACACCGGGAAGAAGGCCAGCTCCTGCGCCTGCTTGTACGCCGTCTCGGCGAGCTCGTGACGGCCGTGTCCGGCGTTGACGACGAACAGGCCGGAGAGACCGTCGAGGTAGCGCTTGCCCTTGTCGTCGTAGATGTAGGTGCCCTCGCCACGCACGATGGTGGGAACGGGCGCGTTCTCGTAGTCCGACATGCGGGTGAAGTGCATCCACAGGTGGTCGTACGCGGTGCGGCTGAGGTCCTTGCTCACGGCTATCGGGTTCCCCACATATAGGTCTGCTTCTTGAGCTTGAGGTAGACGAAGCTCTCGGTGGAGCGCACTCCGGGAATGGCCCGGATGCGTTTGTTGATCGTCTCCAGCAGGTGGTCGTCGTCCTCGCAGACGATCTCCACCATGAGGTCGAAGGAGCCCGCGGTCATCACCACGTACTCGCACTCGGCCATGGCCGACAGGGCCTCGGCTACGGGGTCGAGGTCGCCCTCGACGTTGATGCCGACCATCGCCTGACGCCGCAGACCCACGGTGAGCGGGTCCGTGACGGCGACGATCTGCATCACGCCCTGGTCCAGCAGCTTCTGGACGCGCTGGCGCACAGCGGCTTCGGAGAGGCCCACGGCCTTGCCGATCGCGGCGTACGGCCGGCGTCCGTCCTCCTGGAGCTGCTCGATGATTGCGAGGGAGACGGCATCGACGGCTGGTGCCGATCCGTTCCCGGTCCTGGAGTCTGCGCTGCGACTGGCCACAGCCCCACTCTGCACCGCGCCTCGTCTGTCTGGCAAGCCCAAATCGATGAAATTCGTTGTCTGGGACTCTCAATCTCACCGAATCCGAAGTTCACGGCGGGTGGGTATGTCGAAAGCGTCACCCAAAGGTCTAGGGTGGAAGTCTCACCCATCGGACAGCCGACAGGAGGGGTGGTTGTGACCACCGAGGTGCGCCGTCTGCGCAACTACATCGACGGAGAGTTCCGGGACGCCGCGGACGGGCGGACCATCGACGTGGTCAACCCGGTGACGGAAGAGGTCTACGCGACCTCGCCGCTCTCCGGGCAGGCCGACGTCGACGCCGCCATGGCCGCGGCGGCCGCCGCGTTCCCCGCCTGGCGCGACGTGACGCCCGCCGAGCGCCAGAAGGCACTGCTGAAGATCGCGGACGCCTTCGAGGAGCGGGCCGAGGACCTGATCGCCGCGGAGTCCGAGAACACCGGGAAGCCGCTGGGGCTCACCCGTACGGAGGAGATCCCGCCGGCGGTCGACCAGATCCGCTTCTTCGCGGGTGCCGCCCGGCTGCTCGAAGGCCGTTCGGCCGGCGAGTACATGGAGGGCCTCACCTCCATCGTCCGCCGCGAGCCGGTGGGCGTCTGCGCCCAGGTCGCGCCGTGGAACTACCCGCTGATGATGGCCGTGTGGAAGTTCGCCCCGGCGCTCGCCGCGGGGAACACCGTCGTCATCAAGCCGTCCGACACCACTCCGGCGTCGACCGTGCTGATCGCCGAGATCATCGGGCAGATCCTGCCCAAGGGCGTTTTCAACGTCATCTGCGGTGACCGCGAGACCGGCCGCGCGATGGTGGAGCACCCGACCCCGGCGATGGCCTCCATCACCGGCTCGGTGCGGGCCGGTATGCAGGTCGCCGAGTCCGCCGCCAAGGACGTCAAGCGGGTCCACCTGGAGCTCGGCGGCAAGGCGCCCGTCGTCGTGTTCGAGGACAGCGACATCGCCAAGGCCGTTGAGGGCATCTCCGTCGCGGGCTACTTCAATGCGGGCCAGGACTGTACGGCCGCGACCCGCGTCATGGTCCACGAGTCCGTCCACGACGAGTTCGTCACCGCGCTCGCCAAGGCGGCGGCCGACACGAAGACCGGTCTCCCGGACGACGAGGACGTGCTGTACGGCCCGCTCAACAACGCCAACCAGCTGGCGCAGGTCAGCGGGTTCATCGAGCGGCTCCCCGCGCACGCCAAGGTCGAGGCGGGCGGCCACCGGGTCGGCGACAAGGGCTACTTCTACGCCCCGACCGTCGTCTCGGGCCTCCAGCAGGACGACGAGATCATCCAGCACGAGGTCTTCGGGCCCGTCATCACCGTCCAGTCCTTCACGGACGAGGCCCAGGCCGTCGAGTACGCCAACGGCGTGGAATACGCCCTGGCCTCCTCGGTGTGGACCAAGGACCACTCCCGCGCGATGCGGATGTCCAAGAAGCTCGACTTCGGCTGCGTGTGGATCAACACCCACATCCCGCTCGTCGCCGAGATGCCGCACGGCGGATTCAAGAAGTCCGGCTACGGCAAGGACCTCTCCGCGTACGGCTTCGAGGACTACACCCGGATCAAGCACGTCATGACGTCGCTCGACGGCTGACCCGCGTACGGCGGTGACCACGGCCCCGGGCTTCCCGCCCGGGGTCGTTCACGTGCCCGCCCCCCTCTCGCCCGGGGCCGTCCACGCGCTCGGGCCGCCGCCGGCGCCCGTCATGGACATGGTGTGCGGGCCCGGCCGCTCGCGTTGGGCGGTTGGTCCATTGCCCGCCGGGTCGGCGGAGCGGCATCCTGCGCGGGTGCGTTCGATTCCGGACCACCTCATGTCCCGTCGTTCCCTGCTCCGCACCCTCGGCACGGGTGCGGCCGGCGCCGCTCTGGCCGGCTGTGGAGTCCCCGCCGCCTGTGTGGAGCCAGGTGACCGGTCGGGCCCCGACCGCTCGGACAGCGACCACTCGCTACCAACTTTTGAACGTGTTCATGATGGGCGTACGCTGCGGCCATGAGCGAGCGAGCCCTCTTGCGGCGCATACGCGTGTGGTTGGTCGTCTTCATCGTCTGTCTGGTGCTCAGCGGGCTGACCGCCTTCCCTCTGGTCACCGAACTCCACTGGGCCGAGGACCTGTTGGCATCGTCGGCCTCTCCTGTCCCCGAGTACTTCCCGGCCCTGATGGAGTGGATCACCCGGGTCAGGACAGGTCTCGACGAGGCGGACACGAACTATCCCTTCGTGCTGTACGGCACCGACTGGCTGGCCTTCGCCCACCTCGTCATCGCGGTCGCCTTCTACGGCCCCTACCGTGACCCGGTCCGCAACATCTGGGTCATCGAGTTCGGGATGATCGCCTGTGCCGGGATCATCCCGCTTGCCCTGATCTGCGGGCCGATCCGGGGCATCCCCTTCTGGTGGACCGTCATCGACATGTCCTTCGGAGTCTTCGGGGTCATCCCGCTGCTCGTCGTCCGCCGCATGATCAAGCGCCTGGAGGCGGTGACCGCGACGGCGTGACGCTCACCCGGCCGACGGGGCCCCGAAGGTCGCCACCACGATGTCCATCGCCGTGGCGTTCGTGTCCTGGCCCTTCGCGTCGGTGGAGTTGACGCTGTACACCAGCGTCCTGGAGAGATCGCGGGTGGCCGCCATCACCGTGTTGTAACCCCAGCGGCCGCCCGTCTTCCCCCACACCTCACGCCCGCCCAGGGTCTGCACGCTCAGCCCCGCGCTCTACTGGGCGGGCGCACCCGTCAGGTACGTACGCACCGAGAAGTCGGGCAGCGTGAACATCTCCTCCAGCAGCGGCCCGCGCACGATCTTCCCGGCGAACAGCGCGCGGGTGAAGCGCTCCAGATCGGCCGTGGTCGAGACGATGTCCCCGGCCGCCCAGGCGTCGGTCACACCCCACGCCGTCACATCCCGCAGCTCCGTGCGGCCGGGGTCTCTATGAGCAGCCCCAGCACCGTGTAGTTGCTGTTGAGGTGGTGCTGGCTCCGGCCGGGCGTGAACTCCGGGGCCTGCGCCATGGCAGAGGAGACCATCCCGCGCGGTGTGTGCGGGTCGAAGCGGTGGGCGTACGCCTCCTCCAGGGTCTTGCCGGGCATCCGCGCGGCCGGTATCCCACTGGTGTGATCGAGCAGCTGCCGCACGGTCACCCGGCCGTAGGCCGCCGGGATCAGGTCCGGGAGGTAGTGCCTCGCCGTGCGGTCGAGGTCCAGCTTCCGCTCTCCGGCCAGCTGCAGCGCCGTGACGGCGGTGAAGACCTTGGTCACCGACCCGGCCCGGAAGCGCGCCGCCGGGTCGGCCGGACGGTTCGAGACCAGATCGTGCACACCAGAGCTCCCACGCCAGCTGCCGTCGGTGCCGCCGACCCGCACGAGGGCGGCGGTGGCGTCGTCGACGGGCAGCCCGGACATCGCCGCGCCCAGGGCTTCGGCGTCCGCCTCGGGGACGGTGTGCGCGCGGGCGCCGGCCGCATGCGGAGCGGTGGCGGTGGTGGTGGCGTTCGCGAAGGCGGCCGGAGCGGCGGGCCCCGCTGCGATACCGAGGGCCAGGGCAGCGGCGAGGAGTGTGCGGGCGCGGGAGTTCATGGGATGCCTCCGGGAGAGATGAAGTCCGTAACTGCTCGATGGATCCATCCTGTTGATCCGGAGTCCCCGGCGGATCACCCGAGCGAGGGGTCCTGGGAGGGAGACCGCCTCCCCCGCGCAGGGGAGGCGGCAGAGGTGCCTCCCTCGGGCGAGGGAGCGACGAGCCCTGTTTCGTAGGCGCAGATGACGGCCTGGATGCGGTCTCTCAGGCCCAGCTTGGACAGCACATTGCCCACATGGGTCTTCACCGTGTGCTCGATGCCGATGCCGATGCCGATGCCGATGCCGATGCCGATGTCGGTGGCCCAGGGCCCACGCGGAACCCATCGCGCCCACGGCCTCCGCGTCAAGGAGTGCCGCGTCAAGGAACTCCGCGTGAAGGGTCTTCGCGCCATGGACCTCCTCATCAGGGCTTCCGGCCCACCGCGCCGAACTGGGCGACCTCGGGGGTGCGGCCCGCGGGGCCCGCCCGCCAGCGGGAGCAGGACACGATGCCCGGCTCCAGGATGTCCAGGCCGTCGAGGAACGAGGCGAACTCGAAACGGCTGCGAGCCGTGATCGGCGGGGTGGCGTTCTCGTTCCAGAAGCGCATCGCGGCCTCGTTGCCCTCGCCGCCCAGCTCCAGCGTGGGATGAGTGAGCACCAGATGGCTGCCGGACGGCAGGGCGTCCATCAGCTTCGTCACGATGCCCCGGGCCTCGTCCGTGTCCAGGACGAAGTTCAGGATGCCCAGCATCATCACCGCGACCGGGCGCCGGAGGTCCAGGGTCTGTCCGGCCGCGCGCAGGATGTGCTCCGGATCCCGGGCGTCCGCTTCGATGTACACGGTGGCGCCCTCCGGCGAGCTGCTGAGCAGGGAGCGCGCGTGCGCCAGGACGATCGGGTCGTTGTCGACATAGACGACGCGTGCGTCGGGCGCGGTGTGCTGGGCGACCTCATGGGTGTTGTCCGCGGTCGGGAGCCCGGTGCCTACGTCAAGGAACTGGCCGATTCCCGCGTCACCGGCGAGATGGCGCACCACCCGGCCCAGGAACGCCCGGTCCGCGCGGGCCACTTCGCCGATGCTCGGATACATGCCGGTGACCCGGTCGCCCACCGCGCGGTCGACGGGGTAGTTGTCGCCGCCACCCAGCCAGTAGTTCCACACCCGGGCGTTGTGGGCGATGTCGGAACGTACACGGGAGGGTGCGGTGGGACGGCGGGGCTCGGTCACGTCTGCTCCTGGGGTCACGGACGGTACGGACCCGCCCATGATGCCGGACCGATCAAGAAGCGCCAGAGTGAAGGGAGTTCGCCAACTGGGCCCGGAGTGCGTCGATCCGGTTGGTGGTGATGGAGTCGACCCCGAAGGAGAGCAGCCGGCGCATGGTGCGCCGGGTGTCCGCCGTCCAGGCGGAGACCAGCAGCCCGTCGGCGTGGACACGGTCGGCCAGCTCGCGGCTCAGCAGCCCGAATCGGTAGTTCAGCCAGTGCGGCCGCACCGCTTCCAGCAGTACGGCACGTGGGGGCGCGAGCGTCGTCCAGGTCAGCGCGATCTCGGCGGACGGATCGGCCGCTCGCACCTTCAGCATCGCGTGTGTGTCCGCGCAGTAGAACACGCGCTCCTCCGCCCCGCACTCCCGCACCACACCGACGACCTCCTTCACGGAGGCGTCGGTCGCGCCTGGCAGGTCGACCATGATCCGCCGGTCGCCGGCGGCGGACAGCGCCTCGCGCAGGGAGGGCACCCCGCCGCCGGTCCTCTCCTCCAACTCCCGGTGGTCCAGCCGGTCGAGGCGGACGTCATGGCCCCACAGCCGCTCCAGCGTGGAGTCGTGGAGCAGCACCGGCACCCGGTCCCGGGTGACGCGGACATCGATCTCGACCGCGTCCGCCCCCCGTTCCACGGCGGACCGGATCGAGGGGAGCGTGTTCTCACGGGCACGGTAGGGATCGCCGCGGTGCGCCACGGCGGTGACAGTGGTGGTCATGGGGCCATTGTGTCCGGCCGGGCTCACCGGCCGGGGGCCTCCAGCCAGTTCGTCGTGTACGTGTCGATCTCGGCGGCCAGCGTCCGCTTGCCAGCCGGGTCCAGGAAGGAGGCCTCCACGGCGTTCTTCGCCAGATCGGCCACTCCGCGCTCGTCCAGGCCGAGCAGCCTGGCCGCCACCCCGTACTCGTTGTTGAGGTCGGTGCCGAACATGGGCGGGTCGTCGCTGTTGACCGTGACGAGGACGCCCGCCTCGACCATCTCCCTTATCGGGTGCCGGTCGATGTCGGCGACGGCCCGGGTGGCGATGTTCGACGTCGGGCAGACCTCCAGGGCGATGCGGTGCTCGGCGAGATGCGCCAGCAGCTCCGGATCCTTGGTGGAGCTGGTGCCGTGGCCGATGCGCTCCGCGCGCAGCGCGGTGAGCGCGTCCCAGACGGTCCCCGGGCCCGTGGTCTCCCCGGCGTGCGGGACGGAGTGCAGGCCCTCGGCGATCGCGCGGTCGAAGTACGGCTTGAACTGCGGGCGCTCCACACCGACCTCGGGTCCGCCCAGGCCGAAGGAGACCAGCCCCTCGGGCCGCAGGTCGACGGCGAGCCGGGTCGTCTCCTCCGCGGCCTCCAGACCGGCCTCGCCCGGAATGTCGAAGCACCAGCGCAGCACGGTGCCGAGCTCGGCCTCGGCCGCCTTGCGGGCGTCCTCGATGGCCTCCATGAAGCCCTGCTCCGGGATCCCCCGGCGGGTCGAGCTGAACGGGGTCACGGTCAGCTCCGCGTACCGGATGTTCTGCCGTGCCATGTCCCTGGCGATCTCGAAGGTCAGAAGCCGGACGTCCTCGGGGGTGCGGATCAGGTCCACCACCGAGAGATAGACGTCGATGAAGTGCCCGAAGTCGGTGAAGGTGAAGAAGTCCGACAGCGCCTCCGGGTCCGTGGGGACCTTGGAGTCGGGGTGGTGGGCCGCCAGTTCGGCCACGATGCGCGGTGAGGCCGACCCCACGTGGTGGACGTGGAGCTCGGCCTTGGGCAGCCCCGCGATGAAGGGATGCAGGTCGTTCATCGGATACTCCCGGATCTCTGATGTGAGCCGGGTGTACCGGCTGCACCGATCATCGTAGGCGGGGCCCTGCGGGCGGATGCCGGGCCGTAGCATGGCGGGACCACGATGGGGGAGGCCCATGTCAGACAACACACAGCAGCCCGGGGGCGAGGGCGCGCCGCGCGATCCGTGGGCTCCGCCGGACAGCAGGGTCGAGCTCGGCAAGCAGCCCACGGACGCCGTCCCGCCCGCCGTGCACAACCAGCCCACGGTCACGTCCATGCCGGGCGCCGACCCGGGCACCGGTCCCATACCCGGACCGGCCGGAACCTTCGGCCCCCAGCAGCCCCCTGTCCCGGCCCCGCCGGCCGGGCCGAACGGGCCGGGGGAGCCCGGGCAGTACGGCTATCCGGCCGCCCCTGCCGCGCCGTCGGCGGCGTACGGCTACCCCGCCGCTCCCGCCGCGCCCTCGGCTTCGTACGGCTACCCGGGATACCCCGGCTACGGCGGCCAGCAGCCCTGGGGCCCCGCGCCCGCCAACGGGCTGGGGACCGCGGCGATGGTCCTCGGCATCATCGCGGTGGTCGGCTTCTGCATGTGGGGGCTGGGGATCGTCCTGGGCATCCTCGCCCTGATCTTCGGAATCATCGGCCGGGGCCGCGCCAAGCGCGGTGAGGCGACCAACGGGGGCATGGCCCTCGCCGGGATCATTCTGGGATCGGTCTCGATCGTCATCAGCGCGGTCTTCCTCGGATTCCTGATCTGGGCCATCGCCAACGACGAGTCGGGCAGCAGCTACGACTACGACGACCCCTACGCCACGTCACTGGTCGTCGGCACCTCCCGCTGAACGACGGCGCACGGCTGCCCGTGGCCGGGCCCGGGACCAGGCACGTGTCCAGGGGCCCGGCCACGGCCCGTATCACCCCGCGCGCAGCCGCGTCCGCGCCTCCATCAGCGCGAAGCCCAGCAGATTCAGACCTCGCCAGGAAGCCGGGTCCGCGGTGCGCGGATCGTCCTTGGTGAGCCCGATGCCCCATATCCGGTCCATCGGACTGGCCTCGACGAGCACGCGCTCACCGGTCCCCAGCAAGTACGCCCGCAGCGCGGGGTCCTGACCGAACTTGTGGACGCTGCCCTCGACGACCAGGGCGAACCTCTCCCGTGCCCATACGCCGTCGTCGAAGCCCTTGACCAGCCGGCCTACCTTCTTCGCCGCCGCCGGGCTGCTCGCCGAGACGGCCAGGGCCTCGGCCTCGGCGTCCCCGAAAAGCCTGGCCTTGCCGGCCATCATCCAGTGCTCGGCCGAGGCGTAGGTGACCGAACCGACCGTGAACGGCGCGGGCCACCACTGACTGAGGCAGCTCTCCCCGAGCCTGCCGTCCGAGCGGGGCCGATGCCCCCAGAACGGCAGGTACTTCACGCTCTCCCCGCGGGCCGTGCGCGCCAGGAGGCCGTCCATGTGTTCCTGTCCCATGGCAGCCGAGTCTGGCATCCGCCACTGACAGCCCGTACAGGGATTTCCGTACGCCCGAGACACATCGTCGACAGATTCCGTCGCGTAACCAAAAGGAAACAACGGAATCACTTGTTGGTAGAGGCCCCCTCTGTCAGGATCGGCACTCAATTCGACAAGAAGCTACGCCGCCCCTGGTCACGGGGCAGCGGAGGAGAACGTCATGGGCAACGCTTTCCAGGTGCGGGACCGCTTCGCCGAGGGTGCGCAGTACATCGGCGGGCGGCTGCGTCCCGGAACGTCGGGGCGTCATCAGGACGTGGTGGACCCCGCGACGGGCAGCACGGTCCTCCGCTACGAGCTCGCGGGCGCCGACGACGTCGACGCGGCCGTGGCCGCCGCCAGGGAGGCGTTCCCCGGGTGGTCAGGGCGCACGCCTGGCGAACGGTCGGAGGCACTGCACCGCTTCGCCGCCGTACTCGACGGGCAGGCGGACGACTTCGCCCATGCCGAATCCCTGCAGTGCGGGAAGCCGGTCAAGCTCTCCACCGAGTTCGACGTCCCCGGCACGGTCGACAACGCCTCGTTCTTCGCCGGGGCCGCCCGCCACCTCGAAGGGAAGTCGGCCGGGGAGTACAGCGGCGACCACACCTCCTACGTACGCCGTGAGGCCCTCGGCGTCATCGGCTCGATCGCGCCCTGGAACTACCCCCTCCAGATGGCCGCCTGGAAGATCCTCCCGGCCGTCGCGGCGGGCAACACCATCGTGCTGAAGCCCGCCGAGATCACGCCGCTGACCTCGCTGATGTTCGCGCAGGCCGCCACGGAGGCAGGCATCCCCGACGGCGTGATCAACATCGTCTCCGGTGCCGGCCGGGACGCGGGTGAGCACCTTGTAAGCCACCCCGACGTCGTGATGACCTCGTTCACCGGCTCCACCGCCGTCGGCAAGCGGGTCGCCGCGCTCGCCACCTCCACCGTCAAGCGCCTCCACCTGGAACTCGGCGGCAAGGCGCCCTTCCTCGTCTTCGACGACGCCGATCTCGAAGCCGCGGTGCACGGAGCGGTCGCCGGAGCCCTCATCAACACCGGCCAGGACTGCACGGCCGCCACCCGCGCCTACGTCCAGCGCCCCCTCTACGACGCGTTCGTGAGCGGGGTCGCCACCCTGATGGAGAGCGTGCGGCTCGGTGACCCCTTCGACCCGGCGACCGACCTCGGCCCGCTCATCAGCCATCAGCAGCGCGACCGTGTAGCCGGATTCGTCGACAGGGCCCGCGCCTACGCCACCGTCGTCACCGGCGGCGAGGCTCCCGGGGGCGAACTCGCCGACGGCGCCTACTACCGGCCGACCCTGATCACGGGCGCCGCCCAGGACAGCGAGATCGTCAGCTCGGAGATCTTCGGCCCCGTCCTGGTCGTGCTGCCCTTCGACACCGACGACGAGGGAATCCGCCTCGCCAACGACACCCCGTACGGACTGGCCGCCTCCGCCTGGAGCACCGGCCTGTACCGGGCCAACCGCGCCACCCGTGAGATCAGGGCGGGTTGCGTGTGGATCAACGACCACATCCCGATCATCAGCGAGATGCCGCACGGCGGATACCGGGCCAGCGGCTTCGGCAAGGACATGTCGTCGTACTCCTTCGAGGAGTACACGCAGGTCAAGCACGTCATGTACGACAACACCGCGGTGGCCAGGAAGGACTGGCACCGCACCGTCTTCGGGGACCGATAGCAGCGGCCGCCGGCCGGCGGCCCCACCCACCCGGAAGGGCACCACGTATGGAGCAGTACGAGCCCGAGCGCCTCTCCGCGCCCCAGCTGGCCGCCATGAGGCGCAGCCTCACGAACGGCAGGGGCGCCCTCACCCGCCGTTCCCTTCTCCGGGCGTCGGGCACGGCAGCCCTCGCGCTCGGCGGCCTCGGGGCGCTGAGCGCGTGCGGCATCCCGCCCGCCGAGCGGGAAGGGGACGCCGCGGCCTCCGACGACCACTCGGCAGCGGAGAAGCAGATCAACTTCTCCAACTGGACCGAGTACATGGACGTCAGCGAGGACGAGAAGCGCCGTCCGACCCTGGACGCGTTCACGAAACGCACCGGGATCAAGGTCAAGTACACCGAGGACATCAACGACAACGTCGAATTCTTCGGGAAGATCAAGCCGCAGCTCGCGGCGGGTCAGGACACCGGCCGCGACCTCATCATCGTGACGGACTGGCTGGCCGCACGCATCATCAGGCTCGGCTGGGCGCAGAAGCTCGACCACGCGAACCTCCCGCACGCCTTCGCCAACCTGTCGGCCCAGTTCCGCAGGCCCGACTGGGACCCGGGACGCGCCTACTCCTATCCATGGACCGGCATCCCGACCGTCATCGCCTACAACGAGAAGGCGACCGGTGGCCGGAAGGTCGACTCCGTCACCCAGCTGCTCGACGACCCCAAGCTCAAGGGCAAGGTCTCCTTCCTCTCCGAGATGCGCGACTCGGTCGGCATGACGCTCCTCGACATGGGCAAGGACCCGGGCACCTTCACGGACGCCGACTTCGACGCGGCGATCGGCCGGATGCAGAAGGGCGTCGACACGAAGCAGATACGCCGCTTCACCGGCAACGACTACACCGCGGACCTGAGCAAGGGGGACATCGCGGCCTGTGTCGCCTGGGCGGGCGACATCATCCAGCTCCAGGCGGACAACCCGGCGATCAAATTTTCCATCCCGTCCGCCGGTTACATCACGTCGAGCGACAACATGCTGGTCCCGGCCCGGGCCCGGCACAAGACGAACGCCGAGAAGCTCATGGACTACTACTACGAGCTTCCCGTCGCGGCCCAGCTCGCCGCCTACATCAACTACGTCTGCCCGGTGGACGGGGTCGCCGGCGAACTGGCGAAGATCGACGAGTCGATGGCGTCCAACACGCTCATCCTCCCCGACAAGGCGATGGCCGCGAAGTCTCGGGCCTTCCGCTCCCTCAGCTCCGAGGAAGAGACGGCGTACGAGGAGAAGTTCGCCAAGCTCATCGGCGCCTGACCGGCCCGTCCCCCTCCCGTTCTCCCCCGACACCACTGGGACCGCGACCCATGACACAGCAGCAGACAGAGGGCGGCGACGTCCGTCTCACCGGGATCAGCAAGACCTACGGCTCCTTCACCGCAGTGCACCCCCTCGACCTCACCGTCCCGCAGGGCTCCTTCTTCGCCCTGCTCGGCGCGTCCGGCTGCGGCAAGACCACCACCCTGCGCATGATCGCCGGCCTGGAGGAGGCAACCACCGGCACGGTCTCGCTCGGCGGCCGCGACATCACCGGCCTGCCCCCGTACAAGCGGCCCGTCAACACCGTCTTCCAGAGCTACGCGCTCTTCCCGCACCTCGACGTCAGCGAGAACGTCGCCTTCGGGCTGCGCCGTCGCGGCATCAAGTCCGTGAAGAAACAGGTCGGCGAGATGCTGGACCTCGTCCAGCTCGGCGACTTCGCCCGGCGCAAGCCGCACCAGCTCTCCGGCGGACAGCAGCAGCGCGTCGCCGTGGCCCGCGCGCTCATCAACCACCCCCAGGTCCTCCTCCTCGACGAGCCCCTGGGCGCCCTCGACCTCAAGCTGCGCCGCCAGATGCAGCTCGAACTCAAGCGGATCCAGACCGAGGTCGGCATCACGTTCATCCACGTCACCCACGATCAGGAGGAAGCCATGACCATGGCCGACACCGTCGCGGTGATGAACGGCGGCCGCGTCGAGCAGCTGGGCGCCCCCGCCGACCTCTACGAGAACCCCCGGACCACCTTCGTGGCGAACTTCCTCGGCACCTCCAACCTCATCGAGGGGGAGATCGTCTCCACGGGTACGGACGTCGTCGTCACGGCCGGCGGAGGGAAGCTCAGGCTGCCCGGCGGGCGGTGCGCGTCCAGCGCCCGGAGCGGGGACAAGCTGCTCGTGGGCGTCCGCCCCGAGAAGATCTCCCTCACCCACACCGCGGACGCGGCCGCGATACCCGACGGCCGTAACCGGGTCACCGGCCGCATCATCGACTCCAGCTTCATCGGCGTCTCCACGCAGTACGTCGTCGAGAGCCCGGCCGGCACGGCCCTCCAGGTCTACGAGCAGAACATCGAGCGCGACAACCGGCTCGTACCCGGCGCCGACGTCGTCCTGCACTGGAACCCCGAGCACACCTTCGGACTCGACGCGGACCAGTCCATCGACGCCGGCACGGAAGGCCTGGAGGAGGTGGCGTGAGCGTCACGAAGGCGCCACCCGCGCCCCCCGCGGAGGCCGTGGTCCGCAAACCGTCCACCCGCAGGCGGCTCGTCCCCTACTGGCTGCTGCTCCCCGGCATCCTGTGGCTGGTCGTGTTCTTCGCGCTGCCGATGGTCTACCAGGCGTCGACCTCCGTCCAGACGGGATCCCTGGAGAAGGGCTTCGAGGTCACCTGGCACTTCCGGACGTACTGGGACGCCCTGGCCGACTACTACCCGCAGTTCGTCCGGTCCCTGCTGTATGCCGGCACCGCCACGCTCCTGTGCCTGCTGCTCGGCTACCCGCTCGCCTATCTGATCGCCTTCAAGGCGGGCCGCTGGCGCAACCTGGTGCTCGTGCTGGTCGTCGCGCCTTTCTTCACCAGCTTCCTGATCCGGACGCTGGCCTGGAAGACGATCCTCGCGGACGGCGGCGCGGTCGTCGACGTGCTCGACAGCCTGCACGTCCTGGACGTCACCGCCTGGCTCGGCTGGACCGAGAACAACCGGGTCCTGGCCACCCCCATGGCCGTGGTCTGCGGTCTGACGTACAACTTCCTCCCGTTCATGATCCTTCCGCTCTACACCTCGCTGGAACGGATCGACGGCCGGCTGCACGAGGCCGCGGGCGACCTGTACGCCACCCCCGCCACCACCTTCCGCAAGGTCACGCTGCCGCTGTCCATGCCCGGCGTCGTCTCCGGCACCCTGCTGACGTTCATCCCGGCCAGTGGTGACTACGTCAACGCGGAACTCCTCGGCTCCACCGACACCAAGATGGTCGGCAGCGTCATCCAGACCCAGTTCCTGCGGGTCCTGGACTACCCGACGGCGGCCGCGCTCTCGTTCATCCTCATGGCGGTCGTCCTGCTCGTGGTCACCGTCTACATCCGCCGCTCCGGGACGGAGGACCTGGTCTGATGCCCGTACTCCGCATGCTCCGCCGGAACCTGGTCGTGATCGCGGGTCTGCTGACCCTGGCCTACATGATCCTGCCGAACATCGTCGTGATGGTCTTCTCCTTCAACCGGCCGGTGGGGCGTTTCAACTACGCCTGGCAGGAGTTCTCCCTGGACGCGTGGAAGGATCCCTGCGGCGTCGCCGACCTCTGCGGTTCGCTCTCGCTCTCGCTGCGGATCGCGGTCTGGGCGACCGTCGGGGCCACCGTGCTCGGCACGATGATCGCCTTCGCACTGGTCCGCTACCGCTTCAGGGCGCGCGGCGCGGTCAACTCCCTGATCTTCCTGCCGATGGCGATGCCAGAGGTCGTCATGGCGGCCTCGCTGCTCACGCTCTTCCTCAACATGGGCGCCCAACTCGGTTTCTGGACCGTTCTCATCGCCCACATCATGTTCTGCCTCAGCTTCGTGGTGACGGCGGTCAAGGCGCGCGTGATGTCGATGGACCCGAGGCTGGAGGAGGCCGCCCGCGATCTGTACGCGGGACCCGTGCAGACGTTCGTCCGGGTGACGCTCCCGATCGCCGCCCCCGGGATCGCCGCGGGAGCGCTGCTCGCCTTCGCGCTCTCCTTCGACGATTTCATCATCACCAATTTCAACGCGGGTTCCACGGTGACGTTCCCGATGTTCGTCTGGGGCTCGGCGCAGCGTGGAACGCCTGTGCAGATCAACGTCATCGGCACGGCCATGTTCGTCATCGCCGTGGCGGTCGTTCTCGTCGGACAGCTCATTGCGAACCGGCGCAGGAGCAACGCGGGAAAGTGAAAACGAAGGAGTTGGAAACCATGGCGCCGGATGCCATGCGTACTGCCGCACACTCACTCTCCGAAGCGCGCCCCCTGTCCTACTGGCTCGACGACCCGGGAAAGCCGGAAGCCGGCCCCGCCCTGACCGGCGACGAGCGGTGCGATCTCCTGGTCGTCGGCGGCGGCTACAGCGGACTGTGGACCGCGCTGATCGCCAAGGAACGGGACCCCGGGCGCGATGTCGTCCTCATCGAGGGCCATGAGGTGGGCTGGGCCGCTTCGGGCCGCAACGGCGGTTTCTGCGCCGCCTCGCTGACCCACGGCCTGGCCAACGGTCTGGAGCGCTGGCCGGACGAGATCGGGAAGCTGGAGGAGCTGGGCGCGCGGAACCTCGACGCCATCGAGGCGGCCGTCGCCCGCTACTCCCTCGACTGCGAGTTCGAGCGCACCGGTGAGATCGACGTGGCGACCCAGCCCCACCAGCTCGACGAGCTGCGGGAATGGCACCGCCGGGCCGAGGGCCTCGGCCTCGGGGGCCTCGAGTTCCTGGACCGCGACCAGGTACGCGCGGAAGTCGACTCGCCGACATTCCTGGGCGGCCTGCTGGACCGGCGCGGCGTCGCCATGCTGCACCCGGCGAAGCTCGCCTGGGGCCTGAAGGAGGCGTGCACCGGCCTCGGCGTAAGGATCTACGAGCGCACCCCCGGCCTCGACATCGCCCGGTCGGGCGCGGGCACGGCGGTGCGCACCCCGTACGGCAGGGTGTTCGCCCGGGACGTCGCGCTCGGTACGAACATCTTCCCGTCGCTGGTGCGGCGGGTGCGCCCGTACACGGTCCCGGTGTACGACTACGCGCTGATGACGGAGCCCCTGAGCGCGGACCAGCTCGCCTCGGTCGGCTGGCGCAACCGCCAGGGGCTGGGGGACAGCGCCAACCAGTTCCACTATTTCCGGCTCTCCGCGGACAACCGGATCCTGTGGGGCGGATACGACGCCGTATATCCGTACGGCGGCCGGCTGAACGCGTCGCTGGACCAGCGGCCGGAGA
Organism: Streptomyces sp. NPDC051064; assembly: GCF_044455985.1. Taxonomy (NCBI): domain Bacteria; kingdom Bacillati; phylum Actinomycetota; class Actinomycetes; order Kitasatosporales; family Streptomycetaceae; genus Streptomyces; species Streptomyces sp. NPDC051064. Next base: position 118,356 of record NZ_JBITFK010000014.1, read on the forward strand.
CCTTCCTGAAACTCGCCGGGCAGTTCTTCGAGTGCTTTCCCCAATTGTCCGGCGTGCGTTTCAGCCATGCCTGGGGCGGCGCGATCGACACGTGTTCCCGATTCTCCGCCTTCTTCGGTACGGCCCACCGCGGCCGGGTCGCGTACGCCGCCGGATACACCGGACTGGGCGTCGGAGCCACGCGCTTCGGAGCCGAGGTCATGCTCGACCTCCTCTCGGGGCGGGACACCGGGCGGACCGCGCTCGGCATGGTCCGCACCAAGCCGATGCCCTTTCCCCCGGAGCCGTTCGCCTGGACCGGGATCGAACTCACCAAGAGGTCCCTGGCCCGGGCGGACAGCCATGGCGGGCACCGCAACCTGTGGCTGCGGACCATGGACCGGCTGGGGCTCGGCTTCGACAGCTGAGCCCTGCCCGGGGCCGGTGGCCGGGGCGGCGATTCCCCGCAGGGAATGGTCTGCGGGCCGCCCCCACAGCTACAACAGGTGCGTGGACTTTCCCCGTGCTCTTCGCGAACGCCGTACCCGCCTGCACGTCAGCCAGCTCGACCTGGCGCTGCGGGCGGGCACGACCCAGCGCCACCTCAGCTTCATCGAATCGGGCAGGTCGCTCCCCGGCCGGAACATGGTGGTGCGGCTGACCGAGTCGCTGGAGCTGCCGCTGCGGGAACGCAACGAACTGCTGCTGGCCGCCGGCTACGCGCCGGTCTACCCCGAGAGCGCGTTGGACGACCCGGCGCTGGCCCCCGTCCGTACGGCCATCGACCACATCCTCCGCGGGTATCTGCCCTATCCGGCGCTGGTCGTGGACCGCCAAGGTGACCTGATCGCCGCGAACACCGCGTTCGACCTGATCACCGAAGGCGCCGCGGCGGAGCTGGTCGGCCCGGGAACGAACATCTACCGCCTCGCGCTGCACCCTGACGGCGTGGCGCCCCGCATCCGCAACCTGGCCGAATGGGCGCGCCACATCCTGGCGCGCCTCGGCCACCAGCGGGAGTTGCGGGACGAGCTCTCCGGTTACGTCCCCGAGCTCGGGCCGTCCTCTGGACAACTCGGCTTCGCGGTGCCGCTCCGGCTGCGGTCCTCTTGCGGCGAGCTGCGCCTGATGACCACGGTGACGACCTTCGCCACCGCCGTCGACGTGACACTCGCCGAGCTGAAGCTCGAGGCGTTCCTGCCCGCCGACCAGCCGACGGCGGAGGCGCTCCGGGCGGCCGCCGAGCCGACGGCTCCGGCCGCTGCCGGTCAGGCCCCCGGGAACATGTAGTCGGCCTCGATCCGGCCGTCGTCGTCCAGGACCAGGATCTCCGAGCCGCCACCCACGACCTCGCCGGTCGCGTCGACCACCGTCTCCCAGCCGAACCGGACGACGCCGTGGAGGCGCATCGCATCGGTGCAGCGCCTGAACGTGAACCCCTTCTTCTCGACGAACTGCTCGTAACTCCGGGCCACTCGGGACTCGATCGCGTCGTAGCCCTGAGCCTCCAGGGTCGAGTGCGCGAAGCCGAGATCCTCGGCGATCTCCCGGATCTCCGCGGGCGGCCGGAGGATGTGGGTGCCGTTCTCGGTCCAGAGCCGCTCGATGGCCGCGCGGCGTCCGGCCGCGTCCGGCTCCGTCCACTGAGCCAGGTAGCGGTCGGCCAGGCGCTGCGCGTCGGTCTCGGTCATGTACGTCTCCTCGCCGGGTGAATGGTCCGGGACCAGATCCTGCGGCGCGCGGCGGCGACCGACAATTCCCCCCGGGGAATGGCCTGAAGGCTTCCGGGCGTGGACGCCGCGCCGACGTGACCGGGCTCACTGTCACCGGGTGGCCCGACCCGCGTCATGATCCGGCTCCGCCCCCCTCTCCTTCCTGTACGCACCGGCATCAGCCGACGGTGCCCACGGGAAGGGAAGGTGGCTCATGACCCGCACGGGGGCGGAGGCCGCGGTCGTCTGGCTCGCATCGGTGGCGCCGGATCCGACGGCTTGCCGGAGTGAGTGGGAGCGCAACCCCCAGGGGATGGCGCTGCTTCCCGCCGGAAGGCGCTGGGACGTGCTGCTCGTTCCGGGGGAGCTGGGCTATCCCACGCTCGATGTGCTGACCCGGCTCCTCGACAGGCCGGGGCCCGTCCTGGCGGACTTCGGCGCGTCCCGGATGGGCTTCTTCGTGCCCCCGGGGACGGCGGCCCGCTGGGTCGGGACGGGCATCCGCGGGGTCGGCGACGGGACGTGGATCGTCGTCCCCCGGCCGGGCAGCACCGTGGGCGGCGCGCGATGGCTGATCCCGCCGGACGGCTCGGGCACGCTCACCGACGCGACCCTCCTGGAGCTCGCCCTGCACGAGGCCGCGGCGGCCAGGGGCGCGCGCGACGGCGGAGGGTGAGGCGCCGCCAGAGGTCTTGACAACCCGATTGGTCTGGACCATGTTGTGCATCACTCAATTCCCCCCTGCGCGGAGGCTGTTGTGGAACGCACCGGATCCAGACCACCCGTCCGTCTCTCCGGACTCACCGCGGTCCTCTCGGCCGCCCTGCTCGCCGCCGGCGCCCTGGCCGCCACGGCACCGGCCGCCGGAGCGGCCGACGTGGATCTGGCGAGCAACGGCGGCTTCGAGGCGGGGCTGGACGGCTGGAGCTGCACAGGCGGCAGCGGTGCGACCGTCAGCACGCCCGTGCACAGCGGCACTTCGGCACTCAAGGCGACACCGGCCGACAGCGACAACGCCCGCTGTTCTCAGACGGTGACCGTGAAACCCGACTCCACCTACACGCTGGGCGCGTGGGTGCAGGGCAGCTACGTCTATCTCGGGGCGTCCGGCACCGGGACCACCGACGTCTCCGCCTGGACCCAGTCCGCCGGCGCGTACAAGCAGCTCACCACCAGCTTCCGAACCGGCCCAGCGACCACGTCGGTGACGGTCTACACCCACGGCTGGTACGGCACCCCCGCCTACTACGCCGACGACCTCACCCTGACCGGCCCGGGCGGTGACCCCGTCACCGTGCCCGCCGCCCCCACCGGACTGCGGGCCGGCACAGCCACCGCGTCCTCCGTCCCGCTGTCCTGGTCGGCGTCCGCCGGAGCCACCGGCTACCGCGTCCACCGCGGCGGTACGAAGATCATGGACACCACCGGAACCTCGGCGACCGTCACCGGGCTGACCGCCTCGTCCGCGTACAGCTTCCAGGTCAGTGCCGTCAACGCCGCCGGTGAGTCGGCGAAGTCGGCGGCCGTGGGGGTCACCACCGGCACCGGCGGCGGAGGAGGGGACGACGCCGGTCTCCCGGCCCACGCCCTCGTCGGCTATCTGCACTCCAGCTTCGCCAACGGCTCCGGATACACGCGGATGGCCGACGTCCCCGATTCGTGGGACGTCATCAACCTCGCCTTCGGGGAGCCGACGTCCGTGACGTCCGGCGACATCCGCTTCTCGCTGTGTCCCGTGGCCGAGTGCCCGAACGTCGAGAGCGAGGCGGAGTTCAAGGCCGCCATCAAGGCCGAGCAGGCCGCGGGCAAGAAGGTCCTGATCTCCATCGGCGGCCAGAACGGCCAGGTCCAGCTCGGCTCGACCACCGCCCGCGACACCTTCGTCTCCTCGGTGTCCAAGATCATCGACACCTACGGTCTGGACGGCCTGGACATCGACTTCGAGGGCCACTCGCTCTCGCTGAACACCGGTGACACCGACTTCCGCAGTCCCACGACCCCGGTGATCGTGAACCTCATCTCCGCGGTGAAGTCCCTCAAGGCCAAGTACGGCGACGACTTCGTCCTCACCATGGCCCCCGAGACCTTCTTCGTGCAGCTCGGCTACCAGTACTACGGATCCGGCCCCTGGGGCGGCCAGGACCCGCGCGCCGGCGCCTACCTGCCCGTCATCCACGCCCTGCGTGACGACCTCACCCTGCTGCACGTCCAGGACTACAACTCGGGTTCGATCATGGGCCTGGACAACCAGTACCACTCCATGGGCGGCGCCGACTTCCACATCGCCATGACCGACATGCTGCTCACCGGCTTCCCGGTCGCGGGCGACCAGACCAAGGTCTTCCCGGCGCTCCGTCCCGAACAGGTCGCCTTCGGCCTTCCGGCGTCCACCCAGGCGGGCAACGGCCACACCTCGCCGGCCGAGGTCACCAAGGCGCTGAACTGCCTGACCAAGAAGACCGACTGCGGCTCGTACCGGACTCACGGCACCTGGCCGGGGCTGCGAGGGCTCATGACGTGGTCCATCAACTGGGACCGCTTCAACAACTGGGAGTTCTCGAAGAACTTCGACGCCTACTTCGGCGGCTGACCGTTCCTCGTGCCCGCCCGCAGGGCGAGCAGCAGCACCCCGCCGATGCACCAGGCGGCCACCACGTCCAGCGGCCAGTGGTAGCCGCGCAGCACCAGACCGACGCTCGTCGCCGCCGTCAGCAGGACGGCGGCGACGAGCGTCATCCATGACCGCTTCAGGTGCGGGGCCAGCAGCAGGGCCGCGGCCCCGTACGCCACCATCGCCGTCGTCGTGTGCCCCGAGGGGTAGTAGCCCGTCGCCTCGGTCAGCGGGCCCTGACGGTCCGTCCACAGCTTGAGCGGGACGACGAGTGCCGGGACGGCTGCCATGGTCACGACGGCGTACACCGCCGCACGCCTGGCGCGACGGAACCAGGCGAGGAGGACCGCGCACGCCAGTACGGGAAGGGCGACCTGCATGTTGCCGAGATCGGCGAAGAGGTCCGCGAGCCCGCCCGGACCGCTCGTGGCCAGTTCCAGGCCCAGCCGTTCGTCGGGATCCAGCAGCGGGCCGTCGGCCAGCACCTGCCAGGTGATCACGAGAAAGAGGGCCAGCAGGGCGCCGGCAGCGGGAACGAGAAGAACCGGCCACCGGGGAACAGGGGGGATTGTTCCGAGGTGGCCGGTCGGATCGGTTTGCCGCGCGCCCCGGGGGGTGTGGGGCGAGCGGCCATCCGATCGGTGAGGAGTCCCGGAGCCCGAAGCTCCAGCGGTGTGCGCGATGGCACGGCCGGTACGGCGCTGGGGGAGCCCCGGCCCGGCATCACCCGCAGTCCCCTGCGGGCGGGGTGTTTCTCTCATCTGGGAAAACCGTACGTCAGAGGAAGGAGGCACCGGAAGTGACAACGGTATCCCGCCATCGCCCCCGCACACCTTCTTCACACGCCCTCACCCGGGCCCCGGTCGCGACCGCCCCGGCGCCCGGGTGGTTCGCACGCGTCAGAGGGTCGCGAACGCCTGCTCGATGATGTCCAGGCCCTCGTTCAGGAGGTCCTCGCCGATGACGAGCGGCGGCAGGAAGCGCAGCACGTTGCCGTAGGTGCCACAGGTCAGCACCAGCAGGCCCTCAGCGTGGCAGGCCTTGGCCAGTGCCCCCGCGGCGGTCGCGTCGGGCTCCTTCGTGCCGGACTTCACCAGCTCGATCGCGATCATGGCGCCACGGCCGCGGATGTCCCCGATGATGTCGCCGTTCGGGAGCTTGGACTGCATCTCGGCGAGGCGGCCCTTCATGACTTCCTCGATGCGCCTGGCCTTCCCGTTCAGGTCCAGCTCGCGCATCGTCTCGATGGCGCCGAGCGCGCCCGCGCAGGCCACCGGGTTGCCGCCGTACGTCCCGCCGAGACCGCCGGCGTGGGCGGCGTCCATGATCTCGGCGCGGCCGGTCACCGCGGAGAGCGGGAGGCCGCCGGCGATGCCCTTGGCCGTGGTGATCAGGTCGGGCACGATGCCCTCGTCCTCGCAGGCGAACCACTGGCCGGTGCGGCAGAAGCCGGACTGGATCTCGTCCGCGACGAAGACGATGCCGTTCTCCTTGGCGAACCGGGCGACAGCCGGGAGGAAGCCCTTGGCCGGCTCGATGAAACCGCCCTCGCCGAGGAGGGGCTCGATGATGATCGCGGCGACGTTGTCCGCGCCGATCTGCTTGGTGATCTCGTCGATGGCCTGGGCGGACGCCTCGGCACCGGCGTTCTCGGCGCCGGTCGGCCAGCGGTAGCCGTACGCCACCGGCACGCGGTAGACCTCGGGGGCGAACGGGCCGAAGCCCTGCTTGTACGGCATGTTCTTGGCTGTCATGCTCATGGTGAGGTTGGTGCGGCCGTGATAGCCGTGGTCGAAGACGACGACCGCGGTGCGCTTGGTGTACGCACGGGCGATCTTCACAGCGTTCTCGACGGCCTCGGCGCCCGAGTTGAAGAGTGCCGACTTCTTGGCGTGGTCGCCCGGCGTCAGCTCGGCGAGCTGCTCACAGACCTCGACGTACCCCTCGTACGGCGTGACCATGAAACAGGTGTGGGTGAAGTCGGCGAGCTGCGCCGAGGCGCGGCGTACGACGGCCTCGGCGGAGGCGCCCACCGAGGTCACGGCGATACCGGAACCGAAGTCGATCAGCCGGTTGCCGTCCACGTCCTCGATGATTCCGCCGCCCGCCCGAGCGGTGAAGACCGGCAGCGTGGAACCCACACCTGCGGCGACCGCCGCGACACGGCGGGCCTGCAGCTCGGCCGACTTCGGGCCGGGGATGGCGGTGACGACGCGGCGCTCCTGCGGGATGTCGGACATGCGGGGCTCCTGGGGGTGTTTCGGACGCTTCTGTTTCTGCAGGCTAGGGGCGGGTGCGGGCAGCGGTCATGCTCCGATCGGGAGTGGTGGGCGCGTGTCCTTGTCCGCGACGGACAGATGCCCCGGTGGCGCCCCCGGCGACGCCCCCGCCGGGTCATCCGGCCGCATGGCTGAACTCCCCGTGCCCGGGCACTAGATTGGCCGTGCAGAAGGCGGGACCTGGCTGGTCAGGGGGCAGCGGTTCATGGACACCGAAGGCACGTACGACGCACGCGGCACGGGCGCGGACCGGGTGCCCCGTCCGGCTGGGCCACCACCCGCGGCGCCACCGCCCCCCGCGTATGCCCCGCACCCCCGGCGCCCGCCCACGGCGGACGCCGGTGTCGAGGAGTGGCTGCGCACCCCGCGCCCCGTCCGGGAACCGGGCGTATGGCGCTACGGTCACACCCCGCGCCCGCCCGAGAAGCCCGAGGGGGTGTCCGACCGCTCGCTGCTGGTCGGGGTGCTCATCTCCGTACTCAGCGGGCTGCTCCTCTGGTCCCTCTGGCGCAACGGATACATCCCCTACCGGCTCGTCCCGCTGAAGCTGTTCACCCCCGGCGACTGGTGGTACGCCGGTACGTTCGGCGGCCCCCGGACGATCGAGGGCGCCGACGCCCTCACGGTCTACGAGGCCGTCCTCTTCGGGCTGCTGGTCTACGGCTGCGCGCGGCTGGGCAACTGGTCCGAGATCTTCCGGCGCCACGTCGCGGGCCGGGGGCAGCCCTTCCTGGGGCTGGCCACCGCCGCCGGAGGGGCCCTCGCCGAGCTTCTCGTGTGGAAGGACGCCGTGCCGCTCGTCCGGCCGGTGCTGATCCTCGTCGCCTCGGTCGCGGGCGGTGAGATCTACCAGAGCCAGGCCGTCGTCAACGTGATCTACACCCTGATCGCGCTCGGGGTGCTCTGGCCGTTCGCCCGCCTGGGCCACTGGCGCCGGCTCCTCGCCGACCGGTTCGGGAAGGGCACCGCGACGGCACCCCAGGCTCCCTCCGCGCCCCCGGACGCACCCACCCCCGAGCAGTGGCCCGAGCTCCGCGCGGCAGGCCGGACGGACGCCGCCGACGCCCTCACCGCCGAGGTGCGCACCGGCCGTATGAACGACGTCGACGTCGCACGCCTGCGCAACGCCTGGACCGTCGGCCGGGGGCACCCGGAGCGTCTCGCCGCGCTCACCGAGGCCGTCCTGCGCACCGGCGGCGCCGCCGCGCTCCACCCCTCGGGCGCCCGGGACCTGCCGCGCCGCACCGCCCGGCACGATCTGCTGACCGGCCAGGTCCGCCTCGGCAGCTGCGCCGACGACCCGCACAACCCGTACGCCCGGCGCGGTTCCGGACTCGCCCTGGAACCGGCGCTGCTCGGCACCTCGCTGCTCGCGGTCGGTCCGCCCGGAGCGGGCAAGTCCGCCCGGCTGGTGCGGCCGGTCGTGGAATCGCTCGCCCTGCAGGCACTCGCCGGGAGGGCCGCGGTGCTCGCCGTAGGAGGCGCCGGGGCCGAGCTCGGCCCGGACGACGCGTTCGACGTCGTGGTGCGGATCGGTGACCCGGCCTCCGCGCACGACTTCGACCTGTACGGCGGTACGACCGACCCGGACGAGGCCGCGAGCGTGCTCGCGGAAGGGCTGGTCGGCGACGTGGCCCACCTGGACAGCAGGCGCGCCGCCACCGTGCTCGCCCAGCTGCTCGGCCCCTACCGCGCGGTCCACGGGCACTTCCCCGGGGTGCCGGCGCTCCGCGTGCTCCTGGACGGCGACGTCGCCGCGATCGACGCGCTGCGGGAGGCGCTCGGGGCGGGCGGCCACCAGGCCATGCTGCGCGAGCTGGAGGCCCGCACCCGTCAGAAGGGCGGGGCGGGGGACCCCGGGCCGGTGCTCGCCGACCGGATCGCGCTCCTCGACCGGCCCGCGTTCGCACCGTTCTTCGCCACCGGTGCGGGGGCCCGGCCCTTCTCGCTGCGGTCCCTCGAACACCTGCCGCTCCGGGTCAGGATCGACCTTCCGGAGCGGGCGCACGCCGAGGCGTCGCGGCTGCTCACCCGGCTGGTCCTCGCCCAGTTCACCGCGATCGCCGCCGCGCGCACCGACCGGTCGCTCTTCGTCTGCCTGGTGCTGGACGACGCCACGCACGCCGTCACCGCGGAGACCGTCCGGGGGATCCGGCGGCTGCGGTCGGTCAACGCCGGAGCGGTCCTGACCCTGCGCACCGTCGACGACGTCCCCGAGGGGCTGCACACGGCGCTCCTCGGCGCGGTCGGCTGCCGCATGGCCTTCAGCGGGGTCACCACCTGGGACGGCAAGCGCTTCTCCGAGGTCTGGGGAAAGGAGTGGGTGGAGACCCGCGAGGTCGCCCAGCACGCGGTCTTCGCGGACCAGCCGTTCACCCGCGCCCTGCACGGGCTGCGCAAGCTCGTCACCGGCAAGGCCGTTACCAGGGACGCCGTGACCGTGCGACGGGTCGAGCGGGAGCGCTGGTCCGCGTCGGAGCTGGCGTACGAGCTGCCCGCGGGCCACGCGGTCCTGTCGCTGACGACGGTGGACGGCGAGCACGCGCCGCCGCTCCTGGTTGAGCTGGGCGGCTGAGCGGGGGGCCACGAGGTTACGGGGACCCTGCCGCCCTGGCAGAATTGGCCCCGTCCGTCTGTACGGGGCGGCGCATTCGAGCCGCTCGCGCAGAGCGGCGCCATCGAGCCGCCCGCCCGGGCGGTGCCATCGACTCCAGAGGTCCGGCGGTCCCATGCCACCCACTCTCGCCTCCCTCGTCCAGCACTCGGCGCTCAAGCTCACCGTCCGGGCCGGCGCCGACCGGCTCGCCACCCCCGTGCGCTGGGCGCACGCGAGTGAGCTCGCCGACCCGGTCCCGTACATGGACGGCGGCGAGCTGCTCCTCGTCACCGCGACCAACCTCGACGCCCGGGACCCGGGGACGATGCGCCGGTACGTACAGCGGCTGGCCGGTGCGGGGATCGCGGGCATCGGTTTCGCCGTGGGGGTCACCTACGACGAGATTCCGCCGGCGCTCGTGGACGCCGCCGAGGAGGCCGGACTGCCGCTTCTGGAGGTCCCCCGGCGCACACCGTTCCTCGCCATCAGCAAGGCGGTGTCCGCCGCGATCGCCGCGGACCAGTACCGGTCGGTCACGGCCGGCTTCGACGCCCAGCGGGAGCTGACCCGGGCCGCGGTCGCCGGGGACGGACCCGCGGAACTGCTCACCCGCCTCGCCGCGCACGTCGACGGGTGGGCCGCCCTGTACGACTCCTCGGGCGCCGTCGTCGCCGCCGCGCCCGACTGGGCGGCACGCCGCGCCGCCCGGCTCACCCCCGAGGTGGAGCGGCTGAGGGACCGCCCCGCCCCGGCCAGCGTGGTCGTCGGCGACAGCGAGAGCGACGACCGGGTCGAGCTCCAGTCCCTGGGCGCCGGCCGCCGGAACCGCGGTGCGCTGGCCGTCGGCACGGGGGCGGCGCTCGGCACGGCCGAGCGCTACGCGGTGCACTCCGCGGTCGCCCTGCTGACCCTGACCACGGCCCGCTCCCGCGCGCTCCAGGGCGCGGAGCAGCGCCTCGGCGCCGCGATCCTGCGCATGCTGCTGGCGGGGGAGTCGGACCACGCCCGGGCCGTCGCCGGGGACCTGTACGGCGGCCTGCTCGACGCCCCCTTCCGGGTCCTGATCGCGGAGTCGCAGGCGCCCGCCGGGACGGAGCTGCTCGCCGAGGCGATGGAGGCCGCCGCCTCCCGGTCCGGCGAGACCCTCCTGATGGTGCCCGAGGGCGAACGCCTCGTGGTGCTGGCCGTGGACGGCGGCGCGGTCGTCGAAGCCGGCGCGGCCCACGCCAGGGCCGCGGACGACCCTCCGGTCCGCGAACCGGGAGCCGACGACACCGCCGTGGTCGTCGGCATGTCCGCGCCCTCCGGCCCGATCGCCGTCTCCGCCGCGTACAAACAGGCCGAACAGGCGCTCTCCGTCGCCCGCCGCCGCGGCAGGACCATGGTCGAGCACGAGGAGCTCGCGGCCGGCTCCGTCCTGCCGCTGCTCGCCGACGACGCCGTACGGGCCTTCGCCGACGGGATGCTCCGGCCGCTGCAGGAACACGACGCGAAGGGCCGCGGCGACCTGGTCGCCTCCCTTCGCGCCTGGCTCGCCCGGCACGGCCAGTGGGACGCCGCCGCCTCCGACCTGGGCGTCCACCGCCACACCCTGCGCTATCGGATGCGCCGGGTGGAGGAGATCCTGGGCCGCTCGCTCGACGACCCGGACGTCCGGATGGAGCTCTGGCTGGCTCTCAAGGCGACGGCCGTCTCCTCGGGCGCGCAGTAACTCCGTCCGGCTACGACAAACCGGCGTACCGGCCCTCCGCTCCACTCCACGGCGGACAAGCCTCATCCACGCCGGACCGCCCTACGGTAGGCCGACGGGTGCCCTCGTGGCGCCCGGCGATCGTTCGTTCACCACCCCGAAGGGCCGGTACCGCCATGACTTCCACCCACGCCTTCTGGCTGGCCGGCCGCCAGGCCACCGGCGAGGACAGCTTCGACGTCACCAACCCCTGGGACGGCCGCCTCGTCGGCACGGTCGCCGTGCCGACCGACGCCCAGGTCGAGGAGGCCGTCGCCGCCGCGTACGCCGTGCGCGAGGAGTTCGCCGCGACCCCGGCGCACGTACGGGCCGCCGCCCTCGACCACGTCGTACGCCGCCTCACCGAGCGCACCGAGGAGATCGCCCAGCTGATCTCCGCCGAGAACGGCAAGCCGATCAAGTGGGCCCGCGGCGAGGTCGGCCGCGCCGTCTCCGTCTTCCGGTTCGCCGCCGAGGAGGCGCGCCGCTTCAACGGCGGCGACGCACAGCGGCTGGACACGGACGCCGGCGGGACCGGTCGTCTCGGACTGACCCGGCGCTTCCCGCGAGGCCCCGTCCTCGGCATCGCGCCCTTCAACTTCCCGCTCAACCTCAGCGCCCACAAGGTCGCCCCGGCCATCGCCGTCGGTGCGCCGATCATCCTCAAGCCGGCCCCGGCCACCCCGGTCTCGTCCCTGATCCTGGGCGAACTGCTGGCCGAGACGGACCTCCCCGCAGGGTCCTGGTCCGTGCTCACCGTGCCCAACGACAAAATGCCCGCCCTGGTCCAGGACGAGCGGCTGCCGGTGATCTCCTTCACCGGATCCGGCCCGGTCGGCTACGCGATCATGGAGTCGGTGCCGCGCAAGCACTGCACCCTGGAGCTGGGCGGCAACGGCGCGGCCGTCGTCCTCGGCGACTGGTCCTCCGAGGAGGACCTGGACCACGCCGCGAGCCGCATCGCGACCTTCTCCAACTACCAGGGCGGCCAGTCCTGCATCTCGGTGCAGCGCGTCATCGCCGACGCCACCGTGTACGACCGGCTCGTCCCGAAGATCGTCGCGGCCGTCGAGGCCCTGGTGACCGGCGACCCCTCCGACGCGGCCACCGACGTCGGCCCGCTGGTCAGCGAGGACGCCGCCCTCCGTGTCGAGTCCTGGGTCGACGAGGCCGTCACCGCCGGCGCCACGCTGCTGACCGGCGGCAAGCGCGACGGCGCCACCTACGCCCCGACGGTCCTCACCGACCTTCCGGACACCACGACGATCGCCTGCGAGGAGATCTTCGGCCCGGTGCTGTACGTCCAGAGGACCGAGGGCGAGGCCGAGGCCTTCGCCGCCGTCAACGCCTCCAAGTACGGGCTGCAGGCGGGCGTCTTCACCCACGACCTGCAGACCGCCTTCCGCGCCCACCGCGCCCTGGAGGTGGGCGGCGTGGTCATCGGCGACGTGCCCTCCTACCGCGCCGACCAGATGCCGTACGGCGGCGCCAAGCAGTCCGGAGTGGGCCGCGAGGGCGTGCGCTACGCCATGGACGACTACACCTACGAGCGGGTGCTGGTGCTCACTGGCCTGGCCCTGTAGCCCGGACCCTCGCGACGAACGGCCGGAGCCCGCTGTGCGGGGGCTCCGGCCGTTCCGTGTGCCCCCCGAGGCGCCGCGCAGGGTGGTGGGGCCGACGCAGATCGGGTAGATACGGACGAGTGGTACCGATCGGAACGCGCACGGCCCGACCCCTATCCCGACTCGCGGCGAGGTGAGCTCCTCATGTCCGCCCCATCCGACATCCCCCAGGCCCCCAAAGTCACCGAGCGCGAAGCGCGGCAGGTGGCCGAGGCCGCCCGTGAACAGGACTGGCGCAAGCCGAGCTTCGCCAAGGAACTCTTCCTCGGACGCTTCCGGCTGGACCTGATCCATCCCCACCCCCTGCCGGCCCCGGACGACGTGCGGCGCGGCGAGGCCTTCCTCGCCCGGCTGCGCGAATTCTGCGAGGCCCACGTCGACGGCGCCCTCATCGAGCGCGAGGCCAGGATCCCCGACGAGGTCATCAACGGCCTCAAGGAACTCGGCGCCCTCGGCATGAAGATCGAGACCAAGTACGGCGGTCTCGGACTGACGCAGGTCTACTACAACAAGGCACTCGCGCTGGCCGGTTCGGCGAGCCCCTCGATCGGTGCGCTGCTCTCCGCCCACCAGTCGATCGGCGTACCGCAGCCGCTGAAGATGTTCGGCACGCAGGAGCAGAAGGACGCCTTCCTGCCCCGCCTCGCGCGGACGGACATCTCCGCCTTCCTCCTCACCGAACCCGACGTCGGCTCCGACCCGGCACGGCTGGCCACCGCGGCCGTGCCGGACGGCGACGACTACGTCCTGGACGGCGTGAAGCTCTGGACGACCAACGGCGTCGTCGCCGACCTGCTCGTCGTCATGGCCCGGGTCCCCCGGTCCGAGGGCCACAAGGGCGGCATCACCGCCTTCGTCGTCGAGGCCGACTCCCCGGGCATCACCGTGGAGCACCGCAACGCCTTCATGGGACTGCGCGGCATCGAGAACGGCGTCACCCGCTTCCACCAGGTCCGGGTCCCCGCGGCGAACCGGATCGGCCCCGAGGGCGCAGGGCTCAAGATCGCCCTCACCACGCTGAACACCGGCCGCCTCTCGCTGCCCGCCATGTGCGTCGGCGTCGGCAAGTGGTCCCTGAAGATCGCCCGTGAGTGGTCGGCGGTCCGCGAGCAGTGGGGCAGGCCCGTCGCACGGCACGAGGCGGTGGGCGCGAAGATCTCCTTCATCGCCGCCACCACCTTCGCCCTCGAAGCGGTCGTCGACCTCTCCTCGCAGATGGCCGACGAGAGCCGCAACGACATCCGCATCGAGGCCGCGCTGGCCAAGCTGTACGGCTCCGAGATGGGCTGGCTGATCTCCGACGAGCTCGTCCAGATCCGCGGCGGACGCGGCTTCGAGACCGCGGCCTCACTCGCGGCCCGCGGCGAACGCGCCGTACCCGCCGAGCAGATGCTCCGCGACATGCGGATCAACCGGATCTTCGAGGGCTCCACGGAGATCATGCACCTGCTGATCGCCCGCGAGGCCGTCGACGCCCACCTCAAGGTCGCCGGCGACATCATCGACCCCGACAAGCCGCTCTCCGACAAGGCGAAGGCGGGCGCCAACGCCGCCGGGTTCTACGCACGCTGGCTCCCCAAGCTGGTCAGCGGGCCCGGTCAGCTGCCCAACGCCTACGGGGAGTTCCGCGTCCCCGGCCACCCCGACCTCTCCGCGCACCTGCGGTACGTCGAGCGCTCGTCCCGCAAGCTCGCCCGCTCCACCTTCTACGCGATGTCCCGCTGGCAGGGACGCATGGAGACCAAGCAGGGCTTCCTCGGCAGGATCGTCGACATCGGCGCCGAACTCTTCGCGATGAGCGCCGCCTGTGTCCGCGCCGAGCACCTGCGGGCCGACGACGACCACGGCCGTGAGGCGTACCAGCTCGCCGACGTGTTCTGCCGGCAGGCCCGCATCCGGGTGGAGGAGCTCTTCAACCGGCTGTGGTCCAACACCGACGACATCGACAGGCGTGTCGTCGACGGAGTCCTCTCCGGGACCTACACCTGGCTGGAGGAGGGGGTCATCGACCCCAGCGGCGACGGCCCATGGATCGCCGACGCCACCCCCGGCCCGGCCACCGGGGCGAACGTCCACCGCCCCATCCGCTGAACCCGGTACACCCGCGGGGCGCGTCCACTGCCTGGACGCGCCCCGCGGCTACGCCCGCCGCACGGCAAAATGGGCGCCCGTGACCGTCATCGACATCCCCGGCTCCAAGTCCGTCACCGCCCGCGCCCTGTTCCTGGCCGCCGCCGCGGACGGCACGACCACCCTCCTGCGCCCCCTCCACTCGGACGACACCGAGGGATTCACCGAGGGACTGTCCCGCCTCGGATACGGGGTCACCCGCGAGCCGGACCGATGGCACATCGAGGGGCGCCCCTCGGGACCCGCCGCGACGGACGCCGAGGTCCACTGCCGCGACGGGGCCACCACCGCGCGGTTCCTGCCGACGCTCGCCGCCGCCGCGGCCTCCGGCACGTACCGCTTCGACGCCTCCGCGCAGATGCGCCGCCGTCCCCTCGCCCCGCTCACCGAGGCCCTCCGCGCCCTCGGCGTCGACCTGCGATACGGAGGAGCGGAGGGCCACCACCCGCTCACCATTGAGGCATCCGGCGTCAAGGGCGGCGAACTGACCCTCGACGCGGGGGAGTCGTCCCAGTACCTCACCGCGCTGCTCATGCTCGGCCCGCTCACCACCGAGGGCCTCCGGATCGACGTCACGGAGCTCGTCTCGGCGCCGTACATCGAGATCACCCTCGCGATGATGCGCAGCTTCGGTGTCGAGGTCGTCCGGGAGGGGAACACGTTCACCGTCCCTCCCGGGGGCTACCGCGCCACCACGTACGCCGTGGAGCCCGACGCGTCCACCGCGAGCTACTTCTTCGCCGCGGCGGCCCTCACCGGCCGTGAGGTCACCGTCCCCGGCCTCGGGACCGGCGCGCTCCAGGGCGACCTGCGCTTCACCGACGTGCTGCGCCGCATGGGAGCCGAGGTCACGACCACCGCCGAGGCCACGACCGTACGGTCCTCCGGGCGGCTCTCCGGCTTGACGGTCAACATGCGTGACATCTCGGACACCATGCCGACCCTCGCCGCGATCGCGCCGTTCGCCGGCTCGCCCGTACGGATCGAGGACGTCGCCAACACCCGGGTGAAGGAGTGCGACCGGCTGGAGGCGTGCGCCGAGAATTTGCGGAACATGGGCATCACCGTCCACACCGGGCCCGACTGGATCGAGATCCACCCCGGCACCCCCCGCCCCACCGAGATCGTCACCCACGGCGACCACCGCATCGTGATGTCGTTCGCCGTCGCCGGACTGCGCACACCCGGAATCAGCTACGACGACCCCGGCTGCGTACGGAAGACGTTCCCCGGGTTCCACGAGGAGTTCGCGGGCTTCGTGGCGAGGACCGCGCGGCCGTAATCGCGGTGCGCCCCGGTTCGGAGCGCACTACGGTCACCCGCATGATGACCCGGAACGCTGCCCTGGCCGTCCTCGCCCTGCTGCGCGAAGCGGGCACCGACGTGGTGATCGCCGGAGGCTGGGGCATCGACGCCCTGCTCGGCGAGGAGACACGCGAGCACCGCGATCTCGACCTCCTGCACCGCCGCGAGCAGGAGGCCGCGGTCGTGGCCGCCCTGGAGTCCGCCGGATACACCGAGACACTGGACCGGCGCCCTGTCCGCTTCGTCCTCAGTCACCCGTCAGGGCTCGACATCGACCTGCACCCACTGGAGTTCGCCGCCGACGGGTCCGCCGTCCAGTCCTCCTTCGACCCCGCGGAGCCCTTCCGCTACCCGGCCGCCTGCTTCGTCACCGGCACCATCGGGACGACCACCGTCCGCTGCATCTCGGCCGAGCAGCAGGCGCTGTTCCACCAGGGCTACCAACCGGCCGGGCACGATGTGGCGGACATGCGGCGGCTGGGGGAGAAGTTCGGCATCGATACGCACTTCTGACCTCACGATGCCGCACAATCGAGCCTCGGCCGCGATCGGGCACGGGTCCCGGCGCGTCAACAGGAGACAGGGGCGGGGATGTTCGGGGTGTACGGGGCGGGCGGCAGACGGGGTGCCGTGGCGGCGGGATGCGCGGTGGGGGCCCTCCTGGGGCTCACCGGATGCGGTGGCGGGGACGACGGCGACGGCAAGGGCAGCGCCGGGAGGAGCCCCGCGCCCTCGCGCCCGGCGGCGACGGCCGAAGGGCTCACCGAGGCGCAGCTCACCGCCGCCGCGTTCACCGACGGGGAGCGGGCCGGCGGCCTCACCGCGTCCGAGTACACCCTGGACGGGCCGCTCGGGGACGCCTACACCGCCGCCCCAGCCGTCTGCCAGCCGCTGGTCAGCCTCGCCGGTGACGTCAGCGACTACGACCCCGTCGCCCAGGTGCAGCGCAAGGCCGACAAGCCCGAGGAGATGCTCGGGGTCACCGTCGACGTGACCCTGCGCTCGTACGGCAACGGCGAGGCCGCGAAGGTCATGGAGTCGCTGGACAGGGCCGGCCGGGAGTGCGCCGGGGGGCTCACCGAGGAACGGGCGGTCGCGCGCGCCGCCTACGAGAAGGTCGAACCCGCCGCGCTGCCCGCGTTCGCGGAGGAGACCGACGAGGCGAAGGCCTACCGCTTCACCGTCCTCGACGTGAAGGGGAAGCTGAAACTGTACGAGTACCTCACGGTCCTGCGCTCCGGCTCCACCACGCTCGCCTTCCGCGGCGAGATCCTGGGCACCCAGGACATCGGCGGTGTCCCGGAGGACGTCATGGCCGCCCAGTGGAAGAAATTCCGTGCCGCGCGGGCATGAGGCGCGCGCCGACGGGGGCGCGCTGTCACGACGCACAGCGGATGCGGCAACAATGGGGGCCATGAGCGACAGCCCCGCACCCCTCGCCGATCCGCATCTCGTCTTCGACGCTGCGGAAGGCCGCCGGGATCTGGTGATCCTCGGCTCCACCGGGTCCATCGGTACCCAGGCCATCGACCTGGTCCTGCGCAACCCCGCCCGGTTCCGCGTCACCGCGCTCTCCGCCGCGGGCGGCAGGGTCCGGCTCCTCGCCGAGCAGGCGCGGCAGCTTCGCGTACGTACGGTCGCGGTGGCCGACGGGGACAAGGTGCCGGCGCTCCGCGAGGCCCTGGGCGAGGTCTACGGGGCGGGGGAGCCGCTCCCGGAGATCCTGGCCGGCCCCGACGCCGCCACGGAACTCGCGGCGAGCGCGTGCCACACCGTGCTGAACGGGATCACCGGCTCGATCGGTCTCGCCCCCACGCTGGCCGCGCTGAAGGCGGGCCGCACGCTCGCCCTGGCGAACAAGGAGTCGCTGATCGTCGGCGGCCCGCTGGTGAAGGCCCTGGCGGCCCCCGGCCAGATCATCCCGGTCGACTCCGAGCACGCCGCGCTCTTCCAGGCCCTCGCCGCGGGGAAGCGGGCCGACGTCCGCAAGCTCGTCGTGACCGCGTCCGGCGGCCCGTTCCGCGGACGCACGCGCGCGGAACTGGCCGATGTCACGCGGGAGCAGGCCCTGGCGCACCCGACCTGGGCCATGGGCCCGGTCATCACGGTCAACTCCGCGACCCTGGTCAACAAGGGCCTGGAGGTCATCGAGGCGCATCTCCTCTACGACATCCCGTTCGACCGGATCGAGGTCGTGGTCCACCCCCAGTCGTACGTTCACTCGATGGTGGAGTTCACCGACGGCTCCACCCTCGCGCAGGCGACCCCGCCCGACATGCGGGGCCCCATCGCCATCGGTCTCGGCTGGCCTCAGCGGGTCCCGGACGCGGCCCCCGCCTTCGACTGGACGAAGGCCTCCAGCTGGGAGTTCTTCCCGCTCGACACGGAGGCGTTCCCGTCCGTCGGGCTCGCCCGGCACGTGGGCACCCTGGGCGGCACGGCCCCCGCGGTCTTCAACGCGGCCAACGAGGAGTGCGTGGAGGCGTTCCTGGCGGGACGGCTCCCCTTCAACGGCATCATGGATACGGTCACAGCGGTGGTGGCCGAACACGGCACCCCCGTACGGGGAACTTCACTGACGGTCGCGGACGTCCTCGAAGCGGAGACCTGGGCCCGGTCCAGGGCCCGCGAACTCTCGGCGGAAGCGACAGCGGAGGCGCACGCATGAGCATGACGACGATCCTGATGACGATCCTCGGTATCGCCATCTTCGCCGTGGGTCTGCTGTTCTCGATCGCCTGGCACGAACTGGGCCACCTGTCGACGGCCAAGCTCTTCGGCATCAGGGTGCCGCAGTACATGGTCGGCTTCGGGCCGACCATCTGGTCGCGCAAGAAGGGCGACACCGAGTACGGCATCAAGGCCATCCCCGCGGGCGGCTACATCCGCATGATCGGCATGTTCCCCCCGGGGCCCGACGGCCGGATCGAAGCGCGCTCCACCTCGCCGTGGCGCGGCATGATCGAGGACGCCAGGTCCGCCGCCTTCGAGGAGCTCGAGCCGGGCGACGAGACGCGACTCTTCTACACGCGCAAGCCGTGGAAGCGCGTGATCGTGATGTTCGCCGGACCCTTCATGAACCTGGTCCTGGCCGTCGCGATCTTCATGGGCGTGGCCATGACCTTCGGCTTCCAGACCCAGACCACCGAGGTCGCGGGCGTCCAGCAGTGTGTGATCGACCAGAGCGAGGACCGCGACGCCTGCAAGGCGTCCGACCCGGTCTCGCCCGCCAAGGCGGCGGGCCTGGAGGAGGGCGACACGATCGTCGCCTTCAACGGCCGGAAGATCGACGACTGGGCCACCCTCTCGGACAAGATCCGGCAGACGATCGGCCCCGCCACCATCACCGTGCAGCGCGACGGCCAGGAACAGACCCTGAACGCCGTGCTCGAGGAGAACGCCGTCGCCAAGAAGGACGCCGACGGCGAGGTCGTGCCCGGAGAGTTCGTCGAGGCCGGCTACCTCGGCTTCGCCGCGAAGACGGAGATCCTGCCGCTCTCCTTCGGCGACTCGGTCGTCCGCATGGGCGACATGATCGAGAACGGCGTCGATTCGATCATCGCCCTGCCCTCCAAGATCCCCGACCTGTGGAACGCGGCGTTCAGCGACGGCGAGCGCGCCGACGACTCACCGGTCGGCGTGGTCGGCGCGGCCAGGATCGGCGGCGAGGTGATGAACCTCGACGTCCCGGCCCAGAACCAGATCGCGATGATGCTGTTCCTGCTGGCCGGCTTCAACCTCTCGCTCTTCCTCTTCAACATGCTGCCCCTGCTCCCGCTGGACGGCGGGCACATCGCGGGCGCCCTCTGGGAAGCCCTGCGCCGAAATGTCGCCAAAATCTTCAAGCGGCCCGACCCCGGCCCGTTCGACGTGGCGAAGCTCATGCCCGTCGCCTACGTGGTCGCCGGGATCTTCATCTGCTTCACGCTGCTGGTGCTGGTCGCCGACATCGTGAACCCCGTGAAGATCACCTGACGTCCCACCTGTCACATGGGTGACGGCCGGCCACACAGGTGGTGTCCGGCCGCCACCCATCGGGCGGTTCGACGGCACGGGTGCGCCCCGTTCGCCTCCGGTGCCGTAACCTCGAAGTCTGGAGCCCGCCGTTCTCGGGACCTCGATCCACACTGATCCACACCTTGGGGATGCTCAGCGCATGACTGCGATTTCTCTCGGAATGCCGGACGTTCCGACCAAGCTCGCCGACCGGCGGGTCAGCCGCCAGATCCAGGTCGGGTCGGTGGCGGTCGGCGGGGACGCACCGGTGTCGGTGCAGTCGATGACGACGACGCGTACGTCGGACATCGGTGCGACGTTGCA
>NZ_JBITFK010000015.1:0-100040 GCF_044455985.1 Streptomyces sp. NPDC051064
GCAGGGGGGACCCTGTGGGAGAGTAGGACGCCGCCGAACAATTATTCCGGGAAAGCCCCGTGCCCTTGTGGCACGGGGCTTTTCTGCGTTCACGGACTGAATCAGAGTTGGCAGGCGGCCCTCCGCTCCGCGGATTGGAGGGCCGCCTGCCCGTACCTTCTACAGTCGGCCGGCCGCTTTCAGCGCGAGGTAGGCATCAGCCAGGGCGGGGGCGAGGTCGTTGGGTGCGGCATCGACGACCGTGACGCCATGACGCCGGAGCTGGTCCGCGGTGCGGCGGCGCTGAGCTTGTGCCTGCGTGCCCGCGGCGGCCTCGTAGATCGCGTCCACTGTGCCTCGCGCGTGGGTCATCACTTCGACGTGGGGGTCCGCCACCGCTGCGACCAGAACCGTGTGTCGCTGGGTGAGTTGCGGGAGAACGGGCAGGAGGCCCTCCTCGATAGGTGCGGCGTCCAGACTCGTCAGGAGGACGATCAGGGAGCGGCGGGGAGCGCTCGCCAGTGCGGCCGTGCTGAGACCACGCGCGTCGGTCTCCACGAGTTCGGGCTCCAGAGTGGCCAGGGTGCTGACGAGAGTCGACAGGACGTCCCCTCT
Organism: Streptomyces sp. NPDC051064; assembly: GCF_044455985.1. Taxonomy (NCBI): domain Bacteria; kingdom Bacillati; phylum Actinomycetota; class Actinomycetes; order Kitasatosporales; family Streptomycetaceae; genus Streptomyces; species Streptomyces sp. NPDC051064. Next base: position 595 of record NZ_JBITFK010000015.1, read on the forward strand.
CGCTGTTCTCCCCTGTACCTGGGCCCGGACACGCCGGTCGTAGGCGATCAGGTTCACACGGTCGCCGGCGCGGGTGGCGAGCGCGGTGAGGAGGAGGGTCGCGTCCATGGCTGCGTCGAGTCGCGGCACGTCACCTACCCGGCCCGCCGATGTGCGGCCGGTGTCGAGGACGACGAGGATGTGGCGGTCGCGTTCAGGGCGCCAGGTGCGGACAGCGACCGCGGACTGGCGGGCAGTGGCCCGCCAGTCGATGGAACGGGTGTCGTCTCCCGGGACATAGGCGCGCAGGCTGTCGAACTCCGTGCCTTCTCCACGTGTGAGAACGCTGGTCCGGCCGTCGAGTTCACGAAGCCGGGCCAGACGCGAGGGCAGGTGCTTCCGGCTCGCGAAGGGTGGCAGCACGCGGACCGTCCAGGGGACGCGGTGGTATCCCTGCCGGGCCGCGAGACCGAGGGGACCGAACGACCGGACAGTGACGCGGTCGGCCTGGCGGTCTCCACGCCGCGACGGATGCAGGAAGGTGGTCAGGCGGTGGCGTTCCCCGGCGGGTACGCCGAACTGATGGCGGGACGAAGCCTGTTCGGACTCCGAGGTCCAGCTGCTGGGGGGCCACGCATCGCGGAGGTGGGCTCGGAGCCGGCGCCGGGACGGATTGGTCACTGTGAGTTGCACTGCTGCGGTGTCGCCGAGTCGAACGGATGTATCACCGGATCGGGTGAACTGCAGCGTACGCACTGGCGCAGCAAGGGCGTAGTCGCACAGAATTGCCAGTGAGAGCGGGACATTGACCGCGAGCATGCCCGTCCAACTAGGGGCCAGGATGCCTACGGGGAGTGACCCCAGAGCCGCCACCAGGGCGGCCCGTCCGGTGAGGGCCATGGTCACCGCCTCACCGGGGGACGGGGACGTGGGCGAGGACAGAGGTGATGACGGAGTCCGGGGTGACTCCCTCCATCTCCGCTTCCGGCCGCAGCTGTATGCGATGACGAAGTGTGGGCAGAGCGAGGGCTTTCACATCGTCCGGGGTGACGTAGTCCCGGCCCGTGAGCCAGGCCCATGCCCGTGCGGTGGAGAGCAGTGCGGTGGCTCCTCGGGGGGAGGCCCCGAGGGTGAGTGAGGGGGATTCACGCGTGGCACGACAGATATCCACGACGTAGGCAGCGATCTCGGGGGAGACCGAGGTCCTGGCAACGGCGGCGCGTGCGGCTTCGAGGTCGGCGGGGCCGGCGACGGGCTGTATGCCTGCTGCCTTGAGGTCACGTGGGTTGAACCCGTCCGCGTGGCGAGTGAGCACGTTGATCTCGTCCTCGCGTGAGGGAAGGGGGACTGTCAGTTTGAGGAGGAAGCGGTCCAGCTGAGCCTCGGGCAGCGGGTAGGTGCCCTCGTATTCGACAGGGTTCTGGGTGGCCGCCACCAGGAAGGGGTCGGGCAGCGGCCGTGGGGACCCGTCGATGGTGACCTGACGTTCCTCCATGGCCTCCAGCAGGGAGGACTGCGTCTTGGGAGGGGTTCGGTTGATTTCGTCGGCGAGCAGGAGATTGGTGAACACCGGTCCGGGCTGGAAGGAGAACTCGGCGGTCCGGGCGTCGTAGACGAGTGAGCCCGTGACGTCGCTCGGCATGAGGTCGGGGGTGAACTGGACGCGCTTGGTGTCCAGTTCGAGCGAGGCGGCAAGTGCGCGGACCAGGAGGGTTTTCGCTACTCCGGGCACGCCCTCCAGGAGGACGTGGCCTCGGCAGAGGAGAGCGACGACCAGTCCGGTGACGGCCGGGTCCTGGCCGACCACGGCCTTGGCGATCTCGGAACGGAGGGCTTCCAGGGATGCGCGGGCGCTGTCGGAGTTCGCCGGGGCCACAGGGGCCCCGGCGGTTGCCGCAAGCTCGGCGGTCTCCGGGGTCGGGGCGCTCATGACGTGCGTACCTCTCTTTCGAGGGCGTCGAGTTGATCGGTCAGAAGGACGAGCGCGGCGTCATCAGCCGGCGCAGGGCCGAAGAGGAGGTCGCCGAGGTCGCTGCCCGGGTTGCTCAGGCGTGTGGCGACGGCGGGAAGGAGTACCGCGCGGGAATCGGCGTCATGGGGGGACACACCGAGGAGGGCGGAGATGCGGGTTCGGGTGGCGGAGCGCAGTTCGGCCGCGGCGCGGTCGCGGGCGTCGGCCTTGCGGTAGAGGCGGGCCCGTCCTTCAGCGGATTCGGAGGCCCGGATGGCCACAGGCAGGTGCTCGGTGACCAGAGGGCCGAGGCGACGGGCGCGCCAGACAGCGGCGAGCACGGCGGCGAGGGCCAGTTGGAGGGTGCCCCAGAGCCAGCCGGAGGGGATGAGGCCGAGGAAGCCGCTCTCTCCTTCGGTTCCGCCGTCACTGTCGTCGTCCCGGCCGGCCGCGCCGCCTTCGGCTGCGGAGGGATCGTCGAGCGAGGGGAGGTACCAGACGAGATGCGTGCGGGAGCCGAGGAGTTGCAGGCCCAGCGAGGCGTTGCCCTGCTGGTCGAGCCGGTCGTTGTAGAGGAGGTCGGGGGAGCCGAGCAGCACGGTGTCGCCGGCGTTCTGCCCCGGCAGGAGGAGGAGGGAGGCGAGCCCGTCGTCCGGGTAGCAGGCGGTGGCTCGGCGTGCGTCCGTCGCGTAGTGGATGCCGCCCATGTCGGTGGTCCCCGCAGTGCGGGCCGCGGGGAGTTCGCAGCGTGGGGGGCGTGCGGTGACCGGTCCGTGGGCTTCCGGGTGGACGCCGGGGGCGAGCCGGGCCACGGAGGGGGTGCCAGGGGCGACGAGGACGGTGCGGCCCCCGGAGCCGGCGGTCGCCGCGTGGAGGCGCCGCTGCTGGTGTGCGGTGAGCACGTTGGGTCCGGCGACGAGCAGGGTGGTGTCGGGGCCCACAGCACCTGTGGCCTCGTCGAGGGTGGTGGCGACCTCGACGGATACGCCGCGGTCCTTGAGGAGTTCGGCGACGGCCCGGCTGCCGTAAGGGTCCGCGGAGCGGGGATCGAGCCGGCCGTGCTGGCCGCCGGAGCGGACGGCGGCAAGGGCGACCCCGGCGATGACGAGGATGAGGAGGGCGAGCAGCAGCCCCCGGACGCGCTGCCAGATCTGTTGGGGGCTGCGGGATTCCGAGGTGGTGGGAACGGCCGCGACGGCGGTCATCCGGCGGCCCCTCGGGCCGTGCCGGTGGTCAGCAAGGGCTTGGCGGCCTCGATTTCGAGGTCGAGGGTGCACAGGGTCAGGTATGCGGCCTCGTCGGCGGTGCGGCCCCCGTATGTGACGTCGTCGAAGACGCGGGCGGCGGCGCGGAGCCGGTGGGCGTGTGCGGGCATCAGCCGGCCCGCCTCGGCGGCCGCCTCGTCCGCGGTCCGGCCGGGGCGTGGATCGAGCACGGCCCGGTCCTCCAGGGAGCGCACGAGGGCGCGCATCCGTTCCTGGACGGCTGAGGTCCAGCGCCGGGCTTCGGCGTGCGCGGCGGCGGCGGTGCGGTGGTCGGCCGCGCTGCGGGTGGTGCTGTCGAAGAGCGTCTCAGGGGAACGGGGAGCGCGCCGCGGTGTGCCGAGCCTCCACCACAGGGCGGCCCCCAGGCCGACCACGGCCAGAGCAAGCACGACGAGTCCCAGCGGGCCGCCGGGGGCGGCGTCGGCGGCGCCGGCGAAGAGGTCACCGATCCAGTCCCAGAAGCGGTCGAGGCCGCGTTCGAGGAGGTTCGGGTCGTGCTCGTGGTACATCGGGTCGGACAGTTCGTCCTGCGCCGCCTCGCGGGCGGGGAGGCGTGAAGTGTCCACGGGTATGTCCTCGCCCGCCCGGATGAGTCGTACTGCTGCGGTGGTGCCCCCCGCCCCCGTCACCGCATCAGCTCCTGGGGGTGTCGTAGCCGGGCACGCCCGCGGCCCGGGCCAGTTCGAGGTCGAGGGCTTCGCGGCGGATGCGCTGGTCGACGTAGAGCAGGGCCATCACTCCGGCGGTGAAGGGGTACGCGAGTGTCGAGACGATCACTTCGCCGATGCCCGTGATGATGAGGAAGGGCCAGCCGAAGTCCGTCGAGCTGCTGTTGAGGAACTCGCTCAGGCCGTCGCTGTCCACCGTCACCGCGATGATGCCGAACGGAATCGCGATGATCAAGGTCAGGACGACGACCAGCAGGTAGGTGAGGGCCAGGATGCCGAACGTCCGCCACCAGTTCCCTCTGACCAGCTTGGCGGACCGGCGGAGCGAAGTGATCACGGACTGTCGTTCCAGCATCAGCGCCGGCGCCGCGAGCGTGAAGCGGATCATCAGCCAAAGAACGACGCCGCAGGAGACGAGGAAGCCGAGGAAGGTCAGGGCGAGTCCGCCCGCACCGCCGCCGAGAGCCAGGCCGGGAAGCAGGCCCACCGCCATGATCGCGGCGCTCATCAGGCTCAGCAGAAGGGTCAGCCCGAGGAGCGGGAGGAGCCGGGGGCGAGCTTCGGCCCATGCCTCGGAGAGCGTCAGGCTCCGGCCGAGCACGGAGCGGCTGATCACCACGGTGAGGACCGAGGTCGTGATGAGCGTGGCGATCATCGCGACGATCGTGCCGGGGGCGCTGTTGATCAGCTGGGACTGTGCCGAGTCGGCGGCCTGGCGGAGCGCCTCCGCCCCGGTCGCGTTCGGGTCGACCGACTCCTGCTCGGGCAGCACATAGCGCTGCAGGAGGATGATCACGATCTCGGCGATCACGGAGACGGTGAGGCTGATGCCCAGCACCGTGCGCCAGTGGGTGCGCATGGTGGACACCGCGCCGTCGAGGATCTCGCCGACCCCCAGGGGGCGGAGCGGGATGACGCCGGGCTTCGCAGCCATGGGCGGGCGGCCCCACCCGGATCCCTGCGGCATGCCGCCCCAGCCCGGAGCGGGCGGTGGCGCGCCCGGGCCGGTGCCGGGGGCGCTCGGCGGCGACCACTGCCCCGGAGGCGGCTGTGCGGGAGACCACTGTCCGGCGGGCCCGCTTCCGTCGACGGGAGCGGAGGGTTTGGGAATGCCCGTCTCCTGGCCGTCGGAGGGGGCGGATCCGGGCGAAGCCCAGCCCGGAGAGTCGTTCATCGTCGCTCCTTCACAGTCCTGTCCGCTCATCGGGGCGGCAGGTTGCCAGCCATCGTGCCACGCGTCGGTCCGGTGCGGGTCTGGCGCTGTATCTCCTTCTTGCCTTCGTGCACGGGCGGTTCAGCGGGCAGACTGGGCAGATGGCTGATCAGGACGCGCAATCGCCGGTGGGTATCGAGCCTCCGGCCCTCTCCGTACTCCGCTGGGACGAGCCCCCGGAAGGTCCTGCGGTGGTGCTCCTCGACCAGACGCGGCTGCCGGCCGAGGAGGCCGAGCTGGTGTGTGCCGATGTGCCCGCGCTGGTGCGGGCGATCCGGACTCTCGCGGTGCGAGGGGCACCTCTGCTGGGTATCGCCGGGGGGTACGGGGTGGCGCTGGCCGCTGCCCGGGGTGAGGACGTGGCTCAGGCGGCGGAGCTGCTGGAACAGGCGCGGCCCACCGCGGTGAACCTCGGGTACGGGGCGCGGCGGGTGGCGAGGGCGTACCGGGCGGCGGCCGGGAGCGGGTCCGGCCCGGAGGCGGCTGCCGTGGCGGCCCTGGCCGAGGCACGGTCACTGCATCAGGAGGACGCGGCGGCCAGTGGTCGGATGGCGCAGTACGGTCTGGAGCTGCTCGGGGAGCTCCTTCCGGGCGGAGGCGGGCACCGGCTGCTGACCCACTGCAACACCGGGGCGCTCGTGTCCGGTGGTGCGGGGACCGCGTTCGCGGTGGCGCTGAGGGCGCACCGGAAGGGCAGCCTGCGGCAGCTGTGGGTGGACGAGACCCGGCCGCTGCTCCAGGGCGCCCGGCTGACGGCGTACGAGGCGGCGCGGAACGGGATGCCGTACAGCTTGCTCACGGACAGCGCGGCGGGTTCGCTGTTTGCGGCGGGGGAGGTGGATGCCGTAATCATCGGGGCGGACCGCATCGCCGCGGACGGCTCGGTGGCCAACAAGGTGGGGAGCTATCCGTTGGCGGTGCTCGCGAAGTACCACCACGTGCCGTTCCTCGTCGTGGCGCCCACGACCACGATCGATCTGGAGACGGTGGACGGCACATCGATCGTCGTGGAGCAGCGTTCCGCGGCGGAAGTGACAGAGTTCACATCCAGGCCGGGTGCTCCGGCCGGGGGCGAGGGTGGCGGGACGGTCGTCGCGCCCCTGGGAACCCATGCGTACAACCCCGCATTCGACATCACGCCGCCCGAACTGGTCACGGCGGTCGTCACGGAGGAGGGCGTCATTTCCCCGGTCACGGGGGTCGGACTGGCAGAGCTGTGTGCCAGGTCATCGCAGGTAACGATTAGCTAATGGGATGATGTCGTTTATGAAGGGACGCGTCCTTGTCGTCGACGACGACACCGCACTGGCCGAGATGCTCGGCATTGTGCTGCGGGGAGAAGGTTTCGAGCCGTCGTTCGTAGCGGACGGCGACAAGGCACTGGCCGCATTTCGTGAGGCCAAGCCCGACCTGGTGCTGCTGGACCTCATGCTGCCCGGAAGGGACGGCATCGAGGTCTGCAGGCTGATCAGGGCCGAGTCAGGTGTGCCGATCGTCATGCTCACTGCCAAGAGCGACACGGTGGATGTGGTGGTGGGCCTGGAATCCGGGGCCGACGACTACATCGTCAAGCCGTTCAAACCGAAGGAGTTGGTTGCCCGGATCAGGGCGCGTTTGCGGAGGTCCGAAGAGCCCGCGCCGGAACAGCTGGCGATCGGTGACCTGGTCATCGACGTGGCGGGCCACTCGGTGAAGCGGGAGGGGCAGTCCATCGCCCTCACCCCGCTGGAGTTCGACCTGCTGGTGGCCCTCGCCCGCAAGCCGTGGCAGGTCTTCACCCGTGAGGTGCTGCTCGAGCAGGTCTGGGGCTATCGCCACGCCGCCGACACCCGTCTGGTGAACGTGCACGTCCAGCGGCTGCGCTCGAAGGTGGAGAAGGACCCGGAGCGGCCGGAGATCGTTGTGACCGTCCGTGGTGTCGGTTACAAGGCCGGACCGAGCTGACATGACCCTGGGCAGCGCTGCTCCGCCACCCGGGGTGCCCGGGGCCCGTACGGAGCGGGCTGCCGGTCCGGCACGGAGTGCTCCTCGTTTCGGCCGGGCCCCGTTGGGCGGCCGGTTGTTCCGCGACCGGACGCCCGGCGGCCCCGTGCCCCGGCTGCTGATGCGGTGGATCCGTGGCCCGCTGCTGCCGGCTGTCCGCCTGTGGCGGCGCAATCTGCAGCTCCGCGTCGTGGCGGGCACGCTGCTGATGTCGATCGCCGTGGTGCTGCTCCTCGGTTTCGTCGTGATCGGGCAGGTCCGTAACGGCCTGCTCGAGGCGAAGGGCAAGGCCGCGCAGACACAGGCGGCCGGCGGCTTCGCGGCCGCCCAGACGAACGCCAACGCGCCTCTCGTCCCGGGTGACCAGAGCGAGGAGGGCGCCGACGGCATGACGGCCAACACCTCCTGGCGCACCGAGCTCGTCGACCAGCTCGCCAGTGGTGGCACGAACGCCTTCAACGTGGTGGCGCTCAGCCCCGACTCCGCCGGGCACGGCACCACCAGCCGCGCCCCGCGCGGCTCGGGCAGCGTGGACGCGTCCAGCATCCCGCAGAAGCTGCGGGACGACGTGGGCAAGGGCGCGGGAGCCTTCCAGACGTACTCGCTGATCAAGTACTCGCACGGGAAGCACGCGGAGCCCGGGCTCGTCGTGGGCAAGCGGCTCTACGACGTCGACCACAACCCGTACGAGCTGTACTACCTCTTCCCGCTCACGCAGGAGGAGAAGTCGCTGACCCTGGTGACGACGACCCTGGCCACGGCCGGCCTGTTCGTGGTCGTGCTGCTCGGTGCCATCGCCTGGTTCGTGGTGCGCCAGGTCGTCACGCCCGTACGGATGGCGGCGGGGATCGCCGAGAGGCTTTCCGCGGGGAGGCTCCAGGAGCGGATGAAGGTCACCGGTGAGGACGACATCGCGCGCCTCGGCGAGGCCTTCAACAAGATGGCGCAGAATCTCCAGCTGAAGATCCAGCAGCTGGAGGAGCTCTCCCGTATGCAGCGGCGTTTCGTCTCGGACGTCAGCCATGAGCTGCGCACCCCGCTGACGACCGTGCGGATGGCCGCCGACGTCATCCATGAGGCGCGTGTCGACTTCGACCCGGTCACGGCCCGGTCCGCGGAGCTGCTGGGGGACCAGCTCGACCGCTTCGAGTCGCTCCTCTCCGATCTGCTGGAGATCAGCAGGTTCGACGCGGGCGCCGCGGCGCTGGAGGCCGAGCCCATAGATCTGCGTACGGTCGTCCGGCGGGTGATCGGCGGTGCCGAGCCGCTGGCGGAGCGCAAGGGCACCCGGATCCGGGTGGTGGGTGACGAACAGCCCGTGGTCGCGGAGGCCGACGCGCGCCGGGTCGAGCGGGTCCTGCGCAATCTCGTCGTCAACGCCGTCGAGCACGGCGACGGACGGGACGTCATCGTGCGTATGGGTGTCGCGCAGGGTGCTGTGGCCGTGGCGGTCAGGGACTACGGCGTGGGGCTCAAGCCGGGCGAGGCGACCCGGGTCTTCAACCGCTTCTGGCGGGCGGATCCGGCACGTGCCCGCACCACCGGCGGCACCGGTCTGGGGCTGTCGATCGCAGTCGAGGACGCCCGGCTGCACGGAGGCTGGCTGCAGGCATGGGGCGAGCCCGGTGGCGGCTCGCAGTTCCGGCTGACCCTGCCGCGCACGGCGGACGAGCCGCTGCGCGGTTCGCCGATACCGCTGGAGCCGGAGGACTCCCGGCGCAACCGGGAGGACCGTGAGCGTGCTGAGGCGGTGCCGGCGGTGCGCGAACAGCGGCTGATGTCCGTACCGAGCCAGACAGGTTCCACGGCGCGTTCGCACCTGGCGGTGCCGGCGCACGGGCCCGCGGCGCCGCGTGTGGCGACGTCGGTCGACCCGACGGCTCTGCCGGGCAGCGGAGCACGTGTGGTGTCGCGTCCGGCCGGGGGCCGGCCTGGCGGGGGCGCCGACCCAGAGACGCAGGATCCGGAGCAGGAGGACACGACTCGTGGACACTGACCGCCGTCGGGGCGGGCGGGCGGCGCGGTTGTCCGTGCTGCTCGGCTGCGGCGTCATGGTGCTCGCCGGGTGCGGAGCGATGCCGGTCACCGGCGACGTGAAGGCGGTCGACGCCTCGCAACCCGGCGATTCCCAGGTTCAGGTGTACGCCGTGCCGCCGAGGGAGGGCGCCACGCCCATCGAGGTCGTCGACGGCTTCCTGGAGTCGATGACCAGCGACGACCCCGATTTCGAGACGACCCGCAAGTATCTGACGGCCCAGGCGGGCCGGAGCTGGCAGCCGGGCGAGGGCACCACGGTGCTCGCGAAGGCGCCCAACCGCAACGGTCCCACGATCCACGACAAGGCACGCGGGGCCGCCGAGACCACCTACACGCTGACCGGCGAGCAGGTGGCGGCGGTCGACGCGCAGAGTTCGTACCGGCCGCTGGCCCCGTCTGAGTACTCCCAGATGCTTCATCTGGTCCGGGAGAAGGGGACGGACGGCAAGCAGGAATGGCGCATCGACATCGTGCCGGACGGCCTGGTGCTCGGGCAGTCCGACTTCAAGCGCCTCTACCGGCCCGTGAACAAGTACTACTTCGCCGCCGGGCGGACGGACGACGAGGCCGCGCTGGTCGCCGATCCCGTCTACGTACGGAACCGCACGGACCCCGTCACTCGGATGGACACGGCCACGCAGACGGTGCGAACGCTGCTGGAGGGCCCGTCGAACTGGCTGCGGCCGGTGGTCGATTCACGCTTTCCCGCGGGTACGGCGCTGAAGAGCGGGGTCACCTCGCTGACGACCGACGACCAGAACGTCCTGAAGGTGCCGCTCAACAAGAAGGCCGACAAGGTCGGGCCGGACGTCTGCCGGATGATGGCGGCCCAGGTGCTCTTCACGCTGCGCGACCTGACGTCCGCCCGGGTGGGGCAGGTGGAACTGCAGGGTCAGCAGGGTCCGCTGTGCTCCCTCGGGGCCGACGAGGCCGAGGATTTCTCCTCGGGCAAGGGTTCGGACGAGCCCGACAGCCAGTACTTCGTGGACGACAAGGGGCGCGTGCAGCGCATCCCCGGAAGCAGCAGGGGCAGTGGCGATCCGGAGCCGGTGACCGGTCCGCTGGGCAGCGGGACGGTGGCCATGAGCGCCGTGGGTGTGGCCAGGGACGAGGAACTGGCCGCCGCGGTCTCGGAGAACCAGCAGCATCTCTACGTGTCCTCCCTCACCGAGGAGGGCGAGCTGGCCGCCCCCGTGGTGACCAGTAGCGCCAAGAAGGCCGCGGACCGGCTGTCGGAGCCGAGCTGGGACGGCAAGGGCGATCTGTGGGTCGCCGACCGTGACCCGTCGGATCCCAGGCTGCTGCGTCTGGTCGACGGTGCCGGAGCGCCGCAGGAGGTGTCGGTGCCCGGTCTGAGCGGCGGGCGGATCGAGGCCCTGCGGATGTCCTCGGACGGGGTGCGGATCGCCCTGCGGGTTTCGAGGGACGGGCACACGACGCTGCTCATCGGCCGGGTCGAGCGTCATGGCTCGGGCGGGACCGAGCAGGTATCGGTGGAGGACCTGCGCCAGGCCGCGCCCCAGCTGGCCGATGTGACGGCTGTTTCCTGGTCCGGCCGCAGCCGTCTCGTGGTGGTCGGCAAGGAGGAGGGTGGTGTGCAGCAGGTGCGCTACGTCCAGGCCGACGGATCCACCTCGTCCTCCGGGGTCCTGCCCGGTGTGAACCAGGTGACGGCTGTCGCGGCTGCCGACGACGACCAGCTCCCGCTGATGGCGGACACCGAGAGCGACGGGATAGTGAAGTTGTCGCCGGGGGACAACTGGCAGACGGTCCTCAAGGAGGGCTCCTCGCTGGTCTACCCGGGCTGAGCGGTGCTGCCCGTCGGGGCAGCCCGCACCGTCGGCGCGAGGACAGGCCTGTCCACAGGGGTTTTCCACAGGGATGGCCGAGTGCCCGTCGGCCGGTCACAGTGGGACCGTGCGGGGTTGGTGGCAGGAGATCGTGGGACTGGTGCTGCCCGTGGCCTGCGGGGGCTGCGGCAGACCGCGGACAGAGCTGTGCGAGGAGTGCGCCTCCGGTCTGGAGGCCGGGCCGCGCCGTGTGAGGCCGACGCCCGAGCCGGCGGGTCTGCCGGCGGTCCACGCGGCGGCGCCGTACGAGAACGCCGTACGCGCGATGCTGCTGGCCCACAAGGAGCGAGGGGCACTCGGCCTCGCAGGGGTGCTCGGCGGAGCGCTGGCGGCCGCCGTGAGGGCCGGAGCGGGGCATGCGGGCGACGCGGGCCCGCTGCTGCTGGTTCCCGTGCCGTCGGCGCGGCGGGCCACGGCCGGACGCGGCCATGACCCGGCGCGCAGGATCGCGGCCGCGGCGGCGGCCGAACTGCGGCGTGGAGGCACGCGGGCGCGGGTGTCCGCCGTGCTGCGGCAGCGGCGTGGGGTGGCCGACCAGGCGGGGCTGGGGGCCCGGGAGCGGCAGGCGAATCTGGCGGGTGCTCTCGTCGTCGCGGACGGCGGCCGGAGGCTGCTCGACGGGGGCCGCGTCGTGCTGGTGGACGACCTGCTGACGACGGGATCGTCGCTGGCGGAGGCGGCCCGCGCGGTCCGTGGAGCGCGCCCCGGCGACGGCCCGGAGGAAGGGCTCCGTGCCGCGGTTGTCGCAGCTTCTCCGTCTGCCTTCGAAATAAACCGGAACTGACAGATTACTTGCGTCGTTGCAGGTAGTGAGTGGGTAAAGGGGCCCGATCGGAGGTACGCGTGAGTAGCGGGTGCCGAGACGGTGGTGGTCAGGCTATGTTCGGTTGTGAGGGACGGTGAATTCCGTGCCTCCGCGAATGCGCCACCAGGTTTCGGGCAGGTAACTCACTGGTACGCCAGAAGCATGGAAATCGGTGGGGTGGAGACCCTGCCGATGGGGGAGGAGGAGGTGACAGCCACCGAGTCCGCGGCTCCGGCGATCACCGGAGCCTGGTGCAAAAGGGAGATGCTCCGCCGCCGAAGCGGAGCGATCCGGGAACGGAGTTCTGCGTGGACATCGTCGTCAAGGGCCGCAAGACCGAGGTGCCCGAGCGGTTCCGCAAGCACGTGGCCGAGAAACTGAAGCTGGACAAGATCCAGAAGTTCGACGGCAAGGTGATCAGCCTCGACGTCGAGGTGTCCAAGGAGCCGAATCCCCGTCAGGCCGACCGTGCGGCAAGGGTGGAGATCACGCTCCGCTCGCGCGGCCCGGTCGTCCGGGCGGAAGCGGCAGCAGGCGACCCGTACGCAGCGCTGGACCTGGCCACCGACAAGCTGGACACCCAGCTGCGCAAGGAGCACGACAAGCGCTACAGCAGGCGCGGCAACGGCCGTCGGTCCGCAGCCGAGGTCGGAGAGGTCGTGCCGGACGCCGCCTCGTTCAACGGGGACGGCGAACTCATCCCGACGGAGCCGGAGCCGTCCGTGCCCACGACCAGGATCGGCTCGCTCGAGGTCCAGGGCGAAGGGCCGCTCGTGGTGCGCGAGAAGACGCACGTGGCAGCGCCGATGACGCTCGACCAGGCGCTCTACGAGATGGAGCTGGTCGGGCACGACTTCTACCTGTTCGTCGACTCCGAGACCAAGGAGCCCAGTGTCGTCTACCGGCGGCACGCCTATGACTACGGTGTCATCCACCTGAGGACCGACCCGCTGGCCTCCGACGGGGCAGGCGGCGCGGGCGGTGCGCTCGGCGGCTGACACCCACCGCTCACAGCCGATCGCGGTGCCCCTGGAAGCGTCCGCGCGCCTCCAGGGGCACCGCGCATGACCGCGGGGGCGCCGCTTCGGCGGCCAGGCATGAAATCATGGCGCCCCAGGCCAATCAGTGCTCTGTGCACTGACGTTGGCGGACAGCCTGTGACCTCAGGCAGTGGCCTTCAGGGGGAGGAACGATGGCGGACACCTTCGGGCCCGTGCGCGGGACGAACGACGCCGACAGCACTGCCGGTACGGACTCCGTTGCGGACGACGGCAGTTCCCGCAAGGAACCCATCAGGGTCCTTGTGGTGGACGATCATGCGCTGTTCCGCAGAGGTCTGGAGATCGTCCTCGCGCAGGAGGAGGACATCCAGGTCGTCGGAGAGGCGGGGGACGGGGCGGAAGCGGTCGACAAGGCGGCGGACCTGCTGCCCGACATCGTGCTGATGGACGTGCGGATGCCCAAGCGCGGCGGCATCGAGGCCTGCACCTCCATCAAGGAGGTGGCCCCCAGCGCGAAGATCATCATGCTGACGATCAGCGATGAGGAGGGCGACCTCTACGAGGCGATCAAGGCGGGCGCCACCGGCTATCTGCTCAAGGAGATCTCGACCGACGAGGTGGCCACGGCCATTCGCGCGGTGGCGGACGGCCAGTCCCAGATCAGCCCGTCGATGGCCTCCAAACTGCTCACCGAGTTCAAGTCGATGATTCAGCGCACTGACGAGCGCAGGCTCGTCCCCGCGCCGCGGCTCACCGAGCGGGAGCTGGAAGTGCTCAAACTCGTGGCCACCGGCATGAACAACCGTGATATCGCCAAGGAATTGTTCATTTCCGAGAACACGGTGAAGAACCACGTCCGCAACATTCTGGAGAAGCTCCAGCTGCACTCCCGGATGGAAGCCGTGGTCTATGCCATGCGGGAGAAGATCCTCGAGATCAGGTAGCGGGAGGGCGCGGTCCGTCCGGCCTATGCGAGGGCGCGGGCGATTTCCCCCATGAGCGGCTCGCGCAGCTCAGGTGCGTCGACGCGCTCCAGCCGCACATCCGTGCAGCCGACCCAGGATGCCGCCTCCACGAGGGCCTCGGCCATGGGCATCACGGACTTCGCGCCGTCCAGGGACACCTGCCGGGCGACCAGCGTGGCCCCGTCCCTGGCCGGATCGACCCGGCCCTGCAGCCTTCCGCCCGCCAGCAGCGGCATCGCGAAGTAGCCGTGGATCCGCTTGGGCCGGGGGACGTATGCCTCCAGACGATGGGTGAAGCCGAAGATCCGCTCCGTACGCGCCCGTTCCCAGATCAGTGAGTCGAAGGGGGAGAGCAGCGTCGTACGGTGCCGTCCGCGCGGCTCCGAGGCGAGGGCCTCCGGGTGGGCCCAGGCAGGCTTCGCCCAGCCCCGCACCGAGACCGGCACCAGCCCGGAGTCCGCCACCACGGCGTCGAACTGCTCGGCCTTGAGCCGGTGGTAGTCGGCGATGTCCGCCCGGGTACCCACACCCAGCGACCGTCCCGCCAGGGCGACCAGCCGGCGCAGGCACTCCGTGTCGTCCAGGTCGTCGTGGAGCACGGCGTCCGGGATCGCGCGCTCGGCCAGGTCGTAGACCCGCTTCCAGCCACGCCGCTCGGTGCACACCACCTCGCCGTACATCAGGGCCCGCTCCACGGCGACCTTGGAAGCGGACCAGTCCCACCACTCCCCGCCGTTCTTCGCGCCGCCGAGCTCGGTCGCCGTCAGTGGACCCTCGGCGCGCAGCTGCTTGATCACCGTCTCGTACGCCCCGTCGGGCAGGTCGTGGGTCCAGTGCGGGCGGGCCCGGTAGGCGCGGCGGCGGAACGCGAAGTGCGGCCACTCCTCGACGGGCAGGACACAGGCGGCATGCGACCAGTACTCGAACGAACGGCCGCCCGACCAGTAGGCATCGTCGACCGCGCGGCGGCCGAGCGCGCCGAGGCGGGCGTAGGGCACGAGCTCGTGCGACCTGGCCAGGACCGAGATGGTGTCGAGCTGGACCGCTCCGAGACGGCGCAGCACTCCCGGGACCCCGCCCCGGCGGTCCGGGGCGCCCAGGAGGCCTTGGGCGCGCAGGGCGATGCGGCGGGCCTGGTCGGCGGAGATTTCCAGGACGGGCGGCGGCACAGACGTCATGTGTCGAACCCTAGAGCGCGCCACTGACATCGGGGGCCGGCCGGTAGGGATGCGTGCCGGGCAGCCCCAGATCGGCCGGGAGCAGCGCGGCGTTCCACGTGTCGCGCCGTATCCCCTTGTTGAACAGGGCGGACCGCTGGTCACCCTCCATGCGGAAGCCCGCACGGAGAGCGACCGCACGGGACGGGGTGTTGCCGATCTCGGCCCGCCACTCGATGCGGTCCGCGGCGAGGGCGGTGAACGCCCAGTGGGCCACCTCGATCAGCGCTTCCGTCGCGTAACCGGTGCCGCGGTGCTCCTTGGCCGTCCAGAAGCCCACCTCGTACGTGCCCGGCAGGATGCGGCGCATGACGCCGAGCGCGCCGACGAGCTGCCCGTCGTCCCGCCGCAGTACCGCGAAGTTGTACGTCGTGTCCTCCTGCCAGCCCGCGGGCGAGAGCTTCCCGGTGAAGAGCTCCGCGTCTGCACGCGTGTACGGCGAGGGGACCACTGTCCACCGCTGGATGTCAGGGTCCTGGCACGCGGTGTGGACCGCCTCCGCGTCCCCGGGCGCGAAGGGGCGCATGAGCAGGCGTTCCGTGGTGAGAGTGGTGGGTTCCATGCATGGATTCTGGTGACGGGGAGCACGGGACGCGAGCACTTTTCGGCGCTTCCCGGCACCTTCCGTCCACTCCGGCCGTTGTCCTGGAAGGGCGCGGTGGGGAGAACGCGGCGGCAGCCCTCCCGGCGTGGCGGGGTCCTCGCTTACGATGGCCGTTGCGGTGGGGTCCACCTGCCGTGCCCGCGCCAGAGTCCATCACACGACCCAGTGCCAGGCCCGACCGGCAAGGAGACCAGCCTCAGTGTCCGTCTTCAACAAGCTCATGCGTGCAGGCGAAGGCAAGATCCTGCGCAAACTGCACCGCATCGCGGACCAGGTCAGCTCCATCGAAGAGGACTTCGTCAACCTCTCCGACGCCGAGCTGCGGGCGCTCACCGACGAGTACAAACAACGGTACGCGGACGGCGAGAGCCTGGACGACCTGCTTCCCGAAGCATTCGCGACCGTCCGTGAGGCCGCCAAGCGCGTTCTCGGACAGCGCCACTACGACGTCCAGATGATGGGCGGTGCCGCCCTGCACCTCGGCTATGTGGCCGAGATGAAGACCGGTGAGGGCAAGACCCTCGTCGGTACCCTGCCCGCGTATCTCAACGCGCTCTCCGGCAAGGGCGTGCACCTGATCACGGTCAACGACTACCTGGCCGAGCGCGACTCCGAGATGATGGGCCGGGTGCACAAGTTCCTCGGCCTCGAGGTCGGCTGCATCATCGCCAACATGACTCCGGCCCAGCGCCGCGAGCAGTACGCCTGCGACATCACGTACGGCACGAACAACGAGTTCGGCTTCGACTACCTCCGCGACAACATGGCGTGGTCCCAGGACGAGCTCGTCCAGCGCGGCCACAACTTCGCCATCGTCGACGAGGTCGACTCGATCCTGGTCGACGAGGCCCGTACCCCGCTGATCATCTCCGGCCCGGCCGACCAGGCCACCAAGTGGTACGGCGACTTCGCCAAGCTGGTCACGCGTCTCACCAGGGGTGAGGCGGGCAACCCGCTGAAGGGCATCGAGGAGACCGGCGACTACGAGGTCGACGAGAAGAAGCGGACCGTGGCCATCCACGAGCCCGGCGTCTCCAAGGTCGAGGACTGGCTCGGGATCGACAACCTCTACGAGTCGGTGAACACCCCGCTCGTCGGTTACCTGAACAACGCGATCAAGGCCAAGGAGCTCTTCAAGAACGACAAGGACTACGTCGTCATCGACGGCGAAGTCATGATCGTCGACGAGCACACCGGCCGTATCCTCGCCGGCCGCCGCTACAACGAGGGCATGCACCAGGCCATCGAGGCGAAGGAAGGGGTGGACATCAAGGACGAGAACCAGACGCTCGCCACGATCACCCTGCAGAACTTCTTCCGTCTGTACGACAAGCTCTCCGGCATGACCGGTACGGCGATGACCGAGGCGGCCGAGTTCCACCAGATCTACAAGCTCGGCGTCGTGCCGATCCCGACGAACCGGCCCATGGTCCGCGCCGACCAGTCGGACCTGATCTACCGCACCGAGGTCGCGAAGTTCGCCGCGGTCGTCGACGACATCGCGGAGAAGCACGAGAAGGGTCAGCCGATCCTGGTCGGCACGACCTCCGTCGAGAAGTCCGAGTACCTCTCGCAGCAGCTGTCGAAGCGCGGTGTGCAGCACGAGGTCCTCAACGCAAAGCAGCACGACCGGGAAGCGCCGATCATCGCCCAGGCCGGCCGCAAGGGTGCCGTCACGGTCGCGACGAACATGGCCGGCCGCGGTACGGACATCAAGCTGGGCGGCAACCCCGACGACCTGGCCGAGGCGGATCTGCGTCAGCGCGGACTCGACCCGGTCGAGCACGTCGAGCAGTGGGCGGCCGCGCTGCCCGCGGCACTGGAGAAGGCCGAGCAGGCCGTCAAGGCCGAGCACGACGAGGTCAAGGAGCTCGGCGGGCTCTACGTCCTGGGCACCGAGCGGCACGAGTCGCGGCGTATCGACAACCAGCTGCGCGGTCGTTCCGGCCGTCAGGGCGACCCGGGTGAGTCCCGGTTCTACCTGTCGCTGGGCGACGACCTGATGCGGCTGTTCAAGGCGCAGATGGTGGAGCGCGTCATGTCGATGGCGAACGTGCCCGACGACGTCCCCATCGAGAACAAGATGGTGACGCGGGCGATCGCCTCCGCGCAGTCGCAGGTCGAGCAGCAGAACTTCGAGACGCGTAAGAACGTCCTGAAGTACGACGAGGTGCTCAACCGGCAGCGTGAGGTCATCTACGGCGAGCGCCGCCGCGTCCTGGAGGGTGAGGACCTGCAGGACCAGATCCGCCACTTCATGGACGACACGATCGACGACTACATCCGGCAGGAGACGGCCGAGGGCTTCGCGGAGGAGTGGGACCTCGACCGGCTGTGGGGCGCCTTCAAGCAGCTCTACCCGGTGAAGGTCACGGTCGAGGAGCTCGAGGAGGCCGCGGGCGACCTGGCCGGCGTGACCGCCGACTTCATCGCCGAATCGGTCAAGGACGACATCCACGAGCAGTACGCGGAGCGGGAGAAGACGCTCGGCTCGGACATCATGCGTGAGCTGGAGCGGCGCGTGGTCCTCTCGGTCCTGGACCGCAAGTGGCGTGAGCACCTCTACGAGATGGACTACCTCCAGGAGGGCATCGGCCTCCGGGCCATGGCGCAGAAGGACCCGCTGGTCGAGTACCAGCGCGAGGGCTTCGACATGTTCAACGCCATGATGGAGGGCATCAAGGAGGAGTCCGTCGGCTACCTGTTCAACCTGGAGGTCCAGGTCGAGCAGCAGGTCGAGGAGGTTCCGGTGCAGGAGGGCGCGACCTCGCTGGAGAAGCAGGACGCGCCGGTGGCGGCCGCGGCCGGACGCCCGGAGATCCGGGCCAAGGGCCTGGACGCTCCGCAGCGTCCTGACCGGCTGCACTTCTCCGCTCCCACGGTGGACGGGGAGGGCGGCGTCGTCGAGGGTGACTTCTCCAACGGTGACGGTGCGCGGTCCGAGGGAGACGGGATGACGCGTGCGGAGCGCCGTAAGGCGCAGAAGAGCGCGAGTGGGCGGCGTCGTAAGAAGTAGCGCGGCTCGCCCTGACCTGGCCCGGACGCCTTCGTGGTGTCCGGGCCAGGTGCGGTTCGTGGCCTTCCGCGGCGCTTTCCGGGGGTGGGGGTGTGGCTGGGGCCACCCGGGGCCCTCCGAGGACGGAGGGGCGCTCCTGCGGCCCTCCGGGGCCGTTGTGCGGCTCTGGCGCGGTGTGTCCTCGATCTCCCCCGGACTCCGTCCGGGGGTACCCCCAACGGGCTTGAACCGGCAAGCCCGTCCCGGGGTCATCTGACGGCGGGGAGCCGTTCGCCGCCCAGGTCGATCGCGGCGCAGCGCCAGCGGAGGTCGGGGCCCTGCTCCAGGCGGAAGGCCATGGCGCGGACCTGCTCGCCCGTGGCGATGCTGGCGAAGGCCTCGACCACGCCGTCGGCCGGCTGGCTGCCGTGGCAGGTGCGTACGACCGGGCGCCGGCAGCCCGCGCCGAGCGGGGCGTCAGGGGCGAGTTCGGCGAGCTGGTCGTAGGCCTCGCCGATGGTGTGGCCCAGCATCCAGTGCACCGGGCGCTGGCCGCTGAGGACGGCGAGCAGGCGTTCCGCGAACCACTGGTGCGGGCGCAGCGGCCGCCGGGGCCGTTGCGCCGGTACCGTGCCCGGCCTGCTGCTGTCGCGTCGTCCGGCCGGCCTCGTCCTGTCCTTGCTCATGCTCGTAGCCCCCGTGGCTGCTGTCCGGTGCCCGGGTGAGTACCGGGCGGTAACTTGTGCTGGGGATCTTCTACGGGGCCGGTCGTCGGCTCCGCAAGCGGCGGCTGGGGCCGGCCGGGCACGCAGTGGGATCACCTATCCGGGTGATGGGCCCCTGGCCGCAAGGGAACGGCGGGGGTGACGGTCGTCGCGCGGTGGACAGCGACGGACGGATCGGTCGCCCCGAAGGGGGACGTCGCACGTATCCTGAGGGCGTCATCGACTACGAAAGCGGTCAGCCATGCGTGTGTACGTCCCCCTGACCCTCTCCGGTCTTGCCTCGGTGCACAGGGCGGGCGAGGTCGGTCCGGGGCCGCTCACCGCTTATGCCGTGACGCCCGGTCTGCGCGAGTGGTACGTCTCCGACGACATCGAGGAGCTGGAGTACGCGGCGCTCAACCGGGCCGCCTCCGCCTCGCTGCGGCTGATCGCGGGCCGGCCGGAGGAGACCAGGCGCCGGGTCGTCGTCGCCCTCGACGTGCCGGACGGGTCGGTGGTCGCCGATCCGGACCACGTCCTGGACGCCTCCTCGCTCGGCGAGGTGCGGATCGCGCACGCGGTGGCGCTGGCGAAGGCCGCGGCCGTGCACGTGGACGCCGACGACGCCGAGAAGGACGTCGCCGCGGCGGCAGCGGCACTGGGGGCGGCGGACCTCGGCGACGACGACGCCCAGTTCACCGTGGACGGCGCGGAGGACCACGAGCTGCTGTGGTTCGGGATCCAGGAGATCCCCGGCCTGATCGCCTGACCTGCCGGGCGCACCGCCGCCTGTGCACGGGTGACTGTCGTACCGGGCGAGTATTTTCTACTCATGGCGACATCGGGGAAGCACCGCACACATCTGGTCTGGGACTGGAACGGCACACTGCTCGACGACATCCAGGCGGTCCTCGGGGCGTCGAACGCCGCCTTCGCGGAGGTCGACCTGGAGCCGCTCACGCTGGACCAGTACCGCGAGATGTACTGCGTGCCGATACCCAAGTTCTACGAGCGGCTCATGGGCAGGCTCCCCACCCCCGCCGAGTGGGAGCGGATGGACGGCCTCTTCCACCGCCACTACACCGAGCAGCGGACGGCCTGCGGACTGACGGAGGGCGTCGAGGAGCTGCTGGCCCGGTGGCAGCGCGGCGGCCGCAGCCAGTCGCTGCTCAGCATGTACGGCCATGAGCACCTGGTCCCGGTGGTCCGGGGATACGGCATCGAGCGTCATTTCGTACGCGTCGACGGCCGTACGGGCCCCTCCGGCGGCAGCAAGGCCCAGCACATGGAGCGCCACTTCGAGGTGCTCGGGGGTATAGCCCCCGAATCCGCCGTGGTCATCGGTGACGCGGTGGACGACGCCGTGGCAGCGGCGCATGTCGGCGCGCGTGCCGTGCTCTACACCGGGGGTTCGCACAGCCGCAGCAGCCTGGAGGCGGTGGGCGTGCCCGTGGTGGACACCCTGGCCGAGGCGGTCGCGCTGGCCGAGCTGATGGCGGACTGAGCGGATCTGCTCGCCTGTGTGTCCTTTGTGTGTCCGTACGTGCAGCAACGATTCGGTGCGATGTCCAGAGTGTCAAAGTTCGGGGTCTTCTTTTGTACATATGCGGCTCATGACGGTTGTGGGTGCAGGAGGGATAGCCTGGTGCGGTGATCAGCGCGATACGCCTCGGGGGCAGCGAAGCCCCCGGCCTGCGCCCGGAGTGCCACAGCACCCGGGCGATGCGTGATCTCCGCGTCCCGGGCCCTCCGCCGAAAATGGCCGATATGGTCCGGGACATCTCCCCAGGCGGCATAGCGTCGAGTCAGACCGGAAACCCCGCGTCGTGGCGGTACGTCGCCTTCTTCACCTACGTCACGCAACGGCGCGCGACAGGAGCCAGAGGACATGCAGACCAAGCTGGACGAAGCCAAGGCCGAGCTGCTCGTACGGGCGGCCCGGGTAGCTGACAACAGTCCGGGCGGTGGTGTCGGTGGCCCGGGAGGTGGCCTCCGGGTGCACCTTGCCGACGGGACCGGCGGCGAAGCAGAGGAAGCCACCGAGGCCGGCCCGGACGGGCGGTCGGGCAACAGGACGCTGCTCGCCTATCTCCAGCGCTACTACCTGCACACCGCTCCGGAGGACGTCAGCGACCGCGATCCGGTCGACATCTTCGGGGCCGCTTCCTCCCACTACCGTCTCGCCGAGAACAGGCCTCAGGGCACCGCGAACGTCCGGGTGCACACCCCGACCGTCGAGGAGAACGGCTGGACCAACAGCCACTCCGTCGTCGAGGTCGTCACCGACGACATGCCCTTCCTGGTCGATTCGGTCACGAACGAGCTGTCCCGGCAGGGCCGCGGCATCCACCTCGTGATCCACCCCCAGGTCGTCGTCCGGCGCGATGTCGCCGGCAAGCTGATCGAGGTGTTCGCCGACCCTGCCAGGAACAACGGGGCGAAGCGCTCCGGCGGCCGTAAGGAGGCCGGGTCCGAGCTTCCGCACGACGCGCTCGTCGAGTCCTGGATCCACGTCGAGATCGACCGGGAGACGGACCGTGCGGACCTGAAGCAGATCACCGCGGATCTGCTGCGTGTCCTGTCCGACGTACGGGAGACCGTCGAGGACTGGGAGAAGATGCGCGACGCCGCCCTGCGGATCGCCGACGACCTCCCCTCGGAGCCGCTCGACGAGCTGGACGACGAGGAGGTCGAGGAGGCCCGCGAGCTGCTGCGCTGGCTCGCCGCCGACCACTTCACCTTCCTCGGGTACCGGGAGTACGAGCTCCGTGAGTCCGACGCGCTGACGGCCGTCCCCGGCACGGGCCTGGGGATCCTGCGCTCCGACCCGAAGCACGCCGAGGACGAGGCGCACCCGGTGAGCCCGTCCTTCGACCGGCTGCCCGCGGACGCCCGCGCCAAGGCCAGGGAGCACAAGCTCCTCGTCCTGACGAAGGCGAACAGCAGGGCGACCGTGCACCGCCCCAGCTACCTGGACTACGTCGGGGTGAAGAAGTTCGACGCCCACGGCAATGTCGTCGGCGAGCGTCGCTTCCTCGGCCTGTTCTCCTCCGCCGCGTACACCGAGTCGGTGCGCCGGGTGCCCGTGGTGCGCCGCAAGGTCGCCGAGGTGCTGGAGGGCGCCGGCTTCACACCCAACAGCCACGACGGCCGCGACCTGCTCCAGATCCTGGAGACCTACCCGCGCGACGAGCTCTTCCAGACGCCCGTCGACCAGCTGCGTTCCATCGTCACCTCCGTGCTGTACCTCCAGGAGCGCCGCCGGCTGCGGCTCTACCTGCGCCAGGACGAGTACGGGCGCTACTACTCCGCCCTCGTCTACCTGCCGCGCGACCGCTACACCACCGGCGTGAGGCTCCGCCTGATCGACATCCTCAAGGAGGAACTGGGCGGCACCAGCGTCGACTTCACCGCCTGGAACACGGAGTCGATCCTCTCCCGGCTGCACTTCGTCGTCCGGGTCCCGCCCGGTACCGAGCTTCCGCACCTCACCGACGCGGACGCGGACCGGATCGAGGCGCGCCTCGTCGAGGCCGCCCGCTCCTGGGCCGACGGATTCCAGGAGGCGCTGAGCGCCGAGTGCGGCGAGGAGCGCGCCGCCGAGCTGCTGCGCCGTTACGCGCACTCGTTCCCCGAGGGCTACAAGGCCGACCACTCGCCGCGTGCCGCCGTGGCGGACCTGGTCCACCTGGAAGAGCTCAAGAGCGAACGCGAGGACTTCGCGCTCAGCCTGTACGAGCCGGTCGGCGCCTCCCCGGCCGAGCGCAGGTTCAAGATCTACCGGACGGGTGAGCAGGTCTCGCTCTCCGCCGTCCTCCCCGCGCTCCAGCGGCTCGGTGTGGAGGTCGTGGACGAACGTCCGTACGAGCTGCGCTGCTCCGACGGCACGCACGCCTGGATCTACGACTTCGGGCTGCGCCTGCCGAAGAAGGCCACGGGCAACGACTACCTCGCCGACGACGCCAGGGACCGCTTCCAGGAGGCGTTCGCGGCCATCTGGACCGGCGAGGCGGAGAACGACGGTTTCAACTCCCTCGTGCTGGGCGCCGGCCTCGACTGGCGTCAGGCCATGGTGCTGCGCGCCTACGCGAAGTACCTGCGCCAGGCGGGTTCGACCTTCAGCCAGGACTACATGGAGGACACCCTCCGCAACAACGTCCACACCACCCGGCTCCTGGTCTCCCTCTTCGAGGCCCGGATGTCCCCGGCCCGCCAGAAGGCCGGCACGGAGCTGACGGACGGTCTGCTGGAGGAGCTGGACGGCGCCCTCGACCAGGTCGCCTCGCTGGACGAGGACCGGATCCTGCGGTCCTTCCTCACGGTCATCAAGGCCACGCTGCGGACCAACTACTTCCAGCTGGCCGACGACCACGAGCCGCACAACTACGTCTCGATGAAGTTCGATCCGCAGGCCATCCCGGATCTTCCGGCACCGCGCCCGGCGTACGAGATCTGGGTCTACTCGCCGCGGGTCGAGGGCGTCCACCTGCGCTTCGGCAAGGTCGCCCGCGGCGGTCTGCGCTGGTCGGACCGGCGGGAGGACTTCCGTACGGAGATCCTCGGCCTGGTCAAGGCGCAGATGGTCAAGAACACCGTGATCGTGCCGGTGGGCGCCAAGGGCGGGTTCGTCGCCAAGCAGCTGCCGGACCCGGCCGTGAACCGTGACGCCTGGCTCGCCGAGGGCATCGCCTGCTACAAGATCTTCATCTCGGCGCTGCTCGACATCACCGACAACATGGTGACGGGCGAGGTCGTGCACCCGGCGGAGGTCGTCCGTCACGACGAGGACGACACCTATCTCGTCGTCGCCGCCGACAAGGGGACCGCGAGCTTCTCCGACATCGCCAACGACGTCGCCGTCGCGTACGGCTTCTGGCTCGGTGACGCGTTCGCGTCCGGCGGGTCGGCCGGCTACGACCACAAGGGCATGGGCATCACCGCCCGCGGTGCCTGGGAGTCCGTGAAGCGGCACTTCCGCGAGCTGGGCCACGACACCCAGACCGAGGACTTCACCGTCGTCGGCGTCGGCGACATGTCCGGTGACGTCTTCGGCAACGGGATGCTGCTCTCCGAGCACATCCGGCTGGTGGCGGCCTTCGACCACCGGCACATCTTCATCGACCCGAATCCGGATGCCGCGACGTCGTACGCCGAGCGGCGCCGCCTGTTCGACCTGCCCCGCAGCTCCTGGGCGGACTACAACAAGGACCTGCTGTCCGCGGGCGGCGGCATCCATCCGCGTTCCGCCAAGTCGATCCCGGTCAACGCGCACATCCGCGCGGCGCTCGGCATCGACTCGAAGGTCACGAAGATGACGCCCGCCGAGCTGATGCAGAACATCCTCAAGGCGTCGGTCGACCTCGTGTGGAACGGCGGCATCGGTACGTACATCAAGTCGACGGCGGAGTCGAACGCCGACGTCGGGGACAAGGCCAACGACGCGATCCGGGTCAACGGTGCGGAGCTGCGGGCCCGTGTCGTCGGTGAGGGCGGCAACCTCGGGGCCACCCAGCTCGGCCGGATCGAGTTCGCCCGGGCCGGCGGCCGGATCAACACCGACGCGATCGACAACAGCGCCGGTGTGGACACCTCCGACCACGAGGTGAACATCAAGATCCTGCTCAACGGTCTGGTCCGTGAGGGCGACATGACCGTGAAGCAGCGCAACAAGGTGCTCGCGGAGATGACCGACGAGGTCGGACAGCTCGTGCTGCGCAACAACTACGCGCAGAACGTCGCGCTCTCCAACGCCAGCGCCCAGGCGCCGTCGCTCCTCCATGCCCACCAGCGCTTCATGCGCAGGCTCGGCCGCGAGGGACACCTGGACCGGGCCCTGGAGTTCCTGCCGAACGACCGTCAGATCCGTGAGCTGCTGAACCACGGCAGGGGGCTCAGCCAGCCGGAACTGGCCGTGCTGATCGCCTACACGAAGATCACGGCGGCCGAGGAGCTGATCTCCACCAGCCTGCCGGACGACGCGCACCTGCAGAAGCTGGTGCACGCCTACTTCCCGAAGCAGCTGAGCGAGCGGTTCCCCGAGGCGGTCGACGGGCATGCGCTGCGCCGCGAGATCATCACGACGGTGCTGGTCAACGACACGGTGAACAGCGGTGGGTCGACGTTCCTGCACCGGCTGCGTGAGGAGACAGGGGCGTCGCTCGAGGAGATCGTGCGGGCGCAGTTCGCCGCCCGCGAGATCTTCGGCCTCTCCGGCGTGTGGGACGCCGTGGAGGCGCTCGACAACACGGTGGCCGCCGATGTGCAGACCCGGATCCGGCTGCACTCGCGCCGGCTCGTCGAGCGCGGCTCCCGCTGGCTGCTCGGCAACCGGCCGCAGCCGGTCGGGATCGCGGAGACCATCGAGTTCTTCCGGGACGGCGTCGAACGCGTCTGGAGCGAGCTGCCCAAGCTCCTGAGGGGCGCCGACATCGAGTGGTACCAGTCGATCCTCGACGAGCTCACCGCCGTGGGCGTCCCGGACGGGCTGGCGGGCCGGGTGGCGGGATTCTCGTCGGCCTTCCCGGCGCTGGACATCGTGGCGATCGCCGAGCGCACGGGCAAGGACCCGCTGGCCGTCGCCGAGGTGTACTACGACCTCGCCGACCGGCTGGGGATCTCCCAGCTGATGGACCGGATCATCGAGCTGCCGCGGGGCGACCGCTGGCAGTCCATGGCCCGCGCCTCCATCCGCGAGGACCTGTACGCCGCGCACGCCGCGCTCACGTCGGACGTGCTGTCCGCCGGCAACGGCACGTCGTCGCCCGAGCAGCGATTCAAGGCGTGGGAGGAGAAGAACGCGGCGATCCTGGCGCGTTCGCGCGCCACCCTGGAGGAGATCCGGGGGTCGGAGTCCTTCGACCTGGCGAACCTGTCCGTGGCGATGCGGACGATGCGTACGCTGCTGCGCACGCACGCCTGACCCGGAGCGGCCTGCGGGGCCGCGACGCATGAAGCCGTCCGCCGGACGGGCCCGACAAGGCCCGTCCGGCGGACGGCTTCACCACGTCACTTCTTGGGCCTGGGCTTCGCGGGCCCGGTGAACTCCTCGTACGCGGCCACGACCTCCTTGGCCGGCCCGTCCATCCGCAGAGTGCCCGCCTCCAGCCAGATCGCCCGGTCGCAGGTGTCGGTGATCGACCTGTTGCTGTGGCTGACGAGGAAGACCGTGCCGGCCTCCTCGCGGAGCTCCATGATCCGGTCCTTGCTGCGTCGCTGGAACTTCGCGTCTCCGGTGGACAGCGCCTCGTCGATCAGCAGCACGTCGTGGCTCTTGGCGGCCGCGATGGAGAAGCGGAGCCTGGCGCCCATGCCGGAGGAGTAGGTCCGCATGGGCAGGGTGATGAAGTCGCCCTTCTCGTTGATGCCGGAGAAGTCGACGATGTCCTGGTAGCGCTCACGGATCTGTTCGCGCGTCATGCCCATGGCCAGGCCGCCGAGCACGACGTTGCGCTCCCCGGTCAGGTCGCTCATCAGCGCGGCGTTCACTCCGAGCAGCGAGGGCTGGCCCTGGGTGTGGACCCGCCCCTTCGACGCGGGCAGCAGCCCCGCGATCGCCTTGAGGAGCGTCGACTTCCCGGATCCGTTGGAGCCGATCAGGCCGATGGCCTCGCCCTTGTACGCGGCGAAGCTGACGCCCTTCACCGCGTGCACCTGGCGGGCGCCCCGAGGCTGCCGGCGCGACACGATCCTGTTGAGGGCGGAGGTGGCGCTGCCCTTTCCGGTGCGGGCGCCGTTCACCGTGTAGGTGATGTGGACGTCGTCGACGACGACGGTGGGCACACGGGTGTCGAGGGTGTCAGCCACGTCCGTACCTCTCCTCGGCCTTCCAGAAGTACACGAAACCGCCGATGCCGCAGACGAGCGCCCAGGCCGTCGCGAGGGCCCACACGTGCGGGGGCAGCTGCGCGCCGGTGAAGCTGTCGATCAGGGCGTAGCGCATCAGGTCGATGTAGATGGCCGCCGGGTTGCACTCCAGTGCCAGCAGGACGAGCCGCGGCACCCGGTCGGCGGTGAGCAGGGTGTCGAGGCTCCACATGACGCCCGACGCGTACATCCAGGTGCGCAGGATGAAGGGCGTCAGCTGGGCGATGTCGGGTGTCCTGGCGGCCAGCCGGGCCATCACCATCGAGATGCCGGTGTTGAACAGCGCCTGCAGGGCGAGCGCGGGGACCGCGAGCAGCCAGGACGGCCGCGGGTACTGGCCGAACACGAGGAGGATCAGGAAGAGCGCGCCCAGCGAGAAGAGCAGCTGCTGGAGCTGCTGGATGGCCAGGGCGATCGGCAGGGAGGCGCGCGGGAAGTGCAGGGCCCGGACGAGTCCGGTGTTGCCGCTGATGGCCCGGGTGCCGGCCGTGATCGAGCTGGCGGTGAAGGTCCAGATGAAGACGCCGGTGACGAGGAAGGGCACGTAGTCGGGGACTCCGTGCTTGGTGTTCATCAGGACGCCGAAGATGAAGTAGTAGACCGTCGCGTTGAGCAGCGGGGTCATGATCTGCCAGATCTGGCCGAGCTTCGCCTGGCTGTACTGCGCGGTCAGCTTGGCCGTGGCGAAGGCCGTGATGAAGTGCCTCCGCCCCCAGAGCTGCCGGACGTACGCGCCGAGCGTGGGCCGCGCCCCGCTGACGTTCAGCCCGTGCCGGGCCGCGAGGGCGGCCAGCTCGCCGGGTTCGTACACGGGGAGGAGGGGGGCTGGAGATGCGGTGTCCACCGGGGCCGGCGGGGCTGCTGTCTGGCTCACCACGGTCGCTTTCGACGGGGGGCGGGGGGATCAGGGCGGACGGTTCCGGCTCGATGGGACGGGACCGTATCGTCGCAACGCTGAGACTAGGACGTTTGTGCGTCGCAACGCAACCGTTTCGTCGTTACGGTCTATCATTCGGGCCATGACCACCCAACGGCGAACCGGGCGCCGCACCCCGGCAGGTGCCGCGGTGCTGCGGGAGGACGTGACCGACGCGATCCGCGGCGCCGTCTTCGAGGAGCTGGCCGCCGTGGGATTCGCACGGATGTCGATCGAGGGCATCGCCCGGCGCGCGGGGGTGGGCAAGACCGCCGTCTACCGCCGCTGGAAGTCCAAGCTGCATCTCGTCCTGGACCTGGTCGCGGCCGTCGCCGCGCAGGGCATGCCGGCGCCCGCGACGGGTTCGCTGTACGGGGATGTGCGCGCCGTGCTGGAACTGGCCGCGTACGCCCTGCGCCACCCTGTCGCCTCACAGGTGATCCCCGACCTGCTGGTCGAGGCGGCCCGCAACCCGGAGATCTCCGACGCCATCAAGGCGGCCCTGCTGGACCAGCAGCAGGGCGTGGCCGCCGTGGTCGTGCGGGCGGCGGTGGCACGCGGTGAACTGCCCGAGGGCAGCGATCCCGACCGGGCGCTGGACCTCATCGTCGGCCCGCTGTACTGGCGCCTCGTCGTGGTCCGGGGCGATCTGCCCAAGGGATACCTCGACGACCTCGCGGCCTCGGCGGTCCGGGCGCTCAGGGCCTGACCGCTCAAGGCCCGACCGTTCAACTCCTGACCTCAGGGCCTGACGGGGCGCGGCCTGGCGTCACGAGGCCTGACGAGGTGCGGCGAGCCGGAGCCCTCGTAGAGCAGCCGGTCCGCGACCCGGCGGGCGGCGTCGCCGCCGACGGGCCCGCAGTAGTCGCGCCGGAAGCTCTCGTACGCCTCCGCGTGGACGTCCGCCGAAGCCGGTGAGGCCCGCAGCGCCTGAGCCACCTCCTGGGTGGTGACGAGCAGCGGCCCGGGGGCCCGGGTCTCGAAGTCCAGGCAGAAGCCGCGCACGGTGTCCCGGTAATGCTCCAGGTCGTACGTGTGGAAGAGCATCGGACGGCCGGTGTGCGCGAAGCCGAACACCAGGCCCGAGTAGTCGGTGACCAGCACATCGGCGATCAGCAGGAGCTCGGTGGAGTCGGGGTGCGTGGACACATCACGCAGGGCGGGGTGCGGGGGGACGCTGCCCGTCACCCGGGGGTGCCTGCGGACCAGCACGGTGGTGCGGCCGTCCAGAGACCGCGCCAGTGCGGGCAGGTCGAGCGCCGGATCCCAGCGGTACAAGGGGGAGGATCCGGCGGGAACACCGGCCGGAGCGTGGGCGAGGTGGTCGCGGTACGTCGGCGCGTACAGCACCACGCGGTGGCCGGCCGGGATGCCCAGCCGCCGGCGCACCAGCTCGGCAGTCCTGTCCCGGCCGGGTGCGAACAGCAGGTCGTCGGCCGGGGAGCCCGCCTCCAGCACCTCGCCGCGGTAGGCCAGGGCGCGGCGGAGATGCGGGGTGGCGAAGGCGCTGGGGGAGACCAGGACCGACCACTGGGCGGAGCGGTGCTCCAGCGTGGCGAGGTGCTGGTGGTCGGCGTACAGGGTGCCGGTGAGGTCGAGGCCGAACCGGCCGAGCGGGGAGTTGGGCCAGGTCTGTACGACGGTCTGGTCCGGGCGGCGCTCGAACCACGCGGGCAGCTGACCTGCCGCCACGATCCGGCGGGCCCGCGCCAGTGCCTCGTACCAGGCGGTGCTGTGCGCCACGACGGGGATCGCGGTGGACGGGACGCGCGTCGCGGCCCCTGGGGAGCCGTCGGTGACCCACAGGTGCCCGGCATCGGCGCTCCGGCGCACGAGCTCGGCGTGCACGGCGCGCGGGGGGCCCTCTCCGGTGTAGAGCACGACGTCCCGGAGCGGCAGCCGTCGCTGCGCCGGGTGGTGCGCCGTCCGCAGAATCCCCTGGTGGTACGCGCTCCGCTCCGCGTCGTCGAGCGCCGGCGCGCAGCGCACGGTCAGCCGGTCACCGTGTCGGCGGTCGAGGCGGAAGCGGGCGCCCAGGGCGCTCACCGGCAGGAGTGCGGCGAGCGTCGCTCCCACGCGCACGGGCCGGCCGTCCAGGAACACCTCCCAGTCGCCTTCGCGGGGTGGGGCCGCGAGCACGGCGGCGAAGCGGTCCTTCTCCTCTCCGACGGGGACGGCCGGGGGGACGGCCACCGTCTCCCCGAGGACGCTGTGCCGCAGTTCGAGTCCGCCGGTCCCGGTCCCGTCGATGCGCAGCCCGCCGTCCGGAGCGGGCCCGGCCCGGTCCACGCGCGGCTCCCCGGACACGTCCACCACCAGGTGGCCCGCCGCGTCCGCGAAGGCGGGCGGCGGCAGGTCCGGGGCCGCGGCGAGCGGCACGCGGACGCCGTCGGTCAGGAGCGCCGCCCGCCACCGGGCCCCGCCCCCCCGGGCGGGCTCGTGGGGTCCGCCGGAGGCCGGTGCCGCCTCCGCGGCGAGCGCCGCGAGCGGGATCAGGGCGCTGAAGCCGCCCCCGTCGCCGCACGACACCGGGCAGACGTGCTCCGCGCCCCCCTCACGGGTCAGGAGGAGGGCTGTCGGCCGGGCGTCCCCGTACAGCCTGCCGGTCAGCTCCAGGGTGTCCGGTCCGCCGTCGTGGCCGGTGGCCGCCGCGGGCAGCCGGGACACGGCCAGCTCCAGCCGGCCGTCCCGGTAGCCGAGCACCGCGCGCCACCCGCCGCCCAGGTCGTGGACCAACGGCTGCGCGGCCGCCGCCTCCGCCGCCCGCACCGCCGCCCGCCGTACGACGCCGTGGCCGGCCACCACCACGCCCACCAGCCAGTTGCCCGGCCCCAGCCGCCCGGGGTCGAGGACCATGTCGAAGCCCGCGTGGTCGTAGCTGTGCAGCTCCTGACCTGAGTCGGCGGTCGCGCGGTCCGTCCGTACCGAGCGCACCGGGACGGCACGCGGCCGTCCGCCCCCCGCCTCCCGCACCAGGCCCGCCTTCAGCGAGTGCCGGGCAGCCCGGGCCGGAAGGTTGCGGATGTACGCGTATCCGCGAAGCCGCAGCCTGCCGTCCTCACCCCACGACGACTCCACCAGCCGTGCCACGGCGGGCAGATCGCCCCGGCCCAGGCGCGCCGAGGCGCTGCCGCCGGCCCCCGGGTGCACGGCGCGCCGCCTTCCCGGGGGGCCCGCGACGGCGAACGTGCCCGCCCCGTTGGCCCGTTCGGACTCCAGGACCGCAAGCAGTTCGTCGACGCGGCGCTCACGCACCAGCTGCCAGCGGATGCGCGCCTCGGCGGGCAGCCCGGCCAGGGCCGCGTCGCCCGCCCGGTCGAGGAAGGCACCCGCGTCCGCCATGAAGGCGGAGCGGTAGGCGGGCCCGCCCATCGGCAGCCCCTCGAGGAAGTACACGAAGTCGTCGCGCAGGCACGACGCGTCGTAGCGCAGTCGCTGTGCGGCGTCGCGGTCCGCGAGGAAGGCGCTGACCTGTTCACAGGCGGCGATCCGGTCGCGTACACCCCGGACGTCCGTACGCCGCCGGGTGATCGACCCCTCCCGCACCCGCCAGTAGTAGACGTGTCCGCGCAGCACGTCCACCGTCCCGGCGAGGTAGTGCGCCGGGATCATCACCGGGGTGTCCTCGTAGAGCTTGCCCACCGGGAAGGTGAAGGCGTGCCGGTCCCAGAAGGAGCGCCTGAACACCTTGTTCCAGGCGACGCGGTCGGCCAGCAGCCGGGCATCGCGGGTGATGTGGGTGCGGGGGCGGTCGGCGGTCAGCCAGCGGTACTGCCAGGCCTGCTGCCTTCCCTGCTCGTTGAGCCGCCACACATTGCCTGTCACCAGATCCGAGCCGGTCGACTCCAGGGACGCCAGCATCCGTTCGTACGCGTCGGGGACGAGGACGTCGTCGCTGTCGGCGAACGCCAGGTAGGGCACTCCGCCGGTGGTGCGGGCGATCCCCGTGTTGCGGGCGGCGCTCAGGCCCGCGTTGGGCTGGTGGACGCAGCGGAAGCGGCCGTCCCGGGCGGCGAAGTCCTCCGCGATGCGGCGGCTCCCGTCCGTCGAGCCGTCGTCGACGAGCACCACCTCGATGTCCTTCAGGGTCTGCCCGGCCAGCGAGACGAGGCACTCCTCCAGATAGTCCTCGACGTTGTGCACCGGGACGACGACGCTGAGGAGTGGCTTCATGAACGGCTCAACCCGGGGGAGCGCCCCGGGTCACGCCACTGACCCGAACGGGTGACGATCCCTGGGGTCGGCCGTACGGTCACCATTACGCTCGGCTGCCATGCTGCTCACCGTCGTCGTGTCCGCCCGTCGCGTTCAGGGTTACCTGAGGGCGGCCCTGGAGTCCGTGACCGAGCAGCCGTCGCCGGAGAGCGGGCAGGCGGACCTGGAGCTGGTCGTGGTCTGCGCCCCCGACGGCGAGCTGGAGCTCGCCGTCGCACGGGAGTTCGCCGGGCGTGACCCCCGGGTGCGCGTGCTCGTCCCCGACGGCCCCTGGGACACGGGTGCGGCCCGCAACACCGGCGCGGAGGCGGCGCGCGGAACCTATCTGCTCTTCCTCGACGGTGACGACCTGCTCCTCCCCGGAGCGGTGGCGGAGATCTCCGCGCGGCTGGCGGAGGACCGGCCCGACGTGCTGCGCCTGGGCCACGACCGGGTCGACTGGTGGGGCACGACAGAGCCGGGTGACGGCCTCCCGGCCGCCCGGAACCAGCTCTTCCGACGCTCCTTCTGGGACGCCCGACGGCTCCGCTTCACCGAGGGCCCGTACGACGACGTCGTGCCCGTCCACCGTGCGCACTTCCTCGCCTCCGACGCGGGCTCCCTCGCTTCGCTCGACCGGGTCTGCGTGCGCCACCGGGTGCGCCGTACCGGCACGTCGGCCACGACACCGGGCCGCGCGCACTTCGCGGTCATCGGCGCCTACGAGCGGCTGACCGCCGAGACCGGGGGCGACCCGCGGATCCCGGCCGTGCGCACCGCCCACCTGACCGCCGTGCTCGACGACTCCGGCCGGATCGTCCCGGGCGACCGCGCCGCCTTCTTCCGGGCGGCGGGGCTACCCGGCCGGTACGCGGCCCACCGGAGCAGGGGAGCGGTCCGCGCCGTGCGTGCCCGGGCGCGAGCCGCCGCGCGCGCGGGCAGGAAGTCGCTGCGCGCCCGCGTGATGAGGGCCCTCTACCGCGTCGATCTGCGCCGGCCGCTGGATCCCTGCCTCGCCGTCTACGGGGCCTACTGGAACAGGGGCGTCGCCTGTAATCCGGCCGCCGTCTACGCCAAGGCCCGTGAGCTGGTCCCGCACATCCGCGGCGTCTGGGTCGTCTCCTCGCGCCACCGCGACCGGATGCCGCCCGGAGTGCCGTACGTCATCGAGGGGTCCCGCGCCTACTGGCGGACGATGGCCACCGCGACGTACCTCGTCAACAACTCCAGCTTCCCCGGCGGCTTCACCAAACGGCCCGGCCAGGTCTACCTCCAGACCCACCACGGGACCCCGCTGAAGACGATGGGCCTGGACCAGCTCCCGTACCCCGCACTCACCAAGGGCGTCAGCTTCGAACGGATCGTCGCGCACACCGACCAGTGGGACTTCAGCCTCTCCGCCAACCCGCACAGCACCGAGGTCTGGGACCGGGTCTACCCGTCCTCGTACGAACAACTGCCGTACGGGTACCCGCGCAACGACGTCCTGTGCAACGCCACGGCCGAACAGACCGGCAAGATCCGTGCGGAGCTCGGCATCGCCCCCGGATCGACCGTGCTGCTGTACGCGCCGACCCACCGCGACTACCGGGAGGGCTTCCTCCCGCTGCTCGACCTGGAGCGTCTCGCGCGTGATCTGGGGCCCGGCTGTGTGCTGCTGGTGCGTGCCCACTACTTCTACGCGCGATCGGCCGGGACGGCGGCGGGGGGCCGGGTCGTCGACGTCACCGGCCATCCCGTCGTGGAAGAACTCTTCCTGGCCGCCGACGCGCTGATCACGGACTACTCGTCCCTGATGTTCGACTACGCCTGCCTGGACCGCCCGATCATCACCTACGTGCCCGACTGGGAGGCATACCGGGCCGCCCGCGGCACCTACGTCGACCTGCTGTCCGGCCGCGCGGGCGACACCCCCGGGGCGGTCGCCACCACGGAGGACGAGCTGCGCGAGGTGCTGGTGAGCGGAGCCTGGAGGTCCCAGGACGCCGAAGCACTGCGCGCCGCTTTCCGCCGCCGCTTCTGCCCGTACGACGACGGGCACGCGGCGGAGCGCGTGGTGCGCAGGGTCTTCCCTGTGGGTTCGAACTGAACACCGGCATCACCCGTACGGGGCGCTCCCTCCGTACGCCACCGTCGTTGTGCTCAACAGCGCGCGCACACGGCAACGTTGGGAGAAGCTCATGCACCGGTCCGCCTACGAGCAGATGCAGCTCTGCATCGAGGAGTATCTGCCCAGGACCCGCAGGCACCGCGTCGTGGACCTCGGCTCCCGGATCTCCGGCAAGCAGACCCGCACCCACCGCGGGCTCCTGGCCGACCACGACATCGACTACTTCGGCGTCGACGTCCTCGACGGCCCCAACGTCGACGCGGTCATGGAGCAGCCCTACCGGATCCCCGCAAAGTCGCGCAGTGCCGATGTGGTGCTGTCGGGCCAGGCGTTCGAGCACATCCCCTTCTTCTGGGTGTCGATGATGGAGATCGCCCGGGTGCTCAGGCCCGGCGGCTACGCCTTCATCACCGCCCCCTCGCGCGGCCACGCCCACGACGCGCAGGACTGCTGGCGCTACTACCCCGACGGCTTCCGCGCGATGGCCGCCCACTCCCGCCTCGAACTCTGCGAGGCGTACACGGACTTCCCGCCCGCCAACGGCATCTGGCACGACTACGCCTCCATCGACACCAAGGCCGCCTACTGGGGCGACTCCGTGGGCGTCTTCCGCCGGCCGCTGCCCCACCGCCGGCCGGTGACCCGGCTGAAGAACAGCCTGGCGGACCTCGCCGTGCGGGAGACGGCCGTGTGGTGGGCCAACCGGGCCGGCGGAGTGGACCGGGTTCCGCTGCCGCGCCCGCTGGACGGACGGGAGCGGTGCGGGCGTCCGGACAGTCGTACGGTCCCATCAACCACAGGTTGACGAAAGGTGACATGAGCCGCAAAACGCGCGTACTGTCCGACCCCATGGCTTGGCGCAACGCCGTCAACGGCGTCCTTCAGCAACTCACTGGGTACCAGCTCAGGCGCGCGACCCTGCCCGCCCCCCGCTCCGCCCCCACGGGGCCCCCGGCCGCGGTGCCGAAGCCGCCCGCACCGCCCGCCCAGGCGGTGGCCAAGAAGCCGCCGCAGTTCCCCGCGGACTACGACGACGAGGCGAAGGACGTCATCCGCGCGGTCAAGCCGTACACGATGACCTCCCCGGAGCGGCTCAACGCCTTCGTCCTCGCGACGCGGCACATCGTCAAGCACGGCATCCCGGGTGACATCGTCGAGTGCGGGGTGTGGCGCGGTGGCTCCATGCAGGCCTGCGCCAGGACCCTGCTGTCGCTGGGTGAGACGGAGCGCGACCTCTACCTCTTCGACACGTACGAGGGCATGACGCCGCCCACCGCGGAGGACCTGCGGCGGGACGGCAGGCCGGCCCAGGAGCTGCTGGACGCACAGGGCAAGGACCGGCCCATCTGGGCCGTGGCCTCCCTGGAGGACGTACAGGCCGGGTTCGAGCAGGTCCCGTACCCGAAGGACCGCATCCACTACGTGCGGGGCAAGGTGGAGGACACCGTCCCCGGGCAGGCGCCGGAGCAGATCTCCATCCTCCGCCTGGACACCGACTGGTACGCGTCGACGAAGCATGAGCTCACACACCTGTACGGGCGTCTGGTGAGCGGCGGGGTGCTGCTGATCGACGACTACGGTTACTGGCAGGGATCACGCCAGGCAGTGGACGAATTCCTGGAGGAGACCGGGGAACAGCTTCTGCTGCTGCGCATGGACGAGGGCCGCATCGCCGTCAAACCCTAGGTGCAGCGCCCCGTTGCGAGCCCCGTGCCTCCCCGGCACGGGGCTCGTTCCATACAGAGGAAGTCCGTTCGTCCGTCCGGAAGGATCGTGCGCAGCGTCATGGCACCCCGTCTCACCGTCGTCGTCCCGCTCTTCAACGTCGAGGAGTACCTCGGAGCCTGTCTGGACTCGCTCGCCGGGCAGACCATGGCCGACCTGGAAGTCGTCATGGTCGACGACGGTTCGACGGACGGCAGCGCCGACGTGGCACTGCGGTTCGCCCGGCAGGACTCCCGCTTCCGGCTGATCCGGCAGAAGAACGCCGGGCTGGGGGCGGCGCGCAACGCGGGCGCCGGACAGGCCCACCCGGACGCGGACTTCCTGACGTTCGTCGACAGCGACGACGTCGTGCCGCCGGGCGCCTTCGCCAGGATGCTCGGTGAACTGGACGCCTCCGGCTCGGACTTCGCGACAGGCAACGTACTCAGGCTCCGGGCGAACGGGGTGCTCGAACAGTCCCCCATGTTCCGCAGGCCGATGGAGAAGGCACGCCGGGCCACCCATGTCACCCGGGACTGGATCCTGCTCGGCGACCGCATCGCGTGCAACAAGGTGTTCCGCAGGTCCTTCTGGGACCAGCACGGCTTCGCCTTCCCGACCGGGGTCCTGTACGAGGACATCGCCGTGGTCCTGCCGGCTCACTTCCTGGCCCGGAGCGTCGACGTGGTGGAGGAGCCGGTCTACCACTGGCGGGACCGCGACGGCTCGATCACCACCCGGCGCGCGGTGGCCCGGGGCATCCGCGACCGGGTCACGGCGGTCTCCACGGTCAGCCGGTTCCTCGCCGACCGGGGCATGACGGAGGCGAAGCGGCGCTACGACGAGCACGCGCTCTCCGGTGACCTGTGGCTCTTCATCGAGGCGCTCCCGGACGGTGACGAGAGCTTCCACGACGCCTTCCTCACCCACGCCAACGCCTTCGTCTCGACGGTCGAACCCGCGGTCCTCGACGCGCTGCCCCTGCATCTGCGGGTCAAGTGGCAGCTCATCCGGGAGCGCAGGACGGCGGAGCTGCTCGCCCTCCTGGCCCACGAGTCCACCGACCGCGACACCTTCCACGTCCGGGGGCGGCTGCGGCCCGGGGCCCGGTACCCGGGCGTCGTAGCCCCCCTCCCGCACAAGGTCACCGCACTGTCCGCCGAGGACCTCCCCGTGCACGCGCATCTCACCGAGGCCGTGTGGAGGGACGGGCTGCTGCACCTCAAGGGGTACGCGTACGTCCGCAACGCCCCGGGGAGGTCGGCCGGGGCAGGCTGGCTGAGGTCGGGCCGCCGGCTGATCCCCCTGCGGCTGCGCAGGACGGCGACGGACGAGGCGACGGCCGGATCGGGCCGCTCGCTGCACCGCTACGAGCGGTCCGGCTTCGAGACCGTCGTCGACCCGCGCCGGCTCGTCACCCGGGGCACGGCACGGGGCGCCCGCACGCTCTGGAAGCTGGAATCCGTCGTCGTCGGCGCGGGGCGCCCGCGGCGTGGCCCGATGCGGCTGCTCAACAATCCGGCAGCGCCCGCCGTGCGTTACGTCGACGAGCGCACCCGGGTCGTCCCGCTGCTCTCCGGGAACAAGCTGGAGCTCCGCGCCGAGCGGGTGGACGCCGTGCTCGCCGGACACGGTCCGACGGAGGCCGGGGACGGGATCCGGATCGCGGTGCGGCTGCTGGGCCAGGACGCGCCGACGGCTCTGCGGATCCAGGAGTGGCGTACGAAGGAGACCCGCGAGTTCCCGCTGGGGCCCGGCGAGGGCACCGACGGCCGTACCCTCATCGCCGAGGTGCCGCTGGTGGCGTTCGGGGGCTCCGACGGCGACTGGGGTGTCCAGCTGGCCGGCGGGACGCGACGGCTCACGGTCGCGGCCCGTCCGGAGACCGACGCCGGCCGGTATCCGCTGCCCGGCGGCCGTGAGGTCTACGCCGCCGCCAATCCCTCCGGGGACCTGGTGCTCACCGACCGGGACGTGCGGCCCGTCGTCACGCGCGTGTCATGGACGGACGACGCCGGCCTGGTCCTGGAGGGGGCCTTCCCGGCGGTGAGGTACGACCCGGTCGAGCTCGTCCTGCGCCACAGCGGCCACCATGAGGAGCACACCTTCGCCCTGGAGCGGACGGGTGCCGGTTTCCGTACGGTGCTGACCCCCGGGGCGGTCGACGGGGCAGGCGGTACCCTGCCGCTCGCCGAGGGCCGGTGGTACCCGTTCCTCCGGGAGCGCGGTGAGACCGACCCGGAGCTCTACCTGCCGCTGCGCGTGGTGCACCAGCTGCACGCGGAACTGCCGCTCGGGCGCGCGTCGGGAGGACGCCTCTTCACCCTGGAGCGGCGCTTCCACGACCGGCTCTCCCTGTGGTCGGGCAGCGCCCTGCCACCGGCGGACCGGGGGGCGTACGGGCAGCGCCGGCTGCGGGAGCGGTACGTGGGCGCGCGCGGCGGGGAGCTCCGGGACGCCGTGCTGTACTCCAGCTTCGACGGGCGCCAGTACTCGGACTCGCCCCGCGCCGTCCACGAGGAGCTGGTCCGGCGCGGCACCGGCGTCGAGCACCTCTGGGTGGTGCGGGACCAGCAGGCCGTCGTGCCCGCCGGGGTCCGCGCCGTGGCCCTGCACAGCGCCGAGTGGCATGAGGCGCTCGCCCGCAGCCGGTGGATCGTCACCAACACCCAGCTGCCCGAGTGGTTCGAACGGGCGGAGGGACAGTTCGTCGTCCAGACCTGGCACGGCACCCCCCTCAAGCGCATCGGCCGTGACCTGGCGGGCACCGCTTTCGCGGACACCGCGTACATGGAGTCCATGCCCCGCCGGGCCGCCCAGTGGAGCGTCCTCGTCTCGCCGAACCGCTTCTCCACGCCTGTCCTGCGCCGCGCGTTCGGGCACACGGGCGAGGTGCTGGAGTGCGGCTACCCGCGCAACGACCTGCTGTACGCCTCCGACCGCGCGAAGGTCGCCGCCGCGGTCCGGCAGTCGCTCGCCGTCCCCGAGGGCAAGCGCGTCGTCCTGTACGCCCCCACCTGGCGCGAGGACCGGCCGAAGCGGAGCGGGCTGTACGGGCTCGACCTCCAACTGGACCTGGAACAGGCGCGGAAGGCGCTCGGGGACGACCACGTCCTGCTGGTGCGGCGCCACTACCTGGTCGGCGGGAGCATCCCTTCGAACGACTTCGTGCGCGACGTGTCACGCCATCCCGATGTCGCCGAGCTGATGCTGATCAGCGATGTGCTGGTCACGGACTACTCGTCCCTGATGTTCGACTTCGCGCAGACGGGACGCCCGATGCTGTTCCACACCTACGACCTGGAGCACTACCGCGACACCCTGCGCGGCTTCTGCTTCGACTTCGAGAACCGGGCGCCCGGCCCGCTGATCACCGACTCGGCGGCCGTCGTCGAGGCGCTGCGCGACCCGGAGGCCGCGACGGCGGGCCACCGGGA
This sequence comes from Streptomyces sp. NPDC051064, assembly GCF_044455985.1. Lineage (NCBI taxonomy): Bacteria > Bacillati > Actinomycetota > Actinomycetes > Kitasatosporales > Streptomycetaceae > Streptomyces > Streptomyces sp. NPDC051064. The sequence goes on from NZ_JBITFK010000015.1 coordinate 40,056, forward strand.
GGCGTACGCCGGCTTCCGCGAGTCGTTCTGCGATCTGGACGACGGGACGGCGGCCGCCCAGGTAGTGGACCGGATGCTCAAGGGGGCGCAGGCATGAGTACGCCCGACTTCAGCTGTGTGATCACCGCCGCGGAGGGCGGGGAGGCAGCACTGACGGCGTCCGTGGAGTCCGTGCTCGACCAGAGCCTGCGCGCCGTCGAGGCCCTCGTCGTCCTGCCCGCCGGAGCCCCCGCCGCCCTGCGGAGTGCGGCCGGTTCGCTCGCCGGGCGCTCCCCGGACCGCATCCGCGTGCTCGACCCCGGTACGGACTCCGTCGCCTCGCTGCGCAACGCCGGCCTGGACGCGGCGCGCGGCACGTACGTCCTCGTGCTCGATGTCGGCGAGCGCCTCCAGCGGCACGCGTGCCGCAACCTCTGGGAGGCCGGGGCGCGGACCCGTGCCGACCTGGTCGCCGGGCGCTGGGCCCGGCTCACCGGGGAGGGGACGAAGGAACGGGAGCCCTCCTGGCAGCACCCGCTGTTCCTCCGCTCCCGTACGGTCGTCCGGTTCTCCGAGGCACCCGAACTGGCCGTGCACGACGCCCTGGTGACCGGGTTCTGCGTGCGGCGCGCGGCACTGGAACGGCACGCGCTGCGCTACGACGAGGACCTCACCCACAGCGGGATCCTGTTCGGCCCCCTGGCGGCGTCCGTGGTCGGCCGGATCGCCCTCGTACGCCGCCGGATCGTCTCCGGGCGGGCCGTGCCCGACGCCGGCCGGGACCTCGCCGGGCTCGTCGAGGCGCACCGGCGTGTCTGTCATGTGCTGGTGGCCCAGGGGCTGGCGGACCTGCGTGAGCGGCGGGACGGCGCCTTCCTGCTGGACCACCTCGTGCCGCTGGTGCGCAGCTTCCCCGAACTGCCCGCCGCGGCACGCGAACGCGTCGCGGCGACGGCGGCCCGGGTGCTGCCCGGATCCGTTCCCGAGCCGGTCCTGCTCACCCTCCCGCCCGTCGAGCGCGTCGGCGTCCGACTGCTGGAGCGGGGGGACGAGGACGGGGTGCTCACCGCGGCGTACGCGCTGCGCAGGAGGGGAGTCGTGGCCGCGCCCCTCATCACGGCGGACGACGGGCGGGTGTACTGGCCGGGCGGCCCCGATCCCGTGCTGGACGTCACCGAACTCGGCCATCGGTACCGGGCGTTCGGTGAGCTGAAGCTGATGAACAGGCTCACCCGCTACGAGGCCGACGGCCGCCGGGTCCTGCTCGAGGGCCGGCTCGTGCTGCCCGCGCACACCGGGCCCGACCCGGAGGGCCCCCTCACGGCCCATCTGGAGTTCCGCGTACGCGACGGCTCCCGCGCCTTCCGCGCCCCGGTCGACGAGCTGCGGCCGGACGCCACCGGGATCAGCTGGTCCGTGCGGGCCGACCTGACGCGTTTGCTGCGCCCCTTCGGCCTCCGCGACACGGTGTGGGACGCGCGGATGGTCGTGGAGGACGGCCGCACCCGTTCGGTGAGCGATCTCTTCGCCGCCCACGACCTCGTCGGCCCGTCGGACCGTTCCCCCGCCTCGCCCCGGCTGGGCAGGACGACCGGGGACACCTGGCAGCCGTACATCACGCTCCGGGACCATCTGGCGCTGCGGCTGGAAGCCCGCCACCGGCCCGCCCGTACGGCCCGGCGGCTGGTCCACTACGCCACTCACTTCCGCCCCGCCCGCCGGGCCAGGCTCCTGCTGCGGGCTCTGCGCAAGCGCCGGGACAGACTGCACGCCAGGGGCTTCAAGGTCTCCGTCTACCGCTCCTGGCTGCTCCGGCTGCCCGTGCGCAGGGGCTCCGTGGTCTTCGAGAGCCACATGGGCACCTGCTACGGCGACAGCCCCCGGGCCGTCCACGAGGAGGTGCGCGCGCGGGGGCTCCCGCTGCGCTGCGTCTGGTCGTACGCCGACTCCCCGGCCGGGTTCCCCCCGGACGCCAGGCTGGTCCGCCGCTGGTCCTGGCGCTATCTGTGGGCCCTGGCACGGGCGGAGTACTGGGTCGACAACCAGGGGTTCCCCCAGCACCTCGACAAGCCCTCCGGCACGGCATACCTCCAGACCTGGCACGGATCGGCGTACAAGCGCATGGGGTTCGACGAGACCCGGGTGCGCATGCAGAACGCCCCGCAGCGCGAGCGGCTCCAGCAGGCCGTGCACCGGTTCGACCACTTCCTCGTACGGTCCGAGCACGACGAGCGCACGCTGGCCCGCGCCTACCGGCTGCCCGGGAGCACGCTGCTGCGCACCGGCTACCCGCGCAACGACGCGCTGCTCGCCGCGCGGGCCCGGGACGAGGCCCGGGGGAGGCTGCCGCGCCCGGCGCTCGCGGCCGAACTCGGGCTGCCCGACCACCGGAAGGTCGTGCTGTACGCGCCGACCTTCCGGGGCGGGCCGGGCAAGCGCAAGCGGCAGCGGCTGCTCCTGGACGCGGCACGCTTCGCGGAGCGCTTCGGCGACACGTACACGCTGCTGGTGCGGGCGCACTACCTGGAGGCGGCGAGCCTGCCCGCCTGCCCGCCCGGGACGGTCGTGGACGTCTCGCGCCACCACGACGTCAGCGAACTCCTCGCGCTCGCGGACGTCCTGGTCACGGACTACTCGTCGATCATGTTCGACTACGCCCTCCTGGACCGCCCGATCGTCCTCTTCGCCCCCGATCTCGACACCTACGCCGCCGAGCGGGGCAGCTACTTCGATCTGCGGGAGAAGGCGCCGGGCCCGGTGACGGCGACCGAGGAGGAGCTGTTCGCCGTGCTGGCCCGGCTGAAGACCGCGGACACCGGCTTCCAGGAACAACGAGCCGCCTTCGCCGAGGAGTTCGGAGCGTACGACCGGGGGGACGCGGCCCGGGCGGTCGTCGACACCGTGTTCGCCCGGCATCTCGTCCCGTCCCGTACCGCCCGCACCGGGGAGCCCCGTCGATGAACCGCAGCCGTGATGTCTTCATCGTCTCCAACAGCACCGACGAACTCGGGGGTGTGACCGGCTGGATGCACCGGACCGCCCAGCTGTTCCAGGAGGCCGGCCACCGGGTGCACACCATCGGCATCCACGCCGCCGAGCGGAAGATGGCCCTGCCCGAGCCGCCGGGTTATCCGGTGACCGCCCTGTACCCGGCGCACCCGCCGACGCCCTGGACGCCCAAAAGCGCCAGGGACCGCTTCCGGTTCGCCGCCCGGCGCGCGGAGGCCGGCCGTGCGGCCCGGAAGCGGCTGGCGGTCGACCGGCTCTCGGAGATCTTCCGGGCGGCCCGGCCCGGGGGAGTGGTGATCGTCAGCCAGGTCTGGGCGATGGAGTGGGTCGGCGAGGCGGACACCGGCGGCATGCGGGTCATCGGGATGAGCCACGAGTCCTACGACTACTCGCGGGCGAGCCATCGCTACCGCTGGATCAAGAACCACTACCCGCCGCTCGACCGTTGGCTCGTCCTCACGGAGGAGGACGCCGACAAGTGGGCGGGCGACGGGATGAACAACGTGGGCTTCATGCCCAACGCCCTCGCCGCGCTGCCCGAAGTGCCCTCCCCGCGCCGCGAGAAGTCGGTCGCCAGCATCGGACGGCTCACCGACCAGAAGGGCATCGACATGCTCCTGGACACCTGGGCGCTGGTGGCTCCGCAGCGCCCGGACTGGCGGCTGGACGTGTACGGGGCCGGCGAGGACGAGGCGGACCTCAGGGCGCAGTGCACCGGACTGGGGCTCGATTCCTCGGTCGGGTGGCGGGGACGCACCGACGACGTCCCCGGGGCGCTCGCCGCCTCCTCCGTCTTCGTCCAGTCCTCACGCGGCGAGGGCTTCCCGCTGGCGCTCCTGGAGGCCATGGCGAGCGGGGTGCCGTGCGCGGCGTTCGACTGCGCGCCGGGCGTGCGGGAGATCGTGCGGGACGGCGAGGACGGGCTGCTCGCGCCCGCGGGTGACATCGGCGCGCTCGCGGACCGGCTGCTCCGGCTCACCGGCAACCCCCGGATGCGGGACGCGATGGGGGACCGGGCGCGGACCAACGTCCAGCGGTTCTCCGAGGCGGAGATCATGGGCCGCTGGGAAGAGCTGTTCGCCTTCCTGGAGCGCTGAACGCCCGGGGGTGTCCGACACCCCGGGGCAGGGCCTCACCCGTTGCTGTACTCCCGGACGGTCACCTGCCGGGGGACCTCCGCGGGCCCGCAGCTCGGCTGAGGGGCGGCCAGCGGCAGGCCCGAGGTGTCGTCCAGGAAGACCCGGCGCACCACCCGCTCCGCCGCGTGCCCGTCGTCGTACGGGCAGAACCTGGCCCGGAACGCAGCCCGGCGCTGCGTGGACCGGGGCCCGCGCCAGTGGTCCGTGGCGAAGATCTCGTGCAGCTCCTCCTGGTCACGGGCGACCGCGCCGGGCGGGAAGGCCGCCGGATCGAAGTACGTGCCACGGGCCGCCTCGTACGCCTGGGCGTCCTCCAGGTGCAGGACGACCGGCCGGTCCAGGTTGACGTAGTCGAACATCAGCGACGAGTAGTCCGTGATCAGCCCGTCGGAGGCGAGACAGAGCTCCTCGACGGACGGGTGGGCGCTCACGTCGATGATCCGTGGGTGCCGGATGTGACCGGCGGTGGCCCGGGCCGTCGCGTCCAGGTAGTGGGAGCGGGCCAGGATCACGAAGTGCGGCCCCAGGACGCGGACCAGCTGTTCCAGGTCCAGGGAGTGCCGCTGGGCGCGCCGGTAGTCCCGGTGGGTCGGCGCGTACAGCAGGGCGGTGCTGCCCTCCGGGACCCCCAGGCGCTCGCGCAGCCGCGCGGCCTCCTCGGGGGTCGTGCGGCGGAAGACGTCGTTGCGCGGGCTGCCGTACTCCAGCGTGGTGTAGCCCGACGGGTAGGTGCGCTCCCAGACGAGGGTGGAGTGCTGGTTGGCCGAGAGCGAGTAGTCCCACTTGTCGACGTTGCGCAGCAGCTGGTCGAAGTCCATGGAGCCGGCCGCCGCCGGGCGGTGCACGAGGTCGGTCCCCATGGTCTTCAGCGGGGTCCCGTGATGGGTCTGGAGCAGCACCTGCCCGCGTCTCTTCACGAGCCTGCGGTCGAAGTTGACGTTGTTCACGAGGTATTTGGAGCGTGCCAGCGCCGTCCAGTAGGCGGCCGTCCCCGGGTGCAGCACGCGTGTGGCCTCCGGCACCGAGTGGGCGTCCTCCGGACGGCAGATCCAGGACGTGCGCAGCCCGGGCACGAGGGCCCTGGCCGTGGCCTCCAGCGCGGCGGGGCTGCAGGTGTAGCCGCGGTGCCAGTAGGCGGCGAACACGGCGTCCCCGCTCCGGACGGGCAGCCGCAGCTGGACGCGGTAGTGCAGCTGGAGCGCCGCCGCGCGCACCGCCCGGCGGGTCGCCGAGGCCGCGCGCGCGAGCCTGCCGTGCAGCCGCTGTGCGGCCCACAGGGCGCGGTACGTGCGGTGGGCGCCCAGCCGGAACAGCGCGTGCCGCAGCCGGGTACGGCGGGACACGGGGGCGCCGGGGGCGCGGTAGCGGCGGCAGTGGGCGCGGGCGCGGCGGAAGAACTGGGCCCGGCTGCCGCGCGGCAGCCGGCCCCGGGAGGTGAAGAGGGTCGAGAAGTGGTCGAGCATCCGGCGGAACATCACCGGCCGCCAGACGGCGAGTTCCGGGCGGGCGTCGATGAAGGCGAAGACCCGGTCGTACTGGTCGAAGACGTCGAAGTGCCGGTGGGTGGTGGTGGAGAGGATGTTGCCCCGGCGCCGCTGGCGGTACTGCACGCAGACGCTGTCCAGCACGGCGATCGACCCGGCGGCCATCAGCACCGGGTAGGTCCAGGGGGTGTCCTCGTAGTAGCCGGGCGGGAAGGTGAAGCCCTCGGCCTCGATGAACTCGCGGCGGTAGGCCTTGTTCCAGACGACCATCAGGACCTTGAGCAGCTCGGGCCGCTCCGTGAGCCGGAAGGAGGCGGGGCCGGTCTCGGCGAGGTGCTGGGCGAAGGTGTTGCGTACGCTCTCGCCCGACCAGTACGTACGGGCGTAGTCGTAGACCAGGACGTCGGGGCCGCCGGTGGCTTCCAGGCGGTCGGCGATGGCCTGGAGCGCCTCGGGGGAGAAGGTGTCGTCGCCGTCGAGGAAGAGCAGGTAGTCCCCGGTCGCCCTGGCGACCCCGGCGTTGCGGGCCGGCCCGAGGCCGGAGTTGCGCGGCAGGTGGACGGCGCTGACCCGGGGGTCGCGTACGGCGTACTCGTCGGCGATCGGGCCGCAGGCGTCCGGCGAACAGTCGTCGACCACGATGATCTCGTAGTCCTTGAAGGACTGGTTCAGCACGGAGTCGAGACACGCGTGCAGATACGCCTGGACCCGGTACGCGGGCACGATGACACTGAACCGGGGCACAACACATCCAGGGGTCGCTCGCGGGAGGGCAGGTGGCCCGCAAACGGCCGATGGGGTGACTTGGTTACGTGGAATATGGCATTCGGGGGAAGTACGAGGTAGGGCGGCCCGATCACGAGTGAACGAGCCGCCCTGGTATTGACGAACGTATGTGCTGAAGTGCCGCTTCGCGGCAGCGCGCTACTTGACGGCGCCCGCCATCACGCCGGAGACGAACTGCCGCTGGAAGGCGAAGAACACCGCCAGCGGGATCACCATGGACACGAAGGCGCCGGGCGCCAGCACGTCGATGTTGTTGCCGAACTGCCGGACCTGCTGCTGCAGGGCCACGGTGATCGGCGGGGACTCCGAGTCCGCGAAGATCAGCGCGACCAGCATGTCGTTCCACACCCAGAGGAACTGGAAGATCCCGAGCGAGGCGATCGCGGGGCCGCCGAGCGGCATCACGACCCGGGTGAACAGCCGGATCTCGCCCGCGCCGTCCAGCCGCGCGGCCTCCAGCAGTTCGCGCGGGATCTCGGCGAAGAAGTTCCGCAGCAGGAAGATGGCGAACGGCAGGCCGAACGCCGTGTGGAACATGACCACGCCGAAGGTCGTCTCGAAGATCCCGATGGTGCCGAAGAGCTCGGAGACCGGGATCAGGGCGACCTGCACGGGGACCACCAGCAGCCCCACGACCACCAGGAACCACCAGTCGCGGCCGGGGAACTCCATCCAGGCGAAGGCATATCCGGCGAGCGATCCGATGACGACCACCAGGAAGGTGGACGGGACGGTGATCATGACGGTGCTGAAGAGGGAATCGGTGATGGTCGAGTTGTCCAGCAGGCGCTGGTAGTTGTCGAAGGTGAGCTCGGAGGGTGCGGTGAAGACCTTCCACCAGCCGCTCGCCGCGATGTCCTCGGGCCCGCGCAGCGAGGAGAGCAGCAGCCCGATGGTCGGCATCAGCCAGAACAGGCCCACCAGGATGAGGAAGACCCGCATGGCGCCACCGCCCGCCCGGGCGGCGATCCGGGCGCCGAGGGACTGCTCGGCCTTCGCGGCCGACCCGGCCCGGGAGACCTTCTTGGCCTGTACCGCCTCGGTCGTCGTCACCGGCGCCCCTCCTTCCGCATGCGGCGGATGTTGCTGTGTCTTCCCGGGGGGCGACCCCCGGACCCCCGGCAGGAGGCTGGTGTCGCGCAGGCATGAATCGTCACCGGCGCCCCTCCTTCCGCATGCGGCGGATGTTGAACAGCATCACCGGGATCACCAGCAGCAGCAGGAGTACGGCGATGGCACTGCCGACCCCGAGATCCGCGTCCGTGCCGAACGAGGAGCGGTACAGCTGGAGCGCCAGGACGTTCGCGTCGTCCTGGGACGAGCCCGGCGCGATGATGAAGACCAGGTCGAAGATCTTCAGGACGTTGATCATCAGGGTGACCAGGACCACCGCGAGCACGGGCGCCAGCATCGGCACCGTGATCCGGCGGAACACCTGCCACTCGTTCGCGCCGTCCACCCGCGCCGCTTCGAGGAGTTCGCGTGGCAGTCCCGCCAGGCCGGCGGCGATCAGCACCATCGCGAATCCCGCCCACATCCAGACGTAGCTGCCGATGATCCCCGGCGTCACGAGGGACGGCCCGAGCCAGTCGACCCCGTTGTACGGCTCCCGGAAGTTGTCCGCCGGCAGCCGGAGCAGGGACCCGTCGGCCGAGGCGGGCAGGGTGAACACCCCGTCCGCGCCGGCCGTCGCCGAGGCGACGACCTTGCCGTCCTTCACCGCCTCGACGGTGATGCCCTTGAGGCCGAGCTCCTTCGGATCGACGACGTTGGGTTTGCCGCCGCCGCCCTTGGTGAAGTCGAGCCACGCCGTCCCGGTGATGCCCTCACCCGACGCGGCGGCCGCCTTCGCGGGCTTCGCGTCGCCCGGCATCTTCGCGGGCACCACACCGACCAGCGGCAGGTTCACCGGTTCACCGGCCCCCACCGGTTCCTTCGTGACGAAGGAACCCCCGCCCCCGGCCTTCAGCGGATGGACGGGCAGCGGATGCGCCTTCGGGAAGCCCGAGGACTGCGCGAACGTGTCGTGGACGCCCACCGCGACGGCGTTGGCGACCCCGCGCTCCGGCGCCTGCTCGTACACCAGGCGGAAGATGATGCCGGCGGCCAGCATGGAGATCGCCATCGGCATGAAGACGATCAGCTTGAACGCCGTACCCCACCGGATCCGCTCGGTGAGCACCGCGAAGATCAGGCCCAGCACGGTGGCGACCGTCGGCGCGAACACGACCCAGATCGCGTTGTTCTTGACCGCGGTCCGGATGGTGTCGTCCGTGAACAGCGCCTTGTAGTTGTCGAGGCCCGCGAAGCCGGTGCCGGACTGGTCGAGGAACGAGCGGTAGACGGAGTACACGATCGGATAGACGACGAGTGAGCCGAGCAGCACCAGGGCCGGCAGCAGGAACGCCGCCGCGACGGCCCTCCGGGTGCCGGTCACGCTTCCGCGTGGGCGCTTGCCCTGGCCCGTTCCCGTGTCAGGACGCTTGTCGGCGGGGGGCGCGCTGTCCGCGCCCCCCGCTGTCACTGTGGTCATCCCGTCAGCTCGTGAACGCCTTGGCCGCGTCGGACTCCAGTTTGGCCTGGGTCCCCGCGATGTCCTTCGGGTTCTTCAGGAAGTCCTGGAGCGTCTTCCACTCACCCTTGCCGGGCGTCCCGCCGAACGACTGCGGGGCCTGGTCGGACATGTCGAACCGGACGTCGTCACCGGCGTCGATCAGCGCCTCGGCCATCGTGCGCTGCACGTCGTTCGGGTACGCGGCGGTGTCCAGGGACTTGTTGGGCGAGATGAACCCGCCGGCCTCGGCCCAGATCTTCGCCGAGTCCTTCGAGGCCAGCCAGGTCAGCAGCGCCTGGGCGCCCTTGCTGTCCTTCAGCGCCACGGCCGCGTCCCCGCCCGTCACCACGGGGGAGTCCGCGCCGACCGCCGGGAACGGGAACACCTTGGCGTCCGTGCCGATCTTCGCCTCGGTCTGCGCGATGTTGATGGAGACGAAGTCGCCCTCGAAGACCATGGCGCCCTTGGGCTGGTCGCCGCCGGTGAACGTCTGCGTGACGGATGCCGGGAACTCGGTCTGCAGCGCGCCGTCCGCGCCGCCGGCGATGAGGCTCGGCTTGCCGAAGAGCTCTGCGAGCGTGGTCAGGGCGTCCTTGACGGACGGGTCCGTCCACTTGATCTCGTGCTTGGCCAGCTGGTCGTACTTCTCCGGGCCGGCCTGCGAGAGGTAGACGTTCTCGAACCAGTCGGTGAGCGTCCAGCCGTCCGCGCCGCCGACCGAGACCGGGGTGACACCGGAGGCGGAGACCGTCTCGGCCGTGGTCAGGAAGTCCTTCCAGGTCTTCGGCTCGCTCGCGCCCGCGTTCTCGAACGCCTTGGTGTTGTACCAGACCAGGGACTTGTTGGCGGCCTTGAAGTAGACGCCGTACTGGGTGCCGTCGACCGCGCCGAGGTCCTGCCAGACCTGCGAGTAGTTCTGGCCCAGCTGGGCCCGCGCCTCGTTGCCGACCGGCTTGGCCCACTTCTTGGCAACGGCCTGCTGGATCGCGCCCACCTGCGGGATCATCGCGACGTCCGGGGGCTGGCCGCCCGCGATCTTCGTACCGAGGAAGTTGACGATCGGGTCCTGTGCCGGGACGAAGGTCACCGTGGCGCCCGTCCGTGCCTCGAATTCGTCGAGGACCTTGGTGAAGTTGGCCTGCTCGGGCCCGGTCCAGACCGCGGCCACCGATATCTTCTCGCCGTCCAGCTTCGGCAGAGTGACGCTCGACGCACTGCCCTCGCCCTTGCCGGCGTCGTCGCCCGGCTTGTCCTTGCCGGCGCCGTCGTCACCGCATCCGGTGAGGGCCAGCGCCCCGATCGCGGTGAACACCATTGCGGCCCTACGCATTCGAAGGGTTCTGCGCATCCCTGCCCCGTCTCTCCTGCGCGCGCATGAGCGCGGACCGGCACCAACGGGAGGACCCCGCGGTGCCGTTCACGTCTCACATCGTGCGGTTCACATCGTCCGTGCGCACAGTCCTATGCCCGGCACCCCAGGGCCGCAATACCGCCGCCTGGGCCAACTCCGTGATCGTGATGGGCTCGTGACGTCGTGAGGGGGCGCGGGCCGGACCCTAGGGGATCAGCGGAGGGAGGGGTACCGCGTTCACCGAACGGGCCGCCCTCTCCAGGGCGCTGGCCAGCAGGGCCAGGTCGGTGGGGCCGTTGCCCAGTTCACGGACCGGCCGGCGGGTCGGCGGATCCCCCATCCGCTCCCACTCCAGCGGTACGACGGTGGGGCGCAGGGTCGCCGTGCGCGGGATGCGGCCGGTGACCCGGCCGCCCTGGAACGGGGTCACCCGGCCGTCCGGGTGCCCCAGCCTCCCCCTGCCGGGCGAGGCCTCGTCCGGGGACGGGGGGACGACGGGCGGGTCGAGCACGATGCGCAGCCGGGCGCCCCGGGCCAGCTCCGTGTCCTCGGTGCGGTCCGGGCGGGCGGAGGTGGCGACCAGATGGACGCCGAGCCGCCCGCCGTCCCTGGCCACGGCCTCCAGCACCCGGACCACGGACCCGGCGGAGGGGCGGCCGGGGCTGCCGAGCGCCGGGGCGACCAGGGCGTCGAAGTCGTCGGCCAGGACGACCAGCCGGGGAAGGGGGGAAGGCCCAGGGTCCACCGGGCGGGCCGCGGCGGGCCGTAGCCGAAGAGTGCCGCTGGCGGGCGATTCCAGGTCACCGCGCTGTTCGGCCGAGCCGGCGGCGCGACGGCCGGTGAGCCCCTGCGACTCCTCGTACCGTGCGTGCCATTCCGTGAAGTCCAGGGTGCCGAGCAGCTCGGCACGGCGCTTGAGCTCGCCGCCCAGCGCCTGTGCGAACTCCCGCATGCGTACGGGGTCGGAGGCCACCAGGTGCGTGAAGACGTGCGGGAGCTCCGTGCAGGGGCGCAGTCCTTCGCCGCGCTCCCCGTGCTCGCCGCCCGCCCCGTCGATGAGGAGTATGCCGAGCCGGTCGGGGCGGGCTGCGGAGGCCAGGGAGGCGGCGGCGGCGCGCAGCAGCTCCGTACGCCCGCTGCCCGCGGGGCCCTCGATCAGCAGATGCGGTCCCTCGTCGGCCAGGTCGACGGAGAGCGGGCCCCTGGGGCCGGCGCCGAGGACGATCACGGGCCGGCCCGCGTAACCGGAGGACGTGGGCGCGGGGCCGGGCTCCGCGGAGCCGCTGTCGCGTCGCTGCGCGCCGATACGGGGGGAGGAGCCGCTCCCGCCCGCGGGACTGTAGGCGGAGCGGCCCGAGCCCGAACTGGTCGGCCCGCTGCTCCGGTACGGGGTGTGCCCGGAGTCGGGGGACTCGCGCTGCGCGCCCACCCGCGGCCCGGTGCTCAGGGTGCGGCCCGAGCTCGTCGTGTAGAGGTCCGCGGAGCCCTGCGCGGGGGTGCGCACCGTCGCGCCCGGCTGATCCTCGGCCGTGGAGGCCCAGCGGGCCATCAGGGAGGCCGGGGTGGCCCTGGCGAGGCCCAGCTCGTCCAGCAGGCGCGCGGAGGGGGGCAGGGCCGCCGCTATGGGCCGGCCGGGCAGGCCGGTCGCGCCCTCGTCCCGCAGCGGGGCCAGGGCGCGCCCGAACCGCTCGGCCCAGGCCGCCGACACGGCGTCCACCGCGGCGACCGTGCCGTGGCCGGCGGCCTGGCCGCCCGCCGTGCGCAGGAGCCGCAGCGCGGTCGCGACATCGCCGCTGAGCATGGCCACCGCACCGCACTCGCGGAAGGCGATCGAGGCCCGGCACGCGGTGTCGTAGGTCGCGGCAACCGGGGACGTCGGGGAGGCGGCCGGGGTCTCCGCCAGGCAGATCAGATGGATTCCGGCGGCGGCTCCGGCACCGGCCAGACCCGCAGTGGTCTCGCGCAGGGCCGCGGAGCCGGGGTCGCCGTCCACGATCACCACGGTGTACGGCCCGGCGTGGAGCCGGGCCGCATCGGCCACGGCGGTCCGGTCGGCGCTGGCCCAGCCGTGTCCCAGTGGTCCCTCCTCCATGCGGCGCACCAGCTCCGCCGCGCGGGCGCCCGCCTGCTCACGGTCGTACGCGAGGAGGAGGCGGCAGTCCTGGCCGTGCATGGGGCGCAGATGGGGCAGCCAGCCGAGCCAGGACCACTCGCGCCGCCGCTCCTCCAGGCTCCGGGTCCGGTCCGTGCTGATCAGCACGATCTCCAGGTCGAAGGGGGAGTGCAGCGCGGCGAGCTGCGCCACCGTCGAGCGGGCGAGGCCGGAGAGCCGGGCCCGGGGGCCCGCGAGCCCGAGGGAGCCGGCCTCCCGCAGTCCGACGGTGACCGGCACGGCGGGCAGATCGGCCCGCTCCGTCGTCCCGAGCCGTACGACCAGGGCCTCGGGGTGCGCGGTGTCGCGCTCCCACAGACGGGGGCCGGGGCCGAGCGCCGTGAGGAGCACGGTCGCGGGGTCCGGCCAGGTCCCGGCGGGGGCGGAGGGGGAGCGCGGGGGTACGGAGGGGGCGTGCGGGGCGGACACGGGCTCCGGGCCGGCCGCCGGTGAGTCACCGGACGGCATGCCGTGCGCCTGCTCGCCCTTGCCGCTGGTGAGCCGCCGGGCCCAGGCGCCTATGCCGCGCCTGGGCGCCTCCCCGGGGACGAGCGCGGAGCCGCGGCCGTGGGTGACCTGCACGGAGGCCTCGCCCTGATGGGCGTCGTGGCCGGACGGGCCGTCGTCGTACGCCTCGTGCCCGGTGGGGGCGGAGTCGTACGCGTGGCCGTGCCCGCCGGCCGGTCCCGCGTCGGGCTCCCCGGCGGGTCCCGGGGCGCCGCCCGCGTCCGGGCGGGCCACCCGCAGATGGCCCTCGCCGTCCGGCGTCGTCGTCAGCGTGGGCGTGCGGTCGCCGGGGGTGAGCCGGAGCGTCGACTCACCGAGCCTCAGCAGGGCGCCGGGGACGAGCCGGACCGGGCGGTCGTGGACGTCCGTGCCGTCCAGCGAGGTGCCGTTGGTGGAGCCCAGGTCGGCGACGGAGACACGGCCGTCGTCCGAGACCGTCACGGCGCAGTGCAGCCGTGACACGTCGGGATCGTCGAGCGGGACGTCCGCGTCGGCGGAGCGGCCGATGCGGATCTGCCCGCCGTGCAGCAGGTGGACCCCGCCGGCATCCGGTCCCGCGATCACGTGCAGCCGGGCCGGGACGGCGTCGTCGGCCGCCTCGTCCTCGCCGGGCACCTGGAGCGAGAGCACCGTGCCGTCCACCAGGGGCGGCTCGCCGAGGGCGCAGCGCTGCGGGTCGAGCCGCTCGCGGCCGGCGTACAGCACGGTGGCGCCGCCGCCCAGGGAGTTCTCCGGACCGGACACCGCTGTGGCCAGGGCGGAGGCGACGGCCGCGAGAGCCGTCCCCGCCGGGGCGGTCACGAGCACGTCGCAGGCGCGCGCCGGGGTCTGGCCGCTGCGCGGCGCGAGGACGGTCAGCCGGATCTGCATCGCCGTCAGCGGTCCCTTCTGCGCGGGGCGCCCGGCAGGGGAAATGCCCTGTGATTCCCCCCACCCGGCACGGACGCGTCGTCCGGTACAGGTCGTCACGGAACGTGAGGCTCCAGACCCCACAGTTCTGTGCTGGAGGCATCCTCGCACCTGCCACTGACAACACGCCCGGGGGTGGCCGCTAAGTGATCTTGAATGGCCGAGTGTGGGTGTAAAAGTGCCTGCTTGGTCCTGCCGGGGACGTGCTGCACACTCGTTCGGCAACCAACTCTTCCGTATGGGCGTCTTCCCGTGAACGCAGCGGCAACACGACCGGAGGACGACCGACCGGTGCCCCGTACGACGGCATTAGAGTGGGCCGGAACATCCGGCGGGCCCCGGGGGACCGCAAGCACAACGATCAGCAGGGAGCGCGTGACGTGCGGCCAGTCGGCAGCAAGTACCTGCTCGAGGAGCCGCTCGGACGCGGCGCCACGGGCACCGTCTGGCGAGCCCGCCAGCGGGAGACCGCGGGCGCCGAGGCGGCCGTCGCCGGGCAGCCCGGCGAGACCGTTGCGATCAAGGTGCTCAAGGAGGAGCTCGCCAACGACGCGGATGTCGTGATGCGGTTCCTGCGCGAGCGCTCCGTGCTGCTGCGGCTCACCCACGCGAACATCGTGCGCACCAGGGACCTCGTCGTCGAGGGAGATCTCCTCGCCCTGGTGATGGACCTGGTCGACGGCCCCGACCTGCATCGGTACCTCCGCGAGAACGGCCCGCTCACCCCGGTCGCCGCCTCGCTGCTCACCGCCCAGATCGCGGACGCGCTGGCCGCGAGCCACGCCGACGGCGTCGTGCACCGCGACCTGAAGCCCGCCAACGTGCTGCTCGACGAGCGCAACGGCGAGATGCACCCGATGCTCACCGACTTCGGCATCGCGCGCCTCGCGGACTCCCCGGGGCTCACCCGGACCCACGAGTTCGTCGGCACGCCCGCCTACGTGGCGCCCGAGTCGGCCGAGGGCCGTCCGCAGACCTCCGCCGTGGACATCTACGGCGCGGGCATTCTCCTGTACGAGCTGGTCACCGGCCGTCCCCCGTTCGCGGGCGGTACCGCGCTGGAGGTCCTGCACCGGCACCTGAGCGAGGAGCCCCAGCGCCCCAGCACCCTCCCCGAGCCGCTGTGGACGGTCATAGAGCGCTGCCTGCGCAAGGACCCGGACCAGCGGCCCAGCGCCGTGAACCTCGCCCGTGCGCTGCGTACGGTCGGCGCCGGCATCGGCGTGCACGCGAACTCGGCGCAGATCGCGGCCGCCGAGGGCGTGGGCGCCCTGCTCGCGCCCGACCCGGCGCCCGCCGCCGTCCCGGAGACCCCGGGCGCCGCCGACCCGACCCAGGTGCTGCCGAGCAACGCGGGCTCGTACGACCCGTCGGCCGCGACCAGCGTGATGCAGCAGACCCCGGGCGGGGGCGGCCAGGCGGACCCGACCGCGATGATGCCTCCCGTCCCGCCGCGCCCCGACGGTCCGCCGGGGCCGGACGAGCCGCACCCGTGGCAGTCCCAGCTCCGGGCCGCCCGGGACCGCAACGAGCAGACGCAGGTTCAGTACCTCGACCCGAGCCAGGACCCGCTGCGCCGCCGCCCCCAGCGTCAGCAGCCGCCGCAGGACAGGCAGCCCCAGGGCCGGCAGCCGCAGCGCGCCCAGCAGTACCCGCAGCAGCAGCCCCAGCGCTACCAGCCGCAACCCCAGCAGCAGCGGCCCCCGCAGCCGCAGCGCCAGCAGTACGCGCCCCCGCAGCAGCCCCCGCCCCAGGCCCCGGCCCCGCGCCAGCCCCGGCAGCGCAGCGCCAACCCGATGCGCATCCCCGGCCTCGGCTGCCTCAAGGGGTGCCTGTTCACGGTGGTGCTGCTGGTCGTCGCCGCCTGGCTCATCTGGGAGCTGACACCGCTGCAGGACTGGGTCGCCCAGGGCAAGAGCTTCTGGGACGCCATAGGGGACGGCATCGGCGAGGTCACCGGCTGGTTCGAGGACCTCGGCGGAAGCGGCTCCGGCGGCTCGACCGGTCAGTAACAGCCCCTACTCTGTGTCTTTGTCGACTTCTGTGGGCCCAATTCGCCCACAGAAGTGAAGGTTGGCGCCATCCAGGGCACGCAACACCCCGTTCGCCGCGTAACTTTGTCGACCGGGGGTCAACGCCAGCCGCTGAGGGAGCAGTCTTGGCACGGAATATCGGCAGCCGGTACACCGCCCACCAGATCCTGGGGCGCGGCAGCGCCGGCACGGTGTGGCTCGGCGAGGGGCCCGAGGGCCCGGTCGCCATCAAGCTGCTCCGTGAGGACCTCGCGTCCGACCAGGAGCTCGTGGGCCGCTTCGTGCAGGAGCGCACCGCGCTGCTCGGGCTCGGGCATCCGCACGTCGTCGCCGTCCGCGACCTCGTCGTGGACGGCACCGATCTGGCGCTGGTGATGGATCTGGTGCGGGGCACCGATCTGCGCACCCGTCTGGACCGGGAGCGCCGGCTCGCGCCCGAGGCCGCCGCGGCGATCATCGCGGACGTCGCCGACGGTCTCGCCGCCGCGCATCGCGCAGGCGTGGTCCACCGCGACGTCAAGCCGGAGAACATCCTGCTCGACATGGAGGGACCGCTCGGCCCCGGCGGTTCGCACCCCGCGCTGCTCACCGACTTCGGTGTCGCCAAGCTGATCGACACCCCGCGCCGCACGAAGGCCACCAAGATCATCGGTACGCCGGACTACCTGGCCCCCGAGATCGTCGAGGGCCTCCCGCCGCGCGCCGCCGTGGACATCTACGCCCTCGCCACCGTGCTCTACGAGCTGCTCGCCGGCTTCACGCCCTTCGGGGGCGGCCACCCCGGGGCCGTCCTGCGCCGCCATGTGACCGAGACGGTCGTCCCGCTCCCCGGTATCCCGGAGGAGCTCTGGCAGCTCCTCGTCCAGTGCCTGGCCAAGGCCCCGGCCTCCCGTCTGCGCGCCTCCGAGCTCGCGACCCGGCTGCGGGAGCTGCTCCCGCTGCTGTCCGGGATACCCCCGCTCGACGTCGACGAGCCGGACAACGAGACCGAGCCGCAGGCATACGACGAACAGCAGTACACGCCGTCCCCCGAGGAGCCCCGCCGCCGCGGCGCGGTCCCGCTGGTGCCCGGCTCCTCCCCGGACTCCAACCGGGACACCCACACGAGCATGCGCGTCCCCGCCCCCGACGAGCTCTCCGGCGGCCCCCTCGGCACGGCCCGCGCGCCGCGCGCCCCCGGCCGTCCGCGCCCCGGCTCGGCCCGGAACAAGTCGGCGGCCGTCCGGAAGCGGAGGATCACCCTGGGTGTCGCCGCTGTCGCCCTGTGTGCGGCGATAGGGGTGGGCGGCTGGTTCGCCACGAGCGGCGACGACCCGGGTGCCACCCCCGAGGACACGCGGAATTCGGCTCCGTCGGCCCCCTGAGAGCCGCCCGGAAGGGGCCGGGCTCCGGGGGAGGGACAGGTTCACTCGTCCAGCCGTTACGCTGGACCCGTGGCAGTCGTCGATATTTCCGAAGAGCTGAAGTCCCTCTCCTCGACCATGGGGTCGATCGAGGCCGTCCTGGACCTGGATGCGCTGAGGGTCGACATCGCCGCGCTCGAGGAGCAGGCGGCGGCGCCGTCCCTCTGGGACGACCCGGAGGCGGCGCAGAAGATCACCAGCAAGCTTTCGCACCTCCAGGCCGAGGTCCGCAAGACCGAGGCCCTGCGCAGCCGCATCGACGACCTCGAGGTCCTCTTCGAGCTCGCCGAGGACGAGGGTGACGCCGACGCACGCGCGGAGGCGGAGACCGAGCTGGAGTCCGTCCGTAAGGCCCTGGACGAGATGGAGGTCCGCACGCTTCTCTCCGGCGAGTACGACGCGCGCGAGGCCCTGGTCACCATCCGCGCCGAGGCAGGTGGCGTCGACGCCGCCGACTTCGCCGAGAAGCTCCAGCGCATGTACCTCCGCTGGGCCGAGCGGCACAACTACAAGACCGAGGTCTACGAGACGGCCTACGCCGAAGAGGCCGGCATCAAGTCGACCACCTTCGCGGTGGAGGTCCCGTACGCCTACGGCACGCTCTCCGTCGAGCAGGGCACCCACCGGCTCGTCCGGATCTCGCCGTTCGACAACCAGGGCCGCCGCCAGACGTCCTTCGCGGGCGTCGAGGTGCTGCCCGTGGTCGAGCAGACGGACCACGTCGAGATCGACGAGTCCGAGCTCCGCGTCGACGTGTACCGCTCCTCGGGCCCCGGCGGCCAGGGCGTCAACACCACGGACTCCGCGGTGCGCCTGACCCACCTGCCGACCGGGATCGTCGTGTCCTGTCAGAACGAGCGCTCGCAGATCCAGAACAAGGCGTCCGCGATGAACGTCCTCCAGGCGAAGCTCCTCGAGCGCCGCCGCCAGGAGGAGCAGGCCAAGATGAACGCCCTCAAGGGTGACGGCGGCAACTCCTGGGGCAACCAGATGCGTTCCTACGTCATCCATCCGTACCAGATGGTCAAGGACCTGCGTACGGAGTTCGAGATCGGCAACCCGGAAGCGGTCTTCAACGGCGAGATCGACGGCTTCATCGAGGCCGGCATCCGCTGGCGCAAGCAGAGCGAGAAGTAGCGGCGGCCGTAAGGCTGTCGGGCCCGGACAGGCTTTCCTGTCCGGGCCCTTCCGCGTTCTCACCCCGCCGGGAGAGCAGGGGAGTTGAGGGGGAGCTGTGGTGAATGAGTCACAGTCGTGATTCCGAATACCCGTCAAGAACCCTCATAGTGGCCCGAATGCCCCCGGAACGGCCTTGACGTAGTCCTTAACTCTGGACAGGGTGCTAGAGCAGCACGCGTATGTCTGGGACAGGTGTGAACGGGGGCGGGCGGGATGACCACGGTACGGCGTGGCCCTGCAGAGAGTGTGACCCCGCAGGGCCGTGGACCGCATATGGCTGCTCCATCGACAAGATCAGCTACTGGGGGTAGCAACAGATGACCAAGAAGACGCGAATCCGCGTCGCGCGGATAGCCGCTGGTGCGGTTATCGCTGCGGGTGCCTCGCTCACGGCCGCGGGCGCGGCCCAGGCGGCGGGCATCGGGCTCGGCCTCGGGGTCAACGAGGCCGGGGTCAGCGCCGACGTCGACGTCGATCTGGGCCTCGGCGACGAGCCGCCGAACCCGGGCGACACCATCGAGCCGCCGAACCCGGGTGAGGAGCCGCCGACGGAGGAGCCGCCGACGGAGGAGCCTCCCACCGAGGAGCCGCCGACGGAGGAGCCCCCCACCGAGGAGCCTCCCACCGAGGAGCCCCCGACGGAGGAGCCGCCCACCGAGCAGCCTCCGACCGACGAGCCGACCGACGAGCCCACCGACGGCCCGACGGACACGCCCACCGACGGTTCCACGGACGCGCCCACCGGTGCCCCGTCGGACCCGTCCTACCCGGACGCCGGTGACAACACCGACACCGACAGCGTCGGCAACCAGCCGGTCGAGCAGGGCAAGGGCAAGGACGAGCTCGCCGAGACCGGTGCGGCCGAGACCACGTTCCTGCTGATCGGTGCCGCGACGATGATCGCCGGTGGCATCGGCTTCCGCATCCTGCCGCGTCTGGCCGGCGGCGGTCGTACGGCCGCCTAGCAGCCGACGGCGGTACACGCACGCACAGAGGGACCCGGTCCGCTTTCGCGGGCCGGGTCCCTCTGCGTGTGGGGGGCGTGTGGGGGGGGGATGGAACGAACCGTCAGGCCGTGGTGTCGGCCGCCTGCCGGGTTTCCGTGGCGGGGGACGCCTCGGCCTTCGCGGACGCCGGGGTGCTCTCCTCCGAGGCGCTCTCCTTCTTCGCGGAGGAGAAGCTGACGGCGGCGCAGACCACCGCGATCGCACCGACGACGTACCAGTTGAGGCCCGGGATGTCGGTGGAGTGCGAGAGGTCGTAGAGCGCGCCGGCGGCGAGGGTGCCGACCATGTTGCCGAAGCTGCGGAAGAAGTGCATGGCGCCCATCGCCCGCGCGAGGCGGTCCGCCGGCATCCGGTTGGCGACCCAGAGGTCGAAGGACGGCGTGAACAGGATGTCGCCGAAGACCACGACCAGGCAGCCCACGACCACCCACACCGAGGTCTGTCCGGCTCCGAACAGGGCGTACGCCGCCGCCATCGCGAGGAACGCGACACCCATGACCTGACCGGGCCGCAGGTGCTTCGACATGTAGCGGAACGCCGGGTACTGAAGCACCAGGAGCGCCAGGCCGGTGATCCAGAAGGGGGTGGAGACCGGCAGGTCCGCGGCGAACTCCTCCATGTGCAGCGGCATGCCGACCAGGAAGCTGATCGACAGGATCCAGAAGACGCTGGAGAGCAGGAAGTAGCTGCCGCCACCGCCGAGCTGCAGGCCCTTGAGGATCGCCACGTTGACCAGCGGGGTGTCCTTGGGCGCCGGGGCTGCCTGCCCGCCCGCGTCGGCCGGGATGAACGAGGCCGCCGCCGCGCAGTAGCCGGCGAACAGGACGAACACCACCAGGAACAGGACCGTCATCGAGGAGCCGAGGAACAGACCGCCGATCACGGCGCCCGCGATGACACCGAGCTGGCAGGACATCTGGAACGAGGAGAAGGCCTTGGGCCGGTCCGCCTCGGGCAGCGTGCCGAGGATGTTCTTCAGCCCCGGGAAGGAGATCCCCGAGCCGAAGCCGACGAAGAAGGCCAGCAGGCTGTAGAACGGCACCCCGTCCGCGAAGCCCATCCCGCCGAGCGCGACGGCCTCCACGGCGATGCCCGCGATGATGCTCGCGCGGGTTCCGAACCGGGCCGCGACACCCTCGTAGAAGAAGGTCGCGCTCAGCCGTCCCACGTACGTCAGGAACATCACGAACCCGGCCCAGAAGCCGCTGTACTCCACGCCGAGCGTCGAGATCAGATGCGGGAACCAGATGTAGTTGCCGATGTGGGCGAGCGCGATGCCGGAGTTGACGCCCAGCAGCACCTTGCGGGTCTGCGGGCTCAGGACATGGCGTTCCTGGCTGCTCATGCGGTGACCTTTCCTCGGGTGGGGGTGGCGCGCAGGTCCTGGATGGCCGCCACGACCGCCGCACGGTCCACGGCCACGCCCCGCACGTACGTGGCCCGGGGAAGCTGCGACAGGGGCTGACCGGCCGCGGCCGGGGCGATCAGGTTGAACGTGGCCGGGCGGCCCTCCGCGATGAGATCCGTGCCGGGCTCGCGTCCGGACAGTTCGTCGAAGAAGCCACGGGCCGTGGTCGTCGCCGTACGCAGCAGCGCCTCGCGCAGACCGGGCTTGCCCAGGTCGTCGCCGGCCAGCAGGTCCAGCTCGCCCTTGAGCGCGTCGCCGTGGAACGCACCGGTGTTGCCGCAGTCGGTGCCGATCAGCAGCGCGCCGCGTTCCAGTGCCGCCAGGCTGTTGTCGCGCATGTTGACCAGCGCGGCGGTCCGGGTGTCCTGGACCTCGTACTGGATGCCGAACGGCTCCTCGATCTTCGACACGTAGTCGAGGTTGGCGAGGTCCTGGGTCTCGCGGAACCCGGGCCGCTCGTACTCGCGCAGGAAGTCCTCGCGCTCCATGATCATGGGGCGCAGACCGCTGAGCGTGGACACGAACCGGGCGCCCTCGAGCGCCTGCCAGTCCGCGGCCGACAGCATGAGGTCGCGCACCGGGTGGGCGAAGATGCGGAAGCCGAAGGCGTAGGCCTGCATCACCTCGTCGCGGGTGTTGCAGTCGATGACCGTCTTCAGGCCCTGCTCGGCGGCGAGCCGGGGTACGTGTGCCAGGAGGTTGCCCGGGAGCCGGGAGAAGCGCTTGGTGCTCTCCGGCTGTTCGGCGCCCTCGGTGTACATGACCTTCAGGAAGGTCGCGCCGCGGGCCTTGTTGGCCGCGAGCACCGTCGCCAGGTCCTCCTGGACGCTCAGCATGAAGACGGGGGCCGGGAATTCGACGCCGTGGCCGTAGTGGCCGTCGAGGTCCTTGGTCGCCGTGGCCGCGTAGCCGCAGTGGGCCACCTCGGGCCAGGGGAGGGGTGACTCCTGCCTGCCCTTCTCCCAGCCCTCCTTGACGAGCGGGAAGCCGAACATGTCCACGACGTGCGTGACCCCGTGGTAGAGGTACTGCATCGCGGAGATGCGCGGGTCGTCGAGCGAGTCGTCGAAGTTGGCCGGGAGCGCCAGGTGGGCGTGGGCCTCGGTGAAGCCGGGCCACAGCTCCGGGGTGTCCGCGTCGTTCACGTCGCGGTCGGCGACGGCCCGGACGGAGGAGAAGTGACCGTCGTCGACGGTGACGTCGTACAGGGTGGCCGGATCGAGTTCCGGAATCGCGACGCGCATCAGCGGGCCACCTGGACCTTGATGGTGAAGTCGATGTCGTCGAGGGCGGCCCGGACGCGGCCGGTGGCCTCGTCGCGGTTCTTGCCGGTGTAGATGAGGTGGCCGAGCCAGTCGAAGTTGCTCTTGGAGAGCCGGGACACGGTGCGGCCGGGCTTGGCGTAGGCGAGCGCCTCCTCGAAGCCCGGGGTTCCCTTGAGCTTGTCGAAGCCGATGGAGACGAGCTCCCCGTCGACGGGCGAGCCGAACCAGTGGCCGCCCGCGATGACGTCACCGGGGACCGGCAGTTCGGGCGTCTCGCCGAGGGCCTGGCGGATGACCTCCAGGTAGGGGTTGACGCCGCTGGAGAGCTCCATCAGCTGCGGCACGATGCCACCGGTGAGCCGGCCGTTCACCTCGCAGAGGACGGGACCGTCGGCGGCGAGGAAGTACTCGGCGTGGATGAAGCCGAAGTCGACACCGAGACCCTTGAGCACCTTCTCGTTCATCGCGAACAGCTCGTCCTGCAGCGGGTGGCCGCTGAAGTAGGTGAGACCCATCTCGATGAAGTACGGGAAGCCGCTCAGGTTGCGGTCGGTGATCCCCAGGTTGACGATCTCGCCGCTCTGCAGCACGCACGCCTCGACCGAGACCAGCTCGCCCTCGATGAACTCCTCGACGACGATCTCCGGGATGCGGGTGACGCCGCGGCCGTAGTCGTCCACCGTCGCCAGCTCGGCCAGGTAGTCGGTGAGCTCCTGGTCGTCGCGGAGGAGGAGCACGTGCAGGCTGGCGGTGCCGTCGGACGGCTTCACCACGCAGGGGAAGCCGATCTCGTGGACCGCGGCCGCCATGTCCTTCGGGTCCGAGACGGCGACGAAGCGCGGCTGGCGGACGTCGGTGTTCTCCAGCGTGAGGCGGGTGCGGTGCTTGTGGCGGGCGTTGAGGGCGCCCTCCACGCTCATCCCGGGCAGACCGAGCGAGCGGGCCACCGAAGCGGCGTGCACCGTGTGGTACTCGCTGTAGGTCATGACGCCGTGGACGGGCTTCCGCGCGTTGATCTCCTTGGCGAGCCGCTCCAGCTCGTCGATGGAGAAGGCCTCGGTGCTCTTGATCACGTCGCACTTGTCGTGTGCGAAGGCCGCCTCGGCCAGCGGCGAGGCGCCGAGGTAGAAGTCGGGGTCGGCGGAGACGAAGGTGACGTCGTGGCCCAGCTCCAGGGCGTTGGCGATGCCGGCGATGCCGTTCGGGTTGCATTCGACCATGAGGATGTGCATGAGAAATCCTTAGTTTCGAAGGGGGTTCGGAGAGTTCCGGAGAGTCCGGGGGCCTAGTGATCAGACCTGCGCAGCTCGGCCGTGGCGGAGAGGACGGCGGGCAGATCGAATCCGAGCCGGGCCATCACCTCGTGGTGGTCGCCGCCCTCGGCCGGCCAGGAGTGGCCCGCGTTCACACCCACGACCTCGCACCGGGGCATCAGCAGCGCCAGGGCCTCGGCGACACCGCCCTCGCGCCGGTGCTCCTCGACGACCACGAACCGGCTGTGGTTCCCGGCCAGTTCGGCGGCCGCCCGGGTCAGGTTGTCGTGGTCCAGGTACACGAGGTGGGCGTGGGCGAGCTCCGGGTGCCGCTCCCGTGCTTCCAGGGCGAGGCGGGTGCCCTCCTCGCCCACGGAGACCAGGCAGGGTTCGCCGCTCGTGCCGGTGGAGTCCCAGGCGACCAGGGGGAGTTCGCCGTCCTGGCCGGGCAGCGAGGTGTATGCCGCGTTGCGTCCGGTGCGGATGTAGTGCGGCTTCCCCGAGCGGGCCGCGGCGCGTACGACCGCCCGCATCTCGGCCTCGCCGTACGGCGCCGCGATGGTCACGCCGGGCACGCTGCGCAGGACGGCCAGGTCCTCCAGGCAGTGGTGCGTCGTGCCGAACCAGGCCCCGGAGACACCGGCGTACGGTGCGACGACGGTGACCCCCGCGTTCAGATAGCCCAGCGTCAGCTTGAGGCTCTCCGCCGCCCTGAGCGCCGCGAACGGCGCGAAGGTGGAGAGGAACGGCCGGTAGCCGCCCACCGCCAGCCCGGCGGCCATGTCGACCATGGCGCCCTCGGCGATGCCCAGGTTGAAGAACCGGTCGGGATGGGCCCGCTGGAACGGATGGTTCTTGCCGCCGAGGTCCGCCTCCAGGCAGACCACCCGGGGGTCCTCCTCGGCGATCCTGGTGAGCTCGTCGCGGTAGGCGTCCCGGCCCGGGAGCGCCGTGCGGGGCTCCGTGATCGTCGCCGTCATCGGATCGCTCGCTTCCACTTGGCGGCGCGCGCCGCGTCGATGGTGACGTAGTGGGAGGCGGCCTTGCCCTCCACGGCGGGCACGCCCTTGCCCTTCACCGTGTCGGCGACGACCGCGAGCGGCCGGGTGGCGCCCGAACGGTCGCCGGACAGCACCTCGGTGAGGGCGGTGAGATCGTGACCGTCCACCTCGGCCGTCTCGAATCCGAAGGCGGCGAAGCGCTCGGCGAGCCGCGGCAGGGGCGAGACGTCAGCGACCATGCCGTCGTTCTGTCCGCCGTTGCGGTCGACGACCAGCACGAAGTTGCCCAGCCGCTGGGCGGCCGCGACCTGGCAGGTCTCCCAGACGAGGCCTTCCTGCAGTTCTCCGTCGCCCGTCACGGCGATGCCGAGACCCGGCTTCCGGCCGAGCCTGCGGGACATCGCCCAGCCGGCCGCGTACGGCACACCGTGTCCGAGGCTCCCGGTCGGGAACCGCACACCGGGGACCTTGGGCCCGGGATGGCCGGTGTACGGGTGCCCGGCCATGCCGTACAGCGGCGCCGGGTTCTCGGGCAGGCTGCCGTTCACGTACAGCGCCGCGTACAGCCCCGCGGCGGCGTGGCCCTTGCTGAGGACCACCTCGGTGCCGTCCCCGGACGAGGCCCGGTGCAGCGCCGCGATCAGGATGTCCAGCACGGACAGGCTGCCGCCGAGATGGCAGCCGCGCGGACTCGCCGCCATGTCGACGACGAGCCCGCGGGCCTCCAGCGCCCGCTCGGCCAGCAGGATGTGGCCGGCGTCGGGGGCGCCCACGGTGTCCGCCGTGTCGGCGGAGTCCAGGGTGTCGGTCAGCAGGGTCATCATCGGCTCCCTTCCGGCAGGGCGAACCAGCGGGCCACCGCGTCGGCCAGGAGCGACCGCGCGGTGCGGTACTCCTCGGCGCCGATGCGCTCCTCGTCGGTGTGGTCGAGCGCGGAGTCGCCGGGGCCGTAGGCGACCATCGGCACCCCGCGCCAGGTGGTGGCGAGGGTGTTCATGTCGGAGGTGCCCTTCTTGACCACGAACCTCGGCCGGATGCCGGCCTGGCCGAAGGCGCGGGAGAAGACCTTCACCAGGGAGCTCGTGCGCCCCCCGCTGTGGCCGGGGGTGGCCCGCTCCACCGCGATCTCGAGGGCGTCGTCGCCGTGCGAGAGGGCGGCCGTGCGCAGGGCGTCGAGGTCGGCGCCCGGCGGTACCCGGAAGTTGAGGATGCCGACGGCACGGTGCCGCTCCCGGCCGGTCTCGCAGCGGACGTCGATGACGGCGCTGAGGGCGTCCGGAGCCTGCTCCAGCACCGAGGTCCTGATGGACTCGACGGCGCGGATCAGTGTGTCGGGGGCGGAGACGGCGTCCATGCCGGCCGAGTGACCGCTGTCGACCCAGGCCGTGACCCGCAGCTTGAACAGGCCGTAGTAGCCGAGCGTCAGCTTGTCGCTGCCACTGGGCTCGCCGATGACGACGGCGTCGGCCGGATAGTGGTCCCGGGCGTGGAAGGCGCCCTTCGAGGAGGAGATCTCCTCCTCGACCGCGCCCACCACTCGCAGCCTGCCGTCGGCGGGGACCTCGGCGGTGGCCAGCACCTCCAGGAAGGCGGCCAGGCTGCCCTTGGCGTCCACGCTGCCGCGGCCGTGCAGTTCGCCCTCGCGCCACTCGGCGGGCCAGTGGTGCGGAACGGTGTCCAGATGGCCGAGCAGCAGCAGGCCCCGGTCCCCGGCGCCCTTGGTGGCCACCAGGTTCCCGGCAGCGTCGATCTTGGCGTCGATGCCCCGCTCGGTGCACCAGTCGACCAGGTAGGCGGCGAGTTCGTGCTCGTCCCCGGAGACCGACGGCACCCCGACCGCACGGCCGAGCAGCGTCAGGTCCGTCTCCGGGGCGCTGCCGCGCCAGAAGCGGGTCCAGCCGGCCGGATCGGCCAGCGTGTGCGGGCCCGTGATGGCGATGTCGGCGCTGCCGCCCTCCAGTGCCATCTCGGCGGCGCGCACCTTCTGCCGCATCCTGCCGCCGGCGTACCGGGCCGCTTCGCCCTGGTGCGCGTGGGGCAGCGTCGAGGCCGGGTCCGAGGGGTCGGTGAGCAGCCCCGCGGTGCCGGTGACCAGGCGCAGGTGGTCGGCGCCCAGCGCGTTGGACAGGGCGGCGGCGAGTACGTCGGCGTCCACGTTCAGCGGGGCGCCGCCGTCCCGGTCACGTACCGGAGCGGAGAGGCACACCACGTCGTACGCCTCCAGCAGCGCCTTCAGCCGGGCGGTGTCCGTCTCGACCGGTACGCCTGCCCGGTGGTCGCGGACCACCCGGGTGCGGCCCTCGGGGCTCACCGTCTTCAGCGGCCGGTTGGCGCGGCCGGTGACCAGGCCGCCGCGTGCGGCGACCGCGGTGAACACGTCTAGACCGAGCGCGCGCAGGCCGTCCTCGACGGCGGGCAGGGTGACCCGCTCGTAGGCGTCGACCAGGTGCGTCATCTCGGCGGGCGGGCAGTAGCGCACCGCGTCGCCGTTGGCGAGCCGCAGTTCGGGCATCGGCCGGCCGAGGGCGGCGTAGTGCTGCTCGATGCCGACGGCACCCCCCGCGACCAGCAGCAGACGGGCGCCGCGGGCGACGAGTGCGGCCAGTTCGGTGTGGATGGTGCCGCGGTCGAGGGTGGCGCTGCCGACCTTGACCACGTACAGGGGGCGGGTCACGGCGCCACCGCCGCGCAGCTGAGACCGGTCCACTCGGTGTAGCCGAGGGCCAGGTTCATCGCCTGGACGGCCTGGCCGGCCGCGCCCTTGATGAGATTGTCGATGGCGGAGATGGACACGCACTGGTTCCCCTCGACGGAGACCGCGACCTCGGCGATGTTCGAGCCGACGACGGCCTTGAGCATCGGGAAGTCCTGCGGGGCCTTCGGCGACGGCCGCACCCGCACGAACGCCTTGCCCGTGTACGCCTTGGCGTAGGCGCGCTTGACGTCGAGCGGGCTGACGCCGTCCTTGAGCCGGCTGTACGCCGAGATCAGGATGCCGCGCGGCACGTCCAGGCTGTGCGTGGAGAAGCGCAGCTCGGGTGCCGTACCGGTGAAGTGCTTCAACGCCTGGGTGATCTCCGGCAGATGACGGTGCCCGTGCAGCTTGTGGACCCGGAAGTTCCCGGAGCGCTCCGCCGGCTGCTCGGAGCCGCCGCGGCCGCCGCCGGTGGAACCGGTCTTCGCGTCGACCACCACGTCCTGTTCGGCGAGGTCCTCGGCGAAGAGGGGGTACAGCGCGTAGACCGTGGCGACGGCCATGCAGCCGGGCAGGTTGATGAACCTGCCCTCCGGCAGGGACTCCGACAGGTCCGGTACGAAGTAGTCGAAGGCGTCGGCCGGCGGATGGGCCACCGATGCCGGGTAGTGCTTCGCCAGCTCCTGCGGGTTGTCCAGCCGGAAGTCCCCGGCCAGGTTGAGCACGTACTTCGCGCGGTCCGCGATCTGCGGGAGCCGCTCGGGCAGCGCGCCGGTGGGCAGGCAGGTGATCGCCACGTCGACCTCGCCCAGCTGGTCCAGCGGACGCAGCTTGATGCCGGCGAGCCGCGGATGGTTGCGCAGCCACGGGTGGACGGCGCCCACCTGCTTGCCCGCACCGCGCTCGGCGGACAGGAACGCGAGTTCCACATGGGGGTGGTTGAGGAGCAGCCGGATGACTTCGCCGCCGGTGTAGCCGCTCGCGCCGATGACGGCGACGCGGATCTTCCCGTCGGAGAACGTGCTCTGGAAGGTCGTCTGCTCAGCCAAGGCGGGCCGCCTTCTCATAGGGACGGCGGTAGTCGCCGGCCTCGACGAGCTTGCGGATGGCGTCCGGGCGCCGGGCGACCTTGGTGAAGGCGTCCGCGTAGCGCAGCGCCCGCTCGTACTCGACCGGTGAGCGCAGCTCGCGGCAGAGGACCAGGGTCGAGTCGAGCATGGCGAGGGTCGCCGGGAAGTCCTCGGGCCTGTGGTCGCGTACCGCGCCCGGGTTCAGCGTGAACGGGTAGCCGTTGCCGAAGCCCGCACGGTGCACGAACGGCAGGTGGCAGGGGATCGGGGTGTTCTGCCACTCGCGAGCCGGTACGCCCTCGGCGACGAGCAGCTCGTGCACCGCCTCCTTGACCGCCCACACCGGGAGGTCCTCGAGACCGACGGCCTCGGGGACCAGGGTGATGCGGTACATGTTGTAGGCGTGGACGTGGCCCTCGGGGACGTACGGCGCCCGGAAGAATCCGGTGGCGTCGATCGTGTCCGCGATCAGGCGCGCGTTTCGGGCCCGTACCTCGTCGTAGTACGGCAGGCGCTCCAGCTGGCTGTGGCCGAACGCCGCGGCGACCCACGACATCTCGTAGTCGATGCCGTTGCGCAGGGTGAAGTCGGACGCGCGCCGGTGGGCCTCCTCGGTGGAGAAGAAGGCGATACCGCCCTCGCCGCCGAGCGGGAAGTTCTTGTCGGCCATCAGGCTCTGTCCGGCGGCGTCGCCGAACGAACCGGCGATACGGCCGCCGATGCGGGCCGAGTGGGCGTGCGAGGCGTCCTCGACGAGCGCGATGCCGTGCTTGTCGGCGAGGGCGCGCAGCGCGGGCACATCGGCCGGCAGGCCGTGCACGTGTACGGGCATGATGGCGCGGGTCCGGCCCGTGACGGCTGCTGCCGCCGCCGCGGGGTCCATGCAGTACGTCCGCGGGTCGATGTCGACGAACACCGGGACGGCGTGGGCGGCGACGACGGCCTGCGCGGTGGCGATGAAGGTGAACGCCGGGACGATGACCTCGTCGCCCGGCTGCACGCCGGCGCCGACGAGGGCCAGGTGCAGGCTGGAGGTGCCGCTCGCGGTGGGCAGCGCGTACTCGGCGCCCACATAGGCGCGATAGGCCTCGGCGAAGTCGGCGACGACCTTCTCGGGCGCTCTCCGCTGGGAGAGCATCAGGTTGAAGACGTCCTCCTTGGTGATGACCGGGAAGAGCGTGCGGCGCAGCTCCTTGGGGATCAGCGCCTCGCCGCCGAGGGCGGCCAGCTCCGATGTGAGCTCCTCGGCGGAGGGCAGCGGAAGCGGGGCGGAGGGAAAGTCGGTGATCATGACGGGGCTCCGGTGGTGAGGGGACGCACGGCCTGTGTGAGGGCCATGCGGGCGCAGGCCGCTACGAGCGGGCTCAGTCGGTAGTTGAACTGCACGCCGGGGATCAGCTCCGCCTCCGACTCCTCCTGCGTCCACATCGTGCGCAGGTCGTGGGCGCCGAAGATCTTGAGCCGCTCGGCGCGTGCCCACACGGTGCGGTCGTCGGTCAGTACGGCGGCGGCGGGACCGAAGCCGAGACCGGTGAGGTCGACGACCAGGGCCGGTGCCCGCAGGGCCCGGGCCTGCTCGTCGAGCAGGTGGGCCCGGCCGGCGTCCAGCGAGATGTGCTCGAAGACGGCGGGACCCGGCTCCTCCGCCACGCCGACGCCGAGCCAGTTCAGGAACGCGGCGTCCTTGGGGGACAGTTCAGGCACGCTGACGGTGTCTCCGTGCCCGATGCCCTGACCGGCGAGCGCCGCGTGCACGGCTGCGCTGCGACTGTTGACGAGTACGGCGTGGGCGCGCCCGGTCCGCTTGGTCAGCAGGCGTTCCAGGCCCGGCAGTTCGCGATCGCTCTTCTCGATGCTCATGACCACACCGGAGGTCATCACCCGGGTGAGCACGGTGGCTGTGTCGAACAGTTCCATGAGATCTGTCTTCCTTCGTGTCACGCGGCCGCGGGAAGCGTGGTGTCGCTGCACAGTTCCGCGATGTACGCGGCCAGATGGCCTGCCACGTTCACGCCGTGTACGGCGGAGGAACGGGCGAAATCGGGATTCGCGTTCACTTCGAGGACCAGGAGCTCGCCGGTGGCGAGATCCTCGATGAGATCGATTCCGTAGAAGCCCTCGCCCAGTGCGTCGACGACCTGCGCACAGAGCTTCTCGATCGGGCCGGTGATCTCCAGTCGTTCGATCCGGGCGCCCAGGTGCGTGTTGGTGCGCCAGTTGTCCGAGACCCGCTGGATGGCGACCACGGGGGTGCGCCCCACCACCACGACCCGGAGGTCGTGACCGGGCTTGTCGACGTAACTCTGCACCAGGACGGGGAACAGCTTGCCGGCGGCGTCCGCCGACTCACGGCCGCCCACCCACGCCTCCAGCGAGTCGGTGTCGGTCACCTTGGTGACCCCGCGCCCCCAGGAACCGCTGACGGGCTTGACGACGGCCGGCATGCCGAGTTCCGCCACGGCCCCGCGCACCTGGTCGTAACTGAAGGCGTGGCGGGACACCGGGTGTGGAATGCCGTGCCGGGCGAACAGCAGGGCCTGAAGGCCCTTGTCGTTGCAGGTCTCGATGGTGGCGGCACGGTTGAGGGCCGTCACGCCGGTGAATTCGAGTCGCCGGGCGACCCCGACCGCCTCGCGGTGGGACAGGTTGCGGATCACCGCGAAGGCGGGCGGGGGCGTCACCCCCGACACCACCTCGGCGAGGTCCTCCGCCAGCAGCGGCCGGACGTTCAGTCCCTCTTCGCGCAGTGCGTTGAGGAGAAGCTTCTCGTCCGGCCGCAGCATGGTGACCGAGAGCAGTACCTCGGGGGCGTCGATCACTCGCCCCAGTCCTCTTCGACCTCGGGGGCCAGCGCGACGCGTACGACGGCGTCGTCCTTCTCGACGATCTCGTGCTCCTGCCCGCAGGCGCCGCAGGCGGTTATCTCGCCCCGCTCCCAGTCGTCCTGGATATCGAAGTCCGTGTCGCACACGAGGCACTGCGGTACGGAAATGGTTGCAGGCATTGCGGTCCTCTCGTCTCGTCGGGCACCGGGCCGGTGACCGCAACGAACATCCCGTTCCCGTGGCGAGGCGGCAAAGGGCGAGGAGGAATTCCGTCAACTGCCCCGGAATAAGTCAACTGTGCGCTGCGGGACTGACGGAGGACGGCAGACCTGACGGAAGGAAGGAGGACTTGACGGAGAGCGGGAGTGCGACTGTCGCGTGGGTGCGGGCTCCTCTAATCTCGGCTCCCATGATCAGCCCATTGGCAGCCGCGCTGTTGCGGCAACTGGCCGCCGAAGGCGTGGCCGGCTGGCTGGCGGAAGACGCGTCGGCACCCTTCGCACCGGCCCGGCTGCGCAGGTTCGCCGCGGACGGGAACTTCAGCGGTCTTCTCTCCGCCTCTGGGTCCGCCGACGCCGTACGCGAGGCCTGCGACGCGCTCCTGTGGGTGTACGAGGCGGCGGACGGCGATGCCGGACTGGTGTCCGCCGCGGTGGACCGCGACACGAGCCTCGCGGTGGACAGGCCCAATCTGCTGGTGCGTATCGCGCCCGACGGCCCCGGCCTCCGGGCGGTCACCGCGACGGTCGCCGCCGGGCTCGGCGTCGACGTGTCGCCCGTCCGATCGCTGGACAGCTGTGTCGAGGCCATGGACGCGTACTTCAGCGGTCTGGAGCTGGCGCTCGCCGCGGGGCTGAGCCTGCGCCGGCTGGCCGCCGTCATCTCGGTGCCGGTGGGGGAGATCGACGCGGAGGTCGACGCCCGGCTGGCCCGGCTGGCGTCGCCGGAGGCCCTGCGGCATCGGGGCACGGCGGCGCTGGCGGTCGCCAGGCTGGCGTTCCGGACGCGTGAGGAGCGGCTGGGCGACGCGTGGTGGCGGGTGCTCCGCGCCGCCGGTGCGCGCCCGCCCCGACTGGTGTGGACGGCGCCCCTGCCGCACCGGCTGACCGCACTGGTGGGGTGGCGGACCGCGCAGGCGGTGTCCGTGGAAGTGCTGGAGGAGGCCGTGGCCCACGGGGTGCCGAACGGCGACACGCTGCTGAAGGCGGACGAGGCGGGGCGGGCCGCCCTCGCGGCCCTCGACGAGGTGGGCATCGACATGACGGAGGTGTTCCGGGCCCTCGACGAGACGCGCCGGGAGGACACAGGCGCGGTGAGACAGGAGCGCCCGGCCGGATGACCCGGCCGGGCGCTCCGCACGATGCCTGCGGCGTGCTCAGTCCGACGCGGCGACGACCTGGAGCAGCACGTGCTCGACCACGTCGCTGCTGTACTCCCCCTCGGTGATCCGCTTGCTCGCGACGGTACGCAGCTCGCGTCCGCACTCGGCCGCGATCTCGTACAGCCGCGCGACGTCGCCGCGGTCGCTGAAGTGCAGCAGCACCCTGCCGTCCGCGGTGACGGCGCCCGGGCCGTCGGTCAGGAAGCGGCGGTGGGCGCGGTAGCCCGGATCCACGTACGCCGCCTCGTGGATCGACCCGTACGAGTACGCGTCAGGGGCGCGCACGTAGTTGGAGCTCCAGAAGACGGTGTCGAACCGCTCGCCGCCCAGCCCGGAGAACAGGTCGCTGTGCACGGCGTCGAGCCGTTCCCGCACGCCATGACGCGCGGCGTTCATCTCCGCGTTCCGTACGGCGGGCAGGCTGATGTCGGCGGCGACCACACGCGTACAGCCGGCCAGCGCGCTCAGCACCGCGATGACCCCGGTACCGCAGCCGATCTCCAGGAACGAACCGCTCGGGGCGTCGGGCGGTCCGTCCGCCAGTCCCAGGAACCCGAGCGCCGTCTCCGTGGACGGCGAGAAGACCGGTGCGAACACCTCGTCCATCAGGTCCCACTCATGGCCGGCCATGCGGAAGACGACCGGCCGGTCCTCCCGGGTGAGGGAGGCCCGGCTGCGCTGCAACGATCGCTCGTAGCACTGGACTTGTGGCACGGCCTGTGTCACGACGTGTGTCCCGGCTTGTGTCACCCTGGGCCCCCGTTCGGTCCGTCATCGGTCGAGCGCCCGGTGCGGCGCTCCGGTCATGACCATGCCTTCGGCGGGATCACCGCAGGAAGGTGCTCCGGTCACAGCCTCGGGGACCGGGGCGGTGACCCGGCCACCCTCGACCCGCTCTGACCAGGGGCTTGACTTCTCACCTGGGGTGGTTGACCGATCCAGCTCGCAGGTTTTAGGTTCACGGAAGGATGTTCGCGGTCCTACGTCCCGGAGACCCCGGGGCGGCCCTGGGGGAGGGAACGACCATTGCCGAGCGAAGACCCTTCAGTACGTGAGGCTCTGTTCAGGCTGTTCGAGTTACTGGCGACGGAAGCACCCCCGGAGCGCTTCGAGGAAGTGATCCGCACCGCCCTGCCCGACCCCGCGGACACCGCGTCGGCCGCGCTGCTCGACCGGGCGAGGGGCCTCGCCCTGGACATCCACAGTCTCTTCGCCCGCCGGCACCAGCGCGAGGCCGGGCTCGCCGCCCTGGTCGACACCGCGAGGGAACTGACCCTGCCCTACGAGCTGGACGTGCTGCTCAAGGTCATCACCCGTCGCGCCCGGCTGCTGCTCAACCTCGACATGTCGTGGATCAGCTTCCACGATCCGGCCGAGGACTGTTCGTACGTACGGGCCGCCGACGGGCACGCCTCCGCGATCACTGTGGGCTTCCGGATCCCCGGGACCGGAGGTCTCGGTAACCGGTCCAGGTCGCAGTCCATCCCGTTCTGGTCACCCGACTACCTGGACGACGACGGCTTCCCGCACTCCGGGGCGATCGACGACGTGGTGCGTGCCGAGGGGCTGCGGGCCCTGATGTCGGTGCCGCTGCACGACGGCGACCACGTCTTCGGGGCGCTGTACGTCGCCGACCGGAAGGTGCGCCACTTCGCGCCCGACGAGATCACACAGATGTCCTCGCTCGGCGACCTGGTCTCCGTGGCGATCAAGAAGGCCCGGCTGCTCGCCCAGGCGAGGGACGAGATATCCGAGCTGGAGCTCGACTCCTCCCGTGCCATGGACTTCTTCTCGGCGGCCCGCCATCTCCGTGAGACCCAGAGCCGCTTGATCGACCTCGTGCTGCGCGGCCGTGACCTGCACGAGCTCACCGCCGCCGCTGCCGGGGCGCTCGACGGCACCCTGCTGGTGCGTGACGTCGCCGGGCGCGATCTGGCGGCCACCGGTGTGGTCACCGCCCTCGACGAGGACGCGCTGCTCAAGACGGTCCTCGACGCGCACACCGAGCGGGCCCCGATCCGGTCGGCCGAGGGCCTCTGGTGCTGCCCCGCCGCCGCGGGCGACGAGATCCTCGCCACCCTCGTCTTCGAACCACGGGAGGCAGCCACCGACATCACCGCCCAGCTGCTGAGGATCGTCGCCCAGGCCGTCGCCGTACAGCTGCAGGTGCAGCGCAGCGCGGCAGCCGCCGAAGGGCACATGCGGGACCAGCTCTTCCACGAGCTGCTCAGCTCCTCGCGCTACACGCCGGAGCAGCTCGCCGAGCGGGCCCGGAGGCTCGCCGTCGACCTGACGGAGCCTCATGTGGCCGTGGTGGCACGCCCGGAGGGCGGGGCGCAGGGCAAGGCCGTCGTGTGGGCGTCCTCGTACGCCTACCGGCTCTCCGGTCTGAAGACCACGGACGGGGGGTGCATCGTCCTGCTGCTGCCGGGCACCGACCCGGGGGCGGCGGCGCGCGCGGTGTCGAGCGAGCTGTCCTCGGTCCTCGGCCATCCGGTGACGGCAGGTGCGGCCGGGCCGATCACCAGCGCCGTGACGATCGTCCAGACGTACCAGGAGGCGCGGCGCTGCCTGGACGCGCTGACCGCGCTGGGGGGTGACGGAGCCACCGCGTCGCCGCAGGAGCTGGGTTTTCTTGGCATGCTCCTGTCCGAGCAACCGGACACCGTCGCCTTCATCGCGTTCACCATCGGGCCCGTGCTGGACTACGACACCCAGCAGTGCACCGAGCTGGTGCGTACCCTCGAGGCCTACTTCGCCGCAGGGAGCAGCCCCACCCGTGCGGCCGAGAGCCTGCATGTGCACCCCAACACCGTCTCGCGGCGGCTGGAGCGCATCACCGATCTCCTGGGCGCGGGCTGGCAGGAGCCCGTGCGCGCCCTGGAGGTCCAGCTCGCCCTACGGCTGCACCGCGCCCGGCACACGCTCCGCAAGGGCGGCGCGCCGCCTCACGCCGAGGCGCCCGCGACATAGGGGCTGGGCATGCGCCCCGGCCGGACCGTGCGGACCTGCCCCTGCACGGGGGAGACGGAAGGCACCAGCGTGGGCCCGGTGGAGTGCGGATGGTCCCGTGACCAGGTCTGGTGGGGCATCGTGACCGGGGTGTGCGCGGCGACCGGGAAAGGCGCCCGCAGCGTGTTCTCGCCCCAGCCCGTCCCGCCCAGCAGCGCCGCCGCGTGAGCGACGGAGGCCAGGGTGATGTGCCGGTGCCAGCCACGGAAGGAGCGGCCCTCGAAGTCCCGCAGCCCGACCCGCTCCCCGACCTCGGTGAAATCCCGCGAGACCCGGCGGGCGAGCCTGCTCATCCGCAGGAGCGCCGGCACGGGGGCCTGGGTCATGTCGGTGAGCAGCAGTTCCCCCGCTGGCCGCAGCGGATCGTTCCACACCCCGAGCAGCAGCAGGCTGCGCTGCCCCCGCCCCGGCACGACGGTCCGGGCGAAGGGCGCCCGCTGCGCGAACGCCACCGGCACGGCGACGACCAGCGCGCCCGATCCGTCCTGGCGCACCGCGTGGCGCAGGCCCTTGACCGCTTCGACGATCTGCTGTGCGGACACCGCGCCGGCGCCGTAGCCGGGGAGTGCCGGATCGGCCACGGCCAGCCGGCTCGACGGCCCGATCCTGGCCAGTACGGGGACACCGGAGTCGCCGAACTCCCGCATCAGCATGGGGAGGTCGTGCCCGCAGGCGTTCAGCAGCAGCGGCCTGCGCGGCACCGGCCAGCGGTTCATCGTCTCCAGGACCGTCGCGACCGCGCACTCGTCCGGCGACTCCGCGACGGTCTCCGCGGGAATGTCCGCGCGCCGCCGCCTGGAGCTGTCCTGCAGCCAGTACTCCGGCAGATGCAGCCGCCAGTTGACCGGGACGCTCATCTCCTCCGAGGCGAACCACAGGCCGAAGGCCCGCTGTCCGGGCGCCTCCCCGCTCGCCGCCGGAACCGCGGTCACCCCCACCGACTGGTCACCTGCCTTGGGGATGGACATCTGCTGCAGCACCCACGCCTGGGGCGGCACGGTCCGCTGCACATAGCAGGCCAGCGCCTCCCGGACCGGCGCCCAGTCCCAGGTGGAGCTGGAGATGAAGTGCTGGAGGCTCTGCTCGGCGGCCGAACCACCCACGAGGGAGGCGATGTTGCGCATGGTCTTGCGCCCGCCCACGGTCAGCAGCCCGCGCAGGTACTGCTCCCCCTTCGCGCGCTGGTCCCTCCTCCGCAGCGAGGCGGAGAACACCGCGGCGGCGAGTTCGGAGACCACATCGGACGGCTCGGCGCCGTCCGGGAATCCGGCGAACACATCCTTGGTCTGTTCCAGGTCTCCACTCATACGTCAACGGTGGCCCTCGAAGGGGGTGGCGGACGAGGTGCGCCGGGCACCAGATCGCTCCCGGTGATGGTGGGCGGACCACCACCACCCCGGCTCTCCGCGGTCCCGAACCCCCGATGTGCGGCCCGGCAGGGTGTGGCGTGACCACCACTCCCGCTGCCGAGGTGACGGAGCAAGTGACGGAACACCTGACGAAGTCACCCGCATCTGACGGGGCCGGGCCGCGGCCCTGTCGTACCCCGGCGGGGTTACGGAGAGTGGGTCCACGGCACCCTCGCGGGTGTTCCCTCACCTCCTGGAGCACTGCCATGCCAGAAGCCGGCAGCGGTACCGCTGTACGTCCGGGGCCCGGGGCCCTGCCCGCCTCGGCGAGCGGTGCACCGCTCGCCGAGGCGGTGCTCTCCGTCGCCCGCCGGGACATCGCCTCGTTCCACGCCCTACCCCTGTCGCACGGGGGTTCCATCAGGAACTCGAAGATCCGTGATGTCTACGAAGCGCTGTTCGGGCAGGCGCAACTCGCCTCGGAGGTGTCGTACAGCGGCACGATGCTCGACTCGTTCTTCCGACCGCGCGGACCGCTGCGCGCCGCGCAGCAGCTCGCTGCGGCGAGCTTCGGCGCGGACTCCACCGTCTTCCTGTCCGCCGGGACCAGCACCGCCAACCGGGTCGCGCTCGGCGCCCTGGTGCCGCCCGGCGGCCGGGTGCTCGCGGACCGCAGCTGCCACCAGTCCGTGCACTTCGCGCTCGGCGACATGAACGCCACGACGGAGTACGCGCCGATGCGCCGCTGCTGCGCCGACTGCCCGCGGACCTTCGCCGATCTGCGGCAGCTGCTCGACATGTTCGCCCTCGCCGTCGCCGAAGGCGTGCCGTACGACACGGTCGTGCTGTCCGCCGTCTCCTACGACGGTGTCCGCTACGACATGCCGGCGCTGCTGGGCGCCCTGGCCGAACTGCACCCCGCCGTGTCCGTCCTGGTCGACGAGGCCTGGGGCGCCGTCCACCGCTACCATCCGCGGCTCCAGCCGCTGACCGCCCTGGAGGCGGTGAGGCAGCTGCGCGAGTCCGATCCCGGGCTGCCGATGACCGTCGCGGTCACCCACTCCGCGCACAAGTCCATGTCGGCGCTGCGGCAGGGCTCGTACCTGCATCTGATGGGTGACGGCGAGATGCAGGAGCGGATCGCCCAGACGCTGTTCCAGTTCCACACCACCTCGCCGAGCTGGCCCGTGCTGGCCAGCCTCGACCTGGCCAGGCTGCAGGCGGAGGCGGAGGGAGAGGCGCTGCTGGACCGCTCGCTGAACCTGGCCAGGACCCTGCGCACCGAGATCCGGACGGACCCCCGGCTATCGGCCTACCGCACGCTCGGACCCGAGGGACATCTGGGCGAACCGGGCCTGCTGGTCCACGACGACCCCACCCGCGTCCTGGTGGACATAGGCGCGCTGGGCATCACCGCGGCGGAGTTCCGCCGCATCCTGTTCGACGAGTACGCCCTGTACGTCGCGCGGGAGAGCGGCGACGCCGTCGTCTTCCACGTCCACATCGGCGTCGACGAAGGGATACTCCTGCGGCTGCTGGACGCCCTGCGCACCGTCCAGCGCACCTACCGGGCCGCTTCCGAGGCCCTGGCGGGGGATGTCGCCGAGCACTTCATCATCGCGTACCCGCCGGGCATCCCGATCACCGTGCCCGGCGAGAAGCTCTCGGACCGGACCCGCGGCGAGCTCGACGCGCTGCGCACCAGCGGGGTCGAGATCTACACGTTGCGCCAGGGACGCACAGCGGCGGTCGCCCCCCTGGGCGGAACGGCGGACACGGCGGCCACAGCGGATACGGAGTGAACAGATGCTCAAACTCGCGGACATTCGCAGGAACGCCGCCCGGCGCCCGGACGACACAGCGATCGTCGACGGCCCGGACCGGCTGACCTGGCAGCAGTTCGAGGACCGGACGGCCCGCGTGACGGCCGGCCTGCACGCGGTCCTGCCTCCCCGACGCCCGGCCCGGGCGGCGTTCGTCGCCGAGAACAGCTGGCAGCTGGTCGTCGTCATGGCCGCCTGTGCGAGCCTCGGCATCCCCTGCGTCGGGCTCGACCACACCGCGTCCCCCGAGGCGACGGCGCGCGCCCTGGAGCAACTGCGGCCCACCGTGCTGATCAGCACCACGAGGTGCCGGCCGCTCCTCGAGAGGGCGGGCGTACCCGACCTCGACCGTGACGACGTGCTCACGGTCCACCTGGACGGCTCCACCGAGGGAGCCCTGACGTACGCCTCTCTCGCGGCCGCCGGCCCACGCGAAGTCAAGCCGGTGGAGCAGCCGTTCGCGACGTACTGCTTCACCTCGGGTACGAGCGGTACGCCCAAGATGGTGATCCGGAACTTCTCCTTCGAGGAACGCCGGCTCACCGCACTGGTCGACCGGTTCGCGTTCGGCCCGGACGACGTCCATCTGGTGACGGTCCCGCTGTACCACTCCTCGGGGCCCGGCTGGGCGCGGGTCTTCCTGGCGCTCGGGGGCAGAATCGTCCTGTGCCCGGAGGGGGACGGGGCGGACATGGCCCGGCTGATCCGGACGGAGGGCGTCACCACCAGCT
Organism: Streptomyces sp. NPDC051064; assembly: GCF_044455985.1. Classification (NCBI taxonomy): domain Bacteria; kingdom Bacillati; phylum Actinomycetota; class Actinomycetes; order Kitasatosporales; family Streptomycetaceae; genus Streptomyces; species Streptomyces sp. NPDC051064. The sequence continues at coordinate 79,361 of NZ_JBITFK010000015.1, forward strand.
TGATGGTTCCGCCGGTTCTCGCGACCCTGGTCTCGCACCCCGACTCCCGGGACCTGGCCGCCACGTCCCGGCTGAGGTTCGTGCTCTCCGGTGGGCGGCAGCTCAACCGGTGGCTGATCGGCAGGGCCTGGGAGCGCCTCGGGCCGGTTCTGCACCTGTACTACGGCACCACCGAAACCGGTCTGAACACCCTGATCACCCCGGACGAGCTGCACACCGTCCCCGGCAGGGCCGGGCGAGCCTGGGAGGGCAGCACCCTCGCGGTGGTCGACTCCCAGGGGCACCTGCTTCCGCCGGGCGTGCGGGGCCGTGTCGCCATCGCGAGCTACCAGCTCATGGACGACTACGCCAACGCGCAGCCCGTGTTCCTGGACCTCGACCCCGGCGACGGCGACGGACCACGGCGCTTCCTGCTCACCGGGGACAGCGGGGTGCTCGACGCGCAGGGGCACCTGGAGCTCACCGGCCGTACGGACGGCGTCTCCAAGGTGGACGAGACGGCGCCGCTGGATGTGAACGTCTTCGGTCTCGAGTACGACCTGATGGACCTGCCCTGCGTGCGGGACACGGTGGTCCTCCGTGTCGACCTGCCCACGCTCGGTGACGCGCTGGTGGTGCCCTTCGTCCCGGTCTCCGCGGAGCGTGAGCCGGGAGGCCGCCGGGCCGTCCGGGCCGCCTGCGCCGGCCGGGTGCCCTGCCTTCCCGCCCACGTGCTGCCGGTCGCGTCGATCCCGTACAGCCCGACGGGCAAGGTGCGGGCCGCCGAGCTGCTGGATCAGGTGCTCCCGCGGGTGCTCGCCGGAGAGGGGTGAGAAGGATGCGTGACCGGGTGTGACCGCCCGGTCACACGGCCTGGTGCACGAGCAGTGCCAGGGCGGCCGTAAGGATCACCATCAGGGCGATCAGCATCGCGGGGTTCAGCCCTGCGAACGGGCCGTTCTCCTGCATGCGCTCCCGGCTCGCCCGGCAGACGCTGCACCGGCCCTCGCTCACGGGAGCCGCGCAGTTCGCGCACACCAGTCGGTCATAGGTCATGCGCTTTCCTCCTCCCGCGCGGCGGAGCCGCCTACGCTTTCTCTCCGCACAACGCTCCGGGAAACCCAACCGTTCCCCTACCACTGTGCCAGGTCGCGGGGGTTTCGGCGCGGCTCGCGGGTACAGCTCGCGGGTACAGGTCGGGCACGCCCTGGTTCGTGCGCCGTCGCGTTCCGTTACATAACGCCCATTGCCGGACGCCGACTGCACGCGTGAGTCCGGTTCGCGTATGGTCACGCTCACCTACTCCCGGCCGACCGTGGTGCATCCGTGATCCGATTCGACAACGTCTCCAAGACCTACCCGAAGCAGAGCCGTCCAGCTCTCCGGGACGTCTCACTCGACATCGAGAAGGGTGAGTTCGTCTTCCTGGTGGGCTCCTCCGGCTCCGGCAAGTCCACCTTCATGCGGCTCATCCTCCGCGAGGAGCGCGCCAGTCAGGGCATGGTCCATGTGCTCGGCAAGGACCTCGCGCGGCTGTCCAACTGGAAGGTGCCGCAGATGCGCCGCCAGCTGGGCACGGTCTTCCAGGACTTCCGGCTCCTCCCCAACAAGACCGTCGCCGAGAACGTGGCCTTCGCGCAGGAGGTCATCGGCAAGCCCCGCGGCGAGATCCGCAAGGCTGTGCCCCAGGTTCTCGACCTCGTGGGCCTCGGGGGCAAGGAGGACCGTATGCCCGGTCAGCTCTCCGGTGGTGAGCAGCAACGTGTCGCGATCGCGCGGGCGTTCGTCAACCGCCCCATGCTGCTGATCGCGGACGAGCCGACCGGCAACCTCGACCCGCAGACCTCCGTGGGCATCATGAAGCTGCTGGACCGGATCAACCGGACCGGCACCACCGTGATCATGGCGACCCACGACCAGAACATCGTCGACCAGATGCGCAAGCGCGTCATCGAGCTCGAGCAGGGCCGTCTCGTCCGTGACCAGGCGCGTGGCGTCTACGGCTACCAGCACTGAGCATCGAGTACTGAAAGGACGCCATGCGCGCCCAGTTCGTCCTGTCGGAGATCGGCGTCGGTCTTCGTCGTAACCTCACGATGACCTTCGCGGTCGTGATCTCCGTCGCCCTCTCGCTCGCCCTGTTCGGCGGTGCGCTGTTGATGCGCGAGCAGGTCAGCTCGATGAAGACCTACTGGTACGACAAGGTCAACGTCTCGATCTTCCTCTGCAACAAGAACGACGCCAAGGACGTGCCCAAGTGCGCCAAGGGCGCCGTCACGGCCGAGCAGAAGAAGGAGATCAAGGCCGACCTGGAGAAGATGGAGGCCGTCGAGAAGCCGGTCCTCTTCGAGACGGTCGACCAGGCGTACAAGCACTACCAGGAGCAGTTCGGCGACTCGCCGATGGCCGGCAACATCACGCCGGACCAGATGCAGGAGTCGTTCCGCGTCAAGCTGAAGGACCCGCAGAAGTACAAGGTCGTCGCGACGGCCTTCGCGGGCCGTGACGGGGTTCAGTCCGTCCAGGACCAGCGGAGCATCCTGGACAACCTCTTCGGGCTGATGAACGGCATGAATGTGGCCGCGATCTTCCTGATGGGGCTGATGCTGGTCATCGCGCTGATGCTCATCGTGAACACCGTCCGCGTCTCGGCGTTCAGCCGGAGACGTGAGACGGGCATCATGCGGCTGGTGGGGGCCTCGGGCTTCTACATCCAGATGCCGTTCATCATGGAGGCCGCCTTCGCCGGCCTGATCGGCGGACTGCTCGCCTGCGTGATCCTGATAGCGGCGCGGTACTTCCTGATCGACGGCGGACTCGCGCTCCAGGAGAAGCTGAATCTGATCGACTTCATCGGCTGGGAAGCGGTTCTCACGAAGCTTCCGCTGGTCCTCGCGATCGGGTTGCTGATGCCCGCCGTTGCCGCTCTCTTCGCGTTGCGCAAGTACCTCAAGGTGTGACGAGCGCCCCGTCCCGCATACGGCCAACGGACCGTGTGCGGCCGGGGCGTTGTCCTACACTCGGCCACATGCCGGGCCTTACGTACCATTTGAAACCCCGCGGTCTCTGCCGCGGGGCGGCCCTGACGTTGGTCTTCGCGAGCGTGCTGGCCACCGCCGCGGCCACCGGGTCCCTGCCCCGTGAGGACGGTGCGGGCACGGACATAGAGGCCCGTACGGTGTCGTCCACCGTCGGTTCCGTGGACCGTGAGGAGATCGCGGACGCCGTCGCCGACGCGGAGGCCGACGGCAAGTCCGGTACGGACGCCGCCGAGGAGGTCGTCAGCCGCAGCGGGGACCGCTGGGGCGCGGTCTACGACGAGCGGGAGTACGAGGAGTTCGAGCAGGCCCTCGACGGCTCGTACACCGGGGTGGGGATCTCCGCCCGCCGCTCAACCCACGGCGAGGTCACCGTGACCGGGGTCCGGGCCGGCGGGCCGGCGGAACGGGCAGGGGTCCGCAAGGGCGACCTGCTGCGCACCGTGGACGGCCGTCCGGTCGAGAAGCGCCCCGTCGCCGAAGTGGTCGCGCTGTTGCGCGGGGACCGGACGAAGGCGGCGGAAGGCTCCTCCGTGGCCCTCGGGCTGAGCCGGGGCGGGCACTCCTGGGCCACGACCTTGCGCAGGGCCAGACTCAGCACGGATCCGGTGAGCGTCCGGCGCCTCGGCCGGGACCCCTCCGCCGCCGTCCTGATCAAGGTCGCCGCGTTCACCAAGGGCACGGGCACCGCGGTCCGCGACGCCGTGGACCGGGCGCCCGGGGACGCGGGGATCCTCCTGGACCTCCGGGCCAACGCGGGCGGCCTGGTCGGCGAGGCCGTCACCGCCTCCTCGGCCTTCCTGGACGGCGGGCTCGTCGCCACCTACGACGTGCACGGTGAGCAGCACGCCCTGTACGCCGAGCCCGGCGGGGACACCGGCCGGCCCGTGGTCGTCCTGGTGGACGGCGGCACGATGAGCGCCGCCGAGCTGCTGACCGGGGCGCTGCAGGACCGGGGGAGGGCGGTGACCGTGGGATCACGCACCTTCGGCAAGGGCTCCGTGCAGCTGCCCAGCAAGCTCCCGGGCGGTTCGGTGGCCGAGCTGACCGTCGGGCACTACCGCACCCCGGCGGGCCGCACCGTCGAGGGGAGCGGCATCACGCCGGACGTCGGGGCGGGTCCGGAGGCCCAGCAGCGGGGCGAAACAGTATTGAGTGGCCTCGGGGGTGGGTCGTAGTGCGAAAATGACCGCACTATGGCCAAGGAAAAAGACACCGGGCGCAAGATGATTGCGCAGAACAAGAAGGCGCGGCACGACTACCACGTCCTCGACACCTACGAGTGCGGTCTCGTGCTCATGGGCACGGAGGTCAAGTCGCTGCGGATGGGCAGGGCGTCGCTGGTCGACGGCTTCGTCCAGATCGACAACGGGGAGGCGTGGCTGCACAACATCCACGTCCCTGAGTACGTGCAGGGCACCTGGACCAACCACTCGGCCAAGCGCAAGCGCAAGCTGCTCATGCACAGGGCCGAGATCGACAAGCTGGCGTCCAAGTCGCAGGAGACGGGCCACACGATCGTGCCGCTCGCGCTGTACTTCAAGGACAGCCGCGTCAAGGTCGAGATCGCGCTCGCGAAGGGCAAGAAGGAGTACGACAAGCGCCAGACGCTGCGCGAGAAGCAGGACACGCGGGAGACGAACCGCGCGATCTCGGCGGCCCGCAGGCGTCAGCGCAGCGCGTAGCCGGACCGGCGCGGCGCGTGCTCCGGGTCCCGCGCCCCGGAGCCGCAGGAATACAGTGGCATCCGCGTGCGTTGGTCACGTACGATGGGCCGTGCACCCCACAGAGGGTGTGCGCATTTGAAAAAACAACATGGGGATGATCGGTTTCGACAGCGGATGTCGAAGCAGGGGAAGCGAGTCGAGGAAGCGGCAATGATCTCGTAAACCATATGTCGCAAACAATAATCGCCAATTCCAAGCGCGATTCCTCCGCCTTCGCCCTCGCTGCCTAATTAGCAGCTAAGCGAAGACTCTGCGGAGTGTCAGCCCGGGGTTGATCCCGACCCGGATCCTGGCATCAATTAGGGATCTAAACTTCTAGGCCCGGTCACGGGGCCTGGAAGGAAATCAAACAGTGACTGGGCCTGTCGGAGGCTTGTTCGCGTGACCTCCGGGGCCGAGAAAAGCGTAGCGAACTGCACTCGGAGAAGCCCTGGTTCCGCACCGTTGGACGCGGGTTCGATTCCCGCCATCTCCACAATTCCCATGTGAACGAGGACCCCGTTGCCCCTGGCAGCGGGGTCCTCGTTTTTTATGTGGATCCCTTCAGGCTCTGCGCGTTCCCACGGACGCCACGGCCAGGGCGAGGGCCGCCGCGCACACCGGTGCCGCGTAACCGCTCACCGTCCCGGCGTGCTCCACCGTCCAGCCGCCCGCCGCCGAGCCGGCCGCTATGCCGCCCAGCAGCGCGGTGACGGCCAGCGTCATGCCCTCGTTGAGCTGCGCCTGCGGGGTGAGCCGCTGGATCAGCGTCATGCCGGTGACCATGGTGGGCGCCGTCGCCGCCCCCGCCAGCAGCAGGCAGCCCGCCAGGACGAGCAGCGAGTCGGTCGTGGCCGTGGCGATCAGGGGGAGCGACATCAGAAGGGTCATCCCCGTCAGGCAGAGCAGTAGCCGGCGTCCGACGGCCGCCGCCGGGCGCAGTGACCCGTACAGCAGCCCGGCGACGCAGGAGCCGCCGGCCTGGAGCGCGAGGATCGCGCCTCCGGCGTGGGCGATGGAGACGACCTCCATCGCCCCGAAGACCGCCCCCGTCGCGAGGAAGACGGCGAGCAGGGCGGGGATGCCCGGGGTGCGCAGGGGAGAGGCCGCCCGTGTGCGGGGGGCCACCGGTGGCTCGGTCGCACGCTGCGCGGCGAAGACCAGGACGCCGGTCATGAGCAGGATCGCGCCGGTGAGAGTGCCGGCCTCGGGGAAGAGCGCCCCGCACAGGGACGCCGCGAGGACCGGGCCGAGCATGAAGCACAGCTCGTCGGCGGCCTGTTCGAAGGAGTTCGCCGTGTGCAGGGCGGCCGGGTCGCCCCGGTGCAGATGGGCCCAGCGGGCCCGTGACATGCCGCCGGTGTTCGGGGTGGTGGCCGTTGCGGCGTAGGCGGCGAAGAGCGTCCAGACCGGTGCGTCGTAGTGCACGCAGAGGACCAGGGACAGTGAGCCGAGCACGGCGACCGCGGTGGCGGGCACGGCGATCCTGGCCTGCCCGTACCGGTCGACGAGGCGCGCCGTCCAGGGGGCGACCACGGCGGTCGCGGCCAGTCCGGTCGCGGTGACGGCCCCGGCCAGGGCGTACGAGCCGTGTGCCCCGGCGATCATGATGACGGCGCTGACGCTGAACATGCCCATGGGGAGCCGGGCGAGGAGATTGCCCGCGGTGAACGCGCGCGCTCCGGGGGTGACGAGGAGCCGCAGGTAGGGATTGGAGGGGGCGAGCGGGGCCGGGGTGGCGCTTTCATGAGGCACGCGTCCACCCTCGGATCGAGCGGCCCGAGGCGTCCAACACCTGATCGGACCCCATTGACGCACTTCTGTTGTAAATTGGCTCCGTGGCCGCGACCGACACCGATCCCCGTCTCCTCCGCGCCTTCGTCACGGTGGCGGAGGAGCTGCACTTCACCCGGGCCGCCGCCCGGCTCTACCTCGCCCAGCAGGCGCTGAGCCGGGACATCCGCCGACTGGAGCGGGAGCTGGGCCGGGAGCTCTTCGTCCGCACCACCCGGCAGGTGTCGCTCACCGCCGACGGGGAACGCCTCGTCCCGTACGCCCGCCGGGTGCTCGACGCGCACGCCGCGCTCTCCGCCGCCTTCGCGGACCCGGCGGACCGGCCGCTGCTCGTCGATCTCAACACCGACGGGATGACGGCGGCCCGGGTGCTGGCCCGCGCACGGGAGCTCGCGCCGGAGTGCGAGCTGATGGCGCGCTTCGAGAGCGGGCTGACCTGGGCGGCCGGTGAGGTGCTCGCCGGGCGGCTCGACGTCTCCTTCGGGCGGGCCGCCGGGCTCGGTCCCGCGGTGCTCGCCCAGCTCTCCGTACAGCCGGTGCGGTACGAGCCGATGGCTGTCCTCCTGCCGCACGGTCATCCTCTGGCCGGGCGTGAAGAGGTCGCCATGAGTGACCTGACCGGTGAAACCGTCTACGCCGGGGCGGGCAATGCGCGCACGCTCGAGTGGACGGATCTCGCGGCCGCACTCTTCGCGGAGTGGGGTGTCGTCATGGCCCCACCTGCCCCGCTCGCCGTCGGAGTGTCCGAATTCCAACGGGTGATGGCGAAGACCGGGAACCCCGTGCTCGCCGTCGCGGGCTTCCCGCCGTTGCCGGGGACGGTGTTGCGCCCGCTCGTGCGGCCGGTGCCGCTGTCGCCGCTGCTGATGGTGTGGCGCAAGGGCCTCGACCACCCCGGCCTCTCCGCGTTGCGTGCCGCGGCGGCCGAACTCGCCGCAACAGAAGGATGGATGGTGCGACCACCGACATCGTGGCTACCGGAAGCCGACGTGTCACTTATGAGTCACTGTTCATGAACAACAGGTCGTACAGCCCTCTTCCGGTCGTCGGCGTGCGCTACATTCAGTGCTTCGGGTGCACGGTGGCAGGTGGCGCGCGGACAGGGTGGGGGCCCAGTTCGTTGGCATGAATCAAGTCATTCCCGCGCATCTGCTTCATTGAGTGGGGGATGTGCGAACACCTGTGGAAAATTGGCGTGAAGGTACCCGGACCGGGCACACGCATGAGCCGAACGACGTCACCGTCCAACTGGACGGACTCGGGCGTCAGCTCTCCGAACTACCCGTCGAACCCGGCCCTCCGGACCTTTCCGACGGGCCGGTGTTCGTCGACGAGAGCGGTCGCCGGAGCAAGACGTACAGGCGTGTGGGCTGGGTGCTCGCCGCGATCTGTGCGGTGTACGCGGTGACCCTGGTGGTCGCCGTGCTCGGAGGGAACTCCAGCGCTCCCTGGCTGCCGCTCTCCGGGCAGGAGGGGAAGCGCGCGGAAGAGGTCGAGGTCCGGCCCGCTCCGAGTGACGCCGCCGTGTCCGAGAGCCCCGGAGCGACGCCCAGCGCCTCCGCCTCGGCCTCCGGCACCGGGGTGGCCCCTCCGTCGGACGGCGCCTCCGTGTCCGGCTCCGCCGGGCCCGGAGCGAGCGCCTCGGCCTCCTCGTCCAGCAGGCCTCCCCGGACCGGCACCTCTTCGGCCCCCGTCGTCCCGGGCGACTCGGTCTCCCAGCAGCCGACCGGTGACCCGTCGCCGCCGGCCACCACCGAGCCGTCCGTCGACGACAGCCCGCCGGCCTCCCCGGACACCTCGGAATCACCGGTGCAACCACAAGAAGGCGCTCAGTAGATGACAACCCCCGTTTCGCGGGGCAGACACAACCGGAAGAAGAAGCGGACCGTAAGACGCAGACTTCCCATGCGCTATCTGCTTCCGTCACTCCTTCTTGTGGCCCTGCTCGCCATGCTCATGCTGCGCGGATACGTGCACAGCGAGATCCTCGCCGACCACCGTGTCCAGCCACCCGCTCCCACCACCCAGGTACCTGACAAGGTGCTCGAGGGCGGCCCGGTCATCGACGCCCGCGCGGCGGGCGAGGAAGCCGAGACGCTCCGGATACCGGACCACAAGATCGTCCTGACCTTCGACGACGGCCCCGACCCGGTCTGGACCCCGCGGGTGCTGGACAAGCTCAAGGAGTACGACGCGCACGGGGTCTTCTTCGTCACCGGCACGATGGCCTCGCGTTACCCGGACCTCGTGCAGCGGATGGTCGACGAGGGGCACGAGATCGGGCTGCACACCTTCAACCACCCCGATCTCTCCTTCCAGTCCACCAGTCGCATCGACCGGGAGCTTGCCCAGAACCAGCTGGTACTGGCGGGCGCGGCCGGCATCCGCACGTCGCTGTTCCGGCCCCCGTACTCCTCGTTCTCCGACGCCATGGACAACAAGTCCTGGCCGGTCACGCAGTACATCGGCAGCCGCGGCTACCTCACCGTCGTGAACAACACCGACAGCGAGGACTGGAAGCGCCCGGGCGTCGGAGTGATCTCCAAGAACGCCAGTCCCAAGCACGGCAAGGGCGCCATCGTCCTGATGCACGACTCCGGTGGTGACCGGTCCCAGACCGTGGCCGCCCTCGGCCACTTCCTGCCCAAGATGCAGGACAAGGGCTACGAGTTCACCAACCTGACGTCGGCGCTCGGCGCCCCCAGCGCGCACACCCCGGTCACCGGGTTCGCGCTCTGGAAGGGCAAGGCGTTCATAGGAGCGGTGGGGATCTCCGAACACGTCACCGGTGTCCTGGTGGTGGGCCTCGCCGTCATCGGCGTGCTGGTGATGGTCCGCTTCGGTCTGATGCTCCTGCTGTCCTTCCTGCACGCCAGGAAGGTGCGCCGCAGGAACTTCAGCTGGGGCGAGGAGTTCACCCGGCCCGTCTCGGTCCTCGTCCCCGCGTACAACGAGCGTGAGTGCATCGAGGCGACCGTCCGGTCGCTGGTGGCGAGCGACTACCCGATCGAGGTCGTCGTCATCGACGACGGCTCGACGGACGGCACGGCCGACCTCGTCGAGGCGATGTGGATCCCGAACGTCCGGGTCGTGCGCCAGCGCAACGCCGGCAAGCCCGCGGCCCTCAACAACGGCATCGCGCACGCCCGTTTCGACATCGTCGTGATGATGGACGGCGACACGGTCTTCGAACCCTCCACCGTGCGCGAGCTCGTGCAGCCGTTCGCCGATCCGAGGGTCGGAGCGGTCGCCGGCAACGCCAAGGTCGGCAACCGCGACTCGCTGATCGGCGCCTGGCAGCACATCGAGTACGTGATGGGCTTCAACCTCGACCGCCGGATGTACGACCTCCTGGGGTGCATGCCCACCATCCCCGGTGCGGTCGGCGCCTTCCGCCGGGAGGGGCTGGACCGGATCGGCGGCATGAGCGAGGACACCCTCGCCGAGGACACCGACGTCACCATGGCGCTGCACCGCGACGGCTGGCGCGTCGTCTACGCGGAGAACGCCCGCGCCTGGACCGAGGCTCCCGAGTCCGTGCAGCAGCTGTGGTCGCAGCGCTACCGGTGGTCCTACGGCACGATGCAGGCCATCTGGAAGCACCGCCGCGCGGTCATCGAGAAGGGGCCCTCGGGCCGCTTCGGACGGGTGGGCCTGCCGTTCGTCTCCCTGTTCATGGTCGTCGCCCCGCTGCTGGCGCCCCTCATCGACGTCTTCCTGCTGTACGGGCTGGTCTTCGGCCCGACGGGGAAGACGGTCGCGGCCTGGTTCGGCGTCCTGCTGGTGCAGGCCGTCTGCGCCGCGTACGCCTTCCGGCTCGACCGGGAGCGCATGACGCATCTGATCTCCCTGCCGCTCCAGCAGATCCTCTACCGGCAGCTGATGTACGTCGTGCTGCTCCAGTCCTGGATCACCGCTCTCACCGGTGGCCGGCTGCGCTGGCAGAAGCTGCGCCGCACGGGCGTGGTGGAGGCACCGGGCGGCACACAGAACCGCCGTAAGTACACGGACAAGGACCGGAGGCCGGTGGCATGACCTTCCCCGACCAGGGGCACGCGCCGGCCGGTGCCGCGTACACCGCGCCGCTGCCCGTCCCGCCCGCCCCCGCGGCGTATCCGGAGCACGTCCCCGCCGCCCCGGAGACCGTGGGGCAGGCTCCCGCGCCCCGCGCCAAGCCCGGGCGTGATCGCTACCTCGATCTGCTCAGGGCCGTGGCCCTCGTCCGCGTCGTGGTCTTCCACCTCTTCGGCTGGGCCTGGCTGACCATCCTCTTCCCGTCCATGGGCGTGATGTTCGCCCTGGCCGGTTCGCTGATGGCCCGCTCGCTGGCCCGGCCGGCGGGCAGCGTCATCCGCAGCCGGCTGCGCAGGCTGCTCCCTCCGATGTGGGCGTTCTCGCTCGTCGTCGTACCGGTGATCTTCGCGCTGAGCTGGAAGCCCGTCCGGGAGGAGGGGCTGTGGTGGTTCATCAAGCTCGGCAGCTACCTCTTCCCGCTCGGCTCGCCTCCGTATCCCGAGGAGAGCGGTTCCACCGGCGGGTGGCTGGAGCTGAGCTGGGCCGATCAGGCGGCGGGACCGCTCTGGTACATCCGGGCCTACCTCTGGTTCGTGCTCGCCTCGCCGCTGCTGCTCAAGGCGTTCCGCAGGCTGCCCTGGGTCACGCTGCTCGCCCCGGTCGCCCTCACCGCTGTGATCGGCACCGGCCTCGTGACCGTCCCCGGCACCTTCGGCGAGGGGCTCGTCGACTTCGCCGTGTTCGGATCCTGCTGGATCCTGGGCTTCGCCCACAACGACGGACTGCTGAAGGAGGTCCCGCGCTACCTGGCGGTGTCGTCCGCCGCGATCGTCATGGGCTTCGGCCTGTGGTGGGCGTCCGGGCACCTCACCGAGGAGGGCTGGAACCTGGACGAGATCCCGCTGGCCCAGGCCACCTGGTCCCTCGGCTTCTGCGCGATCCTCCTGATCTACGCCCCGTCCTGGCAGAAGCTTCCCGGCAGGTTCGCCGGCTGGGACAGCCTGGTCACGCTGGCGAACAACAGGGCCGTGACGATCTACCTGTGGCACAACCTGCTGCTGATGGCGGCCGCGCACCTCGTGGACGAGCTCTGGAACATCCCGTGGTTCGGCGACACATTCGGTACGTATATAGAACAGTCGTACGAAGTGCTGGTCCTGATCGCGATCTGGCCGCTCATAGGGCTCGCCATCCTGGCCTTCGGCTGGGTCGAGGACGTCGCCGCCAAGCGCCGGCCGCGCCTGTGGCCGAACGGGGCGGTCCGGGCGGGCGGGTCGCGCAGGGCCTGATCCGGACGCCAGGGGTGCGGCTTGGCCGGGCTCACCGCACCCCCGGCGGCCGAGTGAGAGCAAGGTTGCGCACCGGTCACCTCACGGCACCGCACCGAAACGCGGGCTCCCTAACGTCGGCAGGACAACACCCCGACCCCTGTGGAGGCGCGTGATGGCCGGTCGTTGGATCGAGCAGTGGGAGCCGGAGGACGAGACCTTCTGGCGAGAGACGGGCGAGAAGGTCGCCCGGAGGAATCTGTGGTTCTCCGTGCTCTCCGAGCACATCGGGTTCTCGATCTGGTCCCTGTGGTCCGTCATGGTCCTGTTCATGGGGCCGGAGTACGGCATCGACCCGGCCGGGAAGTTCTTCCTGATCTCCACGGCCACCCTGGTCGGCGCCATCGTCCGGGTGCCGTACACCTTCGCGGTCGCGCTGTTCGGCGGGCGCAACTGGACCGTCTTCAGCGCACTGTCGCTCCTGGTGCCGACCCTCGCGGCCTTCTGGGTGATGGAGCCCGGCACCTCGTACACCACGTTCCTCGTCGTCGCCGCGCTCACCGGCATCGGGGGCGGCAACTTCGCCTCGTCGATGACGAACATCAACGCCTTCTTCCCGCTGCGCAAGAAGGGCTGGGCGCTCGGGCTCAACGCCGGCGGCGGCAACATCGGCGTCCCGGTCGTCCAGCTCATCGGGCTGCTGGTGATCGGCACGGCGGGCGCCGCACACCCGCGGATCGTGCTCGGGGTGTACGTACCGCTGATCGTCGTCGCCGCGCTCGGCGCCGCGCTGCGCATGGACAACCTCCGGCCCGTCCAGAACGACACCGGGGCGGCGCTCCAGGCCGTACGCGAGCCGCACACCTGGATCATGTCGGTGCTCTACATCGGCACCTTCGGCTCGTTCATCGGCTACAGCTTCGCCTTCGGACTCGTCCTGCAGACCCAGTTCGGCCGTACTCCGCTGCAGGCCGCCTCGCTCACCTTCATCGGCCCGCTGCTCGGGTCCCTGATCCGGCCCGCCGGCGGCTGGCTCGCCGACCGGTACGGCGGCGCCCGGATCACCCTGTGGAACTTCGCGGCCATGGCCGCGGCCACCGGTGTCGTCGTCTACGCCTCCGGCATCGAGTCGCTGGCGGTGTTCCTCGTCGGCTTCATCGCGCTGTTCGTGCTGACGGGCCTCGGCAACGGCTCCACGTTCAAGATGATTCCGGGCATCTTCCACGCGCAGGGCATCGCCAAGGGACTCCGGGGCGAGGAGGCCGCGGCGTACGGACGACGGCTCTCCGGGGCCGCCATGGGACTCATCGGGGCGGTCGGCGCCCTGGGCGGCCTCGCGATCAACCTCGCGTTCCGTCAGTCCTTCGCCACCTCGGGCGCCGGAACGGCCGCCTTCTGGTGCTTCCTCGGCTTCTACGCCGTCTGCTTCACCCTCACGTGGGCGGTATACCTTCGGCGTACCGCAGCGGTGGCCACGAAGCCGCAGCTCAGCTATGCCGAGGTGTGAGGGTGGCCACAGCGCGTCGCAGGACGTAACGGGCGGGAAATACAGGAGGACCGAGACTGTCACGCAGGGTTGACAGTCTCGGCCCTCCGTATCAGCGGGCAACAGCGGGACGAGAGCCGGGTATCACGCCATGCACGACGACGACGCACAGCACGGGCCCCTGGCGGGCTTCACGGTCGGGGTGACCGCAGCCCGTCGCGCGGAGGAGCTGGGGACGCTCCTCACGCGCAGGGGCGCCGCGGTCCTGCACGCGCCCGCGCTGCGGATCGTTCCGCTCGCGGACGACAGCGAACTCCTGGCCGCCACCAAGGAGCTGATCGACAACGCGCCCGACGTCGTGATCGCGACCACCGCCATCGGCTTCAGGGGCTGGGTGGAGGCCGCCGACGGCTGGGGCATCGGTGACCAGCTGCTCGAACTGCTGCGCGGTATCGAGCTGCTGGCCCGTGGTCCCAAGGTCAAGGGCGCCATCCGGGCGGCCGGGCTCACCGAGGCGTGGTCGCCGCAGTCCGAGTCGATGGCCGAGGTGCTGGACCGGCTGCTGGGCGAAGGCGTCTCGGGCCGCCGGGTCGCCCTCCAGCTGCACGGCGAGCCGCTGCCGGGCTTCGTCGAGTCGCTCCGTGCGGCGGGCGCCGAAGTCGTCGGCGTACCCGTCTACCGGTGGATGCCCCCGGAGGACATCACCCCGCTCGACCGCATGCTCGACGTCACCGTCGCCCGTGGCCTGGACGCCCTCACCTTCACCAGCGCACCCGCCGCCGCGTCCTACCTGAACCGGGCGGAGGCGCGCGGCATGCTCCCGGAGGTGCTGGACGCCCTGAGCCATGACGTCGTCACCGCCTGCGTCGGGCCGGTCACGGCTCTGCCCCTGCAGGCCAGGGGCATCGACACCGTCCAGCCCGAGCGCTTCCGGCTGGGGCCGCTCGTCCAGGTGCTCTGCGCCCAGCTGCCCGCCCGGGCCCGTGCGCTCCCCGTCGCCGGCCACCACGTCGAGATCCGCGGCCACGCCGTGCTGGTCGACGGAGCCCTGCGCCCGGTACCACCGGCCGGCATGGCCCTGCTGCACACGCTGGCCCGCAGGCCCGGCTGGGTGGTCTCCCGCGCCGATCTGCTGCGGGCCCTGCCCGGCAGCGGCAGTGACGAGCACGCGGTGGAGACGGCGATGGCCCGGCTGCGTACGGCGCTGGGGGCGCCCCGGCTGATCCAGACGGTCGTCAAGCGGGGCTACCGGCTGGCGCTGGACCCCTCGGCGGACACCAAGTACGACGCTTCCTGACGGGCCGCTACGGTGCGGGGATGATCAACGACATCCATCCCCTGGCCGACGGCATCCGGCTGAGGCCCGTGGTCCTCGGCGACGCGGAGTCCTTCGCCGAGACCATGACCCGCAGCCGCGCGTACATGCGGCGCTGGGAGCCCGTGCGCCCCGAAGCCTTCTACACCCCCGAAGGCCAGGCCCAGCGGCTGACCGGACTGCTGGCGGACCGGGACGCGGGGCGCACGATGCCCTGGGCGCTGGCCGACGACGAGGACCGGGTCGTGGGGGCGATGACGCTCGCCTCCATCGAGCGCGGGCCGTTCCGCAACGCCCGGATCGGCTACTGGATCGACGTCGACCGGGCGGGCCGGGGCCTTGCCACGGCCGCCGTGACCCGGGTCTGCGAGCTGGCACGGGACGGGCTCGGACTGCACCGGGTCGAGGCCGGGACGGTCCTGGACAACACGGCCTCACAGCGGGTGCTGGCGAAGTGCGGGTTCGAGCTCTACGGCACGGCGCCGCGCTATCTCCACATCAACGGCTCGTGGCAGGACCACCGGATGTTCCAGCGCATCCTGCACGACGGCCCGCCGCAGCGCTGAGCGGTGCCTCCCGGGAGTGCCGGTGGCCGCCCAGGGGGTAGCGCGATGGCCGGGCGGTGACGAGCTCGGCGAGCGGGAAGCCGGTCTTCCCGGCACGGTACGGCGGTGTCCGGAGGGGTTCCGGGCCGGGCCGGATGCGGGCACTCTGGGGGTGACTCTCCCCCCACAGGTGACCCCCGAGGCGGTGACAGGCTCATGGCGGCGGGCACGGGCGCGTACGACCGGCGGTTCGACTCGGGGCGTGTCTGTCTGGACCTGGTGGCGACGGGGCCGGCCTCCGGCGCGTGCGAGCGGCTCGACTGCCCGGCGCGTCTCGCCGAGTGGCTGATGGCCTCGGCGCTGGTCCCGTGCGGGACGACGCTGGCGGCGGTCGACGAGACCTGGGTGGCGCGCTTCCGGCAGTTGCGTACGGGAATCGACCGGCTGATGACGGCTCAGCTGACCGGCGGGAGCGCCGACAGCGCCCTGGACCGGGTCAACGCGCTGGCAGCGGGCGCCCCGCCGGGGCTGCGGGCCGTGCGGGGCCAGGGCGGGGCGCTCGTGCGGGCGCCGATCGCGGACCCGGGGTGCGGGGAGCTGCTCGCCGCGGTGGCCCGGGACGCCGTCGACCTGCTGACGGACCCGGTCGCGCGGGCGGGGCTGCGCCGGTGCGAGGGCGATGACTGCCGGCGGCTCTATCTGGACACGTCGCGGGGGCGGCGGCGCCGCTGGTGCTCCAGCGAGGTCTGCGGCAACCGGGAGCGGGTGGCCCGGCACCGGCGCCGGGTGAGGGCAGTGACGTGAGGCCGTGAACGGTCCCGAATGCTCGCTGCCGAAAGAAAGTTGCCCGGCTTCTGAATGAACCGGCGCCCGCAGCCGTACCGATGGCCACAGAGCTCGACAGGGTCTCGACCGGGAGGTTCGGGTGCGCAAGGATGCGGCCGTGGCCGATGACCGTCCGCACAGGGCTCGACATCGCAGTGCACCGCCCCGCCCTCCCTCCGACGTCCCCGACGAGGAGTTGATGCGGGCGCTCTACCGCGAACACGCCGGTCCGCTGCTGGCCTACGTCCTCCGTCTTGTCGCGGGTGACCGTCAGCGGGCCGAGGACGTGGTGCAGGAGACGCTCATCCGTGCCTGGAAGAACGCCGGTTCGCTCAACCGGGCCAACGGCTCCGTCCGCCCCTGGCTGGTGACGGTCGCCCGGCGCATCGTCATCGACGGCCACCGCAGCCGGCAGGCCCGGCCCCGCGAGGTCGATCCGTCGCCGCTGGAGGTCATCCCCGCGGAGGACGAGATCGACAAGGCGCTGTGGCTGATGACGCTCTCGGACGCGCTCGACGATTTGACCCCGGCCCACCGGGAAGCATTGGTCGAGACCTACTTCAGGGGCCGTACGGTCAACGAGGCCGCGGAGGTGCTCGGCATCCCCAGCGGGACCGTGCGGTCCCGGGTGTTCTACGCACTGCGTTCCATGAAGCTCGCACTGGAGGAGAGGGGGATCACGGCATGAGCGACCAGGAATGGCAGCCCTTCGGTCCCCGGCGCCCCTCGGGCCACTCCGGTCCTCCGGACGACCCCTTCGCGCCCCCCGCGCCGGGCCCGGGGCACGACGCCGCCGGCGCCTACGCGCTGGGCATCCTGGATGACGCCGAGGCGAGCGCCTTCGAGGCCCATCTGGCCGGCTGCGCGCCGTGCGCCGCCCAGCTCGACGAGTTCGCCGGGATGGAGCCCATGCTGGCGATGCTCGCGGAGTCGCCGGCCACCGTCCCGGGCGCGCGCCCGGTGCCGCACGTCCCTGAGCCCCCCGCGCCCCGGGTGCTGGCCGGTCTCGTCGACGAGGTCGCGCGGAAGCGCTCGCAGCGGCGGCGCCGCGCCCGGTATCTGATCGCCGCGGCGGCCGTCCTCGTGATCGGCGGCCCGGTGGTCGCGGTCACCGCCACGGCCGGCGGGGACGCGGGCCGGCAGGTCGAGGCGGCCGACCCGCATCCCACGAGCCCCGCCGAGGACGCCTTCTTCCACCACATGCCGGAGAAGCTGACGGCGACCGACCCCGCCACCCGGGTCGATGCCACGGTCGGCATGGAGCCCAAGGCCTGGGGCACGCACACGGTCCTTGAGCTCAAGAACGTCGAAGGCCCGGAGAAATGCAGCCTGGTCGCCGTGTCCAGGACCGGCGACGAGGAGGTCGTCACCTCCTGGTCCGTACCGGAATGGGGATACGGGATCGAGGATTCCTCCCACCCGGACGCGCGCCACCCGCTGTATGTGCACGGGGGCACCGCGATGGCGCGCGCGGACATCGACCATTTCGAGGTCCGGACCTTCGACGGCGAGCGGCTGGTGGAGATCGACGCGGCCCCGGCCTGAAACCGGACGAAAGACCCAGAACGCGATCCGGGTGGCAGGTGCGCTCGGGGCCCCCTTTCGCGTACGGTTGACGGCTGCCCGATGCACGTCAGAAGGGGGCCTCGGTGGCCGCGCAGGATGCCGCTGTCGATTCGTTGCGGGACCGGGAAATCGGTGTCGAACAAGAACATCTGGACCGGGTCTACCGCCGTCTCGAAGAGAAGATCGACGAGGCGGAATTTCTCATGCAGGACGCCAGTAAACGGGGCCAGGTAGGCACCCCCGGGGCACTCGCCGAAAGGGACGCCCAGGTCTTCCGTGCCGGCGTCCACCTCAACCGGCTGAACAGTGAGTTCGAGGACTTTCTCTTCGGGCGGATCGATCTGCTGCGCGGCAAGGACGGTGAACGCGGCCCGGACGGCGCCTTCACCTCCGTGGAGGCGGCGGACGACGCCGTGGGGGAGGACAGCACCGCCGAGATCGCGGAGACCCTTCACATCGGCCGTATAGGAGTGCTCGACTCCGACTACGCACCGCTGGTGATCGACTGGCGGGCGCCGGCCGCCGCGCCGTTCTACCGTTCGACGCCGAAGGACCCGGGCCGGGTCGTACGCCGCCGGGTCATCCGCTCCAAGGGCCGCAGGGTCCTCGGCGTGGAGGACGACCTGATGCGTCCGGAGCTGACCGCACGGCTGAAGGGCGACGAACTGCCCGTCATCGGTGACGGCGCCCTGATGGCCGCGCTGGGCCAGGCCCGCAGCCACACGATGCGGGACATCGTCTCGTCGATCCAGGCCGAGCAGGACCTGGTGATCCGTGCCCCCGCCGCCTCCGTCACCGAGGTCTCGGGCGGCCCCGGCACCGGCAAGACGGCGGTGGCCCTGCACCGGGCCGCGTACCTCCTCTACCAGGACCGGCGCCGGTACGCGGGCGGCATCCTCGTCGTCTCGCCGACCCCGCTCCTGGTCGCGTACACCGAAGGGGTCCTGCCCTCGCTCGGCGAGGAGGGCCAGGTCGCGATCCGCGCGGTCGGTTCGCTGTCCGACGAGGCCGCGGGTGTGGAGGGCGCGACCACGTACGACGAGCCCGCTGTCGCCCGGATCAAGGGCTCGTCCCGGATGCTCCACGTGGTGCGCAAGGCGGCCCGTGGGGCGCTGGAGCAGCCCGCGCCACGGCCCGCCCCGCAGGAGGGCCAGCTGGACTTCGGGGAGGCCCCCGCCGAGGCGGGGACCCCCACCCGGCTGCGGGTGGTGGCCTTCGGCGCCCGCGTCGAGCTGGAGGCCGACGAGCTCCGGCGGATCCGGCACAACGTCCTCGGCGGCACGGCACCGGTCAACCTGCTGCGCCCGCGGGCCCGCAAGCTGCTCCTGGACGCCCTGTGGAACAAGTCGTCCGGCCGGGGCCGCTACACCGACCCCGAGCTGGTCGCGGAGCTGCGCTCCTCGTTCGACGAGGACGTGTCCACCGAGACGCCCTTCCTCACCTTCCTGAACGCCTGGTGGCCGGAGCTCACCCCTCGCCAGGTGCTGGCCGCGATGTCCGACGAGCGGCGGCTGAGCAGATGGGCGCGCCGGATCCTCAACCAGGGCGAGGTGCGCCGGCTCGCCCGTTCGCTGAAGCGGCTGGACGAGGACGGCAAGGGTCCGCTCTCCGTCCACGACGTGGCGCTCCTGGACGAGCTGCAGACCCTCCTGGGCACCCCGGCCCGCCCGAAGAGGCAGCGGGAGGCGGACCCGCTGGACCAGCTCACGGGTCTGGAGGAGCTGATGCCGCAGCGCGAGGAGACGCAGCGCGAGCGGGCCGAGCGGCTGGCGGCGGAGCGTACCGAGTACGCCCACGTCATCGTCGACGAGGCGCAGGACCTGACGCCGATGCAGTGGCGGATGGTCGGCCGCCGCGGCCGGCACGCGACCTGGACGATCGTCGGTGACGCGGCGCAGTCCTCCTGGTCGGACCCCGACGAGGCGTCCGCCGCCCGTGACGAGGCGCTCGGCAACCGGCCGCGGCGCCGGTTCACCCTCACGGTGAACTATCGCAACCCGGCGGAGATCGCCGAGCTCGCGGCCAAGGTGCTGGCGCTGGCCATGCCGGGGATGGAGTCCCCGGCGGCGGTCCGCTCGACCGGTGTCGAGCCGCGCTTCGAGACGGTGCGGGACGGGGACCTCGCCTCGACCGTCCGCGAGGAGGCCCGCAGGCTGCTCGGTGAGGTGGACGGCACCGTGGGTGTGGTCGTCGCGATGAACCGCCGCGCCGAGGCCCGTGCCTGGCTGGCGGAGCTCGGCGAGCGTGTCGTGGCACTGGGGAGCCTGGAGGCGAAGGGCCTGGAGTACGACGCCACGGTGGTCGTCTCACCCGCGGAGATCGCCGACGAGTCCCCGGCCGGGCTGCGGGTGCTGTACGTGGCACTCACCCGTGCGACGCAGCAGCTCACCGTGATCTCCGGGGAGCGCGACATGCCGGACGAGGACGGGGTTCCGGACCTGCTGAGGGACTGAGGGAGGGGTCGCCGGCGCCTGCGTGCGGAGTGCTTCCCGGAGTCAACCCGTCGCACGGGAATCACTTTTCCGGGGTGTTTGTTAGCCTGGTGTCGGCACCGGCTCGATCCAAGCCCCCGGGCCCAACCTTAGTCGCTACGAGCGACCACTTGCCGCGAGGCGAGCATGGCGGGCCGGTGTCACCTGACTCGAAGAAGACAGACCCGCGTCACCTGTTGGTGGTGCGGGTCTGTTGGTGTTTACGGGGTTACGCATCACCGCTACTTCTCGTATGGTGGAAGAAACTTTCCGAAAGGTGGCAGTCATTACCTGCTACCGGTCGGTAGGTGCGACGATCGGAACGCACGTACGGGGCCGAGCCCCATCTGCGTGCGGCAACGAAGCTCAGGAAAGCGAAGGACTCGGCCATGGCAACGGCGCCCAGCGTCTCGTACTCGATGACGGTCAGGCTGGAGGTGCCCGCGAGCGGCACAGCGGTCTCCCAGCTCACCACGGCCGTGGAGTCCTCCGGAGGTTCGGTCACCGGCCTCGACGTGACCGCCTCCGGCCACGAGAAGCTGCGGATCGACGTCACGATCGCGGCCTCCTCCACCTCACACGCGGACGAGATCGTCGAAGGCCTGCGCGACATCGAGGGCGTCATCCTCGGCAAGGTCTCCGACCGTACGTTCCTGATGCACCTCGGCGGCAA
>NZ_JBITFK010000016.1:0-72288 GCF_044455985.1 Streptomyces sp. NPDC051064
ACTGCAGGGGGGACCCTGTGGGAGAGTAGGACGCCGCCGAACAATTATTCCGGGAAAGCCCCGTGCCCTTGTGGCACGGGGCTTTTCTGCGTTCAGAACCTTCCCTCGCACCCCTGTGCACCGGGCCTCGGAGACTGAGGGTAAGGTCAGGGGGCATCATTGGCACGTTCTTCACAGGAGGCCCCCGGGTGGAGGTCCAGGAGACTCGAGTTCAGACGGACCGAGTACTCACCATCCCCAACATCCTCAGCATGGCTCGCCTCGTCGGCGTACCGCTCTTCCTGTGGCTGATCCTTCGCCCCGTGTTCGGCGGGCCCAACAGCGACGGCTGGGCCCTGCTGGTCCTGATGCTTAGCGGAGTCAGTGACTACCTCGACGGCAAGCTCGCCCGCCGGTGGAATCAGATCAGCCGACTCGGCCGGCTTCTGGACCCGGCCGCCGACCGCCTCTACATCCTTTCGACGCTCGTCGGGCTCACGTGGCGGGAGATCCTGCCACTATGGCTGACAGCGGCTCTCCTCGCACGGGAGCTGATGCTCCTCGTCATGGTGGGAATCCTTCGCCGGCACGGCTATCCGCCGCCCCAGGTGAACTTCCTAGGAAAAGCTGCAACTTTCAACCTGATGTACGCCTTCCCCTTGTTGCTGCTCAGCGACGGAAGTGGTTGGCTTGCTTCGCTGGGCACCATTTTCGGATGGGCGTTCGCTGGGTGGGGTACAACCCTCTATTGGTGGGCAGGGATCCTCTACGTGGTCCAGGTCCGCCGTCTGGTCAAGGCGGATGAAGTAGCCGATTAGCTCGTTGATGTGGAGCCGTGCAGAGTCGCCGGCCCGCACCGGATGCTGTGGTGGTGCCCCGACGGGTGAAGTCGGCTAGACCGTCGTCTCTCAAGGAGGACGTTTCCGACATGAAGGCCGTCGTGATGGCAGGCGGTGAAGGCACCCGCCTTCGCCCCATGACCTCAAGCATGCCCAAGCCGCTCCTGCCCGTGGCCAACCGGCCGATCATGGAGCATGTGCTGAGGCTGCTCAAACGGCATGGGCTCAACGAGACCGTCGTTACCGTCCAGTTTCTCGCCTCTCTCGTCAAGAATTATTTCGGCGACGGCGAGGAGCTCGGGATGGAGCTCAGCTATGCCAACGAGGAGAAGCCACTCGGTACCGCGGGAAGCGTCAAGAACGCTGAGGAAGCCCTGAAGGACGACACCTTCCTGGTGATTTCCGGCGATGCCCTCACCGACTTCGATCTCACCGACCTCATCGCATTCCACAAGGAGAAGGGTGCACTCGTCACGGTGTGCCTCACCCGGGTCCCGAACCCTCTTGAATTCGGGATCACGATCGTGGACGAGGACGGGAAGGTGGAGCGCTTCCTGGAGAAGCCGACCTGGGGCCAGGTCTTCTCGGACACGGTGAACACGGGTATCTACGTCATGGAGCCCGAGGTCTTCGACTACGTCCAGGCCGACACCTCCGTCGACTGGTCCGGTGACGTTTTCCCGCAGCTCATGAAGGAAGGGAAGCTGATCTGCGGCTATATCGCAGAGGGCTACTGGGAGGACGTGGGCACGCACGAAAGCTATGTGAAGGCCCAGGCCGATGTGCTGGAGCGCAAGGTCGACGTGGAGCTGGACGGCTTCGAGATCTCGCCCGGTGTCTGGGTGGCGGAAGGCGCCGAGGTCCATCCCGACGCGGTACTGCGGGGGCCGCTGTACATCGGTGACTACGCCAAGATCGAGGCAGGCGCCGAGATCCGTGAGCACACGGTCATCGGCTCCAATGTCGTCGTGAAATCCGGCGCCTTCCTGCACCGGGCGGTCGTGCACGACAACGTGTACATCGGCCAGCACAGCAATTTGCGCGGCTGCGTGATCGGTAAGAACACCGACATCATGCGGGCCTCGCGCATCGAGGACGGCGCCGTCATCGGCGACGAGTGCCTGGTCGGCGAAGAATCGATCATCCAGGGCAATGTCCGGGTCTACCCGTTCAAGACCATCGAAGCCGGCGCCTTCGTGAACACCTCGGTCATCTGGGAGTCGCGGGGACAGGCGCATCTCTTCGGCGCCCGCGGTGTGTCGGGGATCCTGAACGTGGAGATCACCCCGGAGCTCGCCGTCCGGCTCGCAGGCGCGTACGCGACGACCCTGAAGAAGGGCGCGACGGTCACGACCGCCCGCGACCACTCCCGTGGTGCACGCGCACTGAAGAGAGCTGTCATCTCGGCCCTCCAGGCCAGCGCCATCGATGTCCGGGACCTGGAGAACGTGCCGCTGCCGGTGGCCCGTCAGCAGACCGCACGGGGCAGCGCCGGCGGCATCATGATCCGTACGTCTCCGGGTGTGCCCGACTCGGTCGACATCATGTTCTTCGACGAGCGGGGAGCCGATCTCTCCCAGGCACGCCAGAAGAAGCTGGACCGCGTCTACGCCCGTCAGGAATTCCGCCGGGCCTTCCCTGGCGAGATCGGTGACCTCCACTTCCCGTCGAGCGTCTTCGACTCCTACACGGGGTCCCTGCTCCGCAACGTCGACACGAGTGGCATCGCCGACGCGGGCCTCAAGGTGGTCGTGGACGCGTCCAACGGCAGCGCCGGGCTCGTCCTGCCCAGCCTGCTCGGACGCCTCGGTGTGGACGCGCTGACGATCAACCCCGGGCTCGACGAGTCCCGCCCCACCGAGTCCGCCGAGTCACGGCGGGCCGGGCTGGTGCGCCTCGGCGAGATCGTGTCGTCCGCGCGGGCCGCCTTCGGCGTGCGCTTCGACCCGGTCGGTGAACGGCTGTCCCTCGTGGACGAGCGGGGCCGCATCATCGAGGACGACCGGGCGCTGCTGGTCATGCTCGACCTCGTGGCCGCCGAGCGCAGGAGCGGACGGGTCGCCCTGCCGGTGACCACCACCCGCGTCGCCGAACAGGTCGCCGCCTATCACGGTACGCAGGTGGAGTGGACGACCACGTCGCCTGACGACCTGACGCGCGTGGGCCGGGAGGACACCGCGATCTTCGGTGGTGACGGCCGTGGCGGCTTCATCATCCCCGAGTTCAGCAGTGTCTTCGACGGTGCGGCCGCCTTCGTCAGGCTCATCGGCCTCGTGGCCAGGACACAGCTCACCCTCAGCCAGATCGATGCCCGTATCCCGCGTGCCCATGTGCTGCGCCGTGACCTCGCCACACCGTGGGCGGTCAAGGGGCTCGTCATGCGCCGGGTCGTGGAGGCGGCGGGGGAGCGCAGCGTCGACACCACCGACGGAGTCCGCGTGGTCGAGACCGACGGCCGCTGGGTGATGGTGCTGCCCGACCGTGCGGAAGCGGTCACGCACCTGTGGGCCGAGGGCCCGGACGACGCCTCGGCCGAGGCGCTGCTCGACGAGTGGGCGGCGGTCGTGGACAGCGCGGGCGACTGAGCAGGCCACCGTGGGTCCGGAAGCCGTGTGCCGCGGCTTCCGGACCCACGGTGGGGCCATTCGGCGGCAGCAGGCATGACGTGCGACGATGTGCGGCATGTCGCAGCCGCCCCCCGATCGGAGTAGCGCCCCGCCGCGTCCTCGCCCCGACGCGTCGATGTCGCTGCTGACCACCGTGATGGAACACAGCCTCGACGAGGGATACGCCGAGGCCTCCGCGCGTCGCCGGTCCGAGGGGCGGGACGGGCTGCCGCGCACGCTGAAGGCCAAGCTGGGTCTCGCCGCCGGCCTGGTGCTGGCGGCCCTCGTGGTGACACTCGGTGCCGCGGAGGCCCGGGTCGCGGCTCCTGTCGTGGCCAAGGAACGCGAGGAGCTCATCGACCGGGTGAACGCCGAGACCTCCATGGCGGACACGCTCGAGGCGGATGTCGACAAGCTGCGCAAGGACGTCGGTGAGCGGCAGCGCAAGGCACTTCAGGAGCACGGTGGGGACCAAGGCGGCCTGGTGGCGTTGCTGTCCGGCGCCACCCCCGTCGAAGGCCCCGGGATCAAGCTGGTCGTGGACGACGCCGAGGACACCGACCAGGGCGGCGGCGGCCCCCGTGAGTCCACCGGTTTCGCCGACACCGGGCGGGTACGCGACCGGGACATGCAGCGCGTGGTCAACGGTCTCTGGCAGTCCGGTGCCGAGGCGATCGCCATCAACGGGCAGCGGCTGACTGCCCTCTCCGCGATCCGCGCGGCGGGCGACGCCATACTGGTCGACAACAGGCCGCTCGTGCCGCCGTACACGGTGCAGGCGGTGGGGGACGGCAAGGAGCTCGTCACGGCCTTCCAGGACAGTGCGGACGGCCAGTATCTTCAGGCGCTGCACGAGAGCTTCGACATCCGCACCAGCATCTCCGAGCAGGAGAAGGTGCGCCTTCCGGCCGCGCCCAGCCTGATCGTACGTACAGCAGAGCCTCAGGCCGCAGACACGGGCAGTGGTGCGGCAGACACAGGGAAGGGCACATCGTGATCGCCGTACTGGGCCTCGTCGTGGGAGTCGTGGTCGGACTGTTGGTCCGGCCCGAAGTGCCGGCGGTGGTCGAGCCTTACCTGCCCATCGCCGTGGTCGCCGCGCTCGACGCCGTCTTCGGCGGGCTGCGGGCCATGCTCGACGGGATCTTCGTGGACAAGGTCTTCGTGGTGTCGTTCCTGTCGAACGTCGTGGTGGCCGCGCTGATCGTCTTCCTCGGCGACAAACTGGGCGTCGGGGCCCAGCTCTCCACCGGTGTGGTGGTCGTGCTCGGCATCCGGATCTTCTCCAACGCCGCGGCCATCCGCCGGCACGTCTTCCGGGCGTGAGGCCGATGAGCAACGGGATGAGCAACGAACAGAACCCGGGCGACGGGCGGCAGCCGGGACACGGATTCGAGCCCGGTAGCGGGGGACCCGCCGGCGCGCTCCCGCCGGAAGCGCCCGAAGCACCCGGGCCCGGCCCCGCACCGTCTCCGCCGAGGGGGCCGGAGGAGGCCTCGGGACGCCAGCGGCTGCGGGCAGGCCTCTGGCCGCCCAGGGTGAGCAGAGCCCAACTGATCGTGGCGCTCCTGCTGTTCGTCCTCGGTCTGGGCCTGGCCATCCAGGTCAGGTCGAACAGTGACAACAGCGCCCTGCGCGGGGCCCGCCAGGAGGACCTGGTCCGTATCCTCGACGAGCTCGACAACCGGACCCAGCGCCTCGAGGACGAGAAGCAGCGCCTCGACGACCAGCGCACGGAACTGGAGAACAGCTCCGACCAGGCGGAGGAGGCCCGCAAGCAGACGCTCGAGAAGGAGCGGCAGCTCGGTATCCTGGCAGGCACCGTCGCCGCGCACGGCCCCGGGATCACGCTGACCATCAGTGACCCGGCCGGCGCGGTGGAGGCCGACATGCTCCTCGACACCATCCAGGAGCTGCGCGCGGCGGGCGCCGAGGCCATCGAGATCAACGGCGTGCGGGTGGTGGCGAACACATACTTCTCCGGTGAGGGGGGAGAGTTGAGAGTCGACGGCCGGAAGGTCGAGTCTCCCTACGAGTTCAAGGTCATCGGCAAGCCGCAGGACCTGGAGCCGGCTCTGAACATCCCCGGTGGTGTGGTGCAGACGCTCGAGAAGGAGCAGGCCACGGCGGAGGTGACGCGCGCCGACGACATCGTCGTGGACGCCTTGCGACCCCCGAAGCAGCCTGATTACGCTCGGTCGTCGCCCCAGTGAGGCGGCGGTGCGCTGTACTCGAAGGACACGGGCGCCAGGTTGCGGGGGGTCGGCGCAACGGATCGGTGACGCGTGGTGGAAACTGTCGGGTGGATACGGACGTTGTGAGGATGTCCGGGTCGGCAGGTGTGTTCATTCAGGGTTCGTCCTGCCCCACGGGCGGGTCTATTTCGGTCAAGGGGAAACGCCCGTGAAGTTGTTTGCGAAGTTGTTCGGAAAGAGCGCCCGCGAGGACAGCAGCAGCGCTGCCCGCCACCGCGCTCCGCGTCAGGGTGCCGAGGAGCAGGGTTCGGAGCGCCCGCTCTTCCGCGACGAGGTCCAGGGAGGCTCCGGCGGGTCCGGCGCGTCGTCCGTTGACCCCGGAGGTGCAGGGCGCATAGGTTTCGGTGAACCATCGACCTCAAGTACGGGTGGTGGGTTCGCCCCCGCTCCGGAGGGCTCGTCCATGCCGGTTTGTACGAGGTGCGGGCATCGCAATGCCGAGGCCAGCCGTTTCTGTTCCAACTGCGGTGCGCCGCTGAGGGGCGGAGTGCCCGAGCGTGCCTCCGAGACGACCTCGACGATCTCGATCTCCGGTATCGAGGCGTACGAGGCCGAGGCGACAGGCCAGACGGCCGTTCCGTCGCTCTCCCCGGAGGCCCAGGCCGCCGTCGACGCCCTGCCGCCGGGTTCCGCGCTGCTGGTGGTGCGACGCGGCCCGAACTCCGGAAGCCGCTTCCTGCTGGACGGTGACCTGACGACGGCCGGCCGTCACCCGCAGAGCGACATCTTCCTCGACGACGTGACCGTGTCGCGGCGTCATGTGGAGTTCCACAGGAACCCGGACGGTAGTTTCACCGTGGGAGACGTCGGCAGCCTCAATGGCACCTATGTCAACCGCGAGCGCATCGATTCCGTCGCGCTGACCAACGGCGACGAAGTCCAGATCGGAAAGTACCGGCTGGTCTTCTACGCCAGCCAGCGAGGCGTGTGACCCTCCCCCGGACGGTGTCCGGGGGGATCCTCAGGAAGGTCCATGCTGCGAACACCGACAGGCGGTGCCGGTCACGGCACCGCCGCCGCTGGCGAGCGCGCGATGAGCATCGGCACGGTGCTTCTGCAGCTGCGCGACGAATTTCCCGAAGTCACCATCTCCAAGATCCGCTTCCTGGAGACGGAGGGGCTCATCGAGCCCCAGAGGACGCCGTCGGGCTACCGGAAGTTCAGCCCCGCCGACGTCGAGCGGCTGGCGCAGGTGCTGCGCATGCAGCGGGACCACTACCTGCCGCTCAAGGTCATCCGTGAGCACCTGGAGGCCCTCGCACGCGGTGAGCAGATGGCACTGCCGCCCGGAGGGGCTCCGGGTGATCCCGCCGACGCCCTCCGGGACCAGGACCTGGGGCAGGCCACCGCCGCCCGTATCGGACGCTCCGAGTTCTTGGCGGCCACCGAGGCCACCGAGGAGCAGCTCGACGAGTGGGAGTCGTACGGGCTGATCGTGCCCGCCACCGGCGGGAGCTACGACGCCGAGGCGGTGAATGTGGCACGGCTGGTGGCGGACCTGGGCAGATTCGGTCTCGAACCTCGGCATCTGCGGGCCGTCAAGGCGGCCGCGGAGCGTGAGGCCGGGCTGGTCGAGCAGGTGGTCGCGCCGCTGCGCCGGCACCGGAATCCGCAGACCAGGGCGCATGCGGAGGCCACTGCGAAGGAGCTCGCGGACCTCTCCGTCCGGCTCCACGCCGCGCTCGTGCAGAGCGCTCTGAAGGCCGGCTTCCACTGAGGGCGGAGGAGCCCGACTATCCAAACATGGCGGGCACGTCCTAGGGTTGCTGTGTGAACGAGCTCGACGTTGTGGGTGTCCGGGTGGAAATGCCCTCCAACCAACCGATCGTGCTCCTGCGTGAAGTGGGAGGCGACCGGTATCTCCCTATTTGGATCGGCCCTGGGGAAGCGACCGCGATCGCCTTCGCCCAGCAGGGCATGGCTCCGGCCAGGCCGCTGACCCATGATCTCTTCAAGGATGTGCTCGAGGCCGTCGGCCAGGAGCTCACCGAGGTCCGCATCACGGACCTGCGGGAAGGGGTTTTCTACGCGGAGCTGGTCTTTGCCAGCGGGGTCGAGGTGAGCGCGCGGCCGTCCGACGCCATAGCGCTCGCCCTGCGCACCGGCACGCCGATCTACGGCAGTGACGGGGTGCTGGACGACGCGGGTATCGCCATCCCGGACGAGCAGGAGGACGAGGTGGAGAAGTTCCGCGAGTTCCTCGACCAGATCTCGCCGGAGGACTTCGGCACCAACAGCCAGTGACCTTCCGCGGAGGCGGTGTCAGCGCATCCGACAAGCCGTTCCCGTAAATCAGTCACGGGAAACCACCCTCAGGGTGATTATCACTCGGCGTGCCGAGTGTGGCGATCGTTGACGCACCCCTGGTGACTGCCTACCTTCGAGGTGGCAGGTCAAGGACGGAGGTCGGCGTGAGAAGCAGCGGCGACGGTACGGCTGTGGGTGGGCCGTACCGGCAGCACGGCAGTGCGGCCGACCACTCCATCAGACAGCCGGTTCAGCCGGCTGTGGTGGCAGCGGACGGTGTGGGAGTGGCAGGGGACATCGGCTATCGGGGGCCGACAGCGTGCGCGGCGGCCGGGATCACCTACCGACAGCTGGACTACTGGGCGCGTACGGGGCTCGTGGAGCCGAGCGTGCGTCCGGCGTACGGGTCGGGGACGCAGCGCCTCTACAGTTTCCGGGACGTGGTCCTCCTCAAGATCGTCAAACGGTTCCTCGACACAGGGGTTGCTCTGCAGAACATCCGGACCACCGTTCAGCACCTCAGGGCGCGCGGATTCACGGATCTCGAGCGGATGACCCTGATGAGCGACGGTGCGACGGTCTACGAGTGCTCCTCGCCCGACGAGGTCGTGAATCTTCTCCAGGGCGGCCAGGGCGTCTTCGGTATCGCCGTCGGTGTCGTCTGGCGGGATGTCGACGCGGCGCTGTCCCAGCTCCACGGGGAGCGTGTCGACACGGGGGAGACCCTGATCGGCCACAACCCCGCCGATGAACTGGCGCGTCGGCGCAATCGCGCGGGCTGAGTCACCGGGGCGATCCGGCACGACGCGTGCGCCGGGTGGTGGGGCGGTTGTCAGTGGCGTAGGGCAGCATCGGTCCATGTGAGAGCCGCGCCCACCATCCTGCATCTGGACATGGATGCCTTCTACGCCTCGGCCGAGCAGGCGTCGAAGCCGAGCCTGCGCGGCAAGCCGGTGGTGGTGGGCGGCCTGGGGATGCGGGGCGTGGTCGCCACCGCGTCGTACGAGGCGAGGCGGCTCGGCGTGCATTCGGCGATGCCGATGGCACAGGCGAGGCGCCTCGCGCCCAACGCGGCGTATCTGGTCCCGCGCTTCGCGCTCTACCGGACGGTGAGCGACCAGGTGATGGAGCTGCTCGGGCGGCTGTCACCACTCGTCGAGCCGCTCAGCCTGGACGAGGCCTTCGTCGACCTCGAGGCCGGCGGGGTCGCCGACGACTCGGCGTCCGCGCGGGCGATCGGCGGACAGCTGCGCACCGTCATCAGAGCCGTCACCGGACTCAGCGGTTCCGTCGGTCTGGCCGGCTCCAAGATGCTGGCCAAGATCGCCTCCGAGGAGGCGAAACCGGACGGGCTGCTGCTGATCGAGCCCGGCACCGAGCGTGAGCTCCTGGGGCCCATGTCCGTACGCATCCTCCCGGGCGTGGGCCCCGCCACCGGGGACCATCTCCGGCGCGCGGGAATGACCCTCGTCAGTCACCTGGCGGAGGCGGGCGAGGCGGAGCTCGTGCGGTTGCTGGGCAAGGCGCACGGCGTCGCGCTCCACCGCATGGCGCAGGGTTACGACGACCGTCCCGTCGTCGCCGAGAGGGACGCCAAATCCGTGTCGGTCGAGGACACCTTCGACGTGGACCTGCACGACCGGGTGCGCGTGAGGACGGAGGTCGAGCGGCTGGCGGACCGGTGCGTGCAGCGGCTGCGGGGCGCCGGCCGGTCCGGGCGCACCGTCGTCCTCAAGGTGCGTCGTTACGACTTCTCGACGCTCACCAGGTCCGAGACGCTGCGCGGCCCCACCGACGACCCCACGGTGGTCAGGGAGGCCGCTGCGCGGCTTCTGGAGGCCGTCGACACGACCGGCGGCGTCCGGCTGCTCGGAGTCGGTGTCACGGGGCTGGCGGACTTCACGCAGGAGGACCTCTTCGCGCAGGCCGCCGACGCGGAGCACGCCGCCGAGGAATCCGCCGCAGCCGGTGCCGCGGGGGACGGGGAGCAGCGCACGGCGGAGGAGGAGCCCGGAGGGGAGACCCGTGAGAGCGAGGAGCAACTGGCCGCGCGGCGCTGGCCGGCCGGGCACGACGTGCGGCACGAGGTCCACGGGCACGGCTGGGTGCAGGGCAGCGGCGTCGGCCGGGTCACCGTGCGCTTCGAGGAACCGTGGACGCCGCCCGGCCGGGTGCGGACGTTCCGGATCGACGATCGGCAGCTGCAGCCGGCCGATCCGCTCCGCCTGGTGCGGGACCCGGTGGACTACTCCTCGTGGCCGGCGAGCCTGCCGAAGTCCCTGTCCGGACCCGGGCCGGGGGAGGGGGAGGAGTCCAGTCCGTAATGGCGGTAGAGCTGCAGTTCCTGCTCGGGCGAGAGATGGCGGCCCACGCCGAAGTCCGGCGCGTCCTTGATCAGGGCCCGCTCGAAGGGGACCACGAGCGCGCCGTCGACGAATTCGCTCGGCTCCAGCGGGACGAACGCGTCCCTGGTGAAGAGACCTGTGCGTACGGCGGCCCACTCGGGGACCCCGGTGGCGTCGTCGAGATAGACCTCGTCCACCGTTCCGATCTTGGCACCTTGGCGGTCGAAAGCCTTGCGGCCGATCAGGCTGCGCGGATCGATGTCGGTCTGCACGGTGCCTCCCACTGGTAACAATTGCATCAGGTGGTCGCGGCTGCTCCACCCTCACTACGAAATGCCAGATCCGGGATGTCGGCCACTCGAGACGGCCCGCCCCGGCCCCGCTGGTAGGCTGGAGCACGGCTGCTGACCCTGTGCGGGAGAGTCCTCCGGAGCGATTCGGAGGCGCCGAAGGAGCAACTCCTCCCCGGAATCTCTCAGGCCCCCGTACCGCACGGACGAGGTCACTCTGGAAAGCAGGGCGGGATCCGTACGGCACGTGCCGCGACGGGGACCACCCTCACCGACGGTGAAAGCCGGTATGCCCCAGGGCGTGCCGGTGAAGCTCTCAGGTCGAGATGACAGATGGGGAGGCCGTTCGGGCAGCCACGCCGTGGCGCCCCTCGCAGGTCGTGACAGACCAGGAGGCCTCCATCATGACCCCCCGTCGCACCCCGCTCTCCCAGCTGGAACAGGGCATTCCGTTCGAGCAGCGCCACATCGGGCCCGACGCCGAGGCCCAGGCGAAGATGCTGGCCCAGGTCGGCTACGGCTCCCTCGACGAGCTCACCGCCGCGGCGGTGCCCGACGTGATCCGGAGTGCCGAGGCGCTGAACCTCCCCGAGGCCCGTACGGAGGCCGAGGTCCTGGCCGAGCTGCGCAGTCTCGCCGACCGTAACCAGGTGCTCGCACCGATGATCGGGCTCGGCTACTACGGGACGTTCACCCCGCCGGTG
This sequence comes from Streptomyces sp. NPDC051064, assembly GCF_044455985.1. NCBI lineage: Bacteria > Bacillati > Actinomycetota > Actinomycetes > Kitasatosporales > Streptomycetaceae > Streptomyces > Streptomyces sp. NPDC051064. The sequence goes on from NZ_JBITFK010000016.1 coordinate 11,266, forward strand.
ATCCTGCGCAACGTCATGGAGAACCCCGCCTGGTACACGGCCTACACGCCGTACCAGCCGGAGATCTCCCAGGGGCGGCTCGAGGCCCTCCTGAACTTCCAGACGATGGTCGCCGACCTCACCGGGCTGCCGACCTCCGGCGCCTCGCTCCTCGACGAGGGCACCGCAGCGGCCGAGGCCATGGCCCTGGCACGGCGGGTCGGCAAGGTGAAGGGCGGCGTCTTCCTGGTCGACTCCGACACACTGCCGCAGACCGTCGCCGTGATCGAGACCCGCGCCGAGCCGACCGGCGTCGAGGTGGTCGTCGCCGACCTCGGCGAGGGCATCCCCTCCGAGGTCGCCGAGCGGGGCGTCTTCGGCGTGCTGCTCCAGTACCCGGGCGCCTCCGGTGCCGTGCGCGACATCAAGCCCGTCATCGAGCAGGCGCACGAGCTGGGCGCGATCGTGTCCGTCGCCGCCGACCTGCTGGCCCTGACGCTGCTCACCTCGCCCGGCGAACTGGGCGCGGACATCGCCGTGGGCACCACCCAGCGCTTCGGCGTCCCGATGGGCTTCGGTGGACCGCACGCCGGCTTCATGGCCGTACGCGAGAAGTTCGCCCGCAGCCTGCCCGGCCGCCTCGTCGGTGTCTCCGTCGACGCGGACGGCGACAAGGCCTACCGGCTGGCGCTGCAGACCCGCGAGCAGCACATCCGCCGCGAGAAGGCCACCAGCAACATCTGCACCGCCCAGGTGCTGCTCGCCGTCATGGCCGGCATGTACGCCGTCTACCACGGGCCCGAGGGGCTGCGGACGATCGCCCGGCGCACCCACCGGTTCGCCGCCATCCTGGCCGAGGGGCTGCGGGCCGCCGGAACCGAGGTGGTGCACGACGCGTACTTCGACACCCTCACGGTCCGCGTGCCGGGGGGAGCGGCCGGCGTGGTCGCCGCCGCCCGTGAGCGCGGGGTGAACCTGCGGCTCGTCGACGCCGACCATGTCTCCGTCGCCTGCGACGAGACCACGACCCGCACCCGGATCGCCGCCGTCTGGGCGGCCTTCGGCGCCGGCGGCGACATCGAGGCGCTGGACGCCGCGACGGCCGACGCGCTGCCCGAGGGGCTGCTGCGCAGCGACGACGTCCTCACCCACCCGGTCTTCCACCAGTACCGCTCCGAGACGGCGATGCTGCGCTACCTGCGCAAGCTCGCCGACCGGGACTACGCGCTGGACCGGGGCATGATCCCGCTCGGCTCCTGCACGATGAAGCTCAACGCGACCGCCGAGATGGAGTCGATCACCTGGCCCGAATTCGGTGCGCTGCACCCCTTCGCGCCGGCCGAGCAGGCGCAGGGATTCCTCACCCTCATCCGGGAGCTGGAGGAGCGCCTCGCCGAGGTCACCGGGTACGACGCCGTCTCCCTCCAGCCCAACGCCGGCTCGCAGGGCGAGTTCGCCGGTCTGCTGGCCGTGCGCGCGTACCACCGGGCCAACGGGGACCACGGACGCACGGTCTGCCTGATCCCGTCCTCCGCGCACGGCACCAACGCCGCGAGCGCCGTGATGGCCGGGATGAAGGTCGTCGTGGTGAAGACCGCCGACGACGGCGAGGTCGACATAGAGGATCTCCGGGCCAAGATCGCGGCCCACCGCGACGAGCTCGCCGTCCTCATGATCACCTACCCCTCCACGCACGGCGTCTTCGAGGAGCACGTGGCCGACATCTGCGGAGAGGTGCACGACGCCGGCGGCCAGGTGTACGTGGACGGTGCCAACCTCAACGCGCTGGTCGGTCTCGCCAAGCCGGGCCACTTCGGCGGCGACGTCTCCCACCTGAACCTGCACAAGACCTTCTGCATCCCGCACGGCGGCGGCGGCCCGGGCGTCGGCCCGGTCGGAGTGCGCGCCCACCTGGCGCCGTACCTCCCCAACCACCCCCTCCAGCCCGCGGCGGGCCCCGAGACCGGCGTCGGGCCGATCTCGGCCGCTCCGTGGGGCTCGGCCGGCATCCTGCCGATCTCATGGGCGTACGTACGTCTCATGGGGGGCGAGGGCCTGAAGCGTGCGACGCAGGTCGCCGTACTCGCGGCCAACTACATCGCCAAGCGTCTCGAACCGCACTTCCCGGTCCTCTACAACGGCCCGGCCGGCCTGGTCGCGCACGAGTGCATCGTGGACCTGCGGCCGGTCTCCAAGGAGACCGGTGTCAGCATCGACGACATCGCCAAGCGGCTGATCGACTACGGCTTCCACTCGCCGACCATGTCGTTCCCGGTGGCAGGGACGCTGATGATCGAGCCGACGGAGAGCGAGGACCTGGCCGAGCTCGACCGGTTCTGCGACACGATGATCGCCATCCGCGGCGAGATCGACAAGGTCGCCTCCGGCGAGTGGAGCGGGGACGACAACCCGCTGTGCAACGCCCCGCACACGGCGGCGGCGCTCGGTGGCGAGTGGACGCACGCCTACAGCCGCGAAGAGGCGGTCTTCCCGGCCGGCGTCACGCCTTCGGACAAGTACTGGCCGCCGGTGCGCCGGATCGACGGTGCGTTCGGTGACCGCAACCTCGTCTGCTCCTGCCCGCCGCTCGACGAGTACGACCAGTAGGCACGCGGACACGCGTCGGGGCCGGTGCGGAGACTTCTCCGGGCCGGCCCCCGTGTTCCGTCGGCCGCGGTCAGGCGGCCTTCATCACCTGGCCGCTCTTCAGCGGGCGGTGAGGGGCGATGATCTGCCCGTCAGGGAGCAGCTCACCGGTGTCCTCGAAGAGGAGGACGCCGTTGCACAGCAGGCTCCAGCCCTGTTCCGGGTGGTGGGCCATCAGACGTGCGGCTTCCCGGTCGTTGGAGTCAGCGGTCGGACAGGGTGGCTGGTGCTGGCACATGGGTGGGTTCTTTCGCTGCGTCGATTCGAGTGTCCTGCGGCTGGACGATGTGTTCATGGCCGCCCCCGTATCAAGTCGGTCCGGTCCCAGTGTTGCCCTACGGACGTCTCTCCGCAGGGATTTCGCGGCAGCTGCTGTTCTCCTCCCATGACGCATCACCCGGCCGGACGGTTCGATCCAACTGGGCTGTCCGTTCGGATGGTTCGGGGTGACCTGACCGGACTAGTCCGGACGGGTACGGACGCGCCCCCGCCGAGCGGTCTCGGCGGGGGCGCGTGTGTCAGGAGTGTCAGGCCGGCGACCCGAGGAGGCCGGGGAGTTCGGGCAGGTCCGGAAGAGGCGCCGGGGTGACACGCAGTGTCATGACCGGGAGCAGCTCCGCGACGTGGTGCGGACGGTGGGCCGTGATGCCCGGGGGAGCGGGTGCCAGGGGCACCAGCACATCGGTCGGAGCGAGCGTGCCGCCGGCGGCGTCGGCCTCGATGTCGTGGTGCAGCCACAGCGTGAACATGTACAGCTCGGGCACCGACAGCAGACGCGGCTGGTAATGCGTCGTCGCCGACTCCGCCTGGCGTACGGCGAGTTCGGTGGAGACGATGTAAGGACCCTCGAAGAAGTGCGAGAAGGTCCAGCCGTCGGCGGTGAGCATGGTGTCCGCGGCGGCGACGGCGCGCTCACCACTGCGGATCAGGAATCGCCAGCCGGCGAGGCGGGTGCGTGGTGCGGCGTCGTTCGGCACGATCCGGTCCAGTACATGGACGGGCAGCGGAAGTTCGGGGCTCAGCGATCCCTGGACGGACCGGAGAGCGGGCGTATGGGCCTCGCGGACTGCGGTGGGAGAACCGAGTGCCGCGAGAACGCTGCGCAGTGCGGGCGCTGGGGCCGGGGAAACATGCAGCGGCATAATGGGTCGCCTCTCACTTCGGAGACACGGTGGTGCGTGGGCGGGTGCAGACGGCGCTGTCGGCGTGCGGGGCCAGAGGAAGGCCGGTGACGGGGCGGACGGGCCGGTGCGTCAACTCTCTGCCTCCTTCGCAGAGTTTATACGACAAATGTTCACACGGTGTTTCGGCTAGCCGACCCGCATATTGCGCGCAAGGCGGATTCGAGACTTTGAATTGCGCGGTTTCTGTGGATTCGGGTCGCTCCCGACCCGCGTCGCCAGGTACTTTCCCGGCGCGGCGGTAGGCTGAAACACGTCGGCGTTTCAGCCGGGCAACCCGATCGGGCAAACTGCATATGCCCCATGCCTTCGGAATGTGCCTCCGGCTCCAGTCACCAGACTACTGGGTGCCCATCGGCCGCGGAGGCGTTACGGATCATCTCGTCGGGGCACTATCGATCGTGATACGAGCGGCCTGTGCCGCGGGCCGCCCACTCGAGGAGGGACCCTTCGATGGGTGAGAAGGTCGTGGCGGGTGCCTTTGCCGCGTCCGATCGGCAGGCGTACCGCGAGAAGCTCACCCAGTGCCTGGCGGGGCTGGAGAGGCTCCTGTCGGAGCGGAGGTTCGATCGTCCCAGGAATCTCATGGGGCTGGAGATCGAGCTGAATCTCGCGGGATCGGACGGCATGCCGAGGATGCGGAATGCGGAGGTTCTCCAGCGCATCGCCAGCCGGGATTTCCAGACGGAACTGGGGATGTTCAACCTGGAAGTAAATATTCTCCCCCACCGGCTGAGCGGTCGGGTATTCGATCAGCTGGCCGAGGAGTTGCGTACGGGGCTCGCATATGCCCACCGGAAGGCCGCGGAGGTCGATGCGGGGATCGTGATGATCGGCATCCTGCCGACTCTCGGCCGGGACGACGTGGTTTCGGCAAACCTCTCGGACGTCGACCGTTACACGCTCCTCAACGATGAAATGGCGGCCGCGCGCGGCGAGGAATTCGTCCTCGATATCGAAGGTGTCGAGCGATTGGTCTCGACCTCCGCCTCGATCGCCCCCGAGTCGGCCTGCACCTCGGTGCAGTTGCACCTCCAGGTGACGCCGGACCGTTTCGCCGACGTCTGGAACGCGGCGCAGGCCATCGCGTCCGTGCAGATCGCACTCGGAGCCAACTCCCCCTTCCTGTTCGGCAAGGAGCTGTGGCGCGAGTCGAGGCCGCCGCTGTTCCAGCAGGCCACGGACGTGCGGCCGCCCGAACTGCGGAATCAGGGGGTACGCCCCAGGACCTGGTTCGGGGAGCGCTGGATCAGTTCGGCGTACGAGCTCTTCGAGGAGAACCTGCGCTACTACCCGCCCCTGCTGCCGATCTGCGACGAGGAGGATCCCCTGCGGGTCCTCGACGAGGGCGGTGTACCGGCCCTGGCCGAGCTCGTCCTGCACAACGGCACGGTCTACCGGTGGAACCGTCCGGTGTACGGGCTGGCCGACGGCGTGCCCCACCTGAGGGTGGAGAACCGGGTCCTGCCCGCCGGCCCCACGGTCGACGATGTGATCGCCAATGCCGCCTTCTACTACGGGCTGGTACGCGCGCTCGCCGACGAATCCCGGCCGGTGTGGACCAAGCTGCCCTTCGAGGCGGCAGCCGAGAACTTCGACGCCGCCTGCCGTCACGGGATCGAGGCCGAGCTGCTGTGGCCGCGCCCCGGCCGCTCCGGCGGCGTGGCGAAGGTGCCGGCCGTCAAGCTCGTACGGGACGAACTGCTGCCGCTCGCGGCCGCCGGGCTGGACGCGTGGAACATCGAGCCCTCGGACCGGGACCGCTACCTCGGCGTCATCGAGGAGCGCTGCAGGCTCAGGGTGAACGGCGCCTCCTGGCAGGTCGACACCTACCACCGCGCCCTGGAGGCGGGACTCGAACGGGAGGGCGCGCTGGCAGCCACCACCCGGCGCTACGGCGAGCTGATGCAGGTGGGTGAGCCGGTGCACACCTGGCCCATCGGCTTTCCCGCACCCTGAGGAGACCACCGCCCGGTGTCCTTCCGCCCCGGCCCCGTCGGGCAAGCTATGACGACGCATGGCTGACGACGCATAGCTGATGGCAGGTGTACAGGTGGAGGCGGGGCGCGTGGCTGAATCCATTCCTCACGAGGAGGTGTCCCGGCGGATCCTCCGGTCGGAGACCCTCCTCGTGCTGGCTCTCTCGCTCGGGGCCAGCGGGGTGTCCGCCCTGATCAGCTTCATCGGGTCGCTGACGAAACCCGGGGGTCTCAAGGACCAGGCGGCGACGCTGAACGGCTCGTACGCTCCCGGGCGGCCCTGGCTGGACCTGGCCTGGCAGCTGTTCGGCATCGCCTCCGCCCTGGTGCCGGTCGCGCTGGTGGCCCACCTGCTGCTCCGGGAGCGGGCCGGACTGCGGACCCTCGGTCTCGACCGCACCAGGCCCTGGCCGGACCTGGGCAGGGGGACCCTCGTCGCGGCGGGGATCGGCAGCGTGGGGCTGGCGTTCTACCTGGTGGCGCGGGCCGCGGGATTCAACCTGACGGTTGTGCCGGAGTCACTGCCCGACGTGTGGTGGAAGTTCCCCGTACTGATCCTCTCCGCGGTGCAGAACTCCCTCGTGGAGGAAATCATCGTCGTCGGCTATCTGCTCCGCCGGCTGGGGCAGTTGGGGTGGACGCCCATGGCCGCACTGGTGGCGAGTTCCGTACTGCGCGGCTCGTACCACCTGTACCAGGGGGTCGGCGGCTTCATCGGGAACATGGCCATGGGCGTCGTCTTCGTGCTGCTCTACAGGCGCTGGGGGCGGGTGGGTCCGCTGGTCGTCGCGCACGCCCTGCTCGACATCGGGGCGTTCGTCGGATACGCGCTGCTCGCCGGGAAGGTGGGCTGGCTGCCCACCCCGTGAGCGGGGCCCGCTCCCGCCGTTGTCAGAGCCCGGCGAGCAGTTCCCCGTCGATCACCGTGACCGCGCTGCCTGTCAGCAGCGTGCGCTCGCCGCGCAGGGAGGTGCGGACCAGGCCCGAGCGGGCGGAGACCTGGAGTCCGACGAGGTCGTCACGGCCGAGCCTGGCCGACCAGAAGGGCGCCAGGGCGGTGTGGGCGCTGCCGGTCACCGGATCCTCGTCGATGCCGACCCCGGGGAAGAAGCCGCGCGAGACGAAGTCGTACGCCCCGGCGGGGTCCTCGGCCGCCGCCGTGGCGATGACGCCCCGACGGGAGCAGGAGGCGAGTGCGGGGAAGTCGGGCTTCAGGGCCCGTACGGCCGCTTCGTCGGCGAGCTCCACCAGGAGGTCGCCGACGTGCTTCCCCGTGTCGTGGAGGGAGAGGGGCGACGCGCCGAGCGCTTCCGCGAGCCCGGGCGGGGCGGTCGCGGGGGTGAGCGGCGCGGTCGGGAAGTCCAGCGTCAGAGTGCCGTCGGCATGGGCGGTCGTGCGCAGGACGCCGGAACGGGTGGCGTGGCGCACCGTGCCGCTCGCGACTCCGGTCGTGTGCAGGACGTGGGCGGTGGCGAGTGTCGCGTGCCCGCAGAGATCGACCTCGGTGGTGGGGGTGAACCAGCGCAGCGCCCAGTCGGCCTCGCCGCCCGGCGGCAGGGGATGGGCGAAGGCCGTCTCCGGGAGATTGACCTCGGAGGCGATGCGCTGGAGGCGGTCCGACTCGGGGAAGGTGCCGGAGTCCAGGATCACGACTCCGGCAGGGTTGCCGGCGAAGGGGCGGTCGGTGAACGCGTCGACGATGCGGATCTTCATGAAGCCGACCGTAGGCGGGGCCGTTCCGCGTGGTCCAAGGCCAATCGCGGATGCGCGGCCTGTGGGGCGCCAGGGGCCGGGCGCCGCGCCCGGAACCCGCTCAGGGACCCTCGGGTTTCCGGGCGAAGAAGGTGCCGGCCGCCCTCTTCGACCCTTCGCCGGGCTCCTCCAGCAGGCGCGCGGTGATGACGAGTCCGGCCTGTTCCAGCAGGGCGACGATCCGGTCCGGCTCCACCAGATGGGACTCGTAGGAGACCGGATGGCCTCCGTAGGCTCGCGTCGGACGCAGGAGCTCGCCGTCTCCCACATGGCCGGCCATCATCAGGTGCCCGCCGGGCGCGAGCGCGCGCCGGAACTCGGCGAACACGACGGGCAGTATCTCCGGTGGCGTGTGGTGGGTCGAGTAGTAGGCCAGGATGCCGCCGAGCTCGCCGTCCCCGATCGGCAGCGCGGTCATCGAGCCGACCGCGAAGCGCAGACCCGGACAGTCCCGCCGGGCCAGCTCGATCATCTTCGGGGACACGTCGACGCCGAAGGCGGACACCCCCAGGCCGGCCAGGTGTGCCGTGACCTTGCCGGGCCCGCATCCCAGATCCGCGACCGGCCCGCGCCCGGCCGTCCGGACGACCTCGGCGAACGTGGCCAGCATCGCGCGTGACAGCGGATCGAGCTCCGCGGGGGCTTTGACGCGTGCCGCGTAGTCGGCGGCGACGGTGTCGTAGGACTCCCGGACCGCGGCGAGGTGGGAGGGCTCAGTCATGCACGCGACCTTAGGCCGTCCGCCACATGGAGGCGGCGCAGTTTTCCGAACGCTTGCCAGGCGATAGCTTCCGATATATCGTTGAGGTATCGCGATCGTTCAATGAAGAGTCGCGTGATACCGAAGAAGACATGAAGAGAGGAGCGCAGTCATGCGTTCACAAGGAAACGACCACGGACACAACCACGGCTGCGGCCCCGGGCGCCGAGGCGCCGGCAGGGGAGACTTCGAAGGCCGCGCCGCCTTCGGCCCGTTCGGGCCGCCCTTCGGCGGCGGACCCTTCGGAGGCGGGCCTTTCGGCGGCGGACGCGGCCGTGGAGGCGGCCGGGGGAGGGCCAGGCGCGGCGACGTACGCGCGTCCATCCTCGCGCTGCTCAAGGACCGCTCGATGCACGGTTACGAGATGATCCAGGAGATCGGCGAGCGCAGCGGAGGGGCCTGGAAGCCCAGCCCCGGCTCGGTGTACCCCACCCTCCAGCTGCTGGAGGACGAGGGCCTGATCATCAGCGCCAGCGAGGGCGGCAAGAAGCTGTTCACCCTCACCGACCTCGGCCGCAGCGAGGCCGAGTCCGGCCCCGAGGCCCCCTGGGAAGAGGCGGGGCGCGGTGTCGACTGGGAGGGCGTCAACGAGATCCGGCAGGCCGGCTTCGGTCTGATGGAGGCGTTCGGCCAGGTCTGGAAGACCGGCTCTGCCGACCAGCGGCAGAAGGCCCTCACGGTGATCAACGACGCCCGTAAGAAGCTGTACCTGATCCTCGCCGACGAGAACTGAGCCGTGCGGTACGCGCAAGCGGAGAAGGGCCCCGTCGCGGGGCCCTTTTTCTGTCCTCCGTACGGACCGGCGCCCCCGCCGCCTCGCTGCCCGTGATGGCGCGATCTCATCCCCGAGGATGAGGGACCCCGCAGCGGTCCCCGCCTTCCGTGGGATGCCGGATGGGCCGCGCCGGGGATGTGTTCGCCCCCCGGGACTGATGGGGTGGAGATGTGCAGAACCGGACATCAGGGATCCCCGAACAAGCCACACCGAACCACCCGTGGGCCGGCGCCGGGCTGAGCGCCGCGATGACCGCCGTGGTGACGGGGGCGCGCCGGCGGGCGGTGCGCGACGGCGACCGCCATGTCGACACGGCTCACCTCCTGCACTCCCTCGTCGAGTCCGACCCCGAGGTCCGGCAGGCCTTCGACGGAGGGCCGCAGCCGGCCAGGGTGCTCGGATATCTCGTGCAGCGCAGCATCGGATACGGCCTCCGCTGGCAGGGGACACAGGAGGATTCGGGCGCCTTCCCGGCCGTACGGGAACCCGCGGGCGAAGGGTGGTCGCCCTCGGCGGCAGCGGCCATGGACCGGGCCGTGCGGAGCGCGCTGCTGCGCGGGGAGTTCCACGCCGACGGGCTCGACCTGCTGGCGGCGCTGGTCGCGGATCCCCGATGCCGTGCGGTCGAGGTGCTGGAACGGGCCGGGGTCACGGTCGAGCCGCTGCGCGTGCGTGTGGCGGACCGAACGGCCGCGAAGAGCCCGCAGGGGTGATCATGAACACGCGGCGGACAGGTGTGACGGGGGTGACGCTGCTGACGCCTGCTGCCATGATGTGCCGATGCACGCGACTCAGGGGAGAAGTGCCGGTCTGGGCCTGGCCCTTGTCTCGGCCCTCGCATTCGGTGGTTCAGGGGTTGCGGCCAAGCCGCTGATCGAGGCGGGGCTCGACCCGCTGCACGTGGTGTGGCTGCGGGTGACCGGCGCCGCGCTCGTCATGCTGCCGGTCGCGTGGCGGCACCGGAATCTGGTGCGCGAGCGGCCCGTACTGCTGGCCGGTTTCGGGCTGTTCGCCGTGGCCGGGGTGCAGGCCTTCTACTTCGCGTCGATCTCACGCATCCCGGTCGGCGTCGCGCTCCTCATCGAGTATCTGGCGCCCGCCCTCGTCCTCGGCTGGGTGCGTTTCGTGCAGCGGCGGCTCGTCACCCGCGCCGCCGCGGCGGGTGTGGTGCTCGCGGTCGGGGGACTCGCCTGTGTCGTCGAGGTGTGGGCCGGCCTGAGCTTCGACGCGGTCGGTCTGCTCCTCGCCCTCGGTGCGGCGTGCTGCCAGGTGGGCTACTTCGTCCTGTCGGACCAGGGCGCCGGCCACGGCGACACGGCGGACGCCGAACCTCCGCACCCGGTGGGCGTGATCGCGTACGGACTGCTGGCGGGCGCGGCCGTACTCACGGTGGTGGCCGGCCCCTGGGCCATGGACTGGGCGGTCCTCGGGAGGACCGCGGACATGGACGGGCACGAGGTGCCCGCCTGGCTGCTCCTCGGATGGATCGTGCTGCTCGCGACCGTGCTGGCCTACGCCACCGGTGTGATGTCGGTACGCCTGCTCTCGCCCCAGGTCGCGGGCGTCGTCGCCTGCCTGGAAGCGGTCATCGCAACCGTGCTCGCCTGGGTGCTGCTGGGCGAGCACCTGTCCGCGCCACAACTCGTGGGTGGAGGCGTGGTGCTGCTCGGTGCTCTGATCGCGCAGTCGTCCGCGCCCAAGCCGCCGTCAGGGCCGGTGGCATCGGGGCCGGGACCGGGGGCGGCGGGGGCCCGCGAGCCGGCCGGTTCCGGAAGTGAGTTGTCCCGGCCTCCGGCCTCGCCGTAGGGTGCCGATCATGCCGCTGACCGTACTTCCGCCTCCTGCCGCCTAGCGCGAGGCGGCCACTCCGGACGAAGACCGGGCTCGGGTACGTCCCGAGCGGTTCGTCGCTGCCCGCGCGCGGAGCCGAGCGACCACCACCCCCTTCTTCTGGAGAGTCACGTGTCCCACCCTGTTCCCGGCCTGCCCGTCGGGCGGAGCCTTGTCTATCTCGTCGTCGCCGGTCTCGCCTGGGGGACGGCGGGCGCGGCCGCCTCCCTCCTCTTCCGGATCAGCGATCTCGGGCCGCTCGCACTGTCGTTCTGGCGCTGCGTCGGCGGCCTCGCCCTGCTGGGCGGGGTGCTCGCACTGCGCCCCCGCCGGCCGCGTACCCCCACCGAGCCGCGCCGTCGGCGGCTGCTCCGCATCCTGGGGACCGGCATCGGCCTGACCGTGTTCCAGAGCGCGTACTTCGCGGCGGTCGAGGCGACCGGACTCGCGGTCGGAACCGTCGTCACCCTGGGCGCGGGCCCCGTCCTCATCGCGGTCGGCGCGCGGCTCACCATGGGGGAGCGGCTGGGCGGGGGCGGGCTCGCCGCGGTGGCGGGCGCGCTCATCGGTCTCGCCGTGCTGGTGCTCGGCGGCGAGCCGGCCGAAGTGCGGCCCGTCGGACTGCTGCTGGCCGTGCTGTCCGCCGCGGGGTACGCGGCGATCACGCTGCTCACCCGGTGGCTCGGCCGGGACGGTGCGGCCGGCGACTCCCTCTCCACCAGCGCGTGGGCCTTCGGCATCGGCGCCGTGGGTCTGCTCCCCATGGCGGCGGCCGAAGGCCTCGTGCCGCACACCGTGGAGACGGGGCAGGTGCTGTGGCTGCTCGTCTACGTGGCGGCGGTGCCGACCGCGCTCGCCTACGCGCTCTACTTCGCGGGTGCCGCGGTGGTCCGCTCGGCGACCGTGTCCGTGATCATGCTTCTCGAACCGGTGAGCGCCGCCGTCATCGCGGTGACCGTGCTGCGGGAGCGGCTCACCGCGGCCACGGTCATCGGCACGCTGCTCCTGCTCGCCGCCGTGGCGGGACTGGCCTTCTCCGAGACGCGTGGTGCCGCCGCCGCCCGCCGTGGGGCCGCCGTGGCGGCCTGACCGACGAGGTCACGGGCGGGAGGCAGGCCGCCGCTCCGGAGGTCATAGAACGGTGAGGTAGTCCGGCACCTGGACCGAGGGGTCCAGGTCGCCGGACGGCACCGGCGCCGCGTATCGGTGGTCCAGCGGAACCACGCCCGCCCAGTACGGCAGCGAGAGGTCCTCGGGGTCGTCGTTCGGCCCGCCCGTACGGGACTTGGCGGAGACCTCGTCGAGGTCCAGGCGGATCACCGCGGTCGCGGCGAGCTCCTTCGCGTCGGCGGGCCGGGAGTCCTTCGACCTGCCCGGCACGACCTGGTCGACGATGGCGTCGAGTGCGATGCGCCGCTCCTCCGGGTCGGTCACCGTACGGGCGATGCCGTGGACCACCACGGAGCGGTAGTTCATCGAGTGATGGAAGGCCGAACGGGCCAGCACCAGGCCGTCCACATGCGTCACCGTCAGGCAGACGGCGAGACCCGGATCCGCCGCGCCCGTCGCGCGCAGCGGGCGTGATCCGGTCGAGCCGTGCACGTACAGCCGGTCGCCGACCCTGGCGAAGAGGGTCGGGAGGACGACGGGCGCGCCGTCGCGGATGAAGCCCAGGTGGCAGAGGTAGGCCGTGTCGAGTATCGAGTGGACCGTTTCGTGGTCGTACGAGGCGCGTTCCCTGGACCGGCTCGGGACCGTGCGGTCCGTCCGCTCGTAGGCGGCTGCCCCGGGAAGGCCGGTGCTGTCGGGCGTGGCGGTGTCCGGCATTGCGTACTCCATTGCACTAGTGCATACTGATGTTTGTGCTAGGAGAGTATCGGATCAGTGGGCGGCGTGCATCCGACATTGCCGCGAGTGTGGAGCGTGGTGTCGCGTCGGGTGACCTCGCGCCCGGCCATGTCCTGCCGCCCATGCGGGAGTTGGCGACCTTGCTGGGGGTGAATCCGAATACGGTGGCCGCCGCCTACCGGACCCTTCGCGAGCGTGGAGTGATCGAGACGGCGGGGCGCCGGGGCAGCCGGGTGCGGCCGCGGCCCGCGAGCACGGCGCGTGGATCACTCCGCGTGGAGGCTCCCCCGGGTGTCCGTGACCTGGGTGACGGCAACCCCGACCCCGCCCTGCTGCCGGGCCTCGGGGAGGCGCTGGCCGCCGCCGCGGAGGCGTACGGCCGGGAGCCCGGTCTCTACGGGGACGCGGCGGTGGTCCCACTCCTCGGGGACCTCGCGCGGGCGGGTCTGGACGCCGATGGTGTGCCCGCCGGGCCGGTGGCGGTCGCCTCCGGGTCCCTCGACGCGATCGAGCGTGTGCTCGCCGCGCACCTCAGGCCCGGAGACGCGGTCGCCGTCGAGGACCCGGGGTGGGGCGCGCTGCTGGATCTCGTCCCGGCGCTCGGGATGCGCGTCGTCCCCGTCGCCCTGGACTGCGACGGCCCTCTGTCGGGCGAGGTGGAGCGAGCCCTGCGGGACGGGGCCAGGGCCCTGGTGGTCACCGACCGGGCGCAGAACCCGACCGGTGCGGCGGTGAGCAGCCGGAGGGCCGCCGAGCTGCGGTCCGTTCTCGCGGAGCATCCCGGTGTGCTCCTGATCGAGGACGACCACGGCCACGCCATCGTCGACCTGCCGGTGCACCCGCTCGCCGGCGTCACGGAGCGCTGGGCCTTCGTGCGATCGGTCTCCAAGGCGTACGGACCCGACCTGCGGCTCGCGGTGCTCACCGGCGACGGGCTCACCGTGGACCGGGTGACGGGGCGTCAGCGGCTGGGGCCCGGCTGGGTCAGTGGGCTGCTGCAGCGGACCGTGGCGCACCTGTGGGCGACAGGGGCCGTCGACACGGCAGTGATCGCCAACTCCTACGGGCTGCGCAGGGACGCGCTCGTACGGGCCCTGGGGGAGCGGGGGATCGCGGCGTACGGGCGGACCGGGATGAATGTGTGGGTCCCGGTGAGCGACGAGACCGGCGCGGTGGCCCGGATGCTGCACTCGGGCTGGGCCGTGGCCCCGGGGGCTCGGTTCCGTATGACCTCGCCGCAAGGGGTGCGCCTGACCGTCTCGTCGCTGTCCGCCGCCGACATCGAACCGCTGGCCGACGCGGTGGCGGCAGCGGTACCGCCCGCCCGCCCGGTCAGTTACGGCTGAGCGGTCCGGCAGGAGGGGGCGCCCCGGCCGGTCCCCGGGCCCGGCTCCGGGTGAGGGCCGCGCCCGCGAGGACCACCAGGGCTCCCACCTAGGTGTTCCAGCTCAACTGCTCGCCGAGCAGGGTCACTCCGGCGAGGCCCCGACGGTCCGTGATCACGCAACGGCCCCGCCCGGTGAGGCCTCTCACGCCTGAGTGATGGAGCCGCCCTCCACCCGGATCTGCTTCTCCGGCAGCGGCATCGTCGCCGGGCCGCCCGTCGCCTCGCCGGTCGCCGCGTCGAACGTACTGTTGTGGCACGGGCAGGTGATCACGCCGTCGGCGATCCCCTTCACCGCGCAGCCCTGGTGGGTGCACTTCGAGGAGAACGCCTTGAACTCACCGGCCTTCGGCTGCGTCACCACCACCCCCTGATCGGCGAAGACGACGCCTCCGCCCTCCGGGATGTCGGCTGTCCGGGCGAGGGGCGCGCCGCCGTTCGCACCGTCCCCCTCCTCGGCCGGTTCGACCGTGTCCGAACCGCCGGAGTCCTTGGATCCGCCGCCGCACGCGGTGAGAGCGACGGCCAGTCCCGTCGCCCCGACCGCGACGACGGCACGACGCCCTACATGGACCTGGGTCTCCTGCGATGCGCTCATGCCCAGCTTTCCCTTCGTCGGAGTACGAGACGCCGGGTGAGGATGACGTCAGGTGTGGATACGGAGCCTCGCAGCCGCGCGTTCAGTCGCGGGGCAGATTCCTCCGCGCCGGCCCGGCGAGGAGCATGCCGAGGTCGACGGCATCGGCCATCGCGCGGGTGCCCGCGTCGCCGGGGTGCAGACCGTCCCCGCTGTCGTAGGCGGGATCCAGCGCCAGCGGATCGGTGGCCGACGCGGTGGCCGCCGCGAAGTCGACCACTCCGTCGAAGGCGCCGGAGTGCCGGATCCAGGCGTTGACCGTGGTCCAGGTCGCCTGTCGTTCGGGGGTCCACACGAACGACCCGCGGAAGGGCAGCAGCGTCCCGCCGTACACCGGGACGCCCTTGGCGCGCACCTTCTCGATGAACGTCCGGTACCCGGCGATGATCTCCTCGGCGGACGCGTCGAAGCCGATGTCGTTGATGCCCTCCTGCAGGATGACGGCCCTCACGCCGCTCTGACCGAGCGCGTCGCGCTCCACCCGGGAAATGCCCGACGGGCCGTAGTAGGGCTCGCCGTCCCGCTCGGCGATGAGGCGGTTGCCGCCCAGCCCCGCGTTGACCACGGCGAGCGTGCGCCCCGTCCGGTCCTGCAGCCGACGGGCGAGGTGGTCCGGATAGCGCTGGTCGGCATTGCCGGTGGTGCTCGCGGTGTCGGTGATGGAATCCCCGAACGTGACCACGGCACCGGCCGTACGGGCGCTCCCGCGTACGTCGACCCCGCTCACCAGCATCCAGCAGGGGTGTCCGAGTAGGGGGTGCCCGACGTGTCGCCGGCCGCGTCCCCGGCGGCGAGGTAATTCCCCTGGGCGGTGAACGGATGGTTCGTCACCGGGCCCGTGGCCTCGTCCACGTGCACGCTGACCAGCAGCCTGGAGAGGGCTTCCACCCGCATCGGTACGGGGTCGCTGAAGAGGTCCTCACCTGCTGCGATCGTGGTGTCCCGGCGGCCGTCGAAGGTCAGGGTGCGCAGTGTGCCCGGCACGGCCGCGGCCCCGGACCGCTGGAGCGCGACCGTGACTTGGTCCACGCTCACCGGCCGTGTGCCGAAGGTGTTGGCGAGCCGGACGCGGACGCCGGCACCGCCGGCGCTGACGAAGAGCACATTGCGGACGGTCCGGTTCTCCAGTCCCGATCCGGCGGGGCAGGTGCTGCCGGGGATCTCACTGCCGGCCACCTGGCTCGCACCCCAGGCGGCGACCCACTTCCCGCCCGGGCCGTGGGCGGAGGCGTGCGGCACCTGTGTGACGGAGAGGGCGACGGCGCTCACGGTGGTGAGGGCCAGTCGCGTGGCCGCGGAGGGGCGTAAGCGCATCGGCGTACTCCTTCGTGCGGTGCGTCGACGGGGCGCCCCGCACCGCACCGCCTCTGAGGGGTCCGGCAACGTTGTCACCCGCCGGACAGGTCTGCCGTTATGCAGGAGACCGGAGCCGGCACGGGGACACAAGGGCTGTTCGAGTCAGGTGGGAACACCTGGTGTCCGACTTCCACCCCCGCGCCGGTCCTGCAGCCCGGCCCTCCGCCTCAGCCGCGCAGGCGTACCGGCAGCGCCCTCACGCTGTTGCCCACGAAGGAGGCGTGGCGCGGCAGTTCGGCCTCCGGGACGGCGAGATCCAGGTCGGGGAAGCGCGCGAACAGCTGCGCGAGCGCCGCAGTGCCCTCCATCCGGGCCAGCGGGGCGCCCATGCAGTAGTGCGCGCCATGCCCGAGCGAGAGGTGCCGGGTCCCGCTGTCACGGGTGATGTCGAACCGGTCGGCATCCGGGCCGTGGGTCTTCCTGTCGCGGCCCGCCGCGGAGTAACCGGCCAGCACCGGGGTCCCCTTGGGGATGACGGTGCCGTCGAGTGTCAGATCGCGGGTCGGGTAGCGGAACGGGAAGTAGCTGACCGGGCTGTCCCAGCGCAGCGTCTCCTCCACCACGTCCTCCCAGCTCGCCCCGCCCGACCGGACCAGGTCGAGCTGATCCCGGTGGGCGCACAGGGCACGTACGGCGTTGGTGATCAGATTGAGCGTCGTCTCGTGTCCGGCGATGATCGTGAGCATCAGGGTGCCGATCAGCTCGTGCGGGCCCAGCCGGTCGCCGTCAGCCTCCCGGGCCGCGATCAGCGCGCTGATGAGGTCGTCCCCGGGACTCTCCGTCCGGGCGGCCGCCACGGCGCTGAGCACCTCCACCATCTCCCGGTTGGCCGCCATGGCCTCGGCGGGGGCTGTGTCGGTGGCGACGATGCGGTTGGACAGATGGTGCAGCCGGTCGTGGTGCTCGGCGTCCACACCCAGGAGCTCGCAGATGACACCCATGGGCAGCGGAAACGCGAAGTGCGCGCGCAGGTCGGCGACACCGTCACCGGCGATCGCGGCCCGGTCGAGACCGTCCAGGAGCGAGGCCGTCAACGCCTCCACGCGTGGCCGGAGTGCCTCCACCCGGCGCGCGGTGAAGGCCTTGCTCATCAGGGACCGCAGCCGTCGGTGGTCGGCGCCGTCGGCGGTTGTCATCCCCTGCACCGTCGCGAACGTCTTCAACGGCCAGCCGTCGGCGATCTCACCCGCCTGGAGCGCCGCGAAGTGCTGCGCGTCCTTGGCGACATCGGGGTGCGACAGAAATTCCTTGAGGGCGTCATGCCCCAGGACCGCCATGCCCTCCACCTCGCCGGGCAGGATCACCGCGGTGACAGCGCCCTGGGACAGCAGGCGGGCGTTGGCCGCGTGCGGGCAGCCGCCGGACGGGTCCATGCGGTGTGGGCTGCCGGGTGAGGAGTTCACCGGTGACGTGTTCAACTGGGCTCCTTCTCGAAGGATGTTTCCCCTGCTCGCGTGACAAGCGGATGATGCCAGTGGTGACCCGGTGCCGCACTGGCGGGTGTTGACACGGCCACAGTCGAAGTTCATAGTTCCATTGTTGGCGAACTATTAAATGAAACTGGAGTGGCTTTGGCCCGGGCGACTCGGCTCGTCCAGGTGCTGCCCGTGAGAAGGAAGGAGTGAGCCGTTGGACCGCTACGGGGTGACGATCCCGCTCCAGACCGTTCCTCTGTCCGCACACCGTCGCATCATCGAGGAACTCCCGGATCTCGGCTACACGGACGCCTGGACCGGCGAGGCAGCCGGCTACGACGGCTTCACACCGCTCGCGCTGGCCGCCGCATGGGCACCGGAGCTGAGGGTGGGAACCGCCGTGCTGCCGGTGCAGACGCGCGGCCCGGCTCTGCTGGCGATGACGGTCGCGACGCTGGCGGAGGCCGCGCCCGGGCGGGTCGTGCTCGGGGTGGGATCCTCGGGGCCTCCGTTCGTCACGCGCATCAACGGCATCCCCTTCGAACATCCCTATCGAAGGGTTCGCGACACGGTGCGCTTCCTCAAGGCGGCCCTGAACGGGGAGTACGTGTCCGGCGACTTCGACTCGTTCAGCATCGAAGGCTTCCGCGTCGCCTCCGTACCCGACCCGGCACCTCCTGTCCTCATCGGTGCCCTGCGGCCGCAGATGCTGCGGCTCGCCGGGCGGGAGGCTGACGGGCTCGTCACCAATTTCCTCGCCGTGGACGATCTTCCTCAGGTGGTGGAGGCGATGGGTCCCGAGGGCAAGGCGAAGGAAGTGGTCGCGCGGATCTTCGTCTGCCCCACCCGGGACAGGGGCTACGCCCGGGCACAGGGCCGGGCGATGCTGGGCGCGATCCTCAACGCGCGGACCTACTCGGCCTTCCACGACTGGCTCGGGCGGGGTGAGGTGCTGGAGCCCTCCAGGCGGGCCTGGGCTGCCGGTGACTTCAGGGGCGCCGCCGCGGCCGTACCGGACCGGCTCGTGGATGAACTCCTCGTCCACGGCAGCCCGGAGGAGTGCCGCGCGCATGTGGAGCGCTATGTCGACGCCGGTGTGGTCACACCGCTGCTCGCCGTGAGCCCCGCGCCCGAGTTCGGTGCCGGCCCCGACGGCATGCTGCGTGCCCTGCGGGCCCTTGCGCCGGTTTCCTGAACCGGCGATCGGCGTCGCCCGCCGGCCGGCCGGCCGCTCACGTGACTTCGAGGATCTTGGCGATCAGGCGGGTGAGTGTCTTGCGCTCCGCGGGGGTGAGGGCCTGGAAGGCGCGGTCCAGCAGGCGCGGCACCCCGCTCTCGACCTCGGCCAGGGCGACCAGCCCGTCCGCCGTCAGCGTGATGGCGTTGGCCCGCCGATCCTTGGGGTGCCGCTCGCGGCGTACCAGCCCCGAGTCCTCCAGACCGTCGATGCAGCCGACCATCACGCTGCGGTCGATACGCAGCTGCTCGCTCAGCTCCTGCTGCGAACAGGGCCCCACGTCGCTGAGCATCTTCAGCACCAGGTGCTGGGCCACCGAGACCTTGTAGTCGGTGAGTTCGACGTCGATGGCGCGGGCCACCACGGTCGTGGCCCGGCACATGGCGATGTCCGGACGGTCGAGGGCGAGTGTGGAGAAGTACTGCCGGCGTGCGCTGTCGTCGGCAGCCCTGCTCGGCGAGGTCCGGCGGGTTCGCGGCGGGTTGGTCGTCATCCGGGCTCCCTCGTGTGCAGCTGCTGTCATCCTGAGCGCTGCATAGTGGGTGTCAAGATTATTTATCCTTCTACTTTACGGTCAAGTCCAACGCGTGCGCGGCCGTATACGCGGTGGGCGGCACGGCGGCACCGCGGTGCCGCCGTGGACGGCCGAAGTGCGGCCGGGCTCCTCGAGCCCATCACCGCACTTCGGTCCGCGATCAGATGTGTTCCGCCGTCACCAGTCCACGGGAAGGGCCTTGGGGCGCACGGTCAGCAGTCCGCCGATCCACTCCACCTGCTCCGCGGGAACGGCCAGACGCAGCGAGGGGAGCCGCTTCGCGAGCGTCCCGAAGGCCGACTGGAGCTCCACCCGGGCGACGCCGACGCCAGGGCAGTAGTGGTGGCCGTGCCCGAAAGCGAGGTGCGTGGCATCGGTGCGGGTGAGGTCCAGCGCCTCCGGTGCGGAGACCCGCCTGGTGTCACGGCCGGCCGCGTGCATCACCGGGATGACGCCCTCGCCCTTGGCCACCTTGGTGCCGGCGATCTCGACGTCCTCCGTCGCGATGCGCATGAAACCGATCTCGGAGGGAGGCGCGTAGCGCAGGAGTTCCTCGGTGGCCTCGGGGAGCACGCCGGGGTTGTCGACCAGCAGGCGCCACTGGTCGGGGTGGCGCAGCAGCTGGAACAGGCTGCGCGAGATCGCGCTCACGGTCGTGTCGTGGCCGGCGACGAGCAGGTTGATGCCCAGCCAGACCAGCTCACGCTCGTTCAGCCGGTCGTCGTCGTCGCGGGCCGTGATGAGGGTGCTGAGCAGGTCCTCACCCGGCTCCTCGCGGTGCTGTGCGATCAGCCCGGCCACGTACGCGGCGGACTCCTCGCGGGCGGCCAGCCGTTCTTCGGGCGTGTGCGCGGTGATGCTGACCAGTCGGTCCGTCCACTTCTGGAGCTTCGCGCGGTCCTCGACGGGGGCGCCCACCATCTCGCAGATGACCCAGATGGGCAGCGTGGCCGCGAAGTCGTGGTGCAGGTCGGCGGGACGGGGCCCGGCGATCAGCTGGTCGATCAGCTCATGGGCTATCTCCTCGATCCTGGCCCGCCACAGCTCGGCCTTACGGGGAGTGAACGCGGGGGCGATGAGCCTGCGCAGCCGGGTGTGGTCCTGGCCCTCCTGGTTGAGAAGGTTGTACGGGTTGTCCGAGAAGTCCTCGCCGCTGACCGTGCGGACCGCCCCGGGTTCGCGCAGCGCCGCACGGGACAGCCGCCGGTCGGACATGGCGGCCACGACCTCGTCGTAGCCGGTGACCATCCACGCGGCGTCACCGCTGGGCAGTCGGACGCGGGAGACCGGGCACTTCGCGCGCAGTTCGGAGTACTTCTCCGGGGGTTCGCCAAGAGGCCCCAGGGGGAGCGGGTACTGGGTGAGCGAGTCGTCGGACATGCTGGCGTTCCCTTTCAGACGGTTCGGGAAGGGGTGGCTTCGGTAGTCGCGGGACGAGCGGCGGCCGATGGCCGGGCCGGGGCCGGGGGAGGTGCGGACCTGCCCCGGCCTGAACCGAGCAGGCGCATCGCGGGACGTTCGACGCAGACGTGCAGCGCCCAGGAGATCAGCAGTGACAGGGCGAACGCGGCCGCGAACAGGCCGAACACCGTGGGTGTCGACCAGGTGCGGCCCTCGCCCAGCAGCCGGTGCCCCTGCTGGAGGAGCAGTCGGTGGACGAGGTAGAAGGCGAAGGACCATTCCCCAAGGCGGACGGCCATGGGGCGGGCCAGTACCGAGGCCGTCCCGCGGATGTCCTTCTGGGCGACGGCTGCGATGAGCAGCCCGATGGGCACGACGGTCACGCTGGTCAGCCCGTACAGGAAGGGGAGCTGGAGTGAGACCGCGTAGGCGACGAGGACGAGCGCGGCCGCGGGCAGGACCGGGACGGGGACTGTGCGCCCGGTCAGCAGCATCCTGGCCAGGAACATGCCGAAGCAGAATTCCAGCAGGCGGCCCACCGGGATCACGTACACGAACCAGAACTGCCACTCGGAGCCGGAACCGAACGGCAGCGGCGGGGAGTCCGGCAACAGCTCCGCCAGCAGCGGCAGCACGGGAACCAGGAGTGCTGTGACGGTCGCCCACACCCACAGGCGGCCGGCCTCGATGCGTCGCAGGGCCCGCAGCAGGAACGGGAAGAGCAGGTAGAAGAAGACCTCGCAGGACAGTGACCAGCTCACGTCGTTGAGGCTCGAGAACACGTCGCGGTCGGGGAACCAGGTATGCACCAGGAACAGGTTCGGGAGCGCCTGGCGCAGCTCTGCCGGTGCGCCGGCCGCGGCCACCAGGACGAGCGCGGCGGCCCAGGTGACGATGTGCAGCGGATAGACCTTGGCGGCCCGCCGCCGCCAGAAGCCCGGCACCGTGTCCCGGGGGCGGGCGGACCACGTCAGGACGAATCCGCTGAGGACGAAGAAGAAGCTCACGCCCAGCCATCCCGCGTTCATGACCGTGTCCGCGTACGCCTGGCCGAAGCCGGTGTCGCTGAACGGCGCCTCCAGGGCGGCATGGAAGGCGAAGACGAACAGAACGGCGACGAAGCGCAGGCCCGTGAGGGACGGGAGTCGGGACAGGCCCGACGGCCTGCGCGGATCCGTGGTCATGAAGGCACTCCGGATCTAGAAGGCCAGTATTCTAAAGTTCGCTAAGTATCGAATCATATGGTGAACTCCGCTTGCATGCAAGGGAGTTGGGGCTGCGCAGACTGCCGGGGCGAGGCCGGTGAGCGGACGCGCCCCGGCGTCAGGTGCTACCGCGTTCTCACGCCGCCTTCTCGACCGCCTGGTGGGCGTGGGCGACGGCCTGGAGGCGATTTTTCACACCGAGTTTGCGCAGAATATTGGAGACATGGAATTTCACGGTCTTTTCGCTCAGGTAGCACGCCCTGGCGATCTCCGCGTTGGACCGTCCTGCGGCCACATGGGAGTAGACCTCCTTCTCCCGGGTGGTGAGCCGGTCCAAAGGTGAGGTGGTGCCGGGGGTGAAGAAGGGGAGATGAGGCAGTATTCCGTCGATGATTTGGACCGCTATTCCATGGGGAAGGAACACCTCTCCCCGTGCGATCGAATGCACGGCGTCCACCAGGTCGTCGAGCGGCGCGTCATGGCAGACGAAGGCGCGGACGCCCGACCGCAGATACGCGACGATGCGCTCGATGGCCGGCTCCTGTGTCACCAGCACGACTCCGGCCCGTCGCTGCCGGGTCTCCGAGGCCTGCCGCGGCCGGGCGGCGGCGATGACCTCGGGGGGAGATAAGGAAGGGTCGTCCTCCACCAGGAGGACGTCGGCCTGTGGCCTGGGATCCCGTCCTTCCGGCCCGGGCCGGCCGGGGCTGATGACGCTCATGCCTGGTGTCGAGTGCAGGGCGGCCGCGATTCCGGCAGACAGGATCGAAGGACCTCTGGGCGCAGCGACACGTATCGGCGTTCCGGTGCGGTGGGTGGCGCAGTCGATCATTGATCCCCCTGTGGATGGCTTCGCGGAGCTACTGCTCGCGGCGGCGACCGGAGTACTGCGGGACACTGGCCGCGAGGCGTGCGGCTGGCAGATGCTAACCCGATAACCGTCTTGCATTCAATGATTTCCATCCAGACATAACCTTGTAACATTCGCTCCGTCGCGCATTCCGTCGCCGGTCACGGGGGAATCGGTTCGTGACACCGTTTTGCAGGCGGCTCCTCTCTGTGCCACCCATACGGAAGCACCTATTCCTCCTGGTCTTCGGCCCAGGTAGAGACTGGCCGCTCGGCGGAAGCCCGGAGCACGGCCGATCACAGAGGCTGGGCACATGCCAAATCGATTTGCGTCGGAGAGTGCCCTGTGACCGCACAGACCCACGACGTCGGGATCGAACTCGACGGTCGATCGCTCACCCTGCGCGACGTCGTACGACTGGCCCGCCCGCCCAGGGAGGGCGTGGCCCCTGCCGTGGCGCTGGCATCCCAGGCGGTGGCCACGGCAGAGCGAAGCGTACGGCTGCGCGACCGCCTGATCGCCGACCGGAAGCCGATCTACGGTGTGACCACGGGCTTCGGGGACAGCGTCACCAACCAGATCAGCCCTGAGCGCGCTGCTCATCTGCAACGGAACCTGATTCGCTATCACCTCAACGGCACGGGCCCGGAAGCCGCGGATGACGTGGTCCGCGCCACATTCCTGATCCGCGCCAACGCACTGGCCCGCGGCAACTCCGGCATCCGCCCCCTGGTGATCGAGCGGTTGCTCGCCCACCTGGACGCGGACATCCTGCCGCGTGTACCGGAGAGGGGCTCCCTGGGGGCCAGCGGGGACCTGGTACCGCTCTGTTACGTGGCCTCCGTCCTGCTCGGCGAGGGCGACGTGCTCTACGGCAAGCGGATCATGCCGGCCTCCGAGGCCCAGCGGGAGGCGGGCATCGCGCCCCTCGACCTGGAGGCCAAGGAGGGGCTGGCGCTCATCAACGGAACGTCGTTCACCACCGCGTTCGCCGTCCTCGCCGCGCACGACGCCGTGAGCATCGCCCGTACGGCCGAGATCGTCACCGCGTTCATCAGCGAGGCGCTGTTGGGCAACGCCTCCCACTTCGCCGCGTTCCTGCACGACGCCAAGCCCCACCCCGGCCAGGTCGCGACGGCCAGGGAAGTGCGGCGAATGACCGCGGAGTCGGGGCTCTCCACGACGTACGAGGAGATCCTCGACGGGACGGACCCGCTGCAGGACGACTACCGCAGGCTCGAACAGCGCATCCAGGACCACTACTCGGTGCGCTGTGCTCCGCATGTCATCGGCGTCCTCCGCGACACCCTCACCTGGGTCGAGCAGTGGCTGACCACGGAGATCAACGCCTCCACGGACAACCCGCTCTTCGCGGTCGAGGAGGAGCGGGTGCACCACGGCGGAAACTTCTACGCCGGACACGTCGCCCAGGCGATGGACAGTCTCAAGATCGCGACCGCGAACGTGGCCGATCTCCTGGACCGGCAGCTGGCGCTCGTCGTGGATCCGAAGTTCAACGCGGGGCTGCCGGCCAACCTCGTACCCCCCTCACTGAGCGACGAGGCCGGACTGCACCACGGATTCAAGGGCATGCAGATCGCCGCCTCCGCCATCACCGCCGAGGCCCTCAAGACCGCCGCTCCGGCCAGTGTGTTCTCCCGCTCCACCGAAGCCCACAACCAGGACAAGGTGAGCATGGGCACCCTCGCCGCGCGCGACGCCCGCACCGTGAACGAACTGACGGGCCAGGTCGCGGCGATCGCCCTGCTCGCCGGCGCCCAGGCCATCGACCTCAGGGGCCGCGAGAACGCGGCCCCCTGGGTCCGGCGCGTGCACGAAGTCGTGCGCGCCCACGTCCCGTTCGCCGACGGCGACCGGCGCATGGACGGAGACATCGCCGCGGTCAGCGAGCTCATTCTCGACGGCAGCCTGGCCCGCGCGGCCGGCTTCACCTCCGACAAGGACACCGATGTTGCTGCTGCGTGACTCCCACATCGAGCACACACTCCTGGCCACCGCCCGGGCGCACACCGATCTCGTCCGCGACAGCCACGCGGGCACCCCCGAACCCGGCGCCCTGGGCAGGAAGTTCTCCGCCACCCTGCAGGCCGCTGCCGACTCCGGCCTCTACGAGCGCGACACGCTCGCGGACCTCACGAAGAAGGCACAGGCGACGGCCCCGGAGACGGTCATCGCGGACCTCCTGCCCCAGCTGCCGTTCCTGCCCAAGCAGAGCCTGAGCTCCGGCGGACACAAGGCGTTCACCCGCGACCTGTCGGAGTTCCTCCACTACTACGAGTCGTCCGGCACGACGGGCAACCCGGTGGCGGCGCCGAAGGCCCTCGACGACCTGATCGTGAACACCATCAACATCGGGGAGCAGTGGGCGCGCATCCTCGACCGGAGCGACCGGGCGCTCATCCTGATCAACGCCCCCTTCGCCCCCGCGGCCTACCAGTTCGAGAAGGTCCTCGAATATCTCCAGGTGATGTCCCTGCGGCCGTGGGTGGACAACATCACGGGTGACTACACCCGGGTGCTGCGACTGACCCGCGAACTCGGTGTCAACGTCTTCGTAGGGCCTCCGTCCCGCCTCCTGGAGATGATCCAGTTCGCCTACCGCAACGACGAGCCGGTGCCCGCCTTCGACAAGCTCCTGCTCATGGCCGAGCAGACAGGGCCGGGATTCATCCGGCACCTGGAGCGGCTGACCGGGGCCAAGGCCTACTCCGCCGCCTACGGCTCCTCGGAGACCGGCACCACCGCCATCACCTGCGAACAGGGCAACCTCCATCTCCAGACGCAGAGTTACGTCCTGGAACTGACCGACGACACCGGGACCCGGTTCATCGAGGGCAGCCCCGACCGCGGTGAACTCGTCGTCACCACCCTCGACATGCAAGCGAGGCCCCTGCTGCGGTACCGCACGGGTGACCTCGTCGAGATCCCGGGAACGCCCTGCCCGTGCGGGGTGGCCACCCCGCTGTTGCGCACCCTCGGACGCTCCCAGGACCTGATCGTGCTGGAGGGCAACGGCATCCGGCAGAACGACTTCGAGGCCGGCCTGTGGCCGGAGGAGCACACCGGCCCGACCGTCCTGAACTACATGCTGGTGATCCGCGGTACGGCCATCGTGTGCCTGGCCACCACCGACGTACCCGTCGACGAGGCCTGGTCACGCGCGACCGCCGAACGCGTCGGCGGCCTGTTCCCGGGCTACGACCTGGTGCTGCGCCCGGTGGAGACGCTCCCGCCGCTCGCCTCCCTCGGCCAGTACCTCGGCTGGAAGCTGTCGAGGGTCCTCGACCTCAACGACGCGCGCAACTGGGACCGGCTGCCCGCCCCGATCCGGGGCGTGGTGGAGGCGAGCCTCGTCGGCTTCGCCACCGCCTCCGAGAAGTGAGGAGCTCACGCACATGTGCGGCATAGCAGGCTGGTTGGACTGGGAACGTGACATGACCGGTCAGGTCGCCACCGTCTCCCGGATGGCTGAGACACTCGCCCTGCGCGGCCCGGACGGCGCCGGGGTGTGGAGTGCCCCCAGCATCGGTCTGGGGCACCGCAGGCTCGCGGTCATCGACGTGGACCACGGGCAGCAGCCGATGGCCGCCCGCGGGGAGGACGACGGCCGGGAGCTCGCGGTGGTCTCCTTCAGCGGCGAGATCCACAACTTCCGTGAGATCCGGGAGGAGTTGACCACCCGCGGGCATCGCTTCCGTACCGGCACGGACACGGAGGTGATCCTGGCCTCGTACCGTGAGTGGGGCGAGTCCGCAGTCACCCGGTTCGCCGGAATGTTCGCCTTCGCGCTCTGGGACGTCGCGCGGGAGACACTGCTGCTGGCACGTGACCCGCTGGGCGTGAAACCCCTCTACTACGCGGAACACCCCTCGGGCGTGATCTTCGGATCCGAGCCCAAGGCACTGTTCGCCAGCGGGCAGGTCGCCCCGGAGGTCGACGCCGAGGGGCTGGTCGATGTCTTCACGGTGGCGGCCAAGCGCCCCGGGGACGCCGTCTTCCGCACCCTGCGCGAAGTGAAGCCGGGTCACCTGATCCGCTTCGACCGGCGGGGCGCGAGGCCGCACCGCTACTGGGAGTTACGCAGTCGGCCGCACGAGGACGACGTCCCCACCACCGTCGCCCGCGTCCGCGAGTTGCTCGACCGGGCGGTCTCCGAGCAGATCGAGGCCGACAGGCCGCTGGGCGCCCTGCTCTCGGGCGGCATCGACTCGAGCGCCATCACGGCCCTGGGCGCGGGCGTGCTGTCCGCCAACGGCCTCGACCCGCTGGCGACGTACTCGGTCGACTTCGAAGGCAGCGAGGAGGAGTTCACCGCTGACGCGCTGCACGTCTCCCGGGACGCGCCGTTCGTGCAGGCGGTCGTCGGGCACCTCGGCACCAAGCACACCGAGGTCCTGGTGGAGCCGGCCTCGCTGCTCCACGAGTCACGGACCACCCTGCGGGCCCGCGACATCCCCGGCGTGGGCGACCTGGACGTGTCCCTCTATCTGCTCTTCCGCGAGGTGAGCAGGTATCTGACGGTCGCCCTGTCCGGCGAGGGCGCGGACGACGCGTTCGGCGGCTACCCCTGGTTCGTCTCCGAGGCCCGGAAGCCTACGAACGGCTTCCCCTGGTCGGCCGGCGTCCAGGACCGCAACGCCGTTCTCTCCGGGCACCTGCGCGACAGCCTGGACCTGCACGAGCGCCTCGACGCCCGGTACGAGGAGGCGCTGGGCGAGGTGCCCCGCCTCGAGGGCGAGACCGGAACGGACCGGCGGATGCGCGAGGTGTACTACCTCCAGCAGACCCGCTTCCTGCCGTTCCTCCTCGACCGCAAGGACCGGATGAGCATGGCCAACGGCCTGGAGGTCCGCGTCCCGTTCTGCGACCACCGCCTGGTCGACTACGTGTGGAACGTGCCATGGCAGGTCAAACGCCTCGGTGACCAGGAGAAGGGCCTGCTCCGCAGCGCGGTCGAGGACCTGCTGCCCGCCGAGGTCGTGCACCGGCCCAAGAGCGGATTCCCCGTCGGAAAGGGTTCCGAGTACCTGGACTCCGTCCGCGACGCCGTCTCGGACATGATCGGCGACCCGAGCTCGCCCGCCATGCAACTGCTGGACGCGGCGGCGCTGCGCGCCATGGTCGACAACAAGGACTGGTTCAACGGCGCGTTCACGCCGCCTCCCATTCTGCCCCGGGCGCTCCAACTCGACAGCTGGCTGCGTGACTACAACGTGCGGGTGGTCGTGTGACACGCCGTCTGTTCACCTCGGAGTCCGTGACCGAGGGACACCCCGACAAGATCGCCGACCAGATCAGCGACACCATTCTCGACGCGCTGCTCAAGGAGGACCCCACCTCCCGCGTCGCCGTCGAGACCCTGATCACCACCGGCCTGGTGCACGTGGCCGGAGAGGTCACGACCAAGGCTCGTGTCCCGATCCCGCAGCTGGTCCGGGACAAGATCATCGAGATCGGCTACGACTCGTCGGCGAAGGGCTTCGACGGAGCCTCCTGCGGCGTCACGGTGTCGATCGGCGCGCAGTCGCCGGACATCGCGCAGGGCGTGGACACGGCGGACAAGGCCGGCGTCGAGGACGAACTGGACCGGCAGGGCGCCGGCGACCAGGGCATCATGTTCGGCTACGCGACCGACGAGACGCCGACCCTGATGCCGCTGCCGATCTTCCTGGCGCACCGCTTGTCCAAGCGCCTGGCGGACGTACGGAGGAACGGCACCATCCCCTATCTGCGTCCGGACGGCAAGACGCAGGTCACCATCGAGTACGACGGCGACAAGGCGGTCCGGCTGGACACCGTCGTGGTCTCCTCGCAACACGCGTCCGGAGTGGACCTGGACTCCCTGCTGGCCCCGGACATCCGTAAGCTCGTCGTGGAGCCGGAGCTCAGGGCGCTGCTCGACGAGGGCATCAAGCTGGACACCGAGGGCTACCGCCTCCTGGTCAATCCGACCGGCCGCTTCGAGATCGGCGGCCCGATGGGCGACGCGGGCCTCACCGGCCGCAAGATCATCATCGACACGTACGGCGGTATGGCCCGCCATGGCGGCGGCGCGTTCTCCGGCAAGGACCCGTCCAAGGTCGACCGCTCGGCCGCGTACGCCATGCGCTGGGTCGCCAAGAACGTCGTGGCGGCCGGGCTCGCCACCCGTTGCGAGGTCCAGGTCGCCTACGCGATCGGCGTGGCCCAGCCGGTGGGCCTGTTCGTCGAGACGTTCGGCACCCACCGGATCGGGACCGAGCGGATCGAGAAGGCGATCGGTGAGGTCTTCGACCTCCGCCCGGCGGCGATCATCCGGGACCTGGGTCTCCTGCGTCCGATCTACGCCAGGGCCGCCGCCTACGGCCATTTCGGCCGCAGGCACCCCGACTTCACCTGGGAGCGCACGGATCGTGCGACGGCGCTCCGGAAGTCGGCGGGGGTGTGAGGTGCGCATAGCGGTCACAGGTTCCATCGCCACCGACCATCTGATGCACTTCCCGGGCCGGTTCACCGAACAGCTCGTGCCGGACGCGCTCGACCACGTGTCGCTCTCTTTCCTGGTCGACGAACTGCACATCCGCCAGGGCGGCGTCGCCTCCAACATCGCCTTCGGTCTCGGCGGCCTCGGCCTGCGGCCCGTGCTCGTCGGAGCCGTCGGACGCGACTTCGAGGACCACGGCGCACGGCTCGCCCGCCATGGTGTGGACACGGGTTCGGTGCACGTGTCGCAGGTCCGGCACACGGCGCGGTTCCAGTGCACCACGGACGACGACGGGAACCAGATCGCCTCGTTCTACGCCGGCGCGATGAGCGAGGCGGCGGCGATCGACATCCGCGCGGTGGCGGAACGCGCAGGCGGCCTGGGCCTCGTCCTGATCGGGGCGAACGACCCCGAGGCCATGCTGCGGCACACGCGGGACTGCCGTGCGGCAGGACTGCTCTTCGCCGCCGATCCGTCCCAGCAGCTCGCACGGCTCGACGGCGAGACGATCCGGGACCTGGTGACCGGCGCCGGCCTCCTCTTCACCAACGAGTACGAGAACACCCTGCTGCTCCGCAAGACGGGATGGACCGAGACCGATGTGCTCGTCAGGGCCGGCACCTGGGTCACGACGCTGGGCGAGAAGGGCTGCCGGATCCAGCGGAGGGGCGAGCCACCCGTCGAGGTCGCGGCGGTGCCCGTGGCCGAACCGCGGGATCCCACCGGTGTCGGCGACGGGTTCCGCGCCGGTTTCCTCGCGGCGGTCGCAGGCGGGCTCACCCCGACCCGGGCCGCCCAGCTCGGCTGCGCGGTGGCCGCGGTCGTACTGCGCGCGGTCGGGGCGCAGGAGTACCGGCTGGACCACGAGGAGCTGCTGACGCTGTGTGCTTCGGCCTACGAGCCGGAGGCGGCGCAGGAGCTGGCACGCTTTCTCGGCCGGACCGGTGGGGAGGTGTCATGACACCACCAGGCACGTCGCCGGACGGGGTGCGCCGCCTGCTGGCCGAGGGGCGCACTCTCTACTCCTTCGAGATCTTCCCGCCGAAGTCGCCGAAGTCGCCGAAGTCGCCGCAGACTTCGCCGGGCGAGCGGTCCCTGTGGCAGACCCTGCGTGAGCTGGAAGCCGTGCGGCCCGCGTTCGTCTCCGTCACCTACGGCGCCGGCGGATCCTCGCGGGACCGGACGATCGCCCTCGCCGAGCGCATCGCGCAGGACACCACGCTCCCCGTGGTGGCCCATCTCACGGCCGTCGGGCACTCCGTGGCCGAACTCCGCCGGATCATCGGGCAGTACGCGCACGCCGGAGTCCGCGACCTCCTCGTCCTGCGCGGCGACCCGCCGTCCGACCCCCGGGGCCCCTGGGTCCCGCACCCCGAAGGGCTGCGCCACGCCGCTGAACTGGTACGCCTGGTAAGGGAATCCGGTGACTTCGGCATCGGCGTCGCCGCGTTTCCCGAGCGGCACCTCCGCTCGCGGGACTGGGAGGACGACATCGGTCATTTCGTGGCTAAGGCCAGGGCCGGCGCCGACTTCGCGATCACCCAGATGTTCTTCCGGTCCGAGGACTACTTCAGGCTCCGCGACCGGCTCGACGCGGCGGGTTGCACCATCCCGGTGATCCCGGAAATCATGCCCGCCACGCGCTTCGGGCAGATGGCGCGATTCGCGGAGCTGAGCGGCGCCACGGTCCCGGCGCACCTGGCCCGTCGCTTGGAGGAAGCACGTGACGACGCCGCCGAGGGCCACCGCATCGGGGTCGACCACGCCACCGGGATGGCCCGGCAGCTGCTCGACCAGGGCGCCCCCGGTCTGCACTTCATCACCCTCAACCGTTCCACGGCAGCGCTCGACATCTACCGCGGGCTCGGCCTGCCCGAACCCCGGCGTAAGACGCACGCCGCCGCCGTAGGAGGAGCCGACCGTGGAACGTACTGAGCAGGCTGCCGCGGACGGTGGCGCCGAGTGCGACGTGTACGTCGTGGGCACGGTGTTCCAGGACATCGTCTTCACCGGACTGGAAGGCGCCCCGGTCAAGGGAGCCGAGTCCTGGGCCCGCGGCATGGGGTGCAGCCCCGGAGGTGTGGCCACCACGGCGACGGCACTGGCCCGGCTCGGCCTGCGCGCCATGTTGTGCGCGGCGTTCGGCGACGACGAGTACGGCGACCACTGCTGGGTGGACCTCTCCGCCGACGGGGTCGACCTGTCGACATCGCGCAGACCGGCGGGCTGGCACTCCCCGGTGACGGTCTCGTTCGCCTACGACGGGGACCGCACCATGGTCACCCATGGGCACGAGGCCCCGGCCGAGGAGCGGTTTCCCCCGCGCCGCCCGCCCCGCAGCCGCGCCTGCGTCGCGGGCCTCGCTCCCGGGGAGGACGCGGAGTGGGTCCGCCGGGCGGCGGAGGACGGCAGCCTGGTGTTCGCCGACACCGGGTGGGACGCCACAGGCCGCTGGTCCGTGTCCGACCTCGACGGGCTCCGTCACTGCCACGCCTTCCTGCCGAACGCCGCCGAAGCGACGCGGTACACCGGGACCGACAGCGCGCGGGCGGCCGCCCGCGCCCTCGCCGAGGTCGTTCCGGTCGCCGTGGTGACCATGGGCGCCCAGGGAGCTGTCGCCTGCGACGGACGCACCGGCGAGGAGGCGGCCGTCCCCGCGGTCCCCGTCGACGCCCTGGACCCGACAGGCGCGGGCGACGTGTTCCTGGCCGGTTTCGTCTTCGCCACCCTGGCCGACTGGCCCCTGACCGACCGCCTCGCGTTCGCCGACCTCTGCGCAGCACTGTCCGTCGCGGAGTTCGGCGGGGCTCACTCGGCACCCGGCTGGTACGAGATCACACGGTGGTGGTCCGGGCTGAGGGACGGGGGCTCCCGCCGTCGCACCGACGCCGAACTGCGCCGGCGCTATTCCTTCCTGGCAGACCTGTCCGAGATGGCGCCACTGACGCCGCCACGACGTGCGGTTCCGACGATCGGATTCAGAGGAGCCGCAGCGCCCCCCGTCGGCCGACGCTGACCACCTTCTTGAGCTACAGGAGAACCAGTCATGCATGCCTATCCGGAGGAACCGGTCCCGGCCCGACCGGGCCGGCGAGACCTTCCCGCGGCGCAGCAGCCCGAGTACCCCGACCCCGAGGCCCTGCGCGCGGTCGTCGCGGAGCTCGAGTCGTATCCGCCGCTCGTCTTCGCGGGCGAGTGCGACCAGCTGCGCGCCCGTCTGGGAGCCGTCGCCGAGGGGGAGGCGTTCCTGCTGCAGGGCGGCGACTGTGCCGAGGCCTTCGGCGCCGTGTCCGCCGACCAGATCCGCAACAAGCTCAAGACGCTGCTGCAGATGGGCGCCGTGCTGACGTACGCGGCCTCGGTCCCGGTCGTGAAGGTCGGCCGGATCGCCGGGCAGTACTCCAAGCCGCGCTCCAAGCCGACCGAGACCCGCGACGGCGTGACCCTGCCGGCCTACCGCGGCGACTCGGTCAACGGCTTCGAGTTCACCGAGGCCGCCCGCGTCCCGGACCCCGGGCGTCTGAAGCGGATGTACCACGCGTCGGCCTCGACGCTCAACCTGGTGCGCGCCTTCACGACCGGGGGGTACGCGGATCTGCGTCAGGTGCACGCCTGGAACCAGGACTTCGTGAAGTGGTCCCCGTCCGGGCTGCGCTACGAGCAGCTCGCCCGTGAGATCGAACAGGCGCTGAACTTCATGCACGCCTGCGGGGCCGACCCGGAGGAGTTCGAGACCGTCGAGTTCTACTCCTCGCACGAGGCGCTGCTGCTCGACTACGAGTCGGCGCTCACCCGCGTCGACTCGCGCACCGGGCAGCTGTACGACGTCTCCGCGCACATGCTGTGGATCGGCGAGCGGACCCGGCAACTGGACCACGCGCACATCGAGTTCGCCTCGAAAATCCGCAACCCCATCGGCGTCAAGCTCGGTCCGACGGCCACGGCCGAGGAGGCGCTCCAGTACATCGAGCGCCTCGACCCCGAGCGCGAGCCGGGCCGGCTGACCTTCATCGTCCGCATGGGCGCCGACAAGGTCCGTGACAGGCTCCCCGAGCTGATCGAGAAGGTCACCGCCTCGGGCGCCACGGTGGCCTGGGTGAGTGACCCGATGCACGGCAACACCTTCGAGGCGGCCTCCGGACACAAGACCCGCCGCTTCGACGACGTGCTGGACGAGGTCAAGGGATTCTTCGAGGTCCACAAGTCGCTGGGCACCCACCCGGGCGGCATCCACGTCGAGCTCACCGGTGACGACGTCACCGAATGCGTGGGCGGCGGTGCCGAGGTCTTCGTCGACAACCTCCACCAGCGCTACGAGACCGCCTGCGACCCGCGGCTGAATCACAGTCAGTCCCTGGACCTGGCGTTTCTCGTCGCCGAGATGTACCGCCCCGAGGGAGCGATCGCATGATGCCCCGCACAGCTGCCGTGGTGGGCAGCGGCGTGATCGCCTCCTCGGTGACGTCGGCCCTGAGACGGCACGGCGTCGACGTCCTGCTGCTCCCCGAAAACCCGGCCCACGCGGACGCCGGTGGCCCGCAGGGGCCGGTGGACCTGGCCGTACTCGACGTTCACCCGAGCGGAGTCGGCCCCGTACTCGCGGCCTGGCAGCGGCGCGGCCTGGCGTACGCGTACACCGATGTGGCCGGCATCAAGTCGGTCCCCGAGCGCGACGTCGCCCACGGCCCCGCGGACGCGGCCACGTACGTCGGTGGGCACCCGGTGACGGACCTCGCCGGGCGGGACGCGTCGGCCGCGCTCTTCGAAGGGCGCCCCTGGGTCCTCACCCCCACCCCTGTCACTTCCCAGGAAACCCTCAATCGTGCCCTCGCGCTGACCGCGCTGTGCGGTGCCGTGCCGGTGGTGATGAAGAGCGCGGCTCACGACGACGCGATGGCCCGGGCCGCGCACGCGCCGTACGCGATGGCCGCCCTGCTGGCCGCCCGTTTCCACCCCGCCGTGCCGGAGGTGCTGCGGCTGACGGCACCGGAACTGCGCGACGCCACCCCTACCACCGCCGCCGGATCCGAGGTCTGGAGCGACGTGTTGCGCGGCAACGCCTCCGCCGTCGCCGAGGTGCTCCGTGAGGTGAGCGCCGACCTCACCATCCTGCTCGACGCCTTGGACGGCCTCTCGGCGCCGGAGACAGAGACCGGTGAGGAGAGCATGAAGCACCTGCGGCATCTGCTCGAACGCGCCCATGACGGACAGGCGGCGCTCGTCGCGAGCGACAGCAGCCGGGCAGGTGGACCGCGTTGAGCAGGTTGCACTGGCTGACGGCGGGGGAGTCCCACGGCCCCGCACTCGTCGGGACGCTGGAGGGTCTTCCCGCCGGCGTGCCGGTCACCACGGAGATGGTGGCCGGCCATCTCGCGCGGCGCCGGCTCGGTTACGGGCGCGGCGCCCGGATGAAGTTCGAGCGGGACGAGGTCACCTTCCTCGGCGGTGTCCGGCACGGCCTCACGCTCGGCTCGCCGGTCGCGGTCATGGTGGGCAACACGGAGTGGCCGAAGTGGGAGCAGGTCATGGCGGCCGACCCCGTCGACTCCGGGATCCTCCGGGAACTGGCCCGCAACGCCCCGCTGACCCGGCCGCGACCCGGCCACGCCGACCTCGCGGGCATGCAGAAGTACGGTTTCGAGGAGGCCCGGCCGGTCCTGGAGCGTGCCTCGGCACGGGAGACGGCCGCCCGCGTCGCGTTGGGCGCGGTGGCCCGGTCCTACCTGAAGGAGACGGCCGGCATCGAGGTCGTCTCGCACGTCGTGGAGCTGGCCGCCGCCGAGGCGCCCCGCGACGTGTACCCGACCCCCGCCGACGCCGAGCGGCTCGACGCCGACCCGGTGCGCTGCCTGGACGCCGACGCGTCGAAGGCGATGGTCGCGGAGATCGACCAGGCCCACATGGACGGCGACACCCTCGGTGGCGTGGTCGAGGTGCTGGCGTACGGCGTCCCGGTCGGCCTGGGCTCGCACGTGCACTGGGACCGGCGTCTGGACGCCCGGCTCGCCGCCGCCCTCATGGGCATCCAGGCGATCAAGGGCGTCGAGGTCGGTGACGGCTTCGGCCTCGCACGGGTGCCGGGTTCGAAGGCGCACGACGAGATCGTCAGCACGCCCGAGGGCATCAGGCGGACCTCGGACCGCGCCGGTGGTACCGAGGGCGGGCTGACCACAGGCGAGCTGCTGCGGGTGCGGGCCGCGATGAAGCCGATCGCGACCGTGCCGCGGGCGCTGCGGACGGTCGACGTCGTCACCGGTGACACGACCGCCGCCCACCATCAGCGCTCCGACGTGTGCGCGGTGCCGGCGGCCGGGATCGTCGCGGAGGCGATGGTGGCGCTGGTGCTCGCCGACGCGGTGGCGGAGAAGTTCGGCGGCGACTCGGTCGTCGAGACACGGCGCAACGTCCAGTCGTACCTCGGCCATCTGCCCCGGTACGCACGCGATCCGAGGACAGGGAGAGACAAGTGACGGACCGTCCGTTCTATGTGCTGCTGGGTCCGGACTGCGCCGGGAAGTCCACGGTGATGGCGGAGCTCTCGGCGGCGCTGCCCGGCTGGCGGACCCTGTCGACCGACGACGACCTCGTGGCCGGGGAGCACCGGCTGATCCCGCAGCTGCGCCGGAACGTCGTCCGGGACGTACTCCCGGGCCTGGGCCGCACGTACTCCGCCGACTTCCTCGCGAATCTGCTGGGCACCGCCGTCGTGCACCTGAAGGACCAGCTCGAACGCCAGGAGCCGGACGTGCCCGTCCTGATGGACTCGTACTACTACAAGATCCTCGCGAAGTGCCGGCTCGCCGGGCTCGAAGGACACTCCTTGTACACCTGGTGGCGTTCCTTCCCTCAGCCGCGTGAGGTGATCTATCTCGACGTCTCGCCCGAGACCGCCTGGCGTCGCTCGGGACGCGGAGTACGGCTCAACCCCATCGAATACTTCGGCGATCGGCCCGAGTGGTTCGGTTTCGAGAGCTATCAGAAGAACCTCGGAAAGCTGTTGCTGGAGGAAACGGGGGGACTGCCCGTCACGGTGGTCGAGGAGCGTTCCGGAAGAGCCGCGACCGCTGCGGCCGTGCGGGAGGTCCTCGCGGTATGAGCAGCACCCAGGGCTGGGGCACACCCGGCCACGCGGGCCGCTACCGGGAGCGGGTGTTCGCCGAGCGGGCCCGGCTGAGCGCCGACCGCGACGAGCTGAGCCGGCGTCAACAGCACGTGCTGTCCGATCTGCTGGAGTTCAACGGCGACACCGAGTTCGGGCGCCGCCACGGCTTCGCCGCGATCCGTACCCTGAAGGACTTACGGGCGGCGGTGCCGGTCCAGGACTATGCCGCGCACGCCCCGCTGATCGAACGCATGGCGGCCGGAGAGCCGAACCTGC
This sequence comes from Streptomyces sp. NPDC051064, assembly GCF_044455985.1. Lineage (NCBI taxonomy): Bacteria > Bacillati > Actinomycetota > Actinomycetes > Kitasatosporales > Streptomycetaceae > Streptomyces > Streptomyces sp. NPDC051064. The sequence continues at coordinate 47,898 of NZ_JBITFK010000016.1, forward strand.
TGACCGCGGACGCGCCGGTGGTGTACTTCACCAGCAGCGGAAGCACCGGGGACCACAAGAAGGTCCCGGTCACCCGCCGTTTCATGAAGACCGTGTTCTTCCCCTTCTACTACGCGGCCTGGGCGCCGCTGATCGAAAGTGTCCCGGAGCTCATGGAGCGTCCGGACGCGGTGCTGAACCTCAAACACGATCCGCTCGCCGCTCCTCCCGTCACGAGCGGCGGCCGCCCCCATGTGGGTGCCAGCCAGGTCGACTTCGGCACGGCGTTCGGCGAACCGCTCTCGGCCGAACTGGGTACCGCCGCCCCGTGGTCCACCCTTCCCGTGGACGTCGCCCCCGAGGACCACCTGGAGAAGATGTACCTGCGGCTGAGGCTGGCGGTGCAGAGCGATGTGCGGGGATTCATCGGGATCAATCCGGCGATGATCGCGGCCGTGCCCTACCAGCTCGGCCTCTGGTGGCCGCGCATCGTCAAGGAGGTCCGCGACGGGACCCTGGGCGGAGTGCCGTACGGAGACCCCGATCCGGCGCGCGCCGCCCGACTGGAGTTCCTCGCCGACCACTTCGGGGAGCCGAGCCCGGCTCACGTCTGGCCACAGGTCCGGGCGTTGTTCGGCTGGACGACCGGCGTGGCCTCCCTGTACATGCCGGGCCTGCGTGAGCGGTTCGGGGCGGGGGTCGGTGTCCTGCCCGCGCCGGTGGCCGCGTCGGAGGGGCCGGTGGCGGTGCCGCTCGACCGGCATCCCGCCGCGGGCAGCCTCGTCCCCTCCGCCGCCGTGTACGAGTTCGTGGAGGCCGACCAGGACCTCGGCCCCGGCACCGAGACGCTCGTGGCGGAGGAACTCGAACCGCACCGGGACTACCACGTGCTCTTCAGCCACGTCGGAGGTCTCTACCGGTACGCCGTCGGGGACGTCGTCCGCGTGGTGGACCGCGTCCGGGGCGTGCCGCGGGTCCTGTACGCGGGCCGGGCCGCACGGTCGGACGCGGCCGGGGAACGTCTGCGCGAGGCCCAGGTGGTGAGAGCGCTGGGACAGGCACTCGCGAGCACCGGCCTCGCGCTGAGGGGCGTGTCGTGCCGGGTGGAGGAAGTGGCGGGCGAAGCGCCCCGGTATGTGTTCGCGGTGGCCCCGCAGTCTCCATGGCTGGCGTCCGAGACCGTGCGGTTCGCCGGGCTGCTCGACTCGGAGCTGGCCGCGGAGTCCCCGGGATACGCCAGAGCCCTGCGGGAGAGGCGGCTCGGCGCCGCGCGGCTCCGGCTGCTGCACCCCGACGCCTTCCAGAGCGAATGGCACGCCCGCGTGGCGGACGGTGTCCGGCCCACCCAGGTCAAGGACCGGCTGTTCCGGCAGGACGAGAGCCAGTGGCGGCGACTGATCGCCGCGTCCGACGTACTACGAGGAGAGGGCACATGACGCACGTCCAGGATCCCGCCGGCCCCGTGGAGAAGACCGCCCTGCTGACCGCCGCCCTGCGCGCCGCCGAGAGCCGGCGGGAGGACCGGCTCTACACGGACCCGTATGCGGCCGCGCTGGTGGGGGAAGCCGGTCCCCGGCTCCTGGCGGAGATCCGTGCCGCGACGTTCCCGCCCGGCCGGCAGCGGAGCGTGCCCAGCACCCCGGACTACAACGCGATCCGCACCAGATTCTTCGACGACCTTCTCCAGGAGGCCGTACAGGACCGGGGGATGACACAGCTCGTCGTGGCCCCGGCGGGCATGGACTCCCGTGCCTACCGGCTGCCCTGGCCGGAACACCTGCGCTACTTCGAGGTCGACCGGCCGTCGGTGCTCGCGTTCAAGGAGGAGCGGTTGCGTGGAACCGGCCCGCGCGTCGACCACGTCACGGTGGCCGTCGATCTGACCGCGGACGACTGGGAGGACCGGCTCCGCGACTCCGGATACGACCCGGACCTGCCGTCCACCTGGCTCCTCGAAGGGCTGCTGTACTACATCCCCGAGAAGGACACCGACCGGATGCTGGAGCGGGTCGCCGCGTTCTGCGCCCCGGGCAGCCGCATCGCCGCCGACCTCGTCAACTCCGCGGCCCTCTCCCTCCCGCACATGCGCCCCCTCCTGGACGTCTTCAGCGGCTGGGGCTGCCCCTGGCTCTTCGGCAGCGACGAGCCCGAGGCGCTCTTGGAGCGGTACGGCTTCGAGGTGGCCGCGGTCCAGCCCGGTGAGCCCGGTGCGCACTTCGGCCGCTGGCCGGACCCGGTCCCCGACCGCACGGTCAAGGACGTGCGCCGGGTGTTCTTCGTGCACGGCCGACGCCGGTGGCCCGGGCCGTCGTCGTGGTGGGCGGCAGCGTGGCCGGGCTCGCCGCCGCCCTCGCCCTGGCGCTGCGAGGCCTGTCCGTCAGGGTGCTGGAGCAGGCGCCGGTGCCACCGGAAGGGCCGCCGGAGCAGGCGGCCGAGCTGTGGAGGAGACCCACCGTCCCGCAGAGCGGTCACTCCCACGTCCTGACCTCGCTCGGCGTACGCGTGCTGAGAGCCCATGCTCCGCAGGTGCTCGACGCGGCCTCGGAGGCCGGAGCACGCATGCTCGACCTCATGCGGGCGCTGCCGGCGGGGGCCGACGACGGGGTCCGCCGGCCGGGCGACGAGGAGCTCGTGGCCCTCGCCGTGCGCCGTCCGGTCTTCGAGCTGGTCCTGCGCCAGGTGCTGCGATCACTGCCGAACGTCAGGATCAGCCACGGCGTCACGGTCGTGGCCCTGCGCACGACGCCGTCGGGGAGCCGGGTCACCGGCCTGGTGACCGGCGACGGCGAGAGCATCCCCACGCACGCCGTGGTGGACGCCACCGGACGCCGGGCGGCTTCCCGGTCCTGGCTCACCGCCGCCGGACTGTCCCCGGCGCCTGAACGGACCGCGCCCACCCAGGTGCGCGCCTTCACCCGCTTCTACCGGCTCAGGTCTCCCGGCACACTGCCCGGACCGCTCAACCGCGGCAACGCGGCCGGCGGCATCTGGGACCACTACGCGGCGGTCGCGCACCTCGCCGACAACGACACGTACGCCCTGACCCTCGGCGTGCCGACCGCGGATCCGGAGACGACAGGCATGCGGCACCCGGGCCCGTTCACCGCGGTCGCCCGCCTTTCGCCGCACCTCGCCGCCTGGGTGGATCCCATCGTGGGCGAGGCGATCAGTGAGGTGCGCCCAATGACCCTGCCGCCCAACAAGCTGTGCTGCGCCCCCGACGTCGGCGCCGGAACGATCGCGGGCCTGTATCCGGTCGGGGACGCCGCGTGCGTCACCGACCCGCTCTTCGGCCGGGGCATGTCGCTGGCCCTGCGGCACGCGTTCCTGCTCGCGGAGCTCCTGGAGGACGAGCCGGTGGCCGAGGAGCAGGGCGAACGTGCCGCACGCATCGCTGACGGCGTCTATCGGTCGTGGTACGAGCATGCCGTTCGCGAGAACACGGCACGGACGGCCCTGTGGCAGGCGGGGGTCACGGGAAGCCCGCCGCCGGCCGCACCGGAGTCCGGCCGCCCGGCACTGCCGGAGGTCGCCCGGGCGGCCTCCACCGACGGGGCCGTGTGGCGCGGCCTCACCCGTGTGCTGATGGGCCTGGAGACCGTCGAGGAGGTCCTCGACGACGAGGCGTTCCGGCGGCGCGTACGGACGGCCCCCGCACCGGCCGTGGCCGCGCCGCCCCCGCCGACCCGGGAGGAACTGCTCGCCGCCGTCCGGAACGAGGCGTACGCATGACCGCACCGCATCCATCCGAGGCGCGTCGCAAGGTGCTGCTCGCACCCGTCACGGTCACCCCGGCCAAGCCGCTGACTCCCAGTCACCTCAAGGGCCTGCTGTGGACCGACGTCATGTTCCGGGCCACCGCGCCCCTCGCCGACGTGACCTACCACTACAGCCCCACGACCTACCACCTCACGGAGCAGACCCTCGGCTTCTGGGAGTACCTCGACCGCACCCGGAAGGACCTGCCCTACGCCTTCCTTTCCGAGGAGGAGATCGGCGAGTTGTACATCCGGTTCCGGGCCGGCCCACCGCCACCGGCCGCCGCCCTGCGTCCCTACGCGCACGAGGTCGAGAGCCACGGCTGGGTGCACCCGGCCAGCGAACGCGTCCTGCGACTGTGGCGCGGGCACTACGCCCGGCTCGGCCTCCATGACCCCGGACTGACCGCACGTCAGCCACCCGGGTTCGGTACCGAGGAGATGATCGAGCGGCTCGTCGCCCTGGGCCTGGGCCTCGACCAGCGCTCCAGCGGCGGCCCCGTGTTCCTCGACGCCACTCGGCACGGTCTGCCGCTGCGCCAGATCGTGACGGCGGACGGCCGCCCGAACTACCTCGCCTGCGCCCTGCGGGAACTGCTCCCGATGGCGCCCGCGTACGACGAGGTCGTGTTGCTGTACGACGCGGAGCTCGGCGCGGACTACCGGCTGCTGCAGCTCGTGCTGAACCGGCTGGGGCCCCAGGTGCACCGGGTCCCGATCGGCCGCGTGCCCATCGACGGCACGATCAGATCCGCGCGGCACGGCGGCTGGCAGGATCACACGGCGGGCGCCCTGCTCAAGGCCATCGGCACGGACGAGGACGCGGATGTACGACGCCTCGGCGTACGGCTCTACTTCGTCGCCGTCCTCGGCCCCGGACAGGCGCAGTCCTTCCGCACCGACCTCCTCCGGAGGAGCCTCGACCGGGCGCGCCGGCTGCTGCGCCGGACCAGCGAGCGCGGGCCCGGGGTTCCGGCGCTCGTGGACGACCTGCGCCGGCACCGACGTGACCACACCCACGTCGATCCCTACCGGCTCACCTCGTCCCTGACGGCCCGGGCCCGCCCCACCATCGACCGCGACCTCCTCTCCACGGTGTACCTGTGACCCTTCCCCCGGACCTGCTGCTGACCGTCGCAGGCGAGCGCCTCCGGGCCGCACGCCCCGACCTGTCGGCCCGCGTGAACCCGGTCACCCCGCACTCCCTGCTCGCGGCGAAGGAGCAGATCCAGGAGGACGCCGCCGGCCGCCCCGGCGGGGTGTCGGCGGTCGCCGTCGTCCGCGACCTCCAGCTTGCCTCCTGGGCGGCGGAGACCTGCGCGTTCGTGCTGTCCCTGCCGCCGGAGCAGGCCGACGCCTGGCGCCGCTCCCTGACCCGGACCGTCTACCTGGCCGGCCGCCCCGACAACCTGAGCCGGCGGTTCACCTTCACGCACATCGCCGCCGACGGGTCGGCAGCCTGGGCCGGGCCGTTGCCGGACGAGGCCACGACCGGCCTGCGCAGGCTGCTGAAGACGTTCAGCGGGCGACGTCCGCTGACGGCCTGGCAGCCCGTCATCATCGACGTTCCGGGCACGGCACGCGACCCCGGCCGTGAGCCGGTCCACCGTGACCTGTACCTCGCCACGGAGCACCTCACCGTCTCCGACGCACTGGTCCACCTCGGACACCTGCTGGCCGAGGCGGTCATCGACGGCACGGTCGGACCCGGCGACCGGCTGACCCTGCGTTCGGTACCACGCCTGACGGAACTGCCCACGCCTTACGCGGCCCTGCGTGTGGACACCGACGGCCGCAACCCCTACGAGCTCCGGGCATACGCCGGACTGACGCCTCCCAGGAGAACCGAAGTGCCGAAAGCCCCGCCCTCCACCGTCGCCCGCCCGCTCCGCATCGGAGTCCACGGCTCGCCCCACCAGGCCCGGCAGATCGTCGCCGCGGCCGGGTACGAGGAGGAGAGGGTGAGCTACGTGCCCTACGACGTACGGGAGCCGTTCCGGCTGCTGCGCGCCGGTGAACTGGACGTCGTGCTGGTGAAGTTCGCGCTGAACGAGTCGGACATCGTCACCAGCCGGACGGTGGCTCTCGACGGCAGAGCCGTCCTGGTCCGGACGGGCCACCCGCTGGCCGGCCACGAGTCCGTCTCGATCGAGGACATCACCGCCTACGACGCCTTCCGCTGCCCGGGCGACTTCCCTCCCTACGTCTGGGACCAGGTCGTGCCGCCCCGCACGCCGAGGGGAGCGCCGATCCGCCGGGTCCATCCCATGGGCAGCGTCGCCGACATGGTGGAGATCCTCGGCGGATCGGACGCCCTGCACCTGTCGTTCCGGTCGCTGGAGGCGATCGTGCCGCCCGGGATCAGGGTCGTCCCCGTGCCGGACCTCCCGCCCGCCCCGGTCTCCCTCGCCCGGCTGCGGCACACCCCGCCGCCCCCGGAAGTCGCCGCGTTCCTCGCCGCCGCCGAACGGAGCGCGGGCCGGTGAGCGCCTCCGACGGGACGCCGATCGTCCTCCTGCACGCGCTGCCCCTGGACTCCTCGATGTGGAGGGCCCAGACCCAGGCCCTGACCGCCCGCGGGCACACGGTCCTGGATCTCGACCAACGAGGCTTCGGGCCGGCGCCGTTGGGCTCGGCGTCGCCCTCCCTCGATGTCGTGGCCGACGACCTCGCCGCCGCACTGGACCGGCGGGGCATCGACCACGTGGTTCTCGCCGGCTGTTCCATGGGCGGTTACACGGCGATGGCGTTCCTGCGCCGCCACCCCGGACGGGTCAGTGCCCTGGCCCTGCTCTCCGCCCGTGCCACGGCCGACAGCCCCGAGGCGGCAGCCCGGCGCCGTGCTTTCGCCGACGGGATGCAGGGCGACGCCACGCGTGGCCGGCTCGTCGAGGCCACCACGCCCGCCCTCCTCGGCGCCACCAGCCGGGATCGGCACCCCACGATGCTCGCGGAGCTCCTCGCGACCGCGCGGACCGCCCGCCCCGAGGCGGTCGCCTGGGCGCAACGGGCCATCGCCTCGCGGCCCGACTCGCTTGAGGTCCTGCGCGCGACCGACGTGCCTGCACTGGTCGTCGTGGGCGACGAGGACGAACTCGTCTCCGTCGCCGAAGGCCGTGCGGCGGCGGACGCCCTGCCGCGCGGGACGCTCGTCGTCCTGCCCGGTGCCGGCCACCTCCCGCCGCTCGAAGCCCCCGGCCCGACCACGGAACTGCTCACCGCGCTGCACGACGACGCCGCAGCCGTGCTGCGCACCGCAGGAGGAGGACGGTAGAGATGCTCACGACGGACCACAGCTCCTGGGGCTACACGGCCTCCACCGGCCTCGGGTTCACCCACGAGGACATCGTCGACGCCCACTTCGACGCCTGTGCCGGCCCGTACCGTGCGACGTTGGAGGCGGCCGGCATCCGAGCCGGGTGGCGTGTGCTCGACGCCGGATGCGGCACCGGCGCCTTTCTGCCCTGGCTGGCGGAGGCGGTCGGCCCCGAGGGGCGGGTCTCCGCCCTCGACCTCGCCGAGGAGAACACCGAACGCGCGTCAGCTCGCATGCGGACCCATGACATGCCGTGGGGGCCGGACATCCGGCAGGGCGACATCCTGCAACTGCCCTACCCCGACGACTCGTTCGACGCCGTCTGGTGTGCCAACACCACGCAATACCTGAGCGACGAGGAACTGCCCCGCGCCCTGGCGGAGTTCCGCCGTGTCGTGCGCCCGGGCGGGACCGTGGCGGTCAAGGACCTCGACGCGGCCCTGATCGCCGTACGCCCCGGGGATCCCTTCCGCTTCACGGACTTCTTCCGTGAAGCAGCCGCGACTCCGGGCTACGCACGGCAGTTGCTCCGCACCGGGGAGCTGTACCGGTGGCTGGGTGAGGCCGGGCTGAGCGGGGTGCGCCAGCACACCGTGCTGATCGAGCACTTCGCGCCGATGTCCGAGGCCGTGCTGCGCTTCTACACGCGGGCCTGCGCCCGGGTGGCCGGCATGGCGGCGACCGGGGGATCCGACGCGGCATGGACGGCCTTCCTCGACCCGGACGACGCCGGCCACCCCCTGCGCGACCCGAGGGGATACATCAGAGAGGGCAACACCGTGACGGTGGGCAGCGTGCCGGTGTGCCCCTCGTGAGGAGGCGCGGAGGTGCATCTGCGCCAACTCGGCCTCGGGAAGCACTTGTTGTCCCGAGTAAGCCTCTTCTATAGTTCTATGAGTTGCGAACCATCGAACCATCGGTCACGGTATCGCGAGATCACGAGGAGACAAGGTGCCCGAGCTCAAGATCGAGGTCGACCCGGCGGAGGTCGGGCTGGATGCCGGCCGCTTACGGAGAATCGACCGTTATCTGGCCTCCTACGTGGACGACGGCCGGCTGCCCGGCTGGCAGGTGGCCGTGACGCGCAGGGGGAAGGTGGCACACCTTGCGGAGTACGGCAGGCGCGATGTGGAGAACGACCTGCCGAGCGAGGGTGACACCATCTACCGCGCCTGGTCGATGACCAAACCGGTCACCTCCGTCGCCGCGATGACCCTGGTCGAGGACGGCACGATCGGCCTCCAGGACCCCGTCAGCCGCTACATCCCCGCCTTCGAGGATGTACGGGTCTACCAGCGAGGCCCCGCGGCGCGCCCGGTCACCACCGCGGCCGCGAACCCCATCCGGATCCAGCACCTCCTCAGCCACACCTCGGGCCTCACCTACGGCTTTCACCGTGCCCACCCGGTCGACGAGATCTACACGGCGGCCGGCTTCGAATGGGCCACGCCGCCTGGGCTGGACCTGGCCGCCTGCTGCGAGCAGTGGGCCGGCTTCCCGCTGCTCTTCGAACCCGGCACCGCCTGGAACTACGGCGTCTCCAGTGATGTGCTCGGCCGTGTGATCGAAGTGGCGTCCGGCAAGAGCCTCGACGCGTTCTTCGCCGAACGCGTCCTGGGGCCGCTCGGGATGGCCGACACCGCCTTCCATGTGCCGCAGGAGAAGGCGGACCGCCTCGCCGCCTTCTACACCGCGGACCCGGCCACCGGGCGCGCGGCCAGGGCCGACCACCTCGGAGCCGGCGCGTTGCACCCGCCCGCCTGCCTGTCCGGCAGTGCCGGGCTGGTCACCACGCTCGGCGACTACCACCGGTTCACCCAGATGCTGCTCGGGGAAGGCGTCTTCGAGGGGGAGCGGATCCTGGGCCCGCGCACCGTGCGCCACATGCTGCGCAACCATCTGCCCGGCGGAGGCGACCTGCAGTCGGTGGGCCGTCCGGTCTTCTCGGAGATGCCGACCGCAGGCGTCGGCTTCGGGCTGGGATTCGCCGTGGTCGAGGACCCGGCGGCGGCCGGAGTGCCGGCCGGTGCGGGTGAGTACGCCTGGCACAGCGCGGCCGGGACGATCTTCTGGGTGGATCCCGTGGAGCAGTTGACCGTCCTGTTCTTCACCCAGCTCATGCCGTCCAGCGTCCATCCGCTGCACAGCCGTCTGCGTCAGCTGGTCAACCAGGCCCTCATCGACTGAGGGGGCGGTTCGCCGTGTGTGCTCCTGGAGCCATCCGTCCGCCGACTTTCGTATGAGCGCCCCGCACGGGCTCTCGCACTGCCGAGTTCGAACCGATCAAGGAGAACGCAGATGACCGCATCAACCGGCACGGCGGCCCCCGCGGACGGGCCGTCCAGGGAACGCTGGGAGTGGAACGAGGAGCGGTACAGGGACGGGGTGTTCAGTCATGCCGTGTCCACCGAACGCGAGAGGCTGCGGTTGCTGGAGTCCGTCCTGGACGAGCACACCCGTGGCCACTTCCGGCGTCAGGGCCTGGCATCGGGACACCGTGTCCTGGAGGTGGGCGGCGGCGGCGGGTCGGTCGCGCGCTGGCTGGCCGGACAGGGCGCCGAGGTGACCGTCACCGACCTCGACACGACCTACCTCGACGAACTGTCCGAGGTGGGAGTGCAGGTGCTGCGGCACGACGTCTACACGGAGGACTTCCCCGAGGGCACCTTCGACTTCATCCACACCCGCTATGTCGTCATTCATCTGCCGGACCCGGAGAAGGCGGTGGCCCGGCTCACCCGATGGCTCAAGCCCGGCGGCGTCCTGCTGCTCGAGGAACCCTCGTTCTTCCCCATCAAGGACTCCCCGCACCCGGCGTACCGCAAGGTGATGCGGGCCTTCCGCAGTCACCTGGAGAGCGCCGTGGGTACGGACACGGAGTGGGCGCGCAACCTTCCGGTGCCCCTGCGGGGCAAGGGGCTCGACGACATCGGCTACGACGCTCGCTTCCAGCGGATAGCGGGCGGTGACAACGAGGCCGAGTGGTGGCGGCTGACGCTGGAGCAGACGCGGGAGGCCGTGGTCGCCGAGGGCCTCGCGGCGGACGAGGATTTCGAGGCTGCCTACCGGGAGTTGACCGACCCGGGCTTCCATGACCTCTCCCTCGCGGTGTTCACGGCCTGGGGGCGGAAGCAGGAGAGCTGAACGCGGCACCAACCGGTGGCCGGCGTCGTGCCGGGGCGCGCTGCCCCGACGCGACGCCGGCCCTCGTTCTTTCGCGACGGAGGTTGAAAGGCGGCGCACATATCGTTTGACTGAAGATGATTGCGCTGCTACGTTTATGGCCAATCGTTGGCATGCAGATTGATGTCTGCAAGACGAAATGGCGGGGAAGATGTCGGATCGGCAGTCGGAAGCATTAGCGGCGTCGCCGGGGATGAGCGCGCGCAAGAACCTCGTACTCCTGGTGTTGTGCGCGCAGCTCTTCCTGGACTCCATGGATGTCTCGCTGATGGGGGTCGCACTCCCTGAGATGCAGGACGACATGGGGCTCAGCGCCGAGCAGTTGCAATGGGTCATCTCGGGATACGCCGTCGCCTACGGCGGGTTCCTGCTCCTGGGAGGCCGGGCGGCCGACCTGTTCGGACGGCGCCGGATCTTCTTCTGGGCCACAGCGGTGTTCGCCGTCGTGAGTCTCGCCGGCGGTCTGGTCACGGACGGGTGGCTGCTGATCATCACGCGCGTCGTCAAGGGCATCGCCGCGGCGTTCATCGCGCCCGCCGCGCTGTCGATCATCACGACGACGTTCCCTGAAGGTCCGGAGCGTAACCGGGCGATGGGCATGTTCGGCCTCACCGGCGCCAGCGGCTACGCGGCGGGCCTCGTCTTCTCCGGACTCCTCACCTCGCTGAGCTGGCGGCTCACCTTCTTCGTGCCGTTCGTCGTGGCGGCCGTCGTCCTGCTGTCGGTGCGCGGTGTGATCGCTCCCGACGGGGAGCGGACCGGACGGCGCCCCAGCTTCGACGTCTCCGGTGCCGTCACCGCCACCGGTGGTGTCCTGCTGCTCGTCTTCGCGCTGACCCGGGCCCCCGAGGTGGGCTGGGGCTCCGCGGCCACCGTGGGCGGCCTGGTGGCGTCCGTGGTGCTGCTCGTCGTCTTCGTCGTGATCCAGAGCCGGCGTACGGACCCACTGGTCGACCTCTCGATCTTCCGCTCACGCACCCTGTCCACCGCCAACATCGTGGGCATCGCCTGGGCCTGCGCCACCATCGGCTGGCAGTTCATCGCCCTGCTCTACCTGCAGAACACACTCGGCTACAGCGCCCTGAAGGCCGGTATGGCGATCGTGCCGATGGCCGTGTCCATCCTGATCGCGGTGAACATCGCCCCCCGCCTCATCGGGAAGGTCGGTCTGCGCATCCCCGCCGTGGTCGGCCTGCTGCTCCAGGGCCTGGGCATCCTCCTCTTCCTGCGCGCGTACGAGAACGCCTCCTACGTCACCGTGCTGCTGCCGGCGCTGATCATCCACGGTCTGGGCAACGGCACCAGTTTCCTGGGCTTCAACATCGCGGGTGTCGGCGGGGTCGCCGACGACAAGCAGGGCCTTGCGGCTTCGCTGATCCAGTCGGCCGTGCAGCTGGGTGGCGGCCTCGGTGTCGCGGTCGGTGCGGCTGTCCTGGCCGCGGGGTCGGCGGACGAGGTGAGCACGTACCACCACGCCTTCCTCGCGGTCGGCCTCTTCTCGCTCGTGGGCGCGGCCGCCTCGGCCGTGGGTCTCGGGGCCTCCGGCCCGTCCGGGGGCGCCGAAAAGGAGCCGAGTGCCGGTGAGGAGCCGAGTGCCGGTGAGGCCGTGCAGTCCCAGCCGAAAGCCGGACTCGAGGGCGGGCGCACATGAGCGGGCCTGCGGGGTCCGGGGCGGGGGAGGGTGCCACCGAGTGGCTGTCGCCCGACGATCCCAGGCTCTCCTGGGACGGGGTCGCGCAGGCGGAATGGTCCCAGGGGGCCTGGCTGCCCCGGCGGATTCCCGGGGACCGGCTCGCCACCACGCTGTCTCCCAACTTCGCGCGCCTCGCGGCGATGCCCGCCGGCATCCGGTGCGGTGTCCGTACGGACGCGGAGGAGCTGGTCCTGCGACTGATCGTGGAAGCGGGCAGCGCACCGGTGGACATCCGGGTCGACGGAGTCCTGGAACGGCGCGTCGAGATCTCCGGCGAGCGGGAGATCTCCGTCCCACTGGCCCCGGCCGCCGCCCCGTCGGCCGACGGCGGGCTCCGGGACGTGGAGGTGTGGCTGCCGAATCTGGGCCGCGCGCTCGTCGGAGAGATCGGCTTCCGCGGGCGGAGCACGGTGCTGCCCGCGGAGCGCACCGGCCCGCGCTGGGTCACGTACGGGAGCTCCCTCACGCACAGCATGTTCGCCTCGGGGCCGTCGGAGACCTGGACCGCGCTCGTCGCGGCGGAGCAGGGCTGGCGGCTGCACAACCTCGGCTTCGCCGGTGAGGCGCACCTCGATGGCGTGGTCGCCCGGACGATCAGGGCCCTGCCGGCCGACCTGATCTCGCTGGAACTGGGGATCAACGTATACACGCGGGACACGTTCTCGGTGCGCAGCTGGGCCCCCGCGGTCTGCGGTTTCATCGAGACCATCCGGGACGGACACCCCGACGTGCCGATCGCGGTGATCACCCCTCTGTCGTCACCGGAGCGCGAACGGGCCGCGAACAACGTCGGGTTGACGCTGGAGCAGGTGCGCGCGTACACCGAGGAGGCGGTGCGGGTGCTCGAAGGGCTCGGTGACAAGAACCTCCGCACCGTGGACGGACTCGCCGTCGTCCCGGTCTCGGAAGCGGCCGAGGTCTTCGCCGACGGACTGCATCCGACGGCGGCCGGCGAGCACGTCCTGGCCGCCAGGATCGGTTCCGCGTTGCGCGAGACCCTGTCGACGGTCTGTCCCTGACACCGGCCGGAGCCGCCACGAACAACCCGCGGTGGCGGACGGGTACATCCCCCGGCCCGCCCGCCACCGCGGGTTTCCTTGTGCTCAGGCGGCCTCGTAACCGATCCGGGCGAGCACGCCCCACCGTTCGCCCTGCCGCGTCACGACGTAGACCGAGTCGAAGACGCCGAGCGGGCGTCCCTCGGCGTCATGCCGGCTGAACCGCACCTGGGCGTGCACCTGATCGGCGGAGACCTGCGGGAACTCGACCTCGGCCCAGGCGCTGTGGTGCCAGCCCGACGAGAGCAGCGCCTCGAGTTCCGCCTGCGAACTCCGTATGTACTCCTCGGGATTCTGCCAGAGCGTCACAGCCCCTTCATGGATACGGACCTGGGGGAAATGAAGAGTGCTGGTCCACTTCTCCAGATCATGGCTGTTGAGCCCGTCGAGAAAGGCGTCGAGGGCGGCGCGGGCCTCCTTCACGACATGGATGGAATCAGAGGAAGAAGATGCAGTCATGGTGAGCCTTTCGTGCGCGATCGACAGGGCGACGCGTTGAGTTCGAGAAAGGTGTTCCAGAGCGAAAATCGCGGGCATGAAGCGGCGACTGAAAAAAATGTTAACCCACACCGGTCGACCGGAGAGGCAATTCCGGGCCACCTGTGGTGTACGGCGGAATGCCGTACGCGGGCCTGGTCCTGAGACCAGGGGGAGACTGGTCGACAGGCCGAAGCCGAAAGGCGGCGGCGCGGCCGAAACTTGAGTTCCTCCGGTCGGCCGGATACGCGGGAGACATGTCGATGAACAATTCCGGCCGACCGGAATTCAGAAGGGGTGTCATGACGATCTTGGCTGAACGCGCGACGGTCGCCGAGCCTCCGTGGGTCCGGTGAGCGGGCCGCGCGTCGTCCTGGTCGGTCCCATGGGCGTGGGGAAGTCCACGGTCGGCAGGCTGCTGGCCGAGAGACTCCGCTGCGGATTCCGGGACACCGACGACGACATCGTGGCCGCCCGTGGACGGTCGATCAGAGACATTTTCACCGAAGAGGGTGAACCGTACTTCCGTGACCTGGAGAAGCGGGCGGTGCGGGACGCGGTCGCCGGACACGGTGGGGTGCTCGCACTCGGCGGCGGCGCCGTCCTGGACGCCTCGACCCGTGCCCTGTTGCTCCGGCACCCCGTCGTCCACCTCACGGTGGAGCATGCCGAGGCCATGCGACGCACCGGACTGGACACCCCCCGGCCGCTGCTGGGCGACAGCCCGCGTCGGCGCTGGCGCGAGCTGATGGAGGCCCGCCGCCCCCTGTACGCCGAGGTGGCCCGGGTCGTGGTGGCCACCGACGCCCGCAGTTCCGACGAGGTCGCCGAAGTGGTCCTCGATGCCCTGGGGTTGCGCGACGCGTGACGAGCCGGGGGCGTGTCATCCGGGACCGGCGTCATCGCTCCTGCCGGAAGGTGCCGCGGTCCCGCGGTCAGGCGGTGACGTCCCCTGCGTCGAGCTCAGGAAGGCGGCGGGGGCAGTGTGGCCAGCCAGCGGTCGATCTCGGAGTTCACGTACGCGGGAATCTCCTGGTGGAAGAAGTGCCCGGTGCCCTGGACGGCGACGGCCTTGCTGCCCGGGTGGGTGAAGGACTGTTCATCGGCGCGCATCCGGGCCGTGTCGCGGTGCAGGGCCAGCACCGGCTGAGGCCGTCGGCGGAGCAGGGCGTCGGATTCGGGCCGGAACCGGATACTGCCCGGGTGGAAGGCGTTGTGCCGGAAGATGCGCGCCCGGGTCTCCGGCGACAGCCGCATGGCGGCCAGCCGGTGCCGTTCGACGATGTGCGCGGGCGTCTCGGGTCCTTGGGCCAGGGCGGAGATGATCCTCGACGCGGCGGCCTCGGCCGATGGGCCGTCGAGTTCGTCGGCCAGCGCCCGCATGCGAGCCCGGCTGTCGTCGGTGCCGGCGTAGTCCGGGTCGATCGACACCAGGGCGTGCACCAGGTCGGGCCGGCGGGCCGCCAGTACGGCTGCCACCGATGCGCCCATCGAATGTCCGATCAGGACCACCGGGCCGGGCGCGAGCCGTTCGACGAAGGCTTCGACATCCGCAGCATGACGGTCCGTCGAGTACCCGCCGGCGGACGGCCCGGTGCGGCCGTGCCCGCGCAGGTCGACGGCGAGCGTGCGGCAACGGGTCCGTAGACGGGGGAGCTGGTGGGTCCAGGTGTCGGCGCTGCCCCACAGGCCGTGGATCAGCACGGTCGGCATGCTGAGGGCACAGGTGTGCGGGACGCCGGCGGAGGGCTGCCGGTCGATGTGGAACAGAGTCACGTCGGGCAGATCGATGAACGGCATCACGTATGCTCCCGCCTCGCGCGCAGAATGGTGGGTTGTCGGGGCGTGGGATCGGACCGGCCCGCTCCCTCTGCAGTGGAGACCCGCCATTCGCTCCTCATGTATCCGGACTCGGTCACGGAAAGCACCAGGTCCGGCACCGGATCCAGAGGCGGACAGAATCGCCTGGCGCCCCGGGCCGCCCTATGTCGCACGGTCCGTGGCCGGATCGCTCCATTAGAGCCCGCTGGCCCCTCCGCTGTCCAAGTCCTTTGCGACAGACCGGATATGCTCATGAGGCATTACCGAGAGGTGTTCGGGGGACCGGATGGAACTGCGTCACCTGCGATACTTCGTGGTGGTCGCCGAAGAGGGATCGCTGAACCGTGCGGCGCAGCGCCTGCTGCTCTCCCAGCCCTCCCTCAGCCGCCAGATCATTCATCTGGAGCGGGTGCTCGGGCGGCAATTGCTGCAGCGGACCTCGCGGGGCGTCGAGCTCACACCGGCCGGCCAGGCCCTGCTGCCGCATGCCCACCAGTTGCTCGCGATGGCCGACGCGACCCGGGAGACGGTGGCCGGTGCGAAGCCCGTCCGCCAAGCGGTCACGGTCGGCGTCCCACCGGGAACCGAAGGCTCCTGGCTGATCGACGTCGTCGACGCCATCCGGGCCCGGGTCCCCCGTGCGGAACCGGACTACGTCGAAGCCAGTAGTTTCGAACAGCTCCGGCTGTTCGGACAAGGACGGCTGGACATCTGCCTCGTGCACCAGCCTCCGCCCGAAGGGCCTACGGTGCGGAGACTGCGGCGGGACCCGCTCGGAATCGCCGTCCGGCCGGATCATCCCCTGGCAGCCGAGGGGACGTACCGGCTGACCGACCTCGACGGCCTGCGGATCCTCCTGCACTCCCAGGACCAGGTTCCGGCCCAGCAGCACGGGCTCATCGCGGCCGCGCAGGCCGCCGGCATCCGGCCTCACTGGCACTTCTCCCGATTCACCGAACACGCCCTCGCGCATGCCTGCGCGACCGGCTCAGACGCGGTGCTGGTGGCCGCCCACACCGCGGCGGCCCAACTGCCGGCATGGTGCTGGGGGCCGCTCGTCGACATGCCGCTGATCATGACGACCTGGCTGGCGACGGAATCCGACACCCGCGCGGTCGTACGGGAGGTCGCGGAAGCGATCAGCGGTCTCTCTTCCGACGACGGTCCCACCTGACCACCGACGACAGGGAGCCTTGGTCAGCGGCTCCCGGGCGCACCGGCCCGGACCAGGGCTCGTGCCAGGTCGATGCTTGCCGAAAGGGTTTCGAGCGGGAGCGGCTGCGTGGCGAGAGCGCCCTCGTGGAGCACGAGGAGCCGGGTGGCGAGAACAGCGGGTTCCGGGCAGCCCGCCGCGGTGGCCAGATCGCCGAACAGGTTCAGCAGCCAGAGCTTCTGGTCCACGGCGATGCGGTGCGCGGGATGCGAGGGGTCCGGGAGCTCGGCCAGCGCGTTGATGAACGCGCATCCGCGGGTGTTGGTACCGCTCCAGGTCCGCAGCGCGTCGAAGGGCGCGGTGACGACCTCGACGGGGTCGTCGGAGGCGTCGACGGCGGCGCGGACGAGGGACCGCCAGCGGCGGTCACGCTCCATGAGGTAGGCCGCCACGAGGTGGTCCTTCGAACCGAACCGGTTGTAGAGGGTCCGCTTGGTCGCGCCCGAGTGCTCAGCGATCAGATCCACGCCGACCGCAGTGATCCCGCGGTTGTAGAACAGCTCCTCGGCGGCCGCCACGATGCGGCGGCCTGCCGGTGTCATGGGCTGGGCTTCCGGCATCGGGCGCCTCTTCACTGATCGGTGTACCGTGGACAAGGTATACAGATCAGTATATCGATGAGGAGGTTCGAACGATGGGTGTCTCGGAGACCATGCGAGCGGTGCGGATCGCGGAGCACGGCGGGCCGGAGGTTCTCGAGCTGACAGAGGTGGCCGTGCCTTCCCCGCGGGCGGGAGAGGTGCTGGTCCGGGTGAGCGCCGTAGCGCTGAACAACACCGACCTGTGGACCCGGGAGGGCGCCTACGGTCGCCCGGGAGACCCGAAGGCGCTGTCGGGCTGGCGGGGCCCGATCGCCTTCCCGCGCATCCAGGGCGCCGACGTGGCCGGCCGGGTCGTGGCGGTCGGCGCCGGCGTGGACGGGGGCCTGGTCGGTCGCCGTGTGGTCGTCGACCCGGCGATCTACGACACCGAAGGCCCGGACGCGAACCCGGTGGGCCTGATGGGGAGCGAGCGCGACGGCGGCTACGCCGAGTACGTGACCGCGCCGGCCGCGCAGGTGCACGACGTGACGGAATCCCCGCTCACCGACGAACAGCTCGCGACGCTGCCGACGGCCTACGGCACGGCGCTGGGCATGATCGAGCGGGGCCGGCTGCGGGAGGGGGAGACCGTCCTGGTCTCTGGAGCGTCCGGCGGTGTCGGCCTCGCGCTGATCCAGATCGCCCGTGCGCGCGGTGCGAGGGTGCTCGCCATCAGCAGCGGATCCAAGGTCGACGCGGTGCGCGAGGCGGGCGCCCACGACGTCATCGACCGTGCGCACGACGTCGCCGGGCAGATCCGCGCCGCCGCCCCGGAGGGCATCGACGTCGCACTCGACGTGGTCGCCGGGGACCTGGTGAGCGAGTGCCTGCCGCTGCTGCGCGAGGGCGGCCGATGGGTCGTCGCCGGCGCGCTCGGCGGGTTCGACGTGGCCTTCGACGTGCGCCGCCTCTACCTGCACAACGCGCAGTTGATCGGCTCCGCGATGCACACACCCACGCACTTCGGCCTCCTCATGGAGCTCGCCCGCCAGGCCGGGATCCAGCCCGTGGTCGCCGCGACGTTCCCGCTGGACCAGGCCGCTCAGGCGCAGGAGCAGCTCGCCCGCAGGGAGCACGTGGGAAAGATCGTCATCCGCCCCTGACGGCCGCCGGCCGTATGAAGGGCCGGTCTCCTGCCAGGGACGCGTACGGATACGAACGCTCAGCGCAGCCGGACAAGGGCATCGGCGGTGACGGCATGGACCGGTGGACGCGCCGCGAGCAGGCGCAGCACCTCGTTGACGGCGCTGGCGCCGAGCCGCTGCCTGCACTCGACGCTGCCGGCCGCCTGGTGCGGGGTGAGCAGCACGTTCGGCAGGGAGCGGAAGGGGTGGCCGATGGGCAGCGGCTCGGCGTCGAAGACATCGAGCGCCGCGTCCAGCCGGCCGGTGGTCAGTTCGGCGAGGAGCGCGTCCTGGTCGACCAGCCACGCGCGGGCGGTGTTCACCAGACCCGCCCCGTCAGGCATCAGCGCCAGCTGCTCGGCGCCGAGCATCCGGTGGGTCTCCTCGGTGACCGGGGCGTGCACGGCCACGATCGGGCTGCCGGTGAGCAGCGTCTCCAGCGGAACGGATTCCACGCCGAGCTCCCGGGCGTCCGCGTCGGAGAGGTACGGGTCGGTGACGCGCACCCGCGCTCCCATCGCCCGGACCATCCGGATGTAGGCCCGGCCGGTGCGGGAGGCGCCGATCACCCCGATGTCGCTGCCGTGGATCTCGTGGCGCGGTGGCGCCTCGCTCGCCGCCGCCCAGTCCAGCCCGCCGCGGAGGGAGTGGTCGAAGCGCTGGACGGTCCTGTCCCCCGGCCGGCGCGCACTGTGATCTCGGGGGAGGAAGCTGCTGGAGGACCAGTGACGGATCTGCCGACCGCCACCGGGGGATGGACCGCACCGGAAGCGGTTGCGTTCACCCTGCTCGTGGAGTTCTACATGCTGATGGCCGTCATCGGCGCCTACGCCGTGCACACGGGTAGCGCAGCTTGGGCGGGAGCCACGGCCGTCGCGGGCCTAGGCGCCACGGCCTGTCTCACGACCTGGCTCGCCTTCCGCGGGGAGCGTCTCCGTACGCGCACGTGAAATCCCCGGCGTACACCCACGTCCTTCGTTGGTCGTCAGCGAGCTGATCGCTCAGACTTCGATGGCACTCCTCAACCTTCGTTGTCACAGGACACCAGTGAGCGTGAGCGTTGGTCGAGTGCCTCATACGAGTGAGTGAAAGTGCTCTCCTCTGCAGCTGAAAGGGCTTGGGATCCGGCCGATGGCCTGTGGAACGCCGCCAGCGTTTTTTCCGCGCTATGTTGCGTCATTTCGGCCTCTGCCGATCAGCGCGTACGACTGGGTTGGTGGCTGGCACGGGTAGCGACAGGTGTGGCCGGTGAAGTGGCGACGGGGCTTGTCAGGCGCTGGCGGCTCGTGGCCGGCTTCTGGCGGTTGCCGATTCCGTGGGGGAGGTTTTCGGAGAGGTCGGCCAGCAGCGAGCTGGGTGTGTATGGGGACGCGGTGAGGGTCCAGGCGGGGCGGTCGGGGTTCGGGCCGCCCCAGATCGTCCAGGTGGCCTGGTTCTGGGTCGGACGCTGGGCCGCGAAGGCGTCGAACTGGATCCCGGCGTCTCCTGCGGGGGACATCCAGCGGATCCCTCGTCCGTCCACGGTGTGACTCCACCCGGCTTCGGAGAGGGGGCGAGTGGAAGCGGTCACGGTCTTCTCGCCCACGGGAAAGCCGAGAGTAGTGTCCGAGATGTCGGCATCGGTAAGGTGACGCAGTAGCCCGCGCAGCACCGGTGCCGGGGTGGCGCCGGTGGCGGTGAGGACCCACGTGCGGTCGGAGACGGGTGTCTCGTACGCGGCTACGGTCCACGTTGTTTCGTGGGTGTCGGTGTCGTGGATGTGCTCGATGTCGGCTCCAACCTCTTCGGCGACATCCTCAGCGACCTCGCCGCCGCGGTCGCGGGATCCATCGGCATCGCCCCGGCCGCCAACCTCAGCCCGGAGCGGGAGTTCCCGTCCATGTTCGAGCCGATGCACGGCTCCGCCCCGGACATCGCTGGTCAAGGCGTCGCCAATCCGCTGGGCGCGATCTGGTCGGCAGCCATGATGCTCAACCGTTCCGGCCACGACGACGTCGAAGCGGGCGGGTTCCAGCACGAACTTGGCCGCGAGGGCACGGCATGGAGGCCACGTCCAGCCGTCCGGTGCGCAGTTCATGCACGGATGCAACGCTCGCTCGGGCGGTGTCCAGGCTTCGTAGGGCCGCGCGGGCCGGCTCGATCAGCGCTCTGCCCGCTTCGGTGAGCACGGCGCGCCGGCCGATCCGGTGGAAGAGCTCGGATCCCAGGTCGTGCTCCAGCGCGCGGACCGCCTGGGACAGGGACGGCTGGGAGACGTAGAGCACGGCGGCAGCCCGGTTGAAGCCGCCGCAGTCGACGATCGCCAGGAAGTACTCCAGCTTCCTGATGTCCATCAGCGCATCACACCGTGTGGGCGCCTTCACGGTCTTCGAGAGCGCTGATGGCGGTGGCGGTGAGGCTGTGGGCGATGTGGTCACGCATCAGCCGGGCGGCCTCGGCCGCCCGGCCGTCGTCGATGAGATCCACAAGCTGGTGATGCTCCTGGAGGTCCCGGGTGCGGGGTTCGTCGCCGGGCGGAAGTTCAAGGCCGAGGCGCCGGTAGCGGTCGGACTTGTCCCAGAGATCGTCCAGAAGACCGATGAGCACGTCGTTGTGCGACGCCCGGTACAACGCCTGATGGAAGGCGCGGTGGGCCGTGAGCGCTTCCTCTCCCCATTGGCGGGTGACGGGCAGGAGCTTGTCGACGGCGGCCCGCATGGTCGCGATGTCGTCGTCGGTACGTCGCTGGGCTGCGAGTTCGGCGGCGGTCGGGTCCAGGGACAGGCGGACCTCGAACAGCTGGCGGGCCTCGTCCGAAGTCATGGTGGAGACCCGGACGTCGCGGTGGGTCTCGACGGTGACGAGCCCTTCACTGCTGAGGCGGCGGATGGCCTCGCGCAAGGGGGTGATGCTCATGTTCAGGGACTCGGCGAGGTCGTACTGCGCGAGCCGTGACCCCGCGGGCAGCGTGCCGAAGAGGATCTGACCGCGCAGCTCCGCGTATGCGAGGTCGCTCTTGCTGAGGAACAGGTTCGTGTCGGCCATCGCCCCGTGCGAATCCTTTCCGGGTGCTCGCACCCCCTTGACAGTCCCGGTGAGGACACCTCAGCCTAACAGCGACGTAACTTATAAGATATTAGAAAGGTTCACAGTGAAGATCACCAACGTCTACGAGGGCGTAGTTCCGATCAGCTCCTCGATCCGTAACGCCTGGATCGACTTCAGCTCCATGGACTGCTCGATCGTGGCGATCGAGAGCGACGTCATCCGTGACGGCAAGCCGCTCGTCGGCTACGGCTTCAACTCCAACGGCCGCTACAGCGCCGGTGAGATCCTGCGCCGCCGTGTCCTGCCCCGCCTGCTGAACGCCGAGCCCGGCAGCCTGCTTGACGAGCAAGGCGGCTTGGACCCGGCCAAGGCGTGGGACGTGATGATGCGCAACGAGAAGCCCGGCGGGCACGGCGAGCGCTCGGTCGCGGTCGGCGTGGTGGACATGGCCCTGTTCGACCTGGCATCCAAGATCGAGGGCAAGCCGCTGTACCAGTACTTGTCCGAGCGCCACGGCGACGGCCGGCCCGACGACTCCGTGTTCGTGTACGCCGCGGGCGGCTACTACGCGCCCGGCAAGACCCTCACCGACCTGCAGGACGAGATGCGCGGCTTCCTCGACCTGGGCTACGACGTCGTGAAAATGAAGATCGGTGGCGCCGCCCTGACCGAGGACCTGCGACGCATCGAGGCCGTCATCGACGTCCTGGACGGCGACGGCTCCCGGCTGGCCGTCGACGTCAACGGCCGCTTCGACCTCACCACCGCGCTCGAGTACGGGCGGGCCATCGAGCCCTACGGCCTGTTCTGGTACGAGGAGATCGGCGACCCGCTCGACTACCACCTCAACGCCACCGTCGCCGAGCACTACACCGGCTCCATCGCCACCGGCGAGAATCTCTTCTCCTTGCAGGACGCCCGCAACCTGATCCGCTACGGCGGCATGCGCCCCGACCGCGACACCCTCCAGTTCGACCCCGCTCTCTCCTACGGGCTCACCGAGTACCTGCGCATCCAGGAGATGCTCCGCCAGCACGGCTGGTCCTCCCGTCGCTGCATCCCACACGGCGGCCACCAGTTCTCCCTGCACATCGCCGCCGCCCTCAAGCTCGGCGGCAACGAGTCCTACCCGGGTGAGTTCCAGCCCACCGGCGGTTTCGCCGACGACGCCGTCGTCGAGAAGAGTCGGGTCGGCCTGACCGACACCCCCGGCATCGGCTTCGAAGGCAAGGCCGCCTTCTACAAGGTGCTGCGCGACCTGCACAACTGACCGGCACCGGCAGGGCGGCCCGCTCAGGCAGCGGGCCCCCTGCCGCCGGCGCCACCGAGCGCCACGTACGACCCGGGGACGCGAGCCGCTTCACGTCCCCCGCCCCCCCCACGGGACAGGGCTACACACGATCGTCGTGCAAGGGAGCACCAACGATGACAAGCACCACCACCGCCGACCGCCCCCAGCGGTCACGGCTGAACCGCCTGATACGCGAGCTGTGGTTCCAGGTCGTGCTGGCCGCGGTCCTCGGCATCGCCGTCGGCATCCTCGCACCCGGACTCGGTGAGGAGCTCAAGCCGCTCAACGACTGGTTCATCGCGCTGGTCAAGATGATCGTGATCCCGGTCGTCTTCTGCGTGGTCACCACCGGCATCGCCTCCATGGACAACCTGCGCAAGGCAGGCCGGATCGGCGTGAAGGCGATCGGCTACTTCCTGGTGCTCTCCTTCGTGTCCATGCTCATCGGGCTGGTGATCGCCAACGTCTTCCAGCCCGGCTCCGGCCTCAGCGTCGACCCCGCCTCGCTGAACGCGGACGACGTACCCGAAACCGCAACCGAGCACGCCACCCTCACCGGATTCGTCTCCTCCCTGATCCCCACCTCACTGCTGGGCGCGATCACCGGAGACGCGATCCTGGCCGCCCTCATGGTCTCGATCATCTTCGGCGTGGCCCTGAACATGGCCGGCGAGGACGGCGCACCCCTGACCCGCGGCATCAAGGCGCTCTCGGACGTCGTCTTCCGCATCGTCGGCTGGGTCATGCGGCTGGCACCCCTGGGCACGTTCGGCGCCCTGGCGACCGTCGTCGCCACCTACGGCGCGGACAGCCTCAAGCAACTCGGCTACCTCATCATCCTGTTCACCGCCACCTGCATCCTCTACGTCCTGGTGGTCCTCGGGGCCATCATGCGGGCCTGCCGGCTGAGCCTGTTCGGACTCATGCGCTTCCTCAAGGCCGAGCTGCTCGTCGCCCTGAGCACCTGTTCCAGCGAGGCCGTCCTGCCGCAACTCGTACGCAAGCTCGAGATCCTTGGCATCGGCCGGCCCGTGGTCGGCATCGTCATCCCCTCCGGGTTCTCCTTCAACCTGGACGGCTCTGCGGTCTACCTCACGATGGCATCTCTGTTCCTGGCCCAGGCGATGGGCATCGACCTCTCCTGGCAGCAGCAGCTGATCATGGTCGGCGTCATGATGCTCACCAGCAAGGGAACCGCCGGGATCGCGGGCGGCGCGTTCATCGTGCTCGCCAGCACCGTCACCGCGGTCGGCCACGTGCCCCTGGCCGCACTCTCCCTGATCGTCGGCATCGACCGCATCCTCAACGAGGGCCGCGTCTTCATCAACGTCCTCGGCAACGCCGTCGCCACCATCGTGATCGGCAAGTGGGAGAAGGACATCGACATGGACCAGGCCCGCGCGGTCCTGAGCTCCGGCACCACGCCGCCGCAGCCCGTCGAGACCGCCGCGCTCGGCTCGGCCAAGGTCGACAGCACCAAGGCCGACGCGACCAAGTGACCCCGCCGGCCTAGCGGCACGTTCCCCACGGCACGCACCGGTGGCACCCCCATGCCGCCGCGCACCAAGAAGACAGATGAGGACCATTCCATGAGCGCGCCCAGCGTCTCCTACTCGATGACCATCCGGCTCGAAGTCCCCGCGGGAGGCAACGCCGTCTCCCGGCTCACCGCCACCATGGAGGCGCTGGGCGGCTCGGTGACCGCGCTCGACGTCATCTCCTCCGATGCCGACCGTCTCGGCATCGACGTCACGATCGCGGCCTCCTCGACCTCGCACGCGGACGAGATCGTCGAAGGCCTGCGCGACATCGAGGGCGTCATCCTCGGCAAGGTCTCCGACCGTACGTTCCTGATGCACCTCGGCGGCAA
>NZ_JBITFK010000017.1:0-67777 GCF_044455985.1 Streptomyces sp. NPDC051064
CCGCTGGCTGCACTCCTACAATCACCACCGCGGACACACCGCGCTCGCAGGCAAACCACCCGCCAGCCGCGTCCCCAACCTCACAGGGCAATACATCTAGGCCGTTTGCGCAAAGTCGCGTCGTCGCCCGAAGGGCGGGCGGGACTTTGAAGACAGGCCCCGCGACGAAACGGCGGGGCACCGATGAGCGGCACCTACACAGTGCTCCACGACCCCCACGGCCTGATCGAAGCCCAACTCCCGTTGGACCGCGCCCCCTACGAAGTGCTCGTCACCGCCGTGCTCGCGTGGACCGACCCGCACCTCGAACCCCGCGACTACGAACAGATCGCTCTCCAGCTCACCGGGCACGCCCGCGCGGTCGCCGCCGACGTCCGGCGCCACGCCGCCGCCCTGCCCAAGAACGACAGCCGCGGCGCCCTCGCCGAAGTCGTCCTCCGCGAAGCCGACGGCCGCCCGTCCGCACCGCTGGAGCGCACCGTCCGCTGCGCCCAGAACCGCGCCTGCCTCGTACGGGCCCTCTACACACGGCTGGACCGCCTCACGGAACCCGTCCCGACCACCACGTAGCGAGGCGAGCGGATCACGCTGTCAGTCGGCGGTGTAGTTGAGGAAGTCGGCGACGACGGGTACGCCGCGGCGGCGGCCGAGTTTCTGCCTGAGGTCGTTGAGGGTGCTGGTGCCGCGTGCGGAGGTGACGCCTTCCATGCGGGCGTGGGCGGTGTCGATGGCTGCGTCGATGTCACCGAGGGCGAGATGCGCTTCGGCGGGGCGCCACGAGGGTGTGGCAAGGCAATCGCTGAACTCCCATACAGGCCGCGGGCCCCCGAAAAGAGCCCAGAGCCCTGAGCCTCGTCTCGCGGTGTGATCCATCCAACGTTTGAGGTGCCGCTTCCCCCGGCAATCCGACATGACCGCAGACTGCAAAAGTGCGCTTTCAGACAGTGGCTTTATTCATTCTTTACTGTCGCCGAACTCCTATCTAGGCTCCTCCCGCCACGTGTATCGCACATGCTTTTGATTGTCTCCACTGGAAGGGCATCACGCTCCGTGTCTCCATATAGATCGTCAAGATCCAGACAAAGGGCTCGAATAGCGACTGGAGCAGCGCTGCTGCTGGTCGCTGAGGCCGCGCTCGTCGCGGGCGGCAGCGCGTCGGCCGCCCCGGCTCCCGAGCCGCGACCCGCCGGGCAGGCCGAGTCAGCCGGCCCTTCGAAGGCGGACCTCCTGAAGTCCGACCTGGCCTGGGCGGCCGAGCGTGCCCGCGGTTCGAAGGCTTGGGCGCTTACCGAGGCCGAGCGGACCGGGAAGAAGACCGTCGCCACCGACGAGACGACCCCAACCACCTACACCCTCGCCAACCCGGACGGCACTCTCACCACCGAGCTCACCGCAGGCCCTGAGCGGGTTTGGAAGAACGGCACGTGGCAGAGAGCCGACGCCACCCTCACCAAAGCTGCCGACGGGAGCATCACCCCCAAGGCGCACCCCAACGGCCTGCGCCTCTCCGGCAAGAGCGGCACGCTGCCGAAGTCCCTGCGCGCCGGGCAGGACGACACCGCCCGCGACCTCGTCACCCTCGGCAGCGGCGACAGCAAGGTGACTCTCCAGTGGAAGGGCGGTCTGCCGCAGCCCGACCTGGACGGCACCCGCGCCCGCTACAAAGATGCCGTGCCCGGCGCTGATGTGATCATCGAGGCCACCCGTACCGGCTTCGAGCAGTTTGTCGAGATCGACGAGCGGCCCACAGGCGCCTACTTTTACACCCTCCCGGTCCAGACCAATGGGCTGAAGGCGAAGGCGAACAAGGACGGCTCAGTCACCTTCACCGATGCCAAGTCCGGTGCCGAACGTGCCACGATGCCCGCCCCGGTGATGTGGGACGCGGCCGTCGACAAGACCTCCGGTGAGCACATGAACCGGGCACGCGTCGACATGAAGGTCGTCAGCAAGGGCGCCGGACGAGTGGACCTGGTCGTCACTCCCTCAGCCGAGTTCCTTGCCGATCCGGACACGAAGTTCCCTGTAACCGTCGACCCCTCCACCTCCGCGCTGTCGAACACTTTCGACACCTACGTGCAGCAGGGTGAGACCGTCGACTGGTCCACCGACACTGAACTCGACCTCGGCAACCCCGGCACCAAGAACGCCGACGGCACGCCGCGCACCGCACGCTCGTTTATCACCTGGAACACCACGCCGATCCAGGACGCGCTTATCGTCGACACCAACCTGGCGCTGTGGAACTTCCACTCCGGCAACACCGACTGCACCAACCAGTCCTGGACTGTCTGGGACACCAGCGCACCCTCCACCTCCTCGCGGTGGACGTCGCAGCCCACGTGGAATCAGCAGTACCACTCCTCCACGCAGACCAGGGGCAACCCGGACTGCACCGCCACCCAGCCCGACGGCTGGATTAACGCGGATGTCGACAGCCTCGTCCAGTCCTGGGCGTCGGCTAAGGCGACCCGCGGCCACATGGGCCTGCGCGCTGCCACCGACGACGTCAAGGCTTGGAAGCGGGTCAACTCAGCCAACAACGCGGCCAACCAGCCCAAGCTGTCCGTTACCTACAACTACCGTCCCTCGGACGGCATGGACCGGCAGGCCGGCGCGCCGTTTCGGTCGTACGCAGGCGTGTGGGCGGTCAACACCACCACCCCGACCCTGCGCGACACCTTCACCGACCCCGACGCCGACAAGGTCAACGGCACCTTCCAGGTCTACGACGCTGCCACGAACACCCCCATCACCACCCCCGCCGGTGAGGGCCTCATCGTGTCCTCCTTCGTCGACTCTGGGAAGCCCGCCTCCGTCACCGTTCCGGCCGGGCAGCTCACAGACGGCAAGACGTACAAGTTCCGCACCAACGCCTACGACGGCACCCACTACAACCTCAGCTGGTCCCCTTGGACCCAGTTCGTCGTCGACACCACAGCCCCCGACGAGCCTCGGAGCGTCAGCTCGGCCGACTACCCGGAGAACTGGGGCGGCGGCGGCGCCGGCATCGTGGGCACCTTCGACGTCACGACCGGCGACGCATCTCCGTATGAGGTGCAGTACCGCTTCGACCCGTTCGAGGACGACGCCGACGACTATGGCTGGTCATCCGTACACACCACCACGCCGGCCTTGTCCGGCAGGGCCGTAGCACCCGAAGCCTCGTACACCGCAACGCCGGCCGCTGATGGCAACCACGTGACGCAGACGCGTACCGTGGACCGGGCGGGCAACGTGGGCCCGATCAAGGACTACGGGTTCACCGCTGGGAACCGGGACTACAACCGCGCTCAGAAGATCGACGTCAAGCTGCCGCAGCCGGACCTGACCTCCGACGTCGCGGCGTACTTGAACGACCCGCAGCGTATCGCCGACTGGAAGCAGGGCAGCTCGTCGCGCACCCTGAGCAAGGGCGGTGAGACGGTCACCATCACGCCGAAGGATGAGCAGTCGCTGGAAGGAACCCGTAAGGCCGCGAAGGAACTGGCCGCGCGGGAAAGGATGCGGGCCCCTTCCTACCCTGATCCGGTCGTCACTAGTTCGTGGTGCCAGCCGTCGCTGTCCGGGGAGGCTCAGAAGTCGCTGATCACCCGCAACGAAGCCTGCGTTTTCTTCGACCTGAACTACTCGAAGAAGTACTACCTCAACGGCGTCGAGACCGAGGAACACCACGCCAAGTTCGAGATCGCCTTCCAGGTCAAGACCGACCGGCACGACGGGACGATCAAGACGTGGATCCAGATGAACCCGGTCTACAACGACTTCCCCGGGCACGACAGGTCCGTGCTGTTCGGCGACGGCAACCCGATCGCGCACATCGACTCGATGTGCTACAGCGCTGCCTGCGAAGGTGCCACGGACAGCAGGGATGTGAAGAACTTCGACTTCTACAACGATCTCAGCTGGAAGGGCGGCGGCGACGGCACACCGACCGACTCACACATGGCCACCGGTACCGCCACGCACAAGTGGGACGGATCCACTGCCGGCGCCGGACCCTCCGATGCCGCCTTGTCGAGGGATCTGCCGGTCTGGTTCATCTTCAACCCGGAGAGCGAGTACGAGCCGCTCGAGGGCAAGGACGACGAGATCGACAGCGGCGACAGCCGCTCCCCCGGCATCGATGTGCGCTGTGACAAGGTCAGTTCCTACGGCGTGCCGGGATGCGTGCTGACGCAGTACGTTCCCGAGTACCAGATGGATGCTGCTCGCTACCCGGCCGCCGCGGCTCACCTATGGATGGTTCAGAACAAGTCCGGGATCAAGGGCCTCGGGACGATCGGTAAGCCGCTGCACTACCGTCCCGACGCGGACAACGGCCGTGTGGTCTCCACATGGACGAAAAAGAAGATCCGCAGCCGGGTCTGCGGCTACTACGGTGGAACCCGAACGGATGGGTACGTCCCGACCAAGGGATTCGTGGCTCACCCGAAGACGTTCCTCCACTCGGAGTTCCGTCCGCAGGTCCCCCTGCCGAATCCGGACAAGGTGAACTGCGATGAGGTGCCGTTCGCCTCGACATATGAGTCCGTCGGTCTGCCCGCTTCTGCGGGCGGGATGAACCCCGCCGGCACGGCCGGAGGTGGCGAGTGCATCCAGACCGTGGCGGCGAAGGCCGACGACGGCAGTGAACACCTCCTGGACGACACCCGCTACGACGCGCCGACGTTCAGTGAGAAGTGCGGCCGTTCCTCGATGTCGGGGTTCGTCAACCAAGGCGCGATGAGCAAGTACGGCAACGAGTTCCTGGCGCAGATGCGGGTCATCGACGGCGATGAGTACGCCGTCGATCCCGGTCGGCTGTGGTTCAGCAATTGCGACACCGGTGGGCTGAACCTCATCTGCGAGATGAAGAAGCCGTAGCCGCCGCACGTCTGCGAAGGGGGTCCGTCAGTCAGGCGGACCCCCGAGCGGGCGTGGTCAGTGGACGGGGTGCCAGTGCTCGAGCGCATCGTCCAAAAAAGGGCTGCCGGGGTCATCCCAGACCAGGCAGCCCCACACCAGGCCGGGCACCTCTGGGCCCATCGCGTCGGCCGGCCCTTCAGTGAGCGTGCGGTGCACAGCTTCGAGATAGCTGGCGATCGAATGAAAGCTCGGCTTGTCGCAGGCCAGGTTGTCCGGTAGCGACCAGTAGCCGACGCCGTCCGCGCCCACGTAGTGCCCGGACTCGGGGCCTGTTTCGTCGCCGGTCAGCCACGGAACCACCGCAGCACCCCACGTGTCGCCGCGGCCGATCTCTGGCAGCCGCGGCCTGAGCGCATCGATCGGGCCGAGCAGGATCCCGCCAGGCAAGAATGCTCCCGAGCCGACCTCGCCCTCTTCCTCGTTGGCCTCGATGTACTGGTGCTCCACACCGCCACACAGCCGCCACAGCGCGGCCAGTTCCGACGGCAGGGCGAACTCGAGGTGCTGCCTCAGCGCCGCGTCCGCGTTCGCTATCTCTGTCTCCGCCGCGGGGGGCAGCAGGGAGGCGTATGAGGTGGGGGCGTGCTGCTCCAGCCACCCCACGAGGCGGCCCCACGCCGCCTCGACCTGCGCAGTCCGGCCTTCTGTATTCGGTTGATCGCTCATCCCGCCAACCTAACCGGCGGGAAGAGAAGGGATCTCTGTGAGGAGCATCACGCTCGCTATCCGCCGCCACCATGAGCTTGCAGACGGGACACCCTTGGGGGTCTCGGCCTCGCCGCAGACGGTGACTCTAAACTCAAGGGCTTGGACCACGGCCTCGGGCGATGGCCCGCAAGGCTGAGCCGGAGGCGCGCCAAGGTCATCACCGCGCTCTGTGTCCTTAACCGCGACGCCGGGGCCGCAGCCTTGCCCACCGAGCACTGGACGATGCTGTCCGCGCTGTTCACCGACCCGGGAAGTGTCCGGTGACCCGGCAAGCGGCGCTCTTCGATCTCGACGGTGTCCTCCTCGACAGCGGCCCGGCTGTACGCACCGCCCTGGTGGCGGTCGCGACCTGCGCGACCGCCACCGCACCACACCGGCAGACCTCCCACCGGGCGCCTTGCGCCGCCCCCGGGCCGAGGTCCTGGCTCTTCTCGGTGTCACCGATCCGGACGACGCCTGCGCCCGCTGGTGGGACGGCGCGCTCGCCGCCGCGCTGCCCAGTGCGTTCCCTGGGCGTGCTCACCGGACTGCTGGCCCTGCGCAGCGTCAACGTCGCCCTCGGGGTCGTCACCCTCCATGACCGCGACCGCCTGTCCTGGTTCCTGCCACCCGCCCTCACAGACCTGCTGGACGTGGTGATCACCCGGCAGGACGCACCCGCGAAACCGGCCCCCGACGGGCTGCACGCCGCCCTGGCCCGGGTCGACGTCCAGCCCGAACAGGCGGTATTCGTCGGGGACAGTCCCGGCGACATGAGTGCCGCACGCGCCGCCGGCGTCCTCGCCCTGGGCGCCACCCGGGGCTGGCACCCGCCCTCCGCACTCCATACGGCCGGAGCCCATCACCTCCTGCCCGACCCCCACCCGCATCGGACCGGCCCTCCTGCATCACCTGACCCCAATCTCCGCGACCTGACCCACCCGCCCCGCTACAGTGGAAGGGCACCCGAAACGGGTGCCCTTCCCGACTTCCGAGGGACTCAAGGCATGCGCGTGATGCGGCGACAGGCGCCAAGCGCCGGTCTGGACCACTGAGGCACCACCTCACACGTTCCGGGCCGGCGCTCACCCCCGCGCCCCCGCCCACCACTGCTCCTGTGAGTTGTCTCCATGTCTGTGCTCCCTCCCGTCGGCCGTCTGCGATGGACCGACCTCCCGGCCCCGCTGCGGACCCGCCTCGAAATCGCCCTCGGCTCCTCCGTCGTGGACGTCGTCACCCCGGCGGGCGGCTTTGGCCACCAGCTCGCCGCCGCACTCCGCCTCGCTAGCGGCCGACGGGTCTTCGTCAAGGCCGCTCCGGACGACGACCCGCTGACCGACGCCAACGTCCATGAGGCCAACGTCCTGGACGTGCTGCCTCCCGGCGCCCCGGCCCCGGAGCTCCTGGGGATCCACCGCGCCGACGGCTGGACCGCCGTCGTCATCGCCCACCTGGACGGACCGCACCCCGACCTCTCCCCGGCCTCCGGCGACGCCGGGCAGACCTGGGCCCTGCTCGACAAGCTCACCTCCAGCCCGGCCCCGGCTGCCTACACCGCGGCGGTCGTCGGCACGCCCTCCGGCGCGGCCGGCCTGCACGGCTGGGACGTCCTGCGCGCGAACCCGCCGGGCGACCTGGGCCCCGACGTACGACACCGGCTGCACGAACTCGCCGAACTCGAGGCCGCCTGGCCCGGCCTCGCGCACGGCGACCGGATCGTCCACGGCGACCTTCGCGCAGACAACATGGTCCGCGACCACGACCGCGGGGTGACCTTCGTTGACTGGGCCCACGCCACCACCGGGCCCGCCTGCATCGACGCCGTCTCTCTCGCCCCCCAGCTCGTCCTCGCCGGACACACCCCCAAGGACATCACTCGTCTGCTGGACCGACACCCCGCCACCGCGACGGACCCCCTGGCCTCCACCGCGTTCCTCGCCGCCCTCACCGGACACTGGCACCGCAACGCCCGCCGGCCCGCACCCCCCGGGGCCCCCGGTCTCCGCGCCTACCAACACCGCGCAGCCACCGCAGGAATGGCACTTCTCGCGCTTCGCCTGAACTGAACTGCCTACGCTTCGGGCCGCCGTGCGGACGTGCTCGCGCTGATCGATACCAGGCGACCTGGCTGACAGGTGCTCAGTCGTCGGTGCTCGGGGTTGCTGGCCCGCGCGATGCCGTCCAGCTCGATGTCCATGGCTTCGCGCTCGGTGGTCCACTGGTCGACGTAATCGCGGACTTCCTGCACCTTGGCGGGGTCATCGGCCTCTTCAGGATCCATGAGGACGAATCCGGAGTGGCCGTCGGATCCGGGCACCTCAACGATCTGCTGGTCCATCTTGCCGGTGAGCAGGATCGTCAGCACGGTTGCGAACTCGCGATTCATCTCCGGCGTGAATGTGGAGTCGTCTTCGGAGCCCTCGCGGCCTTCAGCCAGCAGATGGAACGCCTCGTGCAGAGCCTGGGCCAGAGCCCCGTACTGATCCGAGTCCATCCGTGCTTGGAGCGTTTCCATGTAGAGGGCCACTTTGACCGCATGGTTGTCTTCCCCGGGGGCGGCGTCTTCGTCGGACAATCACACAGCCTGGTCCGGGGCACCGCCCCCGCCCAGGCCCGCACACAACTTTCGATCTACGAGGCGAACACTGCGACGCTCCCCAAGACTGGTCAGCGGGTCGCACCGGCGAGGAGTGATCGCCGGTACGACCCGCAGATGAGTGCCACGTGCCTCCCGCAGTCGTGAGCGCGGTCGACCTCTGGCCTGCTGCGCTGAGTTCGCAAGGTGCTGGCATCGCCGGCTGCACAGGAGGAACGGGGCGCTCTCCATTCGTTCACAAATGATCAGGCTCTCGGGCTGACCGGCCAACATGTAGCGGCCGTACTCGGCTGGCCTACGGCCCGGCCCGCACGCGCGTATGCTCCGCCAGGCGCTCCGCGTGCCCGGCCCGCTCGTCCTCGCGTACGGCGCTGAGAGCCACGGCCGCCGTAAGGAGACAGCCCAGTTTTCCTGTGCCGCAGCGCTATTGCTCACGCAGTGCATTCTTCTGGGCCTCCGGAAGCTGCACCGAACCGCTGTGCTGCCGCCCCTGGAAGTCTGAGTCGCACACCTACAGGGAATCCATGACAACCACGGGCGACACGAACAGCCCTGACACCTCTGCCACCTCTGACAACAGCTCCAACTCGCCAGAAACGAAGCGCTTCCGAGACGTCTTCAAAGACCACAAGTGGGTGATCACCACTGTCGTGGCGCTCCTCGCTGTCATCGTCCCCGCAGTCATTTCTGCCGCCACCAGCGATGACGGAGGCAAGGATGACAAGGCCTCCACCCCCACGGCCCCCGGACTGGCGCCTCCAGCACAGACGTCCTCGCCCACAGAGTCTTCGTCATCATCCCCAACGCCCTCAGCTGAGGCGTCGTCACCGAAGGCGCCCGTCATTCGCTCCTTCCCGGTGACTCTGACCATTGGCGACAGTTACGAAGCCATCGACTTTGACGCTGCTTCGGACGAACCAGTGACCCGCCGGATTGCCAATGACGAATTCGAGTCCATGACTGAGGACCAGAAGTCGCGGTACGACATGGACACGAACGACCGGGGAGCGCCAACTGTGGAGTTCTTGTCGGCATCCGGTGCCGCAGCCCTACAGCCGGACGAGACAGTCACAGTCGAGGCCTGCAGGCAAGCGAGCAGCGGCGGCGGCATCACGCGTTTCGAACTGGATGACAACAGCGAGCTGTCGAACCGATCCGCGGGAATCAGAAAGGGCGCCACCCTCTGCATCCGCACCGATAAGAACGCCGTGGTGGCAGCCAAGATCAAGGAGATCGTGTTTCCCTCCACCAACGGGATCATGAAGCTTGATGTCACCGTGTGGAGCAGCTGAAACAGCAGATTGCACCTCGCATCGGCCTTTGAGCACGTCGAACCGCCGACGTCTGCTTTCTCCCCCGCGTGGTCCTGCGGCTCTGAGTGCATGTCCGGGGTGCGACAGGCGGAAGGCTGCAACACCATGCCGATGGGTTCAGGTGTGAGTCGTGGCGGTGGGTGTGGCGCAGGAGCGCTCTGGTTGGCCACCAGGTGAGGCGGTCACGGGAGTCCTGAGGGGGGCAGGGCCTCGACGCGCGTGGCGATGACGCGCTAGAGCCGGGCTGCGAAACCCAACCCTGCCTGACCGGCCCGTGCAACCGCTCGTGGTTGCACGGGCCGTCGGCGACAGGTGGCTACTTGGGGGCCGTGAACGAAATGGTGCCCATTCCCTTGAAGTACTTGCCGTCGTCGAGCTTCCCGAGTTCTAGTTCGAACGTCCCCGGCTTGAGCCCCTCACCAATAGCGGCCTTCTCGCCCGCACGGCACTTGATCGTCTCGGTGCCGATGTCGGTGTTGATTCCGTCCGTTGCCCGTAGCAGCACGGTCATGTCCCGCTTGGGGTAGTTGCAGTCTTTGACGGTGAAGTGGACAGCGCCACCGCCGGTCTTGAATTCGGGGGTCAGCCAGAGGTGGCTGTAGTTGAAGTTCGCCGTCCGGCTGGCAGCGTGGGCTTGTGCAGCCTGCGTGATGCCGAGAGCGCAGACGCAGCACAAGGCGACAGAGGCTCGGGACAGACGCCGCTTCACGGTACGAGTATGGTTCATGTAACCCTCTTCCGGAGGTAGGGCACTGAGAGGGTTAATCTTCTCGAACCGGGCGTCAGTGAAGTATCACACGCGCGAGTGACAGCGACCCGGCGATGTTGCCCCTTGAGACTGTGGGCAGGTCTCCCCGCACTTGGTTGCAATCAGCAGCTCGTCCTGTCGAACGGCATGCAGGTTGCGAACTTGGCCGTCATGGCCTTGTGCTGGTGCCGGCTGATACGGGCCAGCTCCTCTCCGGCCGGCCTCGGCACACCCGGGCCGGCCCTGCAGGATCGACGCCGTCTCAGGCGCGGGAAGGGCTCCGCGGCTTCCCGACAGCAGATGTTGCGCACAAGTTGCGCATGGAGTTGCACAGGAGGTTGCGCAAGGGGGTTGCAGAGGATGTTGCGAAGGGTGTTGCACCCCTGCGGCCCGGCTCCTTGCGTTTGCGCTGGTGGGAGCACCATTTTCGCGTGGTGAGTGCTCAGACTTCCCCTTGACTCCTGGCCTGCCCGCTCTGGATATGGATGTGGGAGGGGTGGGGGCTCGTCTGTGGTCGCGGGGAATCCGGCGGCGCTGCGCTGGCTCAAGGGGGCTGCGGCGGCCCGGTGGGCGCCGCAGCGAACGGGCACCGGGCGGGGCGCCCTACAACTACTCCGCTAACCGTTCTACCAACTACTCTGCTAACCCTTCCAGTAACAGGCGCGTTGGATTTCACCCACCCCTTGCATAACTGCAGGTCAGACCGAGGTTTTCGGGTGGTGAGTGCTCATACTTCCCGTCTCCTGCCTGGCTGCCCTGCTGTGGTGGTGGGTGGTTGTGGCTGGTGGCGGGCGTGGTCTCGGGGAAGACGGGCGGCGCTGCGCTGGCACTTTCCACCGCGGCCCGTCGCGCAGCTCCGGGCCATCAGGGGCCGGGCGGTAGCCGGTGGAGCAGCGCCTGGTCCTACTCCCGCTGCGCCGCCGGCCACACCCGCGCTCCTAAGCGTTGTCCCCTAAATGGTCTACGACGTGTTCGCTGACCTGCTCGTTCCTTCGTCACCCGGGGAGGGTGAGGTTGTGCAGGCGGGCGATGCCGAGCATGGCGTGGTGAACGCCGTCGCCTTTGAGGCGGCAGTCGCGAAGGATCTTCCAGGTCTTCATCCGGGCGAAGGCGTGCTCGACGCGGGCGCGGACCTTGCGGTGCTGGATGTTGTGTTCCTCTTTCCACGCATCGAGTTCGCTCTGGCCGGGTTCGCGACGGTGCGGGATGACCAGACCGGTGCCCCGGTAGCCGCCGTCCGCGATGATTGTGGTCCTGCCCGAGGGCGGCCTTCGCACCGGACGGCTCCCGTGCTGTGCAGTCGTTTCGGTTGCCGGGCAAAGGACGGCCGACTGCGACGGCCAGCCGGGTGTCCGCGTCGATGACGACCTGGTGGTTGGTGGAGTACCGGTAGTTCTTCGACTGCTCGGCGACCATGTGGTAGCGGGTGGGAACCAGGGCGCCGTCCACGATGAGCACGGTGTCCTTGCGGAACCGCTTGCGTTGCTGGAGCGCGAGCGTTGGCCCGAGGTGGTCGATGGTGTGGTCGGCCGCGGACTTCGACACCCCGAACAGCGGCGCCAGTGGCGCAGGGTCAGGTTGGTCCGCCAGTGCGCGGCGACCAGCAGCACGCGGTCCTCCAGCGGCAGACTCCACGGCCGGCCTTTGCGCACCGGATCTGGGGCCGATGAGTCGGGCGCGGCCTGGCCAGATCCGTTCGGGGGACCGCCGCCGCCCTTGCTCTGTCCGCCGTGACGGCTACGTCGCCGACCGGCGCGCCGGACACTGGGCGGAGACCGGCCCTGACGCTCCGCTCCTCGTCCAGGCTGCCCGCGCGAGCCGCTTCTCCTTCACCAGGGCCGCCGGAGTCGGCACGTGCGGACTCCGGCGGCCCTGCGTCATTTCGGTACGAGCACGATCCAGACCTGGCCGGTCGCGAACGTCATCGGCTCGCCGTCCTCGGTGGTGAAGCCGGTCGCCGACTCGGCGGTGTTCCGCTCCCACGCCGCGTCGTACGACCTGCCTCCACGCAGGACGGCCGCCGAGCCGGACCCCACCGTTACGCTGAACGGCGAGGTGTTTCCTCCTCGGTCACGGAAGCGCGAATCCTGCACGTCCACGTCCTGCAGGACCACTGTGGCCGCTCCCAGCCGGTCACCGGAGGCCGTACGGGCCGGGGTGCCGTCCATACTCACCAGCCACTGATCCCCGTCCGCGGACCAGGTGAAGGTGAACCGTGCCGACGGGTACGACACCGTGCGCCGGCTGACGGGGGTGCCGCCCAGGGGCGGCGCAGCGAAGCGGATCCCCAGGTCCTCGGCCGCGTTCACTCCGGTGGCGGCGTGCGGGATGTCCCCCGGGCGCAGGTACAGATTGTGCGGTGCGGCGCGGTCCCCACTGCGGAAATAGGCGTGCGGTGCCTTCGACGGCGGCAGCGCGTCTAGAGGGGCCGCTTCGATCGACGGCCGGAGGGCGGACTGGGCGCCCGAGTACGCGAGCGTGGGCTCGTCGAACTGCCGGAGCAGCTCCAGATCCGTCTCGCGAGCGCTGCGTACGGGGCCGATGACGGACGGCACGTCGGAGGAGTAGGCGGCGAGTATGCGGCTGAGGCCTGCCTCCACCTGCTCCACGTAGACGATGTCGGCCTTCTCGAGTCCGGTCGGCGGCCGGGCCGCGGCTACGTTGTCGATCTTCACGGCAAGGACGTCGGCGCGCGGTGCGGATGCCGTCGTGGGACTTGTCTCCCCTCCGTCCGAGCTGCCGCAGGCCGCGGTGATGACGAGCGTGAGCACGGCGAGTGCGGCGGCGCCCGATCTCTTCGTTCCGGAGGTTGGCATGACTGCCGCCCCTTCCGAGCCGGCTCGGCGGAACGGCCCCGGCTCACGTCTGCTGCGGCGATGACTCTCCCGTCAATCATCACGCAGAAGACCGGCCGGGCGCCTCAGGCGCGGCGCCGCCGTAATCCCGATCACACTCACCTGGTGCGGCTCCTTGCCGAGTGTCTGCTGCCGCGCGACTCCTACACGTCGGCGGCAGCGGCCGAGGCGCTCGGGTCACTGGGCCAGCTGGCCGAGCCTGCCCGGGAAACCCTTGCCGCCTACGTCACCACCCACCGCACCACACACAGGCCCGATGCGTGGGCGAGCCCGCACCCCGAGCTGCGCCGTGCCCATCAGCAGGCCATTGTGGCGCTGGCCCAGCTCGGAGACGAGCGGGCCTCGCCCGGGCTACTGACTGCGCTGGACACAGGTGTTGATACCTGGCGCGCCGTGAATGCGGCAGGACATCTGCCCCAAGCCGCCGCCGAACTCACGCCCCGACTCGTTCGCCTCCTCGCCGCTGTCGACCACTCACGGGAGTGGCCCGATGTCAGCCCCCCGGCTCTCGCCTCCGCCCTCGCCAAACTGGGCGATCCGGCGGCCGTACCTGCCCTCACCGACGCCGCCCAGGCCGCCGTCCGGCACAAGCAGTGGCGCACCGTGGAGCCCGTCCTGAAGGCACTCGCCTCGTTCGGCACCCGCGCCGCCTCCGCCCTGGACACCGTCCGGCCCCTCACCGAGGCGGACAACGCGGATGTCCGTACGGCCGCGGCAGCCGCCGTCTGGGACATCGAGCACTGCCCCGAAGGCGTCGTGCCGCTGCTGGAACGCCTCCTTGACCACCAGCAGAACTTCGCCGCCATCGGCCTCGCCGGCCGGATCGGACCTTCCGCCGCTCCCGTCCTGCCGCGCCTGCGACAGATACTGAACGAGCAGACGGAGATGAACGCACGGAACGAGCAAGACGATGCGGCCGTACTGAACGTGGGGAACGCGTGGACTCTCGTCCACACCGCATCAGCACTGTGGGACATAGCCGGAGACAGTGAGGCCGACAACGTCGTGTCGGCGCTGCTGAACGCCTGGAAGGACAACGACTCCACCGCGCGCGATGTCCTCGCCTGCCTGAACCGCATGGGCCAGGCGGCACGCCCTGCCCTGCCCCAGATCCAGACGGCGCTCGCGCAACCGCACCGAGGCAACGACCCTTGGAGTGCTGTAGTCGCTCCCGACCTGGAGATCGAGCGCATCTGCCGTTCCCTCATGGCGCGCCTGCGAGACCTCCCGGAACCTGCGCCGGCCGGGGACGAATAGGCAACCCGCGTCGGTGTGCAGGGCGCGAGCCAGGCCCGCACACCGACGAGGGCTAAGCGACGGGGGCCCCGCTCTGCCTGGCCAGAGGCACCGGGCCGACATGCTGTTCGCCATGGTCCCCGACGGCACCTTCCACGAACCGCAGCCGTCGGCGTCAGTCACCTGACCTGCTGGCCTGCGAGGACAACCACTCGATCACCCTCGATATCGAAGCCGAGTACCGGCGCCTGGTTGATGAGCATTCCCGGATTTTTCCAGGTCCGGGCCGGAGGCGGCGCCAACCTGCCCGCAGGCGAACAGGGACGGATCCCGAAGTCCCGAACTCCCACCGCTCGGCGGGATCTGCTGCAGTGCGGCCCCCCGCCGGGAAGCTCAGAGGGTCGGGCCGCTGCCCCCCGGGTTCCGGCGTCAACGGGTCTGTCCAACAAGCTGCGGACGCGGTCCGACGATCAACGCGAGCACCTGAAGAGGTCTTCACAGCGAGGCCGGCCAGAGTTCGGCCGATGAGACCATGAGGAGGGCGGTTTATCCGGGGGATGGGGGAGGGGTAGGCGTGAGCCGACAGTTGTGGCGCTCGATCGCCTGGATCGGCTTGGCGGTTGTGCTGACGGTGTCCTGCGGGTGGGCTGCGGGGATCTATGCCGCGGAGGTGTCCGAGGATCAGATCGAGGGGCGGTGGACCAGCCAGGCGGGCACGTCCCTGACCTTCCACGACGACCACACCTTCACCGCCGAGCACTTCGACACGTTGCCCGTCGCGTCGGACTGCAAGAACCCCGCGGCCCTGTCGTCCGGCAGCTGGTCCTTCTTCGCCTCATCCGAAGCCGACCAGCCCGATGAAGCGGACGCGACCGCCGCCCACGGCAGCGTCCTG
Organism: Streptomyces sp. NPDC051064; assembly: GCF_044455985.1. Taxonomy (NCBI): domain Bacteria; kingdom Bacillati; phylum Actinomycetota; class Actinomycetes; order Kitasatosporales; family Streptomycetaceae; genus Streptomyces; species Streptomyces sp. NPDC051064. Next base: position 15,239 of record NZ_JBITFK010000017.1, read on the forward strand.
TCGCTGGTCTTCCTGGCCGACGGCTGCGAGGTGTACGTCTATCTCTTCGGTGACGAGGACGACCCTGCGATGTGCCCGACCGGAGCCCCGGACGCCGGCTGCCTCAATGACGGCTACCTCAACCGGAACAAGACCGAGGCGTCCGCCCTTCAAGCAGGCGACGAGAGCGGCTTCGGCGACCTTGTCGTGCCCGGGGGCGAAGAACTTGCCGAGGCCGACTTCCTTCTGGCAACCGCACCAGCACGTGCCGGTGGGGATGAGGCGGGGCTTCTTTTCTGTCATGAGCCGAGCAGGCGAACCCTTGCCTTGATCACAAGGGTTCAACTCAAGGAATGCACTCAAGGGTGAAACTTGCTCGGGGCGCCAAGTCCGGCCACCGGGCGCATCCTTGTGCTGTGAGCGCCACCCAGGATCCCCGCGTGCCCGAGGTGACCACCAGCCCCGACAGCCCCCCGCGAGTCCTCGGGAGCTCCGCTGGCCCATCCGTGCTCGACCTTGAGCTGTGCGACGAATTCGCTGAGGCGCTCCGAGTATGTGGTCACTGTGGCCCTGTTCGCTAGACGCCCAGATGTTCCCTGAACGTACTTCGCTGGGCATGCCGCGTCAGCGGTCACACCTCACGTATGACCGGAGCCGGCAGGGGTCCACTAGGCCAGGCTCTCCCGGGCGTCTCCCGCGGGACAGGCCGGCCGTGATGGCGCGAGCTGTCTCCTGGAGGGCGGGCAGACACCGTTCCCGCAGGTCCTTGAGAGTCGTGCGGGCGGAGTTCGACGAAACGCTGAGCGCGGCCACGACTTCCCCCGACCGAGTGGGCACCGGTACCGCGATACCGCGGAGGCCGATCTCGAGGGCTTGGTCGTTCAGGGCCCAGCCGCGGACGCGGGCGGTCATGACTGTCGTCCGAAGTCGTTCCGGGTTCGTCATCGTGTGCTGGGTGTACTTCTCCAGGGGTGCGGCAAGGTACTCGTCGAACTCGTCGTCGCTGAGTGTGCCGAGCAGGACGAGGCCCGACGCCGTGGCGTGGGCGGGCAGCCGGGCCCCGATGCCGCCCCCGATGGTCATGACCCGCTTGGTGTGGGCCCGGGCGACGTAGACGATGTCAGGCAGGTCGAGCGTCGCCATCGAGCACGACTCGTCGATCTCGTCGACGAGATCCCGCATCAAGGGCTTCGCGATCTCCTCGACGCCGAGGGAGGCGAAGTAGTTCCACCCCAGCTCGAGGATGCGCGGGGTGAGTGAGAAGTGCCTGCCGTCCGACCGCATGAAACCCAGTGACTTGAAGGTCAGCAGGAGTCGGCGCGCCGAGGCCCGCGTCGTGTCGGTCAGCTACGCGACCTCGCTGACAGTGAGCCGGGGACGCTCTCCGTCGAACACCCGGAGGACAGCGATGGCTCGCTCGAGCTGTTCCAGTCGGGGCTCGTCCAACTCGGTGGTCATGACCGGAGAGTAGACCACGGTTCGGGCCCGTAGCGAACAAATGGGCGCTACGGGCCCACCATGGCCGGGGTCACCCCCGGACATCGGCCGGTGCGAGCACGATGTCGAAGCGGACCTTCGCCCACGTGCCGTCGATGACTCGTCCGTCAGGTGTCGGAGTGCCTGCCGGCTGCCGCTCGAAGTCCTTGACCAGCGACTCCTTGACACCGAAGACGCTGTCGGAGTCGAGCAGCTCGTCACCTCGGACGAAGATGTGGGTCACGAGGGTCCTGCAGTCCGGTGCGTCGACCATGAAGTGCAGGTGGGAGGCACGCATCGGCGACCGGCCGGTCGCCTCCAGCATCTTCCCCACGGGGCCGTCGAACGGAATCGTGTACGGCGTCGGCGTGATGCCCCAGAAGCGGTAGCCCCCGTCGGCGTCGGTGAACTGGTGTGCTCGGGCCGCGACCCTGCCGTCGTCGTACTGGACGTCGTAGAAACCGTCCTCGTCCGCTTCCCAGACCTCGATCTTCGCCCCGGCAATCGGTTTGCCGTCGATGTTGCGGACGGTCCCCTCGGCCCAGCACGGCTCGCCGGCGGCTCCGAAGGACACGTCCCCGCCCAGCTCGACCCGGGGAGATCCCTCGACGAAGAAGGGGCCGAAGACCGTGGCCTCGGTGGCGTCCCCGTAAGCCTCGTTGTTGATGGCGATGGTCTGCATCGACGCGCCGAGGGTGTCGGAGAGGAGGATGAATTCCTGGCGCTTGTCGTCCGTGATGTGTCCGGCGGCGGTGAGGAAGTCGATGCCCTTGCTCCACTCCTCCTCGGTGAGGCGCACCTCGCGGACGAACGCGTGAAGGTGCTTGACCAACGACTGCATCACCTCCTTCAGGCGGGGGTCCTCGCAGGTGTCGAACGAGCTCTGTACGCGCGCGATCAGCTCTTCTTCGCGGGCGGCCTGTTCCGGCGAGACGTCGCGCGTGGGTGTGCTCATGCGGGTTCACTTCCTTCCCAGGCCGCGCGGAGCAGCGCGGTGAGGTTCTCCTCGGTCAGAGGAGTGGGGTTGTCGGCGGGGACGGCCTTCAGAATGGGCGCCACGGCGCGGGCGATGCCGTCCTCGGGCATTCCGTAGTCGCGCAGTGCACGCGGAGCGCCGAGCACCTTGCGCAGGCCCGAGAGGCCCTCGACCGCCGTCGGGCTTCCGAAGGCCTGGGCGATGCGCCGCTCGGCCTCGGCTGCGGAGGGGGCGTTGAAGGCCAGCACGTGGGGCAGCACCACGGCGTGGGTCTGGGCGTGCGGAAGGTCGAACATCCCGCCCAGCACGTGACAGATCTTGTGGTGCATCCCGGAGCCGGCCGAGGAGAAGGCGACAGCGGCCAGATAGGCGCCGTAGAGCGTCTGTTCCCGGCCCTCCAGCCCGGCGGGATCCGCGGCGACCCCGGGCAGTCCGAGGGCCAGTCCCCGGATCCCCTCACCCGCGAGGGCCTGGTCGATCGGGTCGACGCGCGGCCCCCACATGGAATCGACGCAGTGCGCCAGCGCGTTGAGGCCGCTGGCCACAGACATCTCCACCGGCAGGCTCAGCATCAGTGAGGCGTCGTACACGATCGAGCGCGGCAGGACACGTGCGTCGGCGCCGGTGGTCTTCACCTCGCCCTCCGTGAGGCCCCAGACGTTCGTCGCTTCGGAACCGGCGTACGTCGTAGGGACTGCCACGATCGGCAGGCCGGTGGTCAACGCCACCGCCTTGGCGAGGCCGGTCGTCGAGCCGCCGCCGACACACACCAACGCGTCGACGGAACCCGCTGTCGCGGCCTCCCGGGCACGGTCGGCCACCTCGACGGGAACGTGCATGACGACCTCGGAGTGGCGGACCGCGACAGGCAGGTCCGCACCGACGCGGTCGGCGAGGGCCGCCTCCGCGGGAGCAGCGATCAGCATGACGCGCGAGGCGCCCAGCGCAGCCACCTCCGCGGCCACCGCCGCGGGCGCCTTACCGGAGGCGAAGACGACCCGCTGCCCCAGCGTCTCATGGGTGAACCGCACGGTTCAGTCCTTTCCGAGGATCTTGGTGAGAGCGTTCCGGAGCGCCGCCTCGGGGGCCTCGACGAGGTCCATCGAGCGCCAGGCGATGTGCTTGTCGGGGCGGACCAGGATCGCGCCCGACTCCTCGATCTCGCGAAGCTTGGTCCAGTCGTAGTAGAGGTCCGTGACGTCCAGGCCCGGGCCGATCACCACGGTCTCCAGCGGGATCCCGAGCTCCTGCGCCACCTTGTCGGCAGCCCCCGCCCACTGCTCACCGGCGATGCCGGTGATCAGGGTCCAGCGGGAGTACGGGGCCAGGTCCATCATCGCGAGTTTGGTGAGGTGGTCACCGACCCAGGCGTGGGGCAGGTGGGCACCCGGCGACGTGGACATGACGTGATAGAGGTCCTCGTCCTTGCCGGCCGCGGGCCGCGTGCCGTCGGATACGACGGCGCTGGACTCGTAGAACTGCCCCAGCTCGACACCGTGGGCGTTGAACTCGTAGTTCTTGGTCTCCATCGCCGCCACCAGGGCGGCCCGCTTGGCCGCACCCTCGGGGGTGTTGGCTTTCCGCTCTTCGATACGGGCCTGCATCTCCGCCTCGTCCTTGGCGCCGATGACCCCAAGGGCCTCGAAGATGTCGACGAACTCGCGGCCCGACTTGTTGGCCCGCTTGACGATCCGCTCGGCCACGGGTGCCCGCTCCTGCGAGTACGTCTCCAGCACCGACGCGTGGGCCTGCCCGCGGAGCACGGCAGCGATCTTCCACGCCAGGTTGTACGAGTCCTGGATGCTGGTGTTGGAACCCAGGCCGTTGCTCGGCGGATGACGGTGGATGGCGTCGCCCGCGCAGAAGACACGTCCCTTCTGCAGGTGGGTCGCGTACATCTCGTTGTTGCCCCAGAGGCTGGTGCCGGTGATCTCCACCGCGAGATCCGGCATCCCCAGCAGCTGCCGGACGATGCGGATGGCCTCGGCCTCATCCACCACCGGGGGCTCGGAGTTGATGTCGTAGCCCCATACGATGAGCCACTCGTTCCAGGGCCGGACCATTCGGACCAGCCCGGCGCCGATACCGCCGACGTTGGCGCCCGGCTGGATCACCCAGTAGAGGACGGACGGCCGGTGGCCGACGTAGGCCGCGATGTCGGCCTTGAACGTGATGTTCATCGAACCGGCGATGTCCATCGCGCCCTCGTAGGGCAGGCCGATGTCCGCGGCGACCTTCGACCGAGCGCCGTCGGCACCGATGAGGTACTTCGCCCGGATGTCGTACTCGTGGCCGGTGAGCCGGTCGCGCACCCGGACCGTGACGCCCGCGTCATCCTGTGTATGTGACAGGTATTCGGAGGAGAAGCGGGTCTGGGTCCCGCGCACGGTGGCGTTCTTGACGAGGATCGGCTCGAGGTAGGTCTGCGGGATGTCGACCGTGAGGCAGGGTGAGGCCAGCCGGTAGTCCGCCTCCCGGTCGGGCCTGGTGCCCCAGGTGTGGATGCGGCCGATCTCCTCGCCCGCGATGGAGGTGCAGAAGACGGTGTCGCCGACGAGGTCGTGAGGAGTGGCGTCCGCCAGCACCTGGTCCTCGATACCCATGTCGCGGAAGATCTCCATCGCCCTCTGGTTGGTGATGTGCGCGCGGGGCGTGTTCGCAGTCCAGCGGTACTTGGTGATCATGATGTTGTCGATCCCCAAGGTCGACAGGAACAGTGCCGCCGAGGCACCCGCCGGACCGGAGCCGACGATCAGGACGTCGGTCTCCACCAGCGATGACGTCGGAAGTGCGGTCTCTGCCAGACCGTCGTTGAACTCGGACACGTCAGTGCCTCACCTTCTGCTGAGCGGTGTTCTGCGAGCAGCGTGGCATCGGTGCTGTCCCACCCGGCCGGATCGACGTGATGACGGCCGAAATCCGTACGACGCAGTGGGCTCAGAGGCGTTTCGCGGCTGCACGGCGGAGTTCCCCGGCGGCGATGCCGAAGCGCGCCTGAAAGGTCTGCGAGAAGTGCGCAGTTGAGCGGAATCCGCACATGGCCGCCACCGTCGCCGTGGACAACGTGGGAGCGTCCGTGCCGGCCAGCAGCGTGTGGGCGAGGTCGAGCCGCCGTCCGAGTACGTGTTGTGGAAAGGTCCTTCCCATGTCGGCGAAGACGCGGGTGAGTTGGCGGACACTGATGCCCACCGCACTGGCGACTTCGGGGACCGACAGGTGGGGATCGCGAAGCCTGTCCTCGATGTAGGCACATGCGAGCGCCCGGTGTACGACGTGAGGCCGCATGGCGCCGTTGCTCACGAGGACGGAGAGGAGGTCCACGATCGTCTGCTCGTCGGGCGGCGCCGGATCCTGGCTGCCGACGGCACGCCCCACAAGACGGGCAATCGCTCGACCGTACGGGCTGGCCTCACTTTTCCGGATGATGAGTGGCTGCTCCCCGGGTGTGGGAGGGCAGATCTCCTCCGGCAGGACACGGCGGTCCACTCGCAGGGCCAGTTCTTCCATGCCGTGGCCGAACCCACGGACGAAGTGACCGTCCGCGTCACAGACGAGAAGGTCGCCGGGACGCAGGAACTGTCGTCGCCCCCCTTGCTGGAACAGCGCCTCTCCACGCAGGGAGACGAAGAGGGCCACGGCGCCTGTGGGCTGCTGTCCGATGAGATCGGGGGAGCGCTCGACTGTGTGTGCGGTGCTCCGCACGCGAGCCAGGTGAACTCGGCCGATCTGGACGTTGTCTTCCCGAGCCCGAAACTCTTCGCCCGTTCGTGTCCTGCACTCCAACGCGATCAGGGCTTCCGCGTTGTGTTCCTCCCAGGCCCGCAACCGCTGCTCCGGTGGCACATGTGCCGTTGAGAATGCCCGCGCCGGAAGTATCGCTGGGGGTGTGCGAGTTGCGTCCATGGTGGAGGGGCCGGGGTGTCGGAGGGCGTACAGGTCAGAACTGCATCGGTGCGGCTGAATCGGCGATGCCGAGCCGGGGGCGCCTGCCGACGTCGAGCGCGGCATGCACGTCAGTAGCGGTCAAGCGACTCTCCCCGAGGCCTACAGTGAACGACCGTTTGTTCGGTTAACGTATTGTCTGGTTCCCCTGTGCGTCAACCGTTGTGGCGATAGGCAGGCGTAATCACCGGAATGTTGCGGTCGACGGTTCGGCCGGGGTCGTGACTGCAGGCCGGGGCGGGACGGCCTTGGGTACGGACTGCTCGAACTCTTCCTGGGTCAGTGCGCGTTGCGGCAGAGGACTTGGGGTGACCCTCTAGGTGCGGAGGCCTTCCACCTCCCAGAACCGCTGGTAGGTCTCCCAGTCGAAACCCTGATAGGGCTCGTCCAGGAGCAGCACCTGCGGGTCGTGCATCAGGGCGAGCGTCAGGTTCATTTTCTGCCGAGTACCGCCGCTGAGCACCCCGGCGCGCACATCGGCGTACCGGGACAAGCCCAGCACCTCCATGACCTCCTCGGCGCGCCGCAGGTCCGGGAGCGTGAAGGCCGTCCTGGAGAATTCGAGGTGTGCTGTCGCACGGTGAGCGCGTCGTTGACGACCGCGTCCTGCGGGCAGTACCCGAAGCGTCCCCGGTGGCGCACCGCGCCCCGGTCGGGCGGCAGCTCGCCGGCGAGGATGCGCAGTAGGGTCGTCTTGCCGGCGCCCTTCTCACCCACGATCCCGGCCAGCACACCGGGCGCGAGCCGTAGGTCGATGCCCCGCAGGATCACGCGACGACGGTAGGAGTGGTGCAGGTCGCGGACTTCCATCGTGTCCCCTCAGTCGATTCGGCCGAGCAGCCTCGGACTGTCAACCGGAGATCCGACACCTGGGGCACGGCATGTCGACGCTCGCTTCGCCGTACCACCGGAGGAATGGTGAGCTGCGCGGCTCAGGAAGGCCGACGAGCGAGCAAGCGGAACGCGACACGGAGCCGGCGGTCACGCTGCCCGGAGCGTCAGGGTGACTCCCTGCGAGTCCCGCGAGCCCGCCGCGAGGCACGGCCGGAATCTTGGGGCGAGCCGGTGCAGGAGCGTGCGCAGCCAGTCGGCGTCCTCGGTCGAGGCGTGACACAGGCGCATGCGCCGGGCCTGGAGGGGGGCGATGCGTACGTCGGTGAGCCGGCCCGTGTCGGGTTCGAGGGAGACGAGGTAGAGGAGCCGCAGGTCGTCGCGGTAGTACTCGTAGCCCGTGATTCCTTCATAGTCGTTGATCAGGTCGCCGCAGCCGTACAGGACGAGTTTGCCGCGGTACATCTCCAGGGGGCGGGGGTGGTGGGAGGAGTGGCCGTGTACGACGTCTGCCCCGGCATCGATCAGGGCATGGGCGAGGGCGACCTGGTCCCGGGACACGCGGTAGCCCCAGTTGGTACCCCAGTGAACGGAGGCCACCGCGACGTCTCCCGGCCGCTTCGTCCTCCGTACGTGTTCGGCCATCTCGGTCGCGGTGACGTCGCCATGACGGGCCACGAAGCTCACGCCGCTGAGGTCCTCGGTCGCCGCCCAGTCCTGCGGGACGCCGCTCGATGGCATACCGAAGGCGAAGACCAGCAGCCGGCGGTCACCGTCGAGGGGGACGATCGCCGGGTGGTGCGCCGCAGCGGCGTCCCGTCCCGCGCCGGCCGTCCGCAGCCCGGCGGCGGACAGTGAGTCGAGAGTCTCCGCGAGGCCGGGGCGGCCGAAGTCCAGGGTGTGGTTGTTGGCCAGGACGCAGACGTCGGGACGGGCGGACGTCAGGCAGGGGAGGTTGGCGGGATGCATCCGGTAGTGGATGTCCTTGCCGGGGGCGAACGAGTCGCTGCGCGTGACGCTGGTCTCCAGATTGATGACGCGGGCGTCGGGTGCGGCCGCGTCCAGGATCTCCAACGCGTCCCCCCAGGGCCGGCCGAAGTCGACGGGGCACGGTATCGGCCCGTTCTCCATCTCCGCGAGGCGGACGTACTCCCGGGCGTCCCGTACATAGCTCTCGCGCAGTTCCGGGTCATTGGGGTGCGGCAGGATCTGGTCCACGCCACGACCGAGCATGACGTCGCCGCAGAAGAACAGCGTGGTCAAGCCTGCCCTCCGCGCTGTGTCGGGGCGTCGGCGCCGCCGCCCGACAGGCTGCTCGCCTCATCGGCGATGCCGATCAACGCCAGGGTGATGTTGTCGGGGCCGCCGGCTTCGATGGCCGACTTCCACAGCTCGAAAGCCGCACGGCCGCCGTCGTGGGCCCGCAGCACGGTGTCGAGCGCGTCCTCGGGCACGGGGTCGGTCAAGCCGTCGGTGCACACCAGATAACGCTCTCCCGTGGTGAGCGGCTCCCTGCTGACGTGCGGCGTGATCGCGCTGAACCGTGAGGCACCGCCGAGCGCCTGCGTGACGACCGACGTGGTGCGCCGGCCCGGCGCCAACGGTGGGCTGTCGTCGACGCTGATCCGGTGCAGCGTTTCACGGGTGCTGGTCACGTCGAGCACTCTGCTGTCACCGACGTTGAACACAAGGACTTCCCTGGCGAGGACCACGACACCCGCGACCGTCGTCCCCATGGCGGTGAGATCCGGGTCGCGCTCGGCGGCCGTGTACACGGCCTGATTGCAGACGTTCAGCGCGTCCCGGACGGCCTGCTCACTGTCCAGCGTGGGCCCGAGCGCAGCCAGGTGGCGGACGACGAGGCTGCTGGCCACCTCGCCGGCGGGCGGGCCTCCCATGCCGTCGGCGACCGCGACGACGAGCGGGTAACCGAGCGCGAATCCCAGTGTCTGCGGGTTCTCGGTCACGGTTCCGCACAGTGTCCACGGCCCGACGGCCATGCTGTCCTCGTTGTGATCGCGCATGAGCCCTGGGTGGCTCAGGGCGGTGACCGTTACGAACGGCATGTCTGGCCGCCTCTCCACGACGGCGGGCGTGTTCCCTACCACCATTCTCGCGCCGTGCGCCGCATCCGGCTCAGTCGGAGCCCCGGGCCGGGCGTTCCAGGAGGCCGGGCAGGTCGGCGGAGGAGCCGAGCACATGGTTCTGCGTGCCGCTCGCCGCCCGATGGGTCTCGGGCAGGTACGGCCGGTCGTGACGAGGACGCCGGTGCCCGCTGCGCCGGCGGCGAGTACGCCCGACTCGTTACCGCCCGGCCGACGGTTCGGTGACTTCCGCCTGAGCGGGCCGCAGGAGCTGGTCGCCGACCAGATAGCCGGGGCGCAGGATCGCCGTGCAGGTGGCCTGTTCGACATGGTAGGAGAGGGTGCAGGAGACGCCTCGTGCACGGCGGGGTCGAAGGGATCTCCCGCCGTGCCGACAGACCGCAGCCCCAAGGCGCCGAGTTGGAAGCCGCCGGTGACCTGTCCCGGCTTTCGGGCCTGGTCGATGGCGTCGAGGACGGGGAGGAGGCCGGCGAGCACGTTGACGACGGCTATCTCGCCGACCGCGCGGAGCTCGAACCGGGTGCCGGGCAGAGCCCGGAGCACCTGCCCCGCGCAGCGCGCCTCCCGGGCTCACGCCGGTGGCGCGGCAGGCGACCAGCCCGGCCACCACGGCGAGCAGCAGCGGGGACAGCACCAGCAGGGCCGGCAGGACCGGGATGTACAGCCGCCGCCATCGGCCGTCAGGAGGGCGACGGCGTACCGTCACCAACTGCGGGATCACCGGGGCTTCTCCAGCTCGGCAATCGCCTCCTGGGTGCTGATCTCCCCGCGTCGGAGCCGGTCGACGACGTCGGCGGCGCCGGTGGGCGCCGGGTCGGTGTCGACGAAGTCGAGGTGTTCGGCGATCCGCTTCAGCCGGGACTTGATCGTCGGGTAACTCACCCCGAAGATCCGCTCCATCTCCTTGATCGAACCGTGCGACCGTACGAACGCTGCGACGAACACCTGGTCGTCGATGCCGGGCTGGGCAAGCTGCGGCGGCTCGAACTGCCCCTCGACAGCGACGCCGCTGTCCGTGAGGCGGACCCGCTCGACCACGAACGGCTGTCCACGCGTCAGGTCCGTCAGTTCCTGCCGGTCCACCCTCGGCCCTTCACTCCCGGCGACTCTCGCTCTTCATTTGCAGCTTGAGATTTCTAAGGTGTCAACGCAGAAATATCGAGTTTTCTGATTCCGACTTCGAGGTTATGGATCGGGATCCCCGGCGGGGGAGCAGTAACGGGGTCGCCAGCACGAGGACGCCGGCCAGGCCGATGGCCGTACGAGGGCCGAGCAGGCTGCCCAGTACTCCCCAGAGGGCCGTCAGGAGCGCGGCCGACGTCCTGGTCGTCACCGCCCAGGCGGACAGGGTGCGGGTGACCCGGTCGGTGGCGGTGCGCTCCAGGCGGCAGGTGGCGTGGACGGGGTTGAAGACGGCGCAGCAGAAGATGAGCCCGAGCTCGACTCCTATGACCAGCAGCAGCCCGCCGGTGCCCGGCCCCAGGAAGGCCAGGCCGACGGGCCAGACCGCGCGCAGGGTCCCTGCCACGACCAGGACCTGATGCTGCCCGAACCGCGTGGCCAGCGGCCGGGCCAGTCGTGAACCGAGCAGCCCGCCGACCGCGGGAGCGGCGAACGCGAGGCCGTACTGCCACGGTGCGAACCCGAGCCGGCCGAGCATGAGAACGGCGAGCAGCGGCTGGGTGGCCATCACCAGGCCGTTGAACAAGGCGGTGTTGAAGAACAGGGCACGCAGCGTCGCGTCGGCAAGGATGTACCGCCAGCCGTCGAGCAGGTCCCCGGCCCGCATACGGGCAGACTCCCGTTGTCCCGGCAGCGGCTCGTGCCCACCCGTCGCGCGGATGCCCAGGGCCGAGAGCAGGTAGCTGACCGCGTCGGCCACCAGCGTGGCCACGGGACCGAAAAGCCCGATCAACGCGCCGCCCAGCGGCGGTCCGATGATCGTGGTCGTCCAGTTCGTGGACTCGAACCGGGCGTTGGCGATCAGTAGGTCCTCGGGCGGCAGCAGCGTCTTCAGGTACGCCCCGGAGGCGGCGCGGAAGGTGATGTCCCCTGCCGAGACGACCACCGTGACCAGCAGGAGCTGAACGAAGGTGAGCGCGCCGAGCGCGAACGCGGCGGGGACCGTCAGCAGCGCCGCGAACCGGACCAGATCCATCGTGATCAGCACCGGCCGCTTGCGGCGGAACTCGACCCACGGGCCGAGCGGCACCGCGACCGCCGCGCCCACCGCGGCCCCCACGGAGGACAGTGCCGCGACCTCGGCCGATCCGGCGTGCAGCACCTGGACGGCGATCAGCGGGAACGCGCCGAAGGCGAGCCACGTGCCGAGCGCGCTGGTTGCGTACGCTCCCCAGAACCACCCGAACCGCCGACCCAGCCGGTGCCCGCTCTCCATGCCCGGCCCCTCGCCCTTCCCCCGTACAACCGATCCGCGATCGGTGTCATCAAAGCGAGCCCTGTGACCGGGGGTCAAACAACCGCAGGGCCGAAAGCCACAACCAACAGTTGTGGCCGTAGGGTGTCGGACATGGACCTAGACGCCGTCCGGACCTTCGTCGTCGCCGCCGACGCGGGGCAGTTCCAGGAGGCCGCCACCGAGCTGGCGGTCACCCAGCAGGCCGTCTCCAAGCGCATCGCCGCGCTGGAGCGAACCCTTGGCGTACGACTGTTCACCCGCACCGCGCGCGGAGCCGGGCTCACCATCGACGGGCAGGCGTTCCTGCCCCATGCCCGCGAGCTGCTGCGCGTCGCCGAGCGCGCCGTCGCGTCCGTGCACGCCGGCAGCCGTCCGCTCCGCGTCGACGTGATCAACTCACGTGGTGCGGTTTCGGGCCTGATGCGCGACTTCCACCGGGCGCACCCCGAGATCGACCTCGACGTGGTGATGCTGTTCGAAATCGAGACGGCCGTAGCTGCCATCCGGTCCGGTGCGATCGACGCGTCCTTCCGAGCCGTCGCCGTGCCCGGCCGGCCCCTCCCGGAGGACATCGAGTCCGTCCGGGTGCTCGACGAGCCGCTCGAACTTCTCACGGGACCCGCCCACGCGCTGGCAGGCGCCCGATCGGTGACCGTCGCCCAGCTCGCCGGGCACCGTATCTGGATGCCCGGCATCGTGCCCGGTACGGAGTGGGCCGCGTACTACGACGACCTCGTCGCCGAGTTCGGCCTCACCATCGAGGCGACCGGCCCCAACTTCGGCTCCGACGCCCTCCTGGACACCGTCGCCGACACACCGGGCCTGGCCACCTTCATGGGAGGGCGGACGCGCCTCGTCTGGCCCGCCGGCCACGGCCTGCGCCGCATCCCGGTGACCGGCCCGACGCCCGTATATCCGCACTCACTCCTCTGGCACCGCGACAACCCCCACCCGGCGCTGGCCACCCTCCGAGCCCACCTCGCCGCCGGCGCGACCGGCCACGGTGCCGCCGGGACCTGGGCGCCGGACTGGGTGCTTCCCCGCTGAACGCCGCCGTGTGGTGAGGCCGAGGTGCCCGACCGCCGGCGTGCCCCCCCCGCCCGGGGTGCGGGCGGGAGGGCGCTCGCTCGGCGAGTGCCTCGACGGGGACGGGCCGTCAGGCGTCCGCCGAGCCGCCCTTGACCACGCAGGAGCGGCTGTTCTCCCAGCCCCAGCCGTCGCCGTCGGGGTCGGGGTCGGGGTCGGAGGAGCTGCTCGCGCAGTGCGGGTAGCCGTTGGGGGCGGTGGAGCCGGAGTTTCCACCGCTGACGCCGTAGACGGTCGCGGGCTTCGACGTGGTGGAGATGCCGTTGGTGCCGGTGAGGAAGCGGGTACCCCAGGTGGTGAGCGAGCCGGCGTCGAAGCCGTCGACCATGTCGAGGTACTCGACTCCGCTGCCGTTGCCGCTCCAGGACCAGCCCATGTAACCCGCTCTCAGGGACTGTGCGGTCGCCATGATGGCGTCCTCGTCCGGATTGCCGTCACTGTGCTGGTCGCCGAACTCGCCCACGACGATGGGGAGCTGGTTGTTCACGAAGTAGTTCAGATAGTCCTGCACCTCGGCGGCCGTGTTCGTAGACCCCGTACATGTGGATTCCGTGCCCGCCTCGGCTCCCCGACGCGGCTGTGGGGCGGGACCTTACGCGGTCAGCTGCTCACATGCGCAGTGATCAGCGTCCGCGGTCCGACGCCCCTGTCGGACCGGCTGGGGGCTGAGCTCGGCCCGCATCGCGTCGAGGGAGAGGCCGCCGAGCGCAATCTCGAGCGTCGAGCGTTCTCCCCGGGCCCGACGCGGGATGGTGCCAGGGCGCCGGCGGTGTGCGACCTCTGCGGGACCGAGCGGCAGGCCGACCACGACCCCGATTCTAATACCGGTATAGTTTGACCGGTATAGTTGTTGGTTCCGTGAGGAAAGTGGCACATGATCGAGATCCTGAACCCCGCCCTGCTGGCCCGGGCGAAAGACACAGGCGCCCTGGTCGCAGACATCCTGCAGACGCTGAAGGGCCGGAGCACCGTCGGCACGAATCTCCTGGACATCGACCGGTGGGCCAAGGCCATGATCGCCGAGGCGGGAGCGCAATCCTGCTACGTCGACTACGCGCCGTCCTTCGGGCGAGGTCCGTTCGGCCACTACATCTGCACGGCCGTCAACGATGCCGTGCTCCACGGGCGGCCCCACAACTACACCCTCGCCGACGGTGATCTGCTCACACTTGACCTCGCCGTCTCCAAGCGCGGGATCGCTGCAGACGCCGCCATCAGCTTCGTCGTGGGCAATGCGCAGCCCTCGGAGAGCATCGCGATGATCAGGGCGACCGAACGCGCGCTGGCTGCAGGGATCGCCGCCGCCGGACCCGGAGCTCGTATCGGCGACATCTCCCACGCCATCGGCACGGTCCTCGGCCAGGCCGGATATCCGATCAACACCGAATTCGGAGGGCATGGCATCGGGTCGACGATGCACCAGGACCCGCACGTCGCGAACACCGGACGGCCCGGCCGGGGATACAAACTGCGCCCCGGGCTGCTGCTGGCACTGGAGCCGTGGGTCATGGCGGACACCGCCGAACTCGTCACCGACGCCGACGGGTGGACGCTCCGAAGCGCCACGGGCTGCCGGACAGCACACACCGAACACACGATCGCCATCACCGAGGACGGAGCCGAGATCCTCACGTCGGCGAAGCCGTCGCAGCCGTAAGGCCGAAGCCCCAGCGCTCCTGCTCCCTTGTGGTGAGCGCGTACAGCATTGAAGCGGACCGCCCACTCGCGCCTACCCTGCGGCCCCGGGTCCACGTCCGGTCAGTGCCCGCGGTCGCCGTCGGACATCCGTCACTCACCGGATCCTTTCCCGCGGTCTGGACGGACGACGCGACGGCGACCGCCGAGGCGGTCCGCTATCTGGCCGCGCTGGGACACCGGCGCCTCGCACGGGTAGGGGGCCCGGTCGGGTTCGGACACAGTGCCGTCAGGGCCAAGGCCTTCGCCGAGACCGTGCGTGAGCTCGGGCTGGAGGAGGGGCGGCAGACGGCGACCGGCCTCGACGAAAGAGAAGGCGCACGGGCGACCCGGTCCTTGCTGCTGTCGGCCGACCGCCCCACCGCGATCATCTACGACAACGACATCATGGCGGTCGCGGGCGCCGGAGTCGCGGCGGAGATGGGCTTCGTGGTGCCGGACGACGTCTCTCTGCTCGCATGGGACGACTCCCAGCTGTGCCGGATCACGCATCCCACCCTGTCGGCCATGAGCCACGATGTGCACCACTTCGGCGCGGAGGTCGCCCGGACCCTCTTCTCGCTCATCGAGGGCACGCATACGGGATCCCTCCAGGGCCCGACCCCGTCGCTCACTCCCCGGGGATCCACCGCGCGGGCACCCCGGTAAGCCGTCGCCGCACGGCCGGGCCCGTGACCCGGCCCGGGCCACGGCCTCGACTGTGCGGCTTGTCCATGGGTCAGGCGTACGGGCTTCCCTCCAGGGGCTGTTCAGGGACCGGGCCGCCGGGCCGGAACCGCTCGACCCCGACGATGTGCCGCACCTTGAGCGGGCGCACGATAACGGCGACCCGCTGCTCCTGGGGCATGAGCCACTCGAACCGCTCGCTGCCCAGGTACTTCTGTGCCAGCCGGTCCATCCGCGTGTGCGCCTCCTCGCCCTCGATGAAGCGGGCCACCTGCCCGCTGATCTGTACGCGGTCGAAGGGATCGGCGGCGTCCGCGTGGGAGAGGTAGACGCGCGGGTCGCGGCGAAGGTTCTCCTCCTTCACCCGGCCCACCGAGGTGTTGAACGTCAGCTCGCCCTCGCCCTCCAGGTCCACCCACATCGGGCTGACCTGCGGCGCGCCGTCGGCGAACACGGTGCCGACGTACCAGATGTGGGGAGCCTGCAGCCGGGCACGGACGGCTTCGTCGAAGATCGCAGTCATCCTTCGAGGCTACCAACCACGATCGGCAGGACGGTTCCCACACCGGGCCGCCGTGGAAGGACGCGAGGGCGAACCCCCGCGTCCCGGCCGGTGCGACGAACTCATCGAACGCCCAAGATCAATGGGCGTGACCGTGCGGGCCTCCATGCCGAGAAGGTGGGCTACCCGATCGGCATCCGGGAGACCGAGGTGGTGCGAACCGCCATGGTCGGGGCCGGTCTGCTGCGGGTGACCCTCGGCGGGATCTCGACGTGGTCCTCCAGAGCCGGCTCTCCGCCCGTGGCCAGGACATCTCCTCGGCGTTCGCCGACACCTTCTGGTGGGTGCTCGGCTTCTGCCTGCTGGCCGCGGCAGGGGCCACGAGGCTGTCCCGTACGCAGGCCAGAACGTCATGGCGGCCCCTGTGAACAGACCTTGACGCGTCGTCAGTGACTGCTTCTCCGAGGTCGTCTGGGGCGTGAGCCGAACTTTGAACTCGCAGATGACAAAGTATGGACTTCCCCGGCAGAAGTCCCCTAGCGTGGCGGCGCCACCGTAGGCGTGGTGCTAATGCGCGGATCAGTACAGCCCGACCGGAGTGCCACCCCCTGCTGGAGGACCGATGCATCCACGGCTGTTGTCACGTACCCGAAGACGGCTCACCACCCTGCTCGTCGGCGCCTTTCTCGCGGGAGGCGTCTGGGCCGGCCACCCGGCCGCCGCCGTGCCCGACGACATCCCGCCCCAGGAACCCGGCGTCACCCTGCGCGTCTTCGACACCCAGGTGCCACTCAGCAAGCTGTGCACGCTCAAGCCGGGCCAGACGCCCAACCACGACAAGCTGATGCCCACCGTGGACTGGTCCACGGCCGACGACTTCGGCGGCTACGCCGACAACTTCGTGGCGGAGGCGTCCGGCTATCTGGTCGTCCCGGCCGACGGGACGTACTCCTTCCGGCTCAACAGCGACGACGGTTCCCGGCTGACCGTCGACGACCGGGAGGTCATCGACCACGACGGTCTGCACGGTGCCGAGCCCAAGGACGGATCCGTCCAACTCGCCGCGGGTTCACACCCGTTCCGTGTCGACTACTTCGAGCGCGGGGGCGAGCAGCAGCTGACCCTCGCGTGGAAGCCGCCGGGCGCGGACGACTTCGGCGTCATTCCGAGCGAGTCCCTGAGCACCGACGCCGGGGTCCGACTACGGCGGTCCGAAGATCGCCGAGGAGGAGCTCGCGGTGAGCTCGGCGACCCTCTCCGAGGACAGCCGCACCGTGCGGCTGCGTCTCGACGGACTCAAGCCCGACCGCGTCGTACACCTCCGCTCACCGCGCCCCTTCGCCTCCGAGTCCGGCGAGACCCTGTGGAGCACGGAGGCCTGGTACACGCTCAACGTCCTGCCGGGGAAGCAGCCGCCGCCGGCCACGCTGTACGAGGCCGAGGAGGCACGGCTCACCGGCACGGCAGGCATCCACACCGACCACACCGGCTACTCGGGCAGCGGCTTCGTCGACCGCTACGACACCGAGGACCAGGCCGCCACGACCTTCGACGTGACAGCCCCCGAGGTCGGCGACTACGACGTGAACCTGCGCTACTCCAACGGCCCCAACCCCTTCCAGGGCACCAAGTCCCTCTCCCTCTACGTCAACGGGAAGAAGCTGAAACAGACGAAACTCGCCTCCACCGGCACCTGGGACGCGTGGTCGACGCAGACCGAGCGGATACGCCTGCACGCGGGGCCGAACACCGTCTCGTACCGCTTCGACCCAGGTGACACCGGTCATGTCAACCTCGACCTGATCACCGTGCGCCCTCACGGCACTCCCGTCGCCCTCTTCGACGGGACCACCGCCTCCCAGGCGCAGTGGCAGCACACGGACGGACGGCGCGTCGAATGGCCCCTGGCCGCCGAGCGGTCGATGGAGGTGTGCTGCGGTGACATCCGTACCAAGGACGCCTACCAGGACTTCAAGCTGCACCTGGAGTTCCGGGTACCGCTGCTGCCGGACGACGTGACCGGCCAGGACCGGGGCAACAGCGGCATCTATCTCCAGGACCGCTACGAGCTCCAGATCCTCGACTCGTACGGCGACACCACCCCCGCCACGAACGAGGCCGGGGCGATCTACGAGAAGAGGGCGCCGGACGTCAACGCGGCCACCGCCCCGGAGACCTGGCAGACGTACGACATCACGTTCCGGGCGGCGCGCTTCGACGACAGCGGTCAGAAGACCGCCGACGCCCGGGTGACGGTGGTGTGGAACGGCAGGAAGGTCCACGACGACGTCGCGATCGACGGACCGACCGGTGCGGGTGCACCGGAGGGCCCATCGGCCGGGGCGGTCCGTCTCCAGGACCACGGGAACACGGTGCGGTTCCGTGACATCCGAGTCGAACCGCTGAGCTGAGGCTCGGCGCCGAGGACGCGGGGCGCCTGCGGACAGCAGGTGCCCCGCGCCCTCGGGCCCGGGGAGGGGATGTCACCCCGGAGGGACCTCCGACGCCTGCCATGCGGAGGCGAGTCCTTCCAGCCAGGCCGGGGGCAGTTCCGCGTCCTCCCATTCCGCCCGCAGCGCCGCTGGTGCACCGGTGAGGCGTTCGAGCACGGCGATGCTGGCGGGGGAATGGAGGAGCGAGTAGCGGCCGTGGACCGCGATGCGGCTGCGCGGCCCGTACCGCGCGTACAGCCGGCTCAGGCGCTCCCCGTGGGACTCGGTGAAATGCTCCAGCAGCCCGGCGTACGCGACCCGTCCCACGACGCTCATCGTGCCGAGAGCCGCGGTGAGGACCTCGTCCGACACCTCGGGATCGAGATCCGAGATGTCACTGAACGCGAGATAGAGCGGCATCACGGCCACCTTCGCGCGCTCCACGTCCACCTTCCCGACGGGGTGACGGCCCCGTGGGCCGCCCTCCGCCGAACCGGACGCCGCCGGGCCGATCGCGCGGTCGAGGGCGCGATCCGCCACCCGGAGGAGCCCGTCACCGACGGCCCGGGCGCCGTCGCGCCAGCCGATCCCGTACGGCTCCCCGTTCCCGGGCGGGGCGATCCCGGCCTCGCCAGCCTCCCTGTGTGCGTCCGCGATCGCGCCGGCCTCCACGAGCGCGATCAGTTCCTCCGCCTCGTCCCGGACCACTCCCGCGCGCCCGAGAAGCTCGACGAGAGTGTTCTTCGCGTTCGTGACGCCGGCGGAGTCCAGCGGGCGCCGGCCCGTTTCGGCGGTGTTGATCGTGTCCCCCTCGTCGTCCAGGTCCGGTGCCTCACCCTAGTTCGGCCGGGCGGTCTGCGGGGGGCTGCCGTGCGGTGCCGGAGGGGTGCACAGCTCCGGTCTATACCAACCTCTTGACACGCTCGGCGTCCCTTCCTTAAATCAAGTAGTGAAGTAAGTGCCTCTGCGTCCTCTCCTCCTGCTCGGCGAGGGGCGTATGGGGAATGCTCGATGTGGTGCCTGCCCGACTCGCGCGGATCTGACATGTGCCCGTCAGTCCCCTCACGCTCCCCGAAGGGAGAAGGCATGCGTTCCCCACGTTCGTCCCGGCGTCTGGTCGTGTCCCTCGCCATGGTGCTCGGTCTCGCCTCGCTGGCCACCGGGCCGGCGCACGGCGCGCCCACGCCGGAGCCCGCCCCCGCCGTCGCGGCCGCACCGGCCGCTGTCACGTTCTCCGACGACTTCGACGGACCCGCCGGATCCGCCGTCAACGGTGGCAAATGGCAGATCGAGACCGGCGACAACGTCAACAACCACGAGCGGCAGTACTACACGGCCGGCAGCAGCAACGCCGCACTCGACGGCCGGGGCAACCTCGTCATCACCGCGCGCAAGGAAAACCCCGGCAACTACCAGTGCTGGTACGGGCGGTGCGAGTACACCTCCGCACGACTGAACACCGCGGGCAAGTTCACCACCACGTACGGCCGGGTGGAGTCCCGGATGAAGATCCCGCGCGGGCAGGGCATCTGGCCCGCGTTCTGGATGCTGGGCGCCGACATCGGCAGCGTCGGCTGGCCCAACAGCGGTGAGATCGACGTCATGGAGAACGTCGGCTTCGAACCGTCCACCGTCCACGGCACCCTGCACGGCCCCGGCTACTCCGGCAGCGGCGGTATCGGGGCGGGCTACACCCTCCCCGGCGGACAGGTGTTCGCCGACGCGTTCCACACCTTCGCCGTCGACTGGAGCCCGAACGCGATCACCTGGTCCGTGGACGGGGCCGTGTATCAGCGGCGCACCCCCGCCGACCTCGGCGGGAAGCAGTGGGTCTTCGACAAGCCGTTCTTCGTGATCCTCAACCTCGCCGTCGGCGGCTACTGGCCGGGCGACCCGGACGGCAGCACCACCTTCCCGCAGCAACTCGTCGTCGACTACGTCCGTGTCAGCTCCGACAGCGGTCAGCCGGGCGGCGGCGGGCCCATCACCGGTCTCGCCGGGAAGTGTGCGGACGTGGCGGGCGGTGCGACGGCGAACGGCACGGCGGTGCAGTTGTACGACTGCAACGGCACGGCGGCGCAGCGGTGGACCGTCGGTGCCGACGGCACGATCCGTGCGTTGGGCAAGTGCCTGGACGTGACGTCAGGGGGCACGGCGGACGGTACGCCGGTGCAGTTGTACGACTGCAACGGCTCGGCGGCACAGCAGTGGGCGACACCGGCGGCCAGGGACATCGTGAATCCGCAGGCGGACAAGTGCCTCGACGTGAGCGGTGCGAACACCGCCAACGGAACCCGGCTGCAGATCGCGACCTGCACAGGTGTCCCCGCACAGAAGTGGACGGTGACCCGCTGACCACGGGGCCCTCGCCGGAGCTGTGACCGGTGCCCTCGCGGCGCGCACCGCCGCGAGAGCACCGGTCCCCGTGCGTCAGTGGCCGCCCGGCTCCTCGATGGCCGCGGGACGGGACTGGGCTGCCCGGATGCGCTCCACGTCGAGTTTGGCGGAGCGGTCGAAGCGGTAGACGCCGTTCTCCTCCTGGAAGACGTCGGTCAGCTGTGTGTAGCAGTAGCCGAACATCGCGGGGTCCTGCAGCAGCACGCCGGTGAGGCCGCTGAAGCGCTCGTGGAACTCCTCCTCGTTGCGCACCCGCTCGCCGTAACCCCAGGAGACGGTGCGGTCCTCGCCGGACAGCTCGGCCGCGGCCTCGGGGTTCCACCAGATGCCGCCGAACTCACTGACGAAGTACGGCTGCCCCCGGTAGGGCTGGGAGTAGGCGGCCCCGTTCTCGTAGGCGTTGACGAACGGCGCGCCCTTGGCCAGACCGGCCATGAGCTGCCGGAAGGTCTCCGGATCCTGCTCGTAGTTGTGGGCGTCGTAGATGTCGGTCTCCGCGACCCGGTGGGCGTAGCCGGACGCGTCGATCACGGGACGGGTGGTGTCCAGCGCCTTGGTGGCGAGGAACATGGCCCGGGTGACGTCGTCGAGCCCGGTGATGCGGTCGTGCAGCTTCTGGTACGTCTCGTTGAGCGGGCACCAGCCGACGATCGAGGGGTGCGAGTAGTCGCGTTCCACGGCCTCCAGCCACTGGCTGACGTAGGAGGCGTCGGGCTGCTGGTTGTTCCCCGACGAACCGCCTGTCTCGCAGCCCCAGTCGCCGAACTCGCCCCAGACCAGATAACCGAGGCGGTCCGCGTGGTAGAGGAAGCGCTCCTCGAAGACCTTCTGGTGGAGCCGGGCCCCGTTGAAGCCCGCGTCCATCGCGAGCTCGATGTCGCGGACCAGCGCCTCGTCGGTCGGCGCGGTCATCAGCCCGTCCGGATACCAGCCCTGGTCGAGGACGAGCCGCTGGAAGAGCGGGCGCCCGTTGAGAGTGACCGCCTTGCCCCGTACGCCGACGGCGCGCAGCCCGGCGTAACTCTCCACCGAGTCGAGCACCTCGCCCCGCTCGTCGGTGAGTTCGAGCCGGAGGCAGTACAGGTGCGGGTCGTCCGGACCCCATTCGCGCCGCCGCTCCTCCGGGACCGGGAGGTGGAGGCGGGGCGCGAGGTCGAGGTCGGCGCGTGCCTCGGCCCGGCACACCTCTCCGTCCCCGTCACTCAGGACGGCCCGCACGTGGTGGCCCGGCACGTTGCCGGACAGCGGGAGCTCCAGGTGGAAAGCGGAACCGGCCAGGTCCGGGGTGATGCGCGGACGCCTCAGATGCACCTCATGGACGGGCTCCAGCCAGACGGTCTGCCAGATGCCGGTCACACGCGTGTAGTTGCAGTCGTGGTTGGCGTACTTGATCGCTTGTTTGCCACGGGCCTGCGGGCCCGAGCGGGGGTCGCGGGCCCGGACGGTGACGACCACGTCCTCCCCGGAACCGGCGATGTCGCCGAGATCGGCGGAGAACGGGGTGAAGCCGCCGCGATGACGTGCGACCTCGGTGCCGTTCGCCCAGACGGTCGTGTCGTGGTCGACGGCTCCGAAGTGCAGCAAAACCCGGCGTCCCGCCCACGCGGCCGGCAGCGAGAGAACCCGTCGGTACCAGACGGCCTCCAGGAAGTCGGTGTAGCCGATCCCTGACAGCTCGGACTCCGGCGGGAAGGGGAGGAGGATCTCCCCGTCCAGCTCACGGGTGAGGAGACCACGCTCGAGACCGCTGTCGCCTCTGTCGGTCTCGAACTGCCAGAGGCCGTTCAGGTTGAGCCAGTCGCGACGGACGAACTGCGGTCGCGGGTACTCCGGGCGGGGTACGGAGTGAGTGGGCACACATGCTCCAGTGAGTCGTCGGGCCGGCGGCGGACCGCCGGCCCCGGGGTGGTGCGGAGGAAGGGGAGTGCGGGGCGGATCAGGATCCGCCGAGCCCGGTGGTGGCGACCGAGCTGACGATGCGGCGCTGGAAGAGCAGGAACACCACGACCAGCGGCAGCGCCGCCAGCAGGGCCGATGCCATGGCCTGGGCGTACTGGATCCCGAAGGCGTCCTTGACGGTGGCCAGCCCCACCGGGAGCGTCATCAGGTCGGGATCGTTGATGACGATGAACGGCCACAGGAAGTTGTTCCACGCACCGATGAACACGAAGATGGAGACGGCCGCCACGATCGGCCGGGAGAGCGGCAGCACGACCGACCGGAAGACGCGCACCTCGGACGCGCCGTCGAGCCGGGCCGCGTCCTCCAGCTCCCGGGGTATGCCGTCGAAGAACCGCTTCAGGATGAACACCATCATGGGCGCAACGACCTGGGGCAGGATCATCGCCGCGTAGGTGTCCACCAGGTTGAACATCATCATCTGCTCGAACAGGGGCACGACGAGCAGTTGCGGCGGGACCATGACGGCTGCGACGGTCACGGCCATCAGCCCACGGCGGCCGCGGAACGTCCCGCGCGAGAAGCCGTAGGCGGCCAGGGTGGAGATCGCGACGGTGATCAGGGTGACCAGTCCGGCCACCAGGAAACTGTTCGCCGCCCAGAGGACCACGTTGCCGCGTTCGAGGATCTGCTCGTAGGCGGACAGGGTGAAGGCGCCCTTGAACGGGGACAGCCCCGGCTTGGACACGTCCTGCTCACTCTGGAGAGAGGTGGCCACCGCCCAGAGGAACGGCAGCAGCCAGACGGCCGCCAGCACGGTGAGCGCGGTCCCGGCCAGGACGCGCGGCAGCCGGCCGTGGCCGAGGAGCAGAGGGGATCCGGCCGAGTCCCTGGGTGGGCGGCGCCGGGTCCGCACGGTGGTTGCGGTGGTGGACATGGGTCAGTCCTCCTGGCGGAAGAGACGGAGCTGCGCGAGCGAGACGACGATCACGAGGGCGAAGAAGACGTAGGAGACCGCGGAGGCGTAGCCCAGCCGGTAACCGGTGAACCCGACGTCGTAGACGTACTCGAGGATGGGGCGGGTCGAGCCGTTGGGGCCGCCCTTGGTGAGGATGTAGATCTGGTCGAACACCTTCAGCGACGCGAGGATCTGGAGCATCGAGACCAGGACGGTGGTCCTGCGCAGCTGGGGGAGGGTGACGGACCACAGGCGGCGCCATGCGCCGGCGCCGTCGAGCGCGGCGGCCTCGTCGTACGTCGTCGGCAGGGACTGCAGAGCGGCGAGGTAGAGCAGGAAGTTGAAGCCGACCGTCCACCACACCGTGAGAGCGGCCACCGACCACATCGCGACGGCCTCGTCGGACAGCCAGCCGACCGGTTCGAAGCCGAGCGTCCTGAGCAGTTCGTTGCCGAGGCCGATGTCCGGCTGGTAGAGCCAGGTCCAGATGAGGGTCACGACGGTCACCGGCAGCAGGTACGGCACGAAGAAGGACAGCCGCCACACCCACTGGCCGGCCAGCCCGCTGTGCACCAGGAGCGCCATGACCAGGGCGACCAGCACCAGGGGGATGCTGGAGAGGGCGGTGAAGAGGACCGTGTTGCCGAGACTGCTCCAGACGTCCGGATCGCCGAAGGCCTCGGCGTAGTTGTCGAATCCGACGAACGATGTGTCGCGCAGCGCGAGGGAACTGTCGGTGAAACTCATCCAGACGCCCTGGACCACGGGCCACACCAGGAAGAGCACGAAGGGGACCGCGAAGGGCAGGACGAAGAGCAGGCCCGGGCCGCGCCGGCGGGAGCCGCGACGGGGAGGCGGGGGGAGGGGCCGTCCGCCGGTGGGCGCGGGGGCGGCGACGGGCGTGGTGGTGGTCACGTCGGTAACTCCTTCTGCTCGGTCAGGCCACCGGATTGGGCTGCCGCAGCAGCGTGTTCGCCTCACGGACCATCTGCCGCACCGCCTTCTCGGCGGAGGTGTTGCCGAGCAACGCCGACTGGAGGGGCTGGCACATGCGGTTCTGGAAGTTCGATGCCGCCCCGGCGAACCAGTTCGGCGGATCGAGGACCGCCACCTCCCCGGCGTCGGCGTACGAGGACTGCGGCTTCAGCGCCGCGTACTCCGGCTCGGCGAGCACCGGCTGGTACGCCGGGATGTGACCCGCGCTCGCCCAGGTCAGGCTCTGCTTGAGTATCTGCGCCACGTAGCGGTGCGCTTCCCTGCGGCGGGCCGGGTCCGGGCTGCTCTGGTGCGGCAGGACGAAGCTGTGGGAGTCGGTGTAGACGGCGGGCCGGCCGAACACCTGCGGGAAGGGCGCGGCTCCGAGCGGGATCTCGGACTTCTGGAGCGTCGGCAGCTCCCACTCCCCGAGCATGGCCATGCCTCCGCGACCGCCCAGGAAACCGGCCAGCGCGCCGTTGTAGTCCAGGTTGTTGGGATTCGTCTTACCGTCGAAGAGCTGCTGCATGAACGACACGACCTGTACCGCCGCGTCGGTGTCGATCTCGGCCGGGCCGCCGTCCGGCAGGGTGAAGGCCGCCCCGGTCTGCGCGTAGAGCGCGGCGAACTGCCGCCAGCTCTGTGCGGTGTCGGTGACATGGCCGAAGAGGATGCCGGATTGCCCCGTGACGTCGGCCAGGGCCTTGCCCGCCTCCAGGAGCGCCTTCGGTGAACCCATGGGGGCGAGTTCGCCCTTGGGGTCGAGGAGACCGGCCTCGCCCGCGGCCTTCCGGTCGTAGAAGACGATGAACGGGTGGACGTCCAGGGGGATGGCGTAGACACGCCCCTGATGCTTCGTACGGGACCAGACCGCCGGTGTGAAGTCCTTCTCGGTGACGCCGAACTCGGCCAGCAGATCGAGGTCGAAGGGGTCCAGCAGGCCGCCGGGCGCGTAACCGGCCAGCCGGGACAGGTGCAGGACCGCCACGTCGGAGGCGCGTCCGCCCGCGGCGGACACGGCGAGCTTCGTGTAGTACGACGGCCCCCAGTCGAGGATCGTGCGGTCGATTTGGAAGCCCTCGGGACCCTGGGAGACGGCCTTGATCATGTCGTTCATCAGCATGCCGTCACCGCCCTGGAACAGGTCCCAGACGCTCAGCGCCGAGGCATCGGAGGCGGAGGCCGGTGAGGAGCACCCGGCCAGTGGGCCCATGGCGAGCAGCGCGCCCGCCCCGGCTGTTCCGTGACGCAGGAACCGGCGACGGCCGATCCCGGGTGCCGGGCCGGAGCCGGGCACGGCCGACGCCTCGTGGGCGGAGGACGAAAAACTCATCGCGGACCTTTCGACGGCCGGACGCTCATGCCGGATCGGCGGTGGACCCGCCTGTGCGGGCGGGTCCACCGCACACGACAGGTGGGGGCCGCACTGGCTGAAACGGTGCGGTCACATGTTTTTACATCGATGTACATTGGCTGTAAAGAGTTCGAGCGGTACGGGTGTTGGAGACCTGCGGGGCGCGCTTCGTACCGTGTCCGACGCCTCCGACGGCCCCCGGAGCGCCGGGACATAGAATCGGCAGCGTTCGAGGGCAGGGAGGTCGGCCGTGGCACGGCCCAGGATCAAGGACGTCGCACGGCACGCGGGGGTGTCGGAGAAGACGGTCTCCAACGTGATCAACGACTATGTCCATGTCTCCGAACGGACCCGGCGCGTGGTCCGCGAGTCCATCGAGCACCTCGGGTACCGGGTGAACCTGGCGGGCCGCCATCTGCGGAAGGGGCGCACCGGCATCATCGCCCTCGTCGTTCCGGAGCTGGACGTCCCGTACTTCGCTGAGCTCGCCCGGCACGTGATCCGCGAGGCGGAGCAGCTCTCCCTCACGGTGCTGATCCATCAGAGCGGAGCGGACCGCGAGCACGAGCTGGCCGCACTCGCCGGCTTCGGCTCCGACTTCGTCGACGGGATCATCCTCAGCCCGCTCGCCCTCACCGCGGACGACGTACGTCAGCGGGCTGGTGTTCCGCCGACCGTGCTGCTCGGGGAACTGCTGGAGGAAGGGGCCGACCATGTCGCCATCGACAACGAGAAGGCCGCGCGTCAGGCCACCGAGCATCTGATCGCCCTCGGGCGCCGGAACATCCTCGCGGTCGGTGGACACGAGGCCCCCGGCCTCGGGACCGCCCAGGCCCGCACGCGTGGCTACCTCGCGGCCCTGGCCGAGGAGGGCCTCACCCACCACCCGGACGCGCTGCTGGCGGTGGACGACTTCAGAATGCCCGCCGGCGCCCGGGCGGTGACCCGGGCACTCGATGCCGGTCTGCGGCTGGACGCTCTGCTGTGCCTCAACGACCAGCTCGCACTGGGGGCGTTGCGGGCGCTCCACGAACACGGGCTCCGCGTGCCCGAGGACGTGGCGGTGATCGGTTTCGACGATGTGGAGGGGGGCCGGTTCAGCGTCCCGACGCTGAGCACCGTGGCGCCGGACAAGGCGGCGGTGGCCAGGGTCGCCGTCCAGCTCCTGAACCACCGCATCGAGGAAGCGGCCGCGCTGACCCCGCGGACGGACGACCCCGGGGGCTTCGGTGTCCAGGCGCCTCAGGACCGCGTGGTGGCTCACCGACTCGTCCTGCGTGAGAGCACGGAGGGCCCCGAGCCCCGCTGACGTCGGCTGCGGCTCCGCACCGGCCGGTGTGCGAAACCGGGTGCCCCCACACCGCCTCCTTCGCGCGGGCGCTCGACATGCCCGCGCCCGCGGAACCCGGGGGAGCCGTGGGGAGCCGTTCCTCTACGCCGACCCCACCATCGCCGCGGTCACGGCGATGAGCAGTCCGATGTAGGCCCATGCGTGGGCGCGGTCGGGGATCCGCGGCGGGATGCGTCGCAGTACCGCGATGACCGGCAGAGCCCCGAGGAGCAGCGCCGAGGCGGCGCGGACGTCGATGAGCCCCACCAGGTGCACGTGCGCGTCGATGGCGGCGGGGACAGCGGCGGCGCCCAGGGACACCGCGGTGGCCGGCAGCGCGATGGCGAGGGTCAGAGGGTTGGCCAGCGCGGTCGCCGTGTGCATGGTGTGTCCGGCCCGCCGCATGGCGGGCACGGTCATGACGCTGCCGCCCACCCCGAGGAACGCCGCGACGGCACCGACCGGCGCGCAGAGGACGGCGGGCAGGGGCCGTGGAGCGTCCGAGGCCGCCCGGGTCCGGGCGGCCGTACGCAGGAAGCCGGGGCGCAGAAGCAGGTCGGCGACGGTGAGAGCGACGTAGGCGACGAACGCCCAGCGGGTCGGCCCGGCCGGGGCGAGGCGCGTGGCGAGGGCGCCGGCCACGGCGCCGGCCGACAGGAGGAGCAGCAGCGGACGGCTGCCCCGGAGGGCGACGAGTACCCGCCGCGGTGTGACGGCTGTGGCGAATCCCGCGTTCACCACCATCACCAGGGCCGAGGTGGCCGTCGCCACCCGCATCGCGTCCCCGCCGAGTGCGGCGTCGGCCCACACCACCACCGGCACCGCGACGAATCCGCCTCCGAACCCGAACAGCACCGTCGTCACCCCGGTGAGGAGCCCGACCCCTGTCAGCATCACCACGTCCATGCGCCCTACTCCACCAGCCGCAGAGGGCGTCCCGCATGCGATGGTCGGCGCACTTCTTTCGCGTTCCAGCCAGTACGGTTGAGGGGTGAGGAACATCCCGCTGACCGAGGTCGACCACGTCGACCGGGTCGTCCTGCCGATCGGCACCGACTACCCGCCCGGTCACGTACTGGACTGGCACGAACACCGCCGCGCGCAGTTCCTCTACGGAGCCACAGGGGTCATGGTCGTGGACACCGCCGACGGGACCTGGACCGTCCCGCCCGAGCGTGCCGTGCTGATTCCGGCCGCTACCCGGCACCGTGTCCGCATGCTCGGGGTGAGCACCCGGAGCCTGTACATCGAGCCGGACGCCATCCCCTGGTGGCCCGCCACCTGCACGGTCGTCGACGTTCCTCCCCTCCTGCGTGAACTGCTTCTGGCCGCCGTGGAGTTCGAGCCCGACTACAGCCTGTCGGGGCGCGAGGGAACCATCACCGCGCTCCTCCTGCACGAGATCTCCGAGCGCGCCCCCCTGCCGTTCCACGTGGGGATCCCGGCCTCCACCGATCTCGCGAGGATCTGCCGCGCGTACCTGGCGGCCCCGGACGCCGGCGTCACCAACGCCGCCTGGGCCGCCGGAACGAACATGAGCGAGCGGGCCTTCACCCGGCGTTTCCGCATGGAGACCGGTGAGAGCCCGGCTGTCTGGCGGGCCCGTGCCCGTCTGCTCGCGGCTGTGCCGCTCCTGCGCACCGCGTCGGTCAGTGAGGTCGGTGGCCGCCTCGGCTATGCCTCTCCCGCCGCGTTCACCGCAGCTTTCACGCGTGCCTTCGGCATGCCGCCGTCCCGCTTCGCGGCCGCAGGGGCCGGGGGCGCGCGCAGAGCCCCGCTCCGGGCGACCGGTCGCTGAGCACTGCGCCACGGTGACCGTAGGCTAAGCCCTGGTCAACGCATCGGCGGGCGGCTTCCGAGCGGGGGCGGGGGGCCTGAGCCCTGCGCGGTTCCGGCACAGGCCGGCCATGGCCCGCCCGCTGACCGGACGCGTACGATCCATCAGCAAGGAAGTCCATGCAGGGAGTTCTCACCGGTTTCGCGGTGATCGCCGTCGTCATCGGCATCGGCTACGTCCTCGGGCGCCGCGGACACCTGGGAGACGAAGGCCGGACGGTCCTGACCAGGCTCGCCTTCAACGTGGCGACCCCCGCCCTGCTCTTCACGACCCTGGCGGGCGCGGACCTGTCGGTCATCTTCTCCCAACGGCTCCTCGTCACCGCGGCGGGAACCGCCTCCGCGGCCGCCCTCTTCATCACCGTAGGACTCCTACGACGATGGGGCACGGGACGGATCACCATCGGCGCCCTGTGCTCCAGCTACGTCAACGCCGGCAACCTCGGAATCCCGATCGCCGTCTACGTGCTGGGCGACGCCTCCCTCGTCGCCCCCGTCCTGCTCTTCCAGCAGATCGTCGTCACCCCGCTGGCCCTGACCATCCTCGACCTGAACCGGCCCGGCGAGCCCCGTCCTCTCGCGCAGCGCCTGACCACACCGCTCCGCAATCCGATGGCCGTCGGCTCACTCTCGGGTGTCATCGTGGCCGCCACCGGATGGACCGTCCCGTCGCCGGCCCTCGAACCCCTCACCCTCATCGGCAACATGTCGGTCCCCGCGGTCCTGCTGGCCTTCGGGATCTCCCTGCGAGGCAGCGGCATACCAGCCCGGGGGGACGACCGGCCCGCCATCGTCCTGTCCGCCACCCTCAAGACGACCGTCCAGCCGCTCATCGCCTGGAGCATCGGCGCGGGCGTCTTCCATCTGCAGGGCGCCGCTCTCCTCGACGTCGTCGTGACCTCGGCGCTGCCCGCCGCGCAGAACCTCTACACCTACGCCTCGCAGTACCGGGTCGGCGAACAGATCGCCCGGGAGTCCATCCTGCTGTCCACCGTGGCCTCGATCCCCGTACTGATCACCGTCGCCGCGCTTCTGGGATAGCCGGCCCCGTGCCCGCCGGGCCGGCGACCGTGCGCCGCCGCTAGTGTTCCCGTCCGAAAGGCAAATGGCCGTGAGCGCCATGCAACCGACACAGGACGGGTGGGCGCTATGAGCGACATGTGGACCGGGGAGAAGGTACGTCTGCGAGGTGTCGAGCCCGACGACTGGGAGGGCTTCTGCGACCTGGCCCGGAACACCCTCGACGTCCGTGACGCGGACCAGGTCGAACCTCCGCGCTCCGCCGAGAGTTTCCGGTCCTGGACCGCCGATCGGGCCGGGCGCCCGCCGGGAGGCGAAGCCTTCCGCCTGGTGGTCGAGGGGCTGGCGGACCGGGCTTTCGCGGGGTCCGTGACAGTCGGAGAGACCGACAGCCGTGCCGGACGGTTCAGGACCGGCATCGTGATCAGCCGCGACCACCGCCGCAGAGGGTACGCGGCCGAGGCGACGGAACTCGTCCTCACCTACATGTTCGCCGAGCAGCGCTACAACAAGTGCGAGGTGGAGGTCTACGCCTTCAACGAAAGCTCACTCGCGCTCTACCGCAGGCTGGGCTTCGTCGAGGAGGGCCGGCTCCGCGAGCACGAGTTCTTCGCCGGCGGCTACCACGACGTGGTGCTGCTCGGCATCACCGCCGCCGAACACTGGGCCACACACCGGCGTCCCTCGGTGCGGTGACGGAATCCGGAGAATCCGCGCCTGACGACGCTGGTGGGAGAAGTGCCGGTGGGGGACCCGGAGTTCCTGACGTGGTGGGGCGACCACCGCGTGGCACACGGACGGCGGGAACCAAGGCGCTTCGCCACCCGGTCGTGGGGCGAACTCGCCCTCGACCGGTCCGCACTGACCGACGCGTCCGACCCGGACCTCATCGCCCTGACCGCCGCGCACGGCACGCCTCCCACGACGGCCTGCGTCTCCTGGGCGTCCTCGCAGCCGCACCATCCACGTAGCCACCGTCGGTGACCTGTGAGGCGTCAACCGGGAGCGGGCCGGGTAAGGTGACAGCAACTAAGTGAAGGTAGCCTTACCTAAGTTCAAGGAGTTCCGGTGACCAACCCCTTCGAGGACGAGAACGGCACCTACCTGGTGCTCGTCAACGACGAGGGACAGCACTCGCTGTGGCCTGCCTTCGCCGAGGTGCCCGGCGGCTGGACCGTGGTCCATCAGGAGGACACCCGTCAGGCCTGCCTCGACTACGTGGAGCAGAACTGGACGGACCTGCGGCCCAAGAGCCTGATACGGAGCATGTCGGCCGGTTCCGCGTGAGCTCCTCCGCAGAGCTGTCCGGCCGTACTCCTGAGGCCCTGTCCGGGGGCGGGCGGTGTCCCGGCCGCGAAACGCGCGAGGCGTTCGTCCGGAACCCCGGACGAACGCCTTCGAGCGGTGGGAGAGCCTGGCTGAGTACCGGTCAGGACTCCTCGGCGGCCGCGGTCCTCGGTGCCGGGGCGGCGACCGCCGGTGCCGACTCGTCACGCCGTGACCGGTGGGCCATCCAGGCGGCGACCAGTGCGCCCGAGATGTTGTGCCACACGGAGAACACCGCGGCCGGCAGGGCGGCCAGCGGGCTGAAGTGAGCGGTCGCCAGCGAGGCGGCGAGCCCGGAGTTCTGCATGCCGACCTCGAAGGCCATGGCGCGGCTTGCGGGCCGGCCGAGCCCTGAGATCTTGCCCGCGCCGTAACCGAGCGCGAGTCCGAGGCCGTTGTGCAGCACGACGGCGATCAGCACGGTCACGGCGGCCGACTTGATCGTGCCGGCGCTGCCCGCCACGACGGCGCAGACGATCGCGGCGATGGCCAGCGACGACAGCCAGGGCATGAGGCCCAGCACCCGGTCGATGAGCTTGCCCGCGACGAGCCGCACCACGAGGCCGCCGAGAACCGGAAGCAGCACCGTCTTGAGGATGTCCGTGATCATCGAACCGGCGTCCACCGGCAGGTACGCACCCGCGAGCAGCAGTGTGAGCGGGGGCGTCACCAGAGGGGCGACCAGGGTGGAGACGGTGGCGACGGAGACCGACAGTGCCACGTCGCCGCGGGCCAGGAAGGTCACCACGTTCGACGCCGTGCCACTCGGCGCGCAGCCGACCAGGATCAGTCCGGCCGCCAGTTGCGGCGGCAGCCCGAGCAGGTGGGCGATGGCCCAGCCCAGCCCCGGCATGATCACGTAGTGGGCGACCAGCCCGATGGCCACGGCCCACGGGCGCTTCGCCACACCCCTGAAGTCGAGGGGAGTCATCGTCAGGCCCATGCAGAACATGACGATCCCCAGCAGGTACGGAACCGATTCCGTCCAGCCGTCGAACGTGCCGGGGGTGACGAGACCGGCTACGCCCGCCACAAGCACGAGGACGGGGAACACCGTGACGGCGCGCCTCGCCGCCTTGTCGTCGGAGGCCGGTTGATCAGGGGATATCTGTTCGGTTTGCACAGGCGCGATGAGACGCCGCAGGCGTGGGCCTTCGCAAACGCGTCTCACCATGCGGACGCGATGTCCAGGATGCGTCCACTCGAAGTCCCCGCCTACCAGGGCCGGAGGCGCAGCTCGCGCCCCTGCCAGCGCCTCCGCAGCCAGCGGTCGTGACCGGCCAGGACGATCGCTCCGGGGCCCGCACCCATGGCGGCCTCGAGTTCGTCGCAGAGCCGGGGGGACAGGTGGTTCGTGGGCTCGTCGAGCAGCAGCAACTCGGGCGGATGCGCCACCAGGAGGGCCAGCGCGAGCCTGCGGCGCTGGCCGACGGAGAGGCGCCCGACCTGCTTGCCCAGGTCCGCCTCGCTCATCAGCCCCAGCGAACCCAGTGGTACGGCCTCCGCACGCTCGCTCCCGAGGGCGTGCGCGTAGGTGGCCCGGACGGTGCGGTCCGGCCGTGCGAAAACGGTGTCCTGGGCCAGCATCCCCACCGAGAGGCCGCCCTTGCGCCGCACGTCGCCGTCCGCCGCGAGACGTCCGGCGAGGACGGCCAGGAGCGTCGACTTCCCCGCCCCGTTGTCACCCGTCACGAGCAGCCGCTCGGTCGCCGCCACGTCGAGGCGGTCGACGGCGAGGCGGCCCCGCACCCGCACGTCCCGAAGGGAGACGAGGAGCCCGTCCCCGGAAGGCCCGGCGAGGGCGGTGCGCCGGAACCGCAGCGGCTGCGGAGGCTCGGCGATCCGGTGCCGTTCGAGTTCGTCCAGCCGACGGGCGGCGTTGCGCGCCCGTCGCGAGATCTGGCTCTGCACCCGATTTGCCCGGACGCCGTAACCCATCTTCTCGTTGTCACGCGGTCCACGGTCCGGGGCGACGCGGTGCGTGGTCGTGCCGATCGACCGGTGAAGTGCCTCCAGCTCCTCCTGCTCCTCCGCGAAACGCCGTTCCCAGCGCCCCCGTTCGGCCCGCTTCTCGGCCTGGTAGGCGGTGTAGTTGCCGCCGTACCGCACCGGCCCGTCCATGGCGGGGTCGAGGTCGACCAGGTCCGTGCACACGGCGTCGAGGAAGGCCCGGTCGTGGCTCGCCACGACGACGGCGCCGGGCAGGCCGCGTACCTGCTCCTCCAGGAACTCCGCGGCACGGTCGTCGAGATGGTTGGTCGGCTCGTCCAACAGCAGCGCAGAAGGCCTCCGGACCAGCAGGGAAGCCAGGGCGAGACGCCCGCGCTGCCCACCGGACAAGGAGCCGAGCGTCCGGTCCCGCCGGATCCCGCCGAGGCCGAGGCCTTCCAGCACCATCGTGGCGCGCCGGTCGGCGTCCCATGCCTCCTGCTCCTGGGCGCGCTCCAGCCGCCGGCCGTAGGTGTCGAGCAGCGCGGCGTATCCGGGGGAGTCCTCGTCGGCGCGGGCGAGTTCTCCGGAGAGGCGCTCGACCTCGGCGAGATCGTCGCGGACCTCGCTCAGTGCCTCGTCCAGCACGTCGGCGATCGTGGCGGCGGCGGCGAACGGCATCTCCTGGTGCAGGAAGCCCAGATCGGCCGGGCGGGTGATGCTTCCCGCGTCAGGTTCGTCGGCCCCGGCGAGCAGACGGAGCAGTGTCGACTTGCCGACGCCGTTCTCCCCGATCAGCCCGATGCGGTGGCCAGGGGGTGCCGTGAGGGAGAAGCCGTCGACCACGCGCCCGTCGCCGAAGGAACGGACGATGTCGCGTGCGAGCAGGGCTGCGGAGGCGTCGGACATGGGAGATGACCTCGTGTGCGTGCGGGCGGACAGGCTTCCGCCCGGGGCGGGCAGGGGGAACGGGAACGACACAGGGCCTCGCGGCAGCGGCGCTGTCGCGCACCTGCCCACGGGCGATCACATCCGGGTGTCACCCGGAGATGTCGTCGTCTCCCACCACGTCCGGTCTCCTCACCGAGAGAGCGATGTCCACGGCGAGCCTAGCAGCCGGCCGCCCCCGGGTCCTGAGGTGCCGTCATGCCTACTTGCCCGAGCCCACCGGGGTCACCGTGACGCGGGAAGCGGAGCCGGACCCCGCGGGGATGTTCACGGAGAGGGGCATGGTGTGCGAACGGGTCTCGTCCGGCGGCGTCACGACCGCCGAGGTGAACGTGACGCCCGAGCCGCCGCTGGTGTTCGGCGGGAAGTACAAGGAGAAGGTCGTGCGCTCCCCGGGTGCCAGCGTGACACTCGGCACCGACCGGCCGCTGTTGCGCTCGGCGCTCACGGTGCCGTCCTCGCCCGTGAGGTCCAGGCCGGGGAAACCGTGCATCGAGCAGGACGCGGAGCCGGTGTTCTCCAGGTTGATCAGCACCTCGCCTTCCGCCATGCCGCCGGAACTGCTGAAGGAGAGGTCCGCCGTCCGGCAGATACCCCCGGCCGAGGACGCGGACGGGGCCCCGGAGGCCGAGGCGGATGCCGAGGCCTGGCCGTCCCCTCCGCCGGAACCCTCCGTGGTGTCCGTGGCACCGGCACTGCTCGGGCTGCCGGAGCCGGCGGACGTCTCCGCCGGCGCGGACGCCGCCGCGCCCCTCTCGCTGGTGTCCTCACCGTTGCAGGCGGTGAGGGAGAGGGCGGCCGCCACTGCCGCGGCGATGACGGCGGATGTCTTCCGAAGGCGCATGACGTCCCCTGAGATGAGGCACCGGCTGCTCCGTACGAGCACTTACGTGGGCAATGCACGCGACTGTCCCGCGAACAGGTGCGCGCCGGACCGAAGATCATCACCTCGGGAAGAACACCGGCCCGCCCCGCGACCACAAGAGGCTCATGCCCGTCAGAAGCCCCGCCATGTACGCCGGACCGTGGCTCCGGGGATGCGGTGGGCCGTGCTTGCGGGCAGCGTGGGGGAGTGCCGCAGCTGCTGAGAACCCAGTGGATCCCCGTAGGCCTCATCGTGCTGGCCGTGGTGGTCGACCTGGTCACCCCGCACGACGTGACGTCAGCGCCGCTGCTCATGGCGGCACCCGTCGCCGCCGCGCCGCTCTGCGGCATCCGCGCGATCATCGGCATCGGACTCACGGCGATGGTCGTCCACGCGTTCCTCGCACGGCTCGACGGAACCTTCGGCTGGCGCGCGGACATCGCCAACCAGATCACCCTGGCGGCCGTCACCGCCCTCGCCGTCCTGATCCACCGCACGCTGCGCAGACAGGACGCCCGCGCCCGGCGCGCCCAGCACGTCGCGGCCGTCGCCCAGCGGGCCGTGCTGCCCAGGCCCCCGTCGCGTCTGGGGGACCTGCACATCGACGCGCGGTACGTGCCCGCCGAGAGCGAGGCACTGATCGGCGGCGACCTGTACGTGGTGCAGAGCACGCCGTACGGGATCCGGGTCATGGTCGGGGACGTACGGGGGAAGGGCCTCGGGGCGGTCAGCGCCGTCAGCGCCGACCTCGGCGCCTTCCGGTACGCGGCGGACGAGGCCGAGGATCTCCCGCAGCTCGTGACCCGGCTGGAGCGGGCCCTCCTGCGCGAGGGCGGCCGGCGTGGCGGCCAGCAGCAGTCGGAGGGCTTCACGACAGCGCTCATCGCCGAGTTCTCCACGGATCTGGAGACCGTACGCCTGGTCAACCGGGGCCATCCGCCCCCGGTACTCCTGGACGCACAGGGCCGCACCACCCTTCTCGAGGCATCCGAGGAGGCGCCCCCGCTGGGGATGAGCGATCTGGGCGCGTGGTCCTCTCCGGTCGACAGCTTCCCCTTCCCCGCCGGCTCCACCCTTCTCTGCTTCACCGACGGCGTCACCGAGTCGCGCGATGCCGCCGGGCGCTTCTACGACCCCGTCGCACGCCTGCCGCTCGTCCTCGGCAGACGGGCGCGCTCCGGCGGACGCCTTGCTCCGGGGCAGATCCTGGACACGCTGATCCAGGACGTCCGGCGCCACGTCGGCGGCCGGCCACAGGACGACCAGGCCATGCTGGCCCTGCACCGATCCCGCACCGAGGACGAACCCGCTCCGCGGGCCAGGGCCGGCCCTCCGAGCTGACGGCCGGTCCGGCCGCGGAGGAGCGGAGGAGCTGAGGCGCGCGCCGTCCGCCGTACGCCGTGCTCCTCCGGGCTCGGACACCTGGCTCGTCGGTCTCGACCTGGCGGCCTGTCCGCCGTGGCCGAGGCAGCCGTGAGGAGCGTCTCACCCGCCCGCCGCCGCTTGCTATGCAACCAGTTGCATAGAACGATCGGGGCATGGCGCTCGAACACGCGATCCTCGTCTCCCTGCTGGAACAGCCGGGCTCGGGCTATGAGCTCGCCCGGCGGTTCGAGCGGTCCATCGGATACTTCTGGACCGCCACGCACCAGCAGATCTACCGCGTCCTCAAGCGCATGGAGAGCGACGGCCTGCTCGACGTCCGCGACGTCCCGCAGGAGCGCCGACCGGACAAGAAGGAGTACTCCGTCGCCGGCCCCGGCCGCGCCGCCCTCTCCGGCTGGCTGCACGAACCGATCGAACCCGAGAGCCTCCGCCACGACCTCGCCGTGAAGATCCGTGGTGC
Source organism: Streptomyces sp. NPDC051064 (assembly GCF_044455985.1). Classification (NCBI taxonomy): domain Bacteria; kingdom Bacillati; phylum Actinomycetota; class Actinomycetes; order Kitasatosporales; family Streptomycetaceae; genus Streptomyces; species Streptomyces sp. NPDC051064. The sequence continues at coordinate 52,031 of NZ_JBITFK010000017.1, forward strand.
GGCCTTCGACGACCCGGGCGCGCTGCTCCACGAGGTGGAGCGGCACCACCGGGTGCACAGCGACCGGCTCGCGCACTACCTCGCCGGGGAGCTGCGTGACTTCACCGGCCCCGGCGCCCCCGCGCCGCTCGACGCGGGGCAGGAGCTGCAGCACGTCGTGCTGCGCGGCGGCATCGCCTACGAGCGCATGACGGTCGCCTGGCTCGACGACGTACTCGCCACTCTCCACCGGCTCGGCGCGGACCACCCGCGCAGCTGAACCCGTCCCGCATCCTCCCGCCCACAACCTCCCGGAAGGCGTGCCACCATGGCCGACCCGCTGCTGTTCAACCCGCGTACCTACGACCCGGCGCACTTCGACCCGGAGACCCGCAGGCTTCTGCGCGCGACCGTCGACTGGTTCGAGGCCCGCGGCAAGCGCCGGCTGATCGAGGACTACCGGTCGCGCGCCTGGCTGGGCGACTTCCTCGAATTCGCCGCGAAGGAAGGCCTCTTCGCCACTTTCCTCACCCCCGCCTCCGCCGCGGAGCGAGACGACCAGCGCTGGGACACGGCCCGGATCGCCGCGCTCAACGAGATCTTCGGGTTCTACGGACTCGACTACTGGTACGCCTGGCAGGTGACCATCCTCGGTCTCGGCCCGGTCTGGCAGAGCGACAACGCCGCCGCCCGCAGCCGCGCGGCACAACTCCTCTCCCAGGGCGAGGTGTTCGCCTTCGGCCTTTCGGAGAAGTCGCACGGCGCCGACATCTACTCCACCGACATGCTCCTGGAGCCGGACGGCGACGGAGGCTTCCTGGCCACCGGTTCCAAGTACTACATAGGCAACGGCAACGCCGCCGGACTCGTCTCCGTCTTCGGCAGGCGCACCGACGTCGAGGGCCCGGAGGGCTATGTCTTCTTCGCGGCCGACAGCCGCCACCCGGCCTACCACCTGGTGAAGAACGTCGTCGACTCCTCCAAGTACGTCAGCGAGTTCCGCCTCGCCGCTTACCCCGTCGGCCCCGACGACGTCCTGCACACCGGCCGCGCCGCCTTCGACGCCGCCCTCAACACCGTCAACGTGGGCAAGTTCAACCTCTGCACCGCCTCGATCGGCATCTGCGAGCACGCGATGTACGAGGCCGTCACCCATGCGCAGAACCGCATCCTCTACGGCCGCCCCGTCACCGCCTTCCCGCACGTCCGCCGTGAGCTGGCCGACGCCTACGTCCGGCTCGTCGGCATGAAGCTGTTCAGCGACCGTGCCGTCGACTACTTCCGCTCGGCCGGCCCCGACGACCGCCGCTACCTGCTGTTCAACCCGATGACGAAGATGAAGGTGACCACGGAGGGCGAGAGGGTCATCGACCTGATGTGGGACGTCATCGCCGCCAAGGGCTTCGAGAAGGACACGTACTTCGCCCAGGCGGGCGTGGAGATCCGCAGCCTGCCCAAGCTGGAGGGCACGGTCCACGTCAACCTCGCCCTCATCCTGAAGTTCATGCGCAACCACCTGCTGGACCCCGCCGGGTACGAACCCGTGGCGACGCGTCTGGACGCCGCGGACGACGCGTTCCTCTTCCGGCAGGGACCTGCCCGCGGCCTCGGCTCCGTACGCTTCCACGACTGGCGTCCGGCCTACGACGCCTACGCCGCGCTCCCCAACGTCGCCCGCTTCCGGGAGCAGGCGGACGCGCTGTGCGACTTCGTGTCCGACTCCGCGCCCGACGAGGAGCAGAGCCGCGACCTCGACTTCCTGCTGTCCGTCGGCCAGCTCTTCGCACTGGTGGTGCACGGGCAGCTGATCCTGGAGCAGGCGAGGCTGACCGGACTGGACGAGGACGTGCTCGACGAGCTGTTCTCCGTACTCGTCCGCGACTTCTCCGCGAACGCCGTCGAGCTGCACGGCAAGGACTCCGCGACCGAGGGACAGCAGCGCTGGGCCATCGCCGCGGTGCGGCGTCCTGTCGTGGACGCCGCTCGCTCGGCACGGGTCTGGGACCGGGTCGAGGCGCTGTCCGGGGCATACGAGATGAGCCTGTAGCAACGGCGCGAGGTCCTGTCCGTCAGCTCAGGGGGCGAGCACCGCCCTTCCCCGGCGATGATGGCGGACAGTTCCTCGATCTCCGGATCGGTGAAGGAGGTCAGAGGCGGGCGGACCGGTCCGGCCTTGACTCCCGCCAGGGTCACCCCTGCCTTCACCAGTGCCACCGCGTAACCGGACACTCGTCGCCGCAGCCGGACCAAGGGGTGGAAGAAGTCCTTGTGTCAGCGGCCGGACGAGAGGGGACCGCCGGACGGACGGGCAGGGTCACTGGGCTCAGCGTCGGTTGTCGGCGTCGCCCGGGTGTAGCCGGCGCGCACCACGTTCACCAGCGGTTCGCCGCGTCGCAGGCGGCCGATGTTGTCGGCGATCTCCGCTGCACGGGCCGCGAAGGTGTCCGTGGTGTGGCCCGAGTTGTGGGGGGTCATGAGCACGTTGGGCAGGTCGTGGAAGGGAAGCCGGCTCGGCGGGTCCGGCGGTCCGGACCACCACACGTCCAGGGCCGCGCCGCCGATGGCACCGGAGCGGAGTGCCTCGTAGAGCGCCTCCTCCTGGACCACCGGACCCCGGGCTACGTTGACCAGAAACGACCCGGGCCCCATGGCCTTCAGCTCGGCCGGGCCGATCAGCCCTCTGGTGGCGGGGCTCAGGGGGACCGTGACCACCACGATGTCGGACTCGGCGAGGAGTTCGGGCAGCCGGCCGTTGCCACCGACCCAGTCGGGCCGCAGGTCGGCTGGGACCGGTGCGGTGGGGTCGCGCCGCACGGCACGCACCCCGAGCCCGACCGCCTGGCACAGCCGGGCGACCTCGGTCCCGGTCTCGCCGAAACCGATGATCCCGACCCTCCGGCCGTGCAGCGTCGACCCGAACGGGAGTCCGGGATCGACAGCGACGTTGCGCCAGCGTCCGGCGCGCAGCGCGCGGTCGGCCGACAGTACGTCGCGGGAGAGCATCAGTGCGGACATCAGTACGTGCTCGGCGATGGAGCGGCCGTGGTGGTGGGTGGTGGCGACCGTCACCTCGGGGCCGAGCGCGTCGAACGGAATGCCGTCGTAGCCGGCGCCGACGACGTGCACGAGCCGGAGCCGGGCTGCCCGCCGGGCGTCCTCGGCCCGGAGTCTCGACCCGACGTACACCTCGACGTCAGGGAGGGCGTCGGAGATCCGGTCGGCGTCCCAGTCGGAGGCGGCCAGCCAGACATGCCGGCCCTCCGTACGCGCCGTGAGCGGTTCATGGAACCGGCTGAGAATGCGGTGATCGATCATGATGTGCACGAGCGGGTCACCACCGGGGGGTCTTGGCCGAGAACGAAGGGTCGAAACGGCGCATGTAGCCGGTGTCGTCGCGGTCGCGCAGTCCGCAGTCGAGGTACTGGCGGTGGAGCCGTGCGAGTGCGTCGCGGTCGAGCTCCACGCCCAGACCGGGAGCCGTCGGTACGGTGACGCTGCCTTCGCTGAACCGCAGCGGCACGGGATCCACCACGTCCTCGTCCGGCCGCTTCCAGGGCCAGTGCGTGTCACAGGCGTAGGTCAGGCGCGGGGTGGCCGCCGCCAGGTGGGTCATCGCCGCGAGGCTGATGCCCAGGTGCGAGTTGGAGTGCATCGAGATGCCCAGCCCGAAGGTCTCGCAGATCGCGGAGAGCTGGCCGCACCGCCGGAGTCCGCCCCAGAAGTGGTGGTCCGAAAGGACGATGCCGACGGCTCCCCGGGCCACGGCCGGGGCCAGGTCGTCGAAGGAGACCACGCACATGTTGGTCGCCAGCGGGGTCGGTGTCCGCCCGGCCACGGACGCCATGCCCTCGATGCCCTCCGTCGGGTCCTCCAGGTACTGCAGGACGCCGTCCAGCTCGCGGGCGACGTGGAGCGATGTCTCCGTGCTCCAGGCGGCGTTGGGATCGAGGCGCAGCGGAAGGTCCGGGAAGGCCTTCCGCAGCGCCCTGATCGCCGCGATCTCCTCCTCCGGCGGGAAGACGCCCCCCTTGAGCTTGATGGAGGAGAAGCCGTACGTCCCGATCATGCGGCGGGCCTGGTCGACCAGGCCCGCCGGGTCGAGGGCCGCGCCCCAGTCGTCGTCGTCCTGACCGGGGTGCCCGGCCCACTTGTAGAAGAGATAGGCGCTGTAGGGCACCGTGGGGCGCACGGCTCCCCCCAGCAGGTCGGATACCGGCCGGCCGACGATTTTGCCCTGGATGTCCAGACACGCGACGTCGAACGGTGCCATGATCCGGTCCACGGTGCTGCTGCCGGTGACCATCCCGGACATGCCGTCGCCACCTGTGGTGTCGGCTCCCAGCGCACGCGTGGTGCGCGCGGTCAGATCGTTGAGACTCCAGACGTCCATGCCGGTCAGCTCGGTGGCAGCGCGGCGCAGCCGTTCCAGGTGCACCGTGCCGCCGTAGGTCTCGCCGATGCCGCTGATCCCGCTCTCCGTGGTGATCTCCACGACGGTGCGCAGCGCGTACGGCTCGTGCACGCCCACCGTGTTGAGCAGGGGGTGGTCACGGAAGGCCACGGGGGTCACGGTGACGTCGGCGATGCGTTCGGAGGTGCGTGCCATGCAGGCCATCCTCAGGTGAGCAGCGTTCTCATCTATGGACAACATTTGTATGTGTGGATGCTCTGCGGCGTCAATGGGCCGACGGGGAGGCTTCCGGCACCGGGGTCAGCAGGACTCCCTCGGTCATGAACCGCCGCACGTTGCGCAGGGTCAGGTCGCCCATGGCCGCACGGGTTTCCCGGGTGGCGCTGGCGATGTGCGGGAGCAGTACCACCCGGTCCGACTCCAACAGGGCCGGCGGCACGTTCGGTTCGTCGGTGAAGACATCGAGTGCCGCACCCGCGATCCGTCCCGCCTCCACCGCCGCGACCAGGGCCGGCTCGTCGACGACACTGCCCCGCGCGACGTTGACCAGGTGCCCCTGGGGGCCTAGCGCGTCCAGCACCGCCGCGGAGACCAGCCCCTCGGTGCCGCGTCCGCCCGCGACGGTGACGACGAGCGCGTCGCACCATTCGGCGAGGGCCTCCGCGGTGGGCAGGTACCGGTAGCCGACGCCGGCGACCGGTGAGCGCGTGCAGTACGAGACCTGCACGCCGAAGCCGTCGAGCCGCTGCGCGACGGCCCGGCCGATACGGCCCAGCCCCAGGACGCCCACCCGCTTCCCGCTCATCCGGGAAGTGAGCGGGAAGGGGGCGTCGGCCCACCCCCCGGCGCGCACGTACCGGTCGGCGGCCGACATCCGGCGCATGACGTCGATCAGGGCGCCGACCGCGAGGTCGGCGACACAATCGGTGAGTACGTCGGGGGTGTTGCTGACGTCGATGCCCCGCGCCCGGGCCCGGACCACGTCCGTCGTCTCGTAGCCGACACCGAAGTGGACGATCGCCCCCAGTCGCGGCAGCGCGTCCATCAGCGCGTCACTCACGCCGGCCCGCGCGCTCGTCACCGCCGCCACCACGTCCTTCCCGTGGTCGCGCACGTAGGCGGCGGGGTCGGAGAGTTCAGGCAGGCGGACCGTGTGGAAGTGCTCGGCCAGCGCGCCCTCCAGGGCGGGGAGCAGGGGGGCCACCTGGAGGACGGTGTCCGGGGCGCTCGTGGGGATGGAGTTCGGCAAGGTGATGCTCCGGTCTGCGTCGACGGGTTCGGTGTGTACGGCGCTCTGCGGCGTCCGCGCGGGACCTGGCGCGGGAATTTGATCTCCGCGTGTCTTGACGCTGCCTCGGCGCCGGTCTAGCTTCGCGTTCACGGATAGAGACTGAGTACGCAACTGTAGACAGCTTGTGGTGGTCGACCTTCTACCCCAGAGCTCGGAACGCGACACATCAGCGATCCCCCGGAGACACGTGACGATGAAGTCCTCCGTTTCATCCGCCCGGCGCGCCGCGCCGAGGCGGCCCCGCACGCTCTTGGCGACACTGCTGGCGGGCGCCGTATTCACGTCCAGCGGGTGCGCCGTGGCCAACAGCGCCGGCGGCGAGACAGGCCGCGCCGACGGCCGCACCCTGCGGGTGGTGCTCACTCAGGAACCGCCCACCCTGGAACCCTGTGAGGCATCTCTGACGGGCACCGGCGTCGTCGTCCGGTCCAACATCACCGAGCCCCTGATCGAACGAGATCCCGCGTCCGGCGAGTTGAACCCCCTGCTGGCGACCGGCTGGAAGCAGACCGGGGCCCGCACCTGGGCCATCGACATCCGTTCCGGAGTGACCTTCCAGAACGGCGCGCCCTTCACCGCCGAGGACGCCGCGTTCTCCATCGACCGGGCGGTCAACTCCGACCTCGCCTGCAATGTCGAGGGCTATGTCTTCGGCAACGACGACCTCGAGGTGGAAGCGGTGAACGACCACCGGCTGACCGTGACGACCGTGAAGCCGGACCCCATCCTCCCGCTGCGTCTGAGTTTCGTGGAGATCGTGCCCCGCACGACCGACATCGACGCCAAGGTGCGCATCCCGGTCGGCACCGGGCCCTACGCCGTCCGCTCCTGGCAGCCCGGAGCGGCGATCTTGCTCAACCGCTTCGGTGACTACTGGGGCGAGGCCCCGCCCTTCGCGCGGGCCCGCTATGTCTGGCGCAGCGATGCCAGTGTCCGCGCCGCCATGATCGACAAGGGTGAGGCGGAGATCGCCGTGGCGCTGGACCCTATGGAAGCGAAGAAGGACACGACGGTCGCCTATCCCAACAACGAGACGACCGCCCTGCGGCTGGACGGCCGCGAGGCTCCGCTGGACGATCTGCGGGTGCGGCGGGCGATCGACCTGGCCGTGGACCGCCAGGGCATCATCGGCGCCCTCCTCGGCGGCCTGGCCGAACCGGCCGGCCAACTGGTTCCGCCCGGAGTGGTGGGACACAGCGACACGATCGAACCCACCCGGCAGAACGTCGGCAAGGCCCGCGCCCTGATCGAGGAAGCGTCGGCCGACGGCGTGCGCACCGACCGGCAGATCACCCTGGTCGCCCGCAACGGCATGTTCTCAGGGGTGTCGGAAACGGCGGAGGCACTTCAGTACCAGATGGAGCGGATCGGGCTGAACGTACGGGTCCGTATGGCCGACACCGCCACCCACCTCCAGTACCAGCTCCGTCCCCTGCCCGAGGACGTCGGTCCCATCGCCCTGCTGATCATGCACGGCAACCAGGCCGGGGACGCGGACTTCACCACCAGCCAGTACCTGCTGAGCGACGGCCCCCAGTCCACGTTCGGCACGGAGGCGCTCGACCGGCGCATCGCCGAAGCGGCCGAGCTCTCCGGCGAGGAGCGGCAGAAAGCCTTCGCCGGCCTGCTCGCGGAGCAGAACGAATCCGTCGTCCAGTACACCCACATCGCCCACATGAGCGGACTGCTCGGCCTGTCGCCGTCGATCCGGTACAAGCCCGACTCCGCCACCGGGGACGAAATGCGGCTGGCCGAGGTCAGCCCGGCCGAGGGGGCGAAGCACTGACATGATCCCGTTCCTGCGCAAGCGCATACTCTCCAGTGCCGTCCCCCTGGTCTGCGTCGTCCTCGGCGTGTTCCTCCTGGCCCGGATGACCGGCAACCCCGTCGACCTCTACCTCCCCCTGAGCGCCACCCCCGAGCAACGCGCGGAGTTCTCCGCCGCGCAGGGCTTCGACCTTTCGATCCCGGCACAGTTGTGGAACTACCTCGTCGACGCCGCGCGTTTCGACTTCGGCGTCTCGCTGCGGACCGGACAGCCGGCGGGCTCGATGGTGATCGACGCCTTTCCCGTCACGCTGCAGCTCGCCGGTGTGACCATGCTGCTCGCGATCACCGGAGCGCTCCTGGTCGGCAGTCTCGCGGCCTACCGTCCCAACTCCCTGATCGACAGGATCGCCAGCCTGCTGTCGATGACGGCCGCCAGCATCCCCGACTTCTGGTTCGCCATCATGGGCGTGCTGGTCTTCGGTGTGAGCCTGGGGCTGCTGCCGACCTCGGGCACCATGGGCGGCCCCGAGATCTGGGTGCTGCCCATCGCGACCCTGCTGATCCGCCCGTTCGGTGTGCTGGTGCAGGTGGTCCGCGGCAGCATGGTCACCGCGCTCTCCGCGCCCTACGTCAAGATCGCCCGGAGCAAGGGCGCCACGCCCTGGCGGGTGGTCTTCGGCCATGCCCTGCGGAACGCCGTCACGCCGGTGCTCACCGTGGCGGGCGACCTGACGGTGGGTCTGGTCAACGGCGCGGTCATCGTCGAGACGATCTTCGGCTGGCCCGGCATAGGCAAACTCATGATCGACTCCATTCTCCAGCGTGACTTCGCGGTCCTCCAGGCGGCCGTCCTCATGACCGCCGTGACGATCTTCGCGCTGAACATCCTCGTCGACGTCTGCCACGCGCTGACCGACCCCCGAGTGCGTCAGGTGGTGCCGGCATGAGTGAAGGGAGCACCATGACCCGAGAAGAGTCCTCCGGGGGGACCGCGGCCGCCCCCGCCGCCCGCACGGGGCGGCCGAGTCGGTGGCGGATGCTGGGCCGGGACCGGGCCGCGGCGGTCGGGGCCGCGGTCCTCACCGTCGTCGCCCTCATGGCCCTCTTCGGCCGGCTGTTCATCGGCGACCGCGCGCAGCGCCAGGACCTGGACGCCTCCCTGCGGCCACCGTCCCTGGACGACGGGGTGTACGGGCTGCTCGGCACCGATGTCCTGGGGCGCAGCATGGTGGCCCGGCTGATCGAGGCGTCCGCCACGACGCTGTCCGTCGCTGTCCCGGCCGTCCTGTGCTCACTGGTGATCGGCTCGGCCCTGGGCCTGTGGGCCGGCTACCACGGAGGGCGCCGCGAGAGCGTGGCCATGAGGATCGCCGACGTGATCCTCAGCTTTCCCTCGCTGCTGATCGCGGTGGTCGTGCTGTACGTCTTCTCACCCAGCGCGCTGAACCTCGTGCTGATCCTGGCCGTCACCCGTATCCCCGTGTACCTGCGCACCGCGCGGGCGGAGGCGGCGGAGCTGCGGAGCCGGCTGTTCGTCGACGCGGCCAGGACCTTCGGAACGGCCGGCCGGATGATCATCTACCGGCACATCCTGCCGATCGCCCTGCCGACCCTGCTGACGGTGGCGACCCTCGACTTCTGCTTCGTGATGCTCACCGAGTCGTCGCTGAGCTTCCTGGGCATCGGAATTCAGCCTCCGGACGTGAGCTGGGGCCTGATGGTCGCCCAGGGGCGGCAGTACCTCCAGACCGCCTGGTGGATCACCGTGCTGCCAGGGCTGGCCATCGTGCTCACGACCGTGTCCGCCACGGTGCTCGCCGCCTGGGCCCGCATCGCCACCGACCCCGCCCAGCGCTGGCGCCTGACGATGCCGACGAAGCGCCGGGCCGTCTCGCCCGCCGTGCCCCCGGAGATGATTCCGTGACCACCACCAGTCCCTCCCCGTCCGGCACCGACACCCCGGCCCTCGCTGTCGAGGGACTGTGCGTGGACCTGACCACGCCCTCAGGGACGGTACGCGCCGTCGACGGCGTCAGCTTCAGCGTCCGTCACGGCCGTACCCTGGCCCTCCTGGGCGAGTCCGGCTGCGGCAAGTCGATGACCGCTCTGTCCGTGGTCGGGCTGCTGGACCCCGCGGCCTCGGTGACCGGCGGCGCCGTCCGGGTCAGGGGCGACGACATCCTCCGCATGAGCCCGGCACAACGCCGCAAGCTGGCCGGGCCCGTCCTGTCGATCGTCTTCCAGGACGCCCTGACCGCCCTCAACCCGGTGCAGCCGGTCGGCAGGCAGATCGGCGAACCCTTCCGCATCCACCACGGACTCTCCCGGCGCCAGGCCCGGGAGAAGGCCGTCGAGCTGATGACACGGGTGGGTATCCCCGAACCGAGGCAGCGGGCGCGGTCCTATCCCCACCAGTTCTCCGGCGGCATGCGGCAGCGCCTGCTGATCGCGATGGCCGTCGCGCTCGCTCCCGACGTGCTCATCGCCGACGAACCCACCACCGCGCTCGACGTGACGGTGCAGGCGCAGATCATGCGGTTGCTCCGGGACCTCCAGGGCGAGCGGGACATGGCCCTCGTGCTGATCACCCACGACCTGGCCGTGGTCGCACAGCGCGCCGACGACGTGGTCGTGATGTACGCGGGCACGGTCGTGGAGAACGGACCGGTGCACGACGTCTTCTCCGCACCCCGCCACCCCTACACCAGGGGACTGCTCGATTCGGTTCCGGAGGGCAGCGTGCGTGGGCGCCCGCTGCCCTCCGTTCCCGGCAGCCCGCCCGAGCTGAGCGCGGTGCCGTCCGGCTGCGTCTTCCAGGCCCGCTGCCCGCTGGTGCGGGAGCGCTGTGTCCGGGAGCGGCCGTCCCTGCGTACCGCGGGCGACGGCCGTTCGGCCGCCTGTCACTTCTCCGAGGAGCTCGCACGTGTCTGAGTCCCGTGCCACCACCGCTACGCCCGGACCTCGCGCGGACGGTCCGCAGGAGGATCCTCCGCTGCTGGAGGTCCGAGGGGTCACCAAGACCTTCGGCAGCGGCCGGCGCCGGCTGACCGCACTGGACGGGGTGGACGTGCGGATCGGCCGGGGGCAGACTCTCGGGCTCGTCGGGGAGTCGGGCTGCGGAAAATCCACCCTGGCCCGGGTGCTGCTGGGGCTGGAGCGCCCGGACTCGGGCACCGTACGGTTCGACGGAACCGACCCCTTCGCCCTGCGCGGCAAGGAACTGCTGGCCTGGCGCCGCCGTGTGCAGATGGTCTTCCAGGACCCCTTCGCCTCGCTCAACGCACGTATGTCGGCCGCCGACCTGATCGGCGAACCCTGGGCCACCCACCGGGACGTCGTGCCGGGCGCCAAGGCCCGTGAGAAGCGGATCCGCGAACTGCTGTCCCTGGTCGGGTTGAGGGAGAGCGACGCCCATCGCTACCCCAACGAGTTCTCCGGAGGGCAGCGCCAGCGCATAGGCATCGCACGCGCGTTGGCCCTGGACCCCGACATCATCGTGTGCGACGAGCCCGTCTCCGCCCTCGACCTGTCGGTGCAGGCGCAGGTCCTGAACGTCCTCTCGGAGCTACGCACCCGACTCGGCGTCACCTACGTGTTCATCTCCCACGACCTGTCCGTGGTGCGCTACATCTCCGACCGGGTGACGGTGATGTACCTGGGCAAGGTCATCGAACAGGGAGACACGGAGAACGTCTTCGAACACCCCCAACACCCCTACACCGCCGCGCTGATGTCTGCGGCTCCCGTCCTGAAGCCCACCCCCGACGCCCACCACCAGGAGATCCACCTCCAGGGGGAGATCCCCTCACCCTTCGACATCCCCTCCGGATGCCGCTTCCGCACCCGTTGCTGGCGGGCCGAGGACCGGTGCGCGACCCGGACACCTCCGGTCGTCGTCAGGCAGACGGAGGACGTGGCCGAACCGCACACAGCGCTGTGCCACTTCCCCCTGGATGCGGAGTCCGCGTGGGCGTGAACGGCCTGGAGTTCGCCCTGCTCTGCGGGTGTCGGTGCCCTGCTCCAGGTCTCCATCGGCTTCGGCCTCGGCATGATCGCCGCACCCGTCTTCGCCCTCGTGGACCCGGCGTTGGCTCCGGTCGCGGTCCTGCTGCTCGCCGGCGGGGTGACGGCGTCGGTGCTCGTACGGGAACGCGGCCGGGCGGATCTGCGCGGCTGCGGATGGGCACTGGTCGGGCGGGTACCGGGAGTGCTCGCGGGTACCCTGCTCGTCGTCGCCCTCCCTGCCCGGTACCTCGCCCTTCTCATCGCCACGGTGGTCCTCGCCGGCGTCGTGGTGAGCATGGCCGGCTACGTTCCGGGGCAGCGGCGGTCCGCGGTGGTACTGGCCGGCATGGCCTCAGGCGTGATGGGCACGGCGACGTCCATCGGCGGTCCGCCCATGGCGATGGTGTGGCAGCGGCTGCGCGGTCCGGAACTGCGCGCCACGATGAGCGCGTTCTTCCTCGTCGGCTCACTCATGAGCCTCGCCTCGCTGACCGCGGCCGGTACGGTCGGAGCACATGCCCTGTGGGGTGCGGTGCTGCTCACCCCCGCCGCTGTCGCCGGAGTACTGCTCTCCCGGCCACTCACCCGCAGGCTGGACGTGCGGCGCACCCGCATGGCCGCCACGGCGCTGGCGGTCGCGGGTGCGTCGGTGCTGGTCGCGCAGCAGTTCGTCTGACCGGCGAAACCGCCGGAAAAGGCGACTGACGGCCTCTCAGACGGTCTGGAGGCGGTCGCCCGGCTGTGTACCGACGGTCCGGCGGAGGGCGGGGGAGACCGATGTCCGCATGCCGAGCATGGTGTCGGCGACATGGAGGGCGTGCGGAACCGTCTGGGTGCCGGTCATCACGCACAGGGTGTAGGCGGCGTCCTCCGCGGCACGGGCGGTCGCGTCCGTGGAGCGGCGCGCGTCCTCGATCCGTGCGTCGGCGTAGCGGGCCAGAGCGACTCTCAGGTCCTGAGGACTGGGTGTCAGCACAGCAGGTTCTCCTCTGTTCTGTTCTTCAGATCCACGTCCGGTGCGGGGCGCCTGGACACGGGGGCCTTCGTCCGGCCCGGCCGAGCGGTGCGGTCGCACACGCCGTCGTGTGACCCGCCGTCACGCGTGTACCCGCTTGCGAGCGGAGTACGCCCCCTCCTGCGTGTACACCGCCCGTCGCCGGTCCGGGCGCTCTACCGTTCACCGATGCGGTCTGTCTCCTGGTGGGTCCTGTTCTCCTCGGTGTGCGCCCCGATCCTCCTCGTCGGCGGCTGGGTGGTCTCCGCGGTGCTCCAGGGGCCCGGCTACGATCCCGCGTCGGCGACGATCAGCATCCTGGCCGCCGACGGCGCCGCCGGTTACTGGGTGATGACGTCCGCTCTGCTCGCCCTCGGAGCCTGCCACGTCGTGACCGCGTGCGGACTGCGACCCGCCGCGCCGTTCGGACGGGTGGCCCTGGCCGGCGGTGGGGTCTCGGCGATGCTGCTGGCCCTGTTCCCGGCACCGAGCAGTGGTGGCTCGTTCCCTCACGGCGTCGTCGTGGCCGTGGGCTTCTCGCTGCTCGCGGTGTGGCCGGTCCTGGCCGTGCCTCGCTCCACCGCCGGTGGGCGGACCCCGTCCGGGCCAGGTGCCGCCGGCGTACCGCGTGTAGTTCCGCCTTGGGGGCTGCGGGCCGGGCCGTCCATCATGGCGGCCGCGCTGATATGGCTCGGCGGTGCATGGTTCCTGCTCGCCCTCTTCGTGCTCGACACCGCGGGTGCGGCCGAGCGCGTCCTCACGTTCGCGCAGTCGCTCTGGCCTCTCGTCGTGGTCCTGTCCTGCGTCCGGGCGCGGCACGACCGGTTCGAGGCAGGGGGCCGGGCCGACGGCTGACGCGGCTCGTCGTGGCAGAGCGCCTCGGCCCGGCTGAAGCGGCGGTCGCCGAGGACCAGGCGCGCGTCTGCGTAGCGGGTGGTCAGCCAGGCGGGGTCTCCGTACGTCATGCGTATGCGCACGAGGCCGGGCCGTTCCAGAGCTTCCTGGCAGGCGTCCGCCAGCCCGGGCCTTCGCCCCCGCGGAGCGACGGCCCGGCCCCAGGGGACGGCTTACGGCTTGCGGCCGACCGCCACATAGCCGGCGCTGATGATGTCGTCCTGGCCGGGGACGGGTTCACCGAGTCCGGGGTGCCAGGCTTCCGCTGCCACGATGCCCGGTTCGACGATGTCGAGTCCGTCGAAGAAGCGGGCGAACTGAACACGCGTGCGGGGTGCCAGGGTGAGCGTGTTGGCCTTGTACATCTCGTTGACCTTGCCCGCCTCCGCCGGGTGGAAGTCGGCGGTGAGGTGCGAGATCACGACATGGCTGCCCGGCGCGAGTACCCCGGTCAGCCGCTCCACCAGCTCGTAGGCCCCGTCCTCGTCGCTCACGAAATGCAGCAACGAGATCAACGAGAGCGCGACCGGACGGCTGAAGTCCAGGGTCTTGCCGGCGTGATCGAGGATGGCGTCCACCTCGCGGGCGTCCGCCTGCACATAGTCGATGGCGCCCTCCGGAGTGCCCTTCAGCAGGGCCTCGGCGTGCGCCAGGACGATGGGATCGTTGTCGCAGTAGACGACCCGGGCGGCCGGCGCCGCCTGCTGGGCCACCTGATGCAGATTCGGCTCGGTGGGTATCCCCGTGCCGATGTCGAGGAACTGCCGGATCCCCTGCTCGGTGAGCCACCGGGTGGCGCGGTGCATGAACGCCCGGTTCACCTTCGCCATGACCGGGACCGAGGGTTCGACGGCAAGCATCTGCCGGCCCATGGCCTCGTCCACCGGGTAGTTGTCCTTGCCGCCGAGGAACCAGTCGTACATCCGGGCGGGATGGGGTCTGCTGGTGTCGATGCGCAGGGCGGGGGCATCGTTCTCCGGTCGGGACATGGTGAACTCCTGGGTGTGCGCGGCAGCGGATGATCAGCTTGCGACCAGAATAGGCAACGGGAGTGCCTGAAAAGTCGGATGGAGCACAACTTCGCTGTCGAATAAGGCTACTTCGCCGGTGATGTCGCCTACGTACCGGGTGAGTCCCTGGCAGGGCTGTTCGCAGACGCGGCCGGGCCGGTGGGAGCGGCGGTCAGGGCCACCGCCCCCACCGGCCCGGGACGCGCCCGGGTGTCAGCCGGCGGTGCAGCTGACGGTGGGCCAGGTCCAGTTGCCGTTGGCCTGGATGGTGGCGCCCCAGTTGTTGCCGCTGCCGTTGGGCTTGGCGCTGAGTACCTGGGCGCTGGGGTAGGTGGTGCTGGTGTTCCAGGTGGAGAGGACCTTGGCGGGGGAGGGGACGTTCATGGTGACGGTCCAGTTGCTGGAGCCGGAGACCGAGACGTTGAGGTTGTAACGGTCGCTCCACTTCTCGCCCGCGGTCACGGTGGCGGTGCAGCCGCCGCTGCCACCGCCCCCACCGCTGCTGCCGCTGTCAGGAGCGACGGCGCGGCCGGTCTGCGGCGAGATCATGCCGGCGCACAGCCCTCGGCTCGCAAGGCCCTGCGCGATGCGCGGGATGGCCGCGAGCGTGTTGGCAGGCCAGTCGTGCATCAGGATGATCTGGCCGTTGGTGAGCCGGGCGTTGGCCTGCACGATCGCGTCGGTGCTCGCGTTGTTCCAGTCCTGCGAGTCGACGTCCCAGATGATCTGGGTCAGGCCGTACTTGGCCGCGGCCGCCTGCACCGTCGAGTTGGTCTCACCGTACGGAGGGCGGAACAGCTTCGGTGTACCCCCGCCCCCGGCGGCGATGGCCTGCTGGGTCCGGGAGAGCTCCGAGTCGACCTGCGCCTGACTCTGCTGGGTCAGGTGCGGGTGCGTGTAGCTGTGGTTGCCGACCCACATGCCGGCGTCCACCTGTGCCCGCACCTTGGCCGGGTCGGCTGCGGCGTACTGGCCCTGGTTGAACATCGTGGCCCGCAGCCCGTTCTGCTTGAGGGCGTTGAGCAGGGCCGGGGTGCTGCCCGACGGGCCGTCGTCGAAGGTGAGCCCGACGTACCCGTTGCAGGCGGCGCCCGCCGCGGCATGGGAGGGCGTGGTGTCCACGGCGACCGTGGCGGTCGCGGCCATCGCGGCGACGGCCAGTGCCGTGACCACCGGTCGCGGGGACAGGCGTGGCGTGATGCGCATGCGGGTGAGTCCTTTCTCGTCCTGATGGACAGGGGGGGTATGGGGGGAGAGACGGTTGGCCGTGGGGGGGGGGGGGGCGGGGCCCCCCCCCCCCCCCCCGGCCCCCCCCCCCCCCCCCCCGCCCCCCCCCCGGGCCCCCGAACGGGGGGCCCGTACACATTCCCGTGGGCCGGGGTGTGGGGGCCCC
>NZ_JBITFK010000018.1:0-56822 GCF_044455985.1 Streptomyces sp. NPDC051064
GTTCTTGCGTTTCCGACTCTATCAGACTCTTTCGTGTCCGATTCCCGGCCGAAGCGGGTTCCTGCTCAATCGCTTTCCAGTTCTTCGCTTTCGCGCTTTCCCTTTCCGGCGGTTCCAACTTTACCAGACTCTTTTCCGGTCCGTTTTCGGTCCGAATTTGATTCCAGTGGCCTGTGGAGTGGCCTTTGCCTTTCGGCGCGTCCGACTTTATCAGAGATTCTGAGTCGGATTTCCCGCCTCCTCGAGGGGCTCCCGGCGCACATGTGCGCGAGGTGCTTCCCGTTCAGGCGGAATGGCAAACGTACTGGAGCGGGGCGCCCCGATGCAAATCGGGGCGCCCCGCTCCTGGTTGGCGGCCTGCCGGCGGTCTGTCGGCGACCGTCGGCGACCGTCCGGGTCAGACCTCGACGACGACCGGAAGGATCATCGGGCGCCGGCGGTAGGTGTCCGACACCCACTTGCCCACCGTGCGCCGGACCAGCTGCTGGAGCTGGTGGGGCTCCATCACGCCGTCCTGCGCCGACTTGTTGAGGGCGTCCTGGACCTTGGGTACCACCGCGGTGAACGCGCTGTCGTCGATGCCGGAGCCGCGGGCCTGGATGTGAGGACCGCCGACGATCTTGCCGGACGAGCTGTCGACCACGATGAAGACCGAGATGATCCCCTCGTCGCCGAGGATCCGGCGGTCCTTGAGGGAGGTCTCCGTGACATCGCCGACCGAGAGGCCGTCGACGTACACGTAGCCGGCCTGGACCTTGCCGACGATCTTCGCCTTGCCGTCGACGAGGTCGACGACCACGCCGTCCTCGGCGATGACGATGTGATCCTTCGGCACGCCGGTCAGCGCACCCAGCTCGGCGTTGGCCCTGAGGTGGCGCCATTCGCCGTGTACCGGCATCAGGTTCTTCGGCTTGCAGATGTTGTAGAAGTACAGCAGCTCGCCGGCCGAGGCGTGGCCCGAGACGTGGACCTTGGCGTTGCCCTTGTGGACGACGTTCGCGCCCCAGCGGGTCAGGCCGTTGATCACGCGGTAGACCGCGTTCTCGTTGCCCGGGATCAGCGACGACGCCAGGATCACCGTGTCGCCCGGAACGATCCGGATCTGGTGGTCACGGTTGGCCATACGGGAGAGGGCCGCCATCGGCTCGCCCTGGGAGCCCGTGCAGACCAGCACGACCTCGTCGTCGGGCAGGTCGTCGAGGGTCTTGACGTCGACGACCAGCCCGGCGGGCACCTTCAGATAGCCCAGATCGCGGGCGATCCCCATGTTGCGGACCATGGAGCGTCCGACGAAGGCGACCCTGCGGCCGTACTCGTGGGCGGCGTCCAGGATCTGCTGGATGCGATGGACGTGGCTGGCGAAGCTGGCCACGATGATGCGCTTCTGCGCGTTGGCGAAGACCGTGCGCAGGACGTTGGAGATGTCCCGCTCCGGCGGAACGAAACCGGGGACCTCCGCGTTCGTCGAGTCGGAGAGAAGAAGGTCGATGCCTTCCTCGCTCAGCCTGGCGAAGGCGTGCAGGTCGGTGAGACGGCCGTCCAGCGGCAGCTGGTCCATCTTGAAGTCACCGGTCGCGACGGCCATGCCCGCGGGGGTGCGGATGGCGACGGCGAGAGCGTCCGGGATGGAGTGGTTGACCGCGATGAACTCGCAGTCGAACACGCCGATGCGCTCGCGTTGCCCCTCGGTCACCTCGAGGGTGTAGGGGCGGATCCGGTGCTCCTGGAGCTTGGCCTCGATGAGCGCGAGGGTCAGCTTGGAGCCGATGAGCGGGATGTCCGGCTTCAGGCGGAGCAGATAGGGGACGCCGCCGATGTGGTCTTCGTGGCCGTGCGTGAGGACGATGCCCTCGACGTCGTCCAGGCGGTCCCGGATGGTGGTGAAGTCCGGAAGGATCAGGTCGATGCCGGGCTGCTCCTCCTCCGGGAAGAGCACACCGCAGTCGACGATGAGCAGGCGGCCGCCGTACTCGAAGACCGTCATGTTGCGGCCGATCTCGCCCAGGCCGCCCAGCGGGGTGACCCGCAGGCCGCCCTTGGGGAGCTTCGGCGGGGTACCGAGTTCAGGATGCGGATGACTCAAAAGACTCTCCTTACCACGCGCGCCACGTACCGCTGAGGGCACGTGGCGCGCATGTCATTCGTGCACTTGCTGTTGTCAGGTGGTGTTTCCGCCGCGAGTGTCCTCGCGTATTCAGTTGTGAAGTCCGTGGTTAGAGCTGTACCCCACCGGCAGCCAGATCGATCTTGAGCTGGGCCGTCTCCTGGGCGGTGAGTTCCACCAGAGGGAGGCGCAGCGGGCCGGCGGGCAGGCCCTGCAGGGTGAGCGCGGCCTTGGTGGTGATCACGCCCTGGGTGCGGAACATCCCGGTGAAGACCGGGAGCAGCTTCTGGTGGATCTCCGTGGCCTTCTGTACGTCACCGCCGAGGTGGGCCTCGATGAGCGCGCGCAGCTCCGGGGTGGCGACATGGCCGACGACGGAGACGAAACCGACGGCGCCGACCGAGAGGAGCGGGAGGTTGAGCATGTCGTCGCCGGAATACCAGGCGAGGCCGGACTGGGCGATGGCCCAGCTGGAACGGCCCAGATCTCCCTTGGCGTCCTTGTTGGCGACGATCCTGGGGTGTTCGGCGAGGCGTACGAGCGTCTCTGTGTCGATCGGCACACCGCTGCGGCCCGGAATGTCGTACAGCATGACCGGGAGCTCCGTGGAGTCCGCGATGGCGCCGAAATGGCGGAGGAGGCCCTCCTGCGGCGGCTTGTTGTAGTACGGCGTGACCGCGAGGAGGCCGTGGGCACCGCTGCGCTCGGCGGTGCGGGCCAGCTCGATGCTGTGCCGGGTGTCGTTGGTGCCGACGCCGGCGACGACGTGGGCCCGGTCTCCTACAGCTTCCAGCACAGCCCGTACGAGCTGGTCTTTCTCCGCGTCGCTGGTGGTCGGGGACTCGCCCGTGGTGCCGTTGACGACCAGGCCGTCATTGCCTGCGTCCACCAGATGGGCGGCGAGCCGCTGGGCGCCGTCGAGGTCGAGTGCGCCGTCCGCCGTGAACGGCGTGACCATAGCGGTGAGGACCCTCCCGAAGGGGGTCTGCGGAGTGGAGATCGGAGCCATGGGTAACACGCTACTCGTTGCTCGGAGCGCCGCGCTCCCTCGGGGGACGAGGAAGAGGAGCCCGGCACTGCCTGCTCGGGGGTTCAAGCAGTGCCGGGTCCGTTTGATCAGCCTAGATGAACTTCACGAAACGTCGCAATACGGACACCGCCTACGGGGCTACCCGTCCGTTTTTGTTGAAGGCGGCATGAGTGAGCGGCATCAGGCTCTGCCAGTGCTGTTCCATCTGCTCCCCGACCATTTCGATCTCGCGCTGCGGGAAGGACGGCACCCTCGCCAGCTCGTGCTGTGTGCGCAGGCCGAGGAAGTGCATCAGCGACCGGGCGTTGCAGGTGGCGTACATCGTGGAGAACAGGCCGACGGGGAGCACGGCACGGGCGACCTCGCGGGCGACCCCGGCGGCGAGCATCTCCTGGTAGGCGTCGTACGCCTGGCGGTATGACGCCTCCATGGCGCGGCTGGTGAGCTGGTGCTGCTCCGGGGTTCCCTCGACGAATTCGTACTTGCCGGGGCGGCCCTGCTGGATGAGCTTGCGGGAGTCGCCCGGGACGTAGAAGACCGGCTCGAGCTCCCTGTAGCGGCCCGATTCCTCGTTGTACGACCAGCCCACGCGGTGCCGCATGAACTCACGGAACACGAAGATCGGGGCGCTGATGAAGAAGGTCATCGAGTTGTGCTCGAACGGGCTGCCGTGCCGGTCCCGCATCAGGTAATTGATGAGCCCCTTGGAGCGCTCGGGGTCCTTGGCGACCTCTTCCAGGGACTGCTCCCCTGCTGTCGACACGCGGGCTGCGAACAGCACGTCGGAGTCGCCGGCAGCTGATTTCACCAGGTCAACGGTGACATCGCTGCGGAAGTGGGCCTTCGTGGGCTCGGGGGTGTCGGTCACCGGCGGGGGTCCTTCCAATGGCGTCGCTCGGGCGGCGTCCACTCTACGGGCCTCGGGGACGGCCTCCGTCAGCGGGAAATTTTGGACGGGTTCGGCGATTCGGGGCACCGATGAGGCCTCTCGTACGTCTGACTCATTAGCAGCACCCGTCACAGAGTTCAAGGAGAGCTTCCTCATGTTCCGCCGGCGTGAATCCGTCCCGTTCTCGTTCGTTGCCGAGGCCGACCGGTTCCGCAGTAATGTCACTCCGCCTCCCCGCCGACGCGCCACGCGCTCCCAGCTGGCCGCTCACTCCCTCGTAGGGCTGACGCTGATCGCCGGCTTCGCCGGTTCGCTGCTCTTCGGCCTGCCCGCTCTCGACACCGACCGGACGCCGTCGCACAGCCAGACGTCCGAGGCCGCGCAGCACCGCTGACCCGTACGGGCCCCCTGGGGTGGTCGGCCGGGGGGCTGCTCGGTAGCCTCACCGGGCACAGCAATCGAGCGTGCTTGTGAGTGAGGATCAGTCGTGCCCCTGCCCTTCCTGACGGCCGACCGCGCATTCGACGCGGAAGCGGAGGACATCGCGCTGCCGTTCGACGACCACGACAGCTGGCGGCGGCCCTACCGCCCCGGCCCGTGGCGGGTCGCGGCGGCAGCCACCCTGCTGCTGCTTGCGTCCTTCGTGCTGCTGGCGGCGATGATCATCACGTTCGCCGGATCGCTCTCCGGCGCCACCGTGTGTTTCGTGCTCGCCGCCGTGGTGATCGCTTGTGCGCTGCGGCTGCTTCGGGTCGGTGCCTGGGTGAGCCGGCACGGCGTACGCCGGGTGGGCTTCTTCCTCACGACCACCGTCCGGTGGAACGACGCCGCAGCCGTGCGCACGGTGCAGCAGCCGGTCAAGTGGCTCGGTCTCCCACGCACCGTCCAGGGACAGGCCCTGATCGTGGTGCGTAAGGGTGGTGAGCAGTTGGCGCCGCTGGTCACCGACCACAACGCGGACTTCCTGGCCCGCGCCGAGGCATTCGAGCGTGCCACGGACTCCATCGAGGCCTGGGGCGACGAATACCGCACCCGCTGACCCGAAGGCCCTCACGGGGCCGCCAGGACACCCACAAGCCGGTACGGCGCCAGTCAGGCGCGTACCGGCTTGTTCGTGTGCAGGGCGATGGCGCGCTGCATCGCCTTTCGGGCGCGTGGGGTGTCCCTCGCGTCCTGGTAGGCCACCGCCAGCCGGAACCAGCAGCGCCAGTCGTCCGGGCTGTCCTCGGTCTCCTCCCGGCGCCGCGCGAAGACGGCGTCGGCGGAGTCGCGGTCGATGCGCCCGGAGGGCGTGCGCACCAGTTCGTCGACGGGGAGGCCGCCCTCCGCGTCCAGTGCGGCGGCCAGGGCGTTGGCCCTGCGTACGAACTGGGTGTTCTTCCAGAGGAACCAGATGCCGATCACCGGCAGGATCAGCACGGCCACGCCGAAGGTGACCGTGAGCAGCGTGCCGTGCTTGATGAGCAGGACGCCGCGGCTGCCGGCCAGGACGAAGTAGAAGACCAGTACGGCAGCGGTGACGACGTAGGTGAGCTTTGCGCGCATGGGGTTGGGCCCAGTCAGTTCAGGTCGAGGAAGTGTTCCAGGCCGAAGGTGAGGCCGGGAGTGGTCACCACGCGGCGGGTGCCGAGCAGGATGCCCGGCATGAAGCTGCTGTGGTGCAGCGAGTCATGGCGCAGGGTGAGGGTCTCGCCCTCACCGCCCAGCAAGACCTCCTGGTGGGCGAGGAGGCCTCGGAGCCGGACCGAGTGGACCGGGACCCCGTCGACGTCCGCGCCGCGGGCTCCGTCCAGCGCGGTGGCGGTGGCGTCGGGCTGCGGCGCCGCTCCGGCCTTCTCGCGGGCCGCCGCGATGAGCTGGGCGGTGCGGGTGGCCGTGCCGGAGGGTGCGTCCGCCTTGTTGGGGTGGTGCAGCTCGATGACCTCGACGGATTCGAAGTAGCGGGCGGCCTGCTCCGCGAACTTCATCGTGAGGACCGCGCCGATGGAGAAGTTCGGCGCGATGAGCACACCGGTCTCCGGGGAGGCGGAGAGCCAGGTGTTCAGCTGCGCGAGCCGTTCGTCGGTCCAGCCCGTGGTGCCGACGACCGCGTGGATCCCGTGCCGGACGCAGAAGTCGAGGTTGTCCATCACCGACGCGGGTGTGGTCAGCTCGACGACCGCCTGGGCACCGCTGTCCGTGAGGGCCTCCAGCGAGTCCCCGCGGCCGAGTGCGGCCACCAGCTCCATGTCGTCGGCGGCCTCCACGGCTCGTACCGCCTCGGAACCGATGCGTCCCTTGGCGCCGAGAACGGCCACGCGCAGCTTGCTCATGTGTTCTTTCCTTACGGGGTGGTTAGGAGATCGCTTCCTGGAGGCGGTCGGCCTGCTTGTCCTTCAGCGGGCCGATGACCGAGAGCGAGGGCCGCTGTCCGAGGACGTCGGCCGCGACGGCCCGGACCTCGTCGGGGGTGACCGCCGCGATCTTCGCCAGCATGTCATCCACGGACATCTGTTCGCCCCAGCAGAGCTCGCTCTTGCCGATGCGGTTCATGAGCGCGCCCGTGTCCTCCAGTCCGAGGACGGTGGACCCGGCGAGCTGTCCCACGGCGCGGCTGATCTCCTCGTCGCCGAGGCCGTCCGTCGCCGCGCGGTCGAGCTCGTCCCGGCAGATCTTGAGGACGTCGTGCACCTGGCTGGGGCGGCAGCCCGCGTACACGCCGAAGAGCCCGCAGTCGGCGAAGCCCGAGGTGTACGAGTACACGCTGTAGGCCAGGCCGCGCTTCTCCCGTACCTCCTGGAAGAGGCGGGAGCTCATGCCGCCGCCGAGTGCGGTGTTCAGGACGCCGAGCGCCCAGCGACGCTCGTCGGTCCTGGCCAGGCCGGGCATGCCGAGGACGACGTGGGCCTGCTCGGTCTTGCGGTTCAGCAGTTCGACGCGGCCGGTGGCGCGCAGCGTGCGGGAGCCTTCGCGGGGCGCCGTGGGGACGGCGTCGGTGCGGCCCAGGGCCCCGGCACGCTCGAACGCCTTGCGGACCTGTCGTACGACCGTGGCGTGGTCGACGTTGCCGGCGGCGGCGACGACGAGGTGCGTGGGGTCGTAGTGCTTCTTGTAGAAGCGGGCGATCTGGCCGCGGTTCAGGGCGTTGATCGTGTCGACGGTGCCGAGCACGGGGCGGCCCAGCGGGGTGTCGCCGAGCATCGTGTGCGCGAACAGGTCGTGCACGCAGTCGCCCGGGTCGTCCTCCGTCATGGCGATCTCCTCGAGGATGACGCCGCGCTCGGCGTCGACGTCCTCGGGGGCGATCAGGGAGCCGGTCAGCATGTCGCAGACGACATCGATGGCCAGCGGCAGATCGGTGTCCAGGACCCGCGCGTAGTAGCAGGTGTACTCCTTCGCCGTGAAGGCGTTCATCTCGCCGCCGACCGCGTCGATCGCGGACGAGATGTCGAGGGCGCTGCGCTTGGCCGTGCCCTTGAAGAGGAGGTGCTCGAGGTAGTGCGTCGCGCCGTTCAGGGTGGGCGTCTCGTCGCGTGAACCGACGTTGGCCCAGATCCCGAAGGTGGCGGAGCGTACGGAGGGCAGCGTCTCGGTGACCACCCGGAGACCGCCCGGGAGGACCGTGCGGCGGACGGTGCCGATGCCGTTGCTGCCCTTGAGAAGGGTTTGGGTACGGGCGACGGCCCGCCCCTCCGAGGAGGGGCGGGCCGTCGTCACGGAACTACGGGACGTCACTTGTCGGTGTCGTCCTTCTTCTCGTCCTCTTCGCCCTCGACGACGGGGATGAGGGAGAGCTTGCCGCGGGAGTCGATCTCCGCGATCTCGACCTGGACCTTGGCGCCGACGCCGAGCACGTCCTCGACGTTCTCCACGCGCTTGCCACCGGCGAGCTTGCGGATCTGCGAGATGTGCAGCAGACCGTCCTTGCCGGGCATCAGGGAGACGAACGCACCGAAGGTGGTGGTCTTGACGACCGTACCCAGGTAGCGCTCGCCGACCTCCGGCATGGTCGGGTTGGCGATGGCGTTGATCGTGGCGCGGGCGGCCTCGGCCTGCGAGCCCTGCTGGGCACCGATGTAGATGGTGCCGTCGTCCTCGATCGTGATGTCGGCGCCGGTGTCCTCCTGGATCTGGTTGATCATCTTGCCCTTGGGGCCGATGACCTCACCGATCTTGTCCACCGGGATCTTGACGGTGATGATCCGCGGGGCGTTCGGGGACATCTCGTCCGGGACGTCGATGGCCTCGTTCATGACGTCCAGGATGTGCAGACGCGCGTCACGGGCCTGCTTCAGCGCGGCGGCCAGGACCGAGGCGGGGATGCCGTCGAGCTTGGTGTCGAGCTGGAGCGCGGTCACGAACTGCTTCGTGCCGGCGACCTTGAAGTCCATGTCGCCGAAGGCGTCCTCCGCACCGAGGATGTCGGTGAGGGCGACGTAGTGCGTCTTGCCGTCGATCTCCTGCGAGATCAGGCCCATGGCGATACCGGCGACGGCGGCCTTGAGGGGCACACCGGCGTTCAGCAGCGACATGGTGGAGGCGCAGACCGAGCCCATGGACGTCGAGCCGTTGGAGCCCAGCGCCTCGGAGACCTGGCGGATCGCGTAGGGGAACTCCTCGCGCGACGGCAGCACCGGCACGATGGCGCGCTCGGCGAGCGCGCCATGGCCGATCTCGCGGCGCTTGGGCGAGCCCACGCGGCCGGTCTCACCGACGGAGTACGGCGGGAAGTTGTAGTTGTGCATGTAGCGCTTGCGGGTCACCGGGGAGAGGGTGTCCAGCTGCTGCTCCATGCGGAGCATGTTGAGGGTGGTGACGCCCAGGATCTGGGTCTCGCCACGCTCGAACAGCGCCGAGCCGTGCACGCGCGGGATGGCCTCGACCTCGGCGGCGAGCGTACGGATGTCCGTGACGCCGCGGCCGTCGATGCGGACCTTGTCCTTGATGACGCGCTCGCGGACCAGCTTCTTGGTCAGCGCGCGGTAGGCACCGGAGATCTCCTTCTCGCGGCCCTCGAAGGCCGGGAGGAGCTTCTCGCCCGCGATCTCCTTGATGCGGTCGAGCTCCGCCTCGCGCTCCTGCTTGCCGGCGATGGTGAGCGCCTTGGCGAGCTCGGTGCTGACGGCCTTGGAGAGCGCCTCCAGGACGTCGTCCTGGTAGTCGAGGAAGACCGGGAACTCGCCGGTGGGCTTGGCGGCCTTGGCGGCGAGGTCGGACTGGGCCTTGCAGAGCGCCTTGATGAAGGGCTTCGCGGCCTCGAGACCGGCGGCGACGACCTCTTCGGTCGGGGCCTCGGCACCGTCCTTGACGAGCTGGATGGTCTTCTCGGTGGCCTCGGCCTCGACCATCATGATCGCGACGTCGCCGTCCTCCAGGACACGACCGGCGACGACCATGTCGAAGACGGCGTCCTCGAGCTCGGTGTGCGTCGGGAAGGCGACCCACTGGCCCTTGATCAGGGCGACGCGGGTGGCGCCGATCGGGCCGGAGAAGGGCAGGCCCGCCAGGATCGTGGAGGCGGAGGCGGCGTTGATCGCGACCACGTCGTACAGGTGGTCGGGGTTGAGCGCCATGATCGTCTCGACGATCTGAATCTCGTTGCGCAGGCCCTTCTTGAAGGAGGGGCGCAGCGGGCGGTCGATCAGGCGGCAGGTGAGGATCGCGTCCTCGGAGGGCCGGCCCTCACGGCGGAAGAAGGAGCCGGGGATCTTGCCGGCCGCGTACTGCCGCTCCTCGACGTCCACCGTGAGGGGGAAGAAGTCGAGGTTGTCCTTGGGCCGCTTGGAAGCGGTGGTGGCCGACAGCACCATGGTGTCGTCGTCCAGGTACGCGACGGCGGACCCTGCGGCCTGCTTGGCCAGGCGGCCCGTCTCGAAGCGGATGGTGCGGGTGCCGAAGGTTCCGTTGTCGATAACGGCCTCGGCGTAGTGGGTCTCGTTCTCCACTAGTGATTTCTCCATACTCGTCGTCTTTCGTCCTGCCGCCCGTGTGGCGGAGGACGGTGCGGAGAAGCGCACCGTGTGTGCGGGGCCGGTCTTCGATCGAAGCTCCCGGGCGTTGTCCCGGGGGCCACTACCGAGGACCGGCGGCGGCCGTGGGGCGCCTCTCCTCGTCTTGTGTTGTACGTCCAGGTTACTGAGCCGGGGCCCGATACCGCACGTACGGCAAAGGGAGCGGTCCCCTGGAAGTGGGTACCGCTCCCTTCAACAGCGTCTTTACTTGGCGCCGCCGGCCGCGCCGCGGCGGATGCCGAGGCGGTCGACGAGCGCACGGAAGCGCTGGATGTCCTTCTTGGCAAGGTACTGCAGGAGGCGGCGACGCTGGCCGACCAGGATCAGCAGACCACGACGGGAGTGGTGGTCGTGCTTGTGCGTCTTGAGGTGCTCCGTCAGGTCCGAGATCCGGCGGGAGAGCATGGCGACCTGGACCTCGGGGGATCCGGTGTCACCCTCCTTCTGGGCGAACTCGGACATGATCTGCTTCTTCGTAGCGGCGTCGAGCGGCACGCGTACTCCTCTTGATGTTCGATGCGCCCACGAGTGCCCCTGGTCTTGATCTCAGGGGAGCTTCCATGACTCGGAGGCGAAGGTCCGATGAGCGCAGCCCCCAGGATGATCCGGGGACGCGTACACAAACGGCCACTGGTCAGAGTACCAGTCCTCCGGGGCACCCCCGACGGGTGTCAGCTGGTGAGTGCCCGGATCGAGTGGTAGACGTCGAAAACGGCGAGGCACAGCGGCAGCAGCGTCAGGAGTACGCAGGCCTCGGCGACCTCCAGGAAGCGACCCCAGAACGGGGTGACGCCCTTGCGCGGCACGATCAGCCCTATGGCGGTGATCAGCGCGGCCACGCCCGCGACTGCGGCGGTGAGCCAGATCGTACGGATGTCGAGCCCCGCGCTGTCGCCCGTGAGTGCGGCGCGGATCAGCTCGGTCGGCGGATTGAGCGACAGTCCGAGGCCGAGGAGCACGAGTGCGGCGAGGCCGGCTCCCAGGGCGCAGCCGACCTGGGCCGTGTAGCGGAAGAGGTGGGCGCGCATCAGCATCGCGACCCCGGTGGCGAGCGCCAGCAGCTGGCCCCAGACGCTGTCCGAGAAGCCGAGCACCGCGGCTGCGCCCACGGCCACCAGCGCGCATCCGCCGACCAGGCCGACGAGCAGTTCGTGGCCGCGCCGCGCCTGGGCGGCGATGCGGTCGGCATCGACGGGGCCCTGCGGCGCCGGGTCGGACGTCCCGTAGTCGCCGACGGTGGTGCGGGGAGGCTCGAAGCCGATCGGGAGGCGGGCGAAGCGGGTGGAGAGCCCGGGCAGGAAGCCCAGGAGCCCCACCGAGAGGGGCGCACAGACGGCCGCGGTCTCGGACGGCGCCATGCCGGTCATGATCGCGATGAAGGTCACCAGTACGCCGATGGCGGAGGCGAACACGAACGCGACGAAGGTTCCGTCGCCCTCCGGGGCGGCGATCATGAGGATCACCGACACCACCAGCACGGCGGCACAGGCGAGCAGGAACTGGAGCCTGCCGATGCCCTGGCCCTGGCTGAGCGAGAGGAGCCCTGCGCCGGCGACCGCGGCGTTGGTGAGTGCGCCGATCCCCAGCGCGATGGACGACCCACGGTCCGCGTAGACCCGCGCGCGTACGCACGCCAGCGCGAGAAGGAGCAGGGCGGTGACGGCGGCCAGGATGCCCGGCAGGCCGTGCATGTCGTGCCGGACGTCGGAGGTCCACAGCACGAAGCCGAGCAGGACCAGCAGGACGGACCCGCCGAAGAGGCCGGCCGAGCGCATGAGGGTGTCACCCCAGAGAGTGCGGTCCCGGGCGACGGCTGTGGCGACGGCGTCGGAGACGTCGTCGAAGACCGCGGGGGGCAGCGACTCCGAGAAGGGCCGCAGGGAGAGCAGCTCGCCGTCGAGGACGCGCAGGCCGGCCAGCGTGCGCCCGCTGTCGAGCACGGTGCCGTCACGGCGCACCAGGTGATAGCCGACCGGGGCGCCCTGGGCGGGGCTCTGCCCCGACAGCCGGAGAATCTCCGGGTAGAGGTCGGCGACGGGGATGTCCTCGGGCAGCGCCACGTCGACGCGGCTGTCGGGCGCGACGACCGTGACCCGGCAGAAGCCGGTTCCGTTGCCGGCCGGAACTCCGGGACCCGGCCGACCGGATCCGGTAGCCGCCGTTTGCGCCGTCATAGTCACCTGCTGCTCCCCCTCATGCTTCTCCTGGGTTCCCTCTGGAACGCACCCCTGGGCCATGGGCTCCAGCTGCGTCCCGAATGACCCATTTTTTTGCGGTAGTTAGCGGATGCGTACACGCGTCGCGACACCCTACCGCCCTCGGGTCGCCGGGTACGCCAGTAGGATCCTCCCGCGGACGGAACCCGTCGCCACGGGGGCGCCGATAGGAACAGTTCCGTCCGGCAAGGGAATTGGTGAGCTGTGAGCCAGATTGTCGTCAAGCGCCCACCGCGGGCCCTCCCCTCCGAAGTTCCGGGCGAGCAGGTGCAGTTGCAACCTCCGCCCGAGTTGCCCCGTGGGCAGCAGGAGGGGGTGATGATGCAGCTGCTGCCGATGCTCGGCATGGGTGGTTCCGTCGTCTTCTTCTTCATGACGCCGAACCCGATCATGCGGATCATGGGCATGATCATGATTGCGTCGACGGTCGCGATGGCCATTGCGATGATCATCCGTTTCCGGCGCGGTACCCAGGGTCAGCTCGCGGACATGCGGCGCGACTATCTGAAGTACCTGACGCAGACCAGACGCGCTGTGCTGAGGACCGCCCGGCAGCAGCGCGACGCGCAGTTCTACCTCCACCCGTCTCCGGAACAGCTGTGGGCGCTCGTCGCCGAGGGCAGCCGGGTGTGGGAGCGCCGTGTCGGGGACGCGGACTTCGCACACGTGCGCATCGGCCTGGGCAGCCAGGAACTCGCCACGCCTCTCGTCGCACCGGACACCGCGCCGGTCGATGAGCTGGAGCCGCTGACCGCCGGGGCCATGCAGCAGTTCCTGACGACCCACAGCACGCTGGACGGGCTGCCGATGGCGGTATCGCTCCGTGCCTTCTACCACCTGACGATCAGCGGTGAGGCGGAGTCCGCGCGTGCCACGGCCCGCGCGATGGTCGGGGCGCTCGCCTCGCTGCACTCCCCCGAGGACCTGATCATCGCCGTCGCGACCGGCCGTGACGCCGCTCCGCGCTGGGAATGGACGAAGTGGCTCCCCCACGTCCAGGTGCAGGGCTCCATCGACGGCGCCGGCAGCCGCCGTCTGATCACCACGAGCGTCGCGGAGCTGGAGGAGATGCTCGCGGGCCGTCTCGACGGCAGGCCTCGCTTCCAGCCGGGTGGCCAGCCGATCCTCGACCAGCCGCACGTCGTCGTCGTGCTCGACGGCGAGTCGGTACCGGCGACGTCGGCGCTCGCGTCGGCGGAGGGCCTTCAGGGCGTCACCGTCGTCGAGATCGTCACGGGCCAGGTCACCGGAGCGCGCGGCGGCCTCTCCATCGTGGTCGACCCCCACTCGCTGCAGCTGGAGTCGGGGCACGGCCTGGTGTACGACGGCCTCCCCGACCTGCTGAGCCACGAGGCCGCGGAGGCACTGGCGCGGCAACTGGCCCCCCTCCACGTGGCGTCGGGCGGGGACGACGACGAACCGCTGCTCGCCAATCTGGAGTTCACCGATCTGCTGAATCTCGGAGACGCCGCCTCGGTCGACGTCAGCCGGACCTGGCGGGCCCGCTCGCAGGCGGAGCGGCTCCGGGTGCCGATCGGCGTGGGCGAGGACGGCGGCCCCGTGATGCTGGACCTCAAGGAGGCGGCGCAGGAGGGCATGGGTCCGCACGGCCTGTGTGTCGGCGCCACCGGTTCCGGAAAGTCCGAGCTGCTCCGCACGCTCGTCCTCGGCCTCGCGGTCACCCACACCTCGGAGACGCTGAACTTCGTCCTCGCGGACTTCAAGGGTGGCGCCACCTTCGCCGGCATGGCGCAGATGCCCCACGTCGCAGCGGTGATCACCAACCTCGCGGACGACCTGACGCTGGTGGACCGCATGGGCGACTCCATCAGCGGTGAGCTCAACCGACGCCAGGAGATGCTGCGCGACGCGGGCAACTACGCCAACATCCACGACTACGAGAAGGCGCGGGCCGCGGGTGCGCCGCTGCAGCCCATCCCCTCCCTCGTCCTGGTCATCGACGAGTTCAGCGAGCTGCTCACGGCCAAGCCGGACTTCATCGAGATGTTCGTGCAGATCGGCCGTATCGGCCGTTCCCTGGGCGTCCATCTGCTGCTGGCCTCGCAGCGCCTCGAGGAGGGGCGGCTGCGAGGCCTGGAGACCTATCTGTCGTACCGGATCGGTCTGCGTACGTTCTCCGCGGGTGAGTCCCGCGCCGCGCTGGGCGTGCCCGACGCCTACCACCTGCCCAATGTCCCTGGTTCGGGCTATCTGAAGTACGGCACGGACGAGATGGTGCGCTTCAAGGCGGCCTACGTCTCCGGGGTGTACCGCTCGGGTGCCCAGCCGGCCGCGGCCTCCGGTCCTCTGCCGGTGGACCGCAGGCCGGTGGTGTTCACCGCGGCTCCGGTACCGGTGCGTTACGTACAGCCGACGGCGCAGGCCGGCGTACCCGACGCCCGCACGTCCGAGGACGACGCCCTGGCCGACACGGTGCTCGACGTGATCGTGCGCCGGCTGGAGGGCCGGGGGGCGTCCGCGCACCAGGTGTGGCTGCCTCCGCTGGACAATCCGCCATCGCTGGACGAGCTCCTGCCGGGGCTCTCCGCGGTGGAGGGGCGCGGGCTGACCCAGCCCGGGTTCGAGGGCTCGGGACGCCTCGTCGTACCGCTGGGTGTGGTCGACAAGCCGTACGAGCAGCGCCGCGACACGCTCTACCGGGACTTCTCCGGCGCGGCGGGCCACATGCAGATCACCGGCGGCCCGCAGTCGGGCAAGTCCACGCTGCTGCGCACGCTCATCGCGGGCTTCGCCCTCACCCACACGCCCCAGGAGGTCCAGTTCTACGGACTCGACTTCGGTGGCGGCGGCATGGCCTCGGTCTCCGGTCTCCCCCATGTCGGAGGGGTCGCGTCCCGGCTCGACCCCGAGCGGGTCCGCCGTACGGTCGCCGAGGTGTACGGGATCATGGCGCGCCGCGAGGAGTACTTCCGCAGCGCGGGCATCGACTCCATCGCCACCTTCCGCAGGATGCGGGCGCGGGGCGAGATCTCGGCGACGGACCAGCCGTGGGGCGACGTCTTCCTCCTCATCGACGGCTGGGGCAACTTCCGCACGGACTACGAGGCCCTGGAGTCCGCGGCCATCGACATCGCGCAGCGCGGTCTCGGCTACGGCATCCATCTGATCGTCACGGCGTCGCGCTCCATGGAGGTCCGGGCCAACCTCAAGGACCACCTGATGAACCGGCTCGAACTGCGGCTCGGTGACGTCATGGACTCCGAGCTGGACCGCAAGGCCGCCGTCAACGTGCCCGCCGGCGTGCCCGGTCGCGGTCTCACCCCGGAGAAGCTGCACTTCATGGCCGCGGTACCGCGGATCGACGGCATCAACTCCGACAGCGACCTGTCCGAGGCCACGGCCGCCATGAACCAGGAGGTCGCCCGGCACTGGACTGCGGCGCCCGCCCCGGCGGTTCGGCTGCTGCCCCGCGAACTCCCGGTCCGCGAACTGCCCGCGGGCTACGCGAGGCCGGAGCGGGGCATCGCGTTCGGTATCGACGAGAACAACCTGGAGCCGGTCTTCCTCGACTTCGAGCGGGACCCGTTCTTCCTGGTGTTCGGCGAGAGCGAGTCCGGCAAGTCCAACCTGCTGCGCCTGCTCATCAAGCAGCTGACCGAGAGGTACGAGGGGAACGCGGCCAAGTTCTTCGTCATCGACAACCGGCGAGCGCTCCTGGACGTCACCCCCGCCACGCACCTGGCGGAGTACGTGCCCATGTCCAACAACATGGAGCACCACGCGGACGCGCTGTACGACCTCATGAAGCGCCGCACCCCCTCGCCCGAGGTCACGGCGCAGCAGCTGCGCGATCGCAGCTGGTGGAGCGGCCCCGACGTGTACGTGGTCGTCGACGACTACGACCTGGTCTCGACGTCGAGCGGCAACCCGCTGGCGAAGCTCACGGAGATGCTGCCGTTCTCCCGCGACGTCGGCGTGCGGTTCATCATCGCCCGCAGCACGGCGGGGGCGGGCCGCGCACTGTACGAGCCCTTCCTGCAGCGCATCCTGGAACTGGGCGCGCAGGGCGTGATGCTCTCGGGCGACCCCATCGAGGGCGACATCCTCGGCAACGTACGACCGCGCCCGATGCCCCCGGGGCGCGGGGTGTTCGTCACCCGGCGCCGCGGGAATCCGCTGGTGCAGTCCGGTCTCATGGACGGGTAGCGGTAGGGGGTACGGCGGTACCGGGGCGGGCGGTGACGGCAGGGGATACACGCTGCTGTCGCCGCCCGCCGCGGCGTGCGGGGTTGCGCCGGCGCGCCAGATGTTCGAAACGTTCAGCATTCCGGTACGCACCGACTGAGGGGTTCCACATGGCATGGGCCGAGTGGGAGCAATTGAAGGAAGACGCGGCCGGCAAGGGCGGCACGCAGATGCGCCTCAACAAGGCCGGGCCTGGTGGCGGTGGGGCGGATGAACCGATATCACGATCGCACAAAATAGAGGGAAGGCGACACGACAGCTGTGTATCGCCGATCCTGCGGTCGGAACATAAAGGAGGGGTAGGCGTTGAATACGCTGACCGTGGTTGTTTTGGTGTTGGCTACCGGACTCGTCGCCATGGGCTGTGTGAAGGCGGACCGGGTCCGTGGGTGGCGTGAGTCGTTCAATCCTTCGGCACCCGAAGTTCCGGATTCCGCATTCGTCGTCGCCCGCGTCGTCCTCTTCGGAATGGCCGGTATCGGCGTCTTCTCGGCGTTCCAGTTCATGGCTGTGGTCGCCGATGGAGAGTGGAGCGATGACGAACTGACCAGCGCGGTCAGCCAGGCCACGGCGGAGTTGGACGGCACTTCGCGCTTCGGTGACATCTTCGGTGATGACAGCGGCTTCGATCAGGAATTCGCAAAGATGATCGAGGAAGAGGTCGTCGAGAACGGCGGCGGTGGCGCACCGCAGAGCGGCGTGGACGCCGGCGCCGCAGCCTCGAACAAGCCCTCCGGCGCGGACTACACGGTCCAGGCCGCAGGCGCGGACGCGGCCTTCTGCGTACACGTCGTGCGCATGCCGTCGAAGGACGGGGACTACGAGCCCCCCGGCGTGGCGGGCGGAGCCGGCTCGGTGACGGTCCCGAACTACGACTTTGCCGTGACGAGCCGCGAAGGCGAGTGCTGAGGCCCCCTCATCGGAGCGCCACCTCCCCCCCGAGGTAACCCTGCGTAGAGCGGGCCGCCTGGCAGGAACGACTACGGCGGACCGGGCGTGCTCAGCTCTTTCGCGGGTCCCGGGTGGGCGGAACCCAATGCTCCACCGCCGAATCGGTGAATCCCGAACCGGTAAGAGGCACTTTCGGGCCAACCGTGCGCAGAGACCGAACAACTGCAAACGATGCGTGATCAACCACTTTCGCACCTCCCACGGGCGCCGGAGACGCGTCAGATGCCTGAACTCAGGCCCCTCCCCAGCACCAGCGCCGAAGATCCCCCAACTGTGGGTTCCGCTCCCCTCGGGGATGCATCCGAGTTGGCGTGAGATCGACGAACGCTCGTCTGCCTGGCTCGATCGGTTCGGCGTCTACTCCGACCGGGCGCAGCGCGAGCGGCTGACCCGTATCTCCGTGGGCGAGATAACCAGCCGCGGCGCCCCTTCCGGACGCGTCGCTGCGTTGCCGTGGACCTCGGACTTCCTGACCACCCGGCGGTCCGGCTCGACTCATCCGGGGTCAAGATCTTCTCGACCCTCAGCGAGATCATCCACGGGTACGACCTCCCCGCGGCCGACTACGAGCACCACGACATCCGTGGGTTCGTCGAAATCTTCGCCTCGATCACCGGCTGGTCCAGCGACCTGGTCTCGTACCACAAAGAGCGCCAACGCAGCCAAGAGGGATACGGAAACATCGTCAACCTGATCGTGTACGAGCGGCAACGCACCCTCGACGAAGCGGTGAGCGAGACCGCCATGATGCACACCCTTGCCATGGCCCTCTACCTCCATCTCCGCGACCAGATCCTGCGTGACGCCGGCCCCGAGCTACGTCGGTGGATCACGGACTGCGACTCCTGGATCCGCGCCGACTACGACTGGTCCCTTACCACCCATCGCTACGTCAATCCGGAGAATCCCGCCGACCAGCCTCTGCCGATCGCCAGCATCGCTTGGTGGTGGACCCTGGTGAAGGACGAGTCACAGCGAGCGTCGGATGCGTTGTGGGAGTTGCCTTCTGCGTGCGTGATTCGCCGCTACGCCGCTCAAGCGCGACTGGCGAGAGGCCGCCAGGCGTTCCAGGTGTCGAGTCGCTGTCGGTAAGCGGCTTCGACCACCGGATAGGGGTATTCACCGAGGAAGAGCCGCAGGGGGGTCGGTGTCGACCACTTCGATGATGACATCGGCGGTCGACTGCGGATCCTGTGGTGCGCGGGCGGTAGCACCGGCCCGGCGCGCCTCGCGGATCGGCTCGTACGCGGCGATGGGGTCTGTGTGCGCCGCGGACGCGCCGGACGCCAGTCGGTGCCGGTGCCGTAGGGGCCGGGTTCGACGATCGTGACGTGGATGCCGAGCGGGCCGACTTCTTGTGCGAGTGCCTCGCTCATCCCCTCAAGCGCCCACTCGGGCGGCGGCCCAGGACACACGTCAGGGTGGGCACCTCCCGTGCGTGCCCACCCTGACCTGTTTGTACTTGTCGAGTCCTACTCGAAGTTGGCCCGCGCCCTCTTGTCGCCGGCCTGGTAGGCCGTACCGGCGTCGCGCACCTTCCGGGAGATCTCGGACAGGGCGGTGTGGATCCCCGTGGCGTCGCGGTCCCAGCCGGCCTGCGCCGCGTCGTACGCCGTCTTGGCCTCGCCGACCCAGAGCTCGGAGACGTTGGCGATCATGCGCTTGATCGACGCAAGGTCTTCCTGAAGCTGCCTGCTCTGCCGGTCGATGTCCCCGGCAGCCTGCTCCAGGCTCGAGTAAGTGACAACCATCGTGCCGTCGTTGGTCGACATACGGTCCTCCAGTTCAATCTAGTTCGATGTGGTGGCCCGTACTCGGTACGGGTACAGCAAGCTTCAGAGGGAGTTGATGGCCGAGGTCTTGGCCTCCGAGCCGGTCGAGTGACCGTCGACGACGTCCACTCCCTGGAGGGCCTGCCTGATCTCGTCTTCAGTGTTGCCCGAGATCGTGCGGGCCGCCTTGATGGCTTCCTGGAAATTGACCAGTCGGGTGGCGATGCCGCTCATCCTGACGTTGATGTCAGCCTGCTTGACGTTGAAGGCGTTGGCGCCGATGCCCTTCCAGGCACCTTCCAGGCTGTCGATCGTCGCCTGCAGCGTCTTCAGCTGGCCCCTCACGGAGTCGAATCGCCTGCTGAGTTCACCCTCGAGCTTGAGGAGCATCTCATCTGAAAGCTTCTGATCTGCCATAGTTCTGGCTTCCTTCCTGGTGCTCTTGTTCGGTCCGGCGTTCCCGCCGGGGTGCGTGTGAGGAACTGCGGTCGGTCAGGCGCTACGACGCTTGCGAACGAGCGCGAAAGCGCCGCCGCCGAGCACGAGGACTACTGCCACTCCGCCGAGGATCAGGCCCAGTTGGCTGCCGTCGTTCTTCTCCGTGCTGGAGCCTGCCATGGCGGCATCCTCAGCCTTGTCCTTCTTCTCAGGCTGTGACGAAGCTGATGCGGATGCGGCGGGCGAGGCCGTGGAGCCGGCCGTCTTTTCCTTGGTGAGGGGACTGATGTCCGGGGCGCCAGGAGTTCCCGTGCCCTTGAGGATGTTGACGGCCGGGCGAATGATGCCGTGTCCGATGTAGTTGCTGAGCGTGCCCTCTTCCATGTCACCTCGCCCAGCGGTGTCGAAGAGCACGTTGAGGACTTGATTGGCTGTCCAGTCCGGGTGGGCAGACCAGATCAGGGCGGCGGCGGCTGACGTGATGGCTGTTGCGGCGCTGGTTCCGCCGTTTCCCTGGCAATAACGCTCAAAGTTCTCATCACACCAGAACGGAAGGTCATCACCGGGCGCGGCAATATCCACGAAATCGCCGTGCTGAGAGGTCTCAGATGCCTTGCCCTGCCGATCGGTAGCGGCGACACCAACGACTTCTGGGTACGCCGCAGGGTAAATCGGCTTGTTGCCCTTCTCGGCTTCATTGCCAACAGCAGCGAAGAACAACTTTCCCTTGCTCTGAGCGTATTTTACCGCTTCGATCTCTCGATCCATTTTGAATTCACTGCCAAACGACATGCTGATGATCTGAGCGGGACCATCGGCAGCAGCGCGAATCGAGTCCGCAGTGTCATAAGCATTGACCGAATGCTCATTTTGAAACTGCGTGTTGGCCACCCTCATCGGGATGATCTTCGAGCCCGGAGCTAGGCCCTTCAAACCCCCACCCTGACCGGTCCCAGCGATCAACTCAGCCATAGTCGTGCCGTGACCATCGTAATCGTCGGTTTCATCCCCCTCGGCATCGGTGGCGTCAAGCCCCTTGAGGACCTGCCCCTTCAGCGAGGGCGTCGACGAGTTGACGCCAGTGTCAATGACAGCAATCTTGATGCCTTCACCCGTGGTGGTCTGCCACATCTCTTCGGCATGCATGAGTTCGATGTACCACTGCTTCGACTGCACGTCTGTGGCGACCGCGATAGGAGCGGTCCCCACTAGTCCCACACTCAGCGCAGCGGTCACAGCCATCGTGCCGAACAGGCGCCCGCGCAATCCGAGCGCCACCCGACTCTTGCGGGTCTGGCTCATTACTGCTGTCATCCTGACTTCCGAACCTTCCGTGTACCTACTCGATCACCGGCGGTGCGGCCCCAGGCCGGCCGGCCTCCCACGTCTCTCTGTCTTCCGTCAGGTAGTCGGGACGCGGCGTGCCGTCGTCCTGATCCTCGTCTCCGGAGTCCTTTCGACCCGCAGGGCCACGTACGAGGCCCGCACCCCCGGCGGTGAAGCCCTTCGAGCCCGCGCCAAGCCGCGGAGCGCCACCACGCGGCGTGCCCACAACTCCCTTGGTGCTGGGGGTGCCTCGCCCGCCAGGGCGGGATGTGCTGCCCGTACCACCGGCTCCGATGACCGTGCCGCGCGGGACACCACGAGTGCCCCCGGGCGCCCCCGCGCCGGGAACCGCGCGCTGCGGGGTTCCACCGACGATCCCACCTCGGCCTGCCCGCGGTGCGGTAGCTCCGGATGTGCCTGCATGGCCCGCTGCTGTCGGCCTGCCTCCCGTGACACCTGAACGACCAGCAGCGGGAGACTGCGGCCCGCCACCTCCGCGACCAGCTGTTCCGGAGGCCGAGCCCCCGTTCATGGGCGCAGGACGTCCCACCGTTGGTCCGGCAGCGCGGCTGTTCGCCGCTGGGCCACCACCTGTGCGATTTCCGCCCCCTGGCTGGCCAACAGTTCTGGGCGCGCCTGTTGATGTCTGGGGTCCCCGTGAGTTGCCGGTCACCGGGTTCACGAACCCGGTCGTCATGGGCAGATTCGGGCCTCCCCCAGACGGTGCAGGGCTCGTGGTTGGCACGGGAGAGTGCGTGGCGGGAGTAGTCACCGGCGACTGCGGAGTGGCAACGCTGTTGATTTCTGTCGATGTTGTGCCCTTGTCCAAGACCGGCGCCACCGCCACGGGCGTCTCATGACCGTTGCCGTTTGCTGGAGGATTCGGACTGCCGGTCACCGTATGCCCCGTCACACGTCCGGATTCTCCGCTACCTGACGACCCGGTGTCTCCGGGGGACGCATCGCCTGACTCTCCCCCTCCGCGTCTCTGGTCCGATGGCCGCGGCATCGCCACATCAAGCTTTTTATCGAATCGCGGTGGCTCCTGCGACGCCAGCGTCTCCCCCGCCACCGCGTAGTACGAAGCCAGCCGGTTGGCCTGGTTGATGGCCTCCTGGCGGTCCTTCTCGACCTTCAGTGCCGCCGCGTACTCCGGGTTCGTCTCGATCCGCGCCGGGGACTCGATGTCGTCGGGGGACTTGCGGATGAGGCGGCTGTCGCGGGGAGGAAGGGAGTTACGCACCGAGGCGAGGCCTGTGCCCGCGACCGTGATCTGTGTGCCGGCCGCCTGGGCGAATTCGCCCAGCTTCTCGGCATGGGCCACCAAGCCCTTGCCCCAGTCGCGGAAGGCGACTCCGGACTCGCCCTCCCAGTCGACGTCCGCGATGAAGTCGCCCAGCTCCTTCGCTGCGTCCCCGATCGCGGTCCGTGCCTTCAGCAGCGCCTGACCAGCCTCCTCGAGGTGCTCCGGGTTGGAGTTCTCGATCAGGTCGATCATCACGTTGAGGTCAACGCCCTCGAAGGACGTCCGACCCGAGGGGCCGGGGCTTCCGAAGCCGAATGCCTCCATCACGCCCTGCATCTGACGGGTCACGTCCGTGACGATCAGCTGCCCCTGGACGCGTTCCTTGTCCTGTTGCTGCTGTTCCGCAGGCGTCAGTTCCGGCTGCTCTTCGTCACTCATCAGCTATCACCCAAGTCGTCGTAGGCAGAGCCGGGGTTACTGTCGGAGCGCGGCTGCTCAGGCTTGGCGTGCTTCTCCGCCCGCGCCTTCTCGCTCTCCGCGTCCAGACGCATCTGGATCTCGTAGAACCGCCGGCGCGTGTCGTCGTCCACGTTGTCGAAGCCGACCGCCGCCGCGTGCACGCCGAGGCTCAGGTACTCGATCTGGTCGCCCAGCGACTTCGAGAGCGTGACGAGCGCGTCATGGACGCGGTTGTACTGGGTGTAGAGGCCGTCCGCCTCTGCGAAGCTTGTGTTCCCGCCGCTCAAGGCGTTACGCGACACCGTCTGCGCCGCGACCTTCGACTTGCCGGCCGGTGAGCTCTCGAGGTCCGCCAGCAACGCGTTCACGCTCTTCTGGAACTTCTCCAGGGCGCCTACGCCCTTTCGCAGGTCACCTTTACCTTCGGCCACGTCGCTGCCCTTCCCCGATTCCCCGTTTGCTCAGTCCGTTTCGCGTTGCTATCGCACCCGCGTGAACAGCACTGACCCCATAACATCACTCTAGCCAATGGCACTGACAGGACCAACTGTCTTGTCCATCACGTAACTTCCCCGGCCTCATGCACCGCCCGGTCGACCCAGCCGCCGCTGCCTGTCGCGTACAGCCACCGCCGCACCCGCTATGGCTGCGACCAGGACTCCCCCGCCCACCACGACATACGTCGCGAGCCGGGCGTTGCGTTCCTCGGCGGTTTCGCCCAGGTGGACGACGGCCGGGGACGGTGCCTCGCCCTTGCTCACACCTTCGTGTGCCACCGGTTTCTCGATGGGCTTGTCATCCTCGGTCAGCGCGCGCACCGGGTCGACGACGCCCCAGCCGACCAGGTGGTCCTTGCCCGCGATCGAGCGTTCCGCCGTCTGCTCGATCTGGGCGACGATTTGCTCCTGCGTCCAGTCCTTGTGCTTGGCCTTGATGAGGGCCGCGACCCCGGCGACGTACGGGGCCGAGAAGCTGGTGCCGTTGTCGGAGCAGTGTCCCCCGCCGGGGACCGTCGAGATGATGTCCACGCCGGGAGCCGAGACGCCCACGTCGCCGGACTGGGAGAAGGCGGCCCGCTCGTTGTTGCGGTCCGACGCACCCACGGACAGGACACCCTCGTACGAGGCCGGGTAGGTCTTCTTGATGTTGCCGCCCAGCCCGTCGTTGCCGGCCGAGGCGACGACCACGATCTCCTTGGCCAGGGCGGCGTCCACCGCCTGCTCCAGGAGGGCCGTGGGCTTCACCGCGTCAGCCGTGTCCTGGGAGATGTTGATGACGTTCGCCCTGCCCGGCCCGGCGGCGTAGTTGATGGCGTCTGCCAGCGTCTCCGCCGTCCCGTGACCCTCGGCGTCGTTCTGCTGGATCGGGATGATCGTCGCGTCAGGAGCGAGGCCGGTGAAGCCGGTGCCCTTCACCTCTCGCGCGGCGATGATGCCGGCGACCTTGGTGCCGTGGCCGACCACGTCGGTGGTGCCGTTCTCCTTGCCGCGCTCGATCTTGTTGCCGTTCTCGTCCTTGAGGTTCTTCGGCAGGTAGTTGCGGCCGCTCCCGGCGTCCACGGCCTTGGTGAGCTGTGGGTTCTTGATGTCGACACCGGTGTCGATGACCGCCACCCGTACGCCCTTGCCGGTGGACTGCTCCCACAGTTCGTCCATCAGCACACGTTGGAGTGCCCAGGGCCGGCCCGTGTACATCTTGGATTCCGGGCCGAAGGTGCACTGGGTGGAGTCGTCCGCCGCTGCGGGCAGCACCGGCAGTGAGACGAGGAGAACGGCAGTGGCGGCCGCGGCTGTCAGCAGCCGCCGCCGGTAAGAGGGGTCCGTGGTCACGTGGTCGCTCCTCACGAACCCTGCGGCTGGCGGGCTGCGCCCGTCGACAGGCGGGGGCCCGTCGGCAGGAAGGTGGACCAGGCGGCGGGAACGGGCGCGGGGTCGACGTCCTTGTACCCGAGATGGTTCTGC
This sequence comes from Streptomyces sp. NPDC051064, assembly GCF_044455985.1. NCBI lineage: Bacteria > Bacillati > Actinomycetota > Actinomycetes > Kitasatosporales > Streptomycetaceae > Streptomyces > Streptomyces sp. NPDC051064. The sequence goes on from NZ_JBITFK010000018.1 coordinate 24,589, forward strand.
GCCTGCTGCGCCTCCTGCTGGCTGTTCTCCTTCTCCTCCTTGGTGCCGGACTCACCGATGCCTGAGTCGCCCTGCACGCTGTCGCCGTTGGACTGCATGGCATAGCGCAGCCCGGTGTCGGTCACGAGGAAGAGAGGGCCGGAGTCGGGGCTCGACCCCTTGAACTGCCGGAAGAGCTGCCCCGATCCGGGGGTGGCGTAGGCGCTGCTGGAGCCGGTGGGGAGCGTGGCGGGGAAGGCCGTGCCCGCCCAGGTGCTGAGCGTGCTGGCGCCGTTCTTGTCCGAGACACCGCGCAGGACGTTGCACACGGTGTTGCGGCTTCCGCTCGCCGTGTCCGCGGAGTTGACGGGTGCCGGCTCACTCGTGGGCCAGTCCTTCGCCTGTCCGAACGCCTCCCCGGGCTCGAAGGCTCCGGCGCTGACGTGCTTCACCCTTCCGTTCGGGTTGAGGTCGACCAGGGCGCGGCTGTTGAGCAGGAGTTTGGCGACGAAGTCGGATACCGGGGCGACCCTGCCCGGCAGGACCACGTACTGCTGGGTCCTGGTGCCGGCGGTGGCCGCGAGGACCCTGCCCACCTTGTTGTCCTCGGGCTGCAGCTGTCCCGGAACGCCCGCGTCGGCCCCAGGAGTTCCGTCGATCGCCGGGAAGGTGACCGCGTCTCCCATGTGCAGCGTGGCGAGCCAGTCGGCGGACACCCGCTGGGGGGCGTTCCGGTCGACCAGGGTGCGCAGCAGCAGTTCGTCCTTCTCCACCGCGTACGCCTTGCCCGAGGCGTCCACGATGTAGCGGGTTCTGTCCGGGCCAGGGCCCTCGACGTACATCACCTCGCCGCCCCGCAGCTTGCCCGTGCCTTCGGTCTTCTTCTGCTCGCGCTCCGCGAAGACGAACGCCGCCTTCTGGATGGCCCTGCCGCCCTCGCCGGGCCGCTCGCAGACCGCCCAGCGCTTGGTGGAGCCGGCTTCCTTCGGGTCGGGCAGGCGGTCCGGGGCGTAGGGGATTCCGAGGGTCGCCCCGTGCGGGATCTTGCCGTTGTCGAGGACCGATTCGTCGACGTTGATGACCTTGCCCTTGTCCGGGGCGAGGAGGAGCTTCGCGCTGGACATGTTCAGGACGGGGTGGAGCTGCGTCTTGCCGTCGGTCTTCAACACCACGTAACGGGTGGTGGATTTGCTGGCGATGATGACGTTCTCGTACGGGGTGTCCCACTTCTGGGGCGCCACGGGCTTGAACATCCCCCAGGCTCCGAACACCGCCAGGACGACCACGCCGACGATCGCTCCGGGCACCACCGCGCGAAGAGGGCGCGGCGCACCCTCCTCCGAGCCGGACGGGTGGGGCTGCAGGAACTGTGCGACCAACCTCCGCTTCGCGAAGGTGTAGGCATTGAGTTCGTCCCGCCGTGATGCCATGTGCGCGCTGCCCCTTCTCCCCAGTGGGCGACCAGGTTCCCACACCCGCCGTGGACCGCTGCCGCCGACCGGGACCCCTACTATGCCTGTTGGCACTTGGCATTCACCGCTCAGGTAGGGTGATCGCCCGATCAACGCCCGTGTAAAAAACGGTGAATACGGACACGAGGGGGCAACGCGGCGATGGCTGCAGCGACGGGCGAGCGCACGAGGCGGTCCACCCAGCGAACGCCCGCCCCTTCCCGGCGGCAACGCAGCAACGGGCCGGACGGATCGGCTCCCCGTCAGTCGGGGGACACTCCCGCTGCGACCACTCTCCATTCGATCTCCAGGACCGGCCGCGTCGGGCCCGCGCTGCGGCAGCTGGTGCTCGTCGAGGCCGCCCTGGCGGTCGCCGTGGTGGGCGCAGCGCTCGGCGGTGCCTGGATGATCCCCGCCGGTGTGATCGCCGCCCTGCTGATCCTGCTCGCGGTGGTACGCCGTCGGGGCCGGGCCGTGCAGGACTGGCTGTCGACCGTGTCGTCCCTCCGCCGTCGCAGGCGGACCGCCACGGCGTCCCCCGCCGAGACGGAGCCGCAGCTGGCGCCGGTGGCGGAGAACGTACCGGGGTTCGCTCCCTACATCTATGTGGACGGCGCCCGCCGCACGGTGGGCATGATCGGGGACGGGACGTTCCTGACCGCCGTCGTACGGGTCGAGGCGAGCGGTGAGTCGCTCCGTCAGGCCATGGGTGCCCGCGCGCTCCCGCTGTCCCTCCTGGGCGACGCGCTCGCGGTGGACGACATCGTGCTGGAGTCCGCGCAGCTGGTGCAGCAGGTGCGGCCCGCGCCGGCGCCGCATCTGCCGGAGCGGTCGGTGGCCAGGCTGTCGTACGCCCCCCTCCAGGACCGGACCGGGGCGCCCGCGCTGCGGATGACCTGGGTGGCGGTGAAGCTGGATCCGGAGCTGTGCCGGGAGGCCGTGGAGGCGCGCGGTGGCGGGCTCGGAGGGGCTCAGCGCTGCCTGGTACGGGTCGCGGACCATGTGGCGAGCCGGATCACCGGCGCGGGGTTCCGGGCCTCGGTGCTGGACCAGGACGAGCTCAACTCCGCCGTGGCCACGTCCGCGTGTGCAAATCCCATCCTGTCGGCACGCGCCGGGCGTCCGGATGCCGCGCCGCAGCGACGGACGACGGAGACCACGCGGGTCTGGCGCTGCGACGACCGCTGGCACACCACCTACGCCGTGGACCGCTGGCCCGAGCTCGGCCGGGGAGCGACTCCGCTGCCGCGGCTCGTGGCGCTGCTGACCTCGGTGCCCGCGTACGCGACGACGTTCAGCCTGACGGTGCGCCGCGGGGCGCACCAGGGGCACATGTCCGTGCGCGGCCACGTACGGATCACCGGCGGCTCCGACACCGAACTGGTCGGGGTACGAAGGACTTTGGAGCAAGCCGCCCGGCACGCGGAGGTCGGTCTCGTACGGCTGGACCGCGAGCAGCTGCCGGGTGTCCTGGCCACGCTCCCGCTGGGAGGCGCGCAGTGACGAAGCACATCGCTCCGAGGCGGGGGCTGCTGGGGCCGCGCCATGCCGGTCACACCCTGGCTGCGGACCATCTGGGCGCGCTGTCCTTGCCGGTGGGGGACGACGGCGTGATCATCGGGGACGACGCCGAGGGGCGCCCGCAGATGATCGGGTTCCACCGGCCGGCGCCGTACGACGTCCTGTTGATCGGCGGTCTGTGGACCGCGCAGGTCCTGGCGCTGCGCGCCGCCGGTACGGGTGCGCGGGTGGCGGTCGAGACGGGCCGCACCCAGGCGTGGACCACGTTGGCGCAGGCCGCGGGTGCCGGTCTCGAGTGCATCTCGCTCCATGACGTGGGGCGGGTCCCGCCGACCGGTGCGACCGTCGGCAGCCCTGTGGTGGTGGTGCGCGACTGCGGAATGCGTCCGCCCCGCGGCCGGGTGGTGTCCTCGCCGTGGCAGTCGGTGCTGACGCTGCTGCCCTATCTGAGCCCCGTGGCACCCCGGTTGATGCGGGCGGCGACCCTCGTGGGTGTTCAGCGGGTGTCGCCGGAAGAGGCACAGCAGATCGGCCGGATCCTGGGGCTCGCACGGGCCGAGAGCGAGGCGCTGCCCACCCTGGCGGACGGTGTCACCCTCTGGGTGGCGGGCCGTGAGCGCCACTGGGTGATGACCAGCGCGACGGACGTGGAGACCGGATTGCTGGGCACCGCTCGCAGGATGGACTGAATCCGTCCCGTTCGCGCCCCGGACCGGCCGCTTTTCAGGATCATGGCGGGGAACGACACAGTTCGACCGAAGGGACGTGCGCATGGGCACCCAGCAGGAAAAGGACGAGCTCTACGCTCTCGACATCTCGGATGTGGAGTGGCTGAGCGCACCCGGTACCGAGAACGTCGAGGAACGGGTCGAGATCGCCCACCTCCCGGGGGGCGCGGTCGCGATGAGGTCGTCGCTGGACCCGGGGACCGTACTTCGCTACACGGAGGCCGAGTGGCGCGCGTTCGTGCTGGGCGCCCGGGACGGCGAGTTCGACCTCAAGTAGGCGACCGCACGGCGAGGGGGCGGCGGTCGGGGACTGCCGCCCCCTCGCTGTGTCCGGCCCCCGCTCAGCCCTGTTCGGCCCCGCCCCTGTGCGCGGGACCTGGCCCGTTCCTCCGTGTTCTGCCACGCTCGCTCGGTGGGCGAGCCGCGCGTGACCTACGGGACAGCGGTCGCGAGTGATACGGCCTGCCGCAGTGCGCCCCATGGCGATTAGGGTGGGTGGGGGCGCGGCAGAGGAACCTGCGGGCAGGCACTGCGCGTCACAAGGGGGAGAGCCGGGCGGACCGGACATAACGGGAACGGTCGCCCCCACCCACCACGGCACAAGGGTGCTCGACCACACCAGGAGGCAAAGTGAACGGCGATCGGGACGAGATCAGCGGGGGATGGAACACGCCCGTCGACGAGTCGTCCGACGCGGATCCCGCCGAGATGACGGGTGAGTTCACCATCGACTACACCCCGCCCGCCTGGTACACGCAGAACGCGCCGGGTGACTCCTCGGGAGGGGCGGGGTCGCACCTGGCGCCGCCTCCGCCGCCGCAGGGGGCGCCGTTGTCCGTACCGGGGCCGCCCGCTTCCGGCGGATTCGAGCCCGGCTGGCCGCCGGTTCCGGCCGCGCCGTCCGAGGCGTCGTCGGCCGCCTCGTCCGAGCCGCCCTCACCTTCCTACGAGCCCGCTCCCCCGGCGTCGGCTTCCCCCGCGGCGGGCTCCGAGGAGCCTGACGCCGGGAGCGGCACGGACGGCCCCTTCGGTGGCGGTGATGTGGAGAGCGGCGCCACCATGCGGTTCTCGCCCGCCGCTCTGAAGCAGGAGATCGCCGAGCGCGAAGCGGCCAAGGCCGAGGCGGAGGCCGGGGCCACGGCCTCGGGTTCCACCGGGCCCACGCCTCCTGTCGCCCCGTCCGAGCCCGAAGGCGCGGACCCGGCCGGCCCGGTGAGTGAGAAGGAATCCGCAGGATCCGAGGAAGACGCTGCGGAGACGGGCCCCCCGGAGCAGGACGCATCGCAGGACTCCGTGCGGGAAGCCGACGGCGAGCCCGGGACGGACGAGGGGCGGGCCGACGGGCAGACCGACGAGACGGCGGGCTCCGTGACGGATGCCGGCCCCCAGGACACACCGCCGGCCGGTACACCGTCGGACGGCACACCGCCCGGGGGCGCATCACCCACCGACACATCGCCCGCCGACACATCGCCCGCCGGCGCGCCGTCCACGGACGCGCCTCAGGGCACCGTGGCGCCGGACGCACCGGCCCCGTGGTCGCCCGCGCCGCCCGCGCAGGGCGCCCTCCCGCCGCTGCCGCCCGCCTTCCAGCCGGCCGCACCGCAGCCGAGCGCGCCTCAGCCCGCGCCGCAGTGGCCCGCACAGCAGCCGCCCGCTCCGGCCGCCGGCACGGCGGGCGGCTACGGCTTCCCGCAGGCCCCTGCCCCGCCGCCCGCGCAGCCGACCCCGCCGGCTCCCCAGCAGCCGGTTCAGCCCAACGCGCCCGCGCCGCAGGGGGGTTACGGGTTCCCGCAGGCACCGCCGCAGGGCGGTTACGGGTTCCCGCAGGCACCGCAGCAGGGCGGTTACGGGTTCCCGCAGGCACCGCCGCAGCAGTATCCCGCCCAGGGCGCGCCCCAACTGCCCCCCGGCGCACAGCCCCAGGGCGGTTACGGCTTCCCGGCCCCGCAGGCCGGCCAGCAGCCCCCGCAGTTCCCCGCGCAGGGTGCCCCGCTCCCTCCGCAGTCCCCTCAGCAGCCCGCGCAGGGCACGCCGAACGTGCCTGCACAGCAGCACCAGCCCGAGGCCTACCAGCCCCAGCCGCCCACGCCCCAGGCCCCGCCGGTCGACCCGCGCACCGGTGCCGCCTGGCCGACGCCGGTCACGCATGACCAGCGCGAGCGCTCCGTGCCGGGCGCCCCGCTCGGCTACACGGCCGCCGTGGAGCTGTCGTCGGACCGGCTGGTCCGGGGCAAGCAGAAGGCCAAGAGCAGCCGCACACCGTCCGCCGCCTCCCGCTTCAAGCTGGGCGGGAAGAAGGAGGAGATCGAGCGGCAGCGCAAGCTGGAGCTGATCCGCACGCCGGTACTGTCGTGCTACCGGATCGCGGTCATCAGCCTCAAGGGCGGCGTGGGCAAGACCACGACGACCACCGCGCTCGGCTCGACCCTGGCCACCGAGCGGCAGGACAAGATCCTCGCCATCGACGCCAACCCGGACGCCGGCACGCTCGGGCGCCGGGTGCGCCGGGAGACCGGGGCGACCATCCGCGACCTGGTCCAGGCGATCCCGTACCTCAACTCGTACATGGACATCCGCCGCTTCACCTCGCAGGCTCCCTCCGGCCTGGAGATCCTCGCGAACGACGTGGACCCGGCGGTCTCCACTACCTTCAACGACGAGGACTACCGCCGGGCGATCGACGTCCTGGGCAAGCAGTACCCGATCATCCTCACGGACTCGGGCACGGGCCTGCTCTACAGTGCGATGCGCGGCGTGCTGGACCTCGCCGACCAGTTGATCATCATCTCGACGCCCTCCGTCGACGGCGCTTCGAGCGCGTCGACCACGCTGGACTGGCTGTCGGCGCACGGCTACGCCGAACTGGTGCAGCGCTCCCTGACGGTCATCTCCGGTGTCCGCGAGACCGGCAAGATGATCAAGGTCGACGACATCGTGCAGCACTTCGAGACGCGCTGCCGCGGCGTCGTGGTCGTGCCGTTCGACGAGCATCTGTCCGCGGGCGCCGAGGTCGACCTCGACATGATGCGCCCGAAGACCCGCGAGGCGTACTTCAACCTGTCCGCGCTCGTCGCGGAGGACTTCCAGCGGGCCCAGCAGCAGCAGGGGCTGTGGACGGCCGACGGCAGCAATCCGCCGCCGCAGTTCGCCCCGCCCATGCCCGGCCTGCAGACGCCCGGTCAGCAGGTGCCCGGCCAGCAGCCGTACGCCCCCCAGCCCGGTCAGCCGTACCCGGGGCAGCAGCAGTACCCCGGACAGCCGTACCCGGGGCAGCCGCAGCAGCCGTATCCGCCCCAGCAGCCGTACGGCGGGCAGCAGGCCGCCGCGCCGCAGCAGCCGTACCCGCCGCACGCCGGCCCGGGTGCGCAGAACAACAGCTGGCAGCAGTCGCTGCCCCCGCAGGCACAGCCCGGCGCGGGGCAGGCCGGCCCGCCCCCGCCGCCCGCGCAACACGATGGCCAGGCACATCAGTCCGGACAGCCCGAACTGCAAGGCCCCGTTCCGCCCGCGGGCTGGCAGCAGCACCCCCCGCAGCCGCCGCCGGCCCCTCAGCAGTAAGGCAGTAGAGGTCTAAACCAATGAGGGCCCGCACCGTTCACACGGTGCGGGCCCTCATCGTATTCCCGCAGACCACACGCGGTTTGGCGGACCGTTGACGCGACTCGACCGCCGCTGATAAACCTTCGCTTCACCAGCTGGCGAACCAGAGATCTGCCCGCCTTCACCGTGCGAGTCATGACGCGAGGTCCACGTCCATGGTCACAAGATTCCCACCACGCCCGTCCCGCCCACGCGGCCGACTGCGTATCCTCCTCGCCTCCGGAGCCGCCGCCCTGGCGCTGGCCGCCGGATCGGTCGTCCCCGGAAACCCGCTCGCCCCCGCCCCGCAGCAGGCGCAGGCCGCCGACGGCAAGTCGACGCTCACGGTCGCGGTCGCGCAGAGCGTCGACTCCCTGAGCCCGTTCCTCGCCCAGCGGCTTCTCTCCACGAGCATCAGCCGGCTGATGTACGACTTCCTGACCAATTACGACGCCAAGGACAACCACACGATCCCCGGGCTCGCCACCGAGTGGGAGACGTCGGCGGACAAGCTGACGTGGACGTACACCATCCGGGACGACTCGAAGTGGTCGGACGGCGAGAAGGCCACCGCCGAGGACGCGGCGTGGACCTTCAACAAGATGATGACCGACGAGGGCGCCGCGACTTCGAACGGCAGCTTCGTCTCCAACTTCAAGAAGGTGACCGCGCCCAGCCCGGACAAGCTGGTCATAGAGCTGAAGCAGCCTCAGGCCACGATGACGGCGCTGGACGTGCCCATCGTTCCCAAGCACGTCTGGGAGAAGGTCGGCGACTTCTCGAAGTTCAACAACGACACGAAGTTCCCGATCGTCGGCAACGGGCCGTTCATCCTGACGGACTATAAGGTCGACAGCTATGTGAAGCTCAAGGCCAACAAGGACTTCTGGCGGGGTTCGCCCAAGTTCGACGAGCTCGTCTTCCGGTACTACAAGGACCAGGACGCAGCGGTCGCCGCCCTCCGAAAGGGTGAAGTTTCCTTCGTCGCCGGAAGCCCGAGCCTGACCCCCGCGCAGGCGACGGCGCTGAAGTCCACCGACAACATCAAGGTGAACGACGCCCCCGGCCGGCGCTTCTACGCGCTGGCCACCAACCCCGGCGCGCAGACCAAGGACGGCAAGAAGTTCGGCGACGGGCACGCGGCGCTCCAGGACCAGAAGGTCCGTCAGGCGCTCTTCATGTCCGTGGACCGCACCGCCATCATCGACAAGGTCTTCCAGGGCTACGCCGTGGAGGGCGAGGGCTACATCCCGCCCCGCTTCGGCTCGTACTTCTGGAAGCCGACGGCCGAGCAGAAGCTCGCCTACGACCCGGCGAAGGCGGGCGCCCTCCTCGACGAGGCGGGCTACCGGAAGAACAGCGCGGGCAAGCGGACCGGCAAGGACGGCAAGCCGCTCGACTTCCGCATCCTGTGCCACGCCACGGACCCCAACGACAAGGCGATCGGCAAGTACCTCCAGGAGTGGTGGGGCGAGCTCGGCATCGGTCTGAAGGTCGACTGCCGGGACAACGTCTCCGATCCCTGGTACGCCGGTGAGTACGACCTCGCCTTCGACGGCTGGTCCGTCAACCCGGACCCCGACTTCGTCATGTCGATCCACACCTGCGCCGCGCTCCCGGCGAAGGCGAAGCAGACGGCGGCGACCGACAACTTCATCTGCGACAAGCAGTACGACGAGCTGTACGCGAAGCAGCTGGCCGAATACGACCCCGCCAAACGGGCCGACCTGGTGAAGCAGATGGAGTCGCGGCTGTACGACACGGGGTACATGAATGTCATGGCGTACCCGAATGCCGTCGAGGCCTACCGCACCGACCAGATCGAGTCGATCACGACCATGCCCTCGGACGCGGGCAACATCTACGGTCAGGACGGTTACTGGAGCTGGTGGTCGGCGGTCCCGGCCGCCGGTGCGTCGGGCGACTCGTCCGGCGACAGCGGCAGCTCCACCGGAGTCCTCGTCGGTGTCGGTATCGCTGTAGTCGTCCTCGCCGGTGGCGGGCTGCTGTTCGCCATGCGTCGTCGTTCCACCGCGGAAGACCGTGAATAGTCCATGGGCACAGAAAGCACTCCCGCGCTCGTGAAGGGCGCGGCGGGCGTGGACGCTGTGCAGACCGACGGCCCGGCTCCGGCCGGGCCGTCGGCCCGCAGTCCGCGCGCGCGCAGCACGACCGCGTATCTCCGCTATGCGGCGGGCAAGCTGGCCGGTGCGGCCGTCTCGCTGTTCGCCGTGCTCGTCACCAGTTTCTTCCTGTTCCGTCTGATCCCCGGCGACCCGGTCAAGCACATGACCGGCGGCCGGCAGGTGTCGAACGAGCAGATCGCCGCGATGCGCCGGGAATTCGGCCTGGACCTGCCGCTCTGGCAGCAGTTCACCGAGTACTGCGGCAAGGCCCTGACCGGGGACTTCGGTACGTCGTACCAGTTCCGCGCCCCCGTCATGGACAAGATCGCCGAGGCGCTGCCCGCGACGCTGCTGCTCACCGGCACCGCGTTCGTGATCTACACGGCGATCGGCATCTGGCTGGGCGCCAGGTCCGCCTGGCGCAACGGCTCGGCGGGCGACCGCTTCCACACCGCCTTCGCGCTGACCCTGTACTCGGTGCCCTCGTTCTGGCTCGGGCTGCTCCTGATCATCACCCTGTCGGTCGGCATCGGGCCCATCCCCGGTCTCTTCCCGACCGGCGGCATGGAGTCCGGCAGCGAGAGCGGCTTCGCCTATGTCCTCGACGTGGCCCACCACCTCGTGCTGCCGGTCATCACCCTCGTCGCCGTCGAGTACGCGCGCACCCTGCTGGTGATGCGCTCCTCGCTGCTCGACGAGATGGGCAGCGACTATCTGACGACGGCCCGCGCGAAGGGGCTCCGCGACGACCTCGTACGCCGCCGGCACGCCGTCCCGAACGCGATGCTGCCGACGGTGACGCTGCTCTTCGTCAACCTGGGCAACACGGTGGCCGGTGCCATCCTGGTGGAGACGGTGTTCTCCTGGCCCGGCCTGGGCGGACTCTTCTACCAGGCGCTGAGCGTGCCCGACCTGCCGCTGGTGCAGGCGCTGTTCTTCATCTTCGCCGCCGCGGTGATCCTGATGAACACGCTCGCCGATGTGATCTATCCGCTCCTCGATCCCCGGGTGGGCCGATGACGACCTCGACCGACGCCGCGCCGGCCATCGGCCCGCGCGCGCTCGCCTGGACCCGCCGGCGCCAGGCGGCGGCCCGCTTCTGGCGGCAGTACCGGAGCCACCGGGCGGGCCTGGCCGGCCTGGCCGTGCTCGCGCTGATCGCCCTGACCGCGGTTACGGCCCCGCTGCTGGTCGGGGCGGACTCGCAGAGCGTCACCGACGCGCCGGGCGGCGCGCTGGAGTCGCCGAGCGCCGAGTTCCCCCTCGGCACCGACCAGTTCGGACGCAGCCTGCTCGCCCTCCTGGTGTGGGGGACGCGGGTGTCGCTGACCGTCGGCCTGCTCGCCGCCTTCCTCTCGGTGGCCATCGGGACGCTGGTGGGCATCACGGCCGGTCACTTCAAGGGCTGGTACGGCAACATCGTCATGCGGATCACGGACTGGTTCCTCGTGATGCCGACACTGGTGCTGGCCATCGCGCTCGCCACCGTGCTCTCGCGGTCCCTCTGGACGACGGTCCTCGCCATCGGCGTGACGACCTGGCCGACGACCGCGCGGCTCGTGCGGGCGCAGACGCTGTCCGTGGAGTCCCGTCCGTACATCGAGCGCTCCAAGGCGCTCGGGGGCGGACACGGCCACATCATGTCCCGCCATGTGCTGCCCAATGTCATGCCGCTGGTGCTCGCACAGACCACGCTGGTGATCTCCACCGCCATCCTCACCGAGGCGACCCTCGCCTTCCTCGGGCTCGGCGATCCCACGATCGTCTCCTGGGGCGGGCTGCTCCAGGACGCCCGTGAGGCCGGAGCGGTCAGCTCCGGCAACTGGTGGTACCTCGCTCCGCCCGGCCTCGCCATCGCGGTCGTCGCCCTCGCGTTCACGCTGTGCGGCCGCACCATCGAGTCCGTGCTCAACCCCAAGCTGGGGGTGTCCCGTTGACCGCCGTGAAGACCGAGAGCGTTACGGAACCGGAGACCGGGCAGCCGCTGCTCGACGTCCGGAACCTGCATGTCACCTACGGCTCCGGGGCCTCGGCCGTCCCCGCCGTACGGGGAGTCGACCTGCGGGTCGAGGCGGGCCAGAAGCTGGGCATCGCCGGGGAGTCCGGGTGCGGGAAGTCGACGTTGGCACTCGCCCTGCTGAGGCTGCTGCCCGCCACCGCGACCGTGAGCGGCGAGATCCTGCTGGACGGAGAGGACATCCTCACCATGAAGTGGGGGCGGCTGCGCGCCGTGCGCTGGGCGGGGGCGTCGATCGTCTTCCAGGGCGCGATGCACTCGCTGAACGCCGTGCACCGCATCGGGGACCAGATCGCCGAACCGATCCTGCTGCACGGCAGGGGAACCCCGGCGGCGGCCCGCAGGCGCGCGGGTGAGCTGCTGGAACAGGTGGGGCTTCCGGCCGCACGCGCGGCCGCCTATCCGCACGAGCTGTCCGGCGGTCAGCGCCAGCGCGTGATGATCGCGATGGCGCTGGCCTGCGACCCGCGGCTGATCATCGCCGACGAGCCCACCACGGCCCTCGACGTGATGATCCAGGCGCAGATCCTGCGGCTGATCGAACAGCTCGTCAGCGACCAGGACCTCGGTCTGATCATGATCAGCCACGATCTGGCGGTGCTCTCCGACACCTGCGACCGGCTGTCGGTGATGTACGCGGGCCGGGTCGTCGAGGAGGGACCGGCCAAGAAGGTCTACGAGAACGCCCGTCACCCCTACAGCAGTGCCCTGTCGGCCGCCTTCCCGCGGATCGGCGACCTCTCGTCGCGGCACGCGCCCCGCGGCCTGCCGGGAGATCCCCCGGACCCGTCGGCTCTGTCCTCCGGCTGTACGTTCCATCCGCGCTGCGCAGCCGCGCTGGACTCCTGTGCCACCGAGGACCAGGAGCTGCGGCCGGCCGGCCCGTCCCGGCGGGCGGCCTGTGTGCTGGTGGAGCCGGAAGCCACCGCGACGCCCGGTCCGCACGGCGGTACCGAGGAAGCAAGGAGCACCTCATGACGACCACTCCCCCGGCTCCCCTGCTCAGCGCCCAGGCGCTGAAGGTCGCGTTCCCCGGGCGGCGCGGGGCGGCGACCGCGCGGGCGGTCGACGGGGTGGACCTCGACATCCGTCCCGGCGAGATCGTCGCCCTGGTCGGCGAATCGGGCTGCGGGAAGACGACACTGGCCCGGTCCCTGCTCGGCCTGGTGCCGCCCACGGCCGGCCGGGTCACGTTCGGCGGCGAGCCCCTCGACTACGCGGGCCGGGCGCTCAAGGCGTACCGCAAGCGGGTGCAGCTGGTGCTCCAGGACCCCAGCGGCTCGCTCAACCCCCGCCACACGGTGTACGACGCGGTGGCGGAGGGCCTGCGCATCCACGGCTACGCGGGCGACGAGCGGGAGGCCGTGTGCGGGGCACTGTCGCGGGCGGGACTGCGGCCCCCGGAGCGGTTCTTCCTGCGCTATCCGCACGAGCTGTCCGGCGGTCAGCGCCAGCGCGTCGTGATCGCGGGCGCACTGGTCCTGGAGCCGGAGCTGATCGTCGCGGACGAGCCCGTGGCCTCGCTGGACGCCTCCGTACGCGGCGAGATCCTCGCGCTCCTGCTGCGGCTGCGGGACGAACTGGGCCTCTCCGCACTGGTGGTGACGCATGATCTGGGGCTGGCGTGGAACATCGCGGACCGGGTGGCGGTGATGTATCTCGGCCGGATCGTGGAGACGGGGGACGTCGAGCAGATCCTCACGGCTCCCCGGCACCCGTACACCCAGGCGCTGCTGTCGGTGCTGCCGGAGGCGGACGGTGAGCCGGTGCTGCTGACGGGCGAACCGCCGGACCCCTCGAAGGTCCCGTCCGGCTGCCGATTCCACGCCCGGTGCCAGATCCTCGCCTCGGGCGAGGCGGAGCGTGCCGGAGTCGCGGACGCGTGCCGCACGAAGGATCTGCCGGTGCTGGAGGGAGACGGCCGCACCCAGGTGGCCTGCCACTGGGCGGCCGCGGGGGCGGGCGTCTCCTAGGCGCCGCCGCTGTCGTGATGGATCGCGCCGGCCAGTTCCCCGAGGGGGCGGCCGGTGCCGCCCCAGCGGTGCTGGATGATCTCGGCGGCGATGGAGACGGCCGTCTCCTCGGGCGTACGGGCTCCGAGGTCGAGGCCGACGGGTGAGGCGAGGCGGGTCAGTTCCGCCTCGCCCACCCCCGCCTCCCGCAGCCGGGCGATCCGGTCGGCGTGGGTGCGGCGGCTGCCCATCACACCGATGTACGCGGCCGGTGTGCGCAGCGCGGCGGCGAGCAGGGGCACGTCGAACTTCGGGTCGTGGGTGAGGACGCAGACGACGGTGCGCGCGTCCACCGGGGTCGACTCCAGGTAGGTGTGCGGCCAGGCGCAGACGACCTCTTCCGCCGTCGGGAAGCGCTCCCGGGTGGCGAAGGCGGGGCGGGCGTCGCACACCGTCACCCGGTAGCCGAGGAAGGACCCGATCCTCGCGGTGGCCGCCGCGTGGTCGATGGCCCCGAACACGAGCATGCGGGGCGCGGGGGCGTACGTCTGGACGAGGACGGTGACGTCCTGCATCCGGCGCTCGCCGTGGGCGCCGTACCGGACGCTGCCCGTGGCTCCCTGGGCGAGCAGCCCGCGCGCGTCGTCGGTGACGGCGGCGTCGAGACCTTCGTCGCCGAGCGAACCGCTGACACGGCCGGTCAGGACCACCCGGCGGGCGCCGGGCCGCGCCGCTCCGGACACCACGGTGGCGAGCGCGACGGGTTCTCCCGCGGCGACGGTGTCGACGAGTTCCCGCAGTCCGTCCCGGTCGGCCGCCGTGACGAAGGGCTGCACCAGGACGTCGATCGTGCCGCCGCAGGTCAGCCCGACGCCGAAGGCCTCGTCGTCGCTGATGCCGTAGGTCCGCAGCTCCGTACGGCCGGTGGTGAGCGTCTCGGTGGCGACCTCGTACACATCGCTCTCCACGCACCCGCCGGAGACGCTGCCCGCCACCGCGCCCGTCGCGGACACCGCCATGAGGGCGCCGGGGGCCCGTGGCGCGCTGCCCCGCACCGCGACGACCGTGGCCAGGGCGAAGGGCGTACCGGCTGTGTGCCAGTCACGCAGTTCCGACAGCAGTTCACGCATGGGCGGAGGTCCTCCCGGGCTCGACGGGCCCCTTTCCCCGACCATGCCCCGGTGCCGGCGTGCGCACCACAGGAAGGCGTCAGGCCCGCTCGTACGCCGCGATCAGCTCACTGGAACGCTTCACGTCGGCTGCCATCGCGACGAGCAGGTCGTCGATCGAGTCGAACTTCAGCATGCCGCGCACGTAGGCCAGGAAGTCCACCGCGACGTGCAGCCCGTACAGGTCGAGGCCGACGCGGTCGATCGCGTACGCCTCGACGGTCCGCTCCGTGCCGTCGAACTGCGGGTTCGTGCCCACGGAGATCGCGGCGGGCATCGCCTCGCCGTTCACCGTGAGCCAGCCGGCGTAGACACCGTCGGCGGGGATCGCGGTGTGCGGCAGGGTCTCCACGTTCGCCGTGGGGAAGCCGAGCTCGCGGCCCCGCTGGGCGCCGCGCACCACGACGCCCTCGACGCGGTGCGGGCGGCCGAGGATCTCCGCGGCCCCTGCCACGTCGCCCTCGGCGATCAGGCGGCGGGTGAGCGTGGAGGAGAACGGCTCGCCGCCGCCCGCGTCACCGCACACGTAGAGGTCGATGACCTCGACCTGGAAGTCGTACGTCGGACCGAGCTCGGCGAGGAAGGTGACGTCGCCCGCCGCCCGGTGTCCGAAGCGGAAGTTGGGGCCCTCGATGACCAGCTTCGCGTGCAGCTTGTCGACGAGCACCTTCACGACGAAGTCCGCCGGCGAGAGCTTGGAGAACTCGGAGGTGAAAGGCAGGATCAGCACCGCGTCCACCCCCAGTCCGGCCATGAGCTCGGCACGCCGCTGGTGCGGTGCGAGCAGCGGCGGGTGCGTGCCGGGGCGGACGACCTCGCTGGGGTGCGGGTCGAAGGTGACGACGACGGAGGGCACACCGAGCTCGCGCGCCCGCTCCACGGCACGGCCGATGATCAGCTGGTGTCCGCGGTGCACCCCGTCGTAGGAGCCGATGGTGACGACACTGCGCCCCCAGCCCTCAGGGATGTCCTCCAAGCCACGCCAGCAGTGCACTCTGACCGCTCCTCGCCCGAACCTGTGTACGTGTGTATGTCCATTACGCAGGTCTAAGACTGCCATGCTCACGTCCCGCGGCCTGCATCGGCATAGGGATCCCGGGCCGCGAACCGTCCAGTGCCTCCATCGTGCGCCGGGCGGCGGGGCCCACGACGGCGGCCCACTCCTGCGGGGCGTCCGCCAGCCAGCGGCCGACGAGGTCGGCGAATCCGGGAACGTCCCGAGCGAGTTCGACCAGGCCGCGGTCGAAGCGGGCCGCGCCCTCGGGCGTCCGTACGAGGAGCATGCCGGTGCGGTGCACCAGAGCCCGTGTGCGGGCCTCGGGGCGGCGGCCGGAGCCGGCCGCCGCCGCCCTCAGCAGGGCGTCGAGGACCTCCGGGTCCCTCCCCTTCTCCTGTTCGAACTCCAGCAGGACCTCCAGCAGCTCCGCCCGCAGCGGCCTCGACGCGGCACTGCCTGTGGCGGCGAGTACCCGGGCCAGCGCGGCGCGCACGGACGGGGGTGCGGGGCGGTCCCGCAGCAGCCCGGTCATCAGGGGCAGCAGGAGCGCCCGGGAGGCAGGACCGTGCTCCAGCCGGAGATCCACATAGGCGGCGGCCTGCGCCCCGGAGTCCTCGCCGTCGCCACGGCTGTCGATGTAACGGCGTACGAGACCCGGGGCGTGCAGCGCCAGGGCCGGGGTGTCCAGGGCGGCCAGCTCCCGCAGGACACCGTCGGCGGCCTCCCCGGGCAGCGAGAGGCGGGCGCGCAGCGCGGCCAGCACCGGCTCGGGGTGCTCGGGGAACACCTCCGTGAGCAGGCTCACCGGCAGCCGGGGGTCGCCGGCGGCGAAGATCCTCAGGGCTTGCGGCAGGTACCGGCCCCCCGTGCCCGGGTCCCGCACGAGGACGGTGAGCGCCTGGGCGTGCAGGGGTGTGTCGTCCGGCCGGGCCAGCAGGGTGAGCGCCGCCCCGCGCAGCAGGGCGCGGTCGGAGGCGCTCAGGGCACGGGCGGCGGTGAGCGTGGCGTGGACCGCCGCGGCGGCGCGCCGCTCGGGCCGCTCCTCGTCGCGCGCCCACCGGTCGACGGCCCGGCAGAGGGCGGTCGGCTCGTCCTCGGCGAGAGTGGTGAGCAGTTCCGCGGCGCGCGGGTGGTGGGTGTCGACGAGCGCCTCGGTCAGGTCGTCGACGGCGAGGTCCCGGCGGGCGTACAGGAGCGCCTGCGCGGCGGCGGCCACGGTGAGCCGCATCGGCAGGCCCTCCTCGGCGGGCAGGGGGCTCTCGTCGGTGAACCAGCGGCACAGCAGCGCCTGCACGGTCCGGGGGTGGGCGGCCAGGCGCCGGGAGACGGCGTCCAGATACCGTTCGCCGCCGTCCGTGCGGGGGGCGCCGTCGGCGGGCAGGAGACGGCGCAGGAGATCGATCCGGTCTGCCTCGGGCAGCCGGATCCGGCGCCAGAACCACGGCCCGAATTCCGCGTAGGGCCCGAGCGCGGCGGGGCCGCCGCCGGACAGGGAGCGCCGGGTGATCCGTCCGGCGAGCACCCGCAGCACGCCGAGGCAGGGCCGGGCGTCGGGGACCCTGAGCAGGCTCTCACGGAGCAGGTGCGCGGCCCACCAGGCGGCGTCGGTGAGCCGCTCCTGCGCTCCCGGGCCGGACGGCAGGCGGTCCATCGCCTCGATCAGGTCGGCCATGCGGTGGGCCAGGGCCGCGTGCCCCTGCCGCCGCTCCAGCAGGAGCATCGCCTGGAGCACGGGGCCGATGCGATGGCGCGGCACAGGGAGGTTGTGGGGTTCCGCCGGGTCCTGCGGGGCGGGCGCGGGTTCTGTGGAGGCCCCGTCCGCGTGCCAGCGGTGGACCAGCGAGTGCAGCGCCGCGTCGAGGTCGAGGTGCGCGCCCTGCACCCAGTCGCCCAGCTCCTCGTGGGCGAAGCGGTATCCCGCGCCCGCCGGGACCAGCAGGCCCTCGGTGAGTACGGCCGAGGCCCAGCCCGTGCGCCAGGGGAAGATCTCCTCGAACGCCTCCCGGTCCAGCTCGCCCTGGCCCGGCCCGAGGCAGCGCCTGGCCGCCTCGTGGACCTGGCCGGCCACCTTCGCCGCCAGTCTGCGGACCGCCGTGCCCCTGAGCCGGGGCTCGGTCTGAGCCCCGATCCGGACGGCGATCCGGACGCAGGCGAGGTCCAGATGGGAAGCGAAGACCTCCTCCGTGCCGGGCCTGCCGGGCACGTCGGGGGGCAGTGCCGCCCGCACCTCGGCGAGCAGGCGCAGCGTGAGCGGATGCCGGTCGTGGCCGGGTGCGATGGTGCCGGGCGCGATGCCGTACCGCTCCGCCGCCCGCTCGGCCTGTTCCGCCGTGAGGTCGCCGAGCCGGACTGCGGGCGGCAGGCCTCCGGCGGGCCGCTCCGGGCGGTGCAGTGTTCCCGGGGGGTACAGCGCGCCGGCGGTCTCCCAGTGCTCGGGGCGGCAGGCGACGACCATCCGCACCTCGTGGGCCTGCAGCCACTCGGCCGTCGCCACGGCCCACCCGGCGAGCCGGTGGGCCAGCAGGGGCGGCATCTCCTCCGGGCCGTCCACGACGACCAGGAGCGGGTTCCCGGAGGCCGCGGCGAGGCGGGCCACCCGCTCGGGGGTGGCCGCCTCCATGTCGCCCCTGGCCCCGGCAGCGGTGATGATCCTTCCGGAGCGCTGCAGCGCCCTGGTCATGGCGTCGGTGACCGAGGTGTCGTCGGCCAGCAGATCGGCTCCGCGCAGCCAGAGCGTCAGTGCGGGCACGGCCCCCCGGGCGCGTCGGTCGGCCAGGGCGGCGAGCTCCGTGGTGCGGCCGGTCCCGGGGGCGCCGACCATGCCCAGCACGGGTCCCGTGCCGGTCTCGAAGGCGGTGAACTCCGCGCTGATGTCGGGGCGTTCGACAGCCTCCGTGCCGCAGGGCCGGCTGTCCGCGTGGCCGAGCGAGGTGGCGGTCAGCTGCAGCGCCCCCGCGAGGTTGAGGTCGCGGCCGTACCCCGGAACGCTGTTCGCGTTGCGCCGGAGCACCTCGGCCAGCGGTGCCGGGGCGTCCTGGGGAGCCAGCGGCACCGCGAGCCCGGCGGTCTCGCGCCCGGCGCTCAGCGCCGTCGAGAGCACGCCGAGGACGGCACCGGTGCGCGGGTCCGTCACGGGCCCGCCGACGGCGGCGCCGCCGGACCGCAGGGCGTCGCGCCCGTCCGTACCGAGGGCGAGCTCCAGCGCGTCGGTCACGGGGTGGTCGCGTCCGCCCTCGGAGTACGTCGCGGGGGCCGTCCCGAGCACCCGTGCCTCGCGCCAGCCGTGGGCGGCGATCCGCACATAGGTGCCCGTCCCGATCTGCTCCCGTACGGCGATGGGGAGCGGCTCCACCCCGAGGGTCCCGGGGCCGCCGGTGCGCAGCAGCGCGAGGCCGAGAGCGGGCAGCTCGGTGATGTCGTCGGGGCCGACGGGGCAGCTGAGGCCGTCGGCGGAGTGCAGCGTCAGGGGCACGGATCGTGCGACGGCCTGATGGCTGGTGACGACTGTGCCCCGGTCGTCCGCGACGAATCCGGTCCCCCGCGGCCGGCCGGCCTGATCGCAGATCTTCACAAGTTTCGACCGGTCCCCGCTGCCCATGGTCCGACGGTAGGTCCCAGATGATCGCCACCGGAAACGCGCGGGGCGAAAGCGCCCCCCTCGCACCCCCCGGTCACTCCGAGCGCCCGTCCATTGGGGTGAATCAGCGGGTTCCTGTGGACAGGGATGGTCGCGGGAGGGGGATCGTGGAGCGGGCATGCACCGGGGGCTGCCCGCTCCACGACCGGCCGAACCCATGGGGAGCCCGCGTGACCTCCTCGTACGGGGACGTCAGGCGAAGACGGCGAGGCTCTTGGCCTTGCCCTTCTGCTCCTCGACGAGCACGAGGAACGCCCCGTCGGGCCCGAAGACCCCGACCGGCCCCGGCGGATACGACGGCATGTCCAGCCGTACGCCGTTGAGCAGCAGCTTGGCGCGCTTCTCGTCCACATCCCAGCGCGGGAAGGCCGATGCGGCGGCCTCGGCCACCGGCATCACGGTCAGCTCCTGCTGGTGCTGGTCGAGGGTGCGCGCCGCGTCGAGGCCGTACGGTCCGACGCGGGTGCGCCGCAGCGCGGTCAGGTGCCCGCCCACGCCGAGCCCGGCGCCGAGGTCGCGGGCGAGGGCGCGGATGTACGTGCCCGACGAGCAGACGACGGAGACGACCAGGTCGACGACCGGGGTGCCGTCCTCCGCGACGGCCTCACGGACGTCGTAAACACGGAAGGACGAGATGGTCACCGGGCGGGCGGGGATCTCGAACTCCTCGCCACCGCGCACCCGGGCGTATGACCGCTTGCCGTCGATCTTGATGGCGCTGACCTTGGACGGCACCTGCATGATCGCGCCGGTCAGTGCGGCGACCCCGGCGTCGATGCCCTCGCGGGTCACTCCCGAGGCATCGGTGGACGAGGTGATCTCGCCCTCCGCGTCGTCGGTGACGGTGTCCTGGCCGAGCCGGATCGTCCCCAGGTACTCCTTCTCGGTCAGTGCGAGATGCCCGAGCAGCTTGGTGGCTCTCTCGACACCCAGTACGAGGACGCCGGTCGCCATGGGGTCCAGCGTGCCGGCGTGGCCGACCCGCCGGGTCCGGGCGATGCCGCGCATCTTGGCCACGACGTCGTGCGAAGTGAAGCCGGACGGCTTGTCGACGATGACAAGGCCGTCCGGCGTTTTGTTCTGCGTCATGCGGAAGGTGAGCCCTCGTCGTTCTCGTCCTCGTCCTCCGGCTTGCGGTACGGGTCCGCGTCTCCGGCGTACCTGGCGCCGGAGGACGCCTCACGGACCTTGGCGTCCGAGGCACGTGCCCGGTCGAGCAGGTCCTCGATCGCCTTGGCGTTGTCCGGCAGGGCGTCGGCCACGAAGGCCAGCGTCGGGGTGAACTTCGTCCCCGCCGCCGCACCGACCGCCGAGCGCAGGATGCCCTTGGCGCTCTCCAGACCGGCGGCCGCGCTGGCCCGCTCCTCGTCGTCGCCGTAGACCGTGTAGAAGACCGTGGCCTCCCGCAGGTCGCCGGTGACACGGGTGTCCGTGATGGTCACGTGCGTACCCAGACGCGGGTCCTTGATACCGCGCTGCAGTTTCTCGGCGACCACCACCTGGATGAGGTCCGCCAGCTTCTTTGCCCGCGCGTTGTCGGCCACTGGTCCTTCTCCTTCTTGAACGTGCTCAGTCTTCTTCGTCGTTGTGCAGCCGCCGTCGTACGGACAGCAGCTCCACCTCCGGCCGGCCTGCGATCATGCGCTCGCACCGGTCGAGTACGTCTGTGAGGTGCCCGGTGTCCCCGGAGACCACGGCAAGACCGATCTGGGCCCTGCGGTAGAGATCCTGGCCGCCCGTCTCCGCGACGCTCACCGCGAACTTGCGGTGGATCTCGGCGACGATCGGGCGGACGATGGAGCGTTTCTCCTTCAACGACCGTACGTCGCCGAGGAGCAGATCGAAGGACAGTGTCCCCACATACATGTATGTCCGGATGTCCCGCCGGTTCGGGTTCGGGGTCCGGGGTCGTCCCCCGGACTGGCACAGCCACGCCCCGCCTTCACCCGGCGGGGACATCCGAACCGTACACGGAACGGCCGGGGCCGATCGACGGAAATACGACCCGTCGACCGGCCCCGACCGTGCAGGAGAGCCCGGGGGTCACCCCCCGGGATTCCCCGTGGATCAGCCTCGCGGCTTCTCGCGCATCTCGTACGTCGCGATGACGTCGTCGATCTTGATGTCGTTGAAGTTTCCGAGGTTGATACCGCCCTCGAAGCCTTCGCGGATCTCGGTGACGTCGTCCTTGAAGCGGCGCAGACCGGAGATGTTGAGGTTCTCCGCGATGACCTTGCCATCGCGCAGCAGGCGCGCCTTGGTGTTGCGCTTGACCTCGCCGGAGCGGACCAGCACACCGGCGATGTTGCCCAGCTTGGACGAGCGGAAGATCTCGCGGATCTCCGCCGTACCGAGCTCCACCTCTTCGTACTCCGGCTTGAGCATGCCCTTGAGGGCCGCTTCGATCTCTTCGATCGCCTGGTAGATGACCGAGTAGTACCGGACGTCCACGCCCTCGCGCTCGGCCATCTGCTCGGCACGCCCTGCGGCGCGCACGTTGAAGCCGATCACGATGGCGTCGGAGCCGGTCGCCAGGTTGATGTCCGACTCGGTGACCGCACCCACACCGCGGTGCAGGACCCGGATGTCGACCTCTTCACCGACGTCGAGCTGGAGCAGCGAGGACTCGAGAGCCTCCACCGAACCGGACGCGTCGCCCTTGATGATGAGGTTGAGCTCCTGGACCAGACCGGCCTTGAGCGCCTCGTCCAGGTTCTCCAGGGAGAACCGGACACCCTTGCGGGCGAAGTTGGCGTTGCGCTCGCGGGCGGCCCGCTTCTCGGCGATCTGACGCGCCGTGCGGTCCTCGTCGACGACCAGGAAGTTGTCGCCGGCACCCGGGACGTTGGTGAGACCCAGGACCAGGACGGGGGTCGAGGGACCCGCTTCCTGGACGTTGTTGCCGTTGTCGTCGAGCATCGCCCGGACACGGCCGTACGCGTCGCCGACGACCATCGTGTCGCCGATGCGCAGCGTTCCGCGCTGGACGAGGACGGTCGAGACGGCACCGCGGCCGCGGTCGAGGTGGGACTCGATCGCAATACCCTGCGCGTCCTGCTCCGGGTTGGCCCGCAGGTCGAGCGAGGCGTCGGCGGTGAGGACGACGGCCTCCAGCAGTGCCTCGATGTTGAGGCTCTGCTTGGCGGAGATGTCGACGAACATCGTGTCGCCGCCGTACTCCTCGGCCACCAGACCGAACTCGGTGAGCTGACCGCGCACCTTGGTCGGGTCGGCACCCTCGACGTCGATCTTGTTGACCGCGACCACGATCGGCACCTCGGCCGCCTTGGCGTGGTTCAGCGCCTCGATCGTCTGGGGCATCACACCGTCGTTCGCCGCCACCACGAGGATCGCGATGTCGGTCGACTTCGCACCACGTGCACGCATGGCGGTGAACGCCTCGTGACCCGGGGTGTCGATGAAGGTGATACGGCGGTCCTCGCCGTTGACCTCGGAGGAGACCTGGTACGCACCGATGTGCTGCGTGATGCCGCCGGCCTCGCCCGCGACGACGTTCGTCTTGCGGATCGCGTCCAGCAGCCGGGTCTTACCGTGGTCGACGTGACCCATGACGGTCACGACCGGCGGGCGGGAGACCAGGGCCTCTTCGCCGCCCTCGTCCTCACCGAACTCGATGTCGAAGGACTCGAGCAGCTCGCGGTCCTCCTCCTCCGGGCTGACGATCTCGAGGACGTAGTTCATCTCGTCCGCGAGGAGCCTCAGCGTCTCGTCGGAGACGGACTGCGTGGCGGTGACCATCTCGCCGAGGTTCATCATCACGGCGACGAGCGACGCCGGGTTGGCGTTGATCTTCTCCGCGAAGTCGGTCAGGGACGCGCCGCGCGACAGCCGGACAGCCTGCCCGTTGCCGCGAGGCAGCATGACGCCGCCCACCGACGGGGCCTGCATGGCCTCGTACTCCTGGCGCCTCTGACGCTTCGACTTGCGGCCACGACGCGCGGGACCGCCGGGACGGCCGAACGCACCCTGTGTGCCACCACGGGCACCCGGGCCGCCGGGACGTCCACCGAATCCGGGACGACCGCCGAAGCCGCCGCCACCACCGGGACGGCCTGCGCCGCCGCCACCACCGGGACCGCCGGGACGGCCGGCGAAGCCGCCGCCACCGCCACCGGGACCGGCCGGACGGCCTGCGAAGCCGCCACCACCGGGACGACCGCCGCCGCCACCCGGGCGACCGCCGCCGGCACCACCGGGACCACGGCCACCGCCGGGGCCACCGCCGGGACGCGGGCCCGCAGCGGGACGCTGCGGCATCATGCCGGGGTTCGGACGGTTACCCGAGGGGGCACCGCCCGGACGGGGAGCCTGCGGACGGGGCATGCCGCCCGGAGAGGGTCGTGCGCCACCCTGGCCCTGGGGGCGCGGGGCGCCGCCGGGACCACCCTGGGGGCGCGGGGCGCCGGGGCGCTCCTGACCGCCGCCGGGGCGCGGGGCACCGCCGGGACGGGGCGCCTGGGGGCGCGCCATGCCGGTGGAACCGCCGGAGGTGAAGGGGTTGTTGCCCGGACGGGGACCGGCCGGACGGGCGCCGCCGGGGCGCGGGGCGCCCTGGCCTGCGGGACGCGCGGGGCGGTCTCCGCCACGCTCGCCACCACGGCCGCCGTCACGCTGACCACCGTCGCGGCCACCGTCACGCTGACCGCCGGCCGGAGCCGGACGGGCGGGACGGGGACCGGGGGTGGCACCCGCGGGACGCGGGGCCTGCTGCGGCGCGGCCGGCTGCTGGGCCGGAGCCGGTGCCGAGAACTCCGCGGCGGGCACCGGGGTGACCGGGGCGGGCTTCGGCGCGGGCTTGGGGCCCGGACGGGGGCCCGCAGACGGCGCGGAGGGCGCCGCGGGGGTGCTGCTCGCCGGAGTCTCCGCGGCGGCCGGCTTGGGGGCCGGGGCGCCGGGCTTCGGGGCAGCGGGACGTGCCGCAGCGGCCGGGGAGGGCGCTGCGGGCTTCGAGGGGGCGGCCTTGCGGGGCGCGCCAGGCTTTGCAGCGGACTTGCCGGCGTTGCCACCGGGACCCTGCAGTGCGTCAGTCAACTTGCGTACGACCGGCGCCTCGATCGTCGAGGACGCCGAACGGACGAATTCACCAAGTTCTTGGAGCTTGGCCATGACGACCTTGCTCTCAACCCCGAACTCCTTGGCGAGTTCGTATACCCGGACCTTAGCCACTTCGCTCCTTTTAGGTCCGGGTTACCGCCGGACCGTCGCTACTTCATGGGCGTACTCATCGCGTACTCATCGAGTGCTCATCGCAATCTCGACCTACTTCCAACTCGCGAGGTACCTGACCGCACGGGGACCCGTGCCGTTCACTTTCTTACGGTGTCACCCGCTCGACGAACCGCTGCAGTGCCGCGGAGTCGAACGGCCCCTTGGCCTTGAAGGCCCGGGGGAATGCCCGGCGGCGGACCGCCAGGTCGAGACAGACGGAGACGGGGTGTACATACGCACCCCGGCCGGGCAGCGTACCGCGTGGATCAGGGACGACTTCTCCCTCGTCCACCACGATGCGCAGCAGCTCGCTCTTGGCCGCTCGCTCCCGGCATCCCACACAGGTTCGCTCGGGGCAAGCGCGGGCGTGCGTCCGGCCAGACACGTCTAAGTCTACCTCCCCGCACCGACCTCACCCCTTGGGGGCAAAAATCGAACGGATGTTGTCGTGATCTCAGCGGCCTGGCGCCTCGATCTATTCCTTCGGAGACCCGTGCCGGGGCCCGTCCGGAGGCCCGGACGGGCCCCGGCACGGGTCCGTGGGTCAGCCGCGCTCGGAACGCTCCCGGGCGCGCTCGGCGCGCTCACGGTCCGCGACGTCGCGCTCCTCGTCGGTCTCGGTGTCCGGGCGGATGTCGATGCGCCAGCCGGTGAGACGGGCGGCCAGGCGGGCGTTCTGCCCCTCCTTGCCGATCGCCAGCGACAGCTGGTAGTCCGGCACGGTCACCCGGGCGGAGCGCGTCCCGAGGTCCACGACCTCGACCTTGCTCACCCGTGCGGGTGACAGCGCGTTGGCGACCATCTCGGCGGGGTCGTCCGACCAGTCCACGATGTCGATCTTCTCGCCGTGCAGCTCGGCCATGACGTTGCGCACACGGCTGCCCATCGGGCCGATGCAGGCGCCCTTCGGGTTGAGGCCTGCCCGGGTGGAACGTACGGCGATCTTGGTGCGGTGACCCGCCTCGCGGGCGATGGCCTCGATGACGACCGAGCCGTCCGCGATCTCCGGAACCTCCAGCGCGAAGAGCTTCTTCACCAGGTTCGGGTGGGTGCGCGAGAGCGTCACGGACGGGCCGCGCACACCCTTGGCCACCCGCACGACGTACGTACGGAGCCGCAGGCCGTGGGTGTACTCCTCGCCCGGGACCTGCTCCTGGACCGGCAGGATCGCTTCCAGCTTGCCGATGTCGACCAGGACGTTCTTCGGGTCCTTGCCCTGCTGGACCAGGCCCGTGACGACGTCGCCCTCGTGGCCCGCGTACTCCCCGAACGTCCTGTCGTCCTCGGCGTCGCGCAGCCGCTGCAGGATGACCTGCTTGGCGGTGGTCGCGGCGATACGGCCGAAACCGGACGGCGTGTCGTCGAACTCCTTGGGCTCCTGGCCCTCTTCGAGCTCGGCCGGGTCGTCCTTCGCCCACACCGTGACATGGCCGCCGGCGTCCAGTTCGACGCGCGCACGGCGGTGGCTGCCGTCGGTGCGGTGGTACGCGATGAGGAGGGCCGACTCGATCGCCCCGACGAGCACGTCGAAGGGGATCTCCTTGTCCTGCGCCAAGCCCTTCAGAAGCTTCACATCGATGTCCACGGCTACGCCTCCTCTTCCTTCTTGTCCTTGCGGTTGAATTCGATCTCCACGCGCGCCTTGACGATCTCGTCGAAGGTGACACGGCGCGACGTGGGCTTGCGGCCCTTGACGCCCGGTACTTCCAGATCGAGTCCCTCGTCGTCCACCCCGAGGATGCGCGCCACCAGCTCGCCGCCCTCACTCAGGGTGAGCCTGGCAAGCCGGCCGGTGGCGCGTACGTAGTGGCGGTGCTCGGTCAACGGGCGGTCGGCGCCCGGAGAGCTCACTTCGAGGACGTACTCGCCCTCACCCATGGCGTCGGTCTCGTCCAGCTTCTGGGAGATGCCGCGGCTGAGTTCCGCGCAGGTGTCGAGCTCCACGCCGTCCTCGGAATCCACGATGACCCGCAGCACCCGGCGGCGGCCCGCCTGGGACACCTCGATCTCCTCGAGGTCGAGCTCCTTGGCGCTGACGAGTGTCTCCAGCAGTTCGCGCAGCCTGTCGCTCTGGGTGGTGCTCATCCGGGTGACTCCTCGGCCGCGTGTGCTGTTGTGGGGATCGTCGCGTGTCAGGTCAAAGGGTATCCGGTCCGCAGGGGTGTTGCCGTCCGCCTCCCGTCCGGCCGCGGGTACGCTCACGTCCGGTGATCACTTCAGGTCAGAAACTGTCAAAAACCAGGCTGAAGGAGACAAGTGCACCGCACGGGGACGACGCGCAGGAGTGCGCTCACCGCTACGGGAGCCCTGGCCCTGGGTGCGGTGCTGGCAGGCTGCGGGGACGGGGCGGAGACGCCGAGTGCTTCCGGGGGCGCGGACGCCAGGGCCGCCTCGCTCCGGGCGGGCACGGCGCTGCGTGCGTCGGCGGCCCGTGACAGTGCCTCGCTGCTCTCCCGTTACGAACAGCTCGCGGCCGCCCACCCGGTGACGGAACCCGGGCTCGCGCCGATGGGGGCCGCGGTGCGGGAGCACCTCACGGCCCTGGGCGGGCCGCCGAAGGCCGCGAGCGGCTCCCCCGCCCCCGCCCCGCCGGCGGCCGCCACCGACGCGCGTGCGGCCCTGAGGGAGCTGGCGGGCGAGGAGCGCAGGGTGGCCGACGTCCGTGCCGCGGCCCTGCTGACCGCCGAACCGGAACTGGCAAGGCTGCTGGCCTCGATCGCCGCGGCCGGCGCCGCCCACGCGTATCTGCTGACCGAACTGGCCAAGGAGCCCCCGGCATGAACGGCATGACACAGGAGGCCGGAACGGACGACACCGAGGGCGCGCTGCGTGCCGCACAGGCCGCACTCGCCGCCGAGCACGCCGCCGTGTACGGATACGGGGCGCTGGGCGGCCGGCTGGAGGACGGCCGCCGCACCGACGCCACGGCGGCCTGCGACGCCCACCGGGCCCGACGGGACGCGCTCACCCGCACGGTGCGCGACCTGGGCGGTACACCCGTGGCGGCGCACGCGGCGTACACGCTGCCCTTCGCGGTGCGGGACCCCGCGACCGCGACGCGGCTCGCCGCCGTGCTGGAGGACCGGGTGGCGGGCGTGTACTCCGATCTCGTACGGGCTGCCGGGGGGCCGCTGCGGCAGGACGCGGCGGGCGCGCTCCGGGAGGCCGCGGTGCGTGCGGTGCGCTGGCGCGGCACCGGCGTAGCCTTTCCTGGGCTCACCGAGAAGGCCGCCCCGCCGGAGAACACGGCGGAGGCAGGAGCCACGGGTGTCACGCACTGAGCAACTGAGCACGCTCTGAAAGGGAACAAGGCACGTATGGGTTTCGAACCGCCGCAGCGTCTGGTGCGAGCGCTCGGCGAGACGTACGGGGACGCGGCCGCCGCCGAGTGGCTCGGGCGGCTCCCCGCACTCACCGACGAGGCGCTGCCCGCGCACTCGGTCTCCTTCGACCGGGTCTGCGCCCCCGGCGGGCGGAGCGCTCTCGTCCTCCTGGTGCACCGGGGCGACGGCACGCCGGCCGTGCTGAAGATCGCGCCTCCCGGGGCCGCTCCCGCACAGGAGAGGGCCGCTCTCGCGCACTGGAGGGGCTGGGGGGCCGTCGAGCTCCTGACCGCTCCGGACGCGGCTGGGCCCGAGGACGCCCTCCTGCTGGAGCGGCTGCACCACGAGGTGTCCCTGCGCTCCCTGCCCGAGGCGAAGGCGCTGCTGGAGGCCGCGGGCACGGTGCGCCGGCTGTGGGTCGAGCCGCCGGCCGGCCACGCCTTCGAGACCGTCGAGGAGCGCACCGCCCGGCAGGTGGGACCCATGCGGGCCGCCGCCGCGCAGGACCCCGCGCTCGAACCGCTGGTCTCGGCGGCCCTCGCGGCCCGCGAGGAGCTGGTCCAGGACTCCCCGGAGGCCTTCCTGCTGCACGGCAACTTCCGGCAGAGCAAGGTCCTGGCCGGCGAACGAGCCCCGTGGCTGGCGGTCGGCCCCGAGCCGCTGACCGGGGAGCGTGCGTACGACCTGGCGCGGCTGGTGCGTGACCGGGTGGAGGACCTGATCGCCTCGCCCGGCGGTGCCGTGACGGCCCGCCGCAGGGTCAAGAAGCTCGCCGAATCACTGGAGGTCGACCAGGCGCGACTGCGCGGCTGGACGCTGTTCCGTGCCGTCGAGTCCGGCACGCGGGCGCTGGCGGCAGGACGCACGCAGGACGGCGAGATGTCACTGGAGTTCGCGGCCTGGCTGTAGCCGGCCGCACGCATGGGAGAGGGCCCCGCGCGGTGCGCGGGGCCCTCTCCGTCGGGGCCGGATCAGCCCTGGTCGGTCAGGCGGGCGATCGCCTCGTCGACGGTGAGCTCCTCGCGCTCGCCCGTGCGACGGTCCTTCAGCTCCAGGACGCCCTCGGCCGAACGGCGGCCGGCGACAAGGATCTTCGGGACGCCGATGAGCTCGGAGTCGGTGAACTTCACGCCCGGCGAGACACCGGGACGGTCGTCGACCAGGACGCGCAGGCCCGCGGCGTTGAGCTTCTCGGAGACGTCGAGGGCGAGCTCGGTCTGGAGCGCCTTGCCGGCGGCGACGACGTGCACGTCGGCCGGGGCGATCTCGCGGGGCCAGCACAGCCCCTTGTCGTCGGCGGTCTGCTCGGCCAGGGCGGCCACCGCGCGGGAGACGCCGATGCCGTACGAGCCCATCGTGACGCGGACCGGCTTGCCCTGCTGGCCGAGGACGTCGAGGGAGAAGATGTCGGCGTACTTGCGGCCGAGCTGGAAGATGTGGCCGATCTCGATGGCGCGGTCCACCTGGAGGCCGGTGCCGCACTTGGGGCAGGGGTCGCCCGCCTCGACGACGACGACGTCGAGGTGGTCGTCGACCTCGAAGTCGCGGCCCGCGACGACGTTCCTCGCGTGCTTGCCCTCCTTGTTGGCACCCGTGATCCAGGCGGTGCCGGCGGCGACGCGGGGGTCGGCGATGTAGCGGACCTTCTCCAGGCCCTGCGGGCCGACGTAACCGCGCACCAGGTCGGGGCGGCCCACGAAGTCCTCGGCGGTGACGAGCTCGACGACGGCGGGGGCGAGGTGCTCACCGAGCTTGCCGAGGTCGACCTCACGGTCGCCGGGCACACCCACGGCCACGATCTCGCCGTCGACCTTGACCAGGAGGTTCTTCAGGGTGGCGGAGGCCTCGACGCCGAGGTGGGCGGCGAGGGTCTCGATGGTCGGGGTGTCGGGGGTGTCCAGCTCCTCGACCGGGCCGGTCGCCGAGGCGTCGGCGGCGGTGGCCTTGAAGGTCACGGCCTCGGTGTTGGCGGCGTAGTCGCAGTTGGGGCAGTCGACGAAGGTGTCCTCGCCGGCGGGGGCGGGGGCGAGGAACTCCTCGGAGGCGGAGCCGCCCATGGCGCCGGAGACGGCGGAGACGATGCGGTGGTCGAGGCCGAGGCGCTCGAAGATCCGGATGTAGGCGGCGCGGTGCAGCTGGTACGCCTCGGCCAGGCCCTCGTCGGTGGTGTCGAAGGAGTACGAGTCCTTCATCTGGAACTCACGGCCGCGCAGCACGCCGGCGCGGGGGCGGGCTTCGTCGCGGTACTTGGTCTGGATCTGGTACAGGATCACGGGCAGGTCCTTGTAGGACGAGCACATGTCCTTGACGACCTGGGTGAAGATCTCCTCGTGGGTCGGGCCGAGGAGGTAGTCGGCGCCCTTGCGGTCCTTGAGCCGGAACAACAGGTCGCCGTACTCGTCGTAGCGGCCGCTCGCCTCGTACGCCTCCTTGGGCAGCAGCGCGGGGAGCAGGACCTCCTGGCCGCCGATGGCGTCCATCTCCTCGCGGACGACGCGGGTGATGTTCTCCAGGACCTTCTTGCCGAGCGGCAGCCAGGACCAGATGCCGGCCGCGGTGCGGCGCACGTAACCGGCGCGGACGAGGAGCTTGTGGTTGAGCGTCTCGGCGTCCGCCGGGTCGTCGCGCAGTGTCTTGATCATCAATCGGGACATGCGCTGGACCTGGGCCATGATGAACTCCTGCTCGGAAGGGTGGTGAGCCCGAGGTTAGCCGGGGGGCCCGCGCGGGCGGAAATCCATTCCTCGGACCGGCCGGCACATGGGGGGCGGTCGGCCCTAGCCGCGGAGCAGCGGAAGGGGCGCGCCCATCACCGCGTACGGCTTGGGCGCGCTGGGGAAGAGCACCTGCCGGGCCAGGTCCTGGTAGCCCAGGGCTCGGTAGAGGCCGCGGGCGGGGCTCTCGGTGTCGATCGCGGAGAGGATGGAACGGGGCAGGTCGACGGCGTCCGTGATGGTGGTGATCAGGCTCCGGCCGATGCCGCGCTGCTGGAACTCCGGGTGGACATGGAGCTCGGTGATCACGAACGAGTCGTCGAGCCAGCTCTCGGATCCGGTGGCGCGCAGATACGGTTCCACGACGGTGGACCACCAGTGCGTCCGGTCGTTCGGCAGCCCGTAGACGAATCCGACGAGCCGTCCGTCGGCGGCGGTGGCGCCGAGGGCGCGTGCCTGCGGATGGTCGAGGTGCCGCAGCACGATATGGCGGCGTACGTCGATCTCGTCCTGGGTGAGGCCGAAGGCGAGGGCCTGCACGGCGAGTGCCTCGTCGACGCGGTCGGCGAGGTCGAGCGGTCCGACCACGATGTCGGGGTTCCCGGAGCCCCGGGGGGACGTGGGGGTTGCTGCTGCCATGCGGGAACCCTACTGGCCGTACCGTCCGGTCAGAACAGCACGCTCATGAAGGCGCCCGTCTCGCGGAAGCCGACACGGCTGTAGGCCCTGCGCGCGGCGGTGTTGTAGTCGTTCACGTACAGGCTGACGACGGGGGCCACATCGCTGAGCGCGTAGCGCAGGACGGCTGCCATGCCCGTTTCGGAGAGACCCCGGCCGCGGGCCTCGGGGGCGACCCAGACGCCCTGGATCTGGCAGGCGCGGGGGGTGGCCGCGCCGATCTCCGCCTTGAAGAGGACCTTGCCGTCCTCTATGCGCGCGAAGGACCGGCGGGTGGTGATCAGTTCGGCGACCCGGGCCTGGTAGAGGAGCCCGCCGTCGCCGGCCAGCGGGGAGACGCCGACCTCCTCGGTGAACATGGCCACGCAGGCCGGCATGAGGACGTCCATCTCCTCCTTGCGGACCCTGCGCACGAGCGGGTCGGGCGCCACCTCGGCCGAGGGGCGGTCGGTCACCATGAGGGGCTGGTTGGGCCGGACCTCACGGGCGGGGCCCCAGCTCGGTTCGAGGAGGCGCCACAGCTGGGCCGTGGGGCCGGCCGGGCCGACGATCGAGGAGCAGCGGCGGCCGGCCCGCCGGGCACGGTCGGCGAAGGCCCTGACGGCCTCGGGGGTGGCGCAGATGGGCACGAGGTTGGCCCCGGAGTAGCAGAGCGAGCGCAGCCGGCCGTCGGCGTACCAACCCCACATCTCGCCGCCGAGACGCCATGGATCGAGCCCGGCGACCTGGACACGGGAGGTGACGAACGCGTTGTCCACGGGTTCGCTCTCGAGGATGGCGAGCGCGGCGGGGAGCTCGCCGGGGTCGAGGACCCGGGTAGTGGTCTGCGTCAACACTGGGGCCTCACCAAACGGTCTACTGATGTCCGCACTGTACCCAACAAGGCTGTGGGGTGCGCCCCAGGTGGGGAAGGCCGATGGGCGCAGGACATGGCTGTGCCCCGCAGGACACGGCCTGCGGGGCACGGAGGGACGGGAGGTCAGCCGGCGATGGAGACCTGGGGCTCGCCCGAGGCGATGCCGTCCTTCTCCATCTGCTCCGCGATCTTCATGGCTTCCTCGATGAGGGTCTCCACGATCTTCGACTCGGGGACGGTCTTGATGACCTCGCCCTTCACGAAGATCTGGCCCT
>NZ_JBITFK010000019.1:0-54601 GCF_044455985.1 Streptomyces sp. NPDC051064
AATCATTTATGCGCGCGGACTCCTCCGGAGGAACGACGCACGACCCTACGGGTCGTAAAGACGATAAAGCCCTACGGGCTTTCAATCCCATTCCTCCGGAATGGGATTGGGAATTCCTCCGGAATTCCCGCATCGGTGCGGGAATTGGTGCGGGCGTGCTCGGCGGCTGCGGGTGTCGGGGGTGACACGAGGCCAGAAGGTGGTAGGGGCCTGCCCGCACGGCTCCGCAGTGCGGGCAGGCCGAGCCCGGAAAACACCTGCGGCAGCACCCGACGCACCGTCACAGACAACTACGCACCAACAAGAGGGGGGTCGGTCGTCTCGGCCGGAGCGTGAGCCGCGTGCATCATTCTCGGCGGTAGCTAAGAACTGGACTCAGCACACACCACCCTGCATCACTGGCAGCCCGGGGTAGAGACCGTTAATCTGCCCCACCGCCACCACGGACTTCGGCGTCACGAACCGAGGCTCTCCAGCTCCCTCCGGCGACACCGAAAAAGGCGTGCCGATTGGTTCTTGAATTCACGTCAGCATTCACCGTAAGGTTAGATCAGTCAGGAAGGGCGGCAACCTTTCCTGACGGTCAGTCCACTCGTCCAAATCAGGAGAAAAATCATGCAGATCATTCCCGCGTACATGCACTACTCGGAATTCAACTCCGGCTGGGTCGTGGCTGAGGACGCGATGCGTCTGCTGCTCGCGGAGCTGGCTCCGGGGTCGCACACCATGACGGTGGTCGTGGACGGCGAGTCGCTGACCCTGACGGACCGTCTGACCCTCACGGCTCAGGTCGAGGTCCCCACGGACGGCGGCGGGCACGTCGTCGACGAGGAGGCGTGGGAGGCCGTGATCTGCCTGCTGGCGGTCGGGGTGGCTGACGCGGAGCGGGAAGGGCAGATCGTGGTGGTCTCACCGGCCAGCAGCCACGTCACGCGCTCCTGGGACCTCTGGGAGGGCGAGATCACGCCCCTGCCGGTCGCGGCCCTGAGCGCCTAGCCCACGGGCGGTGGTGCGGCCCTCTCGGGGCGCACCACCGCACAGTCCGCGACCGGTGCGCCGCCATCCCTGCCGCAGCACCCGCCAGGTGCTGGCGAGGATTCCGGAGGAATCGGTTTCTGAACCCCGTAGGGGGTCTATCGTCTGACGACCCGTAGGGTCGTGCGCCGTTCCTCCGGAGGAGGCCGCGCGCATAAATGTTTTAGGCTGGCGGGGAATTACTGCAATTGGAATGGGCGGCAACCCGAATTCCAATTTAATTCCCCACCAGCTGCGCCCACTCGTCCGAGCGGAGCGCCTCCATTCTACGCATGGATCGGGAGCGGAATTGATGGAGCCGACCGGCGAAAATGATGTCCGTCTGCGTCGCGTCGTCGGGGGGAGGGCGCTGGTTAGTCGTGCGTGGATTACCCGGTACACCGGGGCGGGTCGCTCGACCGTGGCCCGGTGGTACGCGCTGCGCCACGAGCAGCCGCAGGAGCGCCGTCACCCGGAGCGGGTGGTCACGATCGACCGGGTCGACTACTACGACCAAGCCGAGGTGGAGCGGTTCTGGGCCGCACACCAGGAAGCCGTGGGAACGGCCCTGCTGGGCGTCTCCGGGCGCAAGAGCGGCGTGGAGCATGGAGAGCCCCGGGGAGGCCGTCCGGTGTCCGCAGAGCGCGCTCAGGCCGTCCAGGTCGCCCTCGGGGAGCTGCGCCGGGCCGGTGAGCACCAGCGGGGCCTGGCCGGGCGGCTGGCCCGCACGCACGGCGGGAACGAACGCACCTGGGCACGGGCCGTCACCGACGCGAGGGCGATCCACGCATCCGAGCTCGGTGCGGACAGCGAAGCGCAGCGGCCGGCGTCGCAGCCGAAGTAGGACCACCAGCACCGCCGCCTGGTCCTCGGTCTCGTCGCCGGTCCGGAGCCTGCGACGGGCCGGGAGAACGGGCCAGCGCAGCGCCGCCCGGTTCCCCGAAACCACGCCCGCCACCAGCCCACACCACCCACCCCACACAGCAGGACAGGCCAGGTAGAAGAGGGGAAGTCTGAGCACTCACCACGCGAAAACTGGGGCCTGACCTGCGGTTGCGCGAAGCACGGCGGGCGGGCGGTGTCACACATAGCGTCACAGATCTTGTCGCACATACCGTGACAGATGTCGTCACCCATAGCGTCGCAGCTGTTGTGCACGCCGCGCCCAGGGGTCCGGCGGGGCGAGGAGCACCAGGCGGTGCCGCCCTTCGGCGAGCAGGCGCCCCGCGCTGCGCCGGCCTCCGGTCCGGAGCTCCGCGACGGGCCGGAGACAAGGGCGAGCGCAGCGCCGCCGGTTCCCCGCCGCCGACCAGTCCAGCCCCCACCCACCCACCTCCATATCCAGAGCGGGCAGGCCAGGAGCCAAGGGGAAGTCTGAGTACTCACCACACGAAATCCGGGGGTTGACCTGCGGTTGTGCGGGCGGTGGGCGTGATCGTGCGCGTGGGATGTTGGGGGGAATGCTGGAGGGGATGTTGGGGGGGATGTTGCGCCCCGCCTGGGGCCCCTGTCCGCTGCGGCGCCCACCGGGCCGCCGCAGTCCCCCGTGAGGCCAGCGCAGCGCCGCCCGTCTTCCCCGAGACCACGCCCGCCCACCAGCCACCACCACCCCGCCCCCACAGCAGGACAGGCCGGGTAGAAGAGGGGAAGTCTGAGCACTCACCACACGAAAACAGGGGGTTGACCTGCCGTTATGCGGAGGTCCGCTCCCGGGAGGCGTCGGTCATAGTGTCGGTCATGCTCTCGGTCATACCGTCGGTCATGGTGTCGGGATTGGTGTCGGGCCCATGCCGGCTGCGCAGCGGACCGTCCGGCGCTTCAGCGGCGGTGCTCGAGGACCAGCGCGGGGCCGCGGCCCGGCAGACTCTGCGGTTGTCGTGTGGCAGGGTGTCGGGGCCCGGAGCGGGTGGCTGGTCTCTGGCGCCGGCGACGGAACTCCCGCTCCGGGCATCTGGCGATCGCCGCCCCTGTCGACCACCTGCGCGTCACGCGCCAGATTCGACAAGGATCGTTTCCAGTGAGCGGGGTGCCGTGGTGAGTGGCCGCGCACGCGTCTGACCTGCGGTGGTGAGTTTCCGACCGGGAAACTCACTACGCCCCGGGGCCTACTCACCATGGCGGGGTCCACTCACCGCGAAACTCACCACGGCTCGGCCGAACTCACCGTGAAAACTCACCATCGCTGGTCAGGGGCGTGCCGGGTCAGTTGACGACCTGGACCTCGTGGACGGCGGCGGTGAACGCCGTCTGCCGGGTCTCGGTGAACTGGCCGCCGTCGCCCAGGGCGGGGGCGGTCCAGGTGACGGTCCAGGTCGCGGTCGCGGTGCCCTGGTACCGGCCGCCCGGCTCTTCGTAGGAGGGCCGCTCGTACAGGTGCCCGCAGTCCGGCGATGAGGTCACCTCCTGCGACTTCCGGTACGGAGTCCCGGGGCCGCGGCAGGTGACGGTGGTGCCGTCGCCCATCGCCCACCGCACGCTCGTGACCCTGGCGGTGGCGCTCACGGTGACGCCGCCGGCCGTGGCCGAGGCGGTCGCCGGCCCGAACGTCGACGTCGAGGGCGTCGCCCACATCCACATCGGCATCCCGACCACATACGTCCCGGCCGCGCGAGGGCTGGCGACCTTCGGGCCGTCCAGGCGCATCGAGGCCACCGCCCGCCGGGCCAGGACCTCCGGGTCGATGACCGGCGCGGCGGTCGGCGCCTGGCCGTCCGCGATCCACACGGTCCGCGCTCCCTGCTGTCCCGGACAGTTCACCCCGTAGACGGAGCCCTTCTCCGAGCGGTCGTGTCCCTTCCAGAACATGTTCTCGGCCGGAGGCTGCGGGTCGAGGCGGGTGTACGTGCACGAGGGCGTCGACGAGCCCGTGCCCGGCGAGCTGGCGGGGGTGGCAGCGGCGCCGGCCGAACCGTGCGCGGCGGCGCTGTCCGAGGCGCAGACCGTGATGGTCAGCGCCGTCCCCTCGCAGACCCCGCCGCTCTTGCCGCCGTCGGCGTGCGCGGCCGGGGCGAGGACGCCCGCCAGGACCACCGCGGCCGCCGCCGCTCGCCTCAGCACGTCTGCGATCCGTCCGGGGTGAACTCGGTGATGATCCAGCCGTCGTCCCACTTCTCCGCCGTGGCCGTGGCGAGGTATCGGCGCGGCTGGTCGCTCGGCATGGGCAGCACCTGGTCCTTCTTGGTGCTGTACGTCTGCCACTTCGAGATGTCCATGCAGTCCTGAACCGTGGCCGTGGGCGTCTGCGCCTCCATGTCCACGGAAGTCACGGTGGTGTCGTCGTGGGCCAGGTCGCCGCGCACCACGGTCCCGGCCTCCTTCATCCGCGCCAAGTCGTTGCGGAACTGGCCGAGCGCCTCCGCCGTGACGTACCGCTCCAGCTCGGTGCCCTCGGCATCGGCCTTCCGGTACGCCTTCATCTGCTCCACCCACATCGACGAGTACGACGCCAGCACCGCGGCATTCACCGCCTCATCCGGATCCGCCGACGCCGACGCGGAGGGCGTGGCCGAGGAGGCCGCAGACGGAGCCGTCTGCGGCCTCGCATCGTCGCTGCCGCCACCGCAACCGGTCAGGGCCAGAGAGAGCCCCACGGCGCCACACAGCGCCATTGCGCGTGTGCCGGGCCGTGTCTGTCGAGCCGTCACCATCAGATCCCCCACGGGTTCGCAATCAGAATCCGATCACCGTAGCCGCCCGGTCGCGGGCAGTTACATGAATTCAGCCGGGCAACGAGCAAACGAAGCCGGGGGGCGTGGCGCGTCATCAGGTGGTCAGGGCGACGACGGCAACCAGGCCCACGACGATCGCGACGAGGACGCCGGCACCCCCGATCGCGACACCCAGCGGCTTCTCCAGGCGGGGGTGGCGGTGGGTGACATAGGCCAGGCCGGCCAGGACGAGACCGGACACCAGGACCAGGAGCAGCACGACGAACAGGGCGAGAGCGAACACGATCAGGGCGGGCGTGGACACGGCGGGATCTCCATTTCGGTGGTGCGCTCCGGTTGAGCGCGGGGCCACAGTCCGCGAACCAGCCCGTCGAATCGAGCTCTCGCGAAAATCCGTTCCGAGCCGTCGCAGAGCGGTCTCTGACGGGGCGTGGCACGGATTCGCGAGCGCTTGACGAACGGGTGTCGCGGGGTGGTGGGCAGCACTGTCGAATGCCGAGGGGTTAGCTCCGCAAGCCCGGTGCGAGGGAATCCAGATTTCCGGTCCAGCGCCTCCCGTTCAAGGTTTCCAATAGGCAAGATTCATACCTATATAAAGCCTTGAATGGACGACGTGGCGGTGCTACTGGCTGCGCCCTCGAAGTCTTCGAGGGAGTGGAACGCCCGGTACATCGAGGGGCACTGTTACTTGTACTGGGGGCGGGTGGTTCTCTGCGGATCCCGGCGCACCCGGGCCGGCCGCCAGGAGAGCAGCGAGTCCGGCGAGCCGGGCGGTGATATGCCGGGGCACCGGTACGCAGTGCTCATGGGCGGACCGCTGAACGGGCAGCGCATCAACGTCACCGGCTGACCGAAGAGCAGCTGCTGGACGGCGCGGCGCTCATCGCACTGCTCGGCGCCTACGGACCGGGCGGACGGTCCCACTACGAAGGACGGCCCGGCGACCCGGACCGCCTCCACTGGGTCGGCGACACCCCCTGACGCACTGTTGCGCAAAGTTGGACCGCAGCGACCCTGGTCCTCCGTCACAAGGACTTCGCGCAGATCACTGCTTCCCAGCCTGCTTCCTTCGAGCCCGGTAGGCCGCTTGCTTGCAGGCATTCGAGCAGTAGCGCTTGGGGCGGCCGCCAGTGGTGAGGAAGAAGCTCTCGGGCAGAAATTTGAGCCCACAGGGGCAGGTGACAACTATCGACTGGGCCACCGCGTTGGCCCACCTGCGAAGCTCCCGTGACCGGGCGACGGAGTCGCCATCGAGCTCTACCCGGAGGTTCGCCGCCATGCTGGGATGCCGGAGCCGGCTCAACGCATTGACCAGCAAATGCTGAGCCTGGGTCTCTGTGACACCCATGCGTCGGGCGGTGTCCTGGAGTGACAGCCCCCAGACCACCATGTGGATCACGACGCCGACCTCGCGGCGGTTTCTGATGCTGTTCAGCACAAGACCGATGCTGCTGGTGCTGGCCCGCTCTGCCGTGGTGTCGCGATAGGGACGCTGCCGCTTCATCGGTTCGCCTCCCCAGGAATAACAGGCGGGTTGATCGCGGGAGCCGTCGCCAGTTGGCCAGCCACGATAGTGACCGGCGCAGCCAGTGTCTCGCCGGGACTCGACTCGGCAGTCGTACTGTCCCGCGTCTTTCCCCAGGGAAGGAAGCAGGCAAGGCTGGCGACGACCTCGCCCAGTCCGGTCAGGACCGCAGGAAGATCTTCCGGACGTGCCTTGTCGACCACGCGCCGCACAATTACAAACACCAGCGTCGCTAGGAGCGCAAGCGCCGCGATCACGACGCAAGCGCCGCTTACGAACCACCACGGGTCGAACACGAAGGACCTCCGGAAACGAAAAAAGGCCCCGGGGAACCGGGGCCTGCTCATGGATACGGGCACAAAAAAAGCCCCCGTCTCAGGTAAGGAAGACGAGAGCATCATGTCTGCGGACAGAATCGTGCCGCACTGGGGTCAGTGTCGCCTGCCAGGGCTTGCCCTGTCAAGCCCTCCAAATCCGCAGGTAGTTGGCCTGAGGACCTGAACACCATGTCCACGCGGTTTCGTAACGCGCCCGCTTCGCGGGTCCGAGTGCATCCAGCGCCCCGGGTCAGCGACACCCCCTGCCCGGCTGACAGTCACCACACCTCCCCATGACTATCGCGTGAAGGAGGTGTCGGCGTGCGAGACCGGCTTGCCCACGAGGTCTGACCTGGGGAAACGACACGGTCCCGGAATGGGGGGTTCACACCTGCGGCCCTACCTCCGGTGCACCCCTGAATCCCCCTGTGGAGACAACGATGGGAGCAACCGTGGGAACAACCCCCACCAGGCCCCCAGGACGCCTCGACACGAGCCCACCCCCGGGCTTGCCCAGGGGTGGGCAAGCCCGGCTTGCCCACCACACCCGGAGGCTTGCCCAGTGGTCCCCGAGGCTTGCCCACCGGCCCGTACGAAGGGGCATCCTGTGAGACGTGAGCAGGAAAGCCTCGCGGTGCCGTCAGTGCGGAGCGCCTCTTCCCGATGGGTCGAGGAAGAGCCGCCGGTACTGCTCCGCGACGTGCAGAACAAGGGCCTGGCGCACGATGAAGGCGCGCCGCGAGGCGATCGAGGCCGGCGGGGCGGCCCTCAAAGCAGTCCTCGAAGGACGCCGCCATCCCTGGCCCCAATTCACGTGCCCGGAGTGCGGCAGCACCTGGTACTCCGCGGACACCCCGTTCGGGAAGACGAAGCGATCCGACAGCCGGTACTGCTCACCACGCTGCCGAACCCGCGCATGGCGCCGACGATCGCGTTCAACAGGCGTCACCGAGTGACGCCTCCTCGTGACGCCAACTCGGCCCGAGACCACCGCCACCCCTGCCCGTTTTGACCGTCATGCGACCGTCACCCTGCCCGTTTTGCACCGTCACGACCGCCGCCACCCGACCGGCCCCATCCGCGGATTTTTTTCGCCCTCAGGCAGGCCCCAGGGCGGGAAAAGCTCTCCACCCGACTCGCCGGGCGGTCCGGCGGGCTGCGAGGGCCCGTCGCGGCGGGCGGAAGGCCGGCTGCTTCCCCGGGCGATAGCGCCGGATCGTCCGTCCAGACATCTGCCAGGGGCCTGTCCGGAGAGCTCATTCATCTGTCCGCCGGACAGAGCCCGGACAGACCCCCGGCAGACCGTCGGCGGATGTCTGGACAGACCCCCACCGGCCGCCACGACGACTGCCCGCGCGGCCGTGTACGGCGATCTCCCGGAACGAGCCGCCCCCGACCGGACAGGGGAGAGGCCGGGGACGGCTGACGTGCGCTCAGAAGCGCGTCAGGGGCGGCTTGCGCGTTGATGTCGCCTGCTGCATGACGGACCGCTAGACGGGCGGGCCGCTTCTACGGCGCGCGAGACGAAGCGAGCCAGTCATCCACCATTGCTCGTAGGCAGGGTTCGAATGCGTAGAAGGCCGTCGATGCCGCCGGTGGCGAAGAGTCTGCTGTCGGGTGAGAACGCTGACGCCGTTACATGGCCGCTGTGGCCGATCTGCGGGCTGGGCAGTTCAGTCCAGGTGGTTGTGTCCCAGAGGTTGAAGCTGAAGTCCGGTTCTTCCGGTTCACCCGATACCCGGTCGCCGCTGATGGCTACGAGGAGATGCCCGTCCTGAGAGAACGCCATCTCCGTGACGGTGTCTCCTGAGCACGGCAGAGGTTCGTGCATCATCTGGTGTGTGCGCAGGTCCCACAGTTGGATGTCGTCACTGCCGGTGGCGAGCACGTCGCCGCTTGGGGCGAGGGCCAAGGCGGTGACGTCTGACGCATGGCCTCGTAGGGGCGCGTCAATCTTCTTCTGCTCCCGTGCATCCCAGAGCTGGGCCAGGCCTCCAGCGTGGCCGGTGATCAGCAGGCCATCAGGGGAAAGGACTGGCGCGCTGGTGAGGCCGTTGGCGAAGTGCTTCTCAGCCTTGCGTGGCCGGCGAGGGTCGGTGAGTTCCCACCGGCGGATCGAGCGGCCTATGACGTAAAGGGACTGGCCATCGGGAGTGAAGAGGAGGCTGTCGACGAAGCCAGCGCTGTCGAGCGGTTCTGTGACGAGGGTTCGGCTGTCCACGTTCCAGAGCCGGGCGGTTCCGTCGTGGCTCCCCGTTGCCAAGAGCCGGCCGTCAGGTGAGAAGGCCACGCTTGACACGCGATCCGTGTGTCCAAAGAGTGCTGGGCCTGCCCTGCGCTGTTCGACGGTGTTCCACAGCTGCACGGTTTTCGCGCCGTGGCCGGTGGCGAGGAGATGGCCGTCGGGAGAGAAAGCCATGGCCCAGACCCCGCCCAGTTCGGTGGCAGTCGGCGGCAGCTGGACGTGCTCACCTCGTCGTAGAGCGGCCAGAACCACCTGCTCGGACAGGGCAGCATGACTGCTGATCGGGAGGGCGGCTGGGGCGCGGTTGCTCTGTGCGTGGCGCAGCAGGGACAACCGCTGCCAGCGGTCGCGCCACTCAGGTATTTCCGGATGCTGAAGTGAAGCGATCTTGTTGGCGTCGTAGGCCAACAAGACGCGGACCAGCGTGAGGTAGTAGTCGCGGCTGGGCAGGCTGTGGCCTCGCAATGCCGCACTGATGCCTGACGGGGAAAGGCGTTGGCCCTGCGGGGCCCGGGCCACAATCTGTTCGAGCGCCGGGTCGCCGTGCCGTGCCCTGAGCGTGCGCAGTTCTGCAGCCGCGAGTTGCAGTTCTCGTCCGAAGTCGCCTCCAGCTGTACGCATGTCGCCCCCGTTACTCGTGTACGGCAGCAGCTCTTCCGACCATCCGCCAAGGTTGGAGAGCAGCTTCTGCAGATTGTCGAAAAGTACTGCAGTGTGCTGGAACCAGCTGGAGAACGGTGCAACTGCACGCCTGGCCAGCGCTCTGTGCATCCCTTCGCGCTGTGCGGAAGAACAGCCCCGGTCGGGCTCGAATGGCCACCAAGGAGGTAACACTTGATGACCACCCGCTATATGGCCGGGGCACCGAACGCACCGATCACCCCTATCCTGAAGACGCCACCCTGGGCCAGGGCCGAGACGCCACGGGGACGCTCTCAGGCAGAGAGCAGCAGGACCGCCGACCGCGCGGCGCACACTCCCGCGGACGACACCACACAGGTGTCCGTCGTCTCTGCTCCTCCGTCTTCAGGAGACTCCCGATGAACCGGGAACCGCATACCCCCGCACCAGCTCGCCCTCCGTCGCCAAGCCTGCCCGACACCAGGCGGCCGTCCGAAATGCCGCCGCTCCTGTCAACGCGCGCCACCGTCGTATTCCTGGCAGCCGGCTTCATCGGCGTAATCATGGGAGGGCTCATGTTCCTCTCCGAGAAGTCCGCGCCCAGGGCCATCGTCGCGGGCATCGCAGCTGCGGGCGCAAGCATCCCAGTACTCCACAACCTGATTGGATAGCCGTCAGCGGGTGCTGCTGTCTCGCAAGGCCGAGCCAGCAGCACCGCGTCATGGCCGCAACGGACTGCGGCAGTCCTGGTCGGGTCGGTGGTGGGACACTGCGGCGCATGTCTGGTTTCGCGAGAGATCCGAAGTACTACGGCGACCGGCTGGTGTACGAGCCGCTGGAGCGGAAGTGGGCCGGGTATCACGCCCGGCACTGCGGGTGCGGCCTGGACTGGCTCGAAGCCCATGCCGTCCCGGCCGGCTTCACGGTGATCCCGCGGGGCAAGACCGGCTACTACGGAATCGTCGGACCCGGCCTGACCGAAGGCGTCGACGAGGAGAAGCTGACGGCGGACGCCCTGTGGGAAGCGGTGACCGGCAAGCCGGGCACCCAGACCTGGTACGAGAGCGTGCACATCACCTGCCGCAGCCCGGAGTCGGAGGCGGCGCTCAAGGAGCACTACAAGCAGATCTACGCCCCCGCGCAGGAGCGGCGGAAGCAGGCGAAGACCCAGTCGGCCACCGAAGCGCAGGTGAAGTACCTGACCACGCTCGCGGAGAAAGTCGGCAAGGAGCGGTTCGACGCCGAGTTCGCCAAGGTCGTCAAGGGCAGCGACATCGCGCTGAGGGCTCCCCGGCAGCGGTGCGCGACGGCCGCGAAGCGGCTGACCAAAGAGAGGGCCCGCAAGCTCATCACCGCCCTGGTCGGCCACCCGTAACGCTGGCCTGCAATGCCACGGCAGACAGCGGGCACGGCGCGGTGGCTGCTAGGCCGTGTATCGAAAGTGGATCTTGGCCTGTGAATGATCACAGTTCATGGGTCGGGGTGATCTCACGGACGAGCAGTGGGCGGTATTGGAGCCGTTGCTACCGAAGGGAATGAGGGCGGGGCGGCCGCCCGTCTGGTCCCGGCGGCAGTTGATCGACGGCATACGCTTCCGAGTTCGGACCGGTGTTCCGTGGCGGGACGTCCCCGTCGAGTACGGACCGTGGGGCCGGGTCTACGACCTCTTCCGCCGGTGGCAGCGGAACGGAACCTGGCAGCGGATCCTTACCCGGCTCCAGTCCCTGGCCGACGCGAAGGGTGCGATCACGTGGGACCTGAGCGTCGACTCCACGGTCTGCCGCGCCCACCAGCACGCGGCCGGAGCCCGAAGGAAGG
The DNA here is from genome assembly GCF_044455985.1 of Streptomyces sp. NPDC051064. NCBI lineage: Bacteria > Bacillati > Actinomycetota > Actinomycetes > Kitasatosporales > Streptomycetaceae > Streptomyces > Streptomyces sp. NPDC051064. The sequence goes on from NZ_JBITFK010000019.1 coordinate 11,209, forward strand.
GCGGTCTGCAGAAGGAACCACCGGGCGGTGTCTTCGCAGAGCCCGGAGACCACGGACTGGGACGCTCGCGCGGCGGGTTCACCACCAAGCTGCACCTGGCTGTCGAGCAGGGCCAAAAGCCCATGTCGATCGTGATCACAGCCGGGCAACGCGGAGACTCGCCGCAGTTCGAACCGGTACTGGAGAAAGTCCGCGTGCCCCGCATCGGGCCGGGCCGGCCACGTGTCCGTCCTCATCGGGTGCGTGCCGACAAGGCGTACGCCTCCCGCAAAAACCGCGCTTACCTGCGGCGCCGGGGAATCCGCTGCACCATCCCCGACAAGGCCGACCAGGCCCGCAACCGCCAGAAGCTCGGCTCCAGCGGCGGCCGACCACCTCGTTTCGACCCGGCCGACTACCGCAAGCGCCACGCGGTCGAGTGCGGGATCAACCGCCTCAAGAGGCACCGCGCTGTCGCCACGCGCTACGACAAGCAGGCGGTCCGCTACGAGGCGACCGTCCTGATCGCCGCCATCAACGAGTGGCTGTGATCGGCACCCGTCGCTAGAGCTCATAGTCCTGGGCCAGTTCTTCCCAGCGAATGCTGCGCAGCACAAGGTCGGCGTCCTTGCCCGACGGGACATCCAAGCCGGTCTGGAACCAGACCACGGTGAGAGCGGAACGGTGCAGCACCGGGTCGAGTTCGGGGGCGACCGTTGTCGAGCGGAAGGCGCCGATGCAAGCCACGGAAGGCAGCACCTCAACGGGGCCGAAGGCGCCGGCAGTCTGGTCCGGGTACTCGCGGGAGGGGGGAACCAGATGGACCGGCGTGGAGGGGAACGCACGTTCAGCCTGCCGCTGGAGACTGCTGACCTTCATGTCATTGATGGGCTTGCACGGGTAGCCCTCCAGCATCCCTCCGTAGGTCGAAGACATTCGCAGCTCGGTGAGCTCGATCGAACGTCCGGACGAGGTGGCTATGTGGCTCAGTGACATGCCGTCACCCTATGTGCAAGATTCACTTCCGATACACGACCTAGGGAGCAGCCACATGCCGGCAGCCGTAGGACAGCGCCGTCGCGAAGCGGTTCTGATCAGGGCTTTACCTGGGGCCGAGCCGTCGGGTGATACCTGGCGTCCACCCCGTTGAGTCCCTGTCGCGAAGCGCTCTTGCGCACATGAGGGTTGTGGGTCACCTTGAGCGGATAACGACGGTTCAGGGGCACGGTGTGGTGCCAGGGGTGGGGGTCGGCTCTTGTCGAACGGGCGTGTGCGGCTCAGTGGCGGGGCAGAGTGGCAGACCGATTTCCGGCGCCGCACAACGGGCCGTCCGATGCTGAGCGCGATGGATATCGCGATGATTCGTCGCTCGCTGAACGGCACGCTCACCGAATTGCAGCGTGCGATCGACCGCTTCGACGTGACCAAGGCAGCGGACTTGTTCGAGTGGGCCTGGCATCAGGCCTCGCAGGCCCCGCCGCGCGAAACCCGGGAGCAGCGGGCCCAACTGAAGGACCTCAAGGAAGTGCTGGGCTCTCGCCGGTGGCGGGAGGAGGAGCGGCGCCTGGCCGCACAGGAGCCGCTGCCGCTGCCGGACAAGGCCCCGCCGGCTCCGAGTCAGAGGTCCACGAAGCGGCCGGTCTCCACACAGGCCCCCGTCGTGCGGCCGAGGACGGTGTGGTCCTCCGACGCACCTCGCGTCCCCGCGCCGACTCCGGTGCAATCCACGGTGCCGACGACGCCGCCCCCCGTGCCGGTGACCCGCGCTGCTCTGCCCATGCCTGCGCAGGGACGTCCCGTTCCTCGGGACGGTCAGCCAGGGCATCTGGGAGCGGGACGGCTCGCGGAGCTCGCGACCGACCTGCGGCCATTGCTGGAACAGACCGCCCGGGCCGGTAGCACCACCACGTGGACGGTGATCCGCAAGCGCCTGCCCGCCCTTACGAGTCTGCACCGCAACGACGAGAGCGTCCTGCTGTGGCTCGTCGACGACGACCGCGACCAGAGCGAGCCGCTGCTGTCAGCTCTGGTAACGGTCGGCGACCGGCAGATGCACCCCCGGTTCCCCACCATCGCCGAACAACTCGGAGTCCCGGCCGGCCACTCTTCGACGCAGCAGCGCTCCACCTGGAACTACGAGGTGCTGAAAGCGCACCAGCACTGGCGTCACCGGCACTGATGCCAGGCGCGCTGAACAGGCTCGGCGCTGTCCGTCTACCCGGGTGGTCCCGCAGCGGGTGACGGCGATCGCAGTCCCAAAGCTGGGGGCCAACAGTTGCCCTGTGGCGCCGGCCCCATCTCGCATGCGCACTTTCGTGAGAATCAGCGACCTGCCGCGGTTGCGACGTCAGGCGCCCCGTCCTTGGCAGCTGCAATACCGGAGACGAAGCGCTTGTACATCTGTTCAGGCGGCCCAGCCGATGGAGGAGACGTTGCTGTACGCGTCGTACTCGGAGCCGATGTCTTCGATGATCTGATCCCAGATCGCGTCAAGCTCGGCCAGGTCCTCCTCGAGCCAGGCGTCGACGGCGCGGTCCCATACGCCGCGGACGTTGATGCTGCGGCTGGCCACATCACGCTGGTGCCTGCGCTCGACCCCGGACTGGTCGACCGGGTTGATCTCCACCCGGGTACCCCGGCCCTCGTTGTTCAGCCGGTGCTTGAGGTCGGTGGCAACGTTGCGACGCCGCAGATCCCAGTACGCGGCATCCAGGCGGGTCCGGTTCGCCTTGTTCGGGGTGCGCTCCTCGGCAAGCCAGGCCATCAGGGTGCGCGGGGAGACGTGGATGCCGGCCCGGTCCATGGCCTCGTATCCGGCGTCCGTCTTGGTGAGGTAGCGCAGACGGGCGGAAAGACCGCGGTCGCTGTCCACCGGTGAGGTGATGCCGGTGACCATGTTCTCGATCGCCGCGCCCAACGCGTCCGCGCCCGGAACGCCGTGGGCGTTGTACATGCCCAGGTCCATCCAGCGGCCGGCCATCAGCGGGCCACCGTCCCAACCGTGTACTCACCGGACGCCTTGCCGTCACCGTGCTTGATCTTCATCTGCGAGACGCCCCGGCCCTCGGGGAACACCTTGCGCCAGTCGCCCGTCAGGTGGAGTTCGTCGGTGCCCATCATCGCGACGACATCCAGACCGGCCTGGCTGGCCTTGTACGCCTTGCCCCACAGGTTCGCGTACGCCTGCGAGTGGATGATGTGCATCCAATCCGGGCGGACCATCTCCCTGTTGTGGATCGACTCCCCCATGGTGCTGATGAACTTGCTGTACATCGCCTTGACGTACTCCAGGGTCAGGGTGTCATTGTCCTCGATCGCCTCGTCGCGGGCGGCGGACAGCAGCTTGCGCAGCGCGTCCAGGAAGTTCTCCGTCGCGCCGGACGTCCACGACTCGTGGATGACCGGAGCGTCCGTGAGGCCGTACTTCGGACCGGAAAGGCGCTGCAACAGGCGCAGCGTGCTGTTCGTGACCCACAGGGCGCCGGGCTCGTCGCGGTCGCCGATCGGGTCCGGCAGGTGCGGGTGCGTCCACTCGGCGGGGGTGATCAGGTGGACCCCGGAACGCTTCGGCTCGACACCATCACTGCCGGTGCTGTGCTCCAGCTTCCCGATCGGCAGCCAGCACTTGAGCGCGGACAAGTAGGCCGCGTTCACGTCCAGCGCGGTCACCCGAATATCGCCCGGGGCGCGCAGGGAGTAGCCGGGGTGGTGGAACTTGGGGCGGGCCTCCCAGATCTGATCAGGGTCCTTCTTGGACGGCTTCTTCAGGATGTCCGGGAGGGCCGGGTAGGCGGTGTAGTCGTAGCGGGCGGTGGCCCGGGTCTCGTTGAACAGGTGCATCACATCGGGAATCGCCCTTTTGATGAGCGCCTTCAGTGCCGCTTCCTCGTCCCCGCCGGCGCGCTCGGCTTCCTCCTGGACAGCGCGGCTGATGAGGAGGGTGGTGTCGGCCTGGGCGCGGGCGGCGCTGCGGGCGCGGCGCTCCGGCCGGTTAGGCAGGGGCGCCGGGGTCGGTGAGGCGGGGGCGGGCGCCGCCGCAGAGCTGGCGACGGCGGGGGCGGTCTGCGGGGCGGCGGGGCCGGCGGGCTGACACAAGCCGCCGGAGTGCAGCGGGCGGCCGTCCGTCGACTGGTAGGTCGTCTCGACACCGCACCGGATGCAGGGGCCGGGGTCACCCTCGATAGCCCGCCCATCCGGGCCGCGCAGCGTCTCCGGGGCCGCGAACGCGGGCGGCACCGGATCCGCGGTGGATTCAGGGGCGGCTCCGGGGGTGGCTGCGGCTGCGGAGGTGGCCGGGTAGATCTCGGCCAGGCCCTTCAGCAGCTTCAGGTACGGCAGGCGTCCGGGCGGGGTCGGATCCGAGTGACCGGTCTCCCAGTTGGCAACCGTGGTGCGCCCGACACCGACGGCTGCGGCGACCTGGGCGCGAGACAGGTTTGCGGCCTCGCGCAGACGCTGACGCTCAGCGGGAGACGGGATCGAGGCGTTCAGGCGTGCTTCCTCAAGCAGCGCTTCCACGCTGTTCTCTTGGCTCATACCGCGACCCTAGCGCGCTTGAACGACTTCCGGCGTCAGATTGGACGTTTAGTAAACAAGTTTTGTGCGAGTGCGCTACGGTCGTCGTCAGCACAACGGAACGGCGCTGCGGGAAGCAATGGCGTCCCGTGCTTCGGATGTCGATCTCGGGAGTGATGGGTATGCAGGGCGTTATCTCGCTTCGGCCGCATCAGGTCGAGGCCGTGGACTCGATCATCGAGGGCCTGTCGCTCCCCACGGGCGGCTCCGTGCCGGCGCCGGGTCAGCGCGGACAGGTCCACATGTCCACCGGCTCCGGCAAGACGATCACTGCGGCCGTGGCCGCCCTGCGCATGGTCCCCCGGGGCGTGGTCGGCGTCCTGGTCCCGACCCTCGATCTCCTGACCCAGACCGTGGAAGCCTGGCGGGCGGTCGGGCATAAGGCCCCGGCGGTTGCGGTGTGCAGCCTCGGCGCCGATCCACTGCTGGACGCCCTCGATGTGCGGTGCACGACCAACCCCACCCAACTCGCCCTCTGGACCGCGCAGCACGGGCCCATGCTCGTGTTCGCGACGTACGCCAGCCTGTCCCCACAGGGCCTCATCGACGACCAGGACGACGAGGAAAACGGCGCGGCACCCGGCGCCCTGGAGAGGGCCCTGCGCGGCTCGTACGGGCAGCGGATGCGGCCCTTCGACCTCCTGGTGGTCGACGAGGCGCACCGCACCTCGGGTGATCTTGGGAAGGCGTGGGGGGCCGTGCATGACCAGGCGCGGATCCCTGCGGAGCGGCGCCTGTACATGACGGCCACCCCCCGCTTGTGGGAGGCCGCGCCCGGGAGTGCCGGCGCGGACGAGACGGGCGGGCGCCTGGTGGCGTCGATGGACGACGTCGGTCTGTACGGGCCGGTGCTGTTCGAGTTCGGGCTGATGGAAAGTGTCGAGCGCGGCGTCCTCGCCCGCTTCGAGATCGACGTCCTGGAGATCCGCGACCCGCAGGCACCCGGACCGGACGCCGCCCCGGAGGAGCGGCGCGGCCGGCGGCTCGCCGCACTCCAGGAAGCGCTGCTCAAGCACGCCGACACCACCGGGGTGCGGTCGTTCATGACGTTCCACGCCCGGACCCTGGACGCCATGGCCTTTGCCCGTGCGCTGCCGGAGACGGCGGCGGAGCTCCACGCCACGGACCCGGTCGCCTATCCGGGGCGGGTTGGTGCGGAGTGGCTGTGCGGCGAGCACCCAGCCGCGCACCGCCGGGTCGTGCTGGACCGGTTCGCGGACGGCATCGACGTGGACGGCTGGGTCACCGAGCTCGGTGTCCTCTCCAGCTGCCGCGTCCTCGGTGAAGGCGTCGACATCCGAGGCAAGCGCGGCGTCGGCGCCGTCGTCTTCGCCGACACCCGCAGCTCGCCCGTAGAGATCGTGCAGATCATCGGGCGGGGCCTGCGCCAGGACCCCGGCGAGGGCAAGATCAGCCGCATCATCGTGCCCGTCTTCCTGGAGCCCGGCGAGGACCCCAACGACATGATGGCGTCCTCCAGCTATCGCAGCCTTGTCGCTGTCCTCCAAGGACTCCGGGCGCATGACGAGAGGGTCATCGAGCGCATGGCGCTGGGCACCACGACCGCCCGGGGACAGGCCACGGATGTCGTCTCGCTTGATCCGGGCCGCAAGAGCGTCGACGCGGACCACAACGACGTCCAGGAGGACGACGCCGACCACGACATCGAGGCGACAGCCGGCACCGAGAGCGCCACGGACGAGGAGGTGGCAGAGGCAGCCGCCCAGGACGGTACGGACGACGACGCGGCCGAGGAGGAACACCCCGGTAGCGGCGTGCCGTTGCTGCGGTTCTCCCTCCCTCGCGATCCGGGAGCGGTCGCGCTGTTCCTGCGCACCCGGGTCCTGCACCCCGACTCCGAGATCTGGCTCACCGGCTACAACGCTCTGCGGACCTGGGTGCGCGAGCACCACGACGCCCAGGTGCCGCTGGACGCGTCCGTAGAGCTGGGCGAAGACGGCATCCCGTATGTGCTGGGCGCATGGGTCAGCGAGCAGCGCAGGGCGTTCCGGCTCGGCACGCTCAAAGCGTGGCGGGCCGAGCTGCTGAATGAGCTGGGCATGGTGTGGTCGGTCGCGGACGCCGGATTCTGGCGCAACCTCACCGCGGCTCGCGCCTTCCACGAGGTGCACGGCAGCCTCGCCGCTCCGAAGGACGCCGTGGTCGAGGGGGTGGCGGTCGGTCAGTGGCTGGCCAATCTCAGGAAGGCCGGCGGGCTGGGCAAGGACGAGGAGCGGGCCGCCGAGCGGCGGGCGGCGCTGGAGAGTATTGACCCGGACTGGAATCCCGAGTGGTCCACCGAGTGGCAGCGTAACTACGCCACCGCCCGCGCCCTCCTGGCCGAGGAACGGGGGCTGACCGAGGTGCTGCCGGGTGTCGTCGTCCACGGGTGCGACGTCGGCGCGTGGATCAACCGGCAGCGCGAACACACCGCGTGGGAGAACCTGCTCCCCGAGCAGCGCCAGCGGCTGGAAGTTCTGGGACTGACGCCGCTGCCCGCAGCTCCGGCAGTCAAGGGGAAGGCGACGGGTACTGGGGCGTTCGAGCGAGGTGTCCTCGCGCTGGAGCAGTACCGGGCCCGGACCGGGAGCGTGACCGTGCCCCGAGCCCACATCGAAACCGTGGTCGTCGACGGCGAGGAACACCCGGTCAAGCTGGGGGTGTTTCTGACAAATTCCAAGACCAGGCGGGCCAAGCTCGCCGCCGACAAACTGGCCGTGCTCGCCGCCCTCGGACTGGAATGGGCGGCCTGACCAGTCAGTTCCGCGCCCGCCCCGGAGACGTACTCGGGGCGGGCACGGCGTCGGTGCTGCTGTCTGTGGCGGCCTGAGCGGCGCGGCCGAGGAAGCGGGCATATCCGCGATCGGCACGCGCCACGAGCGCCGCAGACGGCAGACCGAAAGCGGGACTACGTCCGGGCCGGCCCGGCTCACGGCCGGCGGTCGCAGGTTCGCCCATCGTTACTTCCTCCGCTCGTGTGTCCGCCGGCTCGTCCCTTGTGCGGGGGCGGGGCGGCCCCGGCCGTACTACGTCCCGTCACGGGGACCGGGGCCTGTCCCGCACACTCCATACCGGCACGGGCCGCGAGCAAGCCTAATCCGGCACAGTCACGCAAGTTGCCGAAGCGGGCCTGGCAGAAGTTGTCCGCTGGGGCAGGCGCGAAGGGCCACCGCCTCTACGACCGGGCCGTCATCGACATTGCCGACCCCGGCCCTGGGCACCGTCAACTGCTGATCCGCCGCAACCGCACCACCGGCGAACTCGCCTACTACCGCTGCTATTCGCCCCAGACCGTGCCGCTGACCACCCTCCGATCGGGTTCGCATTGACCCGTCACGCAGAAGAAGTTCCGCCTTCTTGGCGTAGCTGAGTGGCCACCTGTTCCAGGATGGCGGCCAGCGCGGTTCGGTTTTCTGCGGTCAGTTCGCCCTGCATGTCGGCCACTACATCGTCTACCCCTCGGCTGATCTGGAAGTACCGAAGGATGAAGGCGCTGCGTTGGGTGGAGTTGAGTCGTGCGAAGACGGTATCCATGACGGCTGCTCCGTCGGCCCATGGCATCCGCCCGGCGTCGACATCCTGCTGCGCGGGTGTCGAGGATGGGGGGATGCTGGAGGAGGCGGGCGCTGATGTCGGTACTGCCGCGTTTGCTGGCTTGGCTGCGGATTCGGCTGGGGTGCTTACGGCGTAAGCACCCTGCTTGCGGATTGTCTTCTTCAGCTCGCGCTTCGCGAGGGCTGCTTCCGCGGCGCCACCCTGTTGTTGTTCGGGGAGCTGGCCGACTGTACGGGCTACCTCTACCGGCAGCTTCTTGTCTTCGACGGCTTGCTGCAGGTCGGGTGTGAGCTTTAGCAGTGCCAGACGCTGTGTGACCCAGCCGCTGGATTTGCCGAGTGACCGCGCGACGGCGCGCTGAGATCCGTGAACCTCGACGAGGCGTTGCAAGGCCTTGGCTTCATCTAGCGGATCAAGGTCTTCGTGTTGGACAGCCGCGGTAAGGGCTGTCTCAAGCAGGGTGTCGGCGTCGTCTGCGAGGGAGTCGTCGATGTGGACGGGGACATCGTCTATTCCGGCGACCTTCGCACCCGCGAGGCGCCGGTTTCCGTCCACGACGACGTACTGGGCTGTTCCGAGGGCTTCGTCCTGGCCGGGGTGGGCGGCGAGGAAGGCGCTGCGGGTGACGACGGTGAGGGGTTGGATGATGCCGCGTCCGGTCAGGCTGTCGGCCATCTCTTCGATGGCTTTGAGCTCTTCGCGGGGGTTGTAGGGGTTGCGGGCGATGGCACGGATCGGCAGTCGGGGGGATGCCGTCGGAGCTTCGGTTCCCGTGTCGCCGGGGGCGGGAGGGGCGTCCTGTCCCGCGAAGCGTGCGAATGATGCTGCGCGGCTGCTGATGGGCTGTGCCACGGCTTCGAAGGTGGCGCTGCCACCGAGGGAGTCGGCTTTGCTCATGTCTTCTTCAGTCCCTTGGCGATCTGGCGCATGGCGTGCGACTGCTCAGAGTTGGGTGCGTAGGACAGGAGCGCCTTCTGCAGGCGCACTGCCTCGCGCTGCTCCTTGAGGTCCGGCACGACGGCGAGGACGGGCGGGGTGCCGAGCTGCATCCATTTGTCCCGGGACGAGGTGGCGATGTAGCCGCGGCGAGAGTCGAACTTGTTGACCACCAGGCCGAGCTGGTCGATCTGAATGTCGTAGTCCCGCGCTAGGGAGTCGACCTGGTTGATGAGCATGCCGTAGGCCTGGGCCGAGGTGTCCTCAGCCTCTACAGGGATAATCAGGCCCGAGGCTCCGGGCCTTTCGTCGTCGCGCTGGCGCCCGTAGTAGAGGCCGGCGTCCATGGAGAGGCCCAGGCTCGGGGGCGAGTCGATGACGATGACGTCGAAGTGCTCTTCGACGGGGGCGAGCGCTCGCTCGAGTGCGGCGTGCCTGGGGCCCCGGAAGATGGTCAGGCCGGAGTCGAGCAGGAAGGCGTCGAACGCGGCCGGGAGAATGTGGAGTCGGTCGCCGAAGCGCTCACCGTCTATGGGGATGGTGAGGTCGAGCAGGGAGTGCTGCACCTGGTCTCGGTGGAGCATGTGGGTGACGAGGCTTTCCTCACCGGCGGGGATGGCTTTGAGTCCGAGCTGGTGAGAGAGGTGACCTTGGGGGTCGTAGTCGATTAGGAGAACACGCTGCCCGCCCGCCTGGGCCAGCGTATGCGCGTCTTCCTTCGACAGGCCTGCGGCCAGGGACGCCTTCAAAATGTGCTCGGGCCCTTCGGCCAGAGCTTGGGCCAAGCCGGCCGCGACGGAGGTCTTGCCGACGCCGCCCTTCTGGTTGCAGACGACGAGGCGTCGGACTGACTGGGCTGCATCTGCCGGGTTCTGTGCCAGCCAAAGGGCAACAGACTGCGCCAACCCTTGGATATACGACACTTCGCGTACGCGGCAGTCCGCCTTGAAGTCGTCGTAGAGGCCCTCGGGCAGGTACGTGCCGAAGGACTCTGCGCCTGCGGTGTCGACTGCGGGAAGCTGGTCGGGATGCTCTCGCCAGGCTTGGATGCCGGCGGCAACAGCGTCTTGGACGTCTGTGCTGAGCTGCGCAGCACGGACTTTGAGTGCCTGTCGGAGTGTGGCGGGCAGCTTCGAGACCAGCTTCTCCCGCTCACCCCCGGGGTACGGAGATGCCATGACGGCAGCTTACTGTCATGGCATCCGATTCCTGCGCACCCTTGCGCACGTTTCATTCCAGAACTTCGTTAGTAGATGCAGGCCAAGGTGCTTACGCCGTAAGCACCTGCGGGTCCCTGACAGGTGCTTACGGCGTAAGCACCTGTGTCTGACGGCCAACCCGTCTTCACTTAAGTTGAGGAGCCCAGGCCAAACCTGCCGCCAACGCAAAAAGGCTCCGCCACCCCCTTCGTGAGGGCAGCGGAGCCTTTGGCGTCGTGGTTCAGGGGGTGAGATAGGCCGCTGCTCTGTCGACGAAGTGGTCGTGCGCGGCCCGCGCTTCCTCTCGGGCGGCAGTGAGTGCTTCTGTGCTGGTATCAGCGTCACGCATTCGGTATGCCGTGATGACCATGGCCTTGGCAGCGTCTGTGACGGCGGGGTCAGGGATGAGGATCTGCACGGCTACCAGCGGGCGGGTGATCGCGGAGCGGGTGACGTGAGAGGCGAGGCGCAGTCCTTCGAGTTGGGGAGCCGGCTGGTCGTTGAGTTTGGCCTCTCCCCGCATCCACAGGGCTCGGCGGTGATCCGAGCCTACGGATGCGAGAGCGGTCACCGCCTCCAGGCGGTCGCGCCTGAGCTGCTCGGCACGTGCAGCTCCTTCAGCACGGCTGGTGTTCTTCTGCTGGAAGACCCCGGCAACGACTGCGCCGAGCAGTGTCCCGAGGACGGCTATGGCGGTGGTGAGCATGGTCTGTCTCCGGTATGACAAGGTGGCGTGGCCCGGGGTGGGTGGCTGGTGCCCGGTACCGGTGACGGAACTCCCGCCCCGGGTTTTTCGTGTGTCAGGCGTGGTCGTCGTCCGTGCGGCGGCGTGGACGTGCGTCGGACCCGAAGCGTGCCTCACCGGGGTGCCGGGTGTTCCAGTCTTCGGCGCAGACCTTGTGTACGGCCTCGCCCGCGTGGGAGCGCAGAGGCGTCGGTTTGCGGCAGAGGACGCAAGGGGCATCGCGACGGAACTGCAGGCTGGCGCGCCAGGCGAGCAGCACCGGCTGCCCAGGCATGCTCATCGCCGGGTTGTTGTGCGCGCCGCCGTTCCTGGGCGGCCTTGCCTGCGGCCGTTGATGCTGGGTGTCTGGGCGTGACCGCGGTGGGCCTGGACGATGGTGCCGGTGTGCTTGCCCTCGTACATCGCGGCGTCGGCTGCCCTCATCAGGGTGGGCAGGTCACTGATGGCGAGGTCGTCCGTGGTGGCAGCGCCGACGGACACGCTCAGCGGCAGCAGGCCGCCCTCGTACGGGACGGGCCGGGCCATCAGGCGTGCGAGGTGGTCCAGGCGCAGCGCGTGGTGGCGGGGCTCAATGTGGGTGAGGGCGGCGAATTCGTCGCCTCCGAGTCGGCCGGCGACCCCGTGGGGTCCGGCCCATTCGGTCAGGCGGGCGCCGATCGAAGCGAGTGCGGTGTCACCTGCGGCATGCCCGAAATCGTCGTTGAGCCGCTTGAAATGATCGGCGTCCGCGAGGACCAGGACCGTCTCGTCGGGGTGGTGCGCCAGGAGCCTCTGCGCCCGGTCGGTGAATGCCTCTCGGCGCCATGTGCCGGTGAGCGGGTCGCGCTGGGCTTGCACGAGGCGGCGGCGCAGGACGGTGGTGTGCAGGGTCCATCCGGCCAGCGGGAGGGCCATGGCGGTGATGTGGAGCGCGGTCCTCGGTAAGGCTGTGGTGGTCATACTGGGTACTTCCTTCTCGTCTCGTGCACGGGATGGAAAAGCCCAGAGCTGCCGGTGCTACGGCGGCCCTGGGCGTTTTTGTGTGAGGGGTGGGTCAGGCGGCCAGGTCGTGGCGGGCCGGGGGTGCGGTGTAGCTCGTCGGGTCGGCGGGGGTCCCGTCGTGGCACTCCAGGCATGAACCGATCGTGCGAAGGGGCAGACAGTGGTGGAACCTGCGACGGCACTGCGGGCACGTGGATCGCTTCGCCATCGCCCGGTCCAGGGCGGCTTCTTTGGCGAGGGTCATAGGCCTCACGGGCAGGGCGAGGTCGATGCGGTAGAGGTAGGCCATGCGCGTGCAGGTGCGGGCCGGCTTCGTACGGCAGGCCCGGCACCGCAGCTGTGCGACGGGGTCGTGGCCGCCGGGCCGTAGGCCGAGCGCCCGCAGCTGGCGGCGCGTGGCCAGGCCGTCTGGAGATGCCTGCCAGTCGAACGTCTCGATGGTCACTGACGGGGCCGTGGCGTACGGGTCGACGTCGACCACGGCCGTCTCCGAGCCGCTCTTCACGCTCATGACGCGTCCCGGGTGCCGGGCAGACGACGGTGGGGCGGGAGCGGGTGGCGGGGGCCGGGCAGGATCGGCCTCGGGCGGCCGGTGTGCTTGGCAGGACGCAGGGCAGAAGGCATGACGATCACTCCTCTGAGCAGGGGTGAAAAGGGCGCGCCAGAACCTGGGGAGGTCGAGGCGCGCCCTTTGCCTGTGTGGTGTGAGCAGGCCGGGCGGCCTGGCCCGCGCCCGACCCGTGTGCGGGTTCGGGTGCGAGGCAGGTGGCCCGGAGCGGCGGTCGGGGCTATTGGCCGCGGTTGTCGGCGAGGGCGGCGGCCTGGCCGAGCATTCGCATCGGGACCCGGCCGTCAGCCCAGCGGTCGTTGAAGACGGGCACGGAGTCCGCGTCGGTGAAGTCGGCGCGGATGGCGTCCATCAGGACCTCAAGGCCGCGTGCTTCCAGGCTTCGGTCGCCGGCGGCTTCGACGCGGATGGCGCCGTAGAGGCAGCGGGCTCCGTCCTCACGGATCTGGGATCCGGCGCACCAGCCGTCGGTCAGCAGACGCTGGCGGGCGCGTTGAAGGAGGGCTGCGACGGGCGATCCGTGCGGGGTGGTGGGCTGGAGGGTCGGGGTGAGCGGGACTGTGAGGATGTCGGCCAGGTCGACGGGGTCGATCTGGATGTGGGCGGTGCGGACCTCGTAGGCGACGGCGGCCTCGTCCAGGGCCACGGTCATCGCGGCTTCGACGGCAGCCAGTCGCGACTCCAGCGACAGCACCGCCGGAGTCGTGGTCGGCAGAGTGGGCGCGCTCTGGGTGTGGGTGGTGGGCATGGCGGGCTCCTCGAGGAACCGGGCGGGTGGGGGCAGGGGTGAGGGCCCGGCCGCGATGCGGGCGGGCCCTCAGGGGAGCGGTGCGGGTTAGGCGTTGGTGAAGCTGCGGATGGCGTCCAGCGCCTGGCGGGGAGAGGAGACGGCGTCGCGGCGCGGATCGCTCTTCCTGCCGCTGCGGGGCTTGCCGCCGCCGCGCTTCTTGGGCGCGTCCTCGTCGCCGTCCTCGTCGTCCGGCTCTGGTCCGAACTCGCCGGGCCTGGGGGGCTCGGTCCAGTCGAACCACAGGTCCCGCAGTTCGAGCTCGCGGATCTCGTAGTCGGTGAGGGTGGCGATGGTGTCGGGGAAGTAGTCGTCGAGGCCGGCCTTGAAGTCCATGTAGAGCGTGCGCAGGACCTCGGGGTGTTTCGCTTCGACAATCCACCCGGCACCGCCGGTGTTGGAGTCGGCGGGCGGCTCCGGCTCTCCCGCCATGACTCGCTCGATCCGTCCGGCCTCAGCGGGGGAGAAGGACCGGGGGAGGGGATCGGGGGTGTTCTCGGAGGCGATTCCCAGGGCCGTGAACATGGCGGTCACCTTCTTCGGGGCGACCTTCAGCACGACAGGGATGCAGTTCTCCCTCAGGTTCTCGCACAGCAGCTGCGTGAACCCGTCCTGCACATAGATGGACTGACCCGCCACCTTGAGGCCGATGCCGTACTTGCGGCCCTTGACCGACACCTTCTCCGCGAGGTCCATGATCTCCGCGCCGTAGTCGCCGTGGCGGGCGGCGGAGAGGAACTCATCCAGGTACGCGGACAGCATCCGGTAGGGGCAGCCCGGCAGGCTGGGGTCCCAGTCATAAAGCCGTCCGTCCGCCCACAGCATGGAGCCGCGGATCTCCATCAGCGCGTCCACGGCCCGCAGGAGCCGGATCATGTAGAGGGCGCCGACACCATAGCGGTCGGTGTACCCGCCCAGCATGGCCGCCTTCTCATCCGGTGCCTCCGCAGCCAGCCAGACCACCGCGCCGAACAGGGCGTCGGCCGCGACGTGCAGGCCCATCAGCTGAGTCTTGCCACCGCCGGACGGGGCGACGAACAACCCGTGGGCCGCACCCCGGTCGGTGTAGACCCTGTTCCGGGCGGGCTGGCCGTTGCCAAGGTAGCCGGTCACCCACCGCCCATCCGCATCCGGAGTCAGCAGCTCGCGGGTGGCGGGAAAGACCTGCGCCAACGGACTGGAGTCCCACAGCGAGACCAGAACCTGGGCGCCGTCGATCGTGACGAACAGGCGGCCCTCGTCGTACTTCGTCTTCAGCGCTGCGGCCAGCGCGTGCAGATTGACGCGCGGCTCGCCCAGTTCGTCGGGGACCTGGGCGATGTAGTGGGTGACCTTGCGCTGCTTGTCGCGGACCTGCTTGACGAACACGCTGCCCGGGACGGGGCCGGTCTCGCTGCCGACCCGGGCGGCCCACCACTCGTGCTCGGTGGGCGCCTGGCGGCGGCGCAGTGCCTCGTCCGGCGTCAGGTGGACCTCCAGCCAGCCCGGCCCACCCTGCCGTCCGGGCTGCTGCACCACGGGTGCGAACCGCACGACGTCCGGGTTGTCATCGACGCCGAAAGCGGCCGCGACTCCGGCCTCGGACAGGCCGCTGATCGGGCGGCCGGGCTCGGCGGCGCGCAGCAGCATGGTGAGGTCGTGGTTCGTGCCGGGGTGGCGGTCGGCGTGCACGACCATGGTGCGGCCGGGGTTTCCGGCCCGCTCCCACAGCAGCCGCACGTCCCGGGTGAACGCGTCCGCGCCGTCGTCCACCACGGTCGGCGTCGGCACGGGTGCGATGCGAGCAGGCTGGGGGAGGGGGGCGAGGGCAGGGCGGTGGTGGCGGCGCTCGCTGCGGGAGAGCGGCAGCAGGCACCAGCCGGCCGCAGCCCACGCGGCGGCCAGGGCGGCGTCCCAGCCCCAGCCCGTGGTGTACATCGCCGCGGCGTCGATCGCCGCCCCGAAGACCACGGGGGAGAGCCGGACCAGCTTGCGGCCGGTGCCCTCACGGGACTGCACGGCGAGAACCGCTCCGCCGACACCGGCCGCGCCGGCCAGGAGCACGCCCGTGCTGACGAACCCGTCGGGCGACATGTTCGGGGCCGCGGCGAGGACCGGCGCGGTCAGGGTGTAGGCGATTCGTTCGAGGGCGACGCTGCGCGGAACGGACACCGGGGCTCCTTCAAGGACAGGGCTGGACGGGGTGGCAGGCGGGGGAGGGATGACGGAAGGGCGGCCCCGCAGGTGCGGGGCCGCCCTTCCAGGTGGGGCGGTACAGGTGGGTCAGCGGGCGAAGAAGCCGGGCTTGGGGGTGCGTTCCTTGCGGCCGGAGCGGACGGTGTCCAGGCCCTCGTACAGACGGGCGTGGGTGCGCCGGGTGTCGTGGGCGAGGCCGGCAACTTCCTGGGCCGTCTCGTGGAGTTTGTGGACTTCGACGGCGGCGCCGCCCAGGGCGACGGACACCTGGCCGGTCATCTCCACGAACTTGCGGTCGAGTTCGGCGTTGGCGATGTCCACGGCCAGGGCCTCAGCGCGCTGGGCGTTCATGCGCATCCCGCGCAGCAGCGCTTCGAGTTCGTTGCCGGCCAGGTCCATGGCCGTGCCCAGCGTCTTGAGCTGGTGCTGGACAGCCTTGTACCGGTGGTCGCCGTCCGTGCGGGCCGCCGGGCCGCCGGTGTGGTGCTGAAGCTCGCTCATCGGCGAACCTGCCTTCCTCAGTCGTGGTGGGTGGCGGACGAGGCGTGGGCCAGGCCCGCGTCGTCCATGGCCTGCAGGTCCTCGCTGTAGGTCCTGCCGACCGCCGTGGCGGCGAGCCGGGCGGCCTGCGAGGCGGTCTCGCACTCGGTGGCGCACCGTTCGGCCAGCTGCTTCATGCGGGCTGCTGCGTCGGCGAGGTCGGTGATCCGGTCGACGACGGTGGTGGCGATGTTGTGGTCCCCGACCAGGTCGGCCGCCATGTCCCGCAGGGCGTCGGCGACCTTCCCGAGCGCGCCCGCGAGTTCCTGGGCGCGCTCCTGGTCGGCGCTGGCGGCGATCGCGATGTTCACGATGTCCGTCAGGTACTCGCCGAAGGTGATGTCGGTGCGGTGCTGGGAGGCCATGCCGCTCTGCGCCGATGCCGTGGTGGTGGGGTGGGTCACGTGCGGCTCCTGTTCAGGGGGTCGGGTGGTGCCGGGACGGGCGGTATGGGGCAGCGGGGCCGGGGGTAGGGCGGCGGGCTCGATGATGACCGCGTCCGGGTAGTCGTCCTGGCCGCCTGCCTGCGTCCGGGGAGGGGGCTGCTTGCGGGTTTCGTGACCAGGCCACTCCGGGGTCACCGTGCGGTTTCCGGGCCAGCCCGGGCCGTCCGCTGACGCGCCACCAGGACCCGGAGCAGTACCGCCCTTCGATGTCGCCCCACCGCCAGCCCCACCGCCAGCACCGGACCCGCCTGCGGCGGCTCCAGCAGCCCTGGAAGCACCGCCCGGACCCTTCGGACCAGGACCACTCGAAGGGCCTGCTGTGGGACGTTCAGGGCCCCGCTTGGGGGCTTCCGTACCTTTGGTGTCGGTGCCGCCAGTCGAGCCCTTCGGACCCGACGTACCCTTCCCTCCCGGGCCGCCTGACGTCCCGTCGGTGCCCTTCGAGCTACCGCCCGGCCCCTTGGCGCCCGGACCGGGTTTGGTGCTGCCCTTGACCCCGTCAGAGCCGTTTCCGGGCAGGGTCTTTCCGCCCGGGCCGGGCCCCTTCGGGCCCTTCCCGTCACCACCCCCGCCGGGCGTCTTCGTCCCCCCGCCCTTGCCCTTCGACAAGTCGACCTTCGGACGGGTCTTGTCGCCAGGCCCGTGCTGCTCCTTGGGAGCGGGCCCCTTGTGCGGCAGCGGCTTCGGAGCCGGTCCCTTCCCGGGCTGCTCCTTGGGAGCAGGCCCCTTCTGGCGGGTCGGCTTGGGCGACGTCTGCTTCTGCAACTGCTCCTTGGGGCCCGGCTTCTGCTTGGGCTGCTCCTTGGGAGCAGGCCCCTTCTGCGGCAGCTGCTTCGGAGCCGGGCTCTTCCTGGGCTGCTCCTTGGGAGCAGGGCCCTGCTTCTGCGGCGTGGGCTTCGGCGCGGGGGCCGGCGACTTCGTCGGCTGCTGAGGCTTGGGCTGCTGCCTGGGCGATGGACCCTGCGGACTGTTCTTGCGCCCGCCCTTGTCACCGCCCAGGCCGGACCCGCCCCTGCCACCGCCCCCCTTGGCCCCGGCCGCTTCGCCCTTGCCGCGGGCCGCCGTCTGGTCGGCGCGTGCCTTCAGCTGTGCTGCGCGCAGTTTGTTGTGCTGCTCCAGCAGTCCGACTTCCCGGGCCGTTTTCGCATTCAGCAGCTCGACTTTCCGCGCGATTTCCGCCTCCCGGAAAGGCGCCTCACTCTCAATTCGCGACTGCCCGAGCGCGATCCGGTATTCCAGCCAGTCACCCAGCCTTTCAGCGAGCGACCGGCGATGCACATATTCACCACCGTCGCCCTCACCGGATTCACCATCGATTTCCGGAGCGGAAAAACCCTCGGACCTGAGCGCCATTTCCGGGGCCATGGGGCGCGGAATTACGGGCAGTTCCATGGTGGTTTCTTCCGGGGACTCCGGCGGTGTTTCCGGCTCTTCTCGTACCGGAGGGAAAAGGCGCCCGGGGTCCGGGAGTTCGGGCGGCCGGTTGAGGACGTCACCCGCTACGGGGAAATTGATGAGCCGACCTTCGGTGTCGTCGGTGGACACGAGATGCTCCCTCCCGGGGGCTTGACAACGAGTGACTGCCTCGCGTACGCGTGTGCGCGCCTGGGCGTGTGGGTGTGTGGGCGCCTGGGCGTTGGGGATACATCGAGGGCCGCCGCTCGGTGAGCGACGGCCCTCGTGGACTCGCAGGCTGGTTACGCGGTGTGCTTGAGGTAGAGCGCGTGCAGGTCGTGTGCCAGCGACCGGAGGGCGGCGGTGTCGCCGCGCTTGAGCGCTTTCCTGCCGTGCGTCTGGACCAGCATGACGAGGAAGTAGAAAGCGCCGAGGTCCTCGCCGTGTTTCTCAATGAACGCGTTCCGCTGCTGGAGGAGATATTCGCGGGAGCGTTGCGCTTTAAGTTCGGCTTTCAGGAGCGGCCTGGTCACGCTGACTTCCTACCGAGGTCGTAAATCGACGCAGGACCACCATAGCCAGTATTCTGGCCGCTGTCACGCTCTTCTCCGGGATTGGGTGCGGCCTGGATCGGCTGCGGGTTGTTCTTCCGCGCCTTTTCCAGCTCCTTTTCCTTGCGGACCTTTCCGGTATTCACGACCGCCTCGTCGTGGGAGCGGCGCTTGTAGGCGCTCTTTTCCAGGCCGTCCGTCAGCGAATTGAGAGCCCTCAGGACGTCCTTGAGGGCCTTTTCGACCGGGAGGGCGCGCAGCCGGGCGTGGTAGAAGCGGTCGCCTTCCACGCTGGTGCTGCGGCAGTGGACGCGGGTCTCGCGGGCGAGGATCTCGAGGTTGGCGCCCATGTCGAGCAGGACGCGCTGCATGTCGGCGAGGTAGCGGGCGGTGGCCTCTGCGTTCTGCGCGACGTCGCGCAGCGGGGAGTGGTTCGGTTCGTTGCTGTTCACGAGGTCAGCCCTCCTGGGCGGGTCGGGTCTGCTGTACTTGGGGGTGACTGCTTCCGGCAGTCGCAGCGAGGGCCAGCCCATTACTGGTGGGCTGGCCCTCACTGGTGTGTGCCGGACGGTTGCGGATGTGCCGGCCTTCCGGCGGGTCCGCTGAGTGGTGTTGCGCGTCAGGGCTGCGCGCTCGTTGGTGGGCGATATGAGCCGTGTGATCTCACGAGACGTTCTTGAAGCGGGTCCGTGCGATCTCAAGACGGCGGCCGGCGGTGGCGCGTGAGACACCGAGAACGTCCTTGGCTTCGTCGACTGAGACGGTCTCGGCGCCCTGGCGCCGGTACATGAGACTGAGCAGCGAGGTGATCTGTCCCTCGATCTCAGCGTCCCGGGCGAGCGGGGGACGGTTGGTCTCAGCCGGGCGCAGCCGAAGCGGAGTGGCGCCGCCGTTCGAAGAGGCCGTCTCACCGTCTGACCTGTGTGTCTCACCCGCGTGAGACGCCGTCTCAGTCGTGCTCACCGGAGCGTTCGTCTCGGTGGTGCCCGTCTCAAGGGCCCGGGGGGTCTCACTCCCGTTCGTCTCGGCAAGGAGTGCTGGAGCGGTACGGGGGTGGGGGAGCGTCTCACCGAGGCCGCCGGGATCGGCGGCCCGGGTGTGCTCTGTCTCATCGCCGGGTGCGGTGCGCCTCGTCTCATCCGGCCCGGCTCCGTTGTCGGGGCCGGTCTCACTGGAGGCCGTCTCACCGGGCTCCTTGGTGATCTGGTGGATGCGCCACATCACCCAGGGGGCGATGGCGGCGACGCTGACGATGAGCCACCACAGCGGGGCGCCCTTCTTGTCGACGCCGACGAGACCGGCTTCCGCGAGGTGGTAGATCGCGTTCGCGGCGACCATGAGGACCAGCGCGCCCGCGACGTCGCGGTGCCGGCGGAACGCCTGCACGACGTAGACGTCGATCGCCAGCGGCAGCGCCCAGGCGACCTCGGCGGGCCAGCCGCTCAGCTTGGCCAGGGCGAACTCCCCGCTCGCGGTGAGGACGATTGTCGCGCCCAGGGCCACGCGCGGCCCCCAGGTGTTGACGAAGTTCCTCCGCTGCTCCTGGCGCTCGATGAGCGCCTGGGCCCGGGTCACCTCCTGGCGGGTGGCCTCCAGCTCCTGGCGGGCCGTGTGCTGCTCGGCATGGGCGCGGGTGCGGACCTGCTCGGCCTCCTGCTTGGCGGCGGCGACCAGGCGGGCCGCCTCCTTCTCGGCCCTGGTGATCCGCTCGGACGCCGCAGCCTCCGCTCCGGAGACGGCGCCGGCCGCCTTGGCCTCCGCGAGGGAGCGGACCTTGAGAACGTCCTCTTCGGCTTGCGCCTGGGCGGCCTCGAGGACCTGCAGCGCCTCGCCGCGTGTGTCGTCGGCGTCCTGCTCTGCCTCGCGCAGTACTTCGGCGGCCTGGCCGCGGGCGTGGTCCAGGAGCCGGGCCGCGTCCTCTTCCGCCGTCGCGACGTCCTCGCGGGCCCGGGTGCGCAGGTGCTCGGAGTCCTTCTCCGCCTGCTGGCGCATCTCGGTCGCGGCCTCGCGCCGGGCGTGGGCATCAGCTTCGGCGGCGGCCACCAGATCGGCTGCCCGCTGCTTGGCTTCCTCCACCAGGTGCGTGGCGTGGGCGGCGGTGGCGTCGGTCTCGGCCTGGACGCGGTCCTTGTCTTGCTCGGCCTCGGTGCGCATCTGTTGGGCGCGGGCGCGGGCGGTTTCCACGATCCGGGCGGCCTCGGCTTCCGCTTCCGCCTGGAGTTTCTCCGCTGCCTGGCGGCGGCGGGCGAGGGTCTGCTCGGCCGCCGCGAGGTCGCCGTCGGCGATCGTGCGGGCGCGCTGCACGGTGTCCTCAGCCGCCGCGATCTGCTCGTCGGCGAGCTTGCGCATCCGTGCCGCCTGGTCCTTGGCGACGCTGAGAATGCTGTCGGCTTCCGCCTGGGCCTGCTGCGCGGCGCTGTCGGCGTCGGCCGTCTGCCGGCGGGCCTGCGCGAGCAGGGCCTCGGACTCGCTGCGGGCGGCGGCGAGCAGCTGGTCGGCCTCCGCGCGGGCGGCGGTCACGACTGCCTGGGTGTCGACCACCGGTGCGGTGTCCACCGTCGTCTTCGCGGTCTCGCTCGGGCTGGCCGTCGCGGCTGTCTTGGTGGCCGTGGTCGTCGTCTTCTTCGCGGCAGCCTTACGGGCGGGCTGGCGTCGGGTTGTCACAACAGCGGTCCTTTCATGCGGTGGGCCGGGGCGGTCCGGGCTGTCCGGCTCCCCGTCACCGCGAAGCGCCCTGCACCGGTGGCCGGTGGGGGCGCTTCGCGGATCAGGCAGCCTGCAGACCGGTGTCACCAACCGTTGAGATGGGCCTCGAAAGCGGGCCAGCCCATACGGGCGGCTGCGGCGAGCTCGTGGGACTCCTGGGCGCTGCGCTGCCAGATACCGGCCGCGTCCTTACGGCCCTGATTGGCCAGGCGGTCGGCCATCAGCTGCTGGCGCTGCGCCCACTGCTCGTACTCGGCGCCCATGGTCTGCATCTGGGCGTAGGTATAGGGGAGCGGCTCCGGCGGGGCCATGTCTGCGATGTCGAGGTAGCTGTCGATGTCGGCGGGCATCCAGGTGGCCGGGTCGCCGTGGTCGTCGCGGTACTGATCGAGGGTGAGCACGTGGTCTCCGATCGGGTCAGGTGGAGCGGCGGCGGTTCAGGTAGGCGTCCTGGAGGCGGCCGAACCGCTCGAAGAGCGGGCCGCCGATCTCGCAGGGGGTGCCGTGCTGGCAGGTGGTGCAGCCCGTGCGGTGAGCCCGCCAGGTGGCGGCGGCGTCCATGTAGCGGGCGTGCAGGTCATCGGCCATCGGGGGTGGTGCCTCTCAGCGGTGCGCGGGTGAATGTCGTGCACGGGGTGCCCGGCGTCCCAGGCCCGGGCGGCCGCCGTGGCGGCGGCCGCGAGCAGGGCGAGGGTGAGCGGGTGAGCCAGCCCGCGCAGGGTGATGGCCCGTGCCGCGAGGTGCTGCGCGGCGCGGGCGGCGCGTATGTGCCGGGTCAGAGCTGGTGCCGCTCGGGTACCGCAGCGTGCGGCCGAGCGGGCGCCGGGGGCGGCTCCGTGCGGCCGTCGCGCTCGTGCGGGGTCGGCCGCATCGGCAATGCGCCGCCCTGGAGTTGCTTGCAGGCGGGGCAGGTCCAGCCGGTGAAACCGAACCATCCCGAGCACACGTCGCACTGCAACTGGCCGCTGCTCTCGGTGGGCGCCGGGGCAGCGACGCCGGGCGGGCAGTCATGCCCACCGCAGTTCCACCGGAGGCAGAGCGGGCACGCGTCGTTCGCCGACCGGAAGTCGAGCGGCAGGGTGAGAAGGAGTACCGGCTGGCGCTCGTAGCCAGGGGCCATCTCGGCGAGGGTGCGGCGTGCCTGGCGGCCGGCGGACCGGGCGCGAGTGTCGCCGTCGTCGACCAGGCGGTCGACGAGCCGGTGGAACTGGTCGGTCTCGTCACGCTCGAAACCGCGCTGGTTGTCGTCGCGCTCCTGGTCCTCCAGCCACCCCGCTCGAGGGGGAAGAGTGGTGACACTCATGCCGCCACCCCCCAGCCGGCACGTGCCCGGCGGGTGGTGCGGATCTGGCGGATCTGCGCGGCGAGGGCACGGAGTCGGTCGTTCTGGGCGGCGGTCCTGGCGGCCATCGAGCGGACGCCGCCGTTGCGGTTGGAGTCGGGGTTCGTACCCGCCTCGCGCTGAAGCTGGGTCGTCAGCGTGTCGAGCTGACGTCCCTCGGTGTCGCGGTCCGCGTCGACCGCGGCCGCCAGGCGCTCAGCGTGGGCGGCCCGGACAGCGGCGAGTTCACGGCCGGTCAGCCCGGCGCGCACCATCTCGTCCGCGTCGGGTCGTCCGTCGCCGTCGCGCAGGGCGAGTTCCTCGCACGCGGCCCTCACGGGGCAGCCGGTGCAGAGGTTGATCGCCTTGGTACGGCGGGCCCGCCATGCGGCGAGTCCCTCGTCGTCGGCGCGGAAGAAGAGGTCCGGGTCGATGTCGGCGCCGTGACAGCGTGCGCCGGCGTCGACCGCGGCCTGGAGTACGGCCCGGCGTGTGTGCCTGGCCTGAGTGGATGTCATCCTGTGCATGCGCGTTTGCCCTTCTAGAGAGGGTGATCTGCGAAGACGAACCCCCGGGCATGCCCGCCTGGGGGTTCGTCGTGTTCAGGGCCGGTGGCCCTGGGCTGCTGTACGAGCAGCCACGGCCCCGGCCGCCCCCTTACTGCGGGGCGGCCGGGGCCGTGGTCGTTCGTCTCGGTAGCGGGTCAGCTCGCCTCGGGGCGCAGCGTCTTGCGCGGCACCGGCGGCGCGCCCAGCGGCGATTCACCGGCGGGCAGCTGCGCGCGCCGGATGTCGGCGTTGCGTACAGCGGATTCGGTCGACGCCCACTGCTCCTTGCGCAGCAGCCACTGGGGCCGGCCGTCGCCGGGCTCGTCATCAGCAGTCGGAGTCCGCTTCTGCGCGGCGATCTGGCTGACGGCCGGGGCCGGTACGACCTTGGGCTTGCGCAGGACGGTGGTCGGGCGGCGGTGGACGGTCTCCGAGTTGCCGTCCGTCAGGCGCTCCTCCCACTTCCTGGCCGTGACGTCGACCGTGACCAGGCGGTTGCTACCCAGTCGGCAACGGACGGCCGGGGCCTTGCCCGCTCGACCGGTGTCGTGCGGCACCACCTTGGCCTTCTTGGTGAGGCCGGTGATCGGCACCCACGTCTTGCAGTCGGGGCAGACCAGCGATGCGCAGGTAGGGCGCAGGTCGTACTGGTGGGGCTTGAGAGTGGAGATGGCAAGCGCCGGACGGCTGTTGATGGTCCGGGAGCGGGTCCGGCTCCGGCGGAGGCGGGCGGTGCACTCAAGGGTCGAAGCAGACATCTGAACTCCTCGTGACGGAGCGGCAGGGGAAGCGTCGCGATGCTCTCTCCGCCCTCCAGGCCGCACGGCACAAGGCCGGCGTCCCGCAGGACAGACAGCGCACAGCGCTGCGACGTGCACACAGTCGTCGCGGCCGTCAGGCTCCGGGGGAGTTCGATGGTGCTCTCGCGCCCTCAGTGACCTGAGGGCTACCCCGGCCGCCCCGAAGGGCGGACGACTACTGCGGTCTTGCGATGGTGCTGCGGGCGTAAGCCCGTACGGCGCATAGCTGCACGCCCCAAGGGGCGTGGATAACCATGTCGACTTTGGTACCTAACTTTCATCGACAGGCATGACGGTACACGACTTAGGCACCGTCAGGTCAATAGTTAGGTACGGAAGTTGAGGACACGACGCCCAAGTGGACCTAGTTGTGTACCTAAATCGCGGCAAGGGGTACTGTGCTCGGCATGACGCCGAAGACTGAGCGCCGGACCACGGCACGAGCGATCGCAGATGACCTGCGTGAACAGATCCGGACCGGTCAACTGCCCCCTGGGTCCGCGCTGCCCACAAGCCGCGAACTCTCAGAGGGGTACGGCGTCACCACGAAAACGGTGAGCGCTGGCATCGATCTACTCAAGCTCGAGGGCCTTGTGGTCGGCGAGCAGGGAGGCCGGCGCCGCGTTCGTTCCGACCGCCCAATCACCTGGAACCTGACCAGCTTCGAGCGCGGACAACGACGCGATTCGAGAGCTATGGACGACTGGTCTGCTGCCATCAAGATGGCAGGCCGAGTTCCTGCTCAGCAGGTATCGGTGAGCACCGAGCCAGCTCCAGCCGAGGTCGCCGACTGGCTCCAGATCAGGCCGGGGGAACCAGTCGTTACGCGCACACGCCTACGCACAGTGGACGATCGCCCGTTTCAGCTGAGCACCAGTTGGTTCCCAGGAGCCATCGCCTCGGGAACGCTTCTTGAGGAAAAGGGAGACGTTGCTGTACCTGGGGGGATCCTGAAGGCGATCGGTCATCCCCAGCGGCATGTTCGAGACGAGATCAGCATTCGGATGCCCACGCCTGAAGAGTCCGAACAGTTGCAGCTTCCGCCTGGCACGCCTGTGGCCCAGCACGTTCGGGTCGGTTATGGCGAGCTCGCTCCAGTGCGAGTGATGCGGACTATCGCACCTGGAGATCGCCATGTGCTTGTTTACGAAATGGATGTAACCGGATGATGATTCGTCCCGCTAGCATTGCCGACGCTGAAGCTCTAATGAACCTGCGCCTTGAAGCCGAACGGTGGCTCGCCGACGCAGGTATCGACCAGTGGCGCAACCCCCAGACCCGGCAGCCCGCCCTGGAAAAATGGAAGACGGACATAGCAGCTGGGCGAACATGGGTCGTGGAGGAGCAGGGGGACGCCGTCGCAACGGTGACCCTCGCCCCGCCCGACCTAGACTTCTGGACTGCCAACGACGAACCCGACGAAGCCGTGTACGTCGCCAAACTCATCACGTCGCGGTCCGTCGCAGGCAGGAATCTCGGCGGCCAACTGCTGGATTGGGTCGGAAGCCAAGCCCGTCAGCAGGGGAAGCCATGGGTCAGGTTGGACTGCTGGCGCAGCAACACAAAGCTTCAGGACTTCTACAAGGGGGAGGGTTTTCAGCACGTGCGTACTGAGGCCCCAACCCACCGTCTGTCGGGATGGCTCGGCCAACGTGCCTCCAGCGTTGTGCGCCACCCAGAGTCCCTGCTACCAGGAGGAAGCCAAGCAGTACAAAGCGCTGCCTACACCAGCTAAACGACGAAGCCGCCCCCTCCTGGCCGGGAGGGAACGGCTCCTTAAGTCGACTCGCAGGCCTACCAAGCTCTGAGTCGTGCCGGTGAGGTGACCTCGCCGGGGTGATGCCCGTGGACCCAAGGGCCCGCGCAGTCACCTGTACCCAGAATAAGCGGACCGCGTCGCGGATCGCCACCATCTGGGTCTCCTGTCAGGTCACATCTGCTGGTCACGGCTCCCCTATCAAGGGGAGATCCACCACATGCACCACCTGTACTGCCCGCGCCGCCGGCCTCCAGCCGCGGCTCGACGAACTTTTCCCGACCGAACTGTCACACCGCCGCTCGGGACGAAGCCGGTAGCAGGCGTGACCGCGTCAACGTCTGCTCCTACCAGCCGCATTGCCATGCCTTCGTCGGGAGGTGTCGCATGAACCAGTTCGGCGAAGCCCTCTTCGGTCGCGGCTACGAAGTCCCGGATGATGTGACGGTCACTCGCCCCGTTGCGGAGACGCCCGGGCTCCAGCCTGAGGACATTGGGGTGCTTGTCCATTTGTTGCTCCTTCCTCCGGATACGGCTGCTACCGCCAAGGACCTCGCCGCAGGTATGCGGGAGCATCTGGGCTGGAAGATGAGCGTGGACCGGTTCGAGGTCATCGCCAAGCGCCTGACAAAGGCCGGGCATCTGATGCGCAAGTCGGTCTACAACGACGCGTCGAAGCGCCCGCAGTGGCGCTACTGGGCCTTCCGGAACCCGGCGAAGAACCCTGAGCACGTCGCGGCAGAGGCTGAGACGTTGTCGCAGGTCAGAGCCGGAATCGGGAAAAACCCGGTTCCGGGCCAGGTCGACCCGAGGGAAACCGGGGAAAACCCCATTTCGCCTGGTCAGAGCCGGAATCAGGTTTTTCCCGACTTCGAAGCGGAACCGGGAAAAACCCGTTTTCCCTCAGACCACGTTGTCGCAGGTCAGAGCCGGAATCGGGAAAAACCCGATTCCCCTTCGTCCCCCCCCCAGACCCCCCCCGGTGGGTTGGTAAACCCCCCTACCGTCCCCCCACGGTCAACGACTCCCGAGTCGGTGGTTGCTGCCGGGGCGGGTGGGGACGCCATGCGCATCGCGCAGAACTACAACCCCGCGACGGCGGAGATCGCCGTGAGCGATGCGGAGGTCGAGGCGGCCGGGGTGTTCCTGGCGAACCTGCCGGGCCGGTGGGCGTGCGGTGCAGAGGACATCGCGAAGTACGCTCGCCTGCTCGCTGAGTCCGCGAAGCGTTGGGGCTGGCCGCTTGGTGAGGAGCTGGAAGCCCGCCTCACGGACATGACCGGCACCAGTCAAAAGATCCGCGGTCACTACCCGAGGGTGATCCCGGCCCGTCTGAAGCGCCTGCCGCTGTACGCGGCCTTCAAGCGGGGAGACGTCGCTCCGGCCTCCGGGCAGGGGCAGCGGCCTCCGCTCGAGGGTGCGTGCCCAAACCATCCGCACCGTTCCGCGGAGCAGTGCCTGCCGTGCCAGGCCGACGACGATCACGACGCACCCGCTGAGCGTTCCGCCCGCCCGGTCCCGGACGAGGCCATCGCGGCAGCTCGGGCGCTCATCGGCTCCGGGAAGACGCGTGGGCGCCAGGGCGAGAAAACGCCGCGCAGTGAGGCCAGGGCGCGCCGGCAGTCCGTGGCCGCGCGGTCTGCTCAGGCTGAGGCGGAAGCCGAGGAGAACCGGCTCAAGGCGGCCGCGCTCCTGCGGGTCGACGCCACGGGTGCGCTGGGCTCCGGCGGTATCCCCGACCAGGCCGACCGGATGGAAACCGCGCAGCAGCGGTGATCGCCCGCTCCCGCCACACATGCGTGGGGGCGTCCGTTGCACCGGACGCCCCGCTGCGCCCCCTGCCAGCTCTGACCGATCAGGAGTGCACATGACCACCGTAGAGGCCAACGCCTTCACCGACTCGCACGGCTACGACCACGACGCCGGCCCCGGCCCTGGCGTGCGTGGCTTCGACCGTGTGCCGCCGCAGGACATCGACGCCGAACAGTGCGTGGTCGGCGCCATGCTGCTGTCCAAGGACGCGATCGGCGAAGTCGTCGAGATCCTCACCGCGGCCCACTTCTACAAGCCCGCTCACGCCATCGTGTTTGCGACCGTGCTGGACCTGTACGGGCGAGGTGAGCCGGCCGACCCGATCACCGTGGCGGCCGAGCTGGTCAAACGCGGCGACCTCACCCGGGCCGGCGGCGCCCCGTACCTCCACACCCTCGTGCAGGCCGTGCCCAGCGCCGCGAACGCGACCTACTACGCCGCCATCGTCCACAGCCTGGCCCGCAAGCGCCGCCTGGTCGAAGCAGGCACAAAGATCATGAACCTGGGCTACGGCGACGGTGACGCCGACGAGGTCACCGACGCGGCCGGCGCCGAGTTCAACTCGGCTGTCGACATCAAAGACGACACCGCCAGCTTCCGCCCGCGTGAGCGTTCCGAATCCCTCATGGACCGTCTCGAAGCACGCAGCCGGGGCGAGGTCACCAGGGGCGTACCCACCGGCCTCGTCGACCTCGACAACCTGACCAACGGCTTCCACGGCGGCCAGGTCATCGTGGTCGCCGCCCGCCCCGCGATGGGCAAATCCACCCTCGCCGTGGACTTCCTGCGCGCCGCCACCATCAAGCACAACTACTCCGGCGCCCTGTTCAGCCTCGAAATGGGCGGCGACGACATCCACGAACGCATCGTGTCCGCCGACGCCAAGGTCGCCTTCCACAAGATGCAGACCGGCGAGCTCACCGATGAGGACTGGGCCCGCCTCGGCCGCAGCGTCCAACGCCTGGAGGACGCCGACCTGCACATCTTCGAAGACGCCAGCCTCACCGCCACCCAGATCAAGGCCCACTGCCGACGCCTCCAGCAGCGCGGCGGACTCGACATCATCGCCGTGGACTACCTCCAGCTCATGCAGTCCACCGGTCGCCGCGCCGAGAACCGGCAGGTCGAGGTCTCCGAGATGAGCCGCCAGTTCAAACTCCTGGCCAAGGAACTCAATATCCCCGTCGTGCTCCTGTCCCAGCTCAACCGCGGACCCGAACAGCGCACCGACCACAAGCCAGTGGTCTCCGACCTGCGCGAGTCCGGATCCATCGAGCAGGACGCCGACATGGTGATCCTGCTGCACCGCGAGGACGCCTACGAGAAGGAGTCACCCCGGGCCGGCGAAGCCGACCTCATCATCGGCAAGAACCGCAACGGACCGACCGCGACCATCACCGTCGCCTTCCAAGGCCACTACAGCCGCTTCGTCGACATGAGCAAGACCTGACCACCCCACCTTGGCCAGCAGCCCCATGAGGGACCTCGCGTACCCCTCTCGCTGGCGATCACCGCCTCGGATGGGAATCCCCCCACCGTGGGTGGAGATCGCCGCCCACGGCGCCGCGTAGACGATCTTCTCGGTGTCCGCGGCCGACGGCTACAGACCTCACCTCTGATCAAAAGGAGCATCCATGACCGCCGACCTTCGTACCGACGAGATCTTTACCGGGCTGTCCGACTTCGACGCTTTAGCCGGCCCGATCCCTCGCGGTCGCGTCACCCTCGTCGCAGCACGCTCGTCCACGGGCACGACCGCGTTTGCCCTGAGCGTGGCCCGCCACAACGACGAAGTGGGCCGCCAGGTCGTGATTGCCAGCTTCGAAAGTGGCACTGACACGCTCATGGGTAACCTGGTCGCCGCCACCACGTCGGTCAACGTGGACCGCCCCTTGTCCATCAACAAGGGCCGCCGCGCCCGCATCGAGCGGGGCCGCACGGCGATGGAGCAGTCCCGGTTGTCGATGTGGAGCAGCGAACTCAAGGCCGGCCGGTGGCCCTTCAGGGATCTATCCGAGCAGCTGGCCGCCCGGCCAGGGCTCGATCTCATCATCGTGGACGGCTACGGACTGGCCTCCAACGACGAACCTTCCGAGGGTGCCACCTTTGCTGTGCTGCAACGTCTCGCCAACGAGCGCAACATCGCCGTCCTGGTGACCGCCTACCTGACGCCGCAGGACGATACCCCTGAGACCGATCTGCCCGCGCTCACGGAACTGAGCCGACTGGACGGCTCAGTGACAGAAGCAGAGACCGTCATGCTCCTTCATCGCCCTGACCGCAACGGCACCGTTCCGCAGCGACGCGGCGAAGTAGACCTCATCGCGGTCCGAGGCTGGGAAGGGACCGGCAGCGCGACCGTTCACTTCGAGCCCGAATACCACCGGTTCGTCGACCTGCCCAACGCTTGACCTGCGCTGGGTGCCCACTCAGCCCGCCGCCGGGCAGAGAGCACACCCTCAAGCCCACGATCGCCGCAGTAATGCAGGAGAGCGCCAGGCCGACCTCGCCGCCCAAAGCTGCCTCAGCCCGACCAGGTCAGCCTTCACCCATCAAATCCCAGGGGGGACCATGACCGACACCACCACCGAGAACCAAGCCTTCGACGAGGCTGGGCCCGACAAGACCAGCGTCATCGGAGACCTCCTCGGGAACCTCCTAGACGACGTAGCGAACATCGTTGAAGAACCCGACAGATACTCCAGCCTCCGCGGCCTGCCGACCGGCTTCCAGGACCTTGACCTGGTAACCGGCGGGCTCACCCCCGGATCCCTCACCGTCATCGCGTCCCGCCCCCAGGTCGGTCGGACAACACTCCTCACCGACATCTGCCGGAACACAGCGATCCGAAACAACATTCCGACCGCGGTCTACTCCCTCGAAGAGACCGGCGAGTTCTTCCTCATGCGCGTCCTGGCCGCCGAAGCCCGCGTCGCCCGGCATCACATCATCTGCGGCACGATGAAGGACGAGGACTGGACCCGCCTGGCCCGCCGCGTCCCGGACGTTTCCGCAGCCCCGCTCCACGTCAGGACCCCCAGCCGCCTCACCATGGCCACCCTTGAAACCGAAGTCCGTGAGCTCGTTGAGGAACACGGTGTGGCGCTCCTCGCCGTCGACGGCATCCAAGACATCCGTCCGGCGAAGCGCAGTGACCTCCGCGAACGCGAAGTCGGCGACATCGTCCGCGACCTGAAGACCCTCGCCCGAGAACTGAACATCCCAGTCGTCGCCACCAGCCACCTGAACCGCAATCCCGAGCAGCGGTATGACCGCCTGCCCAAGCTGGACGACCTCCGCGAGTCCGGAGCCATCACGTTTGCCGCGGACACAATCCTGCTGCTCCACCGGGAGGACGCCTACACCCGGGACACTCCACGGGCCGGCGAAGCGGACTTCTACGTGGCGAAACACCGCCAGGGACCCACTGTGGTGATCACCACTGCGTTCCAGGGCCACTACGGACGGTTCGTGGACATGCAGCAGACCTGACCCATGGCGCACAGAAGCCTCCGGAGCCTGTGTGGCTGCGGAAGTTTCTTGGGGCCGGAGCCACTGGCATTGGCTCCGGCCCTCTCCATCCGGCGGGCGAGGCCGGTCAGTCGGTGTCCTCATGGGGTTCGAGCAGCGCGAAGTACGTCTCGCGTTGCTCGTCGGTCAGCTTCCCGCTGTCGAGGGAGAGGTCCCGGCGCAGCACGCGCAGTGTGTCGGCCGCTGGTGCGCCCCAGGCGCTGTGGGCCTGGCGCTGGATCTCGCCGATGGTCGCGTACGCCTCCCCGGGGAAGTGACGGATGAACCAGACGAGCATCTTGCCCACCGACGGGGTCAGGTTCAGCAGGAACCAGGACTCCTTCTCCTTGGCTTCCTCGGCGTAGTCGCCGAGGTCGCGCAGCACGGCGCCCTGGATGACCTGGCCGAGGTCCTGAGTGGGGATGATGCGGTCCAGGCTGGCCGCGACGGACCAGGAGAGCTCGTTGGCCACCTCGGTGACCGACTCCTTGTTGCGGTGGCGCAGCACCCATCGCTTGCGTACGTCGGGCCGGTCGAACAGCGTGTGCTGGAAGTCGGCGGCGAACCGGTCGCGGACCTCGGCCGCGCCGGGCGAGAGGCTGTCGCGGTCCCCGGCGGACATCGCCTCGCCGACCCCCTCGTAGGAACGCTGGCGGGCCTCGGCCCAGTCCTGGACCACCGCGCGGGCCCACTGGTCTCGGCCGCCGACGACGGCCTGCGGCAGCGGCACCTCGCTGTTGCCGCGTGAGATGTAGGCGCGCAGCGTGGAGGCGGTGATGCCGCCCAGTTCCGCCATCTCCGGGGCGCCGATCAGCTGGGCCCCGGTCAGTTCGGGGCTGGAGAGGTCGGCCACGCACCGCTCCAGCGGCAGCGCGCCATCGCGTTCCTGGTGGCGGGCGGCCCACAGCGCCAGGTGGTCGAGCCAGTTGTCCGGCTTGGCGGCGTCCAGGTCGAAGGTGGCTACCTTGCCGAGGTAGGCCCGGCCCGGGTCGGCACGGCCGTCGAGCATGTCGGCGGCGCTGACGGTCACCGCCAGGCGGGCCTTGCGCCGCTCGTGGTCCTGGGCGACGGGGTCCCAGACCTGTCCGGGCCGGTACCAGCTGGCCCCGTCCCACCAGTAGCCGCCGGCGCGGAACAGCAGAGGACCGCCGCCCCACTGGGTGTGCAGATGGGAGGTGTCGTTGTCGCGGACCAGCAGTACGGTCCGGCCGTGTTCGGGGTGGTGGCGGACCGCCCAGCCGAGCGTGTGGTTGATCGGGTCGGTGGTGAAGGCGCGCCAGCCGCCGTCGGCGCGGTTCTTGTCCCAGCGGCCCCACATGCCGCTGGCCTCGTGGCGGCCGACGGCTTCGATGGCCTCGGGGCCGTCGTCGAGGGGGAGGTGGGAGTCGTCGACGAACGGCAGGCCCGGCACCGGGTGGTCGGTGCGCAGTCCGTTGGCGAGCGGGAGAACGTGGCTCAAGGCTGATTCCTCAGTTCGCTGCGAGTGCTGCATTCTTCGTGCAGCACTGAACGTACCCCCTTATGCATGCGCAGCAATCCTTGTCATGCAGCCTTTTTCTGGCCAACCCTGCCGGACAGGCGTTCGCGAGGGGCGGCCAGTCGTGATCGCGCCATAGAGTCAACCGGGTGCGTCAGGTTGCCCCTGACGGATGAGAGAGTCCGGAAAAGCCTGACGACACCTTGCGTCAGGTGTAGCTTGACGGCATGCCTGACACCCCCGAGCGTCCGCACGTGCTCTCACCGCGCGACGAAGCCCGCGTGCTGTTCGCCTCTGAGGTCGAACGCCTCCGCCAGGAGGCACTCGTTCTGCTGCCCATCGACCCCGCTGCGCCGCACGGCGAGCGGCTGCGCCGCGCCCTGGCGCTGAAGAAGCTGGTGGACGACGTTGTGGAACGCGCCGTCATCGCCGAACGCGAGGAGGGCACCACCTGGTCCCAGGTGGCCGCAGCCGCCGGCATCAGCAAGCAGGCCGCCCACGAACGCTGGACCGGAGACGTCAACGCCTGGGCCAGCAACGGCCGCACCATGTTCCCGCGGGACACCGCCCACTCCACCCTGGAGGCAGCCCGGCTCCTGGACCGCGTGTACGCCGCCCACGATCCCCGCCACCCGCAGGACGCGGTCAGCTCCGGCTTGGATGCCGTCCGCTTCCCCGGCGCGGTCGCCGCCGAGGCCGCCCGCCGGGAGCGCGCGACGGGCCTGCACGCCCGGCTCGCCGTATTCAACAAGCAGCTCTCCACCGCGTACTCGGACTGGAGCCTCCTCAACGATGCCGGTGCCCGCCCGGAGGCCCGAGCGGAGGTACTGACCCGGCTGGCCGCGATCCACGAAGAGGCCGCCGCCCTGTACGAGGAACTGACCGGGGTCGAGCCGGAACTCGCCGACGAGCATCGCGACAACGCCGAGCAGGCCCGCAGAAACAGCGCCTCCCATCGCGAGCACGCCGAGCTGCTGGCTGTTGCGGTACCCACGGAGGCGGCCTCGGCGGATGCGGCATCAGGCGCCGATCGCGGCGTCGCCGAGGAGGCGTCGACCACAGGGAGGGAAGCGCACGGGTGAGCGAATCTGAGGGGCCGCGACTACGTCCACGACGGACGTGTCGACCGGGGACGCGCCGACGAGAGCGCCAGCACCCTCGGCGTCATCCAGGCGAAGCTGCGCCGCCTGAAGGCCCGTCAGCTACTGAGGGGCGACGGCAAGAGGTGCGATTTGCTGGCAGGAGCAGCGGCGTGTGCATGGGCCGCAACACGGAGCGTGCCTTGCGTCGTTAGTGCCGCACGGGGTGGTGATCGGCGCTCAGCCGTCCGTACAGGGCGATAACGCAAGGGCCAGAACCTGATGGTTCTGGCCCTTGCGGGCGAGGGGTGAGCCAACACCCGTTCGCGAAGTCCCTGGTCAGCAATGGTTGGAGCCAGCAGTCAGGGCCGCGCCCGTTTAGCAGGCGCTGGCTGGATGGTCGCATTGCTGTATAGGTAGCGGCAAGCGAAGTGTGCCAAGAATGGGTGAATGTGTGGTCGCACCCATCGGAGGACCGTGTTCCTCATAGAGGTCACTCGGTATTACCTGGTCGGTCTTTCCGTCCCGTCACTCAGACGGCCACCTATGGCCAACGAATAAGTGGCACTTGCCAAGTTGGGCCCTCCCGAACGCGCGGGACAGATATGTATTAAGTACTGGAAGGTGGCGCTCAGGCCCGCTCATCACTGGCACGATTCTGTCCACCGCAGCACGGCGGAGCCAACCGCCTGCGGCATCTGGTTGGAGCCAGAGTTCGTGCACGTCGGTGGGCGCCGGCGTGAGTCAGAAAGGGCCCTTCATGTCTTCCCCTCAGTCCGTATCAGCGTGTGTCACTGGTACCCGACGCCGTCTCGGCCTCGGAGAGAGCGCGGTCATCATCGTCATCATCGTGATGACGGTCCTCCTGATCACCCGCGGCACACCTCTGCCGGAAGCCGCCACCATTCTGGGAAGCTCCGGGCTTCTGGCTGTGCTGGTGACCCGGTACGCCCAGGCCGGCCCGCGTACCGCTGTGATGCGCCGCGCCGGCCGTGCCCTGCTGTTCCCGGCGCAGGCGTAAAGGGACCAGACCCATGCCGGATCGACGGGGGCGCCCGATGGCGCCGATTGACGACCCGAACCACGGTGTTGGCCGCCTCGCCCGAGCCTTGCGCGACGGACGCTCTCGCCGCGGCCTGAGTCGACGACAGCTGGCTGCGGAGATCGACCGCTCGGTGACGACCATTCAGCGTGCCGAAGCGGGTGAGGTGAGACCGACGCTGCTGGTGAGCCAGCAGATAGCCGATGCGTGCGGCATTGACCACGACGAGATCGAGGCGTTGTGGAGGAAGGCAGCCCGACTGGGGAGAGGTCATCGCGTCACAGACGCGCCCCGCCTGAAGCTCGTACGGACGTCAGCCGACCTTGCCGCGGCACTGAGACGAGTCTGGGAGGAGAACGGAGAGCCTTCCTCCAGGCACATGGAGGAGCGAGCTGAGGCCAGGGCCAGAGAATTTGCGCCGCTGTCACGGATGTCCGCGTGGCGCATCCGTGAGCGGAAGCAGCCCGTCACCTCTGTACGGCAGTTGTATGCCTACCTGATCGCCTGTGAAGTGCCAGAAGGGACCTTTCCGGCCTGGGCCAAGGCATGGCAACGGGCCAAGCGCGACGACCGCTGGACACCCAAAATTGTCCCCGCGCCCCATCCGAGCCACCCGCGTCGCAGAGTCACGCCTTCCGAGGCCGTCGACTTCATGATCAGATCCGGACTCCGCCCCATCGACCCGTATCCCGGCCACGCCGCGCCCTGGACCGCTCAGTGCATGGCGTGCAGCTCGATCAGCCGCGTTCGGTACTCCAAGGTAAAGACAGGCGCGGGCGGCTGCCGAGTCTGCCGCCGAAACCAGATGGCAGCCTGATCATTGCGTGCACCGACCTTGTCTGTCCGTGGCCCGGAGAAGGGGGCAGACGAGGTCGGGGTCGGCGAACTCGGTGACCGCACAGCGATCGGGCCGTCATGATTGGGCCCCGGGCCTGACCTCGCGCCACGCGGCCGCAGGCTTGTGTACTACAGGAGAGAACGTGCCCAAGAAGAAGCGCCGCCCCCGTCAGCCGGCCCACCGGGCGCGCACCACCGTCGTGAGGCAGGCTTCCGAGCCGGACCAGGAGCGGGAGTACGTGGACGAATTCCAACCGCTCCTCGATCGCTACCCCACCGTGCAGGACGCTGTCCAGGCGGCGGAAGCCGGGGAGAGCGTCGAGTGGACAGGCAGCATCGGGGGACTGCCGATGCGCCACCGCGTCGTCCTGGCGCCGGAGCAGCTCATGGTCGAGCAAGCGATCCTTGCAGGATGGCCCCTCGACTACATGATCCGTTGCGCATGGTTTCAGTCCGACGCGCACGTCGATACCGAGAAGGCCGTTCTCAAGACACTGGACGAGCTCCACGAATTGACCCGTCCTCTCCTCGAGGAACAGGTTCGTGCTGTCCGGCCGGACTACGAGGCGGTGGCGCTCAGCGCCTTCGCGGAGCCCAGCGACCGCGGGGTGCCGACCTTCGGCTGGCGCGCCCGGTACCCCGTGATCGAAGGGCTCACTTGGCAGAGCACCCGCGACACCGCTGCCTGGAACCTGTCGGGCTGCTTCGACGCCATTGACCCCATCGTCGACATCCCAGAACTTGGCAGGCCCGCCATCGCGGCACGGCTGAGCCGTAACGGCGCCCCGCTGATGGTGTGCAAGGGATGCGACCTGCCCCTCACAGACCGCCACCCCCGCTGGACGCGAGTATGGGTAGGGCCAGACGGGCCCAGGTGCGAGGAACCCGCCGTGAGCGATGACGGGGCGCAGGCCGGCTGGGACGAAGAGGACTTTGGCTACCCGCACCACCCACGGCCCGCATAAAGACCGTCAGTACATGGAGAGCTGTTCGTGCTCGGGACTCCTCCGTCTCCTTCTTGGCCCGGCGTTCGGCCTCCTCCGCTTTCTGGATTCGCTCCTTCTCCTCCAGCTCCTTGCGCCGACGCTCCGCCTCCTCCTCCCGCTCCCGCTGGCGCGCCTCACGCTCCTCCTTGGCCGCATCATGACGCCGCCGCATAGACTCGTGCCTTGTCTGCACGTCGGCCGACTGCAGGGACGTCCACCACCGGCCCCGGCGAAACTGCTGCCGTTGGAAGCCAGCGCTCTGCGGCTGCGCCTCGGTTGTACTGGACCCCACTACCTTGTTGATGGCGGGTCTGTCTCACGTATGGCATATGCGGCGACCACGGTCTCGTCCGGGGGTAGCTTCAGTTGTAGCGCAGGATCAGTCCCCCACGAGCCGACATGTCGAGGGGCGGCTGCTCGAGCCGTGAACCACGACCCGGCCACCTGCTACCTCTCCGTTCGCCGCGGCTGCCTCAGGGCGTGCCCGCATTACCCATGGGATAGCAGGGCCTGAGCTTTACTGTCGGCGTGGACCTCAGTTCTGACCACACACATCGGTGGTCGAACTGAGTGGACGTCATCCACGTTCGACCCCTGGATCACGAGGGACTTGAACGGGTGGACTCCATCATTCTCTGGCTGCTCGCTGCCTCTGGCGTGCTGAGCATCTTCTTGTTCGTCGCCCGGGGGCTGCTCGATCAGCTGCCCGACCTCATCACCGCCTGGCGCAAGGTCCAGCGCATGTACCAGAGCGCTGACCGGAACGTCGACGACTCGAGGGGCACTGACGTATGAGAGGGCTGGAGAGCCGTAGCAGGCACCGTGGGCGGCCCCGGACGGTGGAGACGTCGGTCGTACTGGAGAGCTAGTCGCCCGCTTACACCCACTGCATCCCAACGGCGGACGCTGCTTCGCGGTGACTGCGGGCGACCGGCGGGTCAACCTCTGTGGGCTGCAGGTGACGTCCTTGGGCCCCCTCGTGAGCGGCGTAGCTTGCTGATTTGGACAACTTTCCTTGCTAAGAAAAGTCCCACGCATCGTGAACCTTGCTGAATCTGCCAACTTAACGACGAGAGGAAAGTTAACGAAATCGGCAAGTTTTTCGATGATAGCCCACTTGTCATGGCATGCTGATGGGTATGGAGACGAGCGCACACCAGAGGGAGAAGGACCTGCTTGAGCAGGGGCGTACGCATCTGCAGCAGTTGCTCGGACCCGAGTGGGAAGTCGCTCTGCGACCCGACCAGCTCCCCGGCGGGGACCACGGCTGGGATGCAATGCTCCAGATCAAGTCCGATGACGGCGTCTACATCTCGCTACTTGTCGAGGCCCGGCAAAGAGTCACCCCGAAGGACGCCGGCGGAGTCCTGACGTCTATGGCGCATCTCGTACGGCGGGTGAACTCGCACACCCGGCTTCTGGTGATCTCTCCGTGGATTAGCCCGCTGGCGCAGGAAGCGCTGCGGGCGAACGGAATCGACTACCTGGACCTGACCGGCAACGTTTCCCTGCGTGTGAGCCGGCCCGCCATTGTCATCCACACCCAGGGAGCTGATCGTGCTCCCGCCGGGCACAGGCCGCCGTCCAGCAAGCCGCTGCTCACCGGCCTCAAGGCCGGCCGACTTGTACGGCTTCTGGCCGACTTTGCTCCGCCCTACCGTGCTTCAGCACTGGCCAACGGGGCCAACTTGAGCCTGCCCTACGTGTCGCGGTTGCTCGACACCCTGGACGATCAACTGCTGATCGAACGCGAGGGCAGGAACATCGTTTCGGTTGACTGGCAGGGGCTGCTGCGGGCCAGGGCTAACCAGACGGATCTCCTGCGCACCGCTGAGCCGACCGGCATGCTCGCCCCGAACGGCATCAAAGCAGTGCTGCGCAAGCTGGCGAGTATGGCCGACGACAGCACTAACAGTATTCGGCGCGAGGTTCTGGTCACCGGCTCTTACGCGGCCAGATCCCTGGCCCCGCTGTCCGTCGGAGGACAGCTCATGCTCTACGTCCAGGAGCACGAGCTCAACGTGGAGGCATGGGCAGATGCGCTCGGTCTCATGCCCGTGCCGGAAGGCGCTGATGTGCTGATCCTGCGAGCGAAGGACGACAGCGTGTGGCAGCGGCCGATGTTCGTTGGGGGTGTGTGGCAGGTCGGGCTGAGCCAGCTTGCGACGGACTGCCTCTCGGGGCCGGGCCGCATGCCGGCCGAGGGAGAAAAAATCCTGGAATTCATGGCCGACCACGAACATGTCTGGCGCAGATCTGATCTTTCACGCCGGGACGAGTCCACCCGCTTCTAGACTTGCGCCACGTCCGGAGGGGGAACGATGTCGCAAGCCGCAGCAGGCACCGATGAAGACGAACTGAACCTAGCCGCCCGCAAGGTGCTCCTGGACGCGCTCATCGCCTTGGAGGACCACCGAGAGGCGCTCACCGTCGTCGGTGCCCAGGCCGTGTACCTCCGCACCATCGAAGCGGCGATCAGCAGCGCCTCCTACACCTCCGACGGCGACATCAGCATCGACCCAGAAGTCCTGGGCGAACAGCCGCTGCTCGAGGAAGCAATGCACGCAGCCGGCTTCACCCTCAAGCTCGACAAGAACGGCAAGCAGCAGGTTGGCCTATGGGAGCGCACCGAGCAGGTGGGCGAGGTTGAAGTCGGCGTAGAGGTCGATCTCCTCGTCCCCTCGAACCTGGCGCCGGGCTCGAAGACCAGGCGCCGCACCGAGATGCCGCCACACGACGGCTGGGCCGCCAAGAAGGTCCCCGGCCTCGAGGTGGCAGCCGTGGACCGCTCGCTGATGACCATCTCCAGCCTCACACCGGACGACGACCGCAGCGTGCAAGCGTACGTAGCCGGTCCTGTGGCGCTTCTTGTGGCCAAGGCGTTCAAGCTGCACGAACGGATCGCCGACGCCGAGAAGGGGAAAACGAACCGCGTGTCCGCCAAGGACGCCGGCGATGTCTACCGGATCATGGCCACGATTCGTGCCAGCCAGATAGCGGCATCCTTCACCGATCTTTGCGCGGACCCGCGGGTCGGCGCTGTCGCTACTGAAGGACTGCGCCTCCTTCGTCAACTCTTTGGCGCGGCTGCCACACCCGGCACTGAACTCGCAGTCCAAGCTCTGGCCGGGGACATCCCCGAAAGCCGTATCCGCGTACTCGTCCCGACCTTTGTTTCCAACTTGCCGGACACTGGTTCAGCCACAGGACCCACTCCCCGGATCGGCCTACAGCACGCGCCAGAGTAGAAACACACCCAGCCAGACCCGAAAGGCTGCTCGGCTCCTCGGCCGGGCGGCCGCGGTGCCGCCGGACGACGTGCAGCACCCTCTCGACGTGCCCGGTTGACCACACAGATGTGGGTCACGTCCTTCTCGTTCTTCAGCAGACGGATGTGGTGGCGGGCTCGGACGAGGCACCCTTCGACATGCGCGAGGGTGCTCTCCTCGTGCGTCGAGTTCCTGGTAGCACTCGGGGCGTGTTCCTCGCGGCGGGCGTCATCAGCAAGCGGGTCGACAAGTTCGGCGAGCGAACGGGGCCCGGTCGCGCGGACATCCACGTGGACGATCGGGAGGGCCGCCGTTTCCATAGTCATGCCCGACATTGCCAAGCTGCCCGGCCGCAGCATCCCTCACTTCGGGCTGGCCGCCCGGACATACCGGTCCCGGCATGGTCACCCTTGTCGTGTATCGAGGACGACTGGTCAATACTGGTTCCGCCGTTGGAAAACTACTGCCCACGGGCGACTTGGGCAGCTAGTTTCAGGCCGTATGAACAAGCATCTCTCCCTGCGTGAGGCCGTGTTGTCGTGGCTGGAGTACGCAGGCAGCCTTTCGCCGACACCTCAGTCCATCGTGGTGCTGATGCTCCAGCCCCACTGGGAGGACGTGGTGAAAGCGGTGGCCGCCGCAGCGCCCAGGGAAGAGCACCCCGACCTCTATTCCAAGGTCGACGGAGACCTGAACCCCTTAATTCTGCTGGAGGAGTCGGGCCTGGGCGAGGCGGCACGTCTCATTTCCTATGGTGAGCCCATCGTCGCCGCCGAGGTCGCGGACAACTTCGTCACCTTCTGCACCGCCCCGGCCCCGGTCCACGAGCGATGGCTGCTCCTCAACGGCACCTTCCCCCAAGGGACCAGGATCCCGCTGGGCCGGCACACCCTGCAGACCTTTACTGCGGACGAGCTCCGTCAGACGGTTCCGATGCCGGCGCTGAACGTTCTACAGCGCCGGAGCCATGATCTCGGCCTGATCACCGGCGCACCGTTCCTTTATGTGCCGGATCCCGGCCGCACGGTCACCCGTCGTCCGACCTGGTTCGACTTCACTGGCCCTCGCGCGGAGGCCCAGCACTGGCAGGCCCTCCTTCCCTTGATGTTGTGGGACAGCGAACTTCTCCGAGTGGAATCGGTTTTCAGCGTCGCGCGCGGACGCCGCTTCGAACTGGACCTCAGAGATGTGCCGACCACAATCCAAGTGTATGAAGGCCGGCGCGGAAGACGGGAAGAGGTTGAGGTCCGCGACACCGGCGACTTCCATGTCTCGGCCTCAGACCTTGAGGCCCTGACTGACTTCTGCACAGCGATCTCGGCGAAAATCAACGCAGTCATGTCAGGCGCGACGCACGAGCGAAGCATGGTTAAAAAGCGTGCCCGCCGCCTTGAACGCGCTGCCCGGCACGTCTTGGCCGCATACCAGCGCACCTATCACGACTACGGCGTCTGGGAGGTAGAGGCCGACGAACTGCACCTCGACTACGTCATCGCCCTGGAAGCCCTGCTGATCAGCCCCAACGAC
This sequence comes from Streptomyces sp. NPDC051064, assembly GCF_044455985.1. Taxonomy (NCBI): domain Bacteria; kingdom Bacillati; phylum Actinomycetota; class Actinomycetes; order Kitasatosporales; family Streptomycetaceae; genus Streptomyces; species Streptomyces sp. NPDC051064. The sequence goes on from NZ_JBITFK010000019.1 coordinate 52,311, forward strand.
AAACGCGAGGGCACCGCCGATAACATCCGTTCCCGCGCGGCCGCCCTGTTTTCTACCCCTGGCCAACAAGAAGAGGCCAGGGCCATTGTTCAACGTGCCTACAAGGCCCGATCTACCTACGTACACGGCGACGTGATCAAAGACCAGACACCACAGGAGAAACTGGAGGAGCTGCGAACCCTCCGGCTCCTCACCTTGCAGGTCATCCTGCGCTGGATCGTTCTCACCCCCTCCGACACCGACGACCTTGCGTCCCTGCTCGATGCCGGTGTCGCCCAGGGCACAGATCGCCAACACCACATCGACCAGCCGCTGCGCACCTTTTTCACCACCACCCCGCCACGCAGCCGACCCGCCGACATCACCGCCACCTGACCCCTGCGTGAAGCAGCGGCTGGCCGCGGTGCGCTCGTACCCGGAGATGGTCGAGCGAGAGCGGGCGCTCGCCGGGTACCAGGTCTGGCTCACCCACGAGCTCGGAGGCACCTCTCCGAGGCGTCCGAGACGCAGCTCCTCCCGATCACGATGGCGCCCCACGGCTACACCGTTCAGGAGGCGCTGGCCCTCCCGTCGAAGCGGGAGCGCGAGGCGGCGGAGCGCCAGGGCAGGAGGCGGAGCGCCAGCGGAAGCGTGCCAAGGAGGAACGGATCGCGGCCCTGACCGACGAGGCCGACATCGCCGAGGCGGAGCACCAGGTGGCCGCCCGTACCGGCACGGCCGCCGCGCAGGCGACCGCCGCCACCGCCCAGGCACAGGCGGAGGCCGCGAAGACGAGGGCGTAGCTCCAGAAGACGGCGGCGGAGCGCCAGGCCCGCGCCGAGGCCGACGCGATGGAGTCGGCGGAGGTCGCCGCCACTCGCCGCGACGCCGCCCAGGCGGAGCTCCGCGAGGAGCAGACGGAGCGCGCTGCCGCCCAGCGCGCCGACCGCCGTCTCCAGCAGGCCCAGACCGAGCACCCGGCCGCCGAGATGGAGCTGCGCACCATCCAGCTCCGCGAGCAGGTCGCCCGCGTCGAGGCCGCCGCCCAGGAAGCCGAGGACTACGCCCGCCTCTCCCCCCGCGAGCGCTCCGAGCGCCGCGGAGCCCACCTGCTGCTCGACGCCACCCCGGCCGGCGAGGAAGTCCAGATCGAGGCCGTCTCCCTGGCCACCATTCAGGACAAGCTCTCCATCGGCCGGACCACCGCGAGCGAGCTGCGCATAGTCGCGCTCGGGCCTCATCCAGGGCGGCTACCGCCCCTGACGCGGCACCAAGACGACGGAGGGCGGCACCCGCATCGGGCGCCGCCCTCCGACGTGCGTGGAGGGTGCGGCCGAGGCCGGCGGCACGGCCAGGCGCTCATGGAGGATCGGCCCGCATGGCCATGATCCTGGTGCCTCTGGAGTCTTAACGAAGTCGACGGTCCAGATTCCGCTTAGCGCGTTCATTCGGGGGATGTCTAGACCTGTCAGGGGTTCTCGGACCGTGGGCGCACCGACAGGGGTGTGTCACAAGTCACATACCTTTGGAGGGCGCAAAAGGCACAAAAAGTAACTTGTGGGCTGCTCGACGCCCCCTGACGGTCACGACGACGTCGCTTCAAGAGTCCCGAAGGTTGCCCGCGGAGGATCGCCGTCGAGGGCAGGGAGGCACCCACACGGTCCTGGACCTCTCTCCCTAGCTCCCTCCGTTTCGAGATAGACGGGCTCCCGACATCCCAGAATCAGAAGCTGACGAACGCAGAGATCACGACGCAGAGTTCGTCTCGTCCGCCAGCCTCAGCAGGTGCCAGAGACGCCGAAACCGAAGATTCGCCAAGCCTTGTCCCGCCTCGCTGAGGTCAGTTCTTCTCAGGCCAGTAACGCGTCAGCTCAGAGCACCGGTGACCTTCCCGCAGCGCTACTGCCTCTCTCTGTTTTGTTGGTGTGGGGGTCGTCTTTTCTGGGTGAGCCGCGGTTGGGCATGGGGTCCTGCGCCCGGTGTCGCGCCCAGGTGTGCCGGTGCGGCAGGACAGCAGCCGGCCCTCAGAGGCCTCGTGCGAGACGCCGCTCCTGGCGGTGGGACTTCCACTCTCACGTCGGTGGGGCGAGACCTGGCGGTGGGACTTCCACTCTCACGTCGGAGGAGCGAGACCTGACTCTGAGACCTCCACCCTCACGTCGGAGGTGAGACGAGCAGCGCGCTTTGAGCGCGCGCTCCACCCTGTGAAGGCGCGCCTTGAGCGCGCGCTCCACCCTGTGAAGGCGCGCCTTGAGCGCGCGCTCCACCCTGTGAAGGCGCGCCTTGAGCGCGCGCTCCACCCTGTGAAGGCG
>NZ_JBITFK010000020.1:0-47181 GCF_044455985.1 Streptomyces sp. NPDC051064
GCCTGCGACGACTCCTCGTTCGTCACCGGCTCGGAGCTGGTGGTCGACGGCGGGCTCACCGCGCACTGAACAAACCCAGCCGTACGACGTCCACGTGGGCCTGCCGTGAACGCCGCGCCCCCGTGAGCGCGTCAACGGTTTCGCCCACCTGGCCCGTTCACCGCGCCATGCACAGCACTGCCCGCACCGGCGCCCGAATCCGCCGAGTTCGCCGGGAAGACCGCACTCGTCACCTACGCCGCGCGCGGCGTAGGCAGAGAGACCGTGGCGCTCCTCCACGCCCGCGGCGCCCGCGTCGTCGCCGTCGACCTACGCCCCGGCATCACGACTCTGCCGGGCGAGTTTCCCGGCGTACTCGCGATGCGCGGCGGCATCACGCAGGAAGAGACCGCCGTCCGCGCGGTGCGATCGGCCCTGGACACCTTTGAAGGGCTGGACATCCTGGTGAACCACGCCGGACGCACCCTGAACAAGCCCGTCACCGAAACCACCGCCGAGGACTGGGACGCCGTGAGGGCGGTCAACGCCCGCGGCGCCTTCTTCTGCACCCGCGAAGCCTTCCGGGCCATGAAGAACCGCGGCGGCGCCACCAGTACCGGCCGGTGAAGCTCCTCCCGGTTCAGTCAGTCCTCGGCGTGCACCACGTAGCGCGGATCAGCGTGCGTCCCCTGTCGTCGAAACGCTCAGCGGAGCCATCGACAGTTCGCCGCCGGTTTTCGCTTCGGCGACCCGGACGGCAGCGGCACCGTCACTCGAACCGTGTTCATCGCCATGATGAGAGGAGTCGGCTTCGACCTTCTGGACAGTCAAGCCCTCTTCGGTGCCTTCGGGCCCGATGAGGCCGATGAGGCCGGCCGGATCAGGGCCGATGTCCGGGAGGCCGAGATCAAGAACTCCTATGCCCCCGACAAGGGCGGCATCCCCGCAGACCTGCTGGCAGCTTCTGCGGTGGCTGGGCTCCTGGCCATGATTCGGTGCCGGGGCACCGCTTGTTCAGTCGCGGCTCGTGGCCTGTTTCCTGGACCAGGTGGTGGCGTCAGCTCCGTATCGGGCCAAGAGGCGTGCGAACTGGATCTGCTCCTCCGGCGACCAGGCGGCGGTGATCTCCAGGAATGCTTTTCGCTGTTCAGCGGCGAAGCGGTGGCGTTCGGCCTCGCCGTGCTCGGTGAGTTCGAGCACGGTGCGGCGTCCGTCGGACTGGGACGCTGTTCGGCGCAGCAGCCCGTCCTCCATGCAGGCGGCGACGGTCCGGCTGGCCACCGGCTGGGTCACGCCCATCTCGGCGGCGAGGCCGCCGACAGTCGTCTCGCCCGGCGCATCGGCGATCACATTGAGTACGAGGTTGCGGGAAAGGTCCTTACCCGACGCCGGTGCGCGTCGTCGCAGACGTGACAGCGCCGGGCCGATCTGGTCCAACGCCAGGTCGTCGGAAGGCTGCTCGGAGAAAGATGCGCTGCTCATGTGATCGAGTCTAGGCTCGGTCCGCACATTTGCATACCGGCAGGCATGTGCATAGCATCAGGTATGTAAATCTTTGACGAGCGAGGAAACGAGACGGACTGCTATGGCACTCACCGCGATCACAGGCGCGCAAATCTTCGACGGAGAGAAGACGGTGGGCGTGCGGACCGTGGTCATCGACGGCGGGAGGATCGCTCGTGTCGGTGGCGAGGCTCCCCGGGACAGCGAGATCGTCGACGGCAGCGGCGCCACGCTGCTGCCGGGGCTCATCGACGCCCATGTTCACTCCGCTCCGGGTTCCCTGGCGCTCGCCCTGCGGTTCGGGGTGACGACCGAACTGGAGATGCAAGGGATGAACACACGGGAGAACCGGGGGCTCATCACCGACGACGACACCCTGGCTGACGTGCGCTCTTCCGGCTTTGCCATCACACCGCCCGGTGGTCACCCGAGCGAGCTGATGCCGGAGGGCTTCCGGCCGAAGTGGGATCTGCCCCCGGTGATGCCCCTGATGCCGTTCTCCACCACTCCCGAGGAAGCGGCCGCCTTCGTGCCCCAGCTCCTCGCTCGGGGATCCGACTTCATCAAGTTCATGATCGACGACGGCAGCGTGGAGGGGCACCCTGGGCTGCCCTCGCTCGACCAGGCCACCGTGAACGCCGGTGTCGCCGAAGCCAAGAAGTACGGGGCCCTTACCGTGGCCCACGCGCTGACCGTGGAGGCCACCAGGATGGCAGCCGAAGCCGGCATCGACGGTGTGACCCACGTGTTCATGGACCAGCCGCACACCGCCGAGATCATCGATCTCATCAAGGATGCGGGCATGTTCGTCATTCCCTGCATCAGTCTCAACGCCTCGATGATGGGGATCACCGGCAGCGAACTCGCCGATGACCCCCGGGTCGCCGCACGCCTCGACAGCAAGTGGGACCAGACCCTGCGCTCCAGCTACAACCGTTACCCGCAGGGCAAGCTTGATGACGTGTACGACACCGTGCGCGCTCTGGACGCCGCCGGCGTCGACGTGCTGGCCGGCACCGACGTCTCCATGCCCGAGACGTTCTTCGGAGGCCTGGCACACGGAGCGAGCCTGCACCACGAACTGCAAAACCTCGTGGCTGCCGGCCTCACGCCCTCACGGGCCCTGCGCGCGGCCACAGCGACCACCGCCCGCCGCTTCCGTCTTGGTGACCGGGGCCGCATCGCCGAGGGACTCCGCGCCGACCTGCTGCTGGTCGACGGCGACCCGGTCAGCAACATCAGCGACACCCTCAACACCCGCGCCATCTGGCGCCGAGGTACCCGCCTGGCGGCATGAGCACAGTACTTCCCCTTGAGGAAAGGACTCGACTGTCCGGTTTCTTGCTCGCCTCGGTACAGCGTGAGTTCCCCTCGTAGCGTGGAGTTTCTGGCTGCATAGGAAGGACTCCACAGTTCGAGGGGATTGGCAGTGTCCGCTGACCCTGTGCCTGATGGCCTGTGGGAACGCGTAGCCCCGCTGCTGCCGGTGCGACCGCCTCGACGGCACCGGTATCCCGGGCGGCTGCCGGCCGATGACCGTGCTGCTCTGCGGGGCATCGTGTACGTGCTGCGCAAAAGCGTGAGCTGGCGGGAGGTTCCCGCAGAGCTGGTGGGCTGCAGCGGGGTGACGGCCTGGCGGCGCCTGCGGAACTGGACCGAGGCCGGAGTGTGGCCCCGTCTGCATGAGGTTCTCGTGGCGGAACCGCGTAAAGAGGGCCTGCTGGAGATGGACGACGCCGCGATCGACAGCTCGCCCGTCAGGGCCCTCGAAGGGGGGATCACGTCGGCCCTCGCCGGTGGACCGCGCCCGCCCTGGGTCCAAGCACCACCTGATGGTCGACCGGTACAGAACCCCGCTCGCCATCTCCCTCACCGGTGGCAACCGCCACGACGTCACACAGCTCCTGCCGCTGCTCGACGCGTCCCGCAGATCCGGGGGCTGCGAGGGCGACCTCGGCGCAGGCCGCGGTACTTGTGTGCCGACCGGGGCTGAGACTTCGACACGTACCGCCGCCTGCTGTGGAAGCGCGGCATCGCGCCGGTGATCGCCCGACGTGGCGTGGCCCCCGGCTCAGGGCTCGGCAAGGTCCGGTGGGTGGTAGAGCGGGCCTTTGCTTGGCTGCACCGGTCCAAACGGCTCCGGATCCGCTACGAACGACGCGCCGGCGGCCTCCCTCAGGGCCTGCTCGAACTGGCCTGCAGTCTTATCTGCCTCCGTCGCCTGCGCACCGTACGGTGAAACGAGTGGTCAGACGAGGATGATCGGATTGGTGAGTGCGGCGATGTCCCCGTTGAGGTGGCGGACCTCGACGCGGACGAACATTGACTCCTCCGCCGTCGTGTCCCACTGCACCACACCTGCCCCGTCGCCCGGGAGAGACGCCCGGTGAACCTTTCCTCCATCGGTGTGGAAGCTGACTGCCCCCACCGGCACACCTCGCACTGCTGCCTGCACTTCGACCTGCCCACCGGACGTTGTGAGCTCTTCTCCCGTCCCGGCAACGTGACCATCAGCGTTGGCAGTGAACGTCACGTCCACGTCCGCCGACTCGGCGATCCAAGTGCGGCCGGCGCGGATTCCCGCCAGGATCGCCTCAGTGCTCAGCTCCTCGGCAAAGACCACAGTGTGAGGGATGCCGAGCTGCCCCTCCAAGTGGGTGTCGCTGTTGCCCATCGCCGGCCGCCACGATCCTGCCTGAATGTCCGCTGCGAGGCTCCGCCCCCATTCCGCCAAGGCGGCCTCGTTGTCAGCGTTCCAAGGCCGGTCCGAAGTCCACAGCCCGTTCCAGACCTCCACCACGTCGAAGTCCCGGAAGGGGAACATGAAGTCGCCCGACGGATAGGGCGCATGCGGGTGTGCGGCCACGCACAGCCCTCCGACTCGATGGACCTGGTCCAGGCACTGATCGATCAATCCGTCCCCGACCTGGTGGTTCCAGTCGATGACCTCGCCGGGCTTGATGCCGAGCGCGAGCCAATGTCCGGTCTGCGTAGTCACTTCCTCACCGAGAATGATCAAAAAGTCATCGGCAGCCAGGTGACCCCACACACCGGATTCCGCAGCTGAGTTGTGCTCCGTCGTCGCCATGAAGTCGAGCCCGGCAGCGGGCGCACGAACGGCCAACTCTTCAGGAGTGAGTTCCCCGTCCGAGTGAACCGAGTGGACATGGCAGTCCCCGCGGTACCAGGCCGCCCCGCGTCCGACCGCCCGCGTCGGCGGGAAGCTCAGGTTCGACAAGGTTTTCCCCTCAGAGTCCTCTCGAGCCAACGCGCAACCAGACCTACCAGTTCCGTTGCACCACTGGGCGCCGTCTCAGCCGAGAAACGATCAGTAAGACGTTCGGCCTGGGTTCGTACGCGTCCCCTCACCGGCCTGATGAGGCCACGGGCCATCGACCTCGAACGCAGGAAATCACCGCCCCGCAGATCGAACGCCGATGTGACACTCCGCGACCGCTCCCCAAGATCTGTGCCGGAACCCAGAACTCATCGCGATTGATCATGCCGAGAGATGCCCGGTGACTCCGCGACACACCGCGAAGCGACTCCCGCTCAGACCTCCACAGCCACGGGGTGGATCATCAGATCCAGGTGGGCACGTGCCCCTCGGTGTAGCGGGCGCCGAAGCCGCCGTGAGGCAGGATCTCGTCGATGGCTTTGAGGTCGGTGCCGGTGAGGGTGAGGTCGGCGGCGCCGGCGTTTTCCTCGATGCGCTTCGGGCTGCGGGTGCCGGGGATGGGCACGATGTGCTCGCCCCGGGTCAGGAGCCAGGCCAGGGCCAGCTGGGTGACGGTGGCGTCCTTGGCCGCCGCGAGCTCGGCGAGCCGGTCGACGGCTTCGACGTTCTTCTCGAAGTTGCCCGGCTGCCAGCGCGGGTCGACGTTGCGCATGTCGGTGGCTTCGTACTGGCCGGCGGGCTTGGTGGTGCCGGTGATGAACCCGCGGCCGAGGGGGGAGTAGGCGACGAAGCCGATGCCGAGTTCGTCCAGGACGGGGAAGAGCTGCTCGACGTCCCGTTCGAACAGGGAGTACTCGGTCTGCAGGACGGAGACCGGCTGCACGGCGTGCGCCTTGCGGAGCGTCTCGGGTCCGGCCTCGCTGAGGCCGAAGTACTTCACCTTGCCCGCGTCGATCAGCTCCTTGACGGTGCCCGCGACCTCCTCGACGGGCACCTCGGGGTCGACGCGGTGCTGGTAGAAGACGTCGATGTGGTCCACGCCGAGGTAGTGCAGGCTGTTGTCGGCGACCTTGCGGATGTTGTCGGGCCGGCTGTTGAGGGCGCCGCCGATCTGCTCGGGAGGCACGGACATGTCGACACCGAACTTGGTGGCCAGAACCACGTCGTCGCGGAAGTCCCTGACCGCCTTGCCGACCAGGATCTCGTTGGATCCGGTGCCCCAGCCGTACATCTCGGCGGTGTCGAAGAAGGTGACGCCCAGGTCGTGGGCGCGGCGGAGGGCGGCGACGCCGGCCTCCTCGTCGGTGGGTCCGTAGGCCATCGTCAGGCCCATCGCGCCGTAGCCGATCGCCGAGACCTCAAGGCCCTGGCTTCCGAGTGTGCGGTGCTGCATGACTCACTCCTCTGAACGAAACTAGAAGGCAACTTCTGCCGGACCGTTGTGTCAGTGCGTTGCGGCGGTCAGTCCGGCGCGGTGGATACGGGTGTGCTCGGCGACGCGTCGGCCGAGGTGGCGTGCGGTGTTCAGGTCTGCGTCGTGGACGGCGGGGGTGTCGTTGAAGCTCTGTGCGCCGGCGCCGAGGTAGAAGCCGAGGCGGTTGTCGTCCTGGGGGCTGGATGTGGTGGTGTTCCAGCCCGGCAGGAGGTTCAGGCTCACCCAGAGCATTCCGTGCTGGGCCGCCAGGAGCGAGAGGTACTGCAGGGTGTGCAGCTTGTCGCCGCTCATGGAGCCGGAGTTGGTGAATCCCGCCGCGAGCTTGTCGCTCCAGGCGCGGGTCATCCACCGCTTGCTGCTGGCCTCGGCGAAGGCGTGGAACGCCCCCGAGGCGGTGCCCATGTAGGTGGGGGTGCCGAAGATGATGGCGTCCGCGGCGTCCATCAGTTCCCAGTCGGCGTCGCTGAGGGAGGCGACGTCCACACGGTGGACCTGCGTCCCGGCGACGGAGTGCGCGCCGTCCGCGACGGCCGTGGCGATCTGCGCGGTGTGGCCGTAGCCGGAATGCGACGCGATGACGATCGAGATGTCGGACACGGGTGTTCCTCTCCTGCCGCGAGATGGCGGCGTGTTCGGTGGTGATGCCGGCGGGCGACGAGCTGCCCGCTGCGGCGGTCGGCCGCACTGCCCCACGAGTGGGGGCTGGCGGCCCCGGCCGGGGTGCGGCGCATGCCCAGGTCTTGCGGGGCCGGCGCCGACCACCATCAGCATGGATCGTTGCTCCGCTTTAAACAGTAGCACTGATAAGGCGGCGATATGCAAACTGGGATATCGTTGTTCCATGAACGAGGGACGACGCGCCGCGCGGCGCCAGGTACTGCAGGTGGCCGCCAAGCTTTTGGAGGAGGGCGGCAGCGAAGCGGTCTCCACGCGCGCTGTCGCCGCAGCCGCGGGCATCACGGCCCCCGCGCTCTACCGGATGTTCGACGACAAGGACGGACTCCTGGCCGAGCTGGCCGCCTACGGGTTCGAGATGTACCTGGCCGAGAAACGGGAGGCGCTGGCGCTGACCCCCGACAACCCGGTGGCAGACCTCTACCGCGGCTGGGACCTGCACGTCGACTTCGGAGTACAGCACCCCGCGTTCTACATGCTCATGTACGGCACTGTGCAGCCCGGGCGGCGGCCCCCGGCCGCGGACGAGGCGCACGCCCTGCTGGTGAGACTGCTGGTCCGGGCCGCCGACGCCGGACGCCTTCGGGTTCCGGTGGAGCAGGCGACCCGCGTCATCCACGCAGCGACAACGGGTGCCACGCTGGCGCTGATCGGCGAAAAGTCCTCGGAGCGGGACCTGACCACTTCGGCGCGGCTGCGGGACACCGTCATCGCCTCGCTCACCACGGACCCGCCCGCCTCATCCGGGTCGGACCTGGCCTCGCGGGCACTCGCCCTCGACGCAGCACTTGAAACCGCGCTCACCACCGGGCCCCCGGCTGCGGGCGCCGGGGTACCTCTGCGAGACACGGAGACGGCTCTGCTGCGCGAATGGCTGCAGCAGCTGGCAGGCTGAACCGGCCGCCTGCTCGGCTGGAGCCGCCGGCCCCAGGACAGATCGCCCGGCCGGTGGGCAAGGCGGTCAGCACCTTCGAGGAGCGGTTCTGCGAGGCCACCGTGGGCCGGCTGTCGGCGGCGACCCGGTCCCGGCTGGACGACCTGATCGCCGCGGACGGCACGGACGCGGAGAGCGCGGGCGGCGGGGGCACCTTCTTCACCGAGCCGAAGGGCGGACCCGGGCGCACTTGGGACAGTTTGCCGGCGGAGATGAACAAGCTCCAGCGGGTGCGCGGGCTCCAACTGCCGCCGGAGCTGTTCGCGGACGTGTCGGAGAAGCTGGTGGCGGCCTGGCGGACGCGGGCGGCAAAGGAGTACCCCTCGGACCTGCGGGCGGCGGCCGGGCCGGGTGCGGTACACGCTGCTGTCGACGCTGTGGCACGTACGGGAGACGGAGATCACCGACTCGCTGGTGGAGCTGTTCATCCAGCTCGTGCAGAAGATCGACACGCGGGGCGGAGAAGAAGGTCGAGGGAGAGTTCAACAAGGAGCTCGAGCGGGTCCGCGGCAAGGCTGTGCTCGTCGTACTCCAACCACTGGCGGCGGATGCTCTCGCCGCTCTGAACGCGCTGGAGCTGAAGTGCAACAACACTGCTTACCGGCCGGTGACGGACGCCATCGACCTGCTCAAGCGGTATCTGGACCAGCCATCGCCAAGGAGGGTGCGTTCTTCGACGAGGCGGAGAAGATCCCGCTGGGCGGGGTGGTGCGCGAGGAGTGGCGCAAGGCGGTGGTGGATGAGCGCGGCCGGGTCGAGCGCATCCCGTACGAGCTGTGCGTGCTCGTCTCGCTGCGGCGGCGGGAGATATGGGTACCGGGCGCGAACCGGTGGCGGAACCCGGAGGACGATCTGCCGCCGGACTTCGAGGACAACCGCGATGTGCACTACGACGCGATCCGCCAGCCGCAGGACCCGGAGAAGTTCATCGAGGCCCATCAGAAGCGGCTGCGCGAGGCGCTGACCCGCTTCGACGCCGCGCTGGAGCCGGGCACCACGGGCGGGGTGGACATCGTCAGGAAGCACGCGAGCCGTGGATCAAGGTCTCGCCGCTGGGCAAGCAGGAGGAACCGGAGAACCTCGTCGCCCTGAAGGCGGAGATCGAACGCCGCTGGGGCACCATCGCAGCAGCTCTACGACGCCCGCGAAAAGACTGTTCGAGCCCAGCGCAAACAGCACCAGCAGCACCCGCGAAGCCCTGAAAGCGACCGGCGAGTCACCCGCTCCCTGGTGCCCGAGCGGACTACAGGGCCTGATGCCCATGATCTGATCGACATCTGTCGAGCGGGGCGGGTACGCGGTGGGGGGCGAGCGCCTCGATGAGGACGTGGCCGTACCGGATCTTGCGCCCCTTCTTCGTGCCGAGGAAGCGCCGCAACTGCTGCTGTGGTGCGCGGCCCTGCTGTGCGGGCTGGTTCAGGAAAGTCTGCAGGGGGCGCAGGTCCCCTTCCTCCCGGACGAGCTCCTTCACCCGAGTCACGCCGAGTGCGCGGATGAGCTCGTCCTCCAGATCCGCCGCGCAGATGAAGAAGCCCTGCTGCGCCGCGCCGGCTCGCTCCAGACCACGGACGAAGTAGCGCCATTCGTTCTCGTCGCACAGCCCCGTGAGGCCGGGGCCCAGGCCGGGCGGCCCGAGGAGGTGGCTGTAGCGTCCGATGTTCATCGCGCCGCCCATCGGCAGGACGCAGACCCCTTCGGCCGCCAGGTCCCGGCCGCGGCCAGGGCGTCGACCGCCGCGACGTCGCTCGGGCCTTCGAGCAGGACGCGGCTGTCCGGACGGACAGTCGCGCGGCCAGTTCGCGCGCGGGGGCACCGGGCCCACCGGCCGCCCACGCCGCGACCGCCTCCCGGAACGTACCCATGTTCAGACCCGGGACGAGTCTCCGCGCTTCCCGGCCGCCACGCCAGAGAATATCCGCGGCCCCCGGGGCGAGGCCCCCGCGGCCTGATGGCCCGTCCGGTCAGGAAACGCCGCGGGGAGCGGCGGCGGTGGACTCGCGCCACACGACGGACGTGATCCTCCCGGGTTCCAGCGGGGCGGGCTCGCCCCGCAAGGTGGGCAGCAGGTGCCGGATGGCCCGGTGGCCGAGCCCCTCGTGCTCGACCGAGCCTTCCGCGTCCCGGCCCGGCATTTCGGACAGCGGAGGTGCACGCACAAGATCCACACGTTGTTGTGATGCCTCAAATCCCTTTGTTTCGGGGCCAATTACCGACCAGTTGCACCCTTGTGGTGTACGTCACACGGCGAGACCATGGTTCGCGCAACCCCACGTCCTGGCACCATGCACGACCGTACTTGTCCGTAACACAGGTCAACGAAAGGTCAGGTGCACGGGATGAGTGTCACTGCCCGTCGCATGGGAGCGCTGATATCCGCGCTCGCCGTTGCGGCCGGTCTCCAGTTCGCCGTCTCTCCCACCGCGCAAGGCGCGATCATCGGCGATCTCCGTCTCGCCCCCTCCAAAACCGCTGTGCAGAACAGCTGGATCGTCGTGCTGAAGGACGGCACCACCGACGCCGCAGATCTCGGCGTCACACCCGGGCACACCTACCGCAACGTCCTCCAGGGCTTCTCCGCCTCCTTGTCGGAGGTGAAGGCCAAGGCGCTCGCCGCCGATCCCCGCGTGGCGTACGTCGAGCAGAACTCGATCGTGCGGCTCAACGACACCCAGAACAAAGCGACCTGGGGTCTCGACAGGGTCGACCAGCGGAGTCTGCCGCTCTCGACGACGTACACGCACAGCACGTCCGCTTCGAACGTGAACGCGTACGTCATCGACACCGGAATCCGCACCTCCCACAGCGAGTTCGGCGGCCGGGCGGCTATCGGCAAGGACCTGGTGGGCGACGGCCGCAACGGCCAGGACTGCCAAGGCCACGGAACCCATGTGGCAGGCACGATCGGCGGCAGGACGTACGGCGTCGCCAAGGGCGCCAAGCTGATCGCCGTACGCGTGCTGGACTGCGACGGGTCCGGCACCACCGCAGGCGTCATCGCGGGCGTCGACTGGGTGACGGCCCACGCCGGCAAGCCGGCCGTCGCCAACATGAGCCTCGGCGGAAGCGCCAGCGCCTCGCTCGACGACGCGGTGAAGAAGTCGATCGCCTCCGGCGTCAGCTACTCGATCGCCGCGGGCAACGGCCTCCCGATCCTGGGCATCCCCGCGAACGCGTGCAACTACTCGCCCGCCCGTGTCCCCGAGGCGATCACGGTCGGCGCGACGGACAAGGCGGACAGCCGCGCATCGTTCTCCAACTACGGAACGTGCTTGGACCTGTTCGCGCCGGGCGTGGACATCACGTCGGCGTGGAAGGACAGCGACACCGCCACGAACACCATCTCGGGCACGTCCATGGCCACCCCGCACACAGCAGGCGTGGCAGCGCTCTACCTCGCCACCCACCCGACCGCGACCCCGGCCCAGGTCCGGAACGCGCTGGTGAACAACGCGACGAGCGGCAAGGTCCAGAACCCTCTCACAGGATCGCCGAACAAGCTGCTGCACTCGCTGTTCTAGGCGGGCCGGGCAGAAGGTGCCCGAGGAGCTCCCACCCGGCAGGGTGCGGCCGCTCCTCGGGCAACATCCGTGCGGCACCAGCCGGATGCCTGGCATGCGAGCCCGTGAACCTCGCAGACTGCCCAGAACCAACAGGCGACATCCGGCACCTCCGATGGCAAGATCAGCGCACTCACTGACGAAGTGAGCTCGTTGGCCGACCGAACTTTGGAGATGTCGTGTCCGATCGTTCCGTGCTGCCCCTCCTAGCCACAGCGACCGCCACCGTCACCGCCGTTGCCGTCCTCACGGGCTGCACAAGCACCAAGCCCTCGGCTTCGGGCGGAACAGAACTGGAGTTGGTGAAGCCCGGCAAGCTCACGACCTGCACACACCTGCCGTACGAACCCTTCCAGATAAGAAAGGGCAACGCCATCGTCGGCTTCGACGTGGACCTCGTGGATCTGGTCGCCGAAAAACTCGAGGTCACCCAGGAGATCGTCGACACGCCCTTCGAGGGCATCCAGAGCGGTGAGGATCTCAACGCCCGCAAATGCGACCTGGCCGCGGCGGGCATGACGATCACGCCGGTGCGGGCGAAGAACCTGGACTTCTCCGCCCCCTACTTCGACGCCACACAGGCCCTGGTCGCCAAGAAGGGCTCCTCCTTCACCTCGCTGGCGAGTCTCAAGGGAAAGAAGCTCGGAGTCCAGCAGGGCACCACGGGGGAGACGTACGCGCAGAAGAACGCCCAGGGGGTGACGACCGTGCAGTTCGAGGACCTGGCTCTGCTGCTCACGGCCGTGAAGACCGGACAGGTCGACGCCGCGGTCAACGACAACGGCGTGCTCTTCGAATACGTGCGGAAGAACCCGGGCACCCAGGTCACCGCAGAGTTCGACACGGGCGAGCAGTACGGCATCGGGGTGCGTGCCGGAAACGACGCCTTGCGCAAGGAAATCGACAAGGTGATCAGTGAGGCCAAATCCGACGGCAGTTATGACCGCATCTACAAGAAGTGGTTCCCCGCCGCTCCCAAGAAGTGAGGAATCCACCACCGATGCCCATATCCCGCCGACAACGGACCCGCGCCATCCGGGGCGTTCAGTACGCTGTTCTCGCCGTCGTTCTGCTCGTGGTCGCCCTGGCCGCCGACTGGGGTGAGATCAGACGGGCGTTCTTCGATGTGGGCGTGGCCAAGGCGCAGTTCCCCGACATCATCACCACCGCCCTCGTCAACACCGTCGTCTACACCCTGCTCGGCTTCAGTTTCGGGCTGGCCACGGGGCTCCTCCTCGCGCTGATGAGGCTGTCGCGCGTGCCTCCGTACCGCTGGCTGGCCATTGCCTATATCGAGTTCTTCCGTGGCATCCCGGCCCTGCTGGTCTTCATCGCCCTCGGATTCGGCGTCCCGCTCGCCTTCCAGGTGGCACTCAACCAGTATGTGACGGTGATGCTGGCGCTGGGGCTCGTCGGCGCCGCCTACATGGCGGAGACGATACGGGCCGGCATCCAGGCGGTCCCCAAGGGGCAGATGGAAGCGGCGCGTTCGCTCGGGATGTCGCAGGCCAGGGCCATGGTGTCCATCATCATTCCGCAGGCTCTGCGCATCGTTCTGCCACCGCTCACCAACGAACTGATCCTGCTGACCAAGGACTCGTCCCTGGTGTATCTGCTGGGCCTGTCACTCGCCCAGTACGAGTTGGCCAAGTTCGGCCGGGACGCCCTGAACCAGAATCGCAGCCTGACCCCGATCCTCATCGCCGGACTCTGCTATCTGATCATCACCCTGCCGCTCGGCCATCTGGTCCGGCGGCTCGAAGCACGTACGGCGAAGGCGAGGTGAACGCGATGAAGGCGGTTTCTACGGCGGACGGCGCGGCGCCGGTGAACACAACGGCGATCGACGTGCGCAGCCTGCACAAGTCGTTCGGCACGCTGGAAGTGCTCGCGGGCATCGACTTCACGGTCGCCCGGGGCGAAGTCGTGTGCGTCATCGGCCCGTCCGGCTCGGGCAAGTCCACGCTGCTCCGCTGCGTGAACCTGCTGGAGGAGCCGACCTCCGGGACGGTCATGGTGGCGGGCACCGAAGTGACTGACCCCGATGTGGACATCGACAGGGTGCGCCGGCGGATCGGCATGGTGTTCCAGTCGTTCAACCTCTTCCCGCACCTCACCGTGCTGGAGAACCTGACGCTCCCGCAGCGACGGGTGCTCGGGCGCGACAAGGCCGAGGCGGCACGGATCGCCCGGGAACGGCTGGCCCGGGTGGGCCTGACCGACAAGGAGTCCGCCTACCCGGCGCAGTTGTCCGGCGGTCAGCAGCAGCGGGTGGCCATCGCGCGGGCGCTGGCCATGGACCCGGAACTGATGCTCTTCGACGAGCCCACCTCCGCCCTCGACCCGGAACTGGTGGGGGACGTCCTCGCCGTGATGCGCTCCCTGGCCGACGAGGGAATGACGATGCTCGTCGTCACGCATGAGATGAGTTTCGCCCAGGAGGTGGCCGACCGCGTCGTCTTCATGGACGGCGGGGTCATCGTCGAGGAAGGCACCCCGGCTCGGGTGATCGGCGCGCCGAGTCATGTCCGTACCCGGTCCTTCCTCGCACGCCTGCTGACCCCGGCCGCCGCCGGCCTGCGCGAGGACCCGGCCGCGGATGCCGACGCGCCGGGGAAACAGGCCGGCCCGCCTTACTGATCGTTTTCAGATTGCCGTCCTGCGGACACGCTGGAGCAATCCCTTCAGCCACGGACTCAGGGGGATGACGCCGTATGGAACGGGTTGGGGCGGCGCGAGACCTCGTGCTCGGTTACGTCCACGCTCTAAACGCGATTGACGAGTCTATGAGGTTGGCGATCCCCTCACTCGAGCGACTGGCAGATTTCCTCGGACTGGTAGTTCGATGGCGGGCTGGTCCGGTGCCGGGCTGGGGTGCGTGGCCCGGCGCCAGGGCGAGCCTCGTCGGAGTCGTCTTCGGGGAGTTCTTCGACCTCCTGGATGCGTCCCAGCTCCATACGGCTTCCAGTGGCGTGACTTCAAGCCCGGGCGGGGCGAGTACGGCGAAGGGCGAAAGCATCCACTCGATCGAGTCAAAGTTCGGTGCAACCCGCCCGTCCTTGCCAACCCATTGCCTAGCGTCGTGCCGGTAGCAACCAGGACAGCGGCACCCCGAGGGGTGCCGCTGTCGCTGCATCTGAGTGAAGGGACCGGACTGCGATGGCGACAGCACTGGACATGACAACCGCATCGGAACTGGCCGTGCTGCGAGCTCTAGAGCGCGCGGGAAACCACAAGGTCCCACGCTCCGAGCGAGGCGGGCTCAAAGACGTCCCGTCGTGGGAGATCTACACCCACCTGCCGCCGGTGGACCCCAGCAGTCTCGCCAAGATGCTCACCCATGCCTGGGATCTACCCGCAGCAGTGGGGTTCTCGGAAGAGCTCATTGCTGCCCTGGACTCCTACACTCGGACTCTGCTCGCCTCCGGCCACGCGTTCGACCGAAACGACCTGCAGCGAGTCCTGGCACGGCTCCGATAGTGCTGGACGGGCAGGTCGGGTATGTGCCCCTGAACCGGTTCGAGACGCTCTTGGCCGCGCTCAGCACATCCTTCTGACACCCGCGCGGTGCTGGCGCAGAGCGGCGACTTCCGGGACGAGCGTCTGGGAGAGCGCTGGTGCTAGTGCTCGTCTTCACACGGGTGGTCTCCCCAGTCCAAGGAACCACAGGAGCGGTCGACCACGAGCTCTCCATGATTGAGGGTGTACGGGGGTGCTGCCACCTCCGGATCGGCCATGATGATCACTTGGACCCGCCCCAAGACGTTCATGTCGATGGCCTCCTCGGCGCCGAGGAGCACTTGGTCGTGGTAGGCGGCGTAGTGCCGGGCCGCGCCCGGGCGCCGGTCCAGAGCGAAGCGGGCTGCACGGAGTTCTGCTTCGGTGAGTTCACCGGCTTCCCGGCGACGCCGGCAGCTGCGGCACAAGTGGATCAGATGCCAGGGGTCGGGGGCCTCCGGCCTCAGGCTGGTCTTACGGAGGAACGCCGGGGTCCTCCCCGCAGCGGGGTCCTCCAGGGCGACGATGTCGTGGGGCTGAGGGAGCTGCCGGGTCGGGTGGGACATAGAGCACTCCGAGCTGAGCGCGAATAGCAGCCTCCGAGTGGCGTCGGACATGCGAGGCGGCTCCCCCTGGACGGCAAGCGCCTCCTCCTCGCGCTTGGCCAGGTACCACAGCCGTTCCAACCGACGGAGGGCCTTCTCGATACCAGCCGCCTGGCTGATGCCCACCCCCCAGTCGCGGACCCGCAACGTCAGCCAGTCGACGAGCACCATCGTCAGACGCTGTTCGGGCACCTTCGCCAGCCGGAACGCATTGTGGACCCCACTGGGGCTCTTGCCGATCGCCTCGGCCAACTCCCGGACACTGGGCAGCCCAGCCCGGCGGTGCAACAGGTGAAGTTCCTGGTTGAGATCTCGGCGAGCACCGGGTGGCAAAACCGGCCGTTCGATAACTCCGAGGCGCCCCATATCGCCCCTTTCCCTTCTCTCGTGCGGATTCGTCGTGTCAGCGGGCTGCAGGGTCACGTCGAGTGCGAGCGGTGCGACGACGGCGCCATTCGAGCCGGCCCCACCCGACACCCCAGACAGCCAGTGCGACGAGGAGCCCAGACGCGACGTTCTCAACGATGTTCATGGCGAAACCCTCCCAACACCTGTAGGGCTAATGGACAGATCTGAACAGCGAACTCGCTACTCCCCCGATCGACACAAGAGGCCCTGGGAGATCACACCCAGGGCCCCTCTGCGCTCTTCGCTTGACCGCCCAGCTCAACGACCGACGGCAACCGGTGTCACGCCCACTGCATACCGAGCTCCCGCAGCGCCTCCAGCTGTTCGGTGTCGAGTCGGTCGCGTCTGGTTTTGGTGTTGGAGAGCCATACGCCCAGCTTCACGATCACCGGCTCCGCCTCGCCGTCGACCGTGATCGTCTCGCTGTGCCCGCGCGGCACCGGTCGGTCAGCGCCTTCCCGTCCCACCCACTGCGCGAGGGCTGCCAGGCCCCGTTGGAACGCCTGCTGCGCCTTGCTCGGGCCCCTTCGCCGTGCCCCTGGCTGCCGGGGCTGGAGACGGCGCCTGCACGGGCTTCACCCCCAGCTTCGAAAGCCGCTGCTGCTCGGTCGACAGCTGTGCCCAGGTGCTCGGCTGCTTCTGCCGCTGGAGCCATTTGCCCACGTCGTCGCCCTCGAAGACGACGCCGGGTGCGATGTAGAGCAGGACGCCGTCGGCGTCGACCAGGTCCGCCAGGACGCGGTAGTGCCGCTGCCAGTCCAGCGGCCACGGGCAGTCCCAGTCCGGGTCGCTCGCGGTCAGCTGCGCCGCGCGCTGGCGGGCCCGCTCCGCGTCCTTTCCGAGGCCGCCCTTCCGCCGGAGGTTGGCCATGTGCTGCCCGACCGGCACCATCGACTCGCCCTCGCCCCACACCGCGTCCTGACGCGGCGCGAGGTGGCCGGTCGCCCGGCGGTACGAGCGCAGCGCGGCGAGCTTGTTCTCCCACGCTTCCTCGCCCGGCTCCCAGACCATCCCGGCCTCCGGCGCGTCCAGCAGGGTCTTGCGCCGCTCCTCCAGCTCACCCGCCCGCAGTGCCTTCCGCTGCTGGTGCACCCAGCGGCCAAGCGGAAACGCCTTGGTCGCCCCGACTTCGACCTCGACGTCGTAGGGAACGGCGTGGACGCCGGTGATCTCGTTCTCCTTCCGCCACCGCAGCAGGACCTGGTAGCCCTCCAGCCACACCAGCGACTCCGGCCGGTACACCCGCGTCCGGAGGAACGCCGCGATCGTCGCCGCGTCACGGGGAGAGGAGAAGTGCAGCAGCGCGGCTTGGGTGTCGTCCTGCTCCTCCTGGTCCTCGCCCTCACCCTCGCCGCCGGCCCCGACGATCCGGCCGTCGTCGTCCCGCTTGACGTGGACCTTGCGCTTGCCGCTGGTGAGTGCGCGGGAGGCTAGCTGCTCAACGAGTCGTTCGTCATGTGCGATCTCTCGGTTCGGTGACAGTGGAGTGAGAGACCGGGGGGATGCTGGGTGTGGTGTGTTTCGGGGCTGTGGGGTCGCTGTACTGAAGGTGAGAGATCCGCAGAGCATTGCTGTCGTGGAGCGTTATCGCGTGAGGGGTGATGCTGTCTCAGTTCTGTGAGTTCTGACGCACACGAGAAGGCTCGCGGTCGCCAGGACACCGGCGAGCACCGGAGGGTTCAAGCAGGCGAAATGGCAGTTCCGTGGGCCGTGGCCGCTCTGCTGCCCCCGGGCGCCTATGCCGGTCGGTCTATGGGAGGAGACGGCGATCTAGCGTCTACTCGCGCTCTTGCCGGGTGCGGTTGGCTGGCTGGTCCGGATTGCGTTCGGGCGTGGGCGCCTGCGTCTCGTTGGCCGGGCCTCGCATGGTGCGCCAGCTGGTGCGCGGCGCGGTGACGGCGTGGACAAGGATGCCGTACTGGGGGAAGGCGTTCGGGGCGGGCGCGAGATCAGGGCGCTCGGTCCGGAAGGGACGGCACAGGCCGACAGGGCTTTCTTCCGTGCACAGCTGGGAGTTTGGCGAGAACTGTCGGTGGGCGCACCTAGTCTTTCACCAACGCCACAGCGCGGATCCGATCCTGGCGGCCTCATGCGCTGTGGCGTGTGCCGAGTGGTGGAAACATTCTGCGAAATGAGATCGAAGATGAGATCGATGGAGCCCTTCCGCGATGGAGCCCGCAGCCATGGCATACCGGAGGACGAGGTTGAGCGGTGGCTCAGTGGCACCGTCCGCACCTGTGCGATGCTGGGCCGCTCTGGTCAAACACCCCTCGACGGACCGGTGGCCGGACGGGTCGGCGGGCTGCCGCCGATGCCCGAGGACGAGCCCGTTCCGAATCTGTCGTTCCTCGCATCGGTCGACCTCGCGGCCATCCCACCGGGCGCGACGGAGCTCCCGCTCCCGAAGGACGGCACGCTGCTCTTCTTCGCGGACACGGAGGACCCGTGGGGCGACGACACCGATTGGTCCCGGCTCGTCTATGTCCCGGCCGGCATGCCCGTCTCCGAACGCGGTCCGGGCGGCGAGCGGCCGCCGCAGGTCCAACCGGCCCGGGACCTGTATCTGAGTATCGATCCCTCGCTGCCCAACCGTGCTGACGACACCGAGGAATTCCCTCACGGCGAGGCGCTGGGCGATGTGTGGTGGGAGACCGGCGACGAGATGCAGAGTGGCGGACCGGTGCAGATCGGCGGCTACCCCTGGGTCTGGAACAACGATCCCATCACCGAACCTGGTTTCGGCCCGGGCGACTGGGTGCTGCTCGCGGAGATCGCGGGCGGGGACCTGGTCGAAGGAGATCTGGGCCACGTCTACTGGGTGATTCGCCGGGATGACCTGGCCGACGGCCACTTCGCCCGGGCCCGGGCGTGCTACGACATGGTCGGCTGACGGCACCTCGGGCGAGGGACACGCCTTCGCGCGACCGCACGGCCCGGCTCCCCACCCCCTGCGCGCCTGGAGCGATCGGCCCGAGTGCCCGGATCAGCTCCCGGTCCGCGGCCCGCGCAGCGTCGAGGCCTTTGGCCTGCCCGTCCGTGCGTTGCTACGCCCACTCCACGCCCAGCTTCCGCAGCGCGTCCAGCTGCTCCGCCGTGAGCTTGTCGCGCCTCGACTTGGTGTTCGATGTCCATACGCCCAGCTTCACGATCACCTTCTCCGTCTCGCCGTCGACCGTGATCGTCTCGCTGTGCCCGCGCGGCACCGGCCGGTCTGGGCCTTCCCGCTCCACCCACAGCGTGAGGGCCGCAAGACCCCGCTGGAACGCCGCCTGCGCTTTGCTCGGCCCCTTCGTCGCACGCGCCGCCGCCGGGGCGGAAGACGGAGCCTCAGAGGGCTGCATGCCCAGCTTGGTCAGCCGTTCCTGCTGCTCGATCGACAGCTGCGCCCAGGGGCCCGGGTTCTTCTGCCGCTGAAGCCACTTGCCCAGGTCGTCGCCCTCGAACAGCACCCCCGGTTCGATGGCTGGCAGGACTCCGTCGGCGTCGACCAGGTCCGCGAGGACGCGGTAGTGCCTCTGCCAGTCCAGGGGCCATGGGCAGTTCCAGTCCGGGTCGATCGCGGTCAGCTGCTTCGCGCGCTCCGCCGCCCGATCCGTGTCCTTGCCCAGGCCGTCCTTCCGGCGCAGGTTGGCCATGTGCTGTCCGACCGGCACCATCGCCTCGCCTTCGCCCCACACGGCGTCCTGCCGGGGTGCGAGGTGTCCGGTGGCCCGGCGGTAGGACCGGAGCGCGGCGAGCTTGTTTTCCCAGGCTTCCTCGCCTGGCTCCCAGACCATCCCGGCTTCCGGCGCGTCCAGCAGGGTTTTGCGCCGCTCCTCCAGCTCCCCGGCCCGCAGGGATTTCCGCTGCTGGTGCACCCAGCGGCCAAGCGGGAAATCCTTCGTGACTCCCACTTCGACCTCGACGTCGTAGGGCACGGCGTACAGGCCGGTGATCTCGTTCTCGGCTCGCCAGCGGATGAGGGCCTGGTAACCCTCCAGCCACACCAGCGACTCGGGCCGGTAGACCCGGGTGCGCAGGAAGGCCGCGATGGTCGCCGCGTCGCGCGGGCTGGAGAAGTGGAGCAGGGCGGTTTCGGCAGCTGCCTGCGTGTCGTCCTGCTCCTGGCCCTCGCCGCCGGCCCCGACGATCCGCCCGTCCTCGTCCCGCCGGACGTGGACCTTGCGCTTCCCGCTCGTGAGCGCCCGGGAGGCGAGCTGCTCGACCAGGCGCTCATCATGACTGCGCAGCCCCTGGAGGACGGCTACAAGGGGGCGGAACGAGGCGCTGGCGACCATGTCGGTCGGGTCCTCGTAGGGCTCCAGGAAGACCGGCACGATGATGCGCGCGATCTTTGTGCTGCCGTCCTTGTTGAGTCGGAGCGCGCGGCCGATGTTCTGCACGATCTCGACCTGGGAGCCGCGGGTGTCGGCGAAACAGACGGCCTCGACTCCCCGCTCGCCGGTGATGTCGACGCCTTCCCCGAGCACGCGAACGCTGGCGAGGAAGGCGCGATGCACCCTCCGCCCGGACGCGTCGATGCCGTTGGCGAACTGCCGCAGGACCTCCCGCCGCTCGGACACGAGGTGGTCGCCGCACAGCCACGCCGACCACACCCGGTCCGGCGGGACGTGGCGGCCGGCCTCGAGTTCGTAGAACTCCGCGTCGATCGAGGACTTCGGCAGCTTGTCCGCAGCGGCCAGGTCGTCGTCGGAGGCGTCGTTGACGTACAGCTCGGCAGCGGTCTCGGGCAGTTTCTCCGCGAACGCGGCTGCTTCCTCGACTTTCTGGTGTGCGATCTCTCGGTTTTGGGACAGTGGGGTGAGAGGCAGTGGGATCTGGGTGTGTTGTTGCTGGTCGGTAGCGGTTTCGAGGTGGGGGGCCACTGTCCTGGGTGTGAGAGAACCGCGGGGCATTGCTGTCTCGGGGCGTTATTGCATGTGGGGTGACGCTGTCTCAGTTTCGTGAGTTCTGATCCGCTGGCCGATGGGTGCTGGTGTGCTCGGGGGTGTGGATCAGGGAGAGCAGGAGCCGGCCCCGGAGGGGGTGGGTGGTTCGGGTGGGGATGTGCTGGCTGTGTCGGTTCGGGCGTTGCGTGGGCCTGTGGTGCGCCGGTTGCTGGCTCTGCGGCGGGAGGGGAAGCTCAGGACCGTGCATGTGCGGTCGATGGCGGAGGCGTTGGGGGTGCGGGAGCGTGCGGTGTGGCGGTGGGTGGCTGCCGCGGAGCGTGGTGGGGTCGCGGCTGCGGCGCCGGGGGAGCGGTCCGGGTATTGCGGGAGGTTCACGGTCACTGCGGAGGTCCGGGCCCTGCTTGCTTTGTGGAGGGGCAATGTTGCTGCTGTTCATCGTGAGCTGGCCGCTCGCGCGGCCAGAGGTGAGGGGGAGCCGCCTCCGTCGGTTCCGACGCTGCACCGGGCGATCCGCCGTGATCTGACGCCGGGGGAGCGGGCGGGGCTTGCGGGAGGGGAGCGGGCGGCGCGTAAGCATGATGTGTTCCTGGCTAGGCCGCGGGGCTGGCGTAATCAGGTGTGGGAGACCGACCACGTGCAGGCCCCGGTGCTCATCGACGTCGAGGGCAGGGCCCGCAGGCCGTGGATCACCTGGTTCACCGACTGCGCCACCAATGCGATCACCGGCGTGGCCGTCACCCCGGTGTATCCGTCGCGGGAGGCACGGTCGAGGGCCTGAACCGGGCGGTGGAGGGCATGTTCCTGGCCGCGCTGCCCGGCTACGCCCGCCAGCCGCGCCCCGGCAAACGCCCCTCCCGCCCAAAAGACGAAGTGCTGCTCAGTTTTGAGGACTTCACTTCCCGGTTGCTGGATTGGACGCTGTGGTGGAACACCGAGCACCGTCCAGCGCCGCTGCGGGGCAGGACGCCGCTTGAGGCGTGGAGGCAGGACCCCACCCCGCTGCGGGAGGTGCCGGCCGCGGATCTGTGGACGTTCACCCTGGAAGACGCCGGTACCCGCACGCTGACCACCCGTGGTGTCCGTTTTCGTAGACGTGATTACGTGGGAGCGTGGATGACCGGCCAGGCCGGGATCCGGGTCCAGGTCCGTTTCATGCCTCATCACGACCACCGCATCGAGGTCTACCACGCGGCCACCGGCCGCTACCTCGGCCCGGCAGACCTGGCGGACCGGGCCACCGAGGAGCAGATCAGCACGGTACGAAGAACGCGGGCCGCCCGTGCCCGCCGTCTGAAGAGGGACCTGGAAGCTTCCCAGCGCGAGCGCTACGCCGCCGCCACCCGCGCCGGGGCCCCGCAGCGGCTCGGCGCGCTGACCGCCGCACAGGCTGGGACCGAACTCGCTCAGGCCACCGAGAGTGACCTGGAGCAGATGTCGCTGCCGGACCTCATCCCGCCCGCCGCGCCGCCGGCCGGGTGGCGCACCCCTGCTTCCCTGGCCGCGCTGACCACACCAGGGTCACCGGCACCGCTCCCGTGCGGCGGTGATGCCGTTCCTGCCCCGGACGCCCCGGACGCCCCGGACGCCCCGGACGCCCCGGACGCCCCGGACGCCCCGGACGCCCCGGACGGGCGGGACGGGCGGGACGGGCCGGCCGCGCATCCCGCCAACGACGAGGACGGAGATGCCTGATGGCCGCGGTCAGCTACCAGTACGTCGATCTGCCCGATGCCTGTGTGGTCACCACCCGGGCGCTGCTGACCGCTCGGGAGAACATCGCCGACACCGTCGCAGCCCGCGCGATGATGTGCATCCACGGCGGGGCCGGATACGGCAAGACCCTCGCCGTCAACACGTGTCTGCGTGAACTGGAGGAGGTTGAGGGTGAGGAGGTCCGCCGGGTCACTTTCCGGGCGCGCCCGACGGCCCGTGCCGTGCGTTACGAGCTGTTCACCGCGCTCGATCTGGCCGGTGAGCCGCCGCGTCATCCCAGTGAGTTCGACCGCCTGCTGAAGACCGCGCTGGCCGAGCGGCCCCGTACGTTTTTGGTGGATGAGGCGCAGTGGCTGAACGGGGAGGCGTTCGAGTACTTCCGCTACCTGTGGGACGAGCCCGCGACGCAGCTCGCGATCGTCTTCGTCGGGGGTGCGGGCGCGCACACGGTGCTGCGCCGTGAGCCGATGCTGTCCTCCCGTGTCTTCATCTGGCAGCAGTTCTCCCGCCTGACCCCTGCCGAGGTTCTGGAGGTGATTCCGCTGTTCCACCCGGTCTGGGAGGGCGCCGATCCGGCCGATCTCGTCTTCGCTGATGAGCGGGCCGCGCACGGCAACTTCCGTGCCTGGGCGCAGCTGACCGCCCACCTGCGCACGGCTCTGGCCCGCAGCGGGCGTCCGCGGGTGGACCGGGAGCTGCTGCGGTGGGCGTTCAGCCGCCTGGCATGAGCGGTGCCGGGCTGCCGCCGTCCGGGCTGGCGGTGGTTCTGGACGCCGGCGATGACGCCGCGCATACCCACTGTGCGCTGGCTACCCATGATCTGGCCGCGGGCCGGGTCACTCTGCATCCGGGGCCGGGCACGAGCGGTGCGAGCGCTCTGGGGCACGACCTGCTGGCCGCTCTGGGCAAGCCTGCGCAGCTTCCGGGCCGTTTCCCCGCGGGCCGCCAGCCGGTCTGGGAGGCCGCGGCCGCCTGGATTGATGCGCTGCCCGTAACCCGTCTGACGGTGCTGCGCGCCCACCGTCTGGGCGAGGCCCGCCTGGGGGCCCTTCTCGGGCTGTGGCACGGCACCGGTGTCCATCTGACGCTGGTCGTCCACCGCCCCCGCCCCACAGCCGCCCTGCACCGCGCTCTGGCCCGCCGGCCGCACACCGTGACCACCACCCTGGCCGAGGCCCGCGCCCTCTACTACGGCGGCCCCCCACCCCCCACCCCGGCCGCACCCGGGACCGCACCCGGGGCCGTGGTGGTGCCGGGGGCCGCAGGGGTGCCCAGCCCCACGCCGGAGCGCTGGATGACTCTGCCCTGTCTGGACCGGCTCGTCTCCTTCGACAGCCCGGGCCCGTGCCCAGGCCCCTGCACACCAGGCCCCATCCGCTTCCGGCAGCGGCCCGCCCCCGTGCCGCTCACTCCCGCCCAGGCCGCCCAGGCCGCCCGGCGTATCCACGGGGCGACCGCGCACCCGCTACTGGCCGCGGCCCTGGCCACCGCCTTGTTCACCGGCGCCTCCTTCCAGCAGCTGACCACCGCCCGCCCCGGCGACTTCCAGGAGACCTGGGCCACGCTCGCCCTGCACGACCGCACCCGCTTCACCGACGGCTGCGCCACCCACCCCGTCCCGCCCTGGCCACCGTGTTCCTGCGCGCGGCCACCCGCTACGCCCACCTGACCCAGACCCCGCACCTGCTGGCCGCCCCCGGGCACAGACCCGCCCTGCTGCGCCTGGCCGAGAGCGCCCGGCTGCGCCCGCCCCAGCCGCCGCTGCCCGCACGTGCCACCAGGCGCTCGGCGGTGGTGTGGGACTGGCGCGAGACGCACCAGGCGCACGGGTAGGGCCAGGGGAGGGCCGTGCGCTGGCCAGGGGGCGGGGGAGAGTCCCGGTCAGGGGAGGGCGAAGTCGATGAAGTCGATGTCCTCCAGGACGACGTGCAGGTGGTGGGCGCGCTGCCCGCTGTCGCGGAAGTAGGCGTGTGACAACGCGCGGGAGAGGACCAGGAGGTGGCGCTCCTCGCCGGCGCCGGCGTCCAGGGCGGCGAACATCTCCCGTGTCACCGCCCCGGCCAGGTGCACGGTCAGGAGCCGCAGGCGGGGGTCGTCCGAGGTGCCCGCACCGGCGCGGAACCCGAAACGGGCCTGGGTGTGGACGATCACCCCGTGCTCCTCCGCCTGGGCCCGGCGGCGCGCGCGGATCCGGGGCTGCCACCGGGCCCGCACGAGGCCCGCGATCGCCTCCTGGTGACGGTTGCCGGGGTGGGTGCGGCGTGCCGGGTTGCGGGTCACCCAGCGCTGCACGGTCCGCTGTGAGACGTCCAGGAGGGCGGCCACCCGCCGGGTCGAGCCGTTCTCCCAGCGAAGCAGTGTCCTGAGCCGGCTCAGTGTCGTCGGGGGAAGCGGCTGCGTGTGCAGGAGCCGCTCCAGCCCCTGGCTTATCTCCTCCACGACCTGGACCTTTCGACGCCGCACCTTCTTTGAATTCCTGCCGGTCCATGACCCCACACCCCGCGGGCACGGGCGGCAGCAATCGGGGTATCCGGGACGCGGCGGCCTGAATGCGGTAGAGCGTCGCGGGCGCCCTCCGGACCACATGCGGCACGGCCGGGTCGCGGCGTCCTGACCTGGGTGGCTCATGCGTCTTGAGGCTCGAGCCCGTGTGACGCATGTCTGTGCGTGAGGCCTCCTGCCGGTGGTGAGGGCAGTCCTCAGTCGGCTGCCGCAGGCGCATGGTGTGCGGTCGTGGCATGGGAGAGGCGGGGACGGGGCCGCATCGCCTAAGCGCATCCAGGGCCGACACAGGACCCCAGGGCCGCACATCGCCGAACTGCGTAGGGCCCGGCGCTACGTCCACCGCATCGCATCACGATGACAAGAGTCGTTCGATCCATTCAGGTGTCAGCGTCCCGGCCCTGGACCGCTGATCCCCCTCCCGTCCCGCATTCGAGCGGAACGCCCCGCTCCTCGATGCGCTCAGGGACGGCTGCAGGGGTTCTGTGGTTCGGATCACCGGACGGTAGCGGCAAGGCCTGGAACAACACCGGGCTGTTGTCGGTTCAACTGGTCGTGGGTACGGAGGGGACAGTGTCCCCGGGCCTCACCTATAGCCCATGGGGAAGATCGTTCGGCTGAAGCCCCATGGAGCCCTCCGCCGAGAGGCGACCGCCCTCCGCACCCGCACCCCCTATCGGCCCCGGCTGGCCTCCCCCGACCAGCCGGGGCTTTTCCGCGCGTGCGCCGCACCGCCCGCCGGCCGGGCTGGACCCTCTATGAGTCTCTTCAGGCCGTGTGGCCGGAAGCGATCTTCTGGTGACGTGTTGTCAGTGGCGACTGCTTTTACGTGTGCAGGGGTGGAGAAGGGCCGTTCCCGGTCGCTTTGCGGGGGCGCGCCGGGAGATGGCCATCGTGCTTGCGATCCTTGTACTCCGAGGCGTCGGCACCCGGCGGGGATGACACCAGATCGCAGCACTCGTGCTCTCCTCCACCATCCATTAATGGTCACTGCGACTGCCCAGCACCATGAAGAGGTCTGATTGCCGAGGTAAGCCAATCGGTAGGTGTGGGGTCCTGAACCCGCCGGGAACGCCCGGTGCTGAGTGTCCTCCGGCGCTCACCTCTCGATGCCCCTGGTGTGCCCCGGTCGACCAGGCCCTACTTGGGCGGCGCGCTCTTCCCGATATTCCCTGGGGGCAGCAGGCGGTCGATGGTCCCCACCGTCACAGGGGGCAATACTCCCCGGCGCGCGCCGTGCAGCCAGTCAGCCGCTCGCCCGGGGCGGGCGATTGACCGGGGGACGACTATCCGGGGGTAGAGGCATTCGTAGTGTCGGCGCTGGGACAGGCAGGCATCCCATGCGAGCTGGGTTATGCCAACAGTGACCCCCTCAGGCGCGCTCTCCAGGACGATGTAGCGGCGGGCTTTCAAGCCGTTCCAGACCCCGTGCCTGTGCAGATCCTCAAACACGTCGGGACTGAACAGGACTGGCTGGGGGGACATGAGCGACAGCAAGGTGCGCCATTGCTGGCTGGTCATTGCTTCGGCGAGGAATCTGAGCTGGGTGGCTGCCGCGGCAAATGGCCTGACCCTTATGTCTTTGGTCAGGTCTGCGATCTCCCTAGTGAGCTTTTGGGCTGCTCGTGGGGTCTGCGCGTAAGCCTGGTTCACCTGGGCAACGGCGCGCCGCCGAAGAAGTTCGCGATAGCGCGTGAGGTCGTAGTTGACCAGGCGGCATACCACGGACGCTGGGCGGTGAAGGAGTTCCGCGATCTTCAGGAGCGGTTCCTCGTCCGGGCTTACCTGTGCTGCCTGATGCGGCGTATCTGCCCGCTGGAAGAGCTCGGAAAGCTGCTCCGCGATGGCGATGCGGCGTTCTGCGGCAGCCGGGTGGTTGTCCAGGGCTCGGTGGATCATGCCCAGTGGCAGCCCGAGCGCTTCGGAAAGCTTCAGGGGCAGAGTCCCGTCGTCTCGAGCGGGCAGTATCGCCAGGCGTTCGACGTCGCGGTAGGTGGTGCGGCTGACTCCGACCTGTGCAGCAAGCTCGGCCGCGGTCAGGCCTGCGTAGCAGCGCAGGTCGCGAATCTGGTCGGGTACGCCTTCGCTTGCTTGATAGAGCTCGCGGGGAGGAACAGCGAAAATCCGCGCCATCTGGACAACGCGTCCTGGTTCGGGCGTGGACGTCCCTTGCTCGTAGGCGAGAACTCGGGCCTTTGATGTCTTGAGCAGGCGGGCAAGTTCGGCGGCGCTGAGGAGACGCCCTTCAACTTCCCTACTCTCGCGTAGCTTGCGCAGGATGCTGGGAGCGAACTTGGCGGTCCCCCGTGCCACTGAGGTCTCTCCCCTCGGGTCGTTCCATCGCACAACAAGGTACCGTCTAGGGGCAACTGCGTGTCTAGCGATCCACTCGGATGAGCTACAAGCGGTGTTTTCCCTGTTCACTGCTCGCCCGTGGTACCGCTTAGGGTCAAAATGTGTTTCGCTGGTTGTGTTGCAGAACGCAGGCTTTAAGAGGTCGGCGCGATGCTGGCAGGTAGCTACCCGGTTCGCCGGGTGTCCATGAGCAGGTCGAAGATAGAGGGACCCGCGTCCCTGAGTGGAATCTAGAACGCGGGCCCCAGCCGGCTTCGGCATCAGGCGGCGGGTGAGGTTGCGATCCTCATCCGCCGTTGCCGTGGAGCATTCCGTAGACCACGCTGGCGATCGTCACGATCGCAAGGACCGTTTCCGCTCCCAGCTTGATCCACGTCAGCCACGACGTGACACCGTGATCCGGTTCCTCAAGGCCGCCGGTATCGAAAGCGACGACGCTCTGGTCCGCCGTGGCCGGGGAATCAACCCGGTCCCGCGAAACCGGAACCTCATCGTCCCGTTCCTTCGACCAATCGGATTCGGCCATCCGAATCATGCTCCCTTCCTTGGGTGAATCCGAGCCGGTGTGGCCCGTACGTCGCCCACCGACCGTTGATCGGAAGAGAGTGAGATAGAGACTACCGGGTCGCACATACGACCAGTCGGTGCTCAAGTGGGCGGCATCGCCCCGCGAAAGGCGCATTCCTGGCTGAATACCTGGCAGAGTGGGCGTACTTGCGGCCTTTGGCGAGGGATTCTTTGGCTGACCGGCCCTGTTGCTTTCCTTTCTGCCTTCCAGGGTGGTCTCTTCCGCGTGGAGAAGCCCGCAGATTTTCCTCTGGGCGGTGGACTCGATAGCTCATCGGACGCTGGGTTACGCGTGGCCGGCGAACTCGTGGAGCGGCTCGACCGGCTGCATGTCCGGGCGCGGACTCTCCATCAGCTGGTGTTGCCGGCAAGGAGACTGGGCGGATTCCAGGCGCCCAGTCAGATGTAGTCCTGGGCCGCCGCAGGAAGTTAAGGGCCGTACCGGCGAGGAGTGATCGCCGGTACGTCACCGTCGATGATGCCAAGGGTGCTCTGACCGACGCGTGCCGGGGGCGTGGTGGCCTGCCGTGGTGAGTGTCTCGGGTCCTCGCCACGGCAGGCGGTCCAGGGAGGGGTGTGCGGTGTGTCCGCCGCGCGGGCGAAGCTGTGGCTCCCCGGGTGTAGTGGGGTGCCGTCCCGGGGAGCAGCAGCGAGGGCTGGCGCAGTCCAGTGGCCGGGCCTGACTGAGCGCGCTCCGCGAGCATCTTCCCGCCCCGGCCCGCCGCCTCGGCGCAGACGTGCGGAACGCTGGTGCACGCGTCACCGCACCAGCCCCCCGGCACCCGCTGCTCACCAAGGCCCCCGAAGAGACCCGCTGCGGGGGCGGGGGAGCGGAGCCAGAGCTACCCGACACCCAACAACCCTTCCAGCAGGCGACCAAACTAAGCTCAACTGCCGTCCAAATCTTGTAGAGTCGCGGTATGGGTGAAGTGAACGGTGTGGAAGCGCTCCTCGAGGAAGCCCGGCTGACCGCCTCGATTCCGCTGCCGGCCGAGCGGCAGCGGCTGCGGGAGGCGGCCAGCCTGTCCCGCGCCCAGGTCGCCGAGGCGGTGGGTGTCGGGCGCTCCACCGTCGCGAACTGGGAGACCGGCGTCTCCGAGCCGGCCCCGCCCGGGCGCCTGCAGTACCTGCGCCTGCTGAAGGGCCTCGCCGAGATCTACCCGGCCACCCCCGCGCCCACCCCCAGCGCCCCGCACCCCACCTCCGGGCCCAAGGCTCAGGAACCCGCCCTACCGCCGGCCGTGTTCACGCCCGTCCACGAGACGCTGCGCGGCCCGGACGGGCGCGCCGTCCAGGGTGATCCGGGTCCTTGTATCCGCTGTGGTGTCACCACCACCTACCAGTCGACCGACGGGCGCCCCCTGCACTCCGGGGCCCTGTGCCAGCCCTCCGGCCCGGCCGCCGTGACCTCGCCGGCACCCGCACCGCCGGCTGCTCCCGCTCCCGCTCCCGCTCCTGCTCCCGTTGCGCCGGCCCCGGTGCCCATGGCGGCGCGCCCGGAGCGCCGTGCTCGCGGTGCCGCCCGCGCCCAGGAGGACACCAGAGGCCTCATCAGCCGCGCGGTCCACGCGGAGCTCGAGCGCGCCGGCGGCGACATGGACGTCGCGCTGAAGGCTCTGATCAAGCGTGCGATCCCTGACGTGATGCACCTGTTCAACGAGACCAGGGCCACCGCCCGCTACGACTACACCGCCTACCCGGCACTGCCGGACATCCTGAAGAAGCCCTCGAAGAAGGACCCGGACCAGATCTGGGAGGCGAGGCCCCGCTTCCATCACCCCGGCTACTCCCTGAAGGCCCCCGGCGACGTCAAGGTCACCGCCCTTGACGTGAACGCCGCCTATCTGTCGGCTCTCAAGTGCTGGCTGCCGATCGGGAAGCTGGAGCACAGCACCGGCATGGACGGTGTCGAACCGAAGCGGTCCGGGGTGCACCTGATCACTCCCGCCCCCTGGTTGCACCCGCATCTGCCGGACCCGATCGGCGACCGCGACGAGCCCGGCGCCCTGTGGGTCACCAACGCCACCCTGCGCCTCCTGCAGCGCCTGGCCGGTCCGAAGTACGGGCTGGCAGAGGCCCCGGTGGTCCATGAGTCGTGGACGTCCGGTGCGACGGAGAACTTCCTCGATGCCCTGCGCAAGACACTGTCCGCCGCCCGGGAGACCTCCATCGACCAGGACGACACCCTGACCTTGGAGTACATCAAGGCGATGTACTCGAAGTTCATCTCGACGATGGGCGAGTCGATCCACAACCGGGAGATGGTGCGCCCGGACTGGATGCACATCATCCACTCCCAGGCGTACGCGAACCTGTGGGGCAAGGCCTACAAGGCCCACCAGGCCGGGCTGGAGATCATCAGCATGGCGGGCACCGACGAGCTCCACCTGACGGGCGACTGGCGCACGGTCTTTCCCGAGGGCCGCGGTGTCGCACAGATGAAGATCAAGCACGGTGACGCCAAGGCGTCCGGCGAGTACACCGTCGGCAAGGTGGCCAGCTGATGGCGGGTCGTTGGATGGACCTCGGCATGTTCAACGCCCACGGGGTCCCGGGCGCCGACGCGTTGGGTGCGGCGATCGAGAACATGGTCACCGGCATCGCCTCCCCCGTGGACAGCGACCGCGGGCTTTCCGCTCGCCTGCGCTACCTCACCAAGACCGATGCCGGATACGAGGCCATGGACCGCGCCGGCATCCACGTCTCCCCGCGCACCCTGATGGCCTGGCTCGCGGAGGAGCGCACCCCGAACAAGGCGAACCGGACCCGGCTGGACGCGGCGTACTGGGATCTGCGGCGCCGCAATGTCGCCACCGACCTCAAGCACCGCCTCAACAACGAGGGCCGTGGCACCAGGGTGGAGATCAACCCGGTCGATCAGTCCGGGGTCGAGCGCAGGCACCAGCGCGACGTGGCCAGCCGCAGCATCAACGTCCGCGGCGTGTGGGACCGCGCAGTCGATGCCTGGCTCGAGGAGGACCTGGCCGGGCTCGACGCGATCTGGGATCAGATCATCGAAGACATCGGCTCCGAGTACGACGCGTACAGCAACGTCTCCTCCATCGGCTGGGCCGCTTGAGCACCGAAACGGTCCCACCGCTACGCCTCAGGGCTGCTGTTCCGCTTCATCCGTTTGGGCCGATGGCGGATCGCCCTTGAACCGCCTGTCCAATGGGGTTGAGTTGGAAGGCGACGACCACGAGTTCGGCGCTCAGCGGGCGTACAGCGGATCCTGAGTCGGCTGACGCGGATCGGGCGGGACCTTGCTCTACCGGTTGGAGTGCTGTCGTGTCCAGTGCGGTCACGGGCCTACCGCTCAGCTCTCCTCGATGCTTTCTGCGGTCTTCTTCCTCGTCACGCGGATGACGCGGCGCGCCTTGATCTCGGCCGTCTCGTTGAGGCGGTCGAGATGGAGGTAGTGCACGTTACGCATGTGGAGTGCGTCTGCCTCGAAGTCCGTTTCGTTCACGGGCCGTCGCTTCGTGGTGATCAGCCCGGCCGCCGCCAGTTCCCGCAGTCCTTTGCTCCGTGTGTCCTCGCTGAGCGCGAACCGGGTGTCTGCCTCTCGCGGGCTGAACCACAGCGCCCTCTCCTGCAGTCCTCCGTTCTCGGCCAGGAGGGCGAGGAACATGGCGATGCCGGCCCCGGAGAGGACCGCGATGTGGCCGCGGGTCCAGAACGTCTGCGGGATCTGCAGGTACCGGTGGACGACGGCTCCCAGACCGAGGAGGCCTTCCTCTTTCTCCTTCTTCGCGGCGGCTCCGGGCGCGATCCACGGGTCGCCGTTCCCGGTCTCGGACAGCACGGTCACCAGGTTCTGGCGGCCTGTCCTGGCGAGGCTGATGAAGTTGTTTTCCTCCAGCCACGCCTGGGCGTCACTGATGCGCCTCGCACCTGCGGTCTGGGGGTCCTTCAGGTCGAACAGGGTGGCCCAGGCCCCGTTCCTGATGGACAGTTCGCGAGCCTGGTCGTCGCGTTGAACCCAGAGGTAGCTGAGGTAGAGCTTGAGCCGTACCTGGCCGCCGCGGCCGCCGCCCCGGAGCATCCGGGCCAGGGGCGGGGCCTCGTCCTCGAGTGAGACGCGTTCAACGAAGCTGTAGCGAACCTGCGCCCGTCGTCGCCCACTTCGCCCGGCGTTCTCGGCCATCCTCAACGCCTGGGCGCTGGGCGCCGCCAGCGTCCGGCCCGCCGACCTGGCGGGCGGAACTTCCGGTGCTTGCATCGGGTCACCCGCAGTCATAGTTAGTAGGAGAATTAGTTAGTTAATTGAGTACTGTAGTGCCGGGTTCTGGAGTAGAACCGCCCCGGCGCTAGCGTAGGTAGTAAACCGGGCTGGATACGTGTTCGACCGGCGCTAGGGTAGGGCATCAACTGGGTGCAAACAATAAGGGACTTGGCAACAGATCGCGTGCCGTGCTCTACTCATCTCAGGACGAGCCGAGAGGCGTCAGGGAGAGGTTGTTCCCCTCACCTCTGCAGCTTCAGGGGCTCGCCCAGGACCAGGTGGTAGACCGCGATCGTTGTCCCATGGAGAACGGTTTCGATCGCCGGGCGCAGGGTGAGGGCAGACGAGATCGTGATCCTCGTTCCTTCCTGCCACATGATCCGTACGGAGGCCCGGGCAATTGCCTGGGCCTCCGTCGTGCATCGCTGAAGTGTGGGCCACGTCCACCAA
Source organism: Streptomyces sp. NPDC051064 (assembly GCF_044455985.1). Classification (NCBI taxonomy): domain Bacteria; kingdom Bacillati; phylum Actinomycetota; class Actinomycetes; order Kitasatosporales; family Streptomycetaceae; genus Streptomyces; species Streptomyces sp. NPDC051064. The sequence goes on from NZ_JBITFK010000020.1 coordinate 32,474, forward strand.
TAGCCCCTCTTCGAACGGCTCCAGACAAGCCTTCACCCGTCTGGAGCCGTCGCGCTGTCCAGCACCCGCTCCGCCTTTCCGGGGCCCTCCGGGGTGCGGGGCGCTGCTGTATGCCCACCAGCCTGATCACCAGAGGGCGGAGCAACCGGTTGCTCCGCCCTGACCCGTCGACCGGGTAGGCGGACTTTCCTCCCGCACCGTCACTGCCCTACCCCCGCACGTCCTCAACCCCAGGAGAATGCCCGTGGACTACCTCGCTCTGCTAGCTACCGCCGTACCGATCGCGCTCATTGTTGCCCTGCTCTGCGCCACGCTGGTCTGCATCGTCGCCATCTGTCGCGCCCACCGTGGCGACGTCGTCTCGGTGCTCCGGGCGCTCCCCGGTCTCGTGGCCGCCCTGCTCCGCCGGAAGCCGTGACCGCGCCCAGGGAGGCCACCCTCCTGCTCCTGCTCACGACATCGAGTCCGTATGGCAAGCGGCCTCAGGACCGGGTCCCTGGTAGCCACCCTGGACCCCAATGGCAAGGGAGACAGGCGGAACAGGCCTCTCCTCGAGGCCCATGACTCGTCCGAGCCTCGTTCGTGAAACGCATGCGCACGTGCCCACGAGAGAACCGCTCTCGTGGGCACGTGCGCGCAGGACGGCCCGGCCGCGCCGACCATCGACCCGGAGCTCACGGCGCGGCCGGGACCTACCTGGGTGCGGCAACCGTCACGGCAGCGGATACAAGGATTCAGATCCTGGCAACGGACATCGCCCGTCGGCCATGCCCGTCCCCGACGGGCGGGACGTCACCGATGCACAGCGCGGCAGAGTCAGCTGTCGTCGTGCGCGGCCGTGCTGCGGGATTCGTGCCCCTTCGGACTGGTCGTGTCAGGCGGGTTGACCTGTGGTGATGCGCTGGGAGTGGGCCCGCCTGGCGCAGGCTGGATGGGTGTGCGCATGACCACGGGCGGGATGGGCCTAGATCCGGGGATGTTGATGTGGATTCGAGTGGTCAGGGTCGTTTCCGTCCGGGCGGCTTGGCTGTCCGGCTGATGGCCTTCGGCGTGCACGGGGCAGTCGGCCCCCATCGTGCAGACCTCTGGCGGAAGGGAAGGCATCGGGGGAGGCCGTTTGGTGAAGGTAAGGGTCAGGGCAGGCGCGCGCGGGTGGGGCGCTGCCGGTTCGCCCCGCGGCGCCATCCAGTCGCCGTTCAGCGGTGGTGCGGATGGCGGCGCTGCGGGACGGGGCCACGCCCCGGAGGCCCGCCTTGGCAGAGGAGGCCGTGGGTCGAGGCCGGGTACCCGCAGAGACAAGGTGGGGGTGTCCGCTGCGGGGACGGGCGGGGGACTAGTGGCGGGCGGGTCCGGCTCCAGCGGGGGAGCACCGGTGCGGGTGTCCGACGAAGCGGCACCGTGCTGCCCGGGCGCGGGGGCCGTGGGGGCGCAGCTTGAGCACAGTTGCGGTACCCAGCCCTGTCCGTCGTCGTATCCGAACGAGGGCCGGCGGCACTGGGGGCAGGCGAGTTCCCCGCGGCGCTGCGCCTGGTCGATGAGGAGTTCGCGGCTCATCCGCGCGGCGGCGTCCTCGTCGGCGGTGGACGGGTCGGGCACGTGGACCAGGATCTTGAGAGCGGGCTCCTTGCGCGCGGTGGACTCCAGTTCACTCATCAGCAGCTGCAGGTCTCTGGGAGTGACACGGTCGTGGACGGTCAGCAGCTGCTGCGCGGTCGGGCGCCGGCGTGAGCGCAGCCGGCTGCTGCGCCGGTCGGCGTCCGCCCGGTCCCAGGCCTTCGTCCACTCGGGCAGCTCGCTCCTGCGGACGTTGCATGCCTCGGCGAAGGCCGCCACGAACGTGCGGCTGGGCGTGGAGCTGCCCTTGAGGACCCGTCCGACCGTGCTGTGCGGCAGCCGCCCCACACCCCCCAGGCGGGCGTCCAGGGAGCGCAGGGGCGGCCTGCCGTCGTCGTGGTGGAGGTCGACGATCGCCGCGTGCAGATCGGCGAAGTCCTTGACGACGCTGATGTGCACGCCGGACCGGTGGCCGCTGAACACGCCCTGCGTGCGGGCCTCGTCGCGCCGGGCGTGCTTCCACAACCGCTCGGCATCCTTCGTGCTGAGACCGCAGGCCGCGGCGTAGGCGAGGACCACGGTCAAGTTCTGCGGCACACTGCGCCCCGAAGCGGCGCGCGCGAGAGTGTCCGCGCTGTACTCGGTACGAGCGGAGAGCTGCTCGTAAGTCACAGCGGCAGCATCCCTGCCACTGCGCAGCCAGGTCACCAAAGCCAGCAGCGACCGGCTGCATGGGGGTACCGGATTCTCGCGGCGCGCCATCAGACAGTCAGGCCTGCGCGGGCCGCACCGCCGCGGCGCCGTCGCGCCGCAGCCTCACCAGGAGACGGCGCCCCAGGGAGAGGGCCTCCAGGACCAGGACGAGCACGCTGACAGCCGGCAGACCGGCGGCGGCCAGTACAGCGGCGACGATGATGATCACGATGAGGACGACCGCCTCGGGCGCCGTCAGAGGACGCGAGGTGCCGCACATTGCCTTATTCAACTCATTGCCTAACTTTGCGTCGTGGACTCAACTACACGTACTGCGGGCTCAACTGCAGCTACTGCGGGCTGTGCTGATGGTGCGCCGGACCGGTTGCCGCCGCCCCGGGGTGGTTAGCGATGTTGCAGCATCCCGGCCCGCAGCACTAACCCCCAGGCGCACAATCCGCAGGTGTGTCCCTTGGTCGGTCCAGGCCCACGTCGGCCCCTTCTTGAGGAACATGCCTGGTCAAGGACGATGGGGCGGGATCCTTTCCGCAGTTCCGTCCCACCTTTCAACGGGCACGACGGTGACTGAGAGTGATAATCCGCAGGGCTGTTCCACGATCCACCACCGCTTTCGGACACGCCGGAACCCACATCACCGCAGCTCAGGACCACACTTGCCACCCCAGTTCCCGCGACCGCGTCCCACCCTTGACCTACGGGCCCTCATGCCTGATCTTTATGCGTGCCTGACCGCACGCCTCACGGCCGCCGACGGGCTCTCCGAAGTACTGCGGGCAACACAGTCACCCAGGAGATGGAGCAGCCCCGTTGCCGCGGGAGATGTTCACTGTTCTGGCGCCGCCCCTCGCGGCGCCAGAACATCATCGAACCGCCAGCCCGGCGCCTGGAGGCACTCACGCCCCGGCGCCGCGCCGCGTGGGTCGACTGAACCCGAGCCAGGTAAAGGCCTGCCGAAGCCGTTGCCCGTGTAGATCCACGCATGCGCGCCGCAGCTCGCGGCCCACATGCGCAGACGGTGCAACTCGGCGTGAACAAGGGGGGTGTGGGCGCACCCCACAGGTGCTCCTTCGCCTGAACAATCCGACGGGGCACACCCGGGCCCCTCCGGGCGGAGGCAGCGACTCCTCGCGGGAACGCCCCGAAGAGGCGGCGCTCATGACGGACGCCGCTCCTTCGGGGCGCCAATCCGGCGAAGCCGTGGTCCGGCACGGGAGAGCCGTCGCCGGCATCGGTGCGCACACGCCCCCGGCCTATATCTCACCTGTGCGTGAAGAAGGAATTCCGCTTTCTTTCGCGTGGGCTGTGAAATCGAAAATGCCCGTATTGAAGGTATGGCAAGGCGTGGCGCAGGGTGGCTAATTCTGTCGATGTCATATGTGTGGTGAAACTTCGGTAAGACTCGTTGGTGGCAAAGCGTGAGCCCTCCGCGCCCGCACGGCACCGATGCTTCGCGCTGGAAGAAAGGCACCTGAGTGAAGTGGCCGTTGGCCGTGGTCCGAGCTGCACGAGCCGGGCAGCACCCACCCAAGCCCCTGTAGACCAGTGAGGAGAGCGACGCACGGCCACCGGCTCACAACGTGCGTCCTACCTGCATGCTTTCCATCCTTCGTGATGCAGGCGCCCAGTTCCTCGGAGCTGCGGCCTTCACCGCGGCCGTCGCACTCCTGGCAGGTGCTCGCGCGGCCTGGAGGCGGCGGCGGCCGCCCCGCGGCGGGGCCGACATCGACACCGGCGAATAAAACGACCCTTGAATTCGGAGATACAAAGATGCCCGTACCTCATTTCGTCATCCGGAAGACGACACAAAGAGTCGTCCAGAAGGCGACATCACCTGTTCGCCCGCAGGCCGAGAGAAACCGGCTGCACGCCTGGCAACACCTGACCACCCCTCAAGCTCCCACCGGCTGGGCGGGAGAGATGGCAAACGTGAGCGGCCCCCTCCCCCCGACCGGCACACTGAGCGAAGTCGCCGACAAATACGACGAGATCGCAAAACTCGTCGAACTGGACGCTGCCGACGAGCTCCCCGAGACCGACCTGCTCGCCAGCATCCTGGTCATCAGAGCGCTGCGCGAGAAGCTGGCCGAGGACGAACGCCGCCTCATCGCCGCCGCCCGCCGCAAGAAGGTCACCTGGGCACGCCTGGCAGAAGCACTGGAACTGCGCAGCAGACAGGCAGCCGAACGCCGCTACCTCCAGCTGCGCACCGACATGGATGAACTGCACGGCTCCACGCTGACGCAGCAGGAACGCATCGGGTACGCCCGAGACCAACGCGACCGGCGCGCCGAACGCGCATGGGCGGTCAGCAACGCCACAGCGATCCGGGAACTCGCCCAACGGCTGCTGAACGTGACCGACCTTCAGGTCAGGGCGGACCGCTCGATCACCGCGCAGAAGACGCACGACACCGCACTGCGCAGCGCCATACAGACCGGCACGCCGCTGCCGGAAGCGGCTCTCAGCATGCCCTGGCCCAAGCGGCTCCGGGAGGCCTACGAGGCCGACATAGCCCTCCAGGACGCGCCGGCGGCCCAAGGCGCTTCCGACCTCAACCCCGACAGGCTGAAGGCGACGCGGGTGGCCAACTCGATCCACCAGCTCTCCGGGCTCCTGGCAAACGCCGCCAACCCCGAGAACGTCGACCTCGCTGACCAAGGGGACCTCCAGCCCGCCGTGACCGCCCTCTTCGCCCACCAGGACCGCTTCACCCTCCCCACATAGACAGCTCAGAACGAGTAGAGCGGGTGCCGGACTGTTCGGCGGCGCCCGGGCGGCGAGCCTGTCAGTGGAATCAGCAACCGCGGACTCCAGAGGCATCGGGACGGACACCGCATGTCCGGCCCAAGGCGCACATCGGACCGCAGCACCGCGCTTGCCGTGTCCGCAGTGTCAGCCCTGTTCTTGCTGGTTTGCCTCAAGCGCTGGGCTGGTGGGGGACGATAGCCATCGGCAGTCGTCAACCGAGGCGCTCTGCCCCGTACGCGAGGAGGTCTGGATGCGGTTAGAGGTGCGTTTGGAGTCGGGTGCGAGGGAGCTGCGGTCGTTGCAGGGGTGGCTGCGCTCGGATCCGGATGTGCGCAGGTCCGCAGAGACTGAGGTGCGGGGGAGCACGCCGCAGCCGGGGGAGATGGGCACGGCACTCGACGTGCTGCAGTTGGTGACGGGGAACGGGTGGAGCGCGGCATCGTTCGTACTGGCGCTGGCGGCGTGGCGGCAAACCCGGCCGCAGCGACCGCGGGTGGAGATCCGCCACGGGGACACGGTCATCATCCTTACCGACTGCTCGCCCGAGGAGATCGAGCGGGCGACCGCAGCACTGAACGCGGCTGCCGGCGAGGACCGTGACGCGTGAGCGTCCTGCCTGACCCCGGGGCCTCAAGGGCAGTCCTCATCGGCACGAGCCGCTACGAGCACCTCGAGCAGCTACCGGCCGCCTCGAACAACCTGACCGCCCTCGCCGACCTCCTGAGCGGCCCGCTGTCCCTGCGCATGCCCACCCCGCACGTGACCGTCGTCGAGAACCCGCCCGACCACGCCACCGTGTTGGAGCCACTGCGCCAGGCGGCGGCGGAGGCCACCGACACCCTGATCGTCTACTACGCCGGCCACGGGCTCATCGACCCCCACGACGCGCTCACACTGGCCATGCCGCACACACAGCCGGACCGGATCGAAACCAGCTTGGACTACGACTGGCTGCGCCAGATTCTCCTGAACTCCCGAGCGCAGCGGCACATCGTCCTCCTCGACTGCTGCTACAGCGGTCTTGCCCTCGGCAGGATGAGCGCCCCGCAGGGACTCGCCGACCACGCCGCAGTGGAAGGCACCTTCCTGCTCGCAGCCTCCGCCGAGACCCGCACCGCCCTGGCCCCGATCGGCGACTCCCACACCGCCTTCACCGGCGCCCTCCTCGAGACGCTGCGTAACGGCATCCCCGGCGGCCCACCTGTGCTCGACCTGGAGACCGTCTACCACCACCTGCGCCTGACCCTGGAAGCGCGCGGGCATCCCGTTCCCCAGGCCAGGAACCGCAACAGCGGTGCCCGAGTGGCGCTCGTGCGCAACCACGCGGACCTTCCTGCCGGGGGCCCCGCCCCCGTTGGAGCAAACCCCGAGCCCGCCCACCGACTATGGCCTGACCCAACCTCGATCCGCACCGTCACAGGCTTCTTCACGAGCCTCGCGGGTGCACGAGAGATAAGCGGACTGACTCAGCAGGAGGTCAGCCGCCGCTCAGACGGACGCCTCTCCACGGGAACCATCAGCAAACTGGTCAACCGCGACACGCTCCCCGCCACCTGGAGCACCACAGCCGCCTACCTGTCAGCCTGCGGCGTCCCTGACGACCAGATCCAGCAATGGCACAGCACCTGGCGGGAACTGCGCCGCAACGCAGCCACAATCCAGGAGACGGGCACCCAGGCGCCCGGCGAAGACAAAGCTGCGTCCGGGAAGGCACGGCGTCGGCTTTCCGGATTTTGGCGCGGCCGGGGTCACTGACCGGGGCTAGCCGAAGCCGAAGCGCTAGAGGGGTGGGGCAGAGGGGCCTTCTGTGTGCCGGCGGAGTCGTTTCCGACCAGGGTGTTCCACCCGGCGATGGCCACGAAGCCGACCACCAGGACCGCGCCTGTGGACGGCTTCTTCCATCGGCTCGAGGACGAGGAGGGCTTCACGTAGTGAGCTGCCCGGTAGTACCCCTTGCGCTCCCTTGCCACAGCTCCACATCCCCCGAATCGACTAGCTGACTGACGCAGCAACTCTTTCAGCAGCGCTCCAGTTTCGGTTCAGAACAGCCGAGCACGTCCGAATCCCGATGCTTACCCAGATGCTTCATGTCTGACCTCCGAAGCGCCGTAGGGCGCTGACCGGAACATCGACGACTCCACCGGCCCTGACGATGAAAACGCCTGGTCACTGGGCTGCGATCGAGTTCCAGTACTCCGAAGGCCTCGCAACAGCTTTCTCCTGAGCGGTTCCAGGCAGGCCTTCCCCGAGGCTGCAATCAGGCCTGCCTCTCGCAGGGACTTGGCAAGAGCGCCTTCTCGGCCAATGCGGGTGAGGAACCGGGCGGGCACGGCGCTTACCGGGTGCCGCACGACTGGTTTGTCCCATGATCTGGCCTGGGGCCACATCGGTCCGGGGACGGCGAGGAGTAGCGGTATGGGCGTGAGTAGCAGCTATCTGACCAGGCTGGAAGTGCAGCACCTGCTGGGCGTGAACACGTTCGGCATGTGGCGGCTGGCACGGAAGTACGACAAGTTCCCCAAGCCGACGGAGAAGCCCTCCAGGTCATTCGACCGGCAGGAACCCCAGGAAGTGTTCGACGGAACCCAGGTCTACTCCTGGGCGGCCGGTACGCAGGAGTTCGCTCACCGCGGGGCCGTCCTGCTGCGCCCGCTGCCCCAGAACCCGACCCCGGGCCGCTGGCTCGGATACAAGGACACCGTGCGGGGGCCGGCACTGGACTGGCACACCGACCTCGGCGTCATCCGCCTCGTGCACAGCACCACCTCCAAGGCCGCGACCGACGTCGCCTCCGCCATCACCAGTGGCGGAGGCAAGGACGGTGTGGTCACCGTCTGCTCTCTGTACGGCGACATGGGCTTCAGAGGGCCGGCGCTGGTGGCCGCCGACCTCGCGCACCCGGGCATCGAATACGAGGCCAGCTGGGGCGACCTGGCGGCTCTCGTCGGTCAAGTGCTGCCCTGGTGGCCAGACCTGCTGCGCCATCCGAAGGTCATCCGGGAGTGGAGGCCCGGCGCCCGGGCGGCCGTGGTCGAAGTGCCGGCCAACGACAACGAGAAGATCCTGCGCAGGGCGGCGGCCAACGACGTCTTCGACGTCACCTCGCGGGCCGCGGCAACGGATATGGCCAACGGCATCCGCAACAGCCGGATCGATCACACGAACAACGACATCAGAATCTTCTGCAAGGACGGGTACGGCGAGACACCGAACCAGGTCACCGCCGGCGCCGTGCCTGACACCAGCCACCACCCTCTGCCGTGCGACGGGAACCGACAGGCCCTCCAGGCCGGCTGGCACAAGCTTGCCCTCAGTGTTCACCCCGACGCCGTTGCCGCGCTCGAGGTTGCCCTCGGCCGTGAACCGGAGCTGCTGCCCTTCGGAGCCGTCACCGAGATCCCCCTCCAGCCGGGCACCGTCAGCGACCGCTGGACTCGCCGGCTGACGATGTGCGACCCGACCGCAGCCCATGCCGTCCTCGCCCAGGACGCCAAGGCGGAGGCGTTCTTCACCGACCCGCTGACCGACATGCCTGTCCTGCGCACCCCTCATGTCAATGGCAAGCAGGCATGGCGGTTCTACGCGCCGCTCTCCCTTCCGGCCGGCGGGTCGGAACTCGCCTCGGTCGTCCTGGACCACACCCTGTGGGTGATCACCAGCGACGGCCACGTCCACCCCGCGCCGTGCACGCCGACCGAGCACCCGTGGTGGGGCGACGGCTGGGGCGACCGGGCCAGCGAGGCCGCGACCGTCACCGACCAGCTGCTGGACGACCTCGGCGCCACCGTCGACCTGCACCAGCACTACAACGCCTCCAAGGGCCTGACAGCCTTGTTCAACGAGGAGCACAAGAGGGGCGCCGAACTCACCCGCGCCGCCCTGCTGCACGCCCGTATGACCCCGCCTCGCACACGCTGAACCGTCGTTCGTGTGCCCCCGGCCCCGTGTGCGCCCCGGGGCACACCCGCGGAGTGCGGCTCGATCTCTTTTGCTGCCACGCTGCCGTGCCCAAGCGCTGCACGGGGTTTCCGGCCCGAAGTAGAGCGCCTGGAGCATGTGGCAACTGCCCACGCCAGGGGCACGGGGATGGCCTGGATAGTGACGGCTCGACGGAAGCGCACAGGGTGCCTATAGCAGTTTGCTGTGGGACTGATCTACAATCGCCGTCATCTGACGGTTACGCCCTCCGTCCACACGGTGGAGGGCCAGGTGCTCAGACCGCCCCGTGTCACTTTCCGGCCCAACCGTCCGCAATCTACAAGGGCTTGACGGGGCGTCGTTGATGCCGGATAGTGGAACCCGTCCCCAGCGTGCCTGCAGGGGTTTAAGAAACTGCACCACCTCTGTGTTCGCAGGGGTTAACGCAACTGCACCACAGGTCTGTCCGCAGACAACGAGCTCTCGTCTTTTCATCTGACGGGGGCTTTTTTTATGCCCGCATCAATGAGTAGGCCCTGGTTTCCCGCCAGGGCCTCTTTTCGTTTCCGCAGTTCTCATAGCCCAAGGGGTGCAGCAGCAGCTGCATGCCCGTGGTCCTGTCCCGAGGGGGAATCTATGTCTACGACCGTTCCGCAGCCGCCTGCTCCCGCGCCCGTTCCGCCTGCCTCGCCCGCTGTGCCGGCTACGCCTTCTACCGCTACGTGGGTGGTGGCGGTCCTTGCCGTGCTTGGCGCGGTGGTTTTCATGGGGCTGAGCGGCGGTGTTGCCGTCATCGCCTGGCTGCGGCCCGGTGCCGCGACCCCCATTACGGTGATGGCGACCGTGATGGGCTCCATGGGCACGTTGGTCACTCCGTTCATCACGATGGCGCTGATGAGCCGTCGGCGGTGAGCGTCAGTCCGCAGCCGCGGTGGTCAGTTCGACACCAGCTGACGCAGTACCTGGACGACGGAGAGCGGCAGCCACGCCGGGTGCCGCCCTCCGCTACGTCTGCCTTAACGGCGGTGCATGGCCAGGCCGCCGCCGACGGTGCATACCGCCGCAGCCGTGGAGCCGAGGGCTGTAGCGGCCTCGGCTTGGTTGGCCAGGGCCAGGGCGACAACGCTGCCCATGGACACCACGCCCACGGCGAGTGTCGCCCAGCCCATCCGGCTCGACTGACAGTGCTCTCGGGTACGGTCGGAAGCAGTTTCGGGAAGCGATACCCCGGTATCGCTTCCAGGAACGGGGACATCAGGGACTGCCATGGGCCTCTGCTCTCTCGATCGGGATCGGACGGACCATCGGCAGACGTGAGGGAGATCGCCGTACGGCGGCCGGGAAGCAGGCCGTGCGGTGGTCTCCCTCAGTCATTGCCGGGCCGTTTCGAACCCTATGGCCCACCCCCGACAATCCAGACTGGCCGACAGGTTGTGTCCCGCATCTGGCAGTTGAGCCTTGTCCGCAGGTCACGAGCGCATTGGCGCAGGTCAACCCATGTGCGAAACCGCCTGCGCTGGCAGCACCACGCGACGGCGACCTCGTGCCGGTAGAACGACGTCGCAGTACTGAATACGTGCCCTTCTCACCACACCGGGGCGTTCTCCCAGCTCTCAGGCTGTTTCCGCAAGCAGGCGAACTAGTTCGGGAAGGCGGTCTCCGCGAGGAAGATGTGTCGAACTTGATGTGGACCAAATCGGTCGGTGCTGGCGTACATCGCCTTCATCTGCGAGATGGAGCGGGACGCCTTCGCTGAACTTGCCAGCGACGTCCACCTTGATCACCTTGCGAAAGGGGTCGCCTTCGTCCATCCCCTTCTTGGTCTCGATGGCCTCGCAGGCGAAGTCGACGACCTCGATCGCGTACACCGCCCTCTCAGCCCCGCCGCCACCACCGGCGCCGCTCCACGCCTCCCGCCGGCTCTTCCTCGAGGGCCCCCGCGGATCCACCCTCCGGCTGCGCCTGCCCCGGCACCGACGGCTGCGCGAGCACCGGCCGCTCCGGCGCCGGCATCAACGCCTTCAGCGCCCGCTGGAGGTCCGCGATGTGCTCGCCTCGCACCGCCACGCTGCTCCCGCAGGTGCTGCGCCTCGGCCACGGCCAGGGCGTGCTCGTGCCGTACACGCTCCAGCTCGGCCCGCAGAGCCGCTGCGCCCTGCTCCTCGGCCACAGGACGTTCCTGGGCGCCAGCAGGCGCCTCCTCGTCCGGCAGGGAGGGTGCGTGCAGCCGGAACCCGGCGGCGAGTAGGTCGTCGACCGGGATCAACCAGCCCTGCCGACGTCGTCGTGTCGCCCGGAGCGCCGCAGCAGGTACTCGATCGACTCCTCCTGGGTCATCACCCGCTCGGTCATGGCCTCGCTCCCTCCGTCAGCACCCCGACGGTGCCCCCGGGAAGAGGATGCCCTCGACCATGCGCTCCCGCCGAACGCCGCCCGTTGGTCCCGCACATCCTCCTCACCGGCGCCGGAGGAAGTGTGAGACCCAAGACAACCTAGAACCCCCGGATAGGACCGTATGGGCCAAAACGGCAGGTCATTGAGCAGCAACGCTGAACCCGTTCGTTTTTCCGGCCCCTAAGGTTGCGGTCTGAGAACCCATTGACTGCGTAGATCCGCCTCGGAGAGTGAACCGGAAACGCATCGGCTCTCACCGAGCACCCCGGTCGGCGAAACCACCCAACAGCGGCGATTCCGCCGACCCTCCGGGCTTGGTCTCGCCCGGAGACCCGCAACGCGCTCGCCCCGCACCACCAGTTGCTCCCGCAGGTGCTGCGCCACGGCCACGGCCAAGGCGTGTGCGTGCCGCAGGCGCTCCAGTTCGGCCCGTAGCGCAGCCACGTTCCGGCTCCGCGGCCACCGGCCGATCCTCCGGTCCGGAAGGCTGGGGGACCCGCCTCGCCGGGGCGGGGAGGGTGCGTGGAGCCGGAGCCTGCGGCAAGCAGGTCGTCGGCCGGGATCACCCAGCCGCGTACCCAGTCCTGCGCCGCGCCTGGCAAGCCTGCTCGTTGCCGCTGCTCCTGGTCGTCGTCACCGTCCAGACGGCGGTCGCGCGCGCCTACCTCGCGCACCGTCATCCCGGAGCCATCCAGGCCCCCGCCTTCACCGTCGTGGTCACCGCGATCGACACGATGCGGGCCGGGAAGCCGCCCGTACATCGCTCCGCGAGACCGAGGCGCGCGTCGCCAAGGCCGCTACGAGACGGGCATCAACACCGCCCGAGTCCGCCGGAGGTCCACGATGTGCTCTCCCCGTGCCGCCAGCTGCTCCCGCAGGTGCTGCGCCTCGGCCTGGGCCAGGAGGCGGCCGTGCTCGGCCTGGGCGACGGCCAGGGCGTGCTCGTGCCGTACACGCTTCAGTTCGGCCCGTAGAGCCGCCGCGCTCCGCTCCTCGGCCACCCCGGGGCCACTGGGCGCTCCTGCGTGCCAGCAGGCGCCACCTTGTCGGGCGGGGAGGGGGCGTGGAGGCGGAGGCCTGCGGAGAGCAGGTCGTCGACCGGGATCACCCAGCCCCGTACGGGATCCTGCACGGCGCCCGGCAGGTCGCCGGCCTCGCGGCGGCGGCGGATGGTGCTGAGGCTGACACCGCACGCGGCGGCAGCCTCCCGCTGGGTCAGCATCGGACGCGAGCTCATACCCACATCCTCCCCGCCCGCGAGAGGAGCACCGGGTCGACCACCTGTCGGCCTTCGCGTCTCTTCGCCAGCGGGACCGTCCTGATGTGCGCAGCGCGGGGGCGCCGTGCTGCGGCTGTCCCGGTGGAGAGCCAGGATTCCTAGAAAACACGGAGGGCCCCACCGACCGGTGGGGCCCTCCGTGACGTATTTCCATCGGGCCCCAGAAGGGGGCCACCCTCCCGGGAGGCCCGATGATGCTGAAGTCCGGGCGAGTTCAAGGCCCATGTCCAACGCGTCTATGTAACCGCGACTACCGGTGAGTTATGCCGTAAACCGAGGCGATTCCTTGCCGTGCCGACCCGAGAACCGTACTTGTACGGCATAAGTGCGGCCGAAACACCCGTTCCAATATGGCGCACGTCACATCCGTCAAGTTGCCCCGCTCAGAGGGATGTTCCTCTAAGTGATCAAGCGATTCCCCTACGCGTAGGGGAAGTTATGACGGTTCGCCTGATGTCTGTAAAGTCCTTCGCTACCGGTCGCAGGAGACCTCCCCCCTTCGGGGGCGTGCCCTTCGGCTAGTGCTGCAGGTCCGAAGAGTTCATCTGGCGGTCTCCGGTCTTTGACCGGGCTCGGCTGAGCATCCCCTCGCCAGGGATGGACAGCCGAGCAGTCGACCGCCCCTTCCCCCGAGGGGGCTTCCATGTCCATAGCTGTTCTCGTGATCGTCGCGGTGTTATTCCTGATCGTCTTCGGGACCGTCTGCTTTACGATCTTCCACCTCAAGATGACGCCGGTGCGCATCGCGGCCGTCATCCTCGCCATGGGCACGCTCATCGGCGCCATGGTGCCCGTCGTACGCCTCCTCACCGAACCGCAGCCACCGACCGCTGCTGCTGTTGCTGTCGTGGCTACCGGGCCCCCCGCCTCCTCTCGATCGACTGAGGAGGGAATCCGACATGGCGTCTAGCGAGACGTACCCGGAACGCCACCCGCGCCGCAACAGCGTCCGGGTGCGCCTGACGCAGTACTTCCAGTCCAAGGGCGTCGGCATAGAAGCTGCCGCGGCTCTCGCGGCCGGCAGCACGCTGTACCGGCATTCCCGCGAGGAGATACCGATCGAGCGTAACTTCGTAGAGATCGTCGTGACTGGCGTTGTGGCTGACAGCGGCCGGCTGTGGGGGTCCGAACGATGGCTCGGCGACCTCGACGTGTTCTCGGGGCAGACGTTCGTGCGCCCGTGGGTCGATTTCTTGTGCACCACATGGACGATCCGGATCTCCCGCGACGTCCTGCGCAGCTGGGCCCTGCGGGACCTGAGCGTGCAACGGATGCTGAACCAGGCCCTGCTCCTTCAGCTCCATGTCCACAACGTCGTATACGGGCTGGATCCTCGTCCGGCAGCTGCTCGCCTTGCCCAGCTCATTCACTACCTCGCTCACCAGGCCACCGACCTGGAGGACGCCCGCCTCTTGCCGATCGGGGAGGGCCAGCTGCACGGACCGACACAGAAGCACCTCGCTGATGCCCTTGGTGTGAGCCTGGCCTCGATCGAGAAGAGCATGCGCTACCTGCGCAAGACGGGTGTGCTCGCTTCCACAGGCAACGGACGGGCGAACCGCGCCTACACGATTCTCGACCGCGACCATCTGCATGCCGTGGCCAATGGAGCCGTGGCGAAGGCTGCTTAAGTGCGGAGCCAGCGGCTCTCGGATGGTCCATCCGAGAGCCGCTTCGGCCGTTCACGCACCAGTGTCGCTGGTGACACGGCAGCGCGCTGTGGTGGGAGGGACTGATTCCAGTCTTTAGCTACCACCAAAAAAGAGGCACGCGGTTTACGGCCCGGGCCCGGGCGACCGACCCTCTCTTGTTGGTGCGTAGTCGTCTGTGCCGTTACCACGAGCCGTGTTGACAGGGATGATTCGGCATCAGGTCTGCCCGCATTGCGGAGCCGTGCGGGCAGACCGCCCAGCCGTTTGACCTACTGTCACCCCCGGGGCCTGCTGCCGCCGGAGACGCCGCATCACCTCCCGTGCCGCATGCGGGAATTCCGGAGGGATTCCCCAAACCCATTCCGGAGGAATGGGTTTGAAGACCCGTAGGGTCTTGTGTCTTGACGGTCCGTAGGACCGTGCGTCGTTCCTCCGGAGGAGGACGCGCG
>NZ_JBITFK010000021.1:0-35871 GCF_044455985.1 Streptomyces sp. NPDC051064
ACCCTCCGACACGAGGGAACACCCGCTCCGCAACAACCCGCCACAGAGTCTGCCGCTACAGAACCACGTCCTGCCGATCACCACCCACCAGCAGACCCACCAGACCCCACACCAACCGGCACAACACCGGAACCGCCCGGTCCGAAAACCGCCCCCGGGCAGAACCACGACCATCACGGGACCGCAGCCACCACAGCACCAGCCTGATCACCCCACACCCCCGCAAACCCGACCAGAGCGAACACCAGGCATGAAAAAACGACCACAACACCTCGCACCGCGTGAGGTGTCTACCGCCAGGTGGCGTGCAGGGCTCAATAACTACTTGGGGCTGTGGTCGCGCTGCTGAAGGGCGGCGAAGTCGGCTTGTGCCTCGACTCCTGCACGGTGAGCTGGTGGTTCACCTGCCGCCGGTAGGTGTCATCGACCGGGTCCACCACGCGCAGCAGGTGCTCGGTTTTGGCGATCCGCCCGTACTCGCCGAACGCCTGCCCCAGCGGAGTCGGGTGGCGAGCTTGTGGGCCCTCGCCTTGGTCAGCCGCTTCACGGCTGTCGCCCAACGCTGCCGGGGAGCGCGCGGCTCGATGTCGCTGCCCTTGATCACCTTGGCGAACTCGGCGCCGGACGGGGTCCGAGCACGAACGGACCAAGAAACCGGTGTTACTGTCCGAAGTTGACAGCCCGTGATCCAGGACCGGTCCGCCCCGTCCAGTTCGCCGAGGCTGATCGCGGCCTCCTCGGAGGTGGAGCCGACTCTCGTCGGCATCATTTTTCGGCGAGTGCCACGGGAGTCGGAACTCGCCTATAGAGCCGCAGTCTCAGCGGAACGCGGCGACGTTGCGGGCGGCCCAGTCGGCGAAGGGGCGTGGGGCGCGGCCGAGAACTCGCTGGACGTCCGGGCTGACACGCAGTTCGGCCGGGCTCGGGGAGCCGAGGATGTCCAGGGTGTCGTCGGCGAGCTCCGCCGGCATGCTCTG
The DNA here is from genome assembly GCF_044455985.1 of Streptomyces sp. NPDC051064. Taxonomy (NCBI): domain Bacteria; kingdom Bacillati; phylum Actinomycetota; class Actinomycetes; order Kitasatosporales; family Streptomycetaceae; genus Streptomyces; species Streptomyces sp. NPDC051064. The sequence goes on from NZ_JBITFK010000021.1 coordinate 978, forward strand.
GGTCATGGCGGCCTTGGCCTCGTCGCGGGTGAGCTCGTGGAACCTCACCGGCGAGCCCAGGGCGGCGGCGATGGCCTCGGCCTGCTGACGCGGAGTGACCACCTGCGGGCCGGTCAGCTCGTAGACGCCGCCGGTGTGCCGGTCATCCAGCAGGCAGGCCGCCGCGACCGCGGCGATGTCCGCCGGGTCGATGATCGGCACCCCGATGTCACCGAAGGGCGCGGCGACGACCTGTTGCGCGCGGACGGACTCGGCCCACCACAGGGCATTGGAGGCGAAGCCACCCGGCCGCAGGATGGACCACTGCAGACCGGACTCCCGCAACGTGTCCTCCAGTACGCGCATCGCGATCCGCGTTTGGCCGGAGGGCCTGGTCACCACTCCCAGCGTGGAGAGCAGGACGACCCGGCGAACCCCGCTGGCCGCAGCTTCGCCAATGATGTCGGCAGGGTTGGCTCCAGTGGCGTGCAGGTCGCCGGACAGCAGCAGGAACAGCGCCTTCGCCCCGGCCAGCGCGGGCGGGAGGCTGGCCGGCTCGGCCAGGTCGGCCACCACGTGGCGGGCACCGTTGGGCACCGCTGCCGTGTGCCGTGACACCGCCGTCACCTGCCGGCCCGCTTCGGTCAGGGCCTGCATCAACGGCCGGCCGATATTCCCGGTGGCTCCGGTCACCACGATCATCTTCAGCTCCCTTGTCAAATGTCTTCTGTGGCCCTCACGTTAGGAGCGAGGCTAACTTCTGGTAAGGGCATACCTTTGGGTAAGCTCATGGCATGACAGAAAGCGTGCAGCGTGGAGAGGTTGAGGCGGAGGGGCGGTATGACGTGTTTCACACCGACTGCCCGGCGCGCGGTGTGGTCGACCACGTGACCAGTAGATGGGGGGTCTGGGTACTGATCTCCTTGCGGAGCAGAAGCCTTCGGTTCTACGAGCTGCGCGAGAGCATCCAGGGCATCAGCGAGAAGATGCTCGCCCAGACGCTGCGGGCGCTGGTCCAAGACGGCCTGATCTGGCGGGAGGTCGAGCCGACGACGCCGCCGCAGGTCACCTACGGGCTGACCGAGTTCGGCCGGGACGTCGGCGAGCCGTTGACGGAGATGTTCGACCGGATCACACGGCGGCTGTCGCCGCAGAGCACGGGCTAGCGGGGTGCCGATTGGTGCACATCCGCGACGCGATGGACGACCGATGTTTCCGGCCCTGTACTCCCGAAGCTGCGATGAGGTGACAAGTCGCTTTCCGGGATCGACCGATTGAGGCGGGATCGCCTCTCAGGACGAATGAGAGGACGTCGGGGATGGGTTCGACGATGCCCGTTTCTCAGAAACGGTCATCTGCGAGAGGGCAGGGTGCCGGGCCATGCGCGCGCCGTTGTCCGGCCCGCACGTCATGGCCCCGGCCAACTGTCTCTTCAGTCCAGGTCGGACATGTCGAGCACGAAGCGGTAGCGGACGTCGTTTCGCCGGAGGCGGTCGAGTGCCGTGTCCACCTGTGACGACGGGAGTACTTCAATGTCGGCGGCGATGCTGTTGTCGGCGCAGAATTGGAGCATCTCGGCTGTCGCCAGGCGGCCTCCGCTGCCCGCGGAACTGAGCTTCTTGCGGCCGATGAGCAAGGCCGTGGCCTCGACGGTGACGGGGCCCAGGTACCCGAGGAGGCTGAGGGTGCCGTCCATCGCCACCAACTTCAAATACGGGGCGACGTCGTGAGGGGCGGAGATGGTGTCGATCACGACGTCGAAGGTGTCGCGCGCCGCAGCCATGTACTGGGTATCGGTGGAGTCGATGAGGTCGTGAGCGCCGAGCTTACGGGCGTCGTCGCGCTTGTCCTGGGTTCGGCTGATGACGGTCGTGGTGGCGCCGAGTGCCACGGCCATCTTGACCGCGAGGTGGCCCAGGCCGCCGAGCCCGGCCACAGCGACGCGGCTGCCGGGCCCCACGCCGAGGTGGCGCAGGGGTTCCCAGACGGTGACGCCGGCGCACATCAGCGGGGCGGCTGCGGCCGGGTCGAGGCCGGAGGGGAGCGGGTAGGCGAAGGCGTCGCGCACGACGTACTCGCGGGAGTAGCCGCCCAGAGTGGTCGACCCGTCCTGCCGGTCGGTGCCACCGTAGGTCAGAGTCGGGAAGGAGTGGCAGAAATTCTCCTGTCCGGCTTCGCACATGGCGCACACGCCGCAGGAGTCGACGATGTTGCCCACCGCGACGCGGTCGCCGACCGAGAAGGTGGTTACCTCCCCTCCGGTCCCGGCCACCACGCCGGTGAATTCGTGACCGGGCACCAGGGGCACTTCCGTGTGCGGGTCGTAGGCGCGCAGGGCGTGCAGGTCGGTGTGGCACACGCCGCAGTAGTCGACCCGCACCGCGATGTCATCCGGGCGCAGGTCACGGCGCTCCAGCGAAGTGCGCCCCAGTGCCGTCGGGCCGGCCGCCTGCCATCCGGTGGTCGTTCGCATACTCACTCCCTAAACAGACTGTTCGGTCTGCCGCAGTTTAAATGCGACCACACATCAAGGCAAACCAACTGTTCTGTTTGGTAGGCTGCGGGCATGCCGGAACAGCCCCAGACCTCGCGAGGCGCCGCGACCTACCAGCGCATCTTGGACGCTGCCACCGAAGAGTTCGCCCAGCACGGCATCGCCGGGGCGCGCATCGAACGCATCGTGACGGCAGCGCGCACCAACAAGGCACAGCTCTACGCCTACTTCGGCGACAAGGAGCGACTTTTCGACGCGATCTTCCTCAGCTCGCTGGAGCGCATCACCAACGTCGTGCCCATCGACGCCGACGATCTCGCGGAGTGGGCCGTTCGTCTCTACGACGAGTACCTGCGCCGCCCCGACCTCATCCGGCTGGCGACCTGGACACGACTGGAGCGCCGGCCTGCCGGGCACCTCGTCGAGACCCACCAGCACTACGACGACCGCAAGCTCACGGCCATCGCCGAGGCCCAGGCCGCCGGGCGCGTCCGCGCAGGTGACCCGTTCGACATCATGGCCATGGTCATCGCCATGTCCATGGCCTGGTCACCGGTCAGCAACGTATATGCCGCCAGCAGCCAAGAACCCGATGACGTACATGACCAGCGCCGCGCCCTGCTCCGCGACTGCGTCCAAAGCGCCACCGCGGCCGGCGGAGGCCACGCATCCCCCTCATGACTGCCACCAACACCCCTGGTGACGCTCACGCACGTTGCCTGGGCTCCGGCCAGGACCGGAGCCCAGGTCTCACGCCGGAACGGCGGCTGCTTCCCCCTGCGGGGGCGCGCGGGCCGGGTACCGCCGCCCGGATGGACAGGTCCAGGTCGAGGCGGCTGTTCATGTCCAGCTCGAATCTGCCGTACGGATACACGTGGGTCCAGAACAGCGGCGACAGCGCCCGGCGGTCCGCGTCGGTGAGCTTCTCCGCCGACTTCGGATCGGCCAGGACGGGGACTGTAAAACGTTCGGCGTAACTCCCGATCATGGAAGATGCATCGATGACCAGCAACAACGTAACCGAGACCGAGTCCGGCGAGCAGTCTGAGGCGGTGCCGGTGAAGTCTGTGGACGATCGGCTGATTGACGAGCTGGGGGGCCGGGCTCAGGCCGAGGGCCTGCAGCTGACCGGCGAGGGCGGGCTGTTCCAGCAGCTGACCAAGCGGCTCCTGGAGTCGGCCCTCGATGGCGAGATCACAGACCACCTCGGCTATGACAAGCACGATCCCGCCGGGAAGAACGGCGGCAACTCACGTAACGGCACCCGAGCCAAGACCGTGCTGACCGATGTCGGCCCGGTGGAGATAACTGTGCCCCGCGACCGTGAGGGTTCCTTCGAGCCGAAGATCGTCAAGAAACGGCAGCAGCGTCTTCCGGCGTGGACGAGATGGTCATCCCACTCGCCGCGAAGGGCCTGACCACCGGTGAGGTCCAGGCCCACCTCGCCGAGGTCTACGGCGCCGACGTGCCCCGCCAGACCATCTCCACGATCACCGACAATATTCTCGACGGCATGGCCGAATGGCAGAACCGGCCCCTCGACGCCGTGTACCCGGTGGTCTTCATCGACGCCATCCACGTGAAGGTCCGGGTTCTGTCGACGATCTTGTGATCCAGGTGGCCCGGCTCATTGCGCGAGCAGGACGCCTTTGCGAAGGAGATCGAGGCCGGCCCGGCCGAACATCTGCCGTTTCAGCATCTTCAGCCGGTTGATGTTGCCTTCAACGGCGCCGGAACTGTGGGGAAGAGACAGTCCGTTGCGGACGGCGTCGAAGTCGCGGCGGAGGTTGCGGGCGAAGCCCGCGAGTGGGGCGAGGGCGTCTCGTTCGACCTCGGTGATCCAGTCATCGAGGCGGTCGCCGTGGCGTGCGGTCATCATGACGGCGAACTTCCTGACGTGAAGAGTAAGCCGGTCCAGTTCGGGAACGCGTTCACGCAGCCGATGAAGCTTGTCGGCGACCTCGCCATGCAGGTGTTCGGGGTGAGTCATGATCCACGAGGTGACCTCGCGAACCGGCGGAGGCGTCGGCCCCGGATCGGGTGCGTGTCCGCGCCCGGTGCGGTATGGCCGCAGATAACGTTGCACGGCCAACTCGCCCCCGGGGTAGCCCTGTTCCTGAATCTCGCGGTAGAGCTGGGCGGCGTTCCTGACGCCATCGTTCCAGCGCCGGTGCAGGTAGCCGACATACGGGTCGACGGCGTGCGCCCGCTGCAGGCTCTTGGCGACGACGTCGTCCGCGGAAGGGCCGTTAACCGGTTTGCGGACGGTGGCCTGGTGCAGTCCAAGTTTCCGGCCGATCCCCGCCTTCGACTTCCCCTGCTGACACAGCTCGTGGGCGGCGGCATGCTGTTCACGGAGCCGAGTCACGATCTTCAGCTCCGTCTGCGGTGGGACTACATGCGGTTTGTCGGGAGTGTCCGTGGGTTCCGAAGGCGGTTCGGCCAGACGGGAGCGATGACCGTTCACCGTCTTCTCGACCGCCTGGCCGAGATTGGCCCACAGATGATGACGATCAGCTGCCTGCTCGGCCTGCGGCGCTCCGATGCGTGCGCCCTCCGCGTAACAGCTGGACCGGTCCCGGCAGATCACCTTCACCTCGGGGTGGTCACGGAGCCACGCGGCGAGGTCCTCGCCTTCGCGCCCGTCTAGAGATGCAGTGGACGGTGGGTGGCCATGTCGATCAGCACCGTGCCATAGTGACGGCGCTTGCGGAAGGCGAAGTCGTCGACGCCAAGGACCTCCACCTCGCCGACCTCCGGTTCGGGCAGGGCTCTGACCAGCCGCAGCAGCCTGTCCTTGCCCGCGGTGACGCCGACCGCGGAGGCCAGGCGGACTCCTGCCCGGTCGGCCAGGGCCAGTCCGATCCGCGTCAGCACCCCGCGCAATAGCGGGGTCTGCCGACTGTGCGGGGTCGTCAGACCCACGATCTGTTCGGCGAACGTCACCGCCGTGCAGGAAGTGTTCTCGCAGCGGAACCGGCGTACGCGTAACTCGATCACCACGCCGAGCCCGCCCACGGCGACGTCACGCAGCTTGCGTACGTACCGGCCGTGCACCCGAGCGGAGCTCTGACCGCACCGGCAGGTCCCGCTCCTCGCCCGCACCCGCGTCCTCAACACCACCTTGTCCGGCCGTCTCTCGACCTCCTCGATGAGCAACGCGGACAGGTAAGGAAACAGCTCCAAAGCACATCACGAGAGCACGCAATGCATGATTGCGAACGCTCGGCACCAACCGCTCAACCGTCCGGATCACAAGATCGTCGACAGAACCAAGATCCGCGACGGGGCGGTCGCCAACCGGCCCATATATGTTGCCCTCGAGGTCACGACCGAAGGTCGGCGGGACATCCTCGGGCTGTGGGCCGGCGACGGCGGCGAGGGGGCCAAGCACTGGATGCACATCCTCACCGAGATCAAGAACCGCGGCGTGAAACACGTCCTCATGCTCGTCTGCGACGGGCTCAAGGGCCTGCCCGACGCCGTCGAGACCGTCTGGCCGAGTTCGCCGACGCCTGGGGCAAGAAGCATCCGGCGATCGTCCGGCTCTGACGCGTGGGAGGAATTCACCCCGTTCCTCCGCTTCGACACCGAGATCCGCCGCATCGTCTGCACCACCAACGCGATCGAATCCGTCAACGCCAGGATCCACCGGGCGGGCAAGGCCCGCGGCCACTTCCCCAACGAGCAGGTTGCGTTGAAATGGGTCTCATGGCGATCATGCCCTTGGACCCCACCGGCAGAGGCCAGGCCCGCTGGACCATGCGCTGGAAGACCGCGCTGAACGCCTTCGACATCACCTTCGACGGCCGTCTCTCCGCAGCACGCCAGTAACCCTCAACAACACGAGATACACGCTCGTTTGACAGACCCGGGGATTGATCAAACCGCCGGTGGGGCGGAGGATTCGTGATCGGTGGTGTGCCGGTCGAGTCTGGCCAGCAGATCGTCCAGCTCGGAGGCGGTGAACTTCCACTGGAACGGCTGTGCTGTGGCGTTGTAGCGGTCTTCGAATGCTCGGAGCCGGTCATCGTTGATTTCGACCACGACGACAGGAGCACACCCGTGACAGACGCGATGTCCTTCCTGCTCGAACGCCTGCATGCGGCCGGCCTGACCGACGTCGTCGCAGCCGAGCCAGCCACTGGAGGCCTCGCCGCGACCGCGGGGCTCGCGCGCTGCGGTGACGGCACGTCGGTGTTCGTCAAGGCGTTCGGCGAGCCGCCGTCGGACGACGCCTTCGCCGCGGAAGCCGAAGGGCTCACCGTGCTGCGCGAGGCGGGCGGCGTCGCCACGCCCGAGATCATCCTCACGGACCGCGACTTGCTCGTGTTGTCCGTGCTGCAGCCCCGGCCGGGCACCAAGGCCTTTTGGGAGCAGCTCGCGCATGTGCTCGCTCACCTGCACACCACCACGCGGTTCCCCCGATTCGGGTGGCACCGGGACAACTGGCTGGGCCGTCGTCGGCAGGTCAACACCTGGGATGACGACGGGTTCGAGTTCTTCGCCCAGCATCGTCTGCTGCGCTGGCTCGGCGAGCGTCGCGTCCAGGATGCGCTCGACGCCGCGGACCGGGCGGCGCTGGAGCGGCTGTGCGACCGGCTGCCCGAGCTGCTGCCGGTCAGGCCCGCGTGCCTGACGCACGGCGACCTGTGGGCGCTGAACGTCATGGCCACCCCCGACGGGCGGCCCGCACTGATCGACCCGGCCGTGTCGTACACGTGGGCCGAGGTCGACCTGGCCCACCTGTGGACGACGGCGCCGCCGCCCGAGGCGCACGTGTTCTTCAAGCTCTACGCCGAGCTGACCGGGCTCGACCGCGACTGGCGTGAACGCATGCCGATCCTCCAGCTACGCCAGCACCTGGCCGTGATCGCCCAGTTCGACCCCGACTGGGGCGCCGCCGACCTCGTGCGCGCCACGCTCGCCCCGTTCCGGCAGCGGCCCTGAGCTCAGCTGAGTAGACGGCACGACCCGGCTCCGGAGTCAACCCCCGAAGGACTTCCAAAGCCGACCCACTTGGACGGCCGAACCGGCACCCTCCGATTCACCCGCCAAGCAGCGACGTGGGAGCCGACGCGGTGATCACGGCCTGCCCCGTGGATCCTGGAACTCGACAACAGCAAGTGCCGGCCCTGCCGCTACGGCAGCTTGATAGCGCTCATCCACCAGGCGAACGAAGACGCGGTCGAGGCGATCACCAGCCTCCATGGTGCGGCGCCAACCGGGCCCTTCGCGTTCCCACTGTTCGCGCGCGATCTCACCGCGGAAGTGTCCGTCGAGTTTTACGGCGAGCTTCTCGGCAGACAGGTGGCCGATACAGAAGCGCTGTAGCAACTCGCCGAGAGCGAGCGACGTGATCAGATGCTGTTGATGCCGTTTCAAGGTGACCTGTCCAACAGGCGGTAACCATGCCTGAAGTAGATCTGGGTTGCTCAGCGCGGAAGTCGCGAGTTGGAGATGGCTATCCCTGATGGCCTGCTCGTTGCTCGTACGGGCCTGGCGCACCTGGTAGAGGAGCGAGAGAGCCACCCCGGCCAGAGCAATGGCCGAGAGCACGACCGACACAGCCCCGTATGCCTGGCTGATGTCACTGAGCCTCCCCCAGTCAAATGAACCTCACCATGGATCAACCCACCGGGGCACTCACCTCGGGGAGCGGAAACGCGCTACGCGCCCGACTGTGCCCACGTCTTCCTGACCCGCCCACGCCTGACAGCGCCGGCCGCTCGCTGCGAAGTTCCGAGGTTGCCCCTGACCAGGCGCTGCGTCACGCTGGGCGGAGGGGAGTTCCGGCTGCGAGGTGCGGCCTCGCCTCACGGCGATGCGCGAAAGGGAGATCCCATGTCACCTGCCGGGTTCGGGAGTCGGACGGAGTGGCCGCGGCTAGAGGTCGAGGAGTGGATCGAAACACGCGGCACCCTCCACATGTGGGCACAGATCGTGGGCAAGGTGCGCCTGGCGCACGCTCCCTTGGTGAATCACTGGTGGCAGGTGACCTTCTACGTCACGCCGCGCGGTCTGACCACATCCGGTATCCCTTACGGGTCGGGCATGTTCGACATCGAGTTCGACTTCGTGCAGCACACACTGGTTATACGAACCAGCGACGGCGGCAGACGGGACATAGCACTCCAAGCCATGCCAGTTGCCGAGTTCCACGCCCGCTTGATGTCAGGCCTGTCCGAACTCGGCGTGGCTGTGGAGATCCAGAACCATCCGAACGAGACAGAGGTCGCGATCAGCTTCACGGAGGATTTCGAGCACTGCACTTATGACCCGCACGCGGTCCACCTGTTCTGGCGACAGCTCCTGCAGGCCCACAGAGGGATGACGGAATTTCGCTCGCACTTCACCGGCAAAGTGAGTCCCGTGCACTTCTTCTGGGGGGCGATGGACCTTGCCTGTACGCGCTTCTCCGGCCGCAGCGCGCCGACCCACCCCGGGGGCGCGCCGAACTGCGGGGACTGGGTGATGGTCGAGGGGTACTCCCACGAACTGAGTAGCTGCGGTTTCTGGCCGGGTGGTGGCGACGAGGGAGCGTTCTATTCGTACGCCTATCCGGAGCCGGAGGGCTTCGCCGCCTCTTCCGTGGCCCCCGAGGGAGCGTCCTACAGCCCCGAGGCCGGACAGTTCCTGCTGCCGTACGAGGTGGTGCGGCAGTCCGCCGACCCCGACCGGACCCTGGCCGCCTTCCTCCACAGTACGTACGACGCCGCGGCGGAGTGCGGCCGGTGGGACCGCTCCGCTCTGGAAACAGACCCCCGGCGCTGGGAATCCGAGCAGCGGTGACGCGCCGGCCCGGTCGGGGTGGGCGAGCGTCTCGCGGCCGCAACGGTCGCCTTCTCCGCGAAGGACGAACCCGGCGGAGAGCCGCTGCGCCACCGCGAACACGGCGGCCGTAGCGCGATCGACGACGCCCGCGAGAGCGGAAGCCGTGGCAGGCGGGACGCCGGCGCGGCTGCCTGCCGAGGGGCAAGGGCCGGGTGCGAGTCACCGCGCCTTCACCGCAGGCCGGAGGAAGACCGGGAGGTACCAGGTGTACGGCTTCTCACGCGGGGCGGCGGACTCCCGCAATGGGAAGAAGGCCGGCGGAGTCTCGCGTCCTGTGCCTTCCACTACCGGCACCGGCACCCGTCTACGGTGACGGTCCCGTTGCCACATGCAACCCCATATCTCCCGTTTGCGGGGATCGGTGTATCAGCGGATGATGTCGAATAACTGCCGAATCTTCTTCACTCTCCTGTGGACGGTGTTGCTGTGTCCGATCGCCCTCAATCCAGCACTCCTCCTCGGTTCGACGATCTGCGCGCAGTGTTCGTCAACGCGACCCTGAAGCGGTCACCGGAGGTGAGCAACACCGAGGGCCTCATCGACATGAGTGCGGCGATCATGCGCGATCACGGCGTCTCCGTCGAAGTGATCAGGGCAATGGATCACGATATTGCGACCGGGACATGGCCGGACATGACAGAACACGGGTGGGCGACGGACGAGTGGCCGACCCTTTTCCAGGGCATCCTGGACGCGGACATCCTGGTGCTGTGCGGGCCGATCTGGCTCGGCGACAACTCCTCCGTCATGAAGAAGGTCATCGAGCGCCTCTATGCCTGCTCGTCCCTCCTCAACGCAGCGGGGCAGTACGCCTACTACGGCAGGGCGGGCGGATGCCTGATCACCGGCAACGAAGACGGTGTCAAGCACTGTGCGATGAACGTGCTGTACAGCCTTCAGCACCTCGGGTACACCATCCCCCCGCAGGCAGACGCCGGTTGGAGCGGGGAGGCCGGACCGGGACCTTCCTACCTCGACCCAGGTTCGGGAGGCCCCGAGAACGACTTCACCAACAGGAACACGTCGTTCATGGCGTACAACCTCCTGCACGTGGCGGCCATGCTGAAGCGGGCGGGTGGTATCCCCGCCTACGGCAACCAGCGCTCCACGTGGGACGCCGGGTGCCGCAGCGATCGCGACAACCCCGAACACCGATGACGTCGCCGCAGCCGGTTCCCGGCAGGTGGTGAGCTGGCTGCCGCCGTGCGCGAAGGGAGCATGATGAGTCAGTCAGCAAGGCCTGAACTCGTGGACGAGCTGGCGAGAATGGGCTGCGCCGCTCTGGTCGACGCAATGGGCCGGGTGCACTCCCATCGCGCGCACATTCTCGCTCTCACCAGCCCCAGCCCCGACCGCCCCTTGTTCGGGCCGGCAGCGACCATTGCCTTCATGCCGTACCGCGACGACCTTCCGGAGTCGAAGACCGACTTCGCATCGCACTTCTACCGAGCCGTCGGCAAGCATCCGGCCAGGAGTGTCCTCGTGCTCTCCAGGGGCGGGTACCCGCAGGCGTCGCACGGCGGGGGCACGAAACTGTCACGGGTGGCGAACCACGGGATGTCCGGAGTCCTGACCGACGGCCGTCTGCGCGACTTCGAGCAACTCCGTGAGAGCGGCATCGCCGCGTGGTGCGCGGGCGAGGCGACACGCTGGGGCGGCGACACCGTCATGCCGTACGCCGCCGACATCACCGTGGAGGTCGGCGGCGTCTGCGTGACGCCCGGGGACTTCATCTACGCGGACGCGGCAGGCGCGGTGGTGATCCCGGCCGCCAGCCTGAACCGCGTCATCGAGGAGGCCGCGGCCGTCGACGCCGAGGACGCCCGGTTCGCTCGAACGATCCGTGACGAGAAGCTGCCGTTCTGAACAAGCCGTGGCCGCCTCGGCATACCATCCGGGTGCTGTCTGCGAGGGTCTCTGACATGCGGCCGCGCCCAGGCGCGGAGAATTCGCCGACTGGGCGGAGGAACAGAGCCGGCCAGGTCGAGCGTGAGCCCGCGACAGAGCGCACTGCTGAGCATGGCCCTCACCGGCGGCCTACAAGTCTCCGATGCAAACTGGTGAAATGCGGCGATCTATAGCAGGAAGGGTGAAGTGTGGCAGAGCGCATCTTCGCGTAACGTTTTGATGGGGCTAGCAAGTGAGCACCACGCGCCCAGCTGCTTTTCGTCCACTGAGAGACCGCGTCGGCACGGCTTCCTTGACAGCCCCGTCTACCCAAGTGGTCCACGCAGTTGTCTCGGAAGGATCAGCAATGAGCACGATCACCACCGCTGACGGCACGACCATCTTCTACAAGGACTGGGGCCCGCGCGACGGCCAGCCGATCGTCTTCCACCACGGGTGGCCGCTCAGCGCCGATGACTGGGACGCGCAGATGTTGTTCTTCCTCAACGAGGGGTACCGCGTCATCGCCCACGACCGCCGTGGTCACGGGCGCTCCAGCCAGGCCGCGACCGGCCACGACATGGACACCTACGTCGCCGACGTCACGGCACTGACGGACGCGCTCGACCTTCAGGGCGCGTTCCACATCGGGCACTCCACCGGCGGCGGTGAGGTCGCACGCTACGTGGCGCAAGCCAAGCCCGGACGGGTTGCAAAGGCCGTTCTGGTCAGCGCGGTACCGCCGGTCATGGTCAAGAAGGAATCCAACCCCGGCGGCACTCCCATTGGCGTCTTCGACGGATTCCGCACCGCGCTCGCCGCCAACCGCGCGCAGTTCTACATCGACGTGCCCGCCGGCCCCTTCTACGGCTTCAATCGGCCTGGCGCCGAGGTGTCGCAGGGCCTGATCGACAGGTGGTGGTGGCAGGGAATGATGGGCGCCGCCAACGCTCATTACGAGTGCATCAAGGCGTTCTCCGAAACCGACTTCACCGAGGACCTCAAGAAGATCGACGTCCCGGTTCTCGTCGCTCACGGCAGCGACGACCAGGTCGTCCCCATCGACGACTCTGCGCCGCTCTCCGCGAAGCTCCTGAAGAACGGCACGCTCAAGGTCTACGAGGGGTACCCGCACGGCATGCTGTCGACGCACCCCGAGGTCCTCAACCCGGACATTCTCGCCTTCCTGAATGCCTGACCTCGTACGGTCACGGCGCACCAGAGGGTCTGCTCCTGCGTCGTGGAGGAGCAGTCCCTCCCACGCCGCAGACGGCGAGAAGGCAGGTGGTCCCCTCGTCCGGCCATCCCGGCCAACTTCCGTGGTTCGTGACTGTGGGTTACGGGTTAGACCTCGAAAAGGGCTTCCTCTGGTGGCGGGATCGGAGGGTACGATCTGCCCGAATACAGCGTCTGGATCATGACTGGCCCATGCGCAGACACTGACGCGTTCTAAGGGTCGGCGACACCACCACCTGCGACAGGTGGTCGTTCCACACGTTCGGCAGTCCATCTCTCCTCGCTCGCCGTCTTGTTGTCGCGCCTGGCCGACTCTGGTGCACGACCCTGTGGGGACGGCGTACGCGTCGTCAAATGAATCAGCGCCTTGCCTGGCGTGACGACGGCGTACCCGTCCACACCCCGGCGTCCTCCGGGGCCGTCGCAGCCGAAGCGAACGCGTGCGGCTGCAAGTCGGGCCGCACCTGCTGCTCGTGAACATCTCATTGCCGGTTCGCGCTCCCCGCACCCGGCCCGTCGATACTGACCGGGCAATCGAGGAAGGGCAGGGGCAGCAGTGGACTGGACGATCTGGGCCGGCTTCGCGGCCGGCCTGCTGATCTCGACAGTGACCGCTCCGGTCGGCGTGTCCGGAGCCGTCTTCCTCCTCCCGGTCCAGCTCAGCCTTCTCGGCGTACCCAGCCCCGCGGTCACACCGACGAACCTGCTGTTCAACGTGGTCGCCGGGCCCGGCGCCCTGTGGCGCTACCGCCGCAACGGCGCTCTGCGCGGCAGCCTGGCCCGACGCCTCGTCGCCTGGACGCTGCCCGGCGTCATCGCCGGCGCCGCCATCCGCGTCTTCGCCCTCCCCGGCCCCGACGCCTTCCGCCTCCTGGTCTCCGCCTTCCTCCTGCCCCTCGGAACCTGGCTGTGCCTGCGCACCCTGCGCCCCGCCCGAACGCGGCCCGAAGCTGCCGTACCGTCAACTCCCGCGCTGGCCGCCCTCGCCCTGACCGTGGGAATGGTGGGCGGGATCTACGGGATCGGCGGCGGCTCCCTGCTCGGTCCCGTCCTCGCCGCGCGCGGCATGCCCCTGGCCCGCATCGCACCGGCCACCCTCGCCGCGACCTTCACCACCTCCATCGCCGGCGCCGCCACCTACACCGTGCTGGCCCTGGCGAGCCCCGGACCCGTAGCCCCCGACTGGTGGCTGGGCGTGGCCAGCGGCGCGGGCGGACTCATCGGCGGCTACCTCGGCGCACGGCTCCAGCCCCTCCTGCCCGAGACCGCACTCCGTCTCCTGCTCGGCACCCTCGCGGCCGCCCTCGGCGCGATGTACACCGTCCAGAGCCTGGCCTGAGCGAGTGCGCCCGGTTCAACGTGACGGATGACCTGTAACAGCGGATCGAGCCTCACTGCCACGCAGAGAGCGCCGGTTCCGATACCGGGCCGGAAGCCCTTACCCGATCGGAAGGTGCTGTGCGGCGTCCTGCTCGTGCTGCACACGGGGATCCAGTGGGAGTTCCTGCCGCAGGAGTTGGGCTTCATTCGGGAATGACGTGCTGGCGACGGTTGCGAGACTGGCACAAGGCGGGCGTCTGGCAGCAGCTGCACGAAGTCCGCTGGCCGAGCTCAATGCGGCAGCTCGTCTCGACTGGTCCCGGGCAGTAGTCGACTCCAGTCACGTGCGGGCCGTAAAAATGGGGGGACCACACAGGACCGAGTCCGGTCGATCGTGCCCGGGTCGGATCGAAACATCACCTGATCACGGACGGGCACGGCACCCCACTCAGCGTGATCCTTACCGGCGGCAACCGCAACGACATCACCCAACTCATGCCACCAATCGACGCCATCCCGCCCATCAGAGGTCGGGTCGGGCACCCACGGCGCAAGCCCAACTCACTCTTCGCTGACCGCGGATACGACCACCTGACATCTGCCCGTGCGGCCCTGGCCGAACTCCAAACGGAAGCGAATTTCGAGCTCTTCCGAAGTAACACCGTTTCCGCCCACCAGCTCTGGGACATCTGGTCCTGGCGGCACAAAGTCATGCTCGAAACCGGTCTCACACCTCGTCTCGGGCTGGCCGATGCCATCGACCGACTCCGTGCCGCAGGAACAGCTCGGATCTACTTGGGAACGATCACCGGCTCGCAGCGACGGTCCACTGTCTTCCTGGCCGAGGACCTCACCCGTTGCGTCGCCTGCATGTAGCGGGCCACCTCGTTGTGTTAGCCGTTGTAAAGCCGACCCCGAAACAACGGGTGGCATCGCCCACTCGGTAGCGCGTCGACGTGTCCGATGCCGTGCTCGCCCAGCGGGCCTACTCTCAGACCGAGTCGACGGCACTCGGCAAGTAGGCCGGGCAGCGCGCCCAGCGTGGCCCGCCACGCGCCGGGCGCGCTCCACCCGCCCGCGTCGTGCAGCAGCACGGTGCCACCGCCGGTCAGATCCCTGAGGACCGATGCCTTCACAGAGCGGGCATCAGCGTTTACCGTCCAGTCCCTGCCCCACGTCGACCACAACACAGGTTGCAGCCCGGCGCGGCGGGCAGCAGCCAGTCGACCGCCGGTGAGGATGCCGTAGGGCGGTCGGTACCACTGCGGTACCGTCCCGCAGATCCGCCGTACCGAGTCGGCGGCTCGCGCCACCTCCCGTACGTCGCGCAACGGCGCGGGGAACCAGGGGCGGTCGTGCTGCCAGCCGTGCACGGCGACCTCGTGACCACCGACCACGAGCGCCCGGCCCAGGGCGGGATAGCGTTGCAGCGAAGCGCCGACAAGGAAGAAGGTGGCCCGCACCTCGTGCTTGGCGAGCAGGCGCATGAAGTACGGGGTACTGGCCGGGTCCGGCCCGTCGTCGAATGTCAGCGCCACGTGGTCGGCACGGCCTCGGCCGTCCAGCGCGGGGCAGAAGACCCTCCGTACAGGTGGCAGCCAGGTGGCGGCGGGGCCCACGTGCCACACAGCAGCCGCAGCCAGCGCACCGGCCGCGACTCCGGACACAACGCCCGCACTCTCTGAGCCAGGATGTCTCACCATCGCTGTGCCTCCTTGCCCGAGACCAAGGGTGACGTGCTCAGACGCACACAGGCGAATGCGATGAGCCCGAGCGATGCCACTTCCGGCAGCACCCGCCAGCCAAGAGAGAGCCGCTCCTCGAACAGGGACACGCCCAACACGACGCTCAGCAGCGAGTCGCCGAGGGTGAGCGCGGGCTGCGACGCCGCCAGGGAGCCGGCTCGCAGCGTGGCCTGCAGCATCAGGAAGGAGCCGAGGCCGACGGCTGCGGCCGTGTAGATCTGCCACGCGGTGAACAGGTCCCCGGGGCCGCCTGGAACCAGGCCGAGCGTGTCCTTGATCAGTGCCGCAGTGAAGGAGAAGCCGATGGCTGTCACTGACCCCAGCAACGCCGCCCGCGCCGAGCCCCGCAGCCTCGTGCCCACGACGACCAGCACGACCGACACGGCAACGGCGGGCACGGCGCTGATGAGCCACCTCTTCGGAGGAACGGTCTCCCCGCCGCCCGTCGGATCGGCCAGGAGAAGGAACGCTGCCAGACCCAGCGCCATCCCGAAGAACGCCCCCCAGGTCTGGGCCCCGGGCGGCCACCGGAACGCGACAGCGGCCAGCACCAGCGTGAACAACAGCTCCGTCGCCATCACCGGCTGAACCACTGACAGTGGTCCGGTCGCCAGGGCGAGGGCCTGCGCCGCCCCGGAGGCGACCAGCAGTCCCGCCCCCCAGCGCCAGGCCGGACGGCGCACGAAGCCGAACCGGCCGATGAGGCGGCCGCCGGAGGTATCGGGCAGGTCGACCGCTGCGGCGCGTCGCTGCAGTACGGAGGCGGCCGCGTTCCCGAGCGCGGCGAGCAGCGCCAGTGCGACGGAAAGGACAATCACGAGTCACGACCCCGCATTCGTTCCGCTGCTCGGGAAGCCGTCAGCCAAAGCGCATGGCCAGCCTGCGAAAGAGGTGCGGGGCCATGCCCTGCAGTCGGCCGGGGATGCCCAGCCAGCGCGGCACGGTGATCTCGTCCCGGCCCCCGGCCAGTGCTTCCTCGACTGCTGCCGCTACCTGCCCGACTGGGACGGGCCGGGGCCAGGAGCGCGTGTACGGGGCGTCACGGTGGGCGAAGAACGGCGTGTCGACGGGGCCCGGCAGCACCAGGGAAAGTTGGACGCCTGTGCCCTGGAGCTCGTATCGCAGGCTCTCCGCGAAGGGGATCAGCGCGCCCTTCGTCGCCGCGTATGCCGCCTCGCCCCGCACGCCGAACCGCCCGGCCACTGAGCCGATCAGCACCAGCCGCCCCGACCTGCGGGACACCATCTGCGGCAGCACCATGCTGACGAGATGAAGGACGGCGCAGACGTTGACGCTCACCAGGCGATTCACGGCAGCAGGTGTCATGTCGGTGTAGGCGCCGGCCCAGCCCAGCCCCGCTGCAGCGACCAGTGCGTCGACCCTGCCGCTGTGCGCCAGGGCCGCCTCGGCCAGATTTCGGCAGCCTTCCTGGGAAGCCAGGTCCATGGGCAGCGAGGTACCGGCGGTGCGGGCGGCGACCTCGCTGAGCCGGTCCTCGTTCCGTCCGCTGAGCAGCAGTTCCCACCGGTCAGTGGCCGAGAGCCGGGCAGCGACTTCGGCGCCGATACCGGAGGAGGCGCCGGTGATCAACACGACCTTCCGCCGGCTGCGGGCAGCCTGGCCGTCCGCAGGCGACCGCGACACGTCGGCTTCGACTGCGGGGTTACCGCGGGGTGGGGGGCTCGCGCGCATGGGCCTTCCGTCCTTCGTGGCCGCCGACGTGCTGAGCTCCTTTCCGAGCCAGCCTGCACCGGACCGTACTGAGTCATCCTTCATGCAACCGGCGCACCGGCAAACGCGCATGGCCCCACTGGCCTAACGGCGTACCCGGTGCGGGCTTGGCACACCTGGCCGTACTCGGAGAACATGCAGGAATGGGTAGGTTTCTGATAGTCAGCGCAAGCATGGGCGCCGGTCACGACGCCGTCGCTGCCGAACTGGCCGGACGGCTGCAGGCGGATGGCCACCGGACTGCATGCGTGGACCTCCTGAATCTGCTGCCCCCCGGTACTGGCCGCGGGCTGCGCGCCGCCTACCGCACGGCGCTCCGCCGGTGCCCATGGGCCTACCAGGCGGTTTACACGGCGTTCTTCCGCGACCGCGGGGCCCCCATCGGGCGGAACGGCTGGGCACCGGACACCGGCCCACTGGCCGCAGCACTTGAGCCTCGCCTGCGTCACGTCGTCGACCGCTGGCGCCCGGACGCACTCGTCTCCACCTTCCACCAGGCCGCTCAGGTCACAGGGCGGCTGCGGGCCGCCCATGGCGACTGCCCACCCAGCACGGTCGTGGTCACCGACTTCGCATTGCACCGGCAGTGGCTCCACCCGGGCAACGACCTGTACCTGTGTCTGACGGGCGCCGCCGCGGCACGAGTCCGCGCTGCGACCGGACGCCCGGCAAAGGTGTGCGGACCAGTCGTACCCGCGGCCTTCGCCGAGGCCGGCCAATCACACACGGACCGACCGCCGACCCGCTGGGCGCGGGAATTGGCGCGGCGCGGCCCAGGCCGGCCTGCCGTGCTGGTATCGGCCGGGGCCTGGGGTGTGGGCCAGAGGCTGACCGGCACCGCGCTTCTGCTCGCCAAGGCAGGCCACCTGCCGGTGCTGCTGTGCGGCAGGGACGAAAAGCTGCGTGCCCGCGCCTCTGGGCTCCCCGGCGTCCTCGCGTTGGGCTGGATCGAGGACCTGCCCGACCTGATGGCGGCATCCAGCGCGATGGTCGACAACGCTGCGGGACAGACGGCCATGCAGGCCCTGGCCGCCGGGGTGCCGGTCGTCGGATACCGGCCGATACCCGGCCATGGGGCAGAGGGTGTGAGCGAGATGGCCGACGCGGGCATCACCGAGCATGTCGCCGACGACATCACGCTGCTCAGCTCGCTGGACCGGCTGGTGCGCCCCGGCGCCGACCGGGACCGCCGGATAGCCGCCGGTCGGGCCGTCTTCACCGCGGACGCGGCCCGGTTGGTGGCCTGCTGAACTCCTCCCCCTGCTCCCGTGGATCACGGCTGCGGCTGAGCCCCCTGGGGCCGGGATCCGCCGGGCGTGTCGGCTACCCGTCCACTGTGTACACCTTCGAGTGAACTCCTGGGGTGCGCCGGGCGAGTACGCCCCAGTGAGCGACAATGTGCGCTCCGCTCGACCTGGACGGCCCGCAGCCACCGGAGAGACGCCGCCGTGCACATCCTGCTTCTCGCGAGCGCCTTCAACAGCCTCACGCCGGCAGATCTCGTCGCGGTCGGCCTTGGGCAGGGTGTAGTCGATGTCGAAGAAGTCGAACTGCAGCGGGATGATGTCATCGCCTGGGGTCGCCCATCAGGCGAGCCGGGCGAGGAGACGGTCGCCGTCCAGAGCCATCCAGGTGCACTCAGGGCGGCGGCATGCGGGTGCGAAGTCGTCGGTCAGCTCGTGACCAATACATCTAGGACGTAGCGGAGCCGGCAGAAGAGTTCGATCTCCTCGGGCAGGTCAGAGGTCGGTAGCTCACCGATGCCGGTACCAAGTCAAGTCCTGTGAAGGGGTGAAGCGCGTGGGACCATCCGGCGTGCTGGTCAGGCGCCCCGGGTGTCCGGGCGAGAGAGCGGTGAGGGACACCGCCCCCTCGCTGATCGACCTGATGAGCCGCAGGCTCACCCAAACTGCTGCCACGTGCAGCCCGACGTGGCCACGAACACGATCGCCGCCAAGACTTCCCGATCACCGTGGCGCCGTCGTCCACCGCCCTGAGGCCGCGACGGCGCCTCCAGCACCACCCGTTGGAACAGCTCCCACAACTCGTCCGGCACCAGCCGCTCAACAATCCCCGCCCTGACCGGCAGCCTACCGAGCCATGAGACGGCGTCTTTATGACCCCGTAAGCCGAAAGGCGGTGAAATCGCGGACCCTAAGACGTTGTCTCACGTGGCAAGTTCCGCCGGCTTCTTGTGGCAGCTCAGGGCACTGGCCATGGCCAGACTTCGGCTCTTCCGGTCGTTGCGGTCCACGCACGGGATCTTGAGGCCGCGAGTAGTCCATGGCAGGCTCATGCCGCATGATCGATGAATTCGCGAAGGACAACCTGCACGGGAGACTGCGTCGGGACCGCAAGGCGCTGGTCTGGAAGCTCGACGGCTTGTCCGAATACGACGCTCGCCGACCATTGACAGCGACCGGGACCAACCTCCTCGGCCTGGTCAAACACGTGGCCAGCGTCGAGGCCAGGTACTTTGGCGAGGTCTTCGACCGCCCTTCCCCGGAACCGCTGCCCCGGTGGCAGGACCACGACGGCAGCGATCTGTGGGCGGCTGAGGACGAGACCCTCGATCAGATCATCGGGTCCTACCGGCGCACGTGGGAACACTCAGACACGACGATCAACGAGCTTCCCCTCGACGCCCCCGGCCACGTGCCGTGGTGGCCGGAGCCTCATTCCAACACGAACCTGTTCGCCATCATGGTCCACGTCCTCGGCGAGACCAACCGGCATGCCGGGCACGCCGACATCCTGCGCGAAGACGTCGATGGCCGAACCGGGATGCGGCCCGAACACGAGATGCAGATCGATGAGGAGGCCCGCGACGCCTACTACGCGAAGATCGAGCAGGCCGCCAGATCGGCCGCATCCGTCAAAGCATAGCGAGGGCACCGTCTGCCTCACCGACATTCCTGAGCCCTACAACCGCGAAGGAACCTGTGCGACGCAGACCATCCGGGAAAACACCTCGCTACAGTCGTTCGTCTTCATCCTCACCCCGACAGAAGAAGACGGCGACGGTGACGGGGACGACGGCAACGGAAGTAACGGTGACGGCAACGGCGGCAGCGGAAACGACGGCAACGGAAACGACGGCAACGGAAACGGCAACAACGGAGACGTCAGCGACGACGAAGACGAAGTCACCAATAGTGGAGACCACGACAACACCGTCACCGGCTCCGGGCAGAACTGCTCCGCAACGAAGAGTGGCCTGCTGTCACTTCTTTCCCCGACCATGATCAACTGTGTTAATGCGCCCGAGCGCGCTGCCGGTTGAGCTGGTAGTCCTACCGCGTCGCCTCCGCTCCGTGTGCTGAAGAACCGTGTCACCACGTAGGACGTCATCTCTCCCCCTCCCGGGCGGCAGAAAGGCGACTGCCCCGGCAACTGGGTCGTCGACGGAGCGGATCTGCCCGGTCAGCAGACCGTGCCCGAGCGGCGAGTACGGGACGAAGCCGATACCGAGCTCGCGCAGCAGCGGGAGGATCTCGTCCTCGATGTCGCGGGTCCGCAGCGAGTACTCGGTCTGCAGGGCTGCGACCGGGTGCACGACGTGCGCGCGGAGGATCGTCGCGGGGCCGGCTTCGGAGAGCCTGATGTGGCGGATCCTGCCCCTCGGCGACAAGCTCGGCCAGGGCCCGGGTGGTCTCCTCGATGGGCGTGTTCTGGTCGACGCAGTGCAGGTCGATGTGGTCGTGCCGAGGCGCTTCAGGGAGCCCTCGACGGCGGCCTTTACGTTGGCGGCGGTGCTGTCGGTGACACCCGGGGCCGGGTTGCCTCCGGAGTGGGAGACCAGACCGAACTCGGTGGCCACGACGAGCTGGTCGCGACGACGCTTGATGGCCTTGCCGACGACTTCCTCGCTATGGAAGGGCCGTAGATCTCGGCGGTGTCAATGTGTGTGACTCCGAGGTCCAAGGCCCGGTGGATGGTGCGGATCGACTCTGTCGCGGGGCGGGGCGGGCAAGCCGCCGTTCGGGGCGGCTTGCCCGGGTCTCCCGCTCAGCCGTGTCCGGCCGCCGGCTCCGACAGGGGGCGGGCGAGCCCGGTCCCGTCGCAGTGGAAGCACCGGCCGCCCCCGGGCGTGCTGCGGGCGCCGATGGTGCCCAGGGCGTGGAGCAGGAGCCGGGTGAGGCCGTCGACGTGGCCGGTGTGCAGCGCCAGTTCGTGCCGCTTACTGATGCGGACCTCGCGATGACGTGGAAGGCCAACCCCGGCCGCCCAGTTCCGGCGGGCGCAGGCGACCGCGTCGGTCGCGGCCGGGAATGGGCTGGCTGACCCGGCCTGCGTGGGGGCCTGGACGGCACCGGCGGCAGGCCAGGCCGGTACTGGGGCACGGCGTCCGAGCAGCGACGCCGTGCTGGCGTGATCCGGTGACGCTGTACGGGCGCGAGCGCAGGGCGGCCTCCGGCCGGTGCCCGGCGGGCGAGGTCGCGTCGGGGATTACGGAGGTCAGAGGGAGCACTACGATGCGGTGCGCGTAGTCGCTCAGGCCCAGCAGATCGGGCCTGAGTTCAGCGGTCCGTGCGGCCAGCACGCGCCGAGGGCTGGCAGGCCCCCACGGGGCGGCGAGCGCGATGGGGCACAGCTGGGCGAAGCCACCGGCCGCGTCGCCCAGCGCTGCGGCCAAGACCTCGTCGACGACGGACAGCTCCGTCCCGCACAGTCCGTCTCCGGCGACCAGCGGCGTCGTGGCGCATCATCCGCGACGACGTCGGCCTAGGGGAACACCCGGCGCGACAGCTCCCGCATCGCGGCAGCCTGCCGCTCTACTGCCTCCCCGGCATCCACTTACACACTGATTAGCACCTCATGCACCAATCATCCAAGTACACGCAGATAAGTCCGACATGGGATCTTGCCCGGTTCGGTCGCGGTGGCGACTCAGCATGGGGTCCCTCCGGCAGGTACCGAAGGGACCCCACTTGATGTGACGTGTCCGAGGACGTTCCGCTTCTACTGGGTGGGAAGGCCCTTCGGGTCCGTGAGCCCGACGGGTTCGGCGCGGAACGAGGCGGTCCAGGCCGTGGGCTCGCAGTCCTTGCCGTTGGGGTGCTGCTCCTCAAGAGTGGCTTCGGCCTGGTCGCTGACGATCTTCTTCCCGCCGGCGGTGGCCGTCACGGTCAGACGGACGGGGACGGGGCCGGGGCCGTCGGCCTGGGGGATCGGGATCGACAGCCGGTTGAACGGATCGTCCGGGTCACCGGATTTCCGCTGCTCGCAGACCTCGCCTGCGCAGAAGCGGAACGTGGCCGCGTCCGCCGTGCCGAAGTCCGAAGGGTGCCAGACGAGCGACACCTCGGAGTCCATGCCGACTAGGGTGCACGAGGACTCCCCGGCTCCGGAGCAGCCGGTCAGGAGCGATGCCGCGAGCAGGGTGGGCACGACGAAGCGCTTCATCTCAGTACCTCGCTACCAGGCCGGGGAGGGCGCTGTTGGCCAAGCCGATGTCGGTGAAGACCAGCTCACAAGGGTCGAGCAGGCCGCCGCTCTTATCACCGCCGCCCCCGCCGCCGCCGGAAATGATGCCCTTGGCGTAAGCACGCCCGGAGCCGTCCACAGTGTAGACCGGGCCGCCGGAGTCACCCGGGATGGAGCAGGCGCCCGAGGTCTTCCTGGCGACGACCATGTTCCTTGCGGTGGTCCCCCCGGAATACTTCACGGTGGCCTGGGTGGCCTTCACCTTCCACCCACACTGTTCACCGGTCTGCATGCCGCCGGTGCACACCTTGTCGCCGTTCTGCGCCCAGCGCCGCCAGTAGTCGTGCACCACCCGGGACGAGGTGGAGTGCTGTCCGCCCTTGTAGATCCTCGCGGAGGCCGACTTGGGTGACTGCACCTGGAAGAGCGAGAGGTCGCCGGAGTAGTAGCTCTGTCCCTTGAGGCGGACCGAACCGGACTTGTTGGCCCAGTTGTCCCGGACCACCGCACCGATGAAGTCGGTGTCCTTGGTGTTCACGATCACTCCGTTTCCGGTGGTGCAGTGACCTGCGGTGAGCATGTACCACTTGCCCGAGTGCCGCCAGGGGAAGCCCGCGGTGCACCAGGTGACGGAACTGGTCGTCAGGTACGACCTGATCCGCGCGCCGCCGTAGTACGGCGAGGTGTCGTCGCGGCGGTCCAACGTCTCGAGAGGGGTGGCGGGCACGAGTTCGGCGGCGACGGCGTCGGATCCGTACCGCTCGCCGAGGGAGGTGGCCAGCGGACTGTTCATGGCCTCGGTCTCGACGACGACCCGGTTGTTCTCGGGGTCGACGTAGGCCAGCCGGAGTGCGGAGCTGCCGGGCAGTTCGCTTTCCGGTAGCTGGAGCACCTCGTCACGCACGGACTCCAGCGCGGTGAGGCTGTGGGCAACGACCTCGGTCTCCGGCGTGACCTGCACGGTGACGGTCGGGGTGCCCGGGGCGGGCTGGTCGGCGTCCTCCTGTCCGCTCGGCTCCTCCAGAACGTAGTTCTCCTCTCCGGTGGTCTCGACGGAATCGTCCGCGGGGGGATCGGGAAGCGCTTCGGGCTCGCCGGGCGAACCCTCGGGCTTCGCCTCCCCTTCGGCGTCGTCCACCGGGATTCCCGTGCCCTCGTCGGCCGGTGCCTGCACCACCTGGATCGGCTCCCTGGCCGTGCTGAGAGCGGTGGCATCCACGACAGGAGCCACCACGGTCCCCTCTGCCCGGTCGATGTAGGGAGGTGCGAACACGTCGGGAGCCGCGACGGCCCGGGCGGTGGCCTTCTCCAAGGCGTACGCCTGGGCGGGCTCGGCCTCTCCGGCGTCCGGCCCGGAGCCGCCGTCGATGATCTCGATGCGGTCCACGGCCACCGATACGGGCTCGGCGAGCGGAAGGGATGCCGGGCCACCGAAGCGAGCTCCGATCTGCAGGCTGCTGCTGCCCGACAGGGAGGAGGTGTCCCACACCAGCTTCGGCGAAACGCCGTTGGTGAGCGGGACGGGCCAGGTCACGGCAGCGCCGTCGGAGGGGTGGGTCACCTGGGCGGCCGGGATGGCCACCCACTCGGCGGTCGGTGACTTCCGCTGCAGGAAGGTGACTTCGGTGAGCCCGGCGGGGCTGCTGACCTCGAGGTCCACCGAGCCGACGAGTACCTCGCCATTGGCCGGGGCCGTGATCGCCGCACGCCCGACATGGAAGGCCCTGCTGGTCTCGGCTGAGACGTTGCCCGCCCGGTCGGTGACGGTGACGGTCAGCACATGGGGGCCGGCCGAGGCCGGGGTGATCCGTAGTTCGACCGGACTGCCGGTCACCGGAACGGTGGTGGGCGTTCCGCCGTCCACGCGGTAGGCGAGGCTCGCGGTGTCGGATCCGGACGGGGTCACCTGGAAGGCGCCCGGGGTGCCGACGGCTCCGGTCCAGGCGTCGACGGGGAAGTCCGTCGAGGTCACACCCGGGGCGCCGGGGGCGGTGGTGTCCACGGCGACACGGAAGTGCGAGGTCGCGCCGCCGGTCCCGTTGCTGTCGACGCCCCGGACGTGCAGGTACCAGGTGCCTTCGGCGAGCTGCGCCCGGTGGGTCATGCCGGTGGTGTCCGGTTGTGTGTCCGGGACGGTGTTGGAGACCTTGTCCACGACCAGGCTGTAACCGGCGGAGGAGCCAGAGGGTGCCGTCCAGGTGGCGATCAGGTCACCGCTGCGGTAGGCCCGCGTCTGGTCGGGGTGCGAGGAGGAGCTGATCAGCGGGCTGGCCGGCAGGTTCATGTCCACCTTGAACGGCAGGTGAGCCGCGCTCGAGGACCAGTTGCCTGCCATGTCCTTGGCCCGGACATGGACGTACCAGGTGCCGTCGGCATCGGTGGTCGCGGTGTACGACATGGCCGTCTGCGGGGTGCCGGTGGTCGGGGGCAGGGAGTCGGCCGTCCGGTCCGCCGTGACCGCGTAGCCCGCGATGCCGGACCGGTCGGCGGGGGCGGACCAGGTGAAGGAGGCGGTTCGGTTCGCGTAGGCGCTGGTGGTCACGGGATGGGTTGAGGAGGCCAGGCTGCCGGCGGCGCCGGGCGCGGTGACGTCCACCTGGAAGGCGGAGTGCCGGGCTGCGGACCAGAGGCCCGCCTTGTCGACGGCGGCCGCGTGGACGTACCAGATGCCGTCGGCGAGGCCGGTCCGGGTGACGGCGGTGGTGGTCTGCGTGACCGCTGTGCCCGGGCTGGTGGTGGCATCCTGGTCAATCTTCACCGCGTAGCCCGCGATGCCCGACGCGTCGGTGGAGGCGAGCGAGCCGGCGAAGGAGGACGTGCCGTACCAGTTGCCGGCCACGGGGTGACTGCTGGAGGTGAGAGTGGGGGCCGTGGGCACGGTGGTGTCTACGGTGAAGGTCTGCCAGCCCGACCACGCACCCGTGTCGGTGCCGTCGGACGCCTTGGCCCGCCACTTGTACGATCCCGCGGGCAGCGCGGCAACCGTGTGGGTCGCGGCGGCGCCGGAAGCCACGGCCACCGAGGTGCCCGTGCGCAGGGCGGAGGTACCGGTGGGGGTCCACACCTCGAAGGTGTGGGTGAGCTGCTGGCCGTCGGCGTCGGTCGCCTTGGCGGACAGGGTGGGCGTGGTGTCGGAGGTGAGGCTTCCGGCGGCGGGCGACACGGCAGCTGCCGTGCCCGGCAGGCTGTTGTAGGTGACCGTCAGGGACGGCTCGTAGGCCGCGTTGTGGGATCCGTCGGTCTGGTTCGAGGAATGGTAGCGGCGCCAGGTCAGCGGGTCCGTCTCATCGACAGCAGCGACCCGCACCCCGTAGTTGGGCTCGCCGCCCGCCCAGGCCTGGACGATGGAGTCCACGTCCCAGGAGACGTGCCCGGCCGGGCAGCTGCTGCTGTAGCCCTTGGCCGCGGTGGAGGTGACGGCACCGGTCGCGGTGGTCGTCGGCTGGGCCGACCAGGACACGGCGGACGGGTCCCAGGCGGTGGTGATCCGGCGCACCTGGTTACCGGAGTTGGCGGTGTTGCAGGTGGAGGAGTAGTACGAGTACAGCCGCAGGTCGGTATCGAGGATGTGCTTGTCGGCGTACTTGGCGACGTCGAACTTGAGGAAGGAGCGCGCCTTCTCCGTTCCGTTGTAGGTACCGGACTTCAGCTCCGTCGAGCCTCTCTGCGAAGTGAGGTAGTCGTCGTACTGGATCCAGGTGTCGGTGACCGGGCCGAGGAGGGAATCGGTCGGATCGATGGTGACCGGGTATGCCAGGTCCGGGTCGGAGAGGAAAGCCGGGTCCGGCTTCAGTACCAGTACCTGCCCGTCTCCGTCGGCCTCCTGTTTCACGGTGACGTCGATGGCGGCGAGGTGCTGGGGCTCTCCGGTGCTGCCCCGCTCGCCGGACCCCCACATCACCGGGACCGGGGCGGTGGCGACTGTCCTCCCCTTGTCGTCCTGCCACTGAAGCCGCTTCTCGGAGGTCTCCTGCAGCGTCAACCCATCTGCCTGGACAGGGAGTTCGTAAGTGACGGGGCTGTCCGGGCGCTCGTTGAGGATGACCGAGTGGGATATCCCCTCCTTGAGGGCGGTCACCACGAGGTCACCGCCCTCGACGGCGTCACGGTAGGTCGCGGTGGAACCCTTCAGCTCGGGAGCGGGCAATGTCCCC
Organism: Streptomyces sp. NPDC051064; assembly: GCF_044455985.1. NCBI lineage: Bacteria > Bacillati > Actinomycetota > Actinomycetes > Kitasatosporales > Streptomycetaceae > Streptomyces > Streptomyces sp. NPDC051064. The sequence goes on from NZ_JBITFK010000021.1 coordinate 27,785, forward strand.
TTCCACTCGAGCCCGAGAGACTTGCCGCCCCGGGAGACTTCCGCCAGCGGCCGGCTGTCGCCGCCCCCGGAAAGGGTGATGTCGGCTGCCGCGGACTTCGGGCGGATCACGCCACCGTCGGTGACGAGCGTGGTGTCGACGGGCTTCCAGCCGCCGTCGGACTGCTTCACACGGATCGGGCCGGTATAGGACTCCACGGTCAGGGTTCCGTCAGGATTCGCCCAGGTGGTGGTCGACTCAGTGCGTTCCGCGACCAGTTCGACACGGGCCGGGGACTCCTCCTGCCGCGTCGTGGCGGAGTCCGCGGCGTCCCCCGTGGGATCTGCTGTTGCTACGGCGGTCAGCAGAGGCGAGGAGCTTGCCAACAGGGCGGTCAGGACGGCGGCAACTGCCCACCGCGATGATCCCGTTGTGCCCGGTCTTCTTCCTGACCTACCCGTTCGACCAGCAGGTTTCACGAATCCTCCTCATGTATGGATCAAGTAAGGAGGGAGCGTAACTCCGCAGGAACCACGTGCCAATTCGGAATACCGCGCTCCGCCAGATGTGCGTGCAGGCTGAGGGGAATGACGCGATTGCGGGGTGCCGTCCTGGCAGTGGACACGGCACCCCGCCACCCCCATAGGCTCAATAGGGACGATGCGGGGTGCCGAACTCCAGGCCGGTGAGCGTCCCGAGCAGAGGCCTCGCAGCCATAGGACGAGCATCGGGGTTGTCACACAACGGGCCGCGCTCAACTCGGGAGTGACCCAGCCGCCGGCCCACCGCGGGTGTCGGTCGGTGATGGGTGCACCGCAGCCTGCGGCGTGCATAGCTGGGACATCGTGCCGGCGCAGAAGGCGTGCAAGTCAGGAGGACCTCGTGGTGATTTCCGAGACCGGCAGAGCTCCGGTGCGCTGCGGACGGCCTCACGCCACTTACGACGAGAATCGCACCGAGAGGCTAACGGGGATGGACAGGACCCACGGTGAACCGTCCGGGCTCCTGTGGCTCGAGAGGTCGGTGCGCAGGCTGCGCGTCGGGGGTGCGGCTCGCCCTGGCTCGATCGGAATCGGAGATGCCCTGCACAAGCTGAGTCAGGATGTTCAGGATTCCTTGGCCCAGCTCTGTCGGGGCGATCAGTACGCCGAGGGCCAGAACGATGACGACCGTGAACCTTTCGTCCATCCGGCTTCGGGCTTCGGTACGTCGGCGCAGTCGCATGACCACGATGAAAGCGAGCAGTACCTCCACGTTGATGGTCAGCACCGGGCCACTCCTCCAGTCGCAGGCACGCTCTACCCGGGCTCTCCGGTGTAGTACTGATCGGCCGCCGGTGTGGCGAAGTCGTCCATGTGCGGCGGTAGGTGGCGCAGGTCTGGCTGAATCCCTCGGCCTCCCATCGCGTTCTTCGCGGTGAGCTGTGCGCTGGGAGGCGGCGAAGTCGACGGCCGGGGCGGTGAAGCGGCCGTTGGTGACCAGCACGATCACGTCGCCTTTGTGGACGGGGCGTCCGGTGCCGTTGAGGACGTGGAGGTCGGGGGTCCCGGCGGCGGCTCCGGCTAGGCCTGCGCGGCGGTGTTTGCACTGGATGACCCAGCGGGGCCGAAGGGGTCGGTGGCCTTCACGTCCGCCCTGTTGTCGCCGGCGCCGCCAACCTGGGTGGCGTCCCGGCAGCCGTCGCGGTGCATTAGGTCGCGTATCGCGTGCTCGAACTGTCGGTGTGCAGCTGGTCCAGCCTGCCCATGGGATACCGCAGGGCTTCTACCTGGGTCTGCCGCTGGAGCGGCTGCTGCACGTGGAAGCGGAACCAGACGAACGCCCCGGCTCCCGCCATGAGCAGGAGGAGCAGCGGGACCCAGGGGTAGGCGGCGAGCCAGTGCAGCAGCCGAGAGACCAGCCACCCGACAACGGCAACTCCGACCAGGACCTCGTCGACGGCGTAAGCCTGTTTACGCTTGCGTGACCGGGACGGTCTGCGCCGACGCCGCGGAGCAGGACGGCGGGCGGTCATCGTCCGCTCCGGTCCCACGGAATCGGGTACGTCACTGTTGGCCGCGGCTGCGGCCGGGCCGGCGCCTTCTTCGTTGCGGGGAACCGGATCGGGTCAGACACCGTCGGCTGTGGCCTCGGCATCGAGGGCACCTGCCCCGCTTTCGGGAACTTGACCGGGTACACCGCGGTCGACGAGGGCCCCGGCGTGCTACCAGGACCGTCGGCCGAACTCGAAGGATTACCCAGCACGATCACCGCCAGGCCCACCCCGGCCACGATCGACATCTCCCGGCGCCCACCCACAGCCCACCGAGAATGCCCCCGCACCCTCGTTCCGTCCCTGCGCACGTACTCCCGCACCCACGGCACAACCAGCCCCCTCCCCCACCGACCGCGCCCCCTTGCTCGGCCGGACCATCAAAGCAGCCACCACTGACAACACGTCACCGGAGATCACTTCTGGTCACCCGGCCTGAAACGGGCGACCACGCCCAAGCCCTGTTCTCCCAGCGAGCGCGGACACGGGAAAGCCCCGGCTGGTCGGGGGAGGCCAGCCGAGGCTGTTGGGGTGTAGGTGCGGAGGGCGGTCGCCTCGCGGCGGAGGGCTCCATGGGGCTTCAGCCGAACGATCTTCCCCATGGGCTTTAGGTGAGGCCCGGGGACACTGTCCCCTCCGTACCCACAGACGGTTGAACCGACAACAGCCCCGGGTTGTTCCAGGCCTCTCCGCCACCGGCCGGTGATCCGGACCACAAGGCCTCCTGCGGTCGGCCGGCCATGGAGGGGCTTGAGGAGCGGGGCGTGCCACTGGAGCTCGGGGCCGGGGTGGGAGATCAGGGGTCGCACCTCTCGGCACTCAGGCCGGCGACGGCGGCTTCAGCATCGTGTCGGGCCGCGGTCTGGGCCGGGTCACCAGCACGACCGCGGGTCTTGTACGTGCTCTGGCGAATGCCGGTCCTCTCCCCTGCCCAGGCCGGTCCGGACCAGGAAGCCAGGGTCCGCGTCCCACGGCGAGGCAGCGATGTGCACCCGCTGGGTGCCGGGGATGCCCACCTCGACGAGGACCCCGCCGCGGAACATCCACAGACCGAACAGGTCGTCGTCCTCGTCGTGCAGCATGACCTGCACGCAGGCCGGCTCGTTCCACCGCAGGGACTCCAGGTCCTTGAGCACGCCGCGGCGCCCGTTCCACCGCTCGAACTCGATGTGCCAGCCCCCCACGAACCAGGGGATCTGCACAAAGCAGCCGTGCCAGGTGCGGGCCTCGTCCGGCCGCGTCAGCGGCTCCATCACCTCGTCCTCGTACCGCGCCAACACGATGACCTGCGCCATTCTGCTCATGCCCACATGCCACACCGCTCCGGGTATCGAGGGCAATCGATTTGGGACCCGAAGCCGTCGGGGCTCCTTCCGCACGCGGAGTCCGCCGCACTCCCGAAAGCGCTGATGGCGAGCGATGAAAATATGGCTCGCCTGCAGAAACAGCATCTGCGAGCAGCGCACCTTCAAGGACGTATCGCACAATCCCTGGCTCATGACCCGCAGGCCCACCGACGACGCCAGTCAGCTGCGCAATGCGCTGGCATCTGCGCAAGACGTCGTCAGCGTTCTCGAAGAGGAGACGGCCGATGACGACGTCCCCGCCGAGACGGAGCGCCGTCTCGCTGACATTGCGGCTCTAACCTCGCCGTTTCGGTTGAGATGAGGCGCCGTCGCTGATCTCCAACTATTGGGTGCCCGGTGTGATTTCGGTTGTTGGGCAGGACGGAGTCCCGGCGCGCTGGGCGGGTTCTCCGGGTTCTTTCGGGTCGTGGGCGGACTGGGCTTTCCGGTCAGCTGGCGGGTCGGGGTAGTGCGGCGAGGCGGTGGAAGGCCGTGGCCAGTTCGTGTCGCCAGGGCCAGGTCGCCGATATCCGCAGGTGGAGGCGTCGGCCGCCGCGGGTGAGGCGGGCGGCGACGTGCAGTAGCCGGTAGCGGAGCTTCTTCGGCTCGGCGGTGGCCAGCTCCCCGTCCAGGAGGAGGACACGGGTCCAGGCGAGCAGGTCGATCGCGGCGAGGCTGAGTTCGAGCCATGCGGCGTTGACGCCGAAATGGCGGGAGGGGAAGCGGCCGAAGCCAGTTTTCTTGCCGCACCGGATGTGGTCCTCGACGGTGGCATGTCCGCGGTGGCGGACCTCCAGGAACTGGGCGGAACCGCTACTGGAGTACGGGCTCGGTGAGGAAACACCTGATGCCGTAGGCCCTCGTCCTGGTCGAACAGGGACAGACGGGCGCCGGGGTGCGGCCGTTCTCGGCGCACGATGATGCGGGTGCCGGCCGGGTAGCCGTCCAGATTGACCATGCCGGTCAGCTCGGCGACCTCGGCGCCGGCGCGCAGTGTCCTGTCCTGGTTCAGGGCGCGATGCCAGAGGCGGTCAGGCATGGCCTGGACAGCGCGGCGGACCGGCTCGGTGATGGCGTATCCGACCGAGAAGAAGGTACGGATTCCTCGTTTCCGCACGTCGCGGACGTGGGCGAGGAAGGCTTTCGCGGATCCGGCGCTGTCGGTGCGGACGAGGATGTCGGTGCCGTGCCGGTGGGCGTCGGGGATCTGCGCGAGTGCCTGGTCGAGCACCGTGATGTGGTCGCTCGCGGTGTTGGCACCGGCGTTTCCGGGACGCAGCCGGCCCGACAGCGCTTCGCCGGTGTTGGCCAGGAAGCACAGCAGCGGGTGGAAGCCGAAGCCGCCCTTTTTCGGCCTGAGCACGGTGGAGTACGCGGCGGTCAGCCCGGTGGCATCAGCGAGATCAGCCAGCAGCCGTGCACCGGCATGCCCGACCACCCCCGAACCATCGGCGGAAATGACGAGCTTGGGACGTGAACCGATAGCCTGCACGTAGAAAGTGCCCTCCGCCTGGACCGACAGCACCCCTCAGCAAGGTTCATCGTCCCAGGTCAGGAAGGCACTTTCGCGTTTCCACCCCACCAGCCGCCGTACCCAAACGAAACGGCGAGGTTAACCCGGGGCTTTCACGAGGGGCTTGTCCGGTCCTTGATCAAATAAGTGGAGAGTGCTGCTGAGCTGCAACGATGGGACCGGTCTAGGGACCTGTGCATCGCAAGGAAAGAAGCACTTTCCAGGTGAGTAGGCGTATCGGGTCGTATCCGCGCTGCTGCCCGTGGCCCTCATAAACTGCTGGACCCTGGCTTGGGGGGCAGGCGTCGGCGAACGCAGCGGCGTGCACTGCGAGCCATGGTTGGTGTGCACCGCGCAGACTGCCGCGCGCTCGTCGCGTCAGACTGCGAAGTTGGACTTCTTGCGTTTCACGACGCGGGGTTGAGGCGCCTGCGGCGGGCGGATGACCCGCTATCGGGACGAGTTGCCCGACAGGCCGTCCGTGCGGCGGCTGCTCCGATCGCTGCGACGCCTCATTTGATTTCGGCGAGGCCGGTGGTGAAGAAGTCGGTGAGTTTGGCGACGGCGGCGGTGACGTGCGGCTCCTTGTCGTAGAGGTCGACGTGGCTGGCGCCGTCGATCCAGTGCAGTTCCTTGGGGCCGCTGGCGTTCTGGAAGGCCTCGACGGCCATCCAGGAGGTCACCGCTTCGCGGCCGACGATCATCAGCAGCGGGCGGGGCGCGATCAGCTCGACGAAGCGGAAGGCGTCGAAGGTGGCCATGTGGTCGATGCTGGCCCAGGGCAGGAACTTGCCCGAGCGGGGGTGTTCGGCGCGACCGGTGCAGTAGTACTCGTAGCCCTCGAAGGCGTGCTGGCCGCCCAGCGCGTGGGCCTGCTCGGCGGTGTCGGGGAAGAGCTGGAAGGTTTGGACGCCCTCGCCGTGGGCCTCGGCGGTGCGGGCGGCCGCTGCCGCGTCGAGCATGCCCTGGAAGACGGCGGCGTCCTGGGTGCCGTCGGCGCCAAGGCGGAACTGGCGGGCGATGTCGACGCCGCTGACGGTGCCGACGGCCTTGATGCGGTGGTCGGCCGCGGCGGCGGCGAGCAGGTAACCGCCGGACGCACAGATGCCCACCGCCCCGATACGCTCGGGGTCGACCTCGTCACGGGTGGTGAGGAACGAGACCGCGGCCTTGATGTCCTCGACCCGCTGGGCCGGGTTCTCCAGCCCGCGCGGCTCACCCTCGCTCTCGCCCTGGTAGGCGGCGTCGAACGCGAGGGTGACGTAACCCTCGCGGGAAAGCCGCTCGGCGTAGAGGCCGGCGGCCTGCTCCTTCACCCCGGTTCCCGGGTGCCCGACGACGATCGCGGGGCGCGGACCGGCGGATCCGGCACCGGCGTTGTCGGGGGTATAGAGGTGCCCGGCGATCTTCAGTCCTGCGCTGGTGAAAGTGACGTCAGTCCTCATGATGGTGCTCTCCAACTGTACGGAGGGTGCGGAAGCCGCGAAGTGCGATTCCCGGTGGCCGCCGATGCCCTGGCCACATCCCCACCATCGCGCCGCCCGGCAGCAGGTGCCAGGGAGGCTTCTGCCTATGCAACCCGGTACCAGGCACACAGCCCGGCATCCGGTGGACACTGGAGCCATGGAACACCGAGGCAACCCCTCCCACAGCAACGAGCTGGGCGACTTCCTGTACGCCCGCCGTGCCGCCCTCGACCCTCGTCGGGCCGGATTCCCCGACGACGGCCGCCTGCGCCGAGTGCCGGGGCTGCGCCGGGAGGAACTGGCCCAACTCGCCCACGTGAGCGTCGACTACGTCGTCCGCCTGGAGCAGGGCCGCACCCGCCGGGTGTCGCGCCCGGTCCTGGACGCGCTCGCCGACGCGCTGCAGCTCGCCCCCGACGAACGCGCCTACCTGTTCACCGTGGCCGACGTCACGCAGCCCGCCCCCACTCGCCGGCCGGCCGAACAGCAGGCGGACCCTCAACTGCGGCAACTGCTCGACGGCATGCACGACATCCCCGCGATGATCCTCAACCGCCGTATGGACGTACTGGCATGGAACCGCGGCGCGGCGGCCCTGCTGACCGACTTCGCCACGATCCCCCCGGACAAGCGCAACCTGATCCGGCTGACCTTCCTCGATGACGCCTATCGGTCCCTGTACGCAGACTGGTCGCGCGCCGCCCGCGAATGCGTGGCGGTCCTGCGGATGGAGGCCGGCCGCAACCCTGACGACCCGGCCCTGACCGCCCTGGTCCGCGAACTCACCGTGCACGACCACGACTTCCGCACCTGGTGGAACACCTATCAGGTACGCGGACCCCGTGAACTCACCAAGACCTACATCCACCCGGTCGTCGGCGCCGTCACCCTGGACGTCCAGCAGTTCTCCGTCGACACCCACCCAGACCAGCAACTCATCGCCTACACCGCCCCACCCGACACCCCCTCCCAAGAAGCCCTGCGCTTCCTCCTCCAATGGGCACCCACCACCGCGGACCACCAGAACGGCCGCGCCGGAGAGGGCAACGGTCACCGCTGACCACGAGCTAGCTGTTCTGTCCGCGGAGGTTGGGGGCGGTGACAGTGATCACCGTCTGGGGATCTTGAACGAGTGAGGGCCTTCCGGGTTCGGTGTGGATTGCGACGTCTACACCAGCCCGAAAGGCCCTCATGCCTCACCGTAATGCACCCCTGACCGAGACCGGACGTCTGCGGCTGGCGCGTTGCGTTGTCGAGGACGGCTGGCCGCTTCGCCGGGCCGCCGAACGCTTCCAGGTCTCGCCCACGACCGCCCAGCGGTGGGCCGGCTGCTACCGGACCCTGGGCGAGGCGGGGATGACGGACCTCTCCTCCCGTCCGCACCACAGCCCCCGCAGGACCCCGACCCGCACCGAACGACGCATCATCAAGGTCCGTGTCCTTCGCCGATGGGGACCGGCCCGCATCGCCCATCTGCTCGGCCTGGTGCCATCGACCGTGCACCGCGTCCTGACCCGATACGGCCTGGCCCGGCTCGCGCACCTCGACCGGGCCACCGGCCGCGTCATCCGCCGCTACGAACGCGACCGGCCCGGCGAACTCGTGCATGTGGACATCAAGAAACTCGGCAACATCCCCGACGGCGGCGGCCACAAGGCCCTGGGCCGACAGGCAGGCCGCAAGACCCGCTCCAAAGCCGGCTACAGCTATATCCACACCGCCGTCGACGACCACTCCCGCCTCGCCTACAG
>NZ_JBITFK010000022.1:0-13451 GCF_044455985.1 Streptomyces sp. NPDC051064
GACCCGGCCAACGCGGGCCCGTAGCCACCACCGGCTGCGGGCCCGCACTCATACCCGCGGTACGTCATCCCGGTGACGTACAACCCGACCCGATGACGTACCGAGCAGCCCGGCCGCGACCGGTCGCGACACCTGCCGCGCGCGGGAGCGGGAGGGTCGGGGCGATTCTTTGACCGAGCAGCGAGCGACCCTCACGCCCTTCTCGCCCGCTTGCGTGCGTGGCGATTTCGAAAGACGCCCCCAGCTCAGCCCCTTTTTTGCGCACGCCCAACCGCAGCCCCGCGCCCAGCTGCAAAAAATCTCCCCCCGGGCTGAGCAGCACGTATGCGATTCCTGCGAACGGTTGGGGGACCGGTTCCACCCCCGGCCGCGCGCGGGGGGTTTCTGGACTTTCTGGACCCCCTTACGCGCGCCCGCACCCGCGCACGTTGGACTCCGACCGCACCAACCACCCGCCGCACCAACAGCGCCTCACGCGCCGCCATTAAGGCGCGCCGTCACAGACAGGGGTAGGGGAGTCGCGATCACTGGACCAACAGCCCCGGGGCCCGTCGCGGTCAGAACCGCACACACACGCTCAGAATTGTGAAACGCGATTCTCGCCCCCCGGGGGGAGACCCCCGCAAGGCTCACCGCCGGGACCGCCGGGGAGGCTGCTCGCCCGTCCGTCAGGTTCAGAACCTGCCGGCCCCGTACCGAGCACCCGCCGGCCACTCCGCACCGGGGCCACCGGCCGCACCTCGAGCTGCTCGCCCCGCTCAACCGGGAGCAGCCGAGCAGCCACCGCTGCTCGCCCCTCCTCCTCGAGAGGCAGGACCGGACCCGGGCCGAGAGGACGACGACGCTCACTCATCCCGTGATCATCCGCCCGGGGTGGGGGCCGACTCCCCCCGGGCCCCTGCTCATCGCCCGGGAGGTGCTGGCGGTGAACCTCTGTACGGGTCTGGGGGAAACCGCGCGGATCCAGACGACAGACAGAAGCGGAGCGGCTGCGCCGCACGACCCTCGAGCGGCCACCGCCCGGAGCTCCCGCGGTCCGGCTGCCGTCCGCGCGTCCAGACGACAGACATTGCGGAGCGGCAGAGCCGCACGACCTTTCGGCGACAACCGCGCGTTGTCGTCCCGGTCGGATGTCGAGAGCGGGTCAGGACCACGACCGGCAGCCGCCGGACGAGCCGCGGCACCGGCTGCCGAATGGCGGGGGTTGGGTAGCTGCTGTGAGGCTCCCCAACCCCCGGGCGGAGGTGGTCCACGGTGGCCGGCCGGTGTCCGGGTGCGGGCCGGAATGTGGTTGATCATTCAACGTTAGTGGAGGGTAGTGGAGGGTTTTCCGAAACTCTCCATGCATGCACCTATGGAGGATTAACGGGAAACCCTCCACTACCCTCCACTCGCGCAGGTCAGAGCGTTATGGGCTGGAACAGCAGAGCGCCCCCACCGTGATGATGGGGGCGCTCCGCTCGAGGGGTCTCAGTCGTCGTCGTCGTCGGTCCCAGAGAGCATCAGGCCCTGGTACGTCTTGACTCCTCCGGTGCTTTTCTTGCTGACGTGGCCACGCTGTGCGAGCGATTCGGCGAACGCCTTCTCAGTGCCTGCCTGCTCCCCGCTCGAGGCGCACCACGCCGACCACGCGGTGAACAGCTCCCGGGCGCGCACCCGACCGTGAGGCGTCGTAATGGTGCGTTCCTCGAGGAACCGGCCGAGCACGTCACTGGACGCCTGATACTCCTGCGTGCGTACCCGGATCACCTCCGGGGGGTTCAGCCCTTGCTCCTGATAGGCCAGCCACCCTTCGTACACCCACGAGAGCACAGCGGCGGACGCTTTCTTGAGCCGGTCCGGCAGACTGCCGTCCCGTTCTTCCGGGGGGATGACGACGTCGAACGGCACCACGAGGATGCGGCGCCATACCGCCGGGTCGTCGCCGGAGACTGCTGGCAGGTGGTTGGTGAGCATCACGAGTGCATGGGACGGGTCGAACTGGATCGGGTTCTTATGCATCAAGTTCGCTTCGATGTGGTCGCCACCGGTGAGGCGCTTCATCGTGGATTCGGCGAACCGCTTCCCCTGCTCCGTCTCGGAACAGAACACCAACCGGGCGCCACGCAGTCGCATCTTGAACGCGCCGTGCCGCTCGTGCTTGGACTCCATCAGGATCGCCGGGTCAACCTCGATCGCGTAGTCCCCGAACGCGGCCTGCATGGCGTCGCGGAAGGTGCCTTTACCGTTCGCCCCGGTCCCGGTGAAGATCGGCATGACGTGTTCGGTGACCTTGCCGAGCATGGCGTAGCCACAGAACCGCTGTACGAATGCGCGGACTTCCTCATCGGGCAAGATGCGCTCGAGGAACGATTCCCACTCGGCTGCTCCCCCGTCGCCTTCCTCCGGCTCATCGTCCAGTCCGGCGCCGGCCACCTTCGTAATCAGGTCGTCGCGCGAGCACTCGGTGATGTCCCCGGTGAGCAGGTTCACCGTGCCGGTGGGCGTGTTGAACAGGTACGGGTCCGCGTCTAGTTCCTTGCTGGCCACGCTCATCGGGGCCAGGGCGGACGCGATTTTCACCATGCCCTCGAGGCCGGAAGCGGACTCCGACTTGCGGATGTCTTTGTACAGGTCGTCGCGTTCGTCCCCGCCCATGTTCTCGAGGTCCCGTAGCGCGTTCTTCACCGTTCCCACGGCGTAGCTGAGGTCTACGCGCTTTTCATCGGCAAGCCACCGGGCGCCGTCCCATTCGTGCCATCCGATGCCGTGGACGTGCCGCAGCGAGTCCCCGTGCTCGGACAGGAAGCGCTCTGCCATCCGGAGTTGCCCGCGGTGCTGGACCGGGGCGCGGCGCACGCTGCGCACGGCGCGGCGCGGTCCGGGAGTGCGGGGCGGGGTCAGGTCGTCTCCGGCCCACATGTCGTCTTCGGCGGTGGTCGTCGTCACGCCGCACCGCCCATGGTGTCGCGGGTGCCGGTACTCCACCCGGACCGGATGGTGTGCAGCGCTTCCTGCTCGCCGACGCCGGTGGACCGGGCCGCGGCGAGCAGCTCGTCCTGCACCGTGGCCTCACCGAGCACGGCCGGCGCGGTCGCCGAGAGTTCGCCAAGCCTCCGAGCCGCGGCGAACAACCGGCGGTTGCGCTCGCCCTCCCCGGTGCTGGCCACCGCCTCGAGCTCCCCGTTCAGTGCCGCGACCGCGTACCGCTCGGCACGGTCTCCGGTCGGGAGCTGATGAACTCGCGCGGGCAGATCTTCCAGCCGGGGTACGTCTGCCGGCCGGAGCAGCTCGAGCAGCCACCCGGGGAGCGGCTGTGGCTGGGCCGGCGAATCCGACGTCTTGCGGTAAGCGACGCCCTGCGCTGCCGAGTAGGACCCCGCAGCGATGACGTATCCACCGATGCCCCGCACGTCGATGAGCGGGCCGAGATGCGGCGCGGTGCGCCCGTCCCCTGTCGCACACCCGATGAGCGGCCCGTCCGCCGGCTGCCAGAAGTAGAGGTGCACCCCGCCGGACGGGGTGATCACGGTGTAGGTCTCCGGCCACTCGGCACCGGCCGCGGCTGCGATCGCCTCGAGGACGTCTACCCCTGACGCGACGCTGGCGTACTGCTCCGGCAGCACGGTGTCGGCCTTGAGCATGTCGCAGTCGATGACCAGCAGCCCCCGGCCGTTCGGTCCGCCGCGGCCGGTGAGCAGACCGACGTGTGCCCGGGCGAACCTGCCGCTGCTCCACCACTGGGAGACCTGCTCCGGGTCGGAGAACTTCGCGACGTCCTCATCGGACTTGTCCTTGCCGAAGCCGGGGACCATCGCGCCCTTGTCGGTGCGGGAGCAGGGCACCACGGGGAGCCCGCGGCCCACCCACGTCAGCGCCACGGCCCGCTGCTGTGCGACGAGACTCACGGTCGGACGCCTGGACGGATCGTCCCCGATCGGCTGATCGCGGGGGGTGGGTAGCTCTGTGCCGTTAGGCCCCGTGAGCTGCGGGTTTGTGCTCATGGATGCGTCCCCTTGGGGGTAAGGGGCGGCACCTAGGTTGGGACAGAAGAGTCAGGGTCGCCATGGATGACACGCGAGACGTGTCTTACTCTGGCAACGCGTCCTATGAAAACGCGACTCATTCCGTCCGCCCCCCGGGTGCCAGCCCGTTGGGTAGGGTTCTCGGTATGCGTCCCGAAGGGTCCGGTGGTGAGACACCGGGCCCTTCTGCATATCTGGGGCTAGGCAGCCTCAGCCGAGAAGGTGTCGTGCTCGACATCGAGCACCGAGCGGTGAATACGAACGACGCGATTGCCGGGACCGATGCGCTTCGAGCGGATCTCTCCACTCGCCGCCCACCGGTGAATGGTTCGAGTCGAAACCCGGAAGTGGGATGCGACTTCTGCAACGGTCAGCCATTCCGGGCCGACCACCTCCGGCGAACAAATCGATGACATTGATCCTCCTGCGGCTTCTGTGCCTCACAGCAGCGTAGCCGTCACACGCGACAACCATGCCCCTGCCACTGTCGGTCGCGCACACCCCCGGGACGCCCCACAACGGAGAGCAACGGGAGTCAAAGCGAGGCACCGTGAGGCGCCGTGAGGCAACAGGGCGGCTGCCCTGTCCCCTCTTGAACGCCAAGTCGCAGAATCTGTTACACCGAGCCGGAGACCTGCCACAGCCCGGGCGCGTAGACGTCCTCCCACACCTCGATGGGGCCTTCCTCATCGTGAAATGAGGTGTGCAGTACGAGGACGGGCACGGCTGCGGTGGGCGGTGCCACGACCTGCAGCGCCTCGAGTTCATCAGCAGTCGCGAGTCGAGCGCCACGGCGCTCCGGGGACCGGGTGACGGTCCGTCCGGTCCGCTCGGTGTAGGTCGTCTGCCAGAACGGGCGCAACTGTCCCTGCTGCAGCAGCTCGGGGACGGCTGCGAGCGCCCGGGGGTGGACACAGGAGAGGGCTACCACGGTGGGTCGCCCGTCCTGCAGAAACACCCGCCGGCGGACCACGATTTCGTCGTGCAACTCGATGTCGAGCTGTTCGGCAATGTCAGGGTCTGCGCAGCTCCGGAGCATGGCTGTGTGGCCCGTGCTCGTCTCACCCGATGAGTAGGGCTGACCGGTGCGGTTGATCCGGTCGATACGAGCTGCGCCCGTGGAGGCGACCCGGGGGCGTGACGTCACGACCGTGCCCAAACTTCCGCGACCGGTCGCGAGACCTTCCGACTTGAGCACCGAAAGCGCCCTGCTGACGGTCTTTGCCGACACGTTGAACTGCTCGCGGATCTCCTGCACTGACGGCAGGGCCGCCCCGGGGGTCAGCTCTCCGTCCTGGATGAGCGTGCGGAAGTGCGCCGCCACGTCGGCGTATCCCGCCCCGCTTGCCTTGAATGCCACGGCCTGACCCCTCTCGTGAGTGATGCGCTCTCCCGTCAAGGTACATCATGAACCCCTATAGGTACATCGCTTGCGAATCAAGGGTTATCTATGTACCTTCGGAGACGTTGCAAGGTTCTTGATGAACCTTCCGCAGCACTCTCATGCCGTGCCAGAAAACCGGCGCGGCCCCGGTGGCTAGACCGGGGCCGCTGTCGGACCGGACCCCCTGGGAGGGACCGACCCATGAGGAACCGTATCCGCGCTGTACGTGGCGCCGTACTCCGGTGGACGTGCTGGCTCTGCCAGGCAGACGTCCCCGGTGACCAGACCGTTTGCGGGTGCTCGTGATGAGCGCCGAGCAGACCGCAGCCGATGAGCTGCCCACCCGCTACCGCCGACTCCTGACCCCGTGGCTGTTCCGGGCGATCTGGATTCCGTTGCTGACCGTTGAGGCGGTCGCTCAGTTCGTGTTCCACCGGCAGGACATCGTCAACGTGGTCGCCGCGGTACTGCTGGCCGTAATCGCGATCCGGTACGCGCTCATCCACTCCGCCGACGCTGCGGGGGGTGAGCAGCAGTGAGCAGCCGTCTCGAGACCCTGACTCCCGCACAGATCCGGTCCGCCGAACGCGTCCTGTCAGTCGGCACGTGGGGCATCACCGCGGGCGCGGTGTTGTTCTCCGTCCTCACGGTCACGCCGCTCGTGGAGCGGGTCACCCCGGACGGCTACGGCTGGACCGCCCCGATTCTCCCGCTCGTCGTGGACGCCGCGGTCGTGATCGTGGTGAATCTCGACTCCGTTGTGTCCCGGCTGCGGACGGACGCCGGCCGGTGGCCCGCGCTGCTGCGGTGGCTTACCGGTCTGATGACGCTGCTCCTGAACGTCGGGGACAGTGCCATCAAGGGCGACCCGACCGGCGTTGCTGTTCACTCCGTCGCCCCGCTCCTGCTCATCGTCACGGCGGAAGCTGCGCGTTCATACCGGGCTGCGATCGGTGCCGCTCTCGAGGGCATCGAGCGTTCACGGGCCGAGCAGGCAGCCGCCGAAAAGCGCGAGCGAGCCGCCCGTGAACAGCAGGCCCGGGCCGAGCGTGAACAAGAGACCGCCCGCCGTGAACAAGCGGAGCAGGCTGCCCGTGAACACGCCGAGCAGCTCGAGCGGGAGCGCCTTGACCGCGAGGACCAGCAGCGTCGGGAGGACCGGGAGCACGCCCTCCGCATCGAGCAGCAGAGGGCCGACCGGGACGCCGCAGAGCGCCGTGAGCAGCGGGAGGCGCAGCAGGCGCGGGAGCTCCTGGAGCTCGAGCAGCGCGCCCGTGCCGAGCGTGAACAGGCAGAGCGGGAGGACGCCGAGCGGGCCGCCCGTGAACAGGCAGCCGCCGCACGCCGCGCGGCCCGTGAACAGCGGGAGCAGGCAGCCGTGAACACGGGCACCCCCGCCGTGAACAAGCGGACCGACGCCGTGAACACGGAGCAGTCCAACCCCGCGGTGAACACGAACAAGCTGAGCGAGCAGGCCGCCCGTGAACACATCGCAGCAGCCGTGAACGCCAACGCCGGCGTCACCGTGCGGACGCTCGCCGACGAGACCGGCTGGTCGCTCGGCTGGGTGTCTGCCCGTCGGCAGGAGCTGCAGACCGCCGGGGCCGAGTCGTGATCGCCCCCGCGCAGCGTCTGCTGCTCGCCACCGCCGAGAGGGCAGCGGCGACCGTGCGGCTCCTCGAGGACCTCGAGCTGGTTGAACAGATGAAAGCGGGTGTTGCCGCCCCGGTCGTCGCCCCGCTCCCCCTGTACGTCGTCGTCGCCGGCGGGGAGCTGCTCAGCGTCCACGCCACCCCAGGGGAGGCCGAGCAGTATGCGGACCCGGGTACAGAGATCCGCCCCATGACGTACCGCCCGGGGGGTGGGCAGTCGTGACTGTCATTCCGCTCGGTACTCCCCGCGTGTGGGCGGTCGTCATGTCCACGGCCGGCCACCGCTGCCACTGCACCGGGGCCTGCGGCAGCAAGCACAGCAAGTCGGCCATGCAGTGCGACCAGACCACCGAGCACGGGCACCTGCTCGCCGCACCGGCAGACCTGACCCTCACCGCCGCAGCCGCCGCCGCGGTGCCCGCCGGGGAGCTGCTCGCCTGGTGCACCGACTGCCACCACAAAGCGACCGCCCGGCAGCGCCGAGACGCCCGGGAGCGGGCCCGGCTCGAGACCGCCGAGCCTCCCGGCCTATTCGACCTCTGACCAGCGCCACCAGCCCCGGCAGTCACGCCGTGAGGGCGCCGGATCGACTCCGGCCCGGGGCACTCCCACCACTCGACCCAGCAGAGCGGAGCAGGACATGGAGCACCTTCCCACCCCCCGCGTACAGGTTCCCCCGGGCTGGCCCACCGTCCCGGCCGCGCCCGTCACCGGGACCGTCAGCCTCTACGGCGAGCAGGCCGGGACCGTCGTCTACGTCCCGGGCCCCGGTGGGCAGATGGTGGCCGTACTGCGCGAGCACCTGCCCACCGCGCCCGCGGTCTACCAGCCGCGCGACCTCACCCCGCAGCCCCTGTTTGACGCCCGGGCGCAGCGTCTCGCCGCGGGTGGCCTGCTCGCCGGCGGGGTCGGTTTCGGGGGTGGGCAGCTGCTCATCGGTCTCGGCACGGCAGTCAGCGCGCTCGCCGGTCTCGGCTCTGTCGTGATGTGGGCCGCGGTCGCGGTCGTCGCCTCCCGGATCGGTCCGGCCTTGCTTGGCACCGGCCGGGCCACGGTTCACCACCACACCACCACCGTCACGAACTCCGCCCGCTGGTTCGGGCGCACGACGACGCACGTCCGCTGACGACCCTCTGCCGCTCCCGGTACCGGTCTACGGGCCCGGGGACGGCAGAGGACCGGACAGACCGGCCCACCGCACCACCAACCAGAGAGCAGGCCAGCATGACGACAGCACGCGCCCCCCGCCCCGGCCAGCAGAGCAGCACCCGCGACAACAAGTTCACCAACGTGGGCGCCGCGGCCGGCGGATTCGTCGGGGGCATGGCATCCGGGTTCGTTCCGCCGATCAACGTCACCGTGAACAACAACCGGAAGAGCGGCAGCGTATTGGGGGGCAAGGTCCACACGGAGAGCCTGCTCCCCGCCCCGGAGTTCACCTCTCCCGCGCAGATCCGCAACTACTGCAACACCCTCCGGGCCGCTGCGGTGACCCTGTCGTTCGAGGTGGCCATGGGCGCGGAGATTCTCAAGGCGGTGCTGGCCACGGTGCCGGACCCGGACGGGCGGATCGGTGGTTCGAAGATCCGGGCGTTCAAGGTCGCGAGGAAGCTGCAGCGGTCCGCCGACGAGCTCCGCAACGCCGCGAAGTTGGCCGCGGCCACCTACGCCGCTTTCGCGCAGGAGTACGAGGGGGAGCTGAACGCGCACCGCGCCAAGGGGCAGCGGCGCCCGCAGCAGCCGCGCATGACGTGGGGCCAGCAGTGAGCCGCCGGTGGGTTGACCAGGACGGACGGGACATGGACCGGGAATTGGAGAAGGAAGCGATGGCGAAGACCAGCACCAGCAGCAGCACCGGCGGCAGCGTCGGCGCGTACCTCCTCCACCGCGCCAAGCCGCACCTGCCCCCGTGGATCGGTCTCGCCGGTGTCGGTCTCGCCGGGGGCGGCGCTCACTGGATGTGGGCCGATTCGGTCGGTGCCGGCGTAGGCCTGACCCTGTCCGCCGTCGCCCTGACCGGGGCCACGTGGTGGGCCGGTCGGGAGACCAGCGCGCAGCGTCGCCTGCACTCCGCAATCACGGTCGCGGCCGGGTCGGCATGGGTGACCGGAGCAGCCCTTGCTGGTCCGCTCGCCGGTGCCCTGCCCGACGCGTACCTCATGGGCGGGGCAGTGCTCGCCCTGTCCTGGAACGTGAGGATGGCGCTCCGCACGTCGGACGGGCCCGCCCCGGAGTCTGCGGACAAGGGCCTGCTGGCCAAGGTGGGGCTGGCCAAGGCCCGCATCGGCCGCACGGAGGTGGAGCCGAACCGGGTCACGGCCGCGCTCGCCCTCGAGGGCGGGGAGCAGACCAACGACGACGTCGCCAAGGCTCTCGTCCGCATCGCATCGGCCCTGGACCTCCCGCAGTCCGCGGTGCGCTACCAGCCGTCCGCCGACTCTGCGCGCCGCGGGGAACTGGTCATCGTGCCCCGCGACATGCTGGGGGAGGCGCAGGAGTGGGAGTGCCCGTCCCTGCCGGGAGCGTCGATCGCTGATCCGCTCGTCATCGGGCAGTACGACGACGGCTCACCGCTCATGGTGTGGCTGCCCGGCGACCCCGACGAGGGCCGCAACGCGTCGCACTTCCTCATCGCCGGGGGTACCGGCTCCGGCAAGGGCGACGCCGCGCTGAACCTGCAGACAGAGATCCTGTCGCGCCGCGACGTCATCATGTGGCTGTCCGACCCCAAGGCGTTTCAGGACTTCCGGCCGCTACTCCCCGCCTACGACTGGGCGGTGGAAGGCGGAGCAGGCACAGAGGCCATGGTCGAAGCGCTGCAGCACGTCATCCCCGCCCGCACGGGATGGCTCGGCAAGCATTCCTACCGGCAGTGGACGACGCAGGCCGCCGAGACGCAGACCGACCCGGCGCACTCCTGCCGGCCGGACCGCACCGCGTGCGGCTGCCCCGGGATGCCGTACATGGTCGCGTGGATGGAGGAAGCCGCGAACACGCTGCGGGCGCTCGGAGACGACGCGTTCACCGGCACTGCGCAGGAAGCACGGTCCGCCGGCGTCTCCCTCATCGTGTCCCTGCAGCGCCCGTCCTACGACCAGATGTCCACCAGCACCCGCGCCTCCCTCCCGTCCGTGATCGCGCTCGGCTGCGACCCCCGCGACGAAGGGTTCTCCCTGCCGGAGTCCGTCATCGACCAGGGCGCCCACCCCGGGGCGTGGGGCAACCGGAAGCCGGGCTATTGCTACGTCGTGTCCGGCGGTATCGACGAGGACCGGTACGCCTCCCCGGGCCGCACCTTCCAGTTCACCCCCGGGGCGGTCTCCCTCATGGAGACGCTCGCTCAGTGGACCGTGCGCAACGGGGCGACCGCCGACCCGATCACCGCCGGGGCCGCGCGTGCGGTCGTCGGCAACGCGTACACCGGTCGGCAGGCCCACACCGACGAGACGACGGAGCAGACCACCGTGCCGGAGCAGGACAACGAAACGCTGAACGGCTCCCTGCTCGACCCGGAGGACGCCGCCATGGACCCGGAGCAGGACCTCCCCCCGGCCGGGCAGGGCGACGACGCCGGCGGGCTGTTCGGCACGGACACCGGCCGCAAGCCCTCCCCGGAGGAAGCGCGGGAGCTCTTCGCCCGGGCCCT
The DNA here is from genome assembly GCF_044455985.1 of Streptomyces sp. NPDC051064. Taxonomy (NCBI): domain Bacteria; kingdom Bacillati; phylum Actinomycetota; class Actinomycetes; order Kitasatosporales; family Streptomycetaceae; genus Streptomyces; species Streptomyces sp. NPDC051064. The sequence continues at coordinate 10,687 of NZ_JBITFK010000022.1, forward strand.
CGAGGAGTTCGAGGCAGCCGGGCAGATGGTGGTCGGCCCGAAGGACTTCATGGACTGGTGCGACGCCAACGGCTACAGCCGCCCGTGGGTGTCCGCGAGGCTCCGGGACGCTGCCGCAGAAGGGCGCCTCGAGCCGACGAGCACGACCGGCCGGTGGCGGATCGTCCCCGCCCTGACACCCGCGTGACGCCTGACACCGTCACGGACCCCGTGACACCCAAACCCCTAGGCGGGAGCAGGTGTCACGCGCCCTGACACCCAGCCCTGACACCCGCGTGACACCGAGCCTGACAGCAGAAGGGACGCCCGCGCAGCTATCGCGGGCGTCCCACCGAGAGGGTACCGAGAGGACATCGTCATGACCGTTGCCGAACTCCGCGCCGTGCTCGCCGATCTCCCCGACTGGGCCGCGGTCGTCATCCCCGTCGCCACCGAGGACGACTGCACCGAGGACGCCGACCTGACATACACCGACTACCGGGCCGGAGTCCTCACCCTGGACACCGACTGACCGACCGCGCACCGCCGCAGCGGCCCCTGCTCCCCACCGTGGGACAGGGGCCGCTGCCATGCCCGGCTACTCGTCCGGCAGCATCATCGGAGCTCCCGTCGGGGAGAACCCGCGGCGCCTCCACGGCGGCGGCTCAACCTGTGGGGCGACTGGCCGAGCGGCATCACGTGACGCGTCAGGTGACGCGTACTGTGACGCGTCATGTGACGGCTGCCGACGTGCTGCAGCACGCTCCTGCTGGCGGGCCGTCTCCATCGCCAGCGCCACCGTTTCCCGCAGCCGCCGCGCCTCATACGCGCGCTGCCGGCACGACTGCGAGCAGTACTTGCGGGGCGTCGCCCCACGGGACGGAGTCAACGGCTTGTCGCACGACTCCCGCTCGCACACCGGAGCAGCAGCAGGGGGTGGGAAGGTCTCTTCGCTCATGCCCGCGACCGTATCGAGGCGCCGACCGTCACATCCGGCAGCCACCCCTACATAACTAGGGGGACGGGAGAGCCATTGGTCCCCAGGGCTTGCGGAGCTTGGTAACCGGCTCCCTTGAATGTGGTTGCACCACCTGCTGATCTACCCCGGCCCGTCCCGGCCTCCCTCGAGCTGTCCGGGACGGGCGGACTTTTTCCACCACCGCCACCGCCCTACCCCCGCACGCCCTCGTCCCAGGAGATCCCGTGGACTACCTCGCTCTGCTCGCCACCGCCGTTCCGATCGCGCTCATCGTCGCTCTGCTCTGCATCACGGTGATCAGCCTCGCCGCGATCTTCCGTGCTCACCGGGGCGACGTCGTCGCGGTGCTCCGGGCGCTGCCCGGTCTCGTCGCCGCCATGCTCCGGCGGAAGCCGTGACCGGGCCCCGGGGAGGGAGCCCCTGCCCCCTGCTCGAGCGACCGGGCCCGTATGGCAGCCGCGGCCCTGTACGCGTTCCTAAGAGGCTCTGCGGGCCCGGAGGCAGGATCGACTACCCCCGGGGCCAGTCGCCCGGGAGGAAGCACAAAGGGGGTTCTCCCCGGGCGACCCGTGGCCGTACTCCACCGACCGGTGGTCTGGGAAGGCGACTGCCCGTAGCAGCGCCCGACTTGCACCATGATGCCAACTGTTAGGCGTATGCCCCGGTATTACCGGTGCGGAGCGTCAGCCTGACGACAACGAACGCCGTTACCGCGGCGCTGCCCCGTAGGTCACGGTCCGTCACCTGATGCCCCGGAGTGCGGCATTCGTGTCCGGTCCTGTCACCTCCTGGCGCCCCTGTCCGCACCAAATCGCTCTCACCATTGGCGTTACATCTATGCCCATAGATGTGTACAGTGGCAGGCATGACGACGCCCCGCACCCCCGCTCTCCGACTCGTGCTCGTCCGCCGCGTCTCCACCGCCGTACAAGCCGTGGACGGATACGGACTCGATGCGCAGGACGCCGACTGCCGGCGTTGGGCCAAGCTGCAGACCGCCGAGCGCGTGCGCATCGTCCACGTCGTCACGGACGGGGACGGCAAGGGCGGGAAGTCGGGCACGTCCACCCTCGAGGAGCGCCCCGGCCTCATGGACGCCGTGGCGTGGATTGCGGACGGACGCGCAGACGGAATCCTCGCGCCGAACCTTGACCGGCTCGCCCGTGAACTCACGGTGCAGGAAGCCGTCCTGTCCTACGTCTGGGCCATGGCCGGCCGCGTGTTCACCGCCGACCACGGCGAGCACCTCGAAGACGACGCGTCCGACCCGATGCGCACCGCAATGCGGCAGATGCGCGGCGTCTTCCACCAGCTGGACCGCGGCCTCATCGTGAAGCGGCTCACCGAGGGACGCACGGCCAAGGGAGTCAAGGGCGGCTACGCCTACGGGGCACCCCGGTTCGGGCAGCAGTCCGTGGACGGAGAGCTCACCGCCGACGAGCAGGAGAACGCCACCGCCGAACAGATGGAGCGGTGGCGCGACGAGGAGGGCTTGAGCATCCGGGCCATCTGCGCCCGGGCCAACTCCCGCGACGACATGCCGGCCAAGCGCGGGGGGAAGTGGCACCCGACCACCGTCGCCCGGCTGCTCTCCCCGGAAGCCCGGGAGAAAGCCCGTCAGCAGTCCGCAGCAGCCCGTGCTGCTCGCAAGGAACAACAGCGCCGCGACCGCGCCGCACGCCTGCTCTCCCAGCACTGACCCGACAACGCCTGACCCGGCCAACGCGGGCCCGTAGCCACCACCGGCTGCGGGCCCGCACTCATACCCGCGGTACGTCATCCCGGTGACGTACAACCCGACCCGATG
>NZ_JBITFK010000023.1:0-10115 GCF_044455985.1 Streptomyces sp. NPDC051064
GCGCGCGTCCTCCTCCGGAGGAACGACGCACGACCCTACGGGTCGTAAAGACGATAAAGCCCTACGGGCTTTCAACCCCATTCCTTCGGAATGGGGTTGGGAATTCCTCCGGAATTCTCGCACCACACCGGAAAGTGGTGTGACTGGCGCTCAGCGCCTGCGGGCCCTCGGGGTGACGGGAGGTCAAGGGGCAGTAGGGGCCTGCCCGCACGGCTCCGCAGTGCGGGCAGGCCTGGCGCCGGACGACACGTGCCGCAGCATTCGACCCACCGTCACAGACAACTACGCACCAACAAGAGGGGGTCGGCCGCCCCGGAGCCGGACACGAACCGCGTGCATCATTTCCAATGGCAGCTAAGAAAAGGACTTAGCACACACCACCCTGCATCACCTGGATGCTGGGTAGATACTGGGAATTCTCCCCGTCACCGACCAGCCGTCAGGGCTCGCCATAGCCCCGCCACCACATACCGGGGAGCGCTGAAGCTGCGCAGTACTCAACCAGCCTGCGCAGGTTCACCGATCCTCGATAATAAAATCTGGAGTCGACCCGAACCCCCAACTTGAACGACCGGCGTCCGAACCGTCTTTTTCCCTCGTAGTACTTGGTAGCAGCCGGTTTCAATTCACGGTAGGGGAGTACGTTGAGAAGCGCTAAGAAAAAATCTTTCATTAAGCGGCAGTTCGACCCGGGGACCATTCGTGGTTCGGTATTCATCGGATTGGCGACTGGGGCTCTGTTTTTGGGGGCTGATATCGCGCTGAGCGAGGAAGTGTTTCATGACCGAACTCCCGAGGTTGTGGTGGTGACGGAACCCGCTCGAGCCTGCATGGATGTGCAAGGCGTGAAGATCCCGCAGGCGTAACTAGAGCGTGCTGTTTTCCGGTGGGCCCAGCAAAATTAATTTGCTGGGCCCACCGGAGTGCTGGAGTGGGGGCCGGCAGACTGTGTTAATCTGCTGGCCCCCACCCTAGATGCTATGCATCTAGGTTAGACACTATTCGGTCATCGGGCGTTTGTTGTACCTTCGGCATGCAGACATCTCTATCGTCCCTTCACTTTTCCCGTGATGTTCTTTGTTCTGTTTCCAGGTGTCTTGTACTGTCTGCCAGCTTCCTCGCGTCCTTCTCGCCCTGAACCGTCCACTCTCCAGGGCCGCGCGGTTGTCGGCTTTTCTCCTCCGTGCCGTTGGGCGGTCGCGCTCCTGCCAGGCGCTGCCGCTGCGATTTCTAGTCGTCGCCGAGCATCATGATCGCTACGGAGTCGCCCTCTAGCGATGCTCGGTGCCACCAGACCTGAGCTTCTTGTTCGTCGTCGAACAGTTCCGTCAGCTCTGCGATTCTGCGCAGGGCTCTTCCGTCAATGCTTCCTTTCCTTTCCTGGTCGAGCAGCGCGTGAAGTTCCCCCTTGTACTTGATGCGCTGCTCTTCTTTTGTGCCCAGGTGTGCTGGCCGGGGATCTCCCCCCGAGAGGGGGAGGACAGCCGAGTCCTCCCCCTTCCGGTCGAGTTCCCGAACACCACCCGTGGAGGTGTAGACCAAATTGAAAGCATCAGTCCACACCTCCTGAAGGGCTGCGTCGGTGTGCCTCTTGAGGTAATCGGCGGCCTGACTCAGACGCTGTGTTAGGGCGTCCACTGTCTGCCTCCTTCGTTACTGCTCTCCGAGAATCTCACGCAAGAGCTGCAGGGCCTTGAGGTGGTAACGGCTGGCCCGCTTCGGAGTAATTCCCTCCGAGGCGGCGAACGCTGCCACCGTGGACCCATCGAAATATACGGCGGTGATCACTTCCCTCAAACGATCGGGAAGCTTTTCGACTGCCGCCAGTACTTCTCGTGCGTTCTCGGCTGCGATGAACTCTTCGTCGATCGCGCTCTCACCGGCCGCGTCATAATCGGCGAGGTCGGTGGGAACGTATCCATTCGACTTCTTACGCAAGTAGTCGAAGTACACGTTCTGAACGGCCCGATAGGCGAGATTTCGATGATGCTCCGGGTCGTTAGGGCCATACGTCAGCCAATTGACCCAGCGCTTGAGATAGGCCGACTGCACCAGGTCCTGCGCCTGTGCGTGGTTCCGGCACAAGCGGTAGGCGAACCAGTAGAGACTGGTCTCGGTTTCCGCCACGAAACGCGTGAACTCTGCGTCGAGCATGCAGGTCATGCCGAGGGTGTCGAAACTGATCCCGGGGCTGTCGGCCCCCTTACATTCGTGCGAGCCGCCGGCCTGCTGGGGGAAGGTTCCCAGCAGGCACCGCGTCGTGCACGGAGACGTCGTGGAGTACACGGCTTCCCCATATCTGTTTGCCCAGCCCGGCAGGGGGCCGGGAGGCGGTGTGCAGTGCTGTTGCGCCGCACACCAGGTTCTACGAGGGGTCAGCGGCTCCCGGACACCCTCGGACGCAACTTTTTTCCAAGCTTCCAGCAACGCGGTCCGGACCTGCGACGGAGCCACCATCCAAAGTGGAGACCCCCTGGCCGTGCCGGCGGCCCCGGCCGAACCGTCCACGCACGACGGAGGGCGGCACCCGATGCGGGTGCCGCCCTCCGTCGTCTTGGTGCCGCGTCAGGGGCGGTAGCCGCCCTGGATGAGGCCCGAGCGCGGCCATGCGCAGCTCGCTCGCGGTGATGCGGCCGACCGACAGCTCCTCCTGGATTGTGGCCAGAGGGACGACCTCGGCCTAGACGTCCTGGCCGGCATGGACGTCCAGGACGGCCGGGGTGGCACCGATCAGCAGGCGGGCGACGCGGCCGCTCGGAGCGCTCGCGCGGGGAGAGGCGGGCGAAGTCCTCGGCTTCCTGGGCGGCGGCCTCGACGCGGGCGACCTGCTCGCGGAGCTGGATGGTGCGCAGCTCCATCTCGGCGGCCGGGTGCTCGGTCTGGGCCTGCTGGAGACGGCGGTCGGGGAAGCAAGCCGTCCTGCCCTCGGTCGTCGTGGGACGTCGGTGCCTCTGTTCAGCTGGGAGGGCTCGAAGGCGGCGGGGCGACGGGATCCGGTGTCACCGGCGCGGTGGGGTTCGCGGCCGCGGGAGGTGTGGTCTGGGTCGAGGTGGTCGCCGGTGTGGGTGCGGGTTCGGTTGCGGGGCTGGGGACGCCGAAGAGGAAGGCGAGGGCGAACAGGGTGAGGGAGCCGGCGGTGAAGGCGACGCCAAGGTCGCCGGTCGGCGGGGTGGTGGTCGAGGCGGCTTTGGTGTGACGGTGGACGGCGTAGCCGACGGCGGCCGAGACGAGGAAGATCAGGCCGGCTCCGACATCGATGGGTACGTTCATCTCCGGGCCCTTCGGGCTCAGAGGGCCTGCCCGCGTCGACTCTCACATCAGCTGCGGGCAGGCCCTGCTCTGGCCTCGCGCGGCTACGGGAGGCCCCGCCTCGTTCGGCGCGGCCGGGCACCCGAATGTGGGTCCGGCCGCTGTTCCCGAAGCGGTGGCCATCACTGTGCGTCGGTGATCTGATTGTCCATCTGGCCGTTTCAGGTTGGGGCAGGTCAGAGGGGGAAAAGGCGGGGACACGTGCGGACAGGACGGGACGAGGGGGCCCCGGGATGGTGCAGAGCAGAAGACCGGGCAGGCAGTCGGGTCCGCTGATGGGGGAAACGCCGGAGGCCGAGGAACTCGCCAAGTGGGTCAGCAAGGTGACGAAGGCTCTGACCCTGCGTGATCTTGAGGACCGGTTCGAGTACGGGCGCACCCAGTGGGGGCAGTTCCGCAAGGGGAGCAAGGTCGTCCCGGGCTGGATGGTGGATGCCCTGGTGCGGGAGCTGGTCAAGAACCCGCAGAACCGGGAGATGCAGTTACGGCTCGGCCATCGGCTGCAGAAGGCGGCCGAGGCTGCGGCGGTGGCGCGGGAGGCGAGAGCCGGGGTGCTCCCGGCGGGCACGGAGGGCGAGCTGGGAATGCGCCTGGACCAGGCGCGTAAGACGACGATCGAGGCGCAGAAGACGCTGCTGGGCGCCACGCAGATCATCTTCATGCTGCTCCAGATGGTGACGTCGTTGCGGAGCCGGTGCGAGGTGCTGGAACAAGAGAAGGAGCGCGCCGCTGAGCGGGACAGCGTGGTCCCCGTGGTCGAGCGGGAGCTGCTGGAGACGCGGCAGAAGGTCGACCTGGTCAAGAAGAAGCTGGCCCGGGCCCGCCGCACGCGCCAGGAGGCCGAGGAGCTGCACGTCACGGCCGAGGTGAGTGCCGCGCGGCACGAACTCGCTCTGGAGACGATGCGGGCCGTGCCGTCCGCGGACACCGCAAGTGAAGGGCCGGGCGGGGACGCGACGGACTCACCGGCGGAGAGCCCGGCGTCCGTGATGGAGGGTCTGCCCCCGTTGTGGGAGTACGACGTGGCCCTCGAAGCGGCAGACCAGCAGATCGACCAGCGTGAAGCAGAGCTGGACGGACTGCGGGCGCAGATGGGCATCACCGCCCAGGAGAACGCTGAGGAGCAGGACGAGAGGGAGGTCCTCGCGGGCGTCGTTGTCCGCGAACCGTCCGCGGACAACACGAACGCCGAGCCGGTGCCGGCGGACGACAGCCTGGCCAGCTCCTCCCCAAGCCCCGCAACCAAGGAGGGAGAAGGGGGCAACCACAAGGACAATGGCATCCTCGATCGCCTGACCAGCCGTCCGGACGAGTCCACTATCGAGGTTGTCCGAGACGCCCCAGACGACCCACCGGATAACGGGGTCCGCCAGCATCCGCAAGACGCGGTCCCCGCCGAACTGCTCCTGGGTAAGCAGCGCGCACTGTCAATGGTTTCCTCCCCGATGCATGCTGCTCGGCGTTACGCAGATCTCGCCAAGGACGCCGCCCGGCTCGTGGGACCCGAGCACGACGAAACCTTCGAGGCTCGCATGCTCTACGCGGCCTACACAGGACACGCCGGGAACCCGAAGACCGCGATCCGGCTCTTCACTGAACTCCTCGCCGACATCCAGAAACCGGAAGCAACCGGGTACCGCCTGGTAACAGCAGAAAAGATCAAAAAGCATCTGAAGTACTGGAAGAAGCAGAGCAGGCGCGACATTCCGCGCGCACTGTTCGGGTGGAAGGTGAAGCCCGCGACCGACTCCCGTCGCACAGAGTTCCAGAAGCTCAAAGCCCACGCCATGTCGAAGGGGCATGACCCCGAGACCGCGGTCAAGCTGTACGCCGACCTGGTCGTGACGGCGACCAACACTCTCGGCCCCACGAATCACGAAACCTTCGAAGCTCGCAGTCACCACGCCGCCTACACAGGGCGGGCCGGCGACCCGGCCGCCGCGGTCCGGCTCTTCACTCAACTCCTCGCCGACATCAAAAGGCCGGGGACCAGCGGTTACATCCTGATCCTGAGAGAGAAGATCCCGAAGCACCTGCAGTACTGGCAAGAGCGATGTGAACTTGGAGAGCAGCCCTGACCTACACGCTTACCCGGCGGAATGCCGCCACCGCGTTCCCGGACTCGCGCAGCGCAAGAGCACGCTTGGCCGAGCACGGCCGCCAAGCTCGCCCAGGCCAAGACGGAACACCTGCAGGCGCAGCTGGGACCAGTGGTGGGCACATCGCGGTCCTCCATAAGGCGCTGAAGGCGTTGATGCCGGCGGCGGAGCGGCCGGTGCTCGCTCAGCCGTCGGTGCTGGGGCAGGCGCAGCCGGAAGACGGATCCGCGGGAACCTCAAGGAACAACCTGCGGCGAGCGGGGAGCGGCGCCAGTGGTGGAAGCGTAGGTAGCCGGACGAGGAGGGTGACGTGCTGAATGCCGAGAACACGTTCACCACCTTCCGCTAGTTGATCCACCCGTCGCTGCTCAAGTTCGGCCGGCGGACGAAGGGGGAGCCCGGCATCGTGCAGAAGCAGCGGAGGAACGAAGAGCCCAGGTTCGACATCGAGGTCGCCACCGTCATGTAGCGCTCGACCGCAGCAAGGGCACCATGTTCAGGAACGTCTTCTTCGACTTCCGCTGGTGCGGAAACGGGCGCGTCGAGAAGGGCACGGCGATCAAGCGGCAGGTCGGCGGCAAGGTCAGGGAAGCGGCTGCGCTTCGTCTCCGAGATGAAGTACGTCGGCTGCCAGGTCGTGGACGGCATCATCGCCCTTGCCGACGTCGAGTTCGTGTACCTGCGTATGTGGTCCGTGGGCTGGGAAGACGCCTGTCGTGCTGTGCCAAGGGGCACGTCTTCGCCACTGTCATCCGGCACGGGTTCACCGTGGGTGGGACTACCTGGGTGTCATTTCCCTCAGAGCTCTGACCTGCATAAAGGCTGTCGGTGCCGTGCTGTATAGGGGGCGGAACAGGCAACTGGTCTGCGATTAGTGGGGCGTCAAGTTTGTCGGTGCCGTTCCGTAAGGTGCTGCCAGGCCCCGGCAACGACCGAGGGAGACGCCGTACGGCGGCCGGCAAAGCAAGCCGTACAGCAGTCTCCCTCACGTCTGCCGATGGGTTCCGTCCGATCCCGCTGAAGAGAGAAGAGGCCCCATGACAGTCCCTGATGTACCCGTTTCCGGAATCGATTCCTCATTACCGGTTCCTGGAACTGCTTCTGACGGTACCCGAGAACACTGTCACTCGAAGTTGATGGGCTGGGTGATCGTACTCATCGGCGTTCTGTCGATGGTCGGCGTTGTCGTCCTGGCCCTGTTCGACCGCCCGGAAGCAGCCGCCGCACTCGGGTCCACCGCGGCGGCGGTATGCACCGTCGGCGGCAGCCTGGCCGTGCACCGCAGATAGCAGAAGCAGCGGAGGGCAGTACCCCACCCGGGGTGCCGCCCTCCGTCGTTCTGGTGTCGTGTCAGGGGCGGTAGCCGCCCTGGATGACGGCCGAGCGCGACTATGCGCAGCTCGCTCGCCGTGGTCCGGCCGATGGAGAGCTTGTCCTGAATGGTGGCCAGGGAGACGGCCTCGATCTGGACTTCCTCGCCGGCCGGGGTGGCGTCGAGCAGCAGGTGGGCTCCGCAGCGCTCGGAGCGCTCGCGGGGGGAGAGGCGGGCGTAGTCCTCGGCTTCCTGGGCGGCGGCCTCGACGCGGGCGACCTGCTCGCGGAGCTGGAGCAACGGAAGTCGACTAGCTAGGAGTCCTCGGGCCCAAGCTGTTGGCAGACAAGCTCGCCGCGTTTGCCCGTATCCGACTGGAGTGGGGACGGCCTGACCGACAGGCAGACGGCGCCCGCTGGGTTCTCAGCTGCGCGGGCGCCGTCTGGGATTGTCTATGTGGCGGAGTCCGCGGCCGGCTTGTCGCTGCCACCCCAGTGGTCAAGGAACAGTTCGTGACCTGGCTTCGTGGAAGTTGCGGAATCTAGATCGCGCAGAAATTCACCGATGCGCCCGTGAAGAGGTCCGCAAGCAGCGCGGGCACTGCTCGGTTCCATGGACGGGCCCCAAGCGGCTTCGAAGAGCGCACCGAGAATCGTCACGAGGTTGTCTCCGGAGACGGCGATGGTCTGCATGCCATCCGAGTGTTTGGTGATCCGGCCCTCCGGCAAGTTCGGATTCTTGGTGAACTCAACGTCTGTAGGGACGGGGCCGCCCTGGTCCGTGGCGAGGCTCATCGTCCACTCAGGCTGCCACGCGCCGAACGCTCGGCGGGCAATGTAGGTCCAGGTGTCTTCATGGCAGACCATGTCAACGTAGGAGAGAGTGGCTGCCTTTTCCAGCAGGGGCAGGTGGTACTTGTAGAGCTCGATGTAGGTGTCGACCCTTTCCTGCCTCGCAGCATCCTTGGCCTTCTCCTCCTGGACACGGATTTTCTCTTGATCTGTCGCCTTTTGGACGGCGGCCGCGCGGTCTTCCTCACGCCACCTCTTCTCTTGCTCCCAGCGCTCGGCGGTGATTGCCCGCTTCTGCTCCTGGTTGGCCTTCCACTGTTCGAATACCGACTTGATCATGCGCGTCCTCCGCTAGGTGCCGACACGTCGATGATTCCGGTGCATTCGGGTTCAGTGGGTCGAAACGGCCGAGTTCGCGGACCGGCATCCAGCCATTTCTCACCGCTGTGGCGCGGGAGCATCGCAAGAACGTTCCGGCAGGCGCCACATGCAGGCGCCCGCCGTGAGGCTGACTACCTAGCGCTGTCCGAGCGGCCCGGCTGCTGGTCTTCGACGATGCGGTAGTGGGTGTCCGTCTTCAGGCCCTCGTCGCGATGTACATACCACAGCACATGCCGACCAGGCTCTGGGTTACTCCACTCCAGAGGTTTGCCTTGACCGAATAGTGACTCGGCGACTGCCTCTGCGGCCGCGAGTGTGTCGTATGCGCCTTCAGTCTTCTCGGGACCGATCGCTCGATACTGCATTCCCGCCCCTTTGGTCAGTGAACACAACGGTTCCTGTAGTCCGCATCATTGCTCGCCGTCGGGGCACCGACAAGCAGTTCCTGGTGTCCACCACCGCAAATGACGGCTCACAGCGTCGGGGTAGGCAGGGAGTGTCAGCGCAGGAAGCCGAAGAGGCCGTTCCTTCATGCTCTCCCCCGGCCTTCCGGCTCTCGGAGAGCGGGTGGTTTCGTCAGCTGCTTCCGCCGTGTGCACGAGGACGCCTGGCTTTGTACGCGAGCGAGGCGGAGGTGTTCGGTACGAAGGTCGACAAGATTCTGGACGAGCAGGCACCGGAGACGCAGGCGGCCGTGCGGCTGACGATCGCGGGCTTCACGGACACGGAGATCGCCGACCGGTTGCACCTCAAGCGCGGGGCGGTCTGCATGCGTAAGCCGCGGTTCCGGCTGCACGAACCTTCCCCGCCGGACGAGGAGGCATCTGCTGGCGCCCAGGAGCGCCTGGTCGTCGCGGTGGCCGAGGAGCAGAGCGCAGGGGCACTGAGGGCTGAGCTGGAGCGTGTACGGCATGAGCACGCCCTGGCCGTGGTTGAGGCCGAGCACGGCCGCCAGCTCGCCCAGGCCGAGGCCGAGCACCTGCGGGAGCAGCTGGCGGCCAGGGGCGAGCACATCGTGGACCTCCAGCGGGCACTCAAGGCCTTGATGCCCGCGCCGGAGCGACCGGTACTCGAGCAGCCGTCAGTGCCGGGGCAGGCGCAGCGGAAGGGCGGATCCTCCGGGGCCCTCGAGGAAGAGCCGGCAGCGGGCGGCGAGCGACGTTGGTGGTGGCGACGGAGCTGACGGTGGGTCTGGATGCGGCGGTGGGCGGCACCCGGTCTGGGGGCCGCCCACCGTCGTCTTGGCGCTGGGTCAGGGGCGGTAGCTGTCTTGGAAGAGGCCGAGCACGCAGTGCCCTCAGCAGGAGACAGAGCTTCAGCGGGCGCTGAAGATCATGCCCGCCCTGGAGCGACCGGTGCTCGCGCAGCCATTGGTTCCGGAGCAGGCGCAGCCAGAGACCGGATCCGCGGGGGCTCCATAGATGGGCTGGCTGGCGGGAAGCAGCTCGGGTGGTGGCATCCGAGAGCAACAAACGGGTTGGCATCATGAATCGAAAAACGGAATCCGTCGTCAACCGCAAAGCTTTCCCATCTCTGTGCCCCTCTTCGATACCAGAGGTAGGAACGAGGGCCTTCCGAGGCGCCATGCAGTCACACGATCCGCCTTTATCACGGCCTCCCTCTGCTAACGTCTAAATCGCCCTGAGAGACAGGGATATAAGAACTCATCAGAGGGGAGGGAAACCATGTCCGGCATGGAAGGCTCCACCGAGCAGGCCACGCCGGGCCGCTCCAGGCGCAAGCGCGCCGCTGAGACGGTCACCCTGGTCACGTGCATCCTGCAGGCCGTGTACTGGGGTCTCAAGCTCACTGGAGTGCTCTAAAAGAGCAGGTGGGCCCGGCTGTTGACGCAGCCGAGCCCACCGAGGCCCAGGCACCGGGCCCCACGCCCTCCCTTTGCACCGGGAGCGTGGGGCCCACTTTCATGTTTGGGCCCTTGTGATCACCACAATTAATGTGGCGACCTGCCTCAGGATACACACCACCCCATAACCCGAAAAGCCCCCACACCTAACACCCCCCCCCTCGAATTACACCCCTCGCAAACTTCCACACTTATCTCTCGCCGAGAAAAGGAAGACTTCTCCTTAGAACTCTCCCATTCGATTTCTCGCTCTAAAATCAAGGCCTCTGTTTTGTTGGTGTGGGGGTCGTCTTTTCTGGGTGAGCCGCGGTTGGGCATGGGGTCCTGCGCCCGGTGTCGCGCCCAGGTGTGCCGGTGCG
>NZ_JBITFK010000024.1:1442-3228 GCF_044455985.1 Streptomyces sp. NPDC051064
CGGGGTGATGGGTGGCTGGTCGTTGTTTGAGAACTGCACAGTGGACGCGAGCATCTGTGGCCAAGTTTTTAAGGGCGCACGGTGGATGCCTTGGCACCAGGAACCGATGAAGGACGTGGGAGGCCACGATAGTCCCCGGGGAGCTGTCAACCAAGCTTTGATCCGGGGGTTTCCGAATGGGGAAACCCGGCAGCCGTCATGGGCTGTCACCCGCTGCTGAACACATAGGCAGTGTGGAGGGAACGAGGGGAAGTGAAACATCTCAGTACCCTCAGGAAGAGAAAACAACCGTGATTCCGGGAGTAGTGGCGAGCGAAACTGGATCAGGCCAAACCGTATGCGTGTGATACCCGGCAGGGGTTGCGCATACGGGGTTGTGGGATCTCTTTTTCACAGTCTGCCGGCTGTGAGGCGAGTCAGAAACCGTTGATGTAGGCGAAGGACATGCGAAAGGTCCGGCGTAGAGGGTAAGACCCCCGTAGCTGAAACATCAACGGCTCGTTTGAGAGACACCCAAGTAGCACGGGGCCCGAGAAATCCCGTGTGAATCTGGCGGGACCACCCGCTAAGCCTAAATATTCCCTGGTGACCGATAGCGGATAGTACCGTGAGGGAATGGTGAAAAGTACCGCGGGAGCGGAGTGAAATAGTACCTGAAACCGTGTGCCTACAAGCCGTGGGAGCGTCGCTGTATGTGCTTGCACATGCAGTCGTGACTGCGTGCCTTTTGAAGAATGAGCCTGCGAGTTAGCGGTGTGTAGCGAGGTTAACCCGTGTGGGGAAGCCGTAGCGAAAGCGAGTCCGAACAGGGCGATTGAGTTGCACGCTCTAGACCCGAAGCGGAGTGATCTAGCCATGGGCAGGTTGAAGCGGAGGTAAGACTTCGTGGAGGACCGAACCCACCAGGGTTGAAAACCTGGGGGATGACCTGTGGTTAGGGGTGAAAGGCCAATCAAACTCCGTGATAGCTGGTTCTCCCCGAAATGCATTTAGGTGCAGCGTCGTGTGTTTCTTGCCGGAGGTAGAGCACTGGATAGGCGATGGGCCCTACCGGGTTACTGACCTTAGCCAAACTCCGAATGCCGGTAAGTGAGAGCACGGCAGTGAGACTGTGGGGGATAAGCTCCATGGTCGAGAGGGAAACAGCCCAGAGCATCGACTAAGGCCCCTAAGCGTACGCTAAGTGGGAAAGGATGTGGAGTCGCAGAGACAACCAGGAGGTTGGCTTAGAAGCAGCCACCCTTGAAAGAGTGCGTAATAGCTCACTGGTCAAGTGATTCCGCGCCGACAATGTAGCGGGGCTCAAGCGTACCGCCGAAGTCGTGTCATTCCAGCACATACCCCCAACGGGGGCTGGGATGGGTAGGGGAGCGTCGTGTGCCGGGTGAAGCAGCCGCGGAAGCGAGTTGTGGACGGTTCACGAGTGAGAATGCAGGCATGAGTAGCGATACACACGTGAGAAACGTGTGCGCCGATTGACTAAGGGTTCCTGGGTCAAGCTGATCTGCCCAGGGTAAGTCGGGACCTAAGGCGAGGCCGACAGGCGTAGTCGATGGACAACCGGTTGATATTCCGGTACCCGCTTTGAAACGCCCAATACTGAATCAGGCGATGCTAAGTCCGTGAAGCCGGCCCGATCTCTTCGGAGTTGAGGGTAGTGGTGGAGCCGACGAACCAGACTTGTATTAGGTAAGCGATGGGGTGACGCAGGAAGGTAGTCCAACCCGGGCGATGGTAGTTCCCGGGGTAAGGGTGTAGGCCGTGTGGTAGGTAAATCCGTCACACA
>NZ_JBITFK010000024.1:3323-4747 GCF_044455985.1 Streptomyces sp. NPDC051064
CACGTTAAGGCTGAGACCTGATGCCGAGCCGATTGTGGTGAAGTGGATGATCCTATGCTGTCGAGAAAAGCCTCTAGCGAGTTTCATGGCGGCCCGTACCCTAAACCGACTCAGGTAGTCAGGTAGAGAATACCGAGGCGTTCGGGTGAACTATGGTTAAGGAACTCGGCAAAATGCCCCCGTAACTTCGGGAGAAGGGGGGCCATCACTGGTGATCCGATTTACTCGGTGAGCTGGGGGTGGCCGCAGAGACCAGCGAGAAGCGACTGTTTACTAAAAACACAGGTCCGTGCGAAGCCGTAAGGCGATGTATACGGACTGACGCCTGCCCGGTGCTGGAACGTTAAGGGGACCGGTTAGTGCACTTTCGGGTGTGCGAAGCTGAGAACTTAAGCGCCAGTAAACGGCGGTGGTAACTATAACCATCCTAAGGTAGCGAAATTCCTTGTCGGGTAAGTTCCGACCTGCACGAATGGCGTAACGACTTCTCGACTGTCTCAACCATAGGCCCGGTGAAATTGCACTACGAGTAAAGATGCTCGTTTCGCGCAGCAGGACGGAAAGACCCCGGGACCTTTACTATAGTTTGATATTGGTGTTCGGTTCGGCTTGTGTAGGATAGGTGGGAGACTTTGAAGCGGCCACGCCAGTGGTTGTGGAGTCGTCGTTGAAATACCACTCTGGTCGTGCTGGATGTCTAACCTGGGTCCGTGATCCGGATCAGGGACAGTGTCTGATGGGTAGTTTAACTGGGGCGGTTGCCTCCTAAAGAGTAACGGAGGCGCCCAAAGGTTCCCTCAGCCTGGTTGGCAATCAGGTGTTGAGTGTAAGTGCACAAGGGAGCTTGACTGTGAGACCGACGGGTCGAGCAGGGACGAAAGTCGGGACTAGTGATCCGGCAGTGGCTTGTGGAAGCGCTGTCGCTCAACGGATAAAAGGTACCCCGGGGATAACAGGCTGATCTTCCCCAAGAGTCCATATCGACGGGATGGTTTGGCACCTCGATGTCGGCTCGTCGCATCCTGGGGCTGGAGTCGGTCCCAAGGGTTGGGCTGTTCGCCCATTAAAGCGGTACGCGAGCTGGGTTTAGAACGTCGTGAGACAGTTCGGTCCCTATCCGCTGTGCGCGTAGGAATATTGAGAAGGGCTGTCCCTAGTACGAGAGGACCGGGACGGACGAACCTCTGGTGTGCCAGTTGTCCTGCCAAGGGCATGGCTGGTTGGCTACGTTCGGAAAGGATAACCGCTGAAAGCATCTAAGCGGGAAGCCTGCTTCGAGATGAGTATTCCCACCACCTTGAGTGGTTAAGGCTCCCAGTAGACGACTGGGTTGATAGGCCAGATGTGGAAGCCCGGTAACGGGTGGAGCTGACTGGTACTAATAGGCCGAGGGCTTGTCCTCAGTTGCTCGCGTCCACTGTGTT
>NZ_JBITFK010000025.1:0-1571 GCF_044455985.1 Streptomyces sp. NPDC051064
GGAACAGCCGGAGCAACAACCCTCAGCCCCCGCTTCAACAACTCGGGAACAACAGCGGAATAACTGGACGCATCCGCGAACGCACCATGCACCAGCACAACGGTCGGCTTCTCAGAACGGGACATGATCGGGCTCATTTCTTGCTCATGACGAGTGGCGATCGGCTACGGGGACTCGCTGCGGACGGGTGGGTCCGCGGGATTCCGGCACTGCGGAGTGACAGGCCGGACACGGCACGGATCCCCGTAGCAGGGCCCTGCCGATCAGTTGGCGAGTGCCCCAGCCCTCGGCTCCCCGGGCCGGATTCGGCAGCGGGACCTTCAGGGGTGAGAGCCGTGGGTACGGAAGTAAACGTACTGGTCGCACAAGAGCGGGACTTGTCTCTGTGTGCCCCGGACGTTATCCCTGAGCGCTACAACTCCCGCCGTTGACAGGACTGGGCTGTAGTGGGCATGCGAAAAGCGGCAGCGGCCAGTACCGCACCGCTGCCGCCTCGGGCGTTCCTTGCCCGGCGGTACGTACCGCGGCGCAAGGAAACGTACTGGCTGATCAGCCGTTCCAGCCGTCCAGGAAGGCCAGGACCTCCGCGTTGACGACCTCGGGCTTCTCCTCCTGGCAGAGGTGTCCGCACTCGGGGATTGCCAGACCCCGGACGTCGCGGGCGATGCCCTTCCACACGTCAAGGACGTCGTAGGCCTTGCCGACCGCGCTGAAGTCCTTCCCCCACATCGTCAGCACCGGGCAGTCGATGAGCTGATCCTCGTCCTCACGATCCTGCGCGACGTCCTCGGCGGCCGCACGGTAATCCATGCACGAACCGCGGACCGCGCCCGGCTGCCGGTAAGCACGCACGTAGACATCGATCTCCTCGGCCGACAGCATGTCCGGGTTGTACGACCAACTCCGGTAGAAGTACGTCAGCCAGGCCTCCTCGTTGCCCGCGATCAAAGCCTCGGGCAGATCAGGAACCTGAAGGAAGGTGAAGAACCAGTAGCCGGCACGAGCCATGGCGACGTCGTAGGTCTCCGCGATGACTCGCGTCGGAATGTTGTCCATCGCGACGAACCGGTCGATGCGGTCGCGATGGTCCTTCGCGAACCGCGTACCCACACGCGCTCCCCGGTCATGACCGATCAACGCGACCTTCTCGTGGCCAAGATGATCCATCAGAGCGATGATGTCATTGGCCATGGTGCGCTTGTCATAACCCGACGCAGGCTTCTCCGTGTCGCCGTAACCCCGAAGATCCGGCGCAATGACCGTGAACTTCTCCGCCAGAGCCGGAATCTGCTTCCGCCAGCCGTACCAGGTCTGCGGAAAACCGTGCAGCAGGTAGACCGGCGGACCCTGACCCGCACTGACCCAGTGCTGGTTGATTCCATTGAGCACCGCAGTGTGATGCGTGATTTCCATCGAAACAGTCATGCGACTCTCACGTTCTGGAGGAAGGGAAAGGCTGACACGCCTCAGGCTTCGGTGGCGTTGATGGCTTCTTCGATGAAGGCGACGACCTTCTTCGGGTGAGCGAGCATGACCAGGTGCGAGGAGTCGACCTCGATGGTGGTCATGCC
>NZ_JBITFK010000026.1:0-1491 GCF_044455985.1 Streptomyces sp. NPDC051064
CACCCGGGGGGCCGGGGCCGACCCCGGGCACCCCGGCCGGTCGCACCCCCCCGGCCCCATGGAGGTGCGCGAGGGCTGACACAGCTCGGCGGCCAGCGGCGGCGGTTCCGGCCGGAACCGCCGCCGCTCGCGGTCCCCCCACCCGACCGGGCCGCTTCGCCGTTCGGCTTCGGTCGCTCTCGAATTCGCCCCCGTTCCGAAACTTTCGAAATCTCCGGACATGAATTCCGCGCCACTTCTCATCGAGTACGACCGTCAACTCCATGCAGATCGAGTGCGACTACGGCTGAACTGGTCAAACAACTCCCAGGGCATCCAATCCCCCGATCGACGGTTTCGTAATCCTTGTCGAAACTATTGACACCCGTCGGAGCCAGTTCAACACTGTTCGCCGTCGACAGACCTCAATCACTGTCGATCCGGGTCCACCCGACCCGGCACCCCAGGCCGGTCGCCGAGCACGATGACCGGCCGAGTCCGGCCGGGACGCGCGACACCCACACGCGATCGCGTCATCGCCCGCGCACCGACACCCCCCACAGAGGGCGTCTCGCGCTGCCCGGAACCCCCACCCGGCCTCCCGAGGACGAGGAGGAAAGCACGCACATGAACGACGCACCCGCACAGTCGACGAGCCGCAGACGCGGCCGACTCAGACGGTCCATCCGCAATGTCCTCGCCATGGCGACGGCAGCCGTGGCCGTGCTGGCCCTGCCCGGCAGCGCGAGCGCGGACACGGTCGTCAACTCGAACCGGACCGGCACCGACAACGGCTACTACTACTCCTTCTGGACCGACAGCCCCGGCAGCGTCTCGATGAACCTGTCATCCGGCGGGGGCTACAGCACGTCGTGGAGCAACACCGGCAACTTCGTCGCAGGCAAGGGATGGAGCACCGGCGGACGCAGGAGCGTGACGTACTCGGGCTCCTTCAACCCGTCCGGCAACGCCTACCTCACCCTCTACGGATGGTCGACGAACCCGCTCGTGGAGTACTACATCGTCGACAACTGGGGCACCTACCGCCCGACAGGCACCTTCAAGGGCACCGTCACCAGCGACGGCGGGACGTACGACATCTACGAGACGACCCGCGTCAACGCTCCGTCGATCGAGGGCACTCGCACGTTCAAGCAGTTCTGGAGCGTCCGGCAGTCGAAGCGGACCGGCGGAACCATCACCACCGGCAACCACTTCGACGCGTGGGCCCGGCAGGGAATGAACCTGGGCACCTTCAACTACATGATCATGGCGACCGAGGGCTACCAGAGCAGCGGAAGCTCCAACATCACCGTGGGCGGCAACTCCGGCGGTGGTGACGGAGGCGGTGGTGGCGGCGGCTGCACCGCCACCGTGACCGCGGGCGAGAAGTGGAGCGACCGTTACAACCTCAACCTCTCGGTCTCCGGCTCCAGCAACTGGACCGTCACCATGAACGTCCCCTCCCCCGCCAAGGTCCTCTCCACCTGGAACACCAGCACCACCTACCCC
>NZ_JBITFK010000027.1:0-1339 GCF_044455985.1 Streptomyces sp. NPDC051064
AGCGCGCGCTCCACCCTGTGAAGGCGCGCCTTGAGCGCGCGCTCCACCCTGTGAAGGCGCGCCTTGAGCGCGCGCTCCACCCTGTGAAGTCGCGCTCATGAGAGCGCGCCCCGCCCCGTGAACGCGCGCTCATGAGGGCGCGCTCCGCCCCGTGAACGCGAGAAGCTGTGGGCGTTGGTGAACACGAAGCGTGACAGAAATTCGCGAGCCGACAGTCCGGCCAGGTGGTCGGACAGGCCGTACGACGGACTGTGTGACGGGACGTGTGACAGCCGTACGACGGACTGTGTGACGGGACGTGTGACAGCCGTACGACGGGCCGTGTGACAGCTGTACGACACAGTCGGGAACGGCTGTCGGACGGGCCGTCGGACCGACGCGTTGTGAGGCTCCTGGCAACGCGTTGCGAGGAGCCTCACCAACGCACGTTGCGAGTCGTTCCGATGCGTTGCGAGGAACCGTTCCAACGCACGTTGCGAGGCTTCGTTCCGACGCGTTGTGAGGCTCCTGCCAACGCGTTGCCAGGAGCCGTTCCAACGCACGTTGCCGGTACCCGTTCCGCACGCGTGGCCGGCCCCCGAGTACCGGGTGCGGTCGCCTGCCGGTAGGCCTACCGGTAACCGTCGACGGAGTGCGACCAGGCGCGTGCCCTCGCTAAGATTCCCGTTCCCGTAAGGGCGCAAAGGGATGTGAGTACCAGGGGTGTGCTCACCTACCGCTCTCCCTATAACGGTTCAAGTAGCGGTTACCGGTCGGCGTATGTACGCGGTACCTGGCACGTGAACGCCGCCGGCAACGTGCGTTGGAACGGCTCCTGGCAACGCGTTGGCAGGAGCCTCACAACGCGTCGGAACGAAGCCTCGCAACGTGCGTTGGAACGGTTCCTCGCAACGCATCGGAACGACTCGCAACGTGCGTTGGTGAGGCTCCTCGCAACGCGTTGCCAGGAGCCTCACAACGCGTCGGTCCGACGGCCCGTCCGACAGCCGTTCCCGACTGTGTCGTACAGCTGTCACACGGCCCGTCGTACGGCTGTCACACGTCCCGTCACACAGTCCGTCGTACGGCTGTCACACGTCCCGTCACACAGTCCGTCGTACGGCCTGTCCGACCACCTGGCCGGACTGTCGGCTCGCGAATTTCTGTCACGCTTCGTGTTCACCAACGCCCACAGCTTCTCGCGTTCACGGGGCGGAGCGCGCCCTCATGAGCGCGCGTTCACGGGGCGGGGCGCGCGCTCATGAGCGCGCCTTCACAGGGTGGAGCGCGCGCTCAAGGCGCGCCTTCACAGGGTGGAGCGCGCGCTCAAGGCGCGCCTTCACAGGGTGGAGCGCGCGCT